>NZ_JBFAPY010000009.1:0-385105 GCF_040676915.1 Asanoa sp. NPDC049475 | reverse complement strand
AACGCCCGGTCACATTCCGAACCCGGAAGCTAAGCCCTCCAGCGCCGATGGTACTGCACCCGGGAGGGTGTGGGAGAGTAGGACACCGCCGGACAATCATTCCAGTCAAGGGCCGACCCATAGGGGCGGCCCTTGACTGCATGTGCCGGCCAATCCGGCATCAGGAAGGATGTACCCCGTGAGTGCAGACCAGGGCGGCGACGCCCCTCGCGACCGCCGCGACGACGACCGCGGCGGCGAGGGCCGTTCCCGTGACCACGGCGACCGGGGTAACCGCGACGACCGCGGTTCGCGTCCGCGCCGTGACGGAGACCGGCCGCAGGGTGACCGGGGCGGCTACCGCGGTGGATCCCGCGACGGCGGCTCCGGACGCGGCGGCTACGGCGATCGAGGTGGCTCCGGCGACCGGGGCGCCGGCGGGGGCCGTGGCTACGGCAGCCGTGACGACCGTGGCGGTGACCGTGGTGGCTTCCGCTCGGGTCCTCCGCGAGACGACCGTGGCGGTTTCCGTTCTGGTTCGCGTGACGACCGCGGTGGTGACCGGGGCGGCTACCGCTCTGGCCCGCCGCGTGACGGGGACCGGCCCTACCGCGACCGCGACGACCGTGGCGGCTTCCGCTCGGGTCCGCGTGACGACCGTGGCGGTGACCGCGGTGGCTTCCGGTCCGGACCGCGTGACGACCGCGGTGGCTTCCGCCCCCGCGACGACCGTGGCGGCTTCCGCTCGGGTCCGCGTGACGACCGCGGTGGTGACCGTGGTGGCTACCGGTCTGGCCCGCCGCGTGACGGGGACCGGCCCTACCGCGACCGCGACGACCGTGGCGGCTTCCGGTCCGGTCCGCGTGACGACCGTGGCGGCTTCCGCTCGGGTCCGCGTGACGACCGTGGCGGTGACCGTGGTGGCTTCCGCCCGCGCGACGACCGCGGCGGCGACCGTGGTGGCTTCCGCTCGGGTCCTCCGCGTGACGGTGACCGCGGCGGCTTCCGCCCCCGCGACGACCGGGGTGGCGACCGTCCGTCGTACCGCGACCGCGACGACCGCGGCGGCGACCGTGGCGGGTTCCGTTCCGGCCCGCGTGAGGGCGACCGGGGCGGCTACCGCTCGGGTCCGCCGCGCGAGGGTGACCGGGGTGGCCGTTCCTACGGCGACCGCGACAACCGTGGCTTCCGCCCGCGGGACGACCGTGGTGGCGACCGTCCGTCGTACCGCGACCGTGACGACCGTGGCGGCGACCGCCCGTTCCGTGGCCGCGACGAGGGCTTCCGGCCCGGCCAGCGGGGCGACCGGGACGACCGGGGTGGCTTCCGCTCCGGCCCTGGTCAGCGCGGCGGTGACCGCCCCTCCTACCGGGATCGCGACGACCGTGGCGGCTTCCGCTCGGGTCCGCGCGACGACCGGGGTGGTGACCGGGGTGGCTTCCGCCCCCGCGAGGACCGAGGCGGCTTCCGGGACCGCGACGACCGCGGCTTCCGCAGCGACCGTGGATCCCGCGACGACCGTGGACCCCGCGACGACCGTGGACCCCGGGACGACCGTGGACCGCGCGACGAGGCACGCGACGAGCGGCCGTCGACGGCCGGCCCGTCGATCCCCGAGGACATCACCTCGGCGGACCTCGACAAGGACGTTCGCGCCGAGCTGCTCGGGCTCAACCGCCCGGTGGCCGAGGTCGTGGCCCGGCACCTGGTGGCGACCGGCCGGCTGATCGACGAGGACCCGGAGGAGGCGCTGGCGCACGCGCTGGCCGCCCGCCGGCTCGCCTCGCGGATCGCGGCGGTGCGCGAGGCGGTCGGACTGGCCGCGTACCACGCCGGTGAGTGGCAGACCGCGATCGGTGAGCTGCGTACGTACCACCGGATGACCGGGCGTCAGGACCACCTGGCCGTGCTCGCGGACTGCGAGCGCGCGCTCGGCCGTCCGGAGCGGGCGATCGACCTTTACCGGGGTGCCGACCGGTCCGCGCTGGCCGCGGCCGACGCCGTCGAGCTGCTCATCGTGGCGGCCGGCGCGCGCGGCGACCTCGGCCAGAAGGACGCCGCCGTCGCGATGCTCCAGGTTCGCGAGCTCACCAGCGGTTCGGAGGAGCCGTGGGCCGGGCGCCTGCGGTACGCCTACGCCGACGCGCTGCTGGCCGCCGACCGGCGGGACGAGGCACGCGAGTGGTTCGCCCGTGCCGCCGAAGTCGACCAGGACAGCGAGACCGACGCGGCCGAGCGCCTGCTGGAGCTCGACGGCGTCACGATCGAGGGCGACGAGCAGGACGACGACGAACCCGACGCCGCCCTCGCCGACGACGACGCCGCGGACGAGGACGCGATCCTCGACGACGGCGACGCGGAGGACGCCGCGGACGAGGACGACGAGGACGACGAGGACCAGGACGACGACCTCGAGCTCGACTCAGAAGGCCTCGCCGCCGACGACGCCGCGGTGGACTCCGACGTCGACGTCGACGACGAGGACGAGGACGACGACGACCTCCCCGCGACGGTCGCCGGCGACCAGTCGGTCGGCTCGGTTTCCGGCGGCCTGCCGCAGGAGACAGCGGACGACGACGTGCCGGGCGACGAGGACGAGGACGAGACCGTCGAGGTCGACGCCGAGGGCCAGCCGGACGAGGAGGTCCCCGTCGACGCCGAGATCGACGCGGACCCGGACGCCGACCTCGACGCCGACGACCGCAAGGTCCTTCCCGAGATCGACGACACCGACGACAAGCGATGACCTTGTCGCCGCCGGCGTCGGGCCGGCTCGCGGACGCGTACGACCTCGTGATCTTTGATCTCGACGGGGTCATCTACCTGTCCGACAAGGCCGTGCCCGGCGCGGTGGACGCGGTGCGGCGCCTGCACGAGCAGGGCCGGTCGATCGCGTACGCGACGAACAACGCCAGCCGGCGCGCGCGCGAGGTTGCCGACCTGCTCCGTGGCCTGGGCGTCCCGGCCGAGGCCGAAGAGGTGCTGACCTCGGCCGCGGCCGCCGCCCGGCGCCTGGCGGATCGGCTCGACAGCGGGGCGCGCGTGCTGGTCGTGGGGGCCGAGGCGCTCCGCCAGGAGGTCTTCGACTGTGGCCTGACGCCGGTCAGCAGTGCCGACGACCAGCCGGTGGCGGTGGTACAGGGCTACGGCCGGGAGGTCGGCTGGGTGATCCTGGCCGAGGCCGCCCTGGCCGTACGCGCCGGCGCGCTCTGGATCGCGACCAACACCGACCGCACGCTGCCCAGCCCGCGTGGCCCGCTGCCCGGCAACGGCTCACTGGTGGCCGTGCTGCGCACCGCGCTCGACCGCGAGCCCGACGAGGTGATCGGCAAGCCCGAGGCGGTGCTCTTCGAGGAGGCCGTCAAGCGCGAGGCCGCCAGCCGTCCGGTGGTGGTCGGCGACCGGCTCGACACCGACATCGAGGGCGCGGTCCGGGCCGGGCTGGACAGCCTGCTCGTGCTCACCGGCGTCAGCCAGCCGCGCGACCTGGTCGCGGCGCCGCCGGAGCGCCGGCCCACGTACGTCGCCACGGACCTGGCCGGGCTCTTCGACGACGTGGAGACGCTGGCGATCACCGGCGAGGGCACCGGCTGGCGGGTCACGGACGGCCGGCTGGAGGGCCACGGCGATTCGATGGCCGCTTTGCGCACCATCTGCGCGGCCGCCTGGGCCGGCACGGACGTCACCGGGCTCCAAGGTGCGACCGACGAGGCCGCCGCGAAGCTGCGAGAGCTGGGGCTCTAGAGGAGCTTGCGCAGCTTGAGCAGGTCGAACGGATTGGCCTTGATGCGCATCTGACCGCCGGCCAGGGCGCGGGCGAAGTCGAGGTCGCCGCGGACCAGCGCCAGGAAGTCGTCGCTCTTCAGCGTCAGCGCGATCTTCGCCTTGGGGTCGTCGCCGTCGGTGATGTCGACCAGCAGCCCGTTGTGCAGCCGGCCGTGGAACGCGGCGCCCAGGTCGGTCAGCCGACAGGCCACGGTGCGCTCGAGATCCAGCCGGCTCTGCGCGTCGGCATTGCCGGCGAGCCTTGCCGCGAGCTCGTGCATCGCGTCCCGACATTCGTCAACGGTGGCCAAACCCCTGCTCCCCTCGCGCCACGTGATCTCCGGGCACGGTACCGCACAAGGCCGACATAGGCGCCCGGTAGCGTGGAGCCGAAGCCTGGTGATTTCCAGCTGGGCACAGACCCCGAGCCGGAGAGGACGCAGACGATGCAGGACGCGTGGCGGGCATACCTGGAGCTGGCCCTGGGCGCTACGGAGACGTCGCGCAAGAAGGCCGAGAAGGTCGCCCGCAAGCTCGTCGGCAAGGGCGGCGCCACCGCGGCACAGCTGACCGCCATCGCCGAGGAGATGGTCACCACCAGCGCGGCCAACCGCGAGGCGCTCGTCAAGTTGATCCGCTTCGAGATCGACAAGACGCTCGGCCGGGTGGGCCTGGCCACGGCGGAGGAGGTCGCCGACCTCAACACGCGGGTACGCGACCTCGAGGTCGAGCTCCGCGCCGAGCGCGCCCGTGCCGACGCCGCCGAGGCGATCGCCGACGCGCCGGCCCCGGCGAAGAGCGCCCCGGCCAAGAGCGCCCCGGCCAAGGCAGCCCCGACCAAGATCGCCCCAAGCAAGAAGGCGGCGGTCACGGCGCCCGCGAAGGCCGCGGCCGCGAAGAAGACAGCCGCCAAGAAGGTCGCGGCCAAGAAGACCGCCGCGACGACGAACGACGCGACCACTGACACCGCGACGACCGACACCGCGACGGCGAACGCGACGGACACCTCGGCCAAGAAGACCACGGCGAAGAAGGCCGTCGCGAAGAAGACCGCGGCGAAGAAGACGACCGCGCCGGCCAAGAAGGCGGGTGGTGCCTCGTGACCGCTCCCGTGCCGAACCCCGGGATGTTCGCCCGGGTCGCCCCGCCGCAGCCGGTCGAGCTCACGCCGCCGGCCGACGGCATGTCGGGTCACCCGGCCGTCGACGCCGCGATCCGGTCGATGACCAACGCGGCCGAGCTGTCGCCGGCCGACCAGATCGCCGAGTACGAGGCGGCCTACCGCACCCTGCGGGAGACCCTCGCCACCATCGACCAGGCCTGAGCCACACTGGCCATGGCCCGTCGAAACCGACTCGACACCGAGCTGGTCCGGCGCAAGCTGGCCCGCTCCCGGGAGCAGGCCGCCGAGCTGGTCGAGGCCGGCCGGGTGAAGGTCCGCGGTGTGGTCGCGCACAAGGCCGCCGCGATGGTCGACCCGGCCGACGCGGTGCTGGTCACCGGCGACGACCCGACCTACGTGTCCCGCGGCGCGCACAAGCTGCTCGGCGCGCTGGCCGGCTTCAGCGGCCTCACCGTCAGCGGCCGGCGGTGCCTCGACGCCGGCGCGTCGACCGGCGGCTTCACCGAGGTGCTGCTGCGCGCCGGTGCGGCCGAGGTGGTGGCGGTCGACGTCGGCTACGGCCAGCTCGCCTGGTCGCTACGCACCGACGAGCGGGTGCGGGTCTTCGAGCGCACCAACGTACGTACCCTCGAACCCGACCAGATCGGTGGTCCGGTGTCGTTGACCGTCGCGGACCTCTCGTTCATCTCGTTGCGGCTGGTGCTGCCGGCCCTGGCGGCCTGCACTGAGCCCGACGGCGACCTGGCGCTGATGGTCAAGCCGCAGTTCGAGGTCGGCAAGGAGCGGGTCGGCGCCGGCGGCGTGGTCCGCGAGCCGGAGCTACGGGCCGAAGCGGTGCTCGACGTGGCCGCGGCCGCCGCCGGGCTCGGCCTGGGCGTGGCCGGCGTGGTCGCCAGCCCGCTGCCCGGCCCGAGCGGCAACGTCGAGTTCTTCGTCTGGTTCCGGCGCGACGCGCCACCCGCCGTCCCGGACGAGGTGCGTGCGATCGTCGCCGCCGGTCCGACGGCAGTCCGCGAGGAGACAGCATGAGCCGGGTTGCGCTCCTGGTGACCCACACCGGGCGGCGGCGGAGCACCGAGCACGCCCGTACGGTGGCCAATGACCTGATCCGGGCCGGCTTCGAGGTGCGGGTGGTCGCCGACGAGGTCGACGACCTCGAGGTGCCGGGTGTGGTGCCGCGCAGCGACATCGACGCCGCCGACGGCGCCGAGATCGTGTTCGCGCTCGGCGGCGACGGCACGTTCCTGCGCGCCGCGGAGCTCGCCCGCCCGGCGAAGGCACCGCTGCTGGGCATCAACCTCGGCAAGGTCGGCTTCCTGGCCGAGGCCGAGATCGACGACATCGACCAGGCGGTACGCGACGTCGTCAACCGTGACTACACGGTGGACGAGCGGCTCACCCTCGACGTGCGGGCGGAGCTCACGCCCGGCGGCCAGGTGGTCGAGTCGTGGGCGCTCAACGAGATCAGCGTCGAGAAGGGGCAACGGGCGCAGATGCTCGAGCTGCTGGTCGACGTCGACGGCCGGCCGCTGTCCCGCTACGGCTGCGACGGCGTGGTCTGTGCGACGCCCACGGGCTCGACCGCGTACGCGTTCTCCGCCGGTGGCCCGGTCGTCTGGCCCGAGGTCGAGGCCCTGCTGCTGGTGCCGATCAGCGCCCACGCCCTGTTCAGCAAGCCGCTGGTGACGGCGCCCACGTCGACGTTCACCATCACCGTCGACCCGTTCACCAACCTCGCGGTGCTGTGCTGCGACGGCCGTCGCGTCTACGACCTGCCGCCCGGCGCCCAGATCAGCGTCCAGCGGGGCACGCTGCCGGTGCGCATCGTCCGGCTGCGCCCGCGCCCGTTCACGGACCGCCTGGTGGCCAAGTTCGGCCTGCCCGTCGACGGCTGGCGCGGCGCGAAGATCTAGGCGAGGGCGTCCGGCGGGATGGCCGGCCAGGTGGTCGACGCGTTGCGCAGGAAGTAGTCCTCGCCCGGATCCCAGGTGTGCCCGGTGGCCCGCCGGTGGTAGACGTAGCCGAGCGGGTGCGTGCGGTAGATGGTGCCGCCCGCCCGGACCAGCCGCTGGATCAGGCCGAGGTCGACCGAGCGCGGCACCGGCCGCCAGCCGCCGACCGCCTCGAGGTCGCCCTTGGCCATCAGCATCGTGCCGCCGGAGACCATCTCGCCGAACGCCTCCGGCACGCCCGAGCGACGGCGCAGAACGGTCCCGCGGTCCTCCAGGAAGACGAGCTCGCTGCCCTTGCCCACTAGCGTCGCGCCGGAGTAGTGCCGGGCCAGCACCAGATCCCAGACGTGCTCGGGGCCGTAGGTGTCGTCGTCGTCCACTTTGGTCACCAGCGTGCCGGCGGCGCGCGCGGTGGCCAGCCCGAGGACCGTGCCGAAGCTGGTCTCGCCAGGCACCTCCAGGATCTGGTGGGGCCGCCCGGCCAGGGCCTCGGACAGGTCCGCCGGCGCGGGCACGCCGTGCAGGCAGACCACGATCTCGAGCCGGGGGTACGTCTGAGCGGCGAGCATCGCGAGCACCGGCCCGAGCAGCTCGGGGCGGCGGGTGGCGAGGATGGCGGTGACGGCCGGTGGCTCGCCCAGCCCGGCCGCGTGGTGGCGCAGGGCCGCCCGGCGCTGCCGCACGCTGCGCGCCTCGACCGCGAGGGCGTCCGGCGCCGGCGGCGGCTCGTCGAGGACGGCGAGCAGCTCGGGTGCCAGCGCGGCCCGGACCGGCACGGGCACGGCGGACGCGTCGACCAGCACGCCGGTCGCGCACAGCGCGGCGAGCGCGGCCGGCCCGATGCGTGCCCCGACGCCGGCCGCGCCGGCGCCGCGCAGCCGCGCGAGGGTCCGGGCGTCGAAGGTGGGGGAGTCGAGCACCAGCCGGGGCGCTTCGGGCCGGTAGGCGGCCGGACGCCGGCCACGGGGGTTGATCCGGGTGGCGTCGAACCGCACCGGATCGGCGACCACCGGGGCCGACCGGGGCCACGGGTCGTTCGGTGCGAGCGCGGTCAGCGCGGTGCGGATCGCGTCACCGATCGGCACCGGCCGGGCGTAGCGCAGCGAGACGACCGCCGAGCCGCGGCGCAGGTGCGGCCGGGCGACCCGGTGCCGGACGAGGTGCCGGGCCGGGGCCACCGGTGCCGACCACGGTGTGTGCCGCCAGTACGCGACCAGCACGCGGACCCGGGTGGCGGGTTCGGCGGCGAACGGGCCGGCCGCGATGTCGCGGAGCTGGTCGACGGAGCCGGCGACGACGAGGGCGGTGGTGCCGAGCCGGACCACCCGGGCGCCGACGGCGTCGGCGAGCCGTAATGCGGAGCTCCGCGCCGCGGAGATCAACCGGCGATCCGGGCGCGCTGCGGTGGCGCGGACGCGACGGGCGCGGGCCGGCGGTTGCCGGAGAGCCGCTTGCGCACGTTCCAGGCGGCCATCAGGCCCTCGTAGAGGTTGTAGGCACCCGCGGCGACCAGACGCTGCTTGACGCCCTCGTTGCCGCCCGGCATCGGGACGCCGGTGGCCGGCTCGTGCCGGCGGTACTGGGCGCTCACCCGTAGAAAATACGCCCGCCGGCGGCTGCGCGCGATTCTTTGCTCATGTCCGAGGACCTGGAGGCAGTGCCAGATCATCCGGCGGAAGACGGCGGGGCGGGCGGCGGCGTACCGGTCGGGGTCCGCGTCCATGAACGCGAACACCCGGTCCCATTGGAGGAAGACGTCGAAGTGCCGGTCGTCGACGGTGCGGGTGATCTGCCGGTCGCGCTGACGGTAGGCGTAGCAGTCCCGGTCCAGCAGCACGATCCGCTCGGCGGCGAGCAGGGCGGGCAGCACGAACGCGACGTCCTCGTACCAGCCGGTCGGGAAGGTCACCGGCAGCGCCGAGCGGCGGAAGATCTTGGTGCAGGCCAGCCAGAGGTGCTCGACCAGGCGGGGCGCGGTGGCCAGCGTGACGGGGCGGTCGGTGCGCACGTCGGCCTCGACGCCGGGCAGGTGCGTCTCGACGCGGCCGTCGGTGTAGACCCGGCTGTAGCCGAGGACGAGCACGTCCGGGTCGGTGGCGCGCAGCCGCTGGGAGGCGGCCTCGATGCTGCCTGCCGGCAGCCAGTCGTCGCTGTCGACGAACCAGACGAACTCGCCGGTCGCGGCGGCGACGCCGGCGTTGCGGGCGGCGCCCAGCCCGGAGTTCCGGGCCATGGTGACCACGCGCAGGCGGTCGTCGCGGGCCGCGTAGCCGGCGAGGATCGCGGCGCACCCGTCGTCGGAGGCGTCGTCGACGGCGACCACCTCGAGGTCACCGGGCTGCCCGAGCACCGAGTCCAGACAGTCCGCGAGGTAGGCCTCCACCCGGTAGACCGGGATGACGACGCTGATCAGAGCCATAACGACAGAGCATCGGCAACCAGCCCGGCCCAGCCGTGAGCGCCAGACGAACGCCGGGTGACGAACCGGCTGCCAAACGGTTTACCGGCATAGTGTGCTACCACTTTCGGCGACAAGCCGGCGTGGCTGGTCAACTGTCGGACCCCGCTACTACTGTCGTGTCCTGTGCTGGAAGAGTTGCGGATAACCGGGCTCGGGGTCATCGACGACACGACGCTGCCCCTGGCGGGCGGCATGAACGTCATCACCGGCGAGACCGGCGCCGGCAAGACCATGGTGGTCACGGGTCTTGGGCTGCTCTTCGGTGGGCGGGCCGACGCCGGCCGGGTGCGCGCCGACCCAGGACGCGCGCTGGTCGAGGGTCGACTGCGGCTCCGTGGCCAGGTCGCGACCACCGTCCACACCCGCGTCGGTGACGCCGGTGCCGAGCCCGACGACGACGGTTCGCTGCTGCTCAGCCGCACCGTGACCGCCGAGGGCCGCTCGCGTGCCCATGTCGGTGGGCGATCGATGCCCGTGGCCACCCTGTCCGAGATCGGCGAGCAGGTGGTCGCCGTGCACGGCCAGTCCGACCAGCTGCGGCTGCTGCGCCCGGCCGAGCAGCGCGCCGCGCTCGACCGGTTCGCGGGCGCCGACCACGAGAAGCTGCTCGGGCAGATGCGCGAGACCTACACCCGCTGGCGCGCGGTGGCCGACGACCTGGCCGACCGCCGCCGCAACGCCCGCGAGCGCAACCAGGAGGCCGACCTGCTCCGGCTCGGCCTCGACGAGATCACCCGCGTCGACCCGCAGCCGGGCGAGGACGACGACCTCAAGGCCGAGGCGCAGCGGCTCGAGCACGCCGAGGGGCTGCGGGTGGCCGCGATCGCCGCCTACCAGGCGGTCGCCGGCGACGGGGCCGACGAGGCGCCGCACGCCACCGGGCTGCTGGGCGCGGCCAAGCGGTCGCTGGAGGGCCAGGCCGGCGTCGACGCCAAGCTGGGTGACCTCGCGGTGCGGCTCGACGAGGCGGCCACGCTGATCGGTGACGTGACCGCGGAGCTGTCCTCCTATCTCGACAGCCTCGACGCCGACCCCGACCGGCTTCAGACGATCTACGAGCGGCGGGCCGAGCTGCGGGCGCTGACCCGCAAATACGCCGACGACGTCGACGGTGTGATCGCGTGGGCCGACCGCGCCCGGGGCCGGCTGGGCGAGCTGGACACGTCCGACGACCTGCTCGACGAGCTCGACCGCGAGCGGCAGCGCCTCGAAGACGAGGTGACGGCCCTGGCCGGCAAGGTCACCGCCGCCCGCAAGGAGGCCGCCGGCCGGTTCTCCGAGCAGGTCAGCGTCGAGCTGGCCGGCCTCGCGATGCCGCACTCCAGGGTGGAGGTGGCGGTGCTGGAGGCGAGCGCCGTGACCGCCGAGGGCGCCGACGACGTCGAGCTCCGGCTGTTGGCCCACCCCGGCGCGCCCAGCCTGCCGCTGCAGAAGGGCGCCTCCGGCGGTGAGCTGTCCCGGGTGATGCTGGCGATCGAGGTGGTCTTCGCCGGCGCCGGCGGCCCACCCACGCTGGTCTTCGACGAGGTCGACGCGGGGGTCGGCGGGCGGGCCGCGGTCGAGATCGGCCGCCGGCTGGCCCGGCTGGCCCGCACCCACCAGGTGTTGGTCGTGACCCACCTGCCCCAGGTGGCCGCTTTCGCCGACCGGCACCTGGTCGTCGCCAAGGACACCGGCGGGGCCGTGACCACCAGCGGGGTGCGGGTCGTCGAGGACACCGAGCGGGCCAGGGAGCTTGCCCGCATGCTCGCGGGTTTGCCGGACTCCGATCTGGGTATCGCGCACGCGGAGGAACTGCTCGCGGTAGCGGCCCGGGAACGGCGAGGTTAACGCCGGGTCGCACACCATGGGTGGGCGGACACGACCACAGAAGGGCAAGGTGTGACGGGGGCCACCGCCGCGAGTGGCGCCCGCATGGTTCGCTAGAGAGCCGGCACAAGCCTGGTAACACCACGCGTGCCATAGCTAGCACCCCTGCTCAGGCATGTCGCGACCGCTATTCGTTCGCCGGACATGCCAGGATGGTCACGATGCGTCTACCCACCTTGCGCCGGACCCGGAGCGCCGAACCGGGCACAATCACCGGCACCGCGCGCCTCGACCGCCGGACCAAGCGTCTGGTCGGCCGGTTGCGCCCGGGCGATGTCGCCGTGATCGACCACGTCGACCTTGACCGGGTGGCCGCCGACTCGCTGGTCGCGGTCGGAGTCACCGCGGTGCTCAACGCCAAGCCGTCGATCTCTGGCCGTTACCCCAACCTGGGGCCCGAGGTGCTGGTCAAGGCCGGCATACCCCTGGTCGACGACCTCGGTGAGAGCGTCTTCCAGTCGCTGCGCGAGGGCGAGACCGTCCGGATCGACGGCAACACCCTGCTCGTCAACGGCGAGCCGATCGCGCACGGCACCCGCCAGGACACCGAGACCGTCGCCAAGGCCATGGCCGACGCCCGTGAAGGGCTGTCCGTGCAGCTCGAGGCGTTCGCCGCCAACACGATGGAATACCTCAAGCAGGAGCGCGACCTCCTGCTCGACGGCGTCGGGGTTCCCGATGTCGAGACCACCATCGCCGGGCGTCATTGCCTGATCGTGGTGCGGGGCTACGAGTACAAGGACGATCTCGACGTGCTCCGGCCTTACATCCGGGAGTTCAAGCCGGTCCTGATCGGGGTCGACGGCGGCGCCGACGCGCTGGTCGAGGCGGGCTACACCCCCGACATGATCATCGGCGACATGGACTCCGTCACCGACGACGTGCTGCGCTGCGGCGCCGAGGTGATCGTCCACGCCTACCCGGACGGGCGCGCGCCCGGCCTGGCCCGGGTGCACCAGCTCGGGCTCTCCGCGCTGACCTTCCCGGCCGCCGCGACCAGCGAAGACGTCGCGATGCTGCTGGCCGACGAGAAGGGCGCCACGCTCATAGTGGCGGTCGGCACTCACAACAACCTGGTCGAGTTCCTCGACAAGGGGCGCGGCGGGATGGCGTCCACGTTCCTCACCCGCCTCAAGGTCGGTGGCAAGGTGGTCGACGCCAAGGGCGTCAGCCGCCTCTACCGGCAGAGCATCTCCGGCTCCTCGCTGCTGTTGTTGGTGCTCAGCGCCCTTTCCGCCATGGCCTCGGCCGTCGCCGTCTCGACGGTGGGCAAGGCCTATCTCGGTGTGCTTTCCGAGTGGTGGAACAATTTGGTCTTCCAACTGGGACAGCTCTTCAGCTAAGGGCGGGGCGTGCCCGACCGAATCAGAAGGCAAACAGCGTGATCAATTTCCGGTACCACGTGGTGTCACTCACCGCGGTGTTCCTGGCACTGGCCATCGGGCTGGTCGTCGGCACCGCGGCGCTCAACGGCCCGGTGGCCGACTCGCTCAACGAGCGCGTCTCGGGGCTGCGCAAGGACAACACCCAGCTACGGGACCAGGTCTCCAGCCTTCAGGAAGAGCTCAAGAGCGAGGAGGACTTCGCCGCCGAGATGGCGCAGGTCGCCCTCCCGGGCCGGCTGACCGGCCGCAAGGTCCTGATGGTCACCCTCCCCAGCGGCCGCGACCAGGCCGACGCGGTGCGCTCGATGCTGACCACGGCAGGCGCGACGATCACCGGCCGGATCGAGATGCAGGACTCGTTCTTCATCCCCGGCAACGCGGAGGAGCTGCTCTACCTCGCGTCGTCGGCCGCGCAGCCGAACATCTCGACCACCGGCCTGCCGAGCAACAGCGACGGGGTGGAGACCGCGAGCGCGCTGCTGGCCAGCGCCGTCCTCGACCGCACGCAGGGCACGCCGCCGGCCGCCGCCGAGATCACGGCGCTGCTGACCGCGTACGAGAAGGCCAAGTACATCAGCTACGCGGACGCCGGCAAGGACAAGGTGACCGAGCAGGCGCAGGCCGTGGTGATCGTGACCGGGCTGCCCTACGTCGACAAGGATTCGGTGCAGAAGGACCAGGCCGTCGTGACGATGGTCAGCCAGTTCGACAAGCAGGGCTCTGTGGTCGTGGCCGGCAACGGCGCCACCGACGGCAACGTGATCGCCGCGATCCGCGGCGACGGTGCCCTGGTCAAGTCGATCAGCACCATCGACAACACCAACACCACGCAGGGTCAGGTCGTCGCCGCGCTGGCCACCGCCGAGATGATCAACCAGAACAAGGCCGGCCAGTACGGCCTGGGTGCCGGCGCCGCCTCGATGATGCCCCAGCAGCCGCAATGAGCCGCCGCCGTTCGTTGGCCCTGGCCACCGCCGGCGCGCTGATCGCGCGGGCAGCGCTGCGCGGCCTGCGCGGTGCCGAGACACTCCAGCGCACCAACTTCCGCGGTCACACGGTCACCCTGGCCGCCGGCCCGGCGCTCGCCGTGGGTGCCGCGACCAGCGCCGCGGCCGGCGCCGGCAGTGCGCCCGCCGCCGGCGCGGCCCTGGTCGCGGGCCTCGGCTCGGGCGCGGTCGGCTTCTACGACGACCTCGTCGGCGGACGACCCGAGCATCAGGCCAAGGGCTTCAAGGGCCACCTGGGCGCCCTCAAGGAGGGCCGGGTGACGAGCGGCCTGGTCAAGATCGCCGGTGTCGGCGCGGCGGCCCTCGCGGCCAGCGCGCTGCTCGCCGCCGACCGGCGCGGCCGTGGCCGCGGCCGCCTGGGCACGGCGGTCGACGTCGCGCTCGGCGCCGGCGTCATCGCCGGCACCGCCAACCTGTTCAACCTGCTCGACCTGCGCCCCGGCCGGGCGATCAAGGCCGGTGCCGTGGTCGCCGCGCCGCTCGCCGCCGGCCCCGGCCACGGTCTGGTCGCCGGGCCGCTCGGTGCGGCCGCCGGCATCCTCCCGGACGACCTCGGCGAAGAGGTCATGCTCGGCGACGCCGGCGCCAACGCGTTCGGCGCCCTGCTCGGCGTGGCGCTGGCCGCCCGCACCGGTCCGGTCGGCCGCGCGGCGCTGCTCGCCGGCCTGGCCGGGTTGACCGCCGCCAGCGAGCGGGTCAGCTTCACCCAGGTCATTGCCCGCACCCCGGTGCTGCGCGAGCTAGACGCGCTCGGACGGCGCCCCTGACGACGTGAGCGCGTCCACCCCTCCCAGCACCGCCGTACCCCCTCCGGTACCCGGCCCGCGCGTCGCGCGGGCCGCCGGCCTGATCGGCGGGCTCACCGTGCTCAGCCGGGTCGCCGGCTTCGGGCGTACCGCCGTGCTCGGCTGGTTCGTCGGTTCGACCGTGCTCGGCACGGCCTACGTCACCGCGAACACGGTGCCCAACATCATCTTCGAGATCGTCGCGGGCGGCGCGCTCGCGGCCCTGGTCGTGCCCCTGCTGGCCGGGGCGGTCTCGGCCGGCGACCGGCGCACGGAGGCCGGCACGGTCGCGGCGCTGCTCACCTGGACGCTCACGGCGCTCGTGCCGCTGGCGGTCGCGGTCGTGCTGCTGGCCGGCCCGATCATCGACGGGCTGACCGGCGATCTCTCGCCTCCGGCCCGGGACGCCGGCGTGCTGATGCTGCGGATCTTCGCGCCACAGCTTCCGCTGTACGGGATCGGCGTCGTGCTCACCGGCGTGCTCCAGGCACACCGCCGGTTCGCCTGGCCGGTGCTCGCCCCGCTGCTGTCCAGCGTGGTGGTCGCGGCGACCTACGGCCTGTTCGCGGCCGTCGAGGGCGTGCGGGCCGACGTGCCACAGGTCGGCGTCGGTGGCCAGCTCATCCTGGCGGTCGGCACCACGCTCGGCGTCGTGGTGCTCTCGCTCTGCCTGCTGATCCCGGTCCGCGGCCTGGGCCTGTCGTGGCGCCCGACCTGGCGGTTCCCGGCCGGCGCCGGCCGGCACGCGAGCCGGCTCGCCGGCGCCGGGGTGCTGACCGTGGGCCTCCAGCAGGTCGCGGTGGTCGTCACGCTGCGGCTGGCCAACCAAGGCCCCGAGGGCGCCGCGGTGGTGTTCACCGTCGCGCAGGCGGTCTACCTGCTGCCCTGGGCGATCCTGGCGGTCCCCGTGGCGACCGCCGTCTACCCGGCCCTGGCGACCGCGCACAGCACCGGCGACCACCCGGGCTACCGCGACCGGCTCGCCCCGGCCGCCCGCGGTGTGCTGCTGCTGAGCTGCCTCGGCGCCGCCGCCCTGGCCGCCGTCGCCGAGCCGGTCGGCGGGTTCTTCGCGCTGGGCGGATTGCCGGCCGCGGTCGCCGGTTTCGCGCCGGGCCTCGTCGGGTACGGCCTGTTCGCCATCTTCAGCCGCGCCCTCTACGCCCGTGGCCTGCCCAGGCCGGCCGCGATCGCCACCGCCATCGGATGGGTGACGGTCTCGGTCGCGGCGTTCGCGCTGGCGGCCGGGTTCGACAAGGACGACCGGCTGCTGGCCCTGACCCTGGCCAACTCGGTCGGCATGCTCGTGCTGGGAGTCCTGCTGACGCTGGCGGTGCACCGTCGGGCGGGGAGCGCGGCCCTGGCCGGCTTCGGCCGCGCGCTGGTGGTCGGCCTGACGGCCGGCGCGGCGGCGGCGGCCGCGGGCTGGGCGGTGGCCGACGCGCTGAGCGGGGGACAGGCGACGAGCAAGCCGACCGCGCTGTGGCACGGCATCGTCGCGGGCATCGTGGTGGTGCTGGTGTTCGGCGCGGTGGCGTACCCACTGGACCGGCACGACGTGCGCCCGGGGGTGGCGGCGGTCCGGCGCAGACTGGCCCGGCGCTGACGAGGGTCCACGTCGTACCCGGTCATCGGCATCACGGACAATGAACGGCGGGCGGACGACGAATGACCGAAGACCGACAGCGATCGGGTCGTCCCGGCTGCATCGGCACCGGCGACGGCCGCCGTCCCGATAGCATCGCCGCACGAGCCGGGGCGGCCCCGCCGGGCCGGCTCGTGGCGCACACGGGGGAGGGAGTGGGGGCGTGACCGACGCCGAACGGGGGCACCGCTGGACCGGCGCCGTCTGCCTGGTGCTGGCCTCCAGCACCGGCGGCGTGGGCCAGCACGTCACCTCCGTCGTCCGTGGCCTGAGCGCGGCCGGCGCGACCGTGACCGTCGCCGGCCCGGCCGCCACCGAGGAGCAGTTCCGCTTCACCGCCGCCGGAGCCCGGTTCGTCCCCGTCGAGATCCCGCCCAACCCGACGATCAACGACCGCCGGGCGATCGGCGCCCTGCGCGCGGCGCTGGCCGGCGAGGTCGACATCGTCCACGCGCACGGCCTGCGGGCGGGGCTGGTCGCCGTGCTGGCCAAGCCGCGCCAACCGCTGGTGGTCACCTGGCACAACGCGGTCCTGGCCCGCCGGCTGCGCGGCTACGCGTCGCGGTTCGCCGAGCGGGTGGTGGCCCGCAACGCCGACGTCTGCCTCGGCGCCTCCGAGGACCTGGTCGACCGGGCCCGGGCGCTCGGAGCCCGCGACGCCCGGCTCGCCCCGGTCGCCGCTCCCGAGCTTCCCGAGCCGCGTCGCGGCCGGGCGGCCGTCCGCGCCGAGTTCGGCCTGCACCGCGACCAGGCGGTGGTGCTCTCCGTCGGCCGCCTGCACCCGCAGAAGCGCTACGACGTGCTCGTCGAGGCGGCCGCCACCTGGCGCGACATCCGGCCCGTGCCGGCGGTGCTGGTCGCCGGCTCCGGCCCCGCCTACCTGCCGCTGGCGGCCCTCATCTCGGCCACCCACGCCCCGGTCACCCTGCTCGGCCATCGCGGCGACGTCGCCGACCTGCTCGAGGCGGCCGACGTGGCCGTGGTCACCAGCGACTGGGAGGCCCGCCAGCTCTTCGCCCAGGAGGCCCTGCGGGCCGGCGTCCCCCTCGTCGCCACCGCCGTCGGCGGGCTGCCCGACCTGGTCGGCGATGCGGCGGTGCTGGTCCCACCGGGTAACGTCGCGGCCGTGTCGGAAGCCGTCCGGGCCCTGCTGGGTGACGAGACCAGGCGCGCCGAATACCGGGCGCGCGGGTTCCAGCGTGCCAAGACCTGGCCGACCGAGGACGCCACGGTGACCCAGCTCGAGGAGATCTACGCCGAACTCGTGCCGACATGATCCGGCGGCTCGTTCCGTACCTCCTCGTGGTGTTGTCCCTGGCCGGCGGGCTGGCCGCGCTGTCGATCCGGCCGGCCACCGCGGAGGCCAGGCGCTCCGCCGACTACGTGGTGCTGGTGGGCATCCCGGGACTGCGCTGGGAAGACGTCACCGAGCGCGGCACTCCCAACCTGTGGCGGCTGGCCGAGCACGGGTCGATCGGTTCGCTGTCGGTGCGCTCGGCGCTCAAGCCGACGTGCCCGGTCGACGGCTGGCTGACCCTCGGGGCCGGCAACTTCGCCGGCTGGCGCCGCAGCACCAACGTCACCGCGGCCTGCCCGCCGCTCACCGTCGACGTGCAGCGCCCGGACGGCATCGGCGCGTTCCTGCCCGACCTGGACCGGCAGGCGGTGCAGTACAACCAGCGCTCGCAGACCTGGGGCGCCGTGCCGGGCGCGCTGCCCGAGTCGGTGCGCTGCACGGCCGCCGTCGGGCCGGGCGCCGCGGTCGCCGCCGCGCGGCCGTACGGCCGGGTCGACACCTACGAGCCCGTGCTGCCCGACGATCCCCGCAAGCTGCTCAGCGGGTGCACGCTCAGCATGGTCGACCTGGGCGCGGTCAGCGGCGACGACCCGGCGGTGCGGCAGACCGCCGCCGCGCGGGCCGACGCCCTGCTGGCCCGGGTGCTCGCCGCCCGGCCCGAGAACTCGCTCGTGATGGTCGCCGGCCTGGCCGACACCGACCAGTCGAGCCGGCTGCACGTGGCGATCGCCGACGGCCCGGGCTGGGACGGCGGCTGGCTGACCTCGCCGAGCACCGGCCGCGACGGCTACATCCAGCTCGTCGACCTGGCGCCGACCGCGCTGACCACGCTCAACCGGCCGCTGCCCGAGAAGCGGTTCGTCGGCCAGCCCGCGACCTCGGTCGCCGGCCGGCCCGAGCGGCTGCCCGACGCGGTGACCTTCCCCGCCGACGCCGACCGGGAGGCGGGCGCCCAGCGGTCGGTCGCGACCTGGTTCTTCGGCGTGCTCGCCGCGGTGCAGCTGGTGCTGGCGATCATCGTGGTGCCGCTGTTGCGGCGGGCCAGGCGGCACGTCGGTGACGAGCAGTCGGTGCGCAAACCCATCACCGACACCATGGAGATCCTGCTGCTCGCGTCCGCGCTGGCGATCCCCGCGGCCTTGGTCGCGGACCTGGTGCCGTGGTGGCGGGGCGGGCAGCCGGGTTACCTGTTCGCCGCGGTGCTGGTGTTCGTGCTGGCGGTCGGCACCGTCGCGGTCCGGCTGGCGCCGGCCTTCCGACACACGCTGGGGCCGGTCGCGATGGTGGTGACGATCGCCGGCGCGGTGGTCGGCCTCGACCTGCTCACCGGCGCCCGGCTCCAGCTCAACGGTGTGGCCGGCTACTCGGTCCTCGACGGCAACCGCTACGCGGGCGTCGGCACGGTCGGTCTGGGGGTCTTCCTCACCGGCGTCCTGCTCGGCGCCGGCGTGCTCGCCCAGCGCTTCAGCAAGTCGTGGCGGCCGCTCGTGGTGGCCGTGGTCGGCGGCGTGGGCGTCTTCCTCGTGGGCAGCCCCTATCTCGGCTCGGACCCGATCGGCGCCGTGGCGCTGACCGCCGGCGTGTGCATCGCCACCGCGCTCAGCACCGGCGGCTGGCTCACCCTGGGCCGCCTGGCCGGTGCGTCGGTGGCCGGCGTAGCCGTGACCTCGGTGTTCGCCTGGATCGAGGTGCGCGGCCCGGCGGCCGAGCGCGGCAGCCTCGGCCGGTTCGTGGAGGCCCTCGGCGACGGCACCGGCGGCACCACGCTGCAACGCGCGAGCAAGGCCAACCTCGACGCCCTGGCCGGCAGCCCCCTGACCCTGCTGGCCCTGGTGGGCGCCGCGCTGCTCTGGTTGGCCCTCCTGCGCGACTGGGGCGGGCTGCGCCGGGCGTACGGGCTGTATCCGGCCGTCCGGGCCGGAGCGGTCGGCATCGGCGTCGCGGTGGTGCTCGGCGGCCTGCTCGGCGGGACGGCCCTGGACCTGGCCGGAGCGGCCGCGGCGGTGGTCGCTCCGATGGCGGCACTGACCGCCCTACGTGTGCTCGATCACGCGAGCGACTTCACGAGGCCGGCCGAGCCGGCCCTGGAGGTCGACGCGGAGGGTGTCGGCGCGGCATGACCGCGACGACGTGTTACCGTGGAATCCCGTGGATCGCATGATCTCGACCTTGACAAACGACCACGGGAGCAGGCCTTGGCCCCATCAGGACGGCTGACCAAACACATCTTCGTCACCGGGGGTGTCGCCTCCTCGCTCGGCAAGGGCCTCACCGCCTCCAGCCTCGGCAATCTGTTGAGCGCGCGCGGCCTCCGGGTCGTGATGCAGAAGCTGGACCCCTACCTCAACGTCGACCCCGGCACGATGAACCCGTTCCAGCACGGTGAGGTCTTCGTCACCGAGGACGGCGCGGAGACGGACCTCGACGTCGGCCACTACGAGCGCTTCCTCGACCGCGACCTGTCCGGGAAGGCGAACGTCACCACCGGCCAGGTCTACTCGGCGGTGATCGCCAAGGAGCGCCGCGGCGAATACCTGGGCGACACCGTTCAGGTGATCCCCCACATCACCAACGAGATCAAGGCCCGGATCCGGGCCATGGGCGACCCCGACGACGAGGGCCGCACTCCGGACGTGGTGATCACCGAGGTGGGCGGCACGGTCGGCGACATCGAGTCGCTGCCCTTCCTGGAGGCGATCCGGCAGGTCCGCCACGAGGTGGGCCGGGACAACTGCTTCTACCTGCACGTCTCGCTGGTTCCTTACCTGGCGCCGTCGGGCGAGCTGAAGACGAAGCCGACCCAGCACTCGGTCGCGGCGCTGCGCAACATCGGTATCCAGCCCGACGCGCTCGTGTGCCGCTCCGACCGGGAGATCCCGGAGAAGCTCAAGCACAAGCTGTCGCTGTACTGCGACGTCGACCGCGAGGCGGTCATCGCCGCACCGGACGCGCCGAGCATCTACGACATCCCGAAGGTGCTGCACCGCGAGGGTCTCGACGCGTACGTCGTGCGCCGGCTCGGTCTGTCCTTCCGCGACGTCGACTGGGCGGCGTGGGACGACCTCCTGGAGCGGGTGCACCACCCGAAGCACACGGTGACCGTGGCGCTGGTCGGCAAATATGTGGACCTGCCCGACGCCTACCTGTCGGTGACCGAGGCGATCCGGGCGGCCGGCTTCCACCACAGCGCCCGGGTGCAGATCCGCTGGGTGCCCAGCGACGACTGCAAGACCCCGCAGAGCGCCGCCGCCGCCCTCGCCGGTGTCGACGGCATCGTGATCCCGGGCGGCTTCGGCGTCCGGGGCATCGAGGGCAAGATCGGCGCGGCGCACTTCGCCCGCGAGAACGGCATCCCGACCCTGGGCCTGTGCCTCGGTCTCCAGTGCATGACGATCGACGTGGCCCGCAACCTGTCCGGGCTCGCCGACGCCAACTCGCTCGAGTTCGACGAGACCGCCGGCCACCCGGTGATCGCGACGATGGCCGACCAGGAGCAGATCGTGGCCGGCAAGGGTGACCTGGGCGGCACGATGCGGCTGGGCGCGTACCCGGCCAAGCTGACGCCGGGCTCGCTGGTCGCCGAGGCCTACGGCACCACCGAGGTGTCCGAGCGGCACCGGCACCGGTACGAGGTCAACAACGCGTACCGGGACGCGCTCACCAAGGCCGGGCTGTCGATCAGCGGCACTTCGCCGGACGGGCGGCTCGTCGAGTTCGTCGAGCTCGACCGCGAGCTCCACCCGTTCTTCGTGGCCACCCAGGCGCACCCCGAGCTGAAGAGCCGGCCGACCCGGCCGCACCCGCTGTTCGCGGCGTTCGTGAAGGCGGCGGTGACCTACTCGCTGGCCGACCAGCTGCCGGTCGACCAGCTGACCGCCGAGGGCGAGCCGGAGCTGGCCAGCAACGGGCGGGCCAGCGCGACGGCATCGTCGTGACCTCGGCCCACGCGTACGCGGTGCTCGACCGGGTCGAGCGCTTCCACGGCAAGATCTTCAGCGTGGTCACCGACCGGGTCACCATGCCCGGCGGTGGCCAGGCGGACCGCGACTACGTGCGGCACGTCGGCGCGGTGGGCGTGGTGCCGCTCGACGACGAGGGCCGGGTGCTGTTGGTGCGGCAGTACCGCCACCCCGTCGCCAAGATGATGTGGGAACTGCCGGCCGGCCTGGTCGACGTGGCCGGGGAGTCGCCGACCGGCACCGCCGACCGCGAGCTGGCCGAGGAGGCCGACCTGCGCTGCGAGCGGCTCGACCTGCTGGTCGACCTGCACACCTCGCCGGGCTTCTCGGACGAGCTGATCCGGGTCTTCCTCGCCCGTGGCCTGTCCTCGATCCCCGAGGCGGAGCGGTTCCAGCGCTCCGCCGAGGAGGCGGAGCTCACCGCCCGGTGGGTCCCGTTGGACGAGGCGGTCGCGATGGCGCTGCGCGGCGAGATCACCAACGCGGCCGCGGTCGCCGGTGTGCTCGCGGCGGCCCGCGCCCGGGACGACGGCTGGCGCCCGCTGCGCGACCCGTCCACGCCGCTGGTGCGCTGAGTCGCGGAAGGGCCTCCTGTGACGCAGGGGGCCCTTCTTTCGGCCTCCGTGTGGTGATCACCGGCGGCGGGCAATACTGAAGGCGCGTCCGCAGGTGAGCGGGTGTGCTTCCGCGACCCGGGGCGCCCTAGACTCGCCGCCGACGCGGGAGACGACCCTGTCAACGGTGACCGGGCGTACGCGGGAGAGAAGGTGTCAATGTGAAGGTCGGAATCCCACGCGAGGTGAAGAACCACGAGTACCGCGTGGCGATCACGCCGGCAGGCGTGCACGAGTTCGCCCGCGCGGGCCACGAGGTCTTCGTCGAGTCCGGTGCCGGGCTCGGCTCGTCCATCACGGACGACGAGTTCGCCGCTGCCGGCGCCACGATCCTGCCCGGCCCGGACGAGGTCTGGGGCACCGCCGACCTGGTGCTCAAGGTCAAGGAGCCGATCGCCGAGGAACACCACCGGATGCGTCCGGGCCAGGTGCTCTTCACGTACCTGCACCTCGCCGCCTCCAAGGAGTGCACCGACGCGCTGATCGACCGCAAGGTCACCGGCATCGCGTACGAGACCGTCGAGACCGCCGACCGCGCGCTCCCGCTGCTCGCCCCGATGTCCGAGGTCGCGGGCCGGCTCGCACCGCAGGTCGGCGCCTACACGCTGATGCGCCAGGGCGGCGGCCGAGGCATCCTGATGGGCGGCGTCTCCGGCGTGTACGCGGCCAAGGTCGTCGTGATCGGCGCGGGCGTCTCCGGCATGAACGCGGCCGCGATAGCGCTCGGCATGCAGGCCGAGGTGCTGCTGCTCGACCGCAACATCAACAAGCTCCGCCAGGCGGACGCGATCTACCAGGGCCACCTGCAGACCGTCGCCTCCAACGCGTACGAGGTCGAGCGGGCGGTTCTCGACGCCGACATGGTGATCGGCGCGGTGCTGGTGCCGGGGGCCAAGGCCCCGACGCTGATCTCCAACGAGCTGGTCAGCCGGATGAAGCCGGGCAGCGTGCTCGTCGACATCTCCATCGACCAGGGCGGCTGCTTCGAGGACTCGCGCCCGACGACGCACGCGGACCCGACGTACAAGGTCCACGAGTCGATGTTCTACTGCGTGGCCAACATGCCGGGTGCGGTGCCGCACACCAGCACCTACGCGCTGACCAACGTCACGCTGCCGTACGCGCTGGAGCTCGCCAACCGCGGCTGGCGCGACGCGCTCCGCCGCGACCCGGCGCTGGCCCTGGGCCTGAACACCTACGACGGCCAGGTCACCTACGGCCCGGTCGCGGAGGCACACGGCATGAAGCACCTGCCGCTGGCGGAGGCGCTGGCCTGACCGCCACGCCCGCGACGACCGGCGCCGGTGACGCGACTCCGTCACCGGCGCCACCGTCGCGCGCGGAGCCCGCGCCCGCGCTGCGGAAGGCGGTGCGGGTCTACCTCGACCACCTGACCGTCGAGCGTGGGCTGTCCGGGAACACGTTGGCCTCGTACCGGCGTGATCTCGATCGCTATCTCTCGACCTTGGCCGGGCGTGGGGTGACCGACCTCGCGTCCGCTACGCCCGCCGAGATCGCGGGCCACGTCGCCGCTCTGCGGGACGGTGACGCCGAACACCCGCCGTTGTCGGCCGCGTCCGCGGCCCGGGCGACCTCGGCCGTCCGCGGGTTGCACAAGTTCGCGGTGCGCGAGGGGTTGGCCGCCGACGACGTCAGTCGGGACGTGAAGCCGCCGAGTCTGCCGCGGCGGTTGCCCAAGGCGCTCGAAGTCGACGAGGTGTTGCGGCTGCTCGAGTCGGTCCGGGGCGACGGGCCCTTGGAGCTTCGCGACCGGGCCCTGCTGGAGTTTCTCTACGGCACCGGTGCGCGGATCTCCGAGGCCGTCGGCGCCGCGGTCGACGACCTGGATCTCGAGGGCGGGTCGGCCACTTTGCACGGCAAGGGTGGGCGGACGCGGATCGTTCCCGTGGGTGGCTACGCGCGGGCCGCGCTCGACGCCTATCTGGTGCGCGCTCGTCCGGGGCTGGCGGCCAAGGGTCCGGCCGTGTTCCTCAACGCTCGTGGTGGGCCGCTCTCCCGGCAGAGTGCGTGGGCGATCCTGCGCAAGGCCGCGGCCGCCGCCGGGTTGCCGGTGGAGGGCGCTCGGGCCGTGTCACCGCACACGTTGCGGCACTCCTATGCGACTCATCTGCTCGACGGTGGGGCCGACGTGCGAGTGGTGCAGGAACTGCTCGGGCACGCGTCCGTGACCACGACGCAGGTATACACGTTGGTCACGGTGGAGCGGTTGCGCGAGGTCTACGCCACCGCACACCCGCGGGCACATAGCTGACACCCGCTTCTTGGCGTGTCGACACGCCGATATGGTGCACCCGGGGCCGGTGGGACGTGGCGTACAGTCGGGGCTCCGGCGTGGGGACGCTCGTCGGGAGGGGGTAGGCAGGACATGGCTGGCAACGGTGACCGTGCCGAGGCATGGACCTCGCAGCTCCGTGCGCAGCAGTCCGCTCTGGACCTCGGTGCTGAGCTCGGCCCGGCCGATCCGGCCGCCTACACGATGCGCAAGCCGATCCCCGAGCCGATGCCGACCGATCGGCACGGCCCGGCGCGGATCATCGCGTTGGCCAACCAGAAGGGCGGCGTGGGCAAGACCACGTCGACCATCAACCTCGGTGCCGCGCTGGCCGAATACGGCCGCAAGGTGCTGCTCGTCGACTTCGACCCGCAGGGCGCGCTCTCCGTCGGCCTCGGCGTCAACCCGCACAACCTCGACCTGTCGGTCTACAACCTGCTGATGCAGGACGACGTCACGGCCGAGGACGTGCTCATCAAGACCGACGTCGCGGGGCTGCACCTGCTGCCGGCCAACATCGACCTGTCGGCCGCCGAGATCCAGCTCGTCAACGAGGTCGCGCGCGAGATGGCGCTGGCCCGGGTGCTGCGGTCGGTCCGCAAGGAATACGACTACATCCTGATCGACTGCCAGCCGTCGCTCGGCCTGCTCGCGATCAACGCGCTGACCGTCGCGCACGGCGTGCTGATCCCGCTGGAGTGCGAGTTCTTCAGCCTGCGCGGTGTGGCCCTGTTGCTCGACACCATCGACAAGGTGCGCGAGCGGCTCAACTTCGACCTCGAGCTCGAAGGCATCCTGGCCACCATGTACGACAGCCGCACCACCCACTGCCGCCAGGTGCTCCAGCGGGTGGTCGAGGCGTTCGGCGACAAGGTCTACCAGACCGTGATCACCAAGACGGTCAAGTTCCCCGAGTCGACCGTGGCCGGTGCGCCGATCACCACGCTCGACCCGGCGTCGTCCGGTGCCCGCAACTACCGCCAGCTCGCCCGAGAGGTCATCGCCGCCCAAGCTGAGCGCTGATCTTTGGTCCCCACCGGCGGCTGCCGGTGCTGATGGTGCGTGAGGTGTGGGCGTGAGCAGCGCCGTTACAGCGGTGGACTACGGTCGAACGGTGAGTGAACCCGATGCGCCCCCCGTTGTCGTCGAGGGGACGGTCCCGGCTGACGCGTTGACGCCCGACGCGGCTCCGGCGACCGGGTTCACCGTGCGGCTGTCCAACTTCACCGGACCGTTCGACCTGCTGCTCCAGCTCATCGGCAAGCACAAGCTCGACGTGACCGAGGTCGCACTCAGCACGGTCACCGACGAGTTCATCGCCTACATCCGCGCGATGGGCGACGACTGGCCGCTCGACGAGGCCAGCGAGTTCCTGGTCGTCGCGGCGACCCTGCTCGACCTCAAGGCGGCCCGGCTGCTGCCCGCGGCGCAGGTCGAGAACGAAGAGGACCTGGCCCTGCTGGAGGCCCGCGACCTGCTGTTCGCCCGGCTCCTGCAGTACAAGGCGTTCAAGGAGGCGGCCGCCCACATCGCGCTGCTGGAGCAGGAGGGTGCCCGGCGCTATCCGCGGGCGGTCACTCTCGAGCCGCGGTACGCGGAGGCGCTGCCCGAGCTCGTCCTCGGCATCGGTGCCGACCGGCTGCTCAAACTGGCCATCCGGGCGATGACCCCCAAAGCGGCTCCGCCCACGGTGTCGATCGCGCACATCCACGACGTCAAGGTCAGCGTCCGCGAGCACGCGGTGCTGCTGCGCGACCGGATCCGACGCTCCGGCACGGCGACCTTCCAGGTGCTCACGATCGACTGCGAGAGCACGCTCGAGGTGGTCGCCCGGTTCCTGGCGCTGCTGGAGCTCTACCGGGAGAACCTGATCGGCTTCGAGCAGGTGCAGGCCCTGGGCGAGCTAACGGTCCGCTGGATCGGCGGCGACGCGGTCGGCGAGCTCAAGGTCGACGAATACGCCGGGACCCCGGAGAAGTCACCCGCCGAAGAGACAGCAGAACCGAAGGAGCAGGAGCAGTGACCGACCGCGGCGACGCCGATCCGGCACGCGAGGCGTCCCTGGCCGAACAGGCCGCGGCCTGGGTACCCCCATGGGAGCGCAAGCGGCCCGAGCCAACGTCAGACGCGACCGCGGCCGACGAGCCGGAGAGCGCAGCGTCCCTCGAGTCGGACGGTGTGGCTGAGCTCGAGGCTGCGGAGGAGCCCGAGCTGCTCGCTGAGGCCGACACGGTCAGCGCCGCCGAGGCCGTCGGGGACGCCGAGGACCTCAGCGCGCCCGAGGATCGGGACCCGCTGGTCGCGGCCGCGCTGCCAGAGGCGCCGCCGGACGCCGAGTTCGTGGACCTGGCGGAGGAGGCTGACCCTGATGCCGCCACGGACGGCAGTGCGGTCGAGATTGCCACTCCCGCGCCGTCGGGCGTATCCGATGGCGAAGTTACGATCATCGACGAGGACGAGCTGCGCGGTGCGCTAGAAGCGATCATGCTTGTCGTCGACGAGCCGGTCCAGGAGATCGTGCTCGCGCAGGTGCTCGAAATTCCTACCGAGCGGGTGCAGGCGACCCTCGAGTCGATCGCGGCCGGCTACACCGCGGCCGGGCACGGTTTCGAGTTGCGCCGGGCCGCCGGGGGGTGGCGGCTCTACACCCGGCCGCAGTACGCCGGCTACGTCGAGCGGTTCGTCCTCGACGGGCAGTCGGTGCGGCTGACCCAGGCGGCGCTGGAGACGCTCGCGGTGATCGCCTACAAGCAGCCCGTCACCCGTGGCCGGATCTCCGCCATCCGGGGCGTGAACTGCGACGGCGTCGTACGCACACTCACCGCGCGCGGTCTGGTGGAGGAGGCCGGCACGGAGCCGGAGACGGGCGCGTACCTTTACCGGACGACGACGCTGTTCCTGGAGAAGCTCGGACTCGACACGGTCGACCAGCTCCCGGACCTTGCGCCGTTCCTTCCGGACGATGTCGACGAGGTGGCAGATGGCGAACGCTGAGCGCCTGCAGAAGGTGCTGGCCAGCGCCGGTGTGGGGTCCCGCAGGGCCTGTGAGGACCTGATCTTCCGTGGTCGGGTGACCGTGAACGGCAAGGTCGCCCAGCTCGGCGACAAGGTCGACGCGGACACCGCGGAGATCTACGTCGACGGGCAACGGTTGATCGTCGACCAGAACCTGGTCTACCTCGCCTTCAACAAGCCGCGCGGGGTCGTCTCGACCATGGCGGACGAGAAGGGTCGCACCGCGCTCGACGAGTTCCTCAACCGGGTGGACCAGCGGGTCTACCACGTGGGGCGGCTCGACACCGACAGCGAGGGCCTGCTGCTGCTGACCAACGACGGCTCGCTGGCGCACAAGCTGATGCATCCCTCGTTCGGGGTGCCGAAGACCTACGTGCTGGAGGTGCCTGGCCCGCTGCCCCGGGCGGTCGGCCGCGCGCTGCTCAGCGGCGTCGAGCTCGAGGACGGCCCGGCCAAGGTCGACAAGTTCCGGCTGGTCGACGCGTTCGCCCGGTCGGCCCAGATCGAGATCGTGATCCACGAGGGGCGCAACCGGATCGTGCGGCGGATGTTGGACGCCGTCGGCCACCCGGTCAACCGGCTGGTGCGCACCGCGATCGGGCCGATCCGCCTCGGTGACCTCAAACCGGGTCGCACCAGGCGCCTCACGAACGCCGAGGTCGGGGCACTGTTCAAGGCCGTCGGCGAGTGATTCTGCCCGACCAGGCAGAATAGGTGCTGACGGCGAGGAGGAACGGTGGCAGACGAGTTGGCTAACGGTCGGTGTGTGGTGGCCGTTGATGGCCCGTCGGGTTCCGGCAAATCCACCGTTTCCCGGCGGCTGGCGTCCGCGCTCGGCGCCCAGTATCTGGACACGGGCGCGATGTACCGGGCGGTGACCTGGGCGGTGCTCCGCTACGGCGTCGACCTGGCTGACCTGGAAGGGATCACCAAGGTGGCCGGCGAGCTCGACCTGGCGATCGGCACCGACCCGCTGGCCCCGCACGTGCGGGCCGACGGGGTGGACGTCGACGTCGACATCCGCGGCCCGGAGGTGACCGCCGCGGTGTCCGCGGTGGCGGCCGTGCCCGCGGTGCGCCAGCTACTGGTGGGGCAGCAGCGTGCGTTGATCGAGGAGGCCGGCCGGATCGTGGTCGAGGGCCGTGACATCGGCGCGGTGGTGGCGCCCGACGCCGACCTCAAGGTCTACCTGACCGCCTCCGCCGACGCGCGCGCCCGGCGCCGCTCGCTGGAGACCGCCGCGTCCGTCGACGACACCCACGCCGACCTGCTGCGCCGCGACACCCTCGACTCGACCCGCGCGGCCGACCCGCTGCAGCAGGCCGCCGACGCCGTGGTGCTGGACACCACGGAGATGGGCATCGACGAGGCCGTCGCCCGGTTGCGTGCCATGGTGACGGCATGACGTCGCCGTACTCCGAGGTGTCCGATGTGGACGCCGAGGTCACCGAGACCGGTCCGCTGCCGGTGGTCGCCGTGGTCGGCCGGCCCAACGTGGGCAAGTCCACATTGGTCAACCGCATCATCGGCCGCCGCCAGGCCGTCGTGGAGGACACCCCGGGCGTGACCCGCGACCGGGTGCCGTACGACGCCCAGTGGAACGGCCGGCAGTTCACGGTCGTCGACACCGGCGGCTGGGAGCCCGACGCCCGCGACCGGGCCAAGGCCATCGCGATGCAGGCCGAGATCGCGGTGCAGACCGCCGACGTGGTGCTGTTCGTGGTCGACGCGACCGTCGGCTCGACCGACGTCGACGAAGCCGCCGTGAAGATGCTGCGGCGCAGCAACAAGCCGGTGATCCTGGTCGCCAACAAGGCCGACAACAACGCGATCGAGATGGAGGCCGTCTCGCTCTGGGGGCTCGGCCTCGGCGAGCCGCAGGTGGTCTCCGCGCTGCACGGCCGGGGCTCCGGCGACCTGCTCGACCTGATCCTGGCCGCGATGCCGGCGCCGGCACCGCCGATCGACGACGACGCCCCGCGCGGCCCGCGCCGGGTCGCGCTGGTCGGGCGGCCCAACGTCGGCAAGTCCTCGCTGCTCAACAAGCTGGCCAAGGAGGAGCGGGCGGTCGTCGACTCGGTCGCCGGCACCACGGTCGACCCGGTCGACTCGCTGGTCGGCATCGGCGGCGAGACCTGGCAACTGGTCGACACCGCCGGGCTGCGCAAGCGGGTCACCACCGCGAGCGGCACCGAATACTACGCGTCGCTGCGCACGGCCGGTGCGATCGAGGCCGCCGAGGTGGCCGTCGTGCTGCTCGACGCGTCCGAGCCCATCAGCGAGCAGGACCAGCGGATCCTGACGATGGTGGTCGAGGCCGGCCGGGCGCTGGTCATCGCCTTCAACAAGTGGGACCTGGTCGACGACGACCGGCGCTACCAGCTCGAGAAGGAGATCGACCGGGAGCTCAAGCGGATCCCGTGGGCGATCCGGGTCAACATCTCGGCCAAGACCGGCCGCGCTGTCGACAAGCTGGCCCCCGCGCTGCGCAAGGCGCTGGCGTCCTGGGAGACCCGGGTGCCGACCGGCCAGCTCAACCAGTGGCTGGCCGCGCTGGTGCAGGAGACCCCGCACCCGGTGCGTGGCGGGCGGGCGCCCCGGGTGCTCTTCGCCACCCAGGCGGGCACCCGGCCACCGCGCTTCGTGCTGTTCACCACCGGCCCGCTCGACGCCGGCTACCTGCGGTTCGTGGAGCGCAAGCTGCGCGAGGAGTTCGGCTTCGAGGGCAGCCCGGTCTCGGTGACGGTCAAGCCCCGGAAGAAGACCGGTCCGGGCGGACGGGGCCGCGCGCACGGCTGAGCGGCAGTGGCATGATCAAGAGATGGGTTACCACGTAGAGGTCGAGCGCACCGACGACGGCGGTTACGTCGCCCGCAACGGCCGCGGCGCCGAGATCCGCTTCGGGCTGTCGGACGGCTCCGACTTCACCCCCGTCGAGCTGCTGCTCGCGGCGCTCGGCGGGTGCAACATCGTCACCGTCGAGCCGCTGACCGCCCAGCGCGGGCACCGGCTGACCCGGCTCGCCGCGACGCTCGACGCGGAGAAGGTCAAGCCCAACAAGCTCGGATCGATCACCATGACGTACGACGTCACGCTGCCGCCGGACGACCCGGAGGCCGAGCCGGTGTTCCGGTCGGTCGCGGAGCGCGTGCACGAGAAGCACTGCACGGTCAGCACGGCCCTGCGTGAGCAGACCACTGTAGACGTCGAGATCTCGGAAACCCTGAGCTCGTAGGGCTTCGCGGCGGTAGCCTGCGAAAATGGCGCGGCCACCGGTGCGGGTGGCGCTCGTCGAGAGCGCCGTGCTGGGGCTGTCCTGCCTGCTGGCCTTCTGGCTGGCCAGCGAGGTGTTCACCCGCGTCTACATCGACAGCCGCGACAGTGACCTGCTCGGCGGGATGTGGGCGGCGCTCTCGACGATCTTCGTGAACCGGGCCTCGTTCCAGGAGAGCCTCGCGGCCGGGGTCACGCGGATGTCCGCCACCGCGATCAGCTTCGTCATCTGCATCGTCTACCTCGTCTTCCTGCCGTTCCACCTGTGGGCGTTCGCGCTGCTGATCGGCGTCTCCTCGGCGGTCGGGCTGCTGATCGGCCAGCGCGGCGACGCGACCACGGCCGCGATCACCACGGCCGTGGTGCTGGTGGTGGCCGCGATCAGCCCGGTGGACCCGTGGCAGCAGCCCATCCTGCGCCTCGTCGACACGCTGATCGGCGTGATCATCGGCGTGGGCACCGCCTGGCTCTCCCTGAAGCTCGTCCATCCACGCCTCCGACGGGACACGACCTAGATCACACCTGCTCACGGGGCTGTTCGCGGCATGCTGGTGGTGGTCCAGCCGCGAACACGGGGGTGAAGCGGTGCTGGAAGGGCTGCTCGTGGTCGTCGCCCTGAGCGCGACGGTCATCGTCGGCACCACCATCGGACGTCGCTACAGCGTCGCGCCGCCCGTCCTGCTGCTCGTGATCGGCGGCCTGCTGGCGTTCATCCCGCGGCTCTCCGACGTCCGGCTGCCCGCCGAAGCGGTCCTGGTGATCTTCCTGCCGGGCATCCTCTACTGGGAGAGCCTCAACACCAGCCTGCGGGAGATCCGCGCCAACATCCGGGTGATCCTGCTGTCCGCGATCGGGCTGGTCATCGCGACCATGGTCGCCTTGTCGTACTCGTTGCAGGCCATCGGGGTCGCCTCGGCCGCCGCCTGGATCCTGGGGGCTGTGCTGGCGCCCACGGACGCCGCCGCGGTCGCCGGTCTGGCCAAGAAGATGCCCCGCCGCAACCTGACCACCCTGCGTGCGGAGAGCCTGATCAACGACGGCACGGCGCTGGTGCTGTTCGCGGTCGCGGTCGGCATGTTGGTGGACGGCACCTCGCCCTCCCTCCTGGCCATCACCGGTGACCTGCTCTGGTCGATGGTCGGCGGCGTGATCGCCGGCCTGGTCACCGGGGCCTTGTTCATCTGGATCCGGCGGCGGATGGACGATCCGCTGCGCGAGGGCGGCCTGTCGATCCTCACTCCGTTCGCGGCGTTCTTCGTGGGCGACTCCATCCACGCCAGCGGGGTGGTCGCCGTCGTGGTGGTCGGGCTGGTCCACTCGTACGCCGGCCCGCGGGTCATCCGCGCCCGCTCCCGGGTGCAGGCGTTCGCCTTCTGGAACCTCTCGACCTTCATCGTCAACGGCAGCCTCTTCGTGCTGGTCGGCCTGCAGATCCCGGCCGCCGCACGGCGGATCGAGAACGACCAGATGGGCCGGGCGGTGGGCATCGCGTTCGCCGCGGCCGCCATCGTGATCGTGACTCGGATCGTCTGGATCCACCTGGTGACGGCGCTCATCCGGCTGTTGGACCGGCGCGCGGTCCAGCGCACCCGCCGGCTCAACTGGAAGGTCCGCACGGCGTACGGGTGGGCCGGCTTCCGGGGAGCGGTCTCGCTGGCGGCCGCGCTGGCGGTCCCGTCAGTGCTCTCCGACGGCACGCCCTATCCGGATCGGGACATGATCGTCTTCGTCACCTCCGTGGTGATCCTGACGACGATCCTGGTGCAGGGGCTGACCCTGCCGATGGTCGTGCGGTGGGCCGGGCTGTCCGGCGACAGCGCCCGGGTCGACGAGGCCCGGCACGCCCGGATCCGGGCGGCCGAGGCGGGGCTGGCCGCGTTGCCGGCGGTCGCGCGGTCGCTGTCCGCTCCGGCGTACATGATCGACCGCGTGCGGGGCGACTACGAGTTGGCGGTCAAGGAAGCCCGCAGCGGCGACGGGCGCGCCGAGCTCACGAGCGCCGAGCGGCTCGAGCGCCGGTTGCGGCTGGGCGTCCTGGAGCACGAGCGGCTGGCCGTCATCGCGATGCGGGACCGCCGCGAGATCGACGACATCGTGATGCGCGACCTGCAGGCGTCGCTCGACGTCACCGAGATCGGACTGCTCGGCCCACCCGGGGCCGACTGAGTCACACCCAGAAAGGATCGAGCACCATGACTTCCACCCTGGCCGGCAAGATCAACGGACCGGTCCTTCAGCCCGGGGACGAGGGTTTCCCCGCTGCGGTGGCCGGCTTCAACCTCGCCTTCGACCCCCGGCCGGAGCTGGTGGCCACGGCCACCTCGGTCGACGACGTGGTGGCGGCGGTGCGGTACGCCCGCGAGGCCGGCATGCGGATCTCCGTCCAGGGGACCGGGCACGGCGCCGAGCTCGAGATCGCGTCCGGCCTGCTGCTCAACACCTCCCGCCTCGACCACGTCCACGTCGACCCGGAGACCCCCACCGCGGCCATCGGTGCAGGCGTCCGCTGGAAGGCCGTGGTCGAGGCGGCGGCCGCGTACGGCCTGGCCCCGATCACCGGTTCGTCCCCGGTCGTCGGCGCGGCCGGCTACCTGCTCGGCGGCGGCATGGGGCCGCTGGCCCGCAGTCACGGTTTCAGCTCCGACTACGTGATCGGGTTCACGGTCGTCACCGGCGAGGGTGAGGTCGTGGCGGCCGACGAGCACACCAACCCGGACCTGTTCTGGGCGCTGCGCGGCGGCAAGTTCGGCCTCGGCGTGGTCATCGAGGTGCGGGTCAGGCTGGTCGAGCTGACGTCCGTCTACGGCGGATCGTTCTTCGTGGACACCCCCGACATCGACCGCATGCTGCGGGCGTGGGTCGACTGGACGGACGGCGCCGACGACCGGGTCACCACCAGCGTGCAGGCCGTCGCGTTCCCGCCGCTGCCGGAGGTGCCCGAGCCGATGCGCGGCCGGAAGCTGCTGGGCGTGCGGTTCGCCTTCCCGGGCGACCCGGCCGAGGGGGAGCGGCTGGTGGCGCCGCTGCGCGCCGCGGCGCCGGTCTACCTGGACATGCTCGGGGAGATCCCCACCACCGAGATGGGGCGGATCCACAACGACCCGACCGACCCGATCCCGGCGTACGTGCACGGCACGATGATCGATCGGGCCGACCAGGGTCTCGCGACCGCGTTCCTGGAGATGGCGGGTCCGGACGCGGCGGACTCGCCGTTCTTCGCCGCCGAGTGGCGGCACCTCGGCGGCGCCACCAGCCGGGACGTGCCCGGCGGCTCGGCGGTCGGCGGTCGCGAGTCCGAGTACGTGGTCGCCCTGGTCGCCGCGCGGCCGGAGCTCTTCGACACCGTCGTGCCGGCCGCCGCCGCCCGCTGGGACAGCGTAGCCGCGCCCTGGATCTCCGCCGTCAACAACGCGAACGTGCTGGCGCAGCCGATCACGCCGGAGCGGGTCGCCGCGTGCTGGCCGGACGACATCCGCGAGCGGCTGGGCCAGGTGCGCCGCCGCTACGACCCGGACGGCGTCACCCTCGGCTGGTGGATGCCGTGATCCCCGTTCCCGCCTAAACGCCACGGCGTCGCGCGGACCGTGCGATGGTGGGGGAGACGGGTCAGCGCATCGCGCCCGTCGACGTGATGCCGCCGGCCCGCCCCGATTCTCCAATCGAGAGGCGGTCGACGATGAAAGCCGTCGTGTTCCACGGCGTGGGCGACATCCGCCTGGACAACGTGGCCGAACCCAAGCTGGAAACCTCGACCGACGCGGTCGTACGGATCACCACCGCCGCCATCTGCGGCACCGACCTGCACTTCGTCCGCGGCACGGTGCCGGAGATGCGCTCGGGGACGATCCTCGGGCACGAAGGTGTCGGTGTGGTCGAGGAGGTCGGCCAGGGTGTCCGCAACCACGTGGCCGGCGAGCGCGTGCTGCTCTCCGCCGTGCTCGGCTGCGGGTCCTGCGTCTACTGCCGGGCCGGCTACTTCGCCCAGTGCGACGAGATCAACCCAGCCTGCCGGCGTTCCGGGACCGCGTCCTACGGCTCGCCCGCCTCGACCGGGTCGTTCGACGGGACCCAGGCGGAGTACGTACGCGTGCCGTGCGCGCACACCAACATGTTCACGCTGCCGGACGCGGTCTCCGACGACCAGGCGATCGCGCTGTCCGACATCTACCCGACCGGCTACTTCGGAGCGGTGATCGCCAACGTCTCGGACGGCGACGTGGTGGCCGTCTTCGGCTGCGGACCGGTGGGCCAGTTCGCGATCCTGTCGGCCTTCCAGCGCGGCGCGAGCCGGGTGATCGCCGTCGACCACCACCCGGACCGGCTGGAACGCGCCCGCGCCCTCGGCGCCGAGATCGTCGACTTCGACCGCGAGGATCCCATCGAGGCACTGCTGGAGCTGACGCTCGGCACGGGTCCGGACCGGGCGATCGACGCCGTCGGGGTCGACGCGGAGAGTGCGCGGTCCGGTCCCGCCGCGGCCGACGCGCGCTCGCACGACGCCGAGCATCGCGACGAGGTGCGCACCATCGCGCCGGTCACCAACGCGCACGACGGCCAGTGGGAGCCGGGGGACGCGCCGGCGCAGGCGGTCGAGTGGGCGGTGGAGAGCCTCGCCAAGGCCGGCACCCTCGGCATCGTCGGCGTGTACCCGCGGACCGACCGGTTCTTCCCGCTCGGCACTGCGATGAACCGGAACCTGAAGATCAATATGGGCAACGGGAACCATCCCCGCTACATCCCTCGACTCCTGTCCATGGTGGAGCAGGGAGCGGTCGACACCGAGCGGATGCTGACCCAGCACGAGCCGCTGACCGACGTGCTGACCGGCTACCGCGAGTTCGACCGGCGCAGTCCCGGCTGGCTCAAGGTGGCGGTGACCGCGTCCTGACCCCGGACGCACCGCGCCGCCCGCAGCGCCGGACGTGGCTGCGGGCGGCGGGTGGACGGGACTAGCCCGCCGTCTTCGGCTTCGCCGTCTTGGCCTTGGCCGCCTTGGTGGTCTTGGACGTCTTCTTCGCCGGCTTGGCGTCCTTGGTCTCCGCTCCCGCGTCGCCGGGCATCCAGCTCGTGGTCGCGGGACCGGTGCCAGGGTCTTCGGTGGTCGGCTTCGCCACGGTGATGCCCGCGGCTCCCGGACCCCACGGGCCGGCGTCGACCCGGGCCGGCTCCTGCGTGACCGGCTCCTGCGCCGCCGGTTCCTGGGCGATGGGCTCCTGGACGACCGGCTCCCGAGCGATGGGCTCCTGGACGACCGGCTCCTGGACGACCGGCTCCTGGACGACCGGCTCCGGGTCGACCGGCGCCGGCGGGACCGGGTCGACCGCGACCGGCTCGCGCTGCGGAGCCGGGGCGTCCGGCACGTCCTGGTAGGACCGCTGGGGCTCCTGCCACTGCGGCTCACTGTGCTGCGGCGCCGGCTCCTCGTAGTAGTGCTGCTCCGGAGCCGGGTCCTCGTGCTGCTCCGGCTCCTCCGACCACTGCTCGTCCAGCAGCCCGTGCTCGGCCAGCGCGGCCTCGTAACCGGCATCGTACCCGTCGTCGTAGCCGTCGCTGTACGGGTCGGCGGCGGGCGCCTCCTCGGTGGGCGCGCAGGAGTCGGCGGCGGGCGGGACCTCGTCGACCCAGGTGGTGCTCTCGCCGTTGTGCACCGACCCGTCGTGGCTCCACGCGTCGTCCTGCGGCAACCCGGACCAGTCCTCGGCGGTGCCGCTGAAACCGGGCTGCGGTGCGGCCTCTCCGGTCACCGTGGACGGGTCGGCCGGCTCCGCCAGGGCGTACGGGTCGAACGGCGCGGTGCTCGGGGTGACGCCGGGCAGCACCCCGGAGGGCGCGGCCGACGGCTCGGCCAGGGCGGCGTCCGGCGCGGCCGGCGCCAGCCCGGTCGCGGCGTCAGGGGCGGCGACGGCGGGCGCCGCGCTCGGGGTCGGCGTCGGTTCGGAGCCGTCGGTCACCGGGCCGGGCACGTCGGTCGCTTCCGGCGTCGCCGCGGCCAGCGGGTCCGGGGTGAGGGTCGGCGTCGGGTCGAGCGGCACACCCGGCTCGGCCGCGCCGCCACCGGTCCCGCCCGGCAGCGTGTGGGGCTCCTGGGTTCCGGTGGCCTCCGGCTCCACCGTCAGACCCGGCAGCGTGCTCGGGTCGGCGGTTGCCGTCGGCGCGACGAGCGCGTTCGGGTCGACGGGCGCGAGGGGATCGACCAGCGAGGGGTCAGCCAGCGAGGGATCAGCCAGCGTGGTGGGGTCGGCCAGCATGGTGGGGTCGGCCAGCGTGGTGGGGTCCGCCGGCGTGGTGGGGTCCGCCGGCGTGGTGGGGCCGGCGCTCGGGTCGGCCAGCGGGTCGGGGGTGGCGGTGGGTCCCGGGTCGACCGCGGGCGGCTGCGACGGCGGGACCGTCGACGGCACCGTGGCCAGGCCGGGCGCCGACGGCTCGACGCTCGGCGTGGGTCCGGCGACAGCCGGCGGGTCGACCGTCACCCCGGACACCGCCGGCGCCGGAGTGACCTGCGGCGCGGCCGTAGGCAGGTCCGTCGGCCCCGGGGAGGGTGCGACCTGCGGCGCGGCGAGTTCGCCGGTGCCCGCCGGCGCGGGTGTGGCGGTCGGCTGGGCCACCGCCGCCGGTGCTGACGGGTCCGGGCTCGGCGCGACACCGTGCGGCGCGACACCGTGCGGCGCGGCGGCCAGCGGCGGCAACGGCACATCGGTCGGTGCGGGGTCGAGGTAGACCTCGCCGTCGTAGGGCTCGGCCCAGTCGTCCGCAGCCGCGTCGGTGCTCGCGCACATGTCCGTGCCGTAGCCGGTCACATCCGACTGCACCCGGGCGAACGCGGGAACCTGCGCCAGCAGGCCCATCGCGCTCATGACTGCCACGGCACCCAGCCGCGCTCGTTTCTTCATCCTGATCCCCCGTAATCAGCTGCTCGAGTCACTCCGGTCCCGAGCCGGACATGCGGCTCGCGGGTGCCCGTATCGCCGATATTGCCGGAACCAGGGCGCAAAAAGTGAGGATCCGGAGAATCCGTCTCACATCTGCCCAGGCCGCTCGTTCAGGCGACCAGCAGCCGTTGGCGCAGCGCACTCAGCACCTCGGCCAGCCACCGCTCCGCCGCGTCGACCGCCGGCCGCGCGGCGGACTCGCACCAGTAGGGGATGATGCCGTGGCTGAGCACCAGCCATCCATCGGCCATCGTCCACCTCCCTGGCGGCGCCGTACCCGGCGCGCGGACCCTCGATAGTCCGCCGACCGGCGCTGAGCAGCGCGCAGTTTGCCGGGTGCTCAACCGCCGGTCGCCCAGGCATCGGTGTTTGGGCATTCGTCGACCGTTACCCTGCCGCTCATGAGCCTGCTTTCCGTCGCACACCGGGCCGGCAACACGCTGCCTGACCTGCGCGCCGCGCTCGCCGCCGGCGTCGACCTCGTGGAGGCCGACGTGCACCTCTACCGCGGCGCGCTGGAGGTGCGGCACCGCAAGGCCATCGGCCCGCACCTCTACTGGGAGAAATGGCTCGAGGTGCACCGGCGGCGCGACCTGGTCGTGCCGACGCTGCCGGAGGTGCTGGCCGCCGCCGCCGGCGACCCGCGGTTGATGCTCGACCTCAAGGGCCCGTCACTCGCGGTCGCGCCGCTGGTCGCCGAGGCGTTGCGGGGGTACGCGCCGGGCGTACCGGTGGCGGTGTGCACCAAGCAGTGGGCGATGCTCGACGCGTTCGCCGGCGAGCCGCACGTGCGCCGGATCCTGTCCGCCAGCGACCCGTTGCAGTTGGCCCGCCTGCGCGCCCGACTGCGCCGCGGCCGGGTGGACGGGGTGTCGATCCGGCTGCGGCTGCTGACCGCGCCCGTCGTCGAGGAGCTGCGCCGGGCCACCGACACCGTGCTGGCGTGGCCGGTGGACTCGCCGGCCGCGCTGGCGCACGCCCGGCGGGTCGGCGTGACCGGCGTGATCAGCAAGGACCTGCCCATGCTGGCCACCCTCCGGCCGACGCGGCCCGACGTCGAGCTCGCCGCCTGAGGCCGTCGGCGCGCCGGTCAACGGCGATCGGCTCAGCACCCAGGCGCCGGCGACCAGCAGCACAGCCGCGCCGACCAGGGCGGCTCGCGGGCCGGCGCCGTGCGGCAGCGTGGCGTGGAAGGCCAGGACGCCGAGCAGGTAGCTGGCCACCGGGTTCGTCACCGAGCCCGCGGTCACGGCGGCGGCCAGCGAGCCGGACGCGAACGCCTGCTGGCCCAGCACCAGGGCGCCGATGACCGCACCGACCAGGGCGTACACCGGCCAGTGTTGGATCGTCGTCAGCACGCCGCGTTCGGCGACGCTCTCCGAGGTCACCTTGAGCAGCACGGCGGCGAGCGCCGAGCAGAGCGCGCCACCGATGGCGAGCAGGGTCGCGTAGCCGGGCTTCCAGGCCGCCGCCACGGTGACGAGCAGGGCGGCCAGGGCCGCCGTCAGGGCCACCGCGAGCAGCACGCGACCCGGGTCGGAGTGGCCGCCCGCCGGCACCGCGCCGCGGACCGACAGGAACAGCGTGAGCGCACCGACGATGGCGGCCGCGGCCAGCCAGTCGCCGACGCGCGGCCGGCGCCGGGTGCGCCGTGCGCCCAACGGCAACGCGAAGAGCAGTTGGGTGGCCAGCAGCGGCTGCACGAGCGCGACCGAGCCGAGGTGCAGCGCGGCACCCTGCACGCCGGCGCCGAGCGCACCGGCCACCTGGCCGGACAGCCACATCGGCGACCGCAGCAGCCGGTGGGCCACACCGAGCAGCGGCAGCGGCCCGCGCGTGCCCGGCTTCGCGCTGGCCACCCGCTGGGCCGCGTGTTGCTGCAGCGCCGCCGCGACCGAGAGGAGGACGGCGGCCGACAGGCCGAGCAGCACGACGAGAAGCATCCGCACCTCCCGCCGCGAACGATCTCACAGCGGGACCGCCGGGCGGCCGAGCCGGGGCGATCGGTCATCCGAAGTTCATCCACGGCAGGTGACGTGGGCGGGGCGCCGAGCGCTTGACCTACGGAGCGACCGGGGTACGCCCGGCGCCCGTACCGGAAGGTCGTCCATTGTTCGGGGCAAACGGGGTTGTTCGGAGTCTGTTGGTGGCAAGCGTGGCGGTGGCGGCACTCGCCGGTTGCGGGGGCAATGGTTCGGAGACCACCTGGGTCTCGCCGCCGCCGTCGGCCACACCACCCGAGGCGACCGCCCCGGCCCGACTGGAGAAGATCAGCTCCGCGTGCAAGATCCTGCCGGCCAGTGCGGTGGTGAAGGTGCTCGGCTCGTCGTCCGCGACGAAGCTGAAGGCGCGCGAACTCCCGGTCGACAAGTCGGACGGCGAGATCGCCTACACCTGCGCGTACGGGAAGGACGGCCAGGAGCCGTTCGCGTTGACGGTCTCGACCCGCCCGGACAAGGCCGACGCCGCCCGGTCGACGATCGACAACATCGCCGCGGCCAGTGGCGTCAAGACCACCCCGGTCGACGACGTCGGCGAGGCGGGTGTCGGCTACGTCTCGGACTCGTTCCGGATCGTGGCGGTCACGCTACCGTACGAAGCCGATCTGCGCCTGGTCCTGTTCGTCGCTCCGAAGATCGTGCCGCAGGACAAGATGGTCGAGGTGGTCGAGAAGGTCGTGGCGAAGGTCTGAGCTCAGCCCACCGCGTCGGCGTAGTCGCCGTGCAGGCCGGTCGCCTCGTCACCCTGCGGGTCGTAGACGACGAGGCCGTGCTTCTCGGCGAGCTGGAGCACGAGGTCCACGGCGTCGTCGCCGACGGGGGAGTGGACGATCGACATCGCGACGTGGTCGACGCCGACGACGAGCGGTGTGGTCACCCAGGGCGAGTCACCGTCGTACGCCGGATCGTCGCTGAATCCGGCCCGCAGGTCGTCGTAGAACTCCGCGATCCGCGGGTCGGGGTCGCCCTCCACCCGGGGCCGGCCGACGGAGCGATCCGCCATTGCCCGCACATCGTCCAACGTCGCCGCGGTCCCTGCTGCCAGCACTACCAGATCGAAGCTCACCGCCACATGATCCCTCAGTGCCGGGACGTGCGGACGAGTGGGATAGGTGCGGTCCGCCACTCGGGGTCGACTGAACGGTGGACAGGACCGCCCTGTGATCAGGACGTCTGGGGTCAAAAGAAGCGGCGGCGACGCCTCCGCCCGCTGCCGAGCAGGTCGGCGACCTGCCGCATGCTCCTGGTCAGACCGCTGGAGCCACGACGGGCCTCGACGACCTGACTGACCTTGCGAATCCCGGCGGCGGCCAACGGCAGAGCGACCGCCACGACGGCCCAACGCCGAACTGCGGTGGCGAGCATGTGTGTTTCCTCTCCTCGACTGCTGACTCCTCCGCAATACCCCCGTCAGCGGGTGGTTACGCACGAACAAGCGGGTAACCAGGCACATGGGCATCCAGCGCCGCGTCGTCAACCCGCTCGTCCGGCTGGCGTGGGCGCTGCGGCTGCCGATCCCGGGCGACGCGCTGCTGGAGACGACGGGCCGGCACTCGGGCAAACCACGGCGGACGGCCGTGTGCGACGGCCGCGACGGCACCGTGTTCTGGTTGGTCTCCCAACGTGGCCGGGACGCCGAGTGGGTGCGTGACCTGGAAGCCGATCCGCGCGTCCGGGTCAAGGTGAGTCGCGGGCGCTGGCGCACGGGCCTGGCTCGCGTCGTGCTGGACGACGAGCCGGACGACCGCAGCCGGAAGATCGGGCGGAGCGGTCTGGCGCGCCGGCTCTGTGTCGCCACGTCGAGGATGTCGGACACCGACCCCGTGACGGTCCGCATCGACCTGAATTCGGCTTGACTCTTGCCCCCGGCGGCCAGTTAGCCTCTCCTAACTTGTCGTAGGTGGGGTGGAATGGCAGAGGCAGACCCGACCCGCCGGCTGATTGGTGAGATGTTCCGGCGCCAGCGCCGCGGGGTCGCGCTGACTGCTGGTTTCTGGTCGTTGCACCAGGTGTGTGAGGCGCTCGTACCCGTGGCCATCGGTCTGGTCATCGACCAGGCGGTCGGCACCGGCTCGACGTGGGCGATGGTCTGGTCGGTCCTCGGCGTCTTCGCGTTGTTCACCGCGCTCACCATGGGCTGGCGCACCGGGCTCTGGTTCATCTCGCGGGCCGAGCTCGAAGAGGCACACCTCCTGCGCATGCAGGTCGTCCGACGCGTTGTCACCGGACGCGGGATCAGCACCGACCGGCAGAACGGCGAGCTGTTGTCGATCGCGACCTCCGACACCCAGAACGCCGCCGAGCTGCTGGAGATCGGCAGCCGGGTCGCGGCCGCTTCGCTCGGGCTCGTGGTGTCGATCGTCGTCCTGCTGCGGATCGACTGGTCGTTGGGCATCGGGTTGGTGGTCGGCATCCCGATCCTGGTGCTGGCCCTCAACGCGCTCGGCCCCGTGGTCGAGCGGCGCACCTTCGCCCAGCAGGAGTCGCTCGGCCAGGCCGCCGGGACCGCGTCGGACCTGCTCACCGGGTTGCGGCCGCTGCGTGGGTTCGGCGGCGTCGAGGAGGCCGCGCGCCGCTACCGCGCCGCGAGCCGCACCTCGTTGCGGGCCAACATCGGCGCGATCAAGGCCGGCTCGGCGTTCGTCAGCGTCTCCACCTTCACCACCGGTCTGCTGATCGCCGTGGTGGCCGCGCTGGCCGGCTGGTTCGCGCTGCGCGGCCGGATCTCGATCGGTGAGCTGATCACCATTGTCGGGCTGGCCGCGTTCCTCACCGACCCGGTGCTGACCCTCGCCCACTGCGTCTTCCAGCTGGCCACCTCGCGGGCCAGCGCGGCCCGCGTCGCCGAGGTGCTCAACGCGCCCGAGCGGGCCGCCGCTGGCCAGGCGTTCGCGGCGACCGGCCCGGTGGTGCTCGACGACGTGCACACGCCGGGCCTCGACGGCCTCACCCTCAAGATCGAGCCCGGCGCGCTCGTCGGCGTCGTCACCGCGGAGATAGCGGCCGCCGACGCCGTCACCGACCTGCTCGCCGGCGCCCGGACGCCAGAGCGGGGGAGAGTCACGTTGGCCGGCACGGCGCTGGAAGAGCTCGACATCGCGGACCTGCGCCGGGCCATGCTGGTCGAGCCGCACGCGGTCGACCTGTTCGGCGACACCCTGCGCGAGGCGCTGCGGACCGACGACCGCCAGGTGGACGACGCCGCGATGACCAGGGCGATGACGGCGGCCGCCATGACCGACCTGGGCCAGGAGCTCGACCATGCGCTGCTCGACCACGGCTCCAACCTGTCCGGTGGCCAACGGCAGCGGGTCGCGGTCGCCCGGGCGCTGCTCGCGGACCGGCCCGTGACCGTCTTCCGCGACCCGACGACCGCGGTCGACGCGGTGACCGAGCACGCGATCGCGGAAGGGCTGCGCGAGCACCGGGCCGGCCAGACGACCGTGCTGGTCACCACCAGCGCGCCGCTGCTCGACCGGTGCGACCGCGTGGTGTTCGTCGACGGCGGCCGGGTCGCCGGCACGGGACGCCATCGAGATCTTCTGGACCTTCCCGCGTACGCGGACGTGGTGCTCCGATGACCGCCGCCCTCCTGCCGGTCGCCAGCGGCCGCGCCACCGCCGCCGCGTTCGGCCGCAAGCTGCGCCGCTATCCGTTGCTGGGCCTGGTCTCCGTGCTCGTGTCGGCTGCGGCGAGCGGGTCGGCCGTCATGGTGCCGATCCTGCTCGGCCGGCTCGTCGACCTGGTCGCCGACCGCGGCAGCACCCGTGACCTGCTGGGCATCGCCGCCTGGACCCTGGTCGCCGGCCTGTCGGCCGCCGTGCTCACCGGCACCGCCCGGTGGCTGGTCGCCGAATGGGGCGTACGCGCCTGCGCCGACCTCCGCGAAGAGGTGCTCGACCACGCGTTGCGGATGGACGCGGCCCGGCTCGAGGCGGCCGGCTCCGGCGACGTCGCATCGCGGGTCACCGACGACGTGGAGCAGGTCACCGACGCCACGCAGCTCGCCGCCGACGTCTTCGGCGCGATTGTCACCGTGGCCATCACGTTCGCCGGGTTCGCCACCCTCGACTGGCGGATCGCGGTGGCCTTCCTGGTCGTCTTCCCCGTGTACGCGGTCGCCCTGCGCCGCTTCCTGCCACAGGCCGAGGTCCGCTACGCCGCCGAACGACGCGCGGTCGCGGTGCGCACCCAGAGCCTGCTGTCCACTTTCCACGGTGCGCGCACAGTTCACGCGTACGGGATGGAGGACCGCCAGGGCGCCCGCGTCGAGCAGGCGTCCCGCGGTGCGGTCGACGCGCGGCTCAAGGCGGTTCGCGGGTTCCTGTGGTTCGCCAACGTGATGAACTACGCCGAGGCGATCGGCCTGACCGCCGTGCTGCTGGCCGGTTTCCTGCTGGTCCGCGCCGACGCCAGCACGGTCGGCGAGGTGACCGCCGCGGCCCTGCTGTTCCATCGCCTGTTCGGCCCGCTCGGCATGCTGCTGGTCACGTTCAACGACGTCCAGTCGGCCGGCGCCGCGCTGGCCCGCCTGGTCGGCGTGGCCGACCTCGAACCGCCCGCCCGCCGCGGCGGCGACCGGTCCGGGACCCGACCGTCCACCAGCGTGGTCGCGACCGCGGTCCGGCACCACTACCCGGGCGGCCCGACGGTGCTGCACGACGTGTCGGTCGAGATCCCCGCCGGGCAGTCGTTGGCGGTCGTCGGCGAGAGCGGCGCCGGCAAGACCACCCTCGCGGCCATCCTGGGCGGGGTCTTCCCGGCCACCGGCGGCGAGGTGCTTCTCGGCGGCCGGCCGATCCAGGACCTCGCGCCGGACGAGCTGCGCCGCGTCGTCGGCGTCGTCACCCAGGAGGTGCACGTGTTCGCGGGCACCCTCGCCGACGACCTGCGCCTGGCTGTGCCGGACGCGACCGACCAGGACCTGCACGCCGCGCTGAAACTGGCCGGCGCCGACGAGTGGGTGGCCGCGCTGCCCGACGGCCTGGCCACCCGGGTCGGCGACGGCGAGCACAAGCTGACCGCGAGCCAGGCGCAACAGCTCGCCCTGGCCCGGATCGCCCTGGTCGACCCGCCGGTGGTCATCCTCGACGAGGCGAGCGCCGAGGCCGGCAGCGCGGGTGCCCGACAGCTCGACCTGGCCAGCGCCGCCCTCCTGCAGGACCGCACCGCGATCGTGGTGGCGCACCGGCTCACCCAGGCCCAGACCTGCGACCGCATCGCCGTCATGGCCCACGGCCGGATCGTGGAGCTCGGAACGCCCGCGGACCTCATCGCCGCAGGCGGCGCATATGCCACGCTGTGGGCAGCCTGGCACCGATGAGCCGGCGGTGTTGATCACGGGTTAAGGGTGACCGGGCACGGACCTGGCGAACGACGCGTCAGCGAGTGGTCTCCGGCGGGAGCGACGGTCGTGCCCCGGACGGACCCGGGCACATCTTTGCTCGTGTGGTCATGCCGGCACGATCATCGGCGTGCCCGCGACCGGGTCCGGGACCACCAGGCAGCTCAGGCCGAAGACGTCCTCGACCAGGTCCGCGGTGACCACCTCGGTCGGCACGCCTTCGGCCACGATCCGGCCGCCGGACATGGCGATCAGGTGGTCGACGAAGCGGCAGGCCAGGTTGAGGTCGTGCAGCACCACCACGATCGTCTTGCCTGACTCGGCGTTGAGCTGCCGCAGCAGGCGCAGCAGCTCGACCTGGTGGTTGATGTCCAGATAGGTGGTCGGCTCGTCGAGCAGCAGCAGGTCCGTGTCCTGGGCGAGCGCCATCGCGACCCACACCCGTTGCCGTTGCCCGCCGGACAGCGACTTGATCGGCCGGTCGATCAGGTCCGCGGTGCCGGTGGCGGCCAGCGCCCGGCCGACCGCGTCGTGGTCGTTGTCGTTCCAGCGCCGGAACCAGCCCTGGTGCGGATAGCGGCCCCGCGACACCAGGTCGGCGACCGTGATGCCGTCGGGTGCCACCGGCGTCTGCGGCAGGAGGCCCAGAACCTTGGCGACATCCTGGGTACGCTGGTCGGCCAGCGCCTTGCCGTCGAGGTAGACGGCGCCGCCGCGGGGCGTGAGCAGCCGGGCCAGCCCACGCAGCAAGGTGGACTTCCCGCAGGCGTTGGCGCCGACGATCGCCGTCACCTTGCCGTCCGGGATGGTCACGTCGAGGTCGCTGACGACATCGCGGGCCTCGTACCCGAGGGTCAGCTCTTTCGTGGCCAGTCGGCTCATCCGCCAGCTCCTTGCCGGTTCGTGGTGGCCAGCAGCCACAGCAGATAGGGTGCGCCGACCGCACCGGTGACGACGCCGGTCGGCAGGGCGGTGGGGAGCAGGTGCACGGCCACCAGGTCGGCGGCCAGCAGCGTCGCGGCGCCGACGAGCGCGGCCGCGACGATGCCGCCGGTGGCCGGGCCGAGCAACCGGTTGGCGATCGGCCCGGCGATCAGGGCGACGAACACGATCGGGCCGGCCACGGACACCGCGAGGGCGACCAGCACCAGCGCGGTGCCGAGCAGGGCGGCCCGGCTGAGCTCGGCCCGGGTGCCGAGCGTGCGGGCCGTGTCGTCGCCGAGATCGAGAGCGCGCAGCGGGCGTTGCAGCAACACGGCCACCGGCAGCAGCACCAGCAGGCCGCCGAAGAGCAGGCGTAGCTCCGTGTCGCTGGCCTGGCCGACCGAGCCGGTCAGCCAGTGCATCGCCTGACGGGCCTCGAACAGCCGGGCGTGCGAGAGCACGAAGCCGATCAGGCCGTCGAAGAAGGCCGCGATGCCGATGCCGATCAGGATGAACCGGTAGCCGGTGACGCCGTCCTTCCAGGCCAGCACGTACATCAGCGAGGCCGCGAGCACGGCGCCGCCGAGAGCCAGGCCGCTGACCACGAGGCCGCCGGTGCCCATCAGCACGATGGCGACGACCGCGGCCAGGCCGGCACCGGAGGTGACGCCGACGAAGTCGGGCGAGGCGAGCGGGTTGCGCAGCACCTGCTGGAAGATCGTGCCGGAGGCGCCGAGCGCGAGGCCGACACCGAGGCCCGACATCGCGGTCGGCAGGCGAAGCTCGCGGACCACGAAGTCGACGCCGGCGTTGTCGGACAGGCGCAGCACGGAGGCGATCACGTCGAACGGACCGATCCGGAAGCTGCCGATCATCATGGTGACGACGAAGAGGGCGCACACCAGCACGGCCAGGGCGGTGAGCACTGTGGTCGCGCGCGCCGCCCGCCGCCGGCGGTTGCCCCGCAGCGCCTTGGCCACGTCGATGGTCGGTGCCTCTACTTTGGACAGCGTTGTGGTCACTCAGACCTCCGACAGCCGGGCATAGCGCACGATCGCGACGAACGCCGGCGCGCAGACGACGCCGAGGACCACACCGACCTGCACCTCGTCCGGTTGGGCGACGACCCGGCCGAGCACGTCGGCCAGCAGCAGCACGATCGGGGCGAGCAGCATCGAGTACGGCAGGATCCAGCGGTAGTCCGGACCGCAGATGAACCGGGCCACGTGCGGCACGACGAGCCCGACGAACACGATCGGCCCGCAGGCGGCGGTGGCCGCGCCGGCGAGCACCGCGACGACGGCGAACGCCGCGACCCGGGTGCGACCGACGTGCTGGCCGAGGCCGCGGGCCAGGTCCTCGCCGAGCGCGAGACCGTTGAGCGCACGGCCGAAGCCGAGCGCGGCGGCCAGCCCGACGAGCAGGAACGGCGCGACCCCGGTCAGGATCGGCGCGTAGCGACCGGCCAGTGAGCCGACCTGCCAGAACCGCAGCTCGTTGAGGGCGGTCACGTTGGTCATGATGATGCCGCTGGTGACCGAGGCCAGGCCGGCGGTGACGGCCGCGCCGGCCAGGGCCAGCTTGACCGGGGTGGCCCCCTCGCGGCCGAGCGAGGCGATGGCGTAGACCAGGAAGAGCGCGGCGATCGCGCCGGCGAAGGCGAACCAGACGTAGACGCCGACGCCGCGCACGCCGAGCACGGTGATGGCGAAGACCACGAAGGCGGCGGCCCCGGAGTTGATGCCCATGATGCCCGCGTCCGCGAGCGGGTTGCGGGTCACGCCCTGCAGGATCGCCCCGGCCACGCCGAGCGCCGCGCCGACCAGGATGCCCAACAGGGTGCGGGGGACCCGCAGCTCGAGCGTGATGGTGCTGCTGATCGAACCGTCGTCGTCGAAGCTGCGCAAAGCGTGCAGCACCTCGGACAGGCCGATGTCGCGCGAACCCTGCGTCACGCTCAGGAACGCGACCGCGGCGAGCACCGCGCACAGCGCGACGAGCCCCGGCCCGAGGGCGGAGGCTCGCCGCGCGACGCGCGTGGTCGCTGGTGGGCTAACCACCGACATTCGGATCCGCGGCCTTGACCGCCTCGGTCAGCTTGTCGAGCTCGGTGGCGAAGTCGCCGTACGTGTGCAGCCAGAACGCCGGCCAGGACACGGTCGCGCCGGCCTTGGCGGCCTTGAGCTTGAACCAGGTCGGCTGCTTCTTACCCCACTCGGCGTTGGCCGTCGCGGTGAAGGAACGGCCGTCCCACAGGATCAGGTCCGGCTGGTACTTGTCGGCGTTCTCCCAGCTGAGGTTCTCCCAGTACGGGAAGCTCGGGTCGGGACTGGCCGGGTCGAGCACGTCCAGGCCGAAGCTCTGGAGGTCGAGCAGCTCGGGCGCGTACTCCGGGTTGGCGACGTAGAGCTTGTCGTCCGCCGGCGACATGGCCGCGACGCTCAGACCGGGCTTGGCCGTCACCGCGTCCTTGAACGCGGTGACCGACTCCTCGAAGCGCTTCTTGTTGGCGGCGATCTCCGGCTTGTCGACGTCGGCGCCGAGGCTCTTCGCCAGCGCCTCGTAGCCCTCCGCCAGCTCCACGATGGACTTGCCCTGGGAGACGCCGGTGACCGGGGCGAGCTCGGCGAGCTTCTTGCTCTTCTCGTCGACGCCCTCCTCCATGCCGCTGTGCGCCTTCTCCGCCGGCCACCAGTCACCGACGATCAGGTCCGGGGCGAGCGACGCTGCCTTCTCCACATCGATCTTGCCCCACTCCTCGCCGAGGATCGTGATGCCGGACAGGTCCAGGTTCTTCAGGTTGGGGTCGGTCTTGACCGACTCGTCCGAGTAGATCCCGACCGGCTTGATGCCGAACGACATCAGCGCCGCGGCCTCGCCGGCGTGCGCGATGATCCTGGTAGGAGCCTTGTCCGCCTTGACGACCTGGCCGGACCCGCCGGTGAACGACCACGGGCCCGCGGCGGCGGCGGGAGCGGTGCCGCCACTGTCGGTGTTGTTGCCACAACCCGCGATGGCGGCGCTGAGCACCGCCACCGCGAGGATCGGACGCCACGCGCGCATGAGGGGTCTTCCGTTCTCTGGATCCGACCAGGCTCCAGCGGCCCGATGGTTAGGTTAGGCTAACCATCGGCGCGCTGCTTGGCTAGTCGGTGAGATCAGATTGATGCCCTCTGATCAGCGCTTCTACGGCCGCACGTTCTCGTTGCGGGCGAACAGGTTGTCCGGGTCGTACTCCCGCTTGACCGCCGCGAGCCGCTCGTAGGTCGCCGGCGGGTAGATGCCGGCGACGTCCTCGTCGGTCGCGGTCGACAGGAAGTTCCCGTAGAGGCCGGCGGTGTGTGGTGCGAGCCTGGCCCAGATCGCCTCGAACCCCGGCCGGGCAGCGTCGACCACCGCCTGCGGACCGCCGGTCGTCGTCACGAACATGAGTTCCGCCTGGCGGTGCGCGTATGCGGTGGCATCGTTCGCAACCCTCGCGACCGCGGCGCCGACGTGCCGCACGGCGATGAACGGAGTGTGCTCCGCGGCGGCCACGTCGGTGAGGATCCCCAGCACCTCGGGCACCTCGGCCCGGTCGACGAAAGCGCTGCGGGTCACCAATCCGAAGCCCGGCGGCGGGACCATGCCGTCCACCAGGATGTCCGCGTACGGCTTGAGTGCGACATCGTCGTCGACCACCGTGCCGAGCGCGCGGATCGGGTCGAGCGCGGCGGCGGTCTCCTTCTCGTCGTCGCCGTCGAAGACGAACTGGACCTCGACCGGGGCCTTGGGTCCGCCGGCCATCGGGTTGGCGAGGTTGACGACCGTGGTGAGCTTCTCCGGCGCGGTGCGCATGTAGTCCGCCCAACCCCGCAAGACCGTCGCCGCCTCCTGGGCCAGGAAGGTGATCCGGCCGTGGAAGACGTCGGTGGTCGGGTGGGCCACGAAGTCGAACGCGGTCACGATCCCGAAGTTGCCACCGCCACCCCGGACCGCCCAGAAGAGGTCGGGATGCTCCTCTTCGGACGCGTGCACGACCTCGCCGTCAGCGGTGACCACCTCGACGCGGACGACGCTGTCGAGGGCCAGGCCGTATTCCCTGACCTTCCAGCCGATGCCGCCGGTCAGCGTCAGTCCGCCGACGCCGACGTCCTTGGTGTCGCCCGCCGAGATCGCCAACCCGTGCGGTGCCAGCGCGTCCGCGACCGGTCCCCACGTCGCGCCACCTCCGATCCGCACGAGGCGGCGTCCACTGTCGACGACCTCGACGTCCGCGAGGTCGCTCAGGTCGATCACGACACCGCCGTCGTTGGTGCCGAAACCCGGAAAGCCGTGCCCGCCACCGCGTACGGACAGCACCTTGCCCTTCGCGAACCGGACCGCGGCCCGCACGTCCTCGACGCTCTTCGGTCGCAGCACCTGCGCGGGACTGCCCGACGCCAGCACCGTGCGGCTCGCCGACTCGTACTCCGTCGATCCAGGCTCGATGATGTCGCCACCGAAGTCGCGGCGCAGGCTCTCGATCGCTGAGCTCATGATTTTCTTCCTCCTACAGCCGGTTACAGCCTTCCGACGTCGTAGGCCGGCGACTTGTCAGGTGGCCGCCTACCCCGACCTGGCGGCACTACGCTGACGACCCATGATCGAGATGGACGGCGGCGCGCTGCTGCGCACGGGGACCTCGGGCACAGGGATCCCGCCGGTCGTCATGCTGCACGGTGGCCCCGGCGTCCCCGACCACATAGCGCCGCTCGCGGACCTCATCGGCGATCTGTGCGTGGTGCACCGCTACGACCAGCGCGGCACCGGCGGGTCGAGCTGGGTGAACGAGCGCGGCCGCATGCGGGCCTGGGACTGGGCACGCGCGTAGGCCATCGCGCTGCGGCAGATCAACTACGCGATGACCGCCGAGATCAACGCCGCGAAGCGGGCCGGGCCGAGGAGCCCGAGCGGTTCGCCACGTCGTTCCGGGCGGCGGTGGCGCGTCAGCTCAGGTAGTGGTCGCGAACCTGAGCGGCGTGGCCCTCGGAGAGGGTGTCACCGACCAACGGCGTGAAGTGCGGCGCGCTGGTGATGGTCTGCTTGGCATGCGGGACGCGGATACCGTCGGCCGCGACGTCGGCGTCCTTGAGGTCGACGAGGTGCATCGAGCGCAGCAGCCGCCCGCTGACCACCGCGGCCACGCCCCACGGCATACCGAACTCGGCCGGATACCGGTAGATGGCCCGTATCTTGCCGGTCGGGCGGTTGTCGCGGTCTCTGAGATCGCGACCGATCATGGGTTCCGCGGACACGGTCATCGTGGCCTCCCAACGCCGGGATGGAGTCCACCCAGCCTTACCGCCGAGGCCCCGACCCCGCATCGGTGCTGACACCCATCCGCCGCGACCCGCCCACCGACCTTCATGGCCACGGCGTCGGTGCTGGCACCCAGCTGGACCGGCGGCCGCGGGCGTGGTTCAGCCTCCGCTGTTGCGGTGTCGGCTCCGCATCGGTGCTGGCACCTCGCCTCGCCCGCGGCCGCTGGCGTAGTTCAGCTTCGTCGTTCCGGCGTCGGCTGCACATCCGTGCTGGCACCCAGACGCGCCGGCGGCAGGCGCAGCCGCACCTCGGTGCCGCCGCCTGGAGCGCCTCCCACCGTCAGGTCGGCGCTCGCCAGCAACGCCCGTTCGCGCATGCCGCGGATCCCGGCTCCTTCCGGTGCGCCGCGCAGACCGCGGCCGTCGTCGCGGACCAGCAGTTCCACGCCGCCGTCAGAGCCCCGGAGGGTCAGCTCGACCTGCTCCGCTCGGGCGTGTCGGGCGATGTTGGTCAGGCCCTCCTGCGCCACCCGGTAGACCACCAGCTCGGCCTCCTCGTCCAGGTCCGGCAGGTCCGGGCCGATCCGGGCGCGGACGTTCAGGCCGCGGGTCGAGTGCTCCGTCGCCAGCGCCCGCAGGGCGCTGGTCAGGCCGAGCTCGTGCAGGACCCCCGGGCGCAGGCGGCGGGCGATGCGGCGGATCTCGTCGAGGCTGTTGCGGGTCGTCTCCTGCACGTCGACCAGTTCCGCGCGGACCTGCGGCGGCGCGTGGTCGGCGACCCTCTTCAGCTCCAGCAGCACCGCCGTCAGGCTCTGGCCCACCTCGTCGTGCAGCTCCTGCGCGATCCGCCGCCGCTCCGCCTCCTGCGCCGACAGCGCCCGGCCGGCGGTCGTCGCGCGTTCGGCCTCCAGGCGTTCCAGCATCGTGTTGAAGGTGCGGATCAGGGTCGCGATGCCCGAGTTGCCCGCCACCGCCAGCCGGCGGCCCGGACGCAGCAGGTCGACCGTCGCCATCGTGCGGGTCAGCCGCGACAACGGTGCCAGGCCGAGCCGCAGCAGTGCGGCGTTGGTCACCAACATGGCCGCCAGGCCCGCGAAGACCACCGCGACCTCGCCAGGGCGCGCCGCGGTGGAGACGGTGGCCGGGGTGAACAGCAGCAGAGCGGTCGCCAGGGACAGCACGGCCGCGTTCAGCAGGAAGATCCGCCAGAACAGGGACACCTGACGAGCTTGCGGGTACGCCGGGCGTGCCGTCCAACCCCGCTCGCGAAATGGGTGTTGCCACCCATAGTCGGAACGCTGTTGATCATCTTTTATGGGTACGGCCATCGCGCGGTGGGCCTGACGAGCCCCCATCTGGAGAATGGAACCGGTGAGCGTCGAAACGATCTTGATTTTCGTCCTTGCCGCGGTCGCGGTGGTCGTGCTGGTCCGGTGGGTCGCCGAGCGCACCGGCCTCCCGGCGGCCGCGCTGCTGCCGCTCATCGGCATCGCGTACTCCGTGCTGCCCGGGCCGAACATCAGCCTCGACCCGCAGATCATCCTGACGTTCGTCATCCCCCCGCTGCTCTACGGCGCGGCCCTGGACTCGTCGCTGATGGCCATCCGCCGCAACCTGCGGATCGTGGTCAGCCTCTCGGTGCTGCTGGTGCTGACCACAGCCCTGGTGATCGGCGTCGGGTTCGCGTGGTTCGTCGCCGGCGCGACCCTGGCCGCCGGCATCGCGGTCGGCGCCGCGATCGCCCCGCCCGACCCGGTCGCCGCGCTCGGCGTCGGGCGCAAGGTCGGGCTTCCGCCCCGCGTGCTCACGATCATCCAGGGCGAGGGCCTGCTCAACGACGCGACGGCGCTGACCATCCTGTCCGTCGCGGTGGCCGCGGCCGTCGGTGACGGCTTCTCCTGGGGCTCGGCGGTCGGCCAGTTCGTGTTCGCCGCGGCAGGTGGCGTCCTGGTCGGCGTCGCGGTCGCCTACCTGGTCCGGCTGCTGCGCCGGCTGCGCGAGGACCCGCTGACCGCCAACGCCATCTCGCTGGCCACCCCGTTCGGCGCGTACCTGCTGGCCGAGGAGATCCACGTCTCCGGCGTACTCGCGGTGGTGGTCGCGGGTCTGATCATCGGTCATCACGCACCGACCTCCTCGGGCGCGAGCCGCCTGCAGACCACCGCGGTCTGGCGCCTGGTCGAGTTCCTGCTCGAAGGCTTCGTCTTCCTGCTGATCGGCCAGCAACTGCCCCGGGTCGTCCGCGGACTCGAGCAGTACGCGGTGTCGACCATCCTCATCGCGGTCGCGATCAGCGTCGGCGTGGTGCTGCTGCTGCGCCCCCTGTGGCTGTTGCTCACCCAGTCGCTGCCCAGCTCCCTGCACACCCGGCTGATCAGCGACGAGGGCGACGAGCCAGAACGCGAGCCCCGGCGTGGCCTGGCCGGCCGCGAGGTGGTGGCCCTGAGCTGGGCCGGCACCCGCGGCGTGATCAGCCTGGCCGCCATCTTCGCGCTGCCGCTGACCACCGACTCGGGCGCGCCGTTCCCCGACCGAGACCTGCTGCTGTTCTGCACGTTCATCGTGGTGCTCGTCACACTGGTCGGCCAGGGACTGACTTTCGCGCCGCTGATGCGGATGCTCGGCTTGCGGGCCAACCGGGCCGACCAGGCCCGGCTGCGCAACGAGGCCCGGTCGGCCTCGGTCGCGGCGGCCCTGGAACGGCTCGACGAGCTGGAGGAGCAGGGCGACGAGGACGAGCTCCGCGCGATCGAGGCCACCCGCGCCCAGTTGCGCGCCCGCCTGACCCGCTATCAGGGCCGGCTCGACCTGCTCCGGGACGCGGACTCGGCCGACGTGCCGGTCTCGCAGCGTTACGAGGCCGCGTTGCGGGTGCGCCGGGCGGCGATCGACGCCCAGCGTGAGGAGGTGGTCCGCTGGCGGGACGCCGGCCAACTTCCCGACGAGGGCCTGCGCGTCCTGCAACGCGAGCTCGACCACGAGGAAGGCCTGCTCCCCGATCGGCGATAGACCTAGAAATAACGCAGCCACACGTACCCCCAGGCGACCACGACCGTCACCGCGGTGGTGACGATGCCGTACTTCGTGAACTCCCAGAACGAGATCGGCTGGCCGTGCTGGGCGGCGATGCCGATGACCACGACGTTGGCGCTAGCCGCGACCGCGGTGCCGTTGCCGCCGAGGTCCGCGCCGAGGGCGAACGATCACCACAGCGACTCGCCGGTCTGCGGGTCGGGCGCGCGGGCCACCAGGTCCTCGACCACGGGCGCCATCGTGGCCACGTACGGGATGTTGTCGAAGAACGCGCCCAGGATCGCCGAGCCGAACACCAGCGCGGTGGCGGCGACGAAGTAGTCGTCACCGATCGCGTCGACCGCCCAGCCGCCCAGCGCGTGGATGACCCCGGTCTCGACGAGCCCGCCGACCATCACGAACAGTCCCATGAAGAAGACCAGCGTCGTCCACTCGACCTCGGCCAGGTAGTCGGCCGCGCTCACGCCGGACACCAGCACCATCAGGCCGGCGCCGAGCAGGGCGATGATGGCCGGCTCCAGGTGCAGCACGCTGTGCAGGGCGAAGCCGACGGTGACCAGCAGCAGCACGGCCAGACAGCGGGCCAGCAGGGCCTTGTCCTTGATAGCGGCGTTGCCGTTGAGTCGCATCACCGCCTCCGCCCGGTCGGGATTGTGCACAAAGGACTTACGGAACATGAAGCGGGCCATGACGACGAACAACACGAAGAGCACGACCACGATCGGGCTCATGTGGACGATGAAGTCGTTGAAGGTCAGGCCCGCCCGGGTACCGACGTCGTCGCCCGGCAGCAGGCCGAGCGCGGCCATCAGCCCGGCGGCACCGAGCACGACGGCGACGCGATGGATCCGTTCGGTGGCGATGAGGACGAACGCGATCGAGAAGATGACGATCGCCGCGACGGGCGCGTACCCGTTCACGGCGGCCCGGTGGGTGTGTTGGCCATGCGACACGATCGCCCGCGGCGCGGCTCCCCGAACATCGGTGCGGCCACCCACAAAAGGGGGTGCGCGACCCTAGGGTTCGATGAGGCCGACCCGGATCGCGTAGCGGGTCAGCTCGAGGCGGTCCCGCAGACCGAGCTTCTGGAGCAGGTTGGCGCGGTGCCGCTCGACGGTCTTCACGCTGATGTAGAGCAGATCGGCGATCTGGCGGGACGAGTGCCCCTCGGCGACCAGCTTGAGCACCTCCTCCTCGCGGTCGGTGATCGCCCGGGCCGGCACGCCCTCGCCGTCCCTGACCCGGTCGAGGTAGTGCCGCACCAGCGCGTTGACGGCGCCCGGATAGAGGAACGGCTCGCCCCGCATCGCGGCCCGGCAGGCGGCCAGCAGGTCGCGGTCGGCGACGGACTTCAGCACGTATCCGGACGCGCCCACCTTGAGCGCCTCGAAGAAGTACTGCTCGTTGTCGTACATCGTCAGGATCAGGATCCGCAGGTCCGGCATCGAGCGTGACAACTCGCGCGCCGCCTGCAGCCCGGTCAGCCGCGGCATCGCGATGTCCAGGACGGCGAGGTCCGGTCGCTCCCGCTGCGCCAGGCTGATCGCCTCGGCGCCGTCGGCGGCCTCGGCCACCACCGTCAGGTCGGGCTCGGCGTCGAGGATCAGCCGCACGCCGCGGCGCACCAGCGCGTGGTCGTCGGCCAGCAGGATCCTGGTCTCGGCCATTCTCAGCGACCTCCCGCGTCGCAGGGCACCCGCAGGCGCACGTCGGCGCCGCCACCCACGGCGGAACCCAGGCTCAGGGCGGCACCGATGAGCAGCGCGCGCTCCCGCATGCCACGGATCCCGGCGCCTTCCGGCGCGTGCCCGAAACCCTTGCCGTCGTCGGTGATCCGCAGCCGCACCTCGTCAGGGCGCCGGCGCAGGCACACCTCGATGGTACGGGCGCCGCTGTGCCGGGCCGCGTCCGTCAGCGCCTCCTGCGCGACCCGGTAGAGCACCAGCTCCCGGTCGTCGCCCAGGTCCGGCAGGTCGGGGTCGATGTGGTGGCGCACCTGGAGGTCGCCGGTGGAGAACTCCGTCGCCAACGACCGGATGGCGCTCTCCAGCCCCAGCCCGGCGAGCACACCGGGGCGCAGGCGGCGAGCGATGCGGCGGATCTCGTCGAGGCTGTTGCGGGTGGTCTCCTGCACTTCGGCGAGCTCCGCCCGGACCCCGGCCGGTGCCTGGTCGCCGACCCGCTTGAGCTCCAGCAGCACGGCGGTCAGCGGTCTTCCATGGTGCGGGTGAGCCGGGACAGCGGCGCCAGCCCGACCCGGAGCAGCACCCCGTTGGCGACCAGCATCGCGACCAGCCCGACCGAGAGCACCACGGCCTCTGGTGAGCAGCACGGGGGTGGAGACCGTCACCGGACCGGCCAGCACCAGCGTTGTGGCCACGGTGAGCACGGCGGCGTTGAGCAGGAAGATCCGCCAGAAGAGGGACACACCGCCAGCCTGGGGTCATCGCGCGTCGGCGTCCATCCGGGCTGGCACCCATTGGGTGTCGACACGGATAGCGTCCACGCGGCGCGCCGGGCGATGGTGGGAGGCCCCGGCGGAAGGAATGTCCCGGGCCTCGACCCCCGGCGACGAGCTCGTGGTGGCGGGATCCCGCGCCGCCGTCGACGAGGTCGCCCGCGCCTTGTCGAACCGTTGCTGACCCCGCGGTGTCGTTTCCGTACAAGACCGGTGGTCGGGGTTCTTCCTAGCATGATCCGAGTACGCCGCCTGACTCATTGGGGGAGAACCAACATGCGTGATCTGGTCTACACGGGCTTCATGTCGCTCGACGGTGTCATCGACTCGCCGGGTGGTGGCCCGGGTGAGGAGCACCGCAGCGGTGGCTGGGTGTGGAAGGACCTCGAGTTCGTTCCCGAGGCCTGGTCGATCAAGGGTGAGGAGCTCGCGGACACGACGGCGCTGATGTTCGGACGCCGCAGCTACGAGTCGTTCGCCCAGACGTGGCCGCAGTCGCAGGACCACGCCGACTACAAGGAGCTGCCGAAGTACGTCGTCTCGACCACGCTGTCCGACGACGCGCTGGTGGACGGCTGGGGTCCGATCACGATCCTGCGCTCGACCGACGACATCGCGGCGCTCAAGGAGACCGAGGGTGGCGCGATCTTCATCCACGGCAGCGCGGACCTCGCGCGGCGGCTGGCGGACGCGGGCCTGATCGACCGATACCACCTGCTGGTGTTCCCGGTGCTGCTCGGCGGCGGCAAGAGCCTGTTCAGCGGCACCGACAAGGACAAGCAGATGCTGAAGCTGCGCGACTCGCACGCCTACTCGAACGGCATCCTCAAGCTGATCTACGACGTCGGCTGAGGCTGGTCCAGCGCGAGGGCGATCGCGCCGCCGGTGCCGGCGTGCAACTGCCCGGGCGTGCGGCCGACGTAGCGGCGCAGTGCCCGGCTCAGGTGGGGCTCGTCGAAGTAGTCGAGCTTCGTGACGACGTCGGCCACCATGGTGCCGGCGGCCAGCAGGAACGATGCCTCCCGGGCACGCTCGATCTGCCGCACCGCGCCCTGGGTGAGCCCGGTCGCGGTGCGGAACCGGCGTTCGAGGGTGCGGGTCGAGACGTCCGGGTCGTGACCGCGGCGGACGTCGGTGACGAGCGGGTCGCGCACCACGGCCCCGGCGCGGACGAGGCGGGCGACCAGGGCCTCGGCGTCGTCAGGACCAGGGGTCTCCCAGCGGACGCCGTCGAGCCAGAAGGCGCGGTGGGTCGCGCCGGGAAGCTGGGTGCCGCCGTCGACGAGGCCCGGGGTGGGAACCGCCCGCAACGACGTGCCCACCGCGAACTCGATGCCGACGAAGCTGGCGCCCTCCGGCACGGGCGCGGTGCCGGTCCTGGTCTCGGGGCCGGTGACCGTCGCGTACGCGAGGCCCTCCTGCTCCCAGAAAACGAGCCCCCAGCACGGGGTCGCGACCGACGTCATCTCCGTGACCAGGCCGCTCGTGCAGGTCCACACGGAGTCGACCCACGAGGAGTCGGACGCGCGTGTTTCGAACCGCAGACCCACCTGAGCAGGATAGATAGTCAGCCGGCGAAGCGGGGGGCGGGCCGGCCGCGCACGCCGGGGTCGAGCAGCAGCACCTGGCCGGCCAGCCACCGGGACCGTCACGTCGTCGGGGGAACCATTCGTGGCCCTCGTCGGACTCATCCGCGCCGAGTGCGAATTTGTGGCGGCGCATGAAAAAGGGCCAGCGCGGCGCTGGCCCCTTTCCTGGGCTTACAGGACGACGACCGACCGGAGTACGTCACCGTGGTGCATCTTGTCGAACGCCGCCTCGACGTCGGCGAGGCCGATCTCCTCGCTGACGAACGCGTCGAGGTCCAGGCGGCCCTGCCGGTAGAGGTCGACCAGCATGGGGAAGTCGCGGCTGGGCAGGCAGTCGCCGTACCAGCTGGACTTGAGCGCCCCACCGCGGCCGAAGACGTCGATGAGCGGCAGTTCGGGGACCTTCATGTCCGGGGTCGGCACGCCGACGAGGACCACGGTGCCGGCCAGGTCGCGGGCGTAGAAGGCCTGCTTCCAGGTCTCGGGCCGGCCGACCGCCTCGACGACGACGTCGGCGCCGTCGGCACCCTCGTACGTCTGGGCGCAGATGGCCTTGATCTCGTCCACCGGGTCTTTCGTCGAGGAGTCGATCGTGTGGGTAGCGCCAAGCTCCCTGGCCTTGGCCAGCTTCTTCGCGTCGATGTCGACCGCGATGATCGGGCTCGCCCCGGCCAGCGCGGCCCCGGCGATCGCGGCCGCGCCGACACCGCCACAACCGATCACGGCGATGCTCCTGCCCCGCGTGATCGCACCGGTGTTGATGGCGGCGCCGATCCCGGCCATGACGCCACAACCGAGCAACCCGACCGCCGCGGGTCGCGCCTCAGGGTCGACCTTGGTGCACTGCCCGGCGGCCACGAGGGTCTTCTCGGCCAGTGATCCGATGCCGAGTGCGGGGGTGAGCGCGGTGCCGTCCTCGAGCGTCATCTTCTGCTTGGCGTTGTGGGTCGCGAAGCAGTAGTGCAGATCGCCGCGCTTGCAGGCCCGACACTGACCGCAAACCGCACGCCAGTTGAGCACCACGAAGTCCCCGGGCGCCACCTCGGTGACATCTTCGCCGACGGACTCGACGATGCCCGCCGACTCATGGCCGAGCAGGAAGGGAAAGTCGTCGTTGATGCCGCCCTCGCGATAGTGCAGATCGGTGTGGCAAACCCCGCAGGACAACACCTTCACCACGGCCTCACCGGGACCGGGATCGGGCACGTTGATCGTAACGATCTCAACCGGCGCGCCCTTCTTACGAGCCACCACACCCTGAACCTGCTGCATGCCGCTGCTCCTACCTGCTCGTCGACCCGGCCGCTTCATTGAACAGGATTTCTCCTACCAGGTGCGACAGCCGCGAGTCAGCTGTCGCCCGCACAGCGATGTCGCGACGGGCGACCAGTGTGTACGGCGCACCCCACCACAGGTTCGGGTCGCAGCTGTGGTTTCCCTCCGGCAGCGGCGCACTGGTGAAGAGGCCTTGGCCCGAGATCGACTCCGAGCGCTCCAGTCGATCAACGTGCCGTTCGCCATCAGGTTTCCGGGCCAGACGTCCCCGTGTACGAAGACCGAGGGACCGTCAGGCGCCCCGGAGATCAGCTCGTCGGCGCGGGCCAGCAGCGGCGTGGTCGGCATCCGCCCCGAGCGACGCTCCAGGGCGAAGTCGTCAACCGCGATGGGTCGGGTCCGCGGCGGCAGGTCGTCCGACGGGGTCAGCGAGATCCGATGGACCCGTGCGATCGCCGCTCCGGCGGCGCCGATCGGAGCCGGCCACCCGCTGGACCCGGCAACGACAGTCTCGACGCTGACCGGCACGCCGGCGATCACCGACGCGCCGAGCAGTCGTGGAGCCGGCAGCGAGTGCCGCTCGGCCATCAGCAGTGCGGCCACATTGGTGGCGATCATGTCGCCGTCGATCCGTGGGGTCGGCGCCCGAAGGACCACCTCGACCAGACCCGCGCGAGCCGAGACCCGCAGCAACCACGGACCCTCGCCTGAGTGGAGCGTGAGCACACCGACGACCCGGGCGGCGCGGTCGACACACGTCGCCGCCCAGGCCAGCGTTTCCTTACCCATCCCGCACAGTCAGCCACCGTGGCAGACGCGACGGGACAAGTCCAGGCCCGCGCTAGTGTCGGCTGTCCACCCGGCACGGCACCTGCTGGTGCCGGAAGGCACCGGCTTCGCGCCCGTTGACGTGCACCGTCAGTCGACCCGACCGGAACCGCTCCTCAGCCGACCGACCCGGCTGCACCGTCAGCAGCCGGCCGTTGCCGAACCGGACCGTGATGTTCACCCGGCCCGTGTTACGCACCGTCACCGTGCTCCACCGGTCGCCGCACCGCGCCGGGGTGAACGAGACCTGCCACGACGGCGCAGCCGGCGCCTTCCAGACCAGCTCCTGGCACACCCGGCCGCCCGCGAAGCGCACGTTGTCGACCAGCGCCACCGTGCCGTTGTTGTACGTGCCCTGCCCGACCGCGAACGCGACCACCCGAGCGTGCGGGTTCGCGGCGCGGATCTGGGCCAGCGTCCGGTTGTTCGCATAGGACCCGCCGCCCTCCGAGACCATGCCCGGGATCGTGGCGCCGGTCCAGAACTTGCCGGCGTCGACGTCCCAGGTGGCGGTCTGGCCATGCGAAGGGTTGCCGATGATCTGGTAGTACGGCTCGTAGACGATCGCGCCGTCCTCGGAGCCGTTGTTGGTCAGGTCGAGGAACAACCGATACGCCGGCAGCGCGGCGTCGTTGCCCGCGGGGATCCTCGCCGTCCCGTCCAGCTTGGTCAGCTCGTAGCTCAGCGCCGACACGTCCGAGAGCCGCACTCGCGTCGGCAGGTTGTAGCGGTACTGCACCGCCGAGTCCTGCACCGGCGTCGCGACCTGAGCCCCGTTCGGCACGACCTTGACCGTGCCGCCGGCCTTGGTCGTCCAGCCCCGCGTGTTCGTCAGCGTCGACGTCGAACACCGGTTCGCCGGTGGGGCCGCCGACGCCGGCGCGGCCGACACCACCGCCAACCCACCCGTCACCACCAGGGCGGCGACCACACCACCCAGCGCACGCTTCAACAAGAGAACTCCTCGGTCGTCCGGCGATCGCATCCCGGCGGGAACGCGACGGGGCGGCAGTGCACCACCCTGCTGGGTCCAACGGCCGATCCACGGCCGTCGAACGGTCACCCACCCAGACGGGGGTAGCCCGACCGGGGGCGTATCTCACGTTCGTGGAGCCCGCCCGCCTAAGTCCTAAATGCCCCTCTTGCGCCTACCCTGGGCGTGTGCTGGTGCTGGTGGGGGTCCACGCCGTGATGGCTGTGGTCGCACCTGGGCTGGTTCGGTGGCTCGGGCGCCGTGCGCTCTACGTCGTCGCGCTCGCGCCCCTCGCCACGCTCTGCTGGGCGCTCGCGCGGACGAACGACACCGTCACCGAGTCGTACACCTGGGTCGCCCAACTCGGCATAGACCTCGACCTGCGGATGGCCACCCTCAACTGGCTGCTGGCCGTGCTCGTCGCCGGCATCGGCGCGATCGTGCTGGCCTACAGCGTCCGCTACTTCCCAGAAGGCCAGCAAGGGCTCGGCCGGTACGCCGCCGTCTTCGTGGCCTTCGCAGGTGCCATGTTCGGGCTGGTGGTCGCCGACAACCTCTTCCTGCTGTACGTCTTCTGGGAGCTCACCACCGTCTTCTCGTACCTGTTGATCGCGCAGGACCCGACCCGCCGCGCGAACCGCTGGGCCGCCACCCAGGCGCTGCTGGTCACCACCCTCGGCGGCCTGGCCATGCTCGCCGGCTTCGTGATCCTGGGCCAGGCAGCCGGCACGTACCGGTGGTCCGAGATCGAGGCGAACCCCCCGCGAGGCGGGCATCTCGCGGCGGCGGTCGTGCTGATCCTGCTCGGCGCGCTCAGCAAGTCGGCGATCTTCCCGTTCAGCTTCTGGCTGCCCTCCGCCATGGCGGCACCGACGCCGGTCAGCGCCTACCTGCACGCCGCCGCGATGGTCAAGGCCGGCGTCTTCCTCGTCGCGCTGCTCGGGCCGACCCTCGGCGCCGACCCGCCCTGGCGGCCCCTGCTGCTGGCCACCGGCGTGCTCACGATGCTCCTCGCCGGCTGGACGGCGCTCCGCCAGCACGACCTCAAACTCATGCTCGCGTACGGGACGGTCAGCCAACTCGGCCTGCTGACGGCGGTCTTCGGTGGCAGCAGCCGCAACGCGGGCCTGGCCGGAGCGGCCATGCTGCTCGCCCACGCCCTGTTCAAGTCGACGCTGTTCCTCGTCGTCGGGATCATCGACGTCACCACCGGCACGCGTGACCTGCGGGAGCTCAGCGGTCTTGGCAGAAGACAGCCCGCGCTGGCCGCGATCGCGATCCTGGCGGGCGCGTCGATGGCCGGGCTGCCACCGTTCATGGGCTTCGTCGGCAAGGAGGCCGCGTTCGACGCGTTCCTGCACGGCCACCGCACGGGGGACCTCGCCGTGCTGGCCGGGCTCGTGATCGGCTCGACGCTGACCGTCGCGTACACGTTGCGGTTCCTCTGGGGTGCCTTCGCCGACAAGGAGGGAAAGACCACGACGGCACCCCCGATCGCCCCCGACTGGTTGGTATGGCCGGGAATCCTCGCGGTCGCCGGGCTCGCCGTCGGCGCGGCCGCCAAACCGCTCGGCGGAAGCCTCGACCGCTACGCCGACCTGTTCCCGGCAGAAGGCGCCGCGTACCACCTCGCGGTCTGGCACGGCTTCACCGGTCCGCTCGGCCTGTCCGTCCTGGTGCTGGTGGCCGGCGGGGCGCTCTTCTACTACCGGCACCGGCTTCCGCGCCTGGGCCTGCCGTTCGACGGCAGCGCCGTGTACCAGCGCGTGATGAACGGCCTCGACCGGCTCGCGGTCGAGCTGACCGGTGCCACCCAGCGCGGCTCGCTCCCGTTCTACCTCGGGGTGATCCTGCTGGCGCTGGTCGCCGGCCTGGGCGGGATCCTGATCGGGCCCGCGCCGTGGCCCGACGACGCCCGCGCCTGGGACACCTCGCTGCAGGTGGTCGTCGCGGTCGGGATCGTCGTCGCGGCCGTCGCCGCGGTGCGGGCGCTGCGCCGGCTGACCGCGATGGTGCTGGTCGGCCTCTCCGGCTACGGCGTCGCGGTGCTGTTCATCCTGCACGGCGCCCCCGACCTCGCGCTTACCCAGTTCCTGGTCGAGACCGCGACGATCGTGATGGTCGTGCTCGTGCTGCGCCGGCTGCCGGCCAAGTTCTCGGAACGGACGATCCGCACCAGCCGCCTCGGCCGGATCGCGCTCGGCATCGCGGTCGGGGTGGTCGCGGCGGGCATGACGTTCGTGGCCGTCGGCGCCCGCGAGGCGACCCCGGTCTCCGCCATCTTCCCGGAGCTCGCGGTCTCGTTCGGCGGCGGCGACAACGTGGTCAACGTCGTCCTGGTAGACATCCGCGCCTGGGACACGATGGGCGAGATCTCGGTGCTGGTCGTCGCGGCCACCGGCGTGGCGAGCCTGATCTTCCGGCGCACGGAGGCGCTCCAACGCCGGCGGGGCGTGCCCGGGCCGGCCGGCGGGCCACCGGGGTGGTTGGGCGCCGGCCCGAGTGGACAGTCGATCATCCTGCAGGTCGTCACCCGCCTGATCTTCCACGCCATCGTCCTGTTCTCGGTCTTCCTGCTGTTCTCCGGGCACAACGCGCCCGGCGGCGGGTTCGCCGGCGGACTGGTGGCCGGGCTCGCGCTGACGGTCCGCTACCTCGCGGGCGGGCAGGCGGAGCTCACCGCCGCCGCGCCGATCGATGCCGGCATGGTGCTCGGCGCCGGGCTGATCGTCTCGGTCGGCACCGGCGTGCTGGCCATGCTGGCCGGCGGCCAGGTGCTGCAGACCGCGATCGTCGACAAGCATCTGCCGGTGCTCGGCGACCTGCACCTAGTCACCTCGATCTTCTTCGACATCGGCGTCTACCTGGTCGTCGTCGGCCTGATGCTCGACATTCTGCGCAGCTTGGGCGCCGAGATCGACCGGCAGGAGGTGGCCGCCGGATGAGCCCGAACCTCACGTACGTCGTCGTGGTCGGGGTGCTCTTCGCCGCCGGGGTGATCCTGCTGCTCGAACGCACCCTGACCCGGGTGCTGATGGGCGTGGTGCTGCTCGCCAACGGCGTCAACGTGCTGATCCTGGCCGGCGGCCGCTACGGCGGCCCGCCGATCGTCGGCACCACACCTGACGACGAGATGAGCGACCCGCTGCCCCAGGCGATGATCCTTACCGCGATCGTGATCACGCTGGGGCTGACCGCGTTCCTCCTGGCGCTGGCCTACCGGAGCTGGCGGCTGGTCGGGCAGGACGAGGTGCAGGACGACATCGAGGACCGCCGGATCATCGAGCTCGCCGAACGGGACGAAGGCCCCGAGGTCGAGGACGTCGACGACGAGGGTACGTCGTGACGGCGCTCGTGCCGCTCCCCGTGGTGATCCCGCTGCTGGGTGCCGCGGTGACGCTCACACTGACCCGCTTCCCGCAGGCGCAACGGCTGGTCAGCCTGGCGGCGCTGAGCGCCGTGCTCGGCGTGGCGATCGCGCTGCTCGTGGTCGTCTGCGTCGACGGCACGCAGGTGGTCGCCGTCGGCGCGTGGCCCGTGCCGATCGGCATCGTGCTGGTGGCCGACCAGTTCTCCGCGCTCATGCTGGTCGTCTCGGCGGCCGTCACGCTGTGCGTGCTCGTCTACTCGATCGGCCAGGGTCTCGCCGACGGGAGCGAGGACACCCCACTGTCGATCTACCATCCCAGCTACCTGGTGCTGACCGCCGGCGTCACCACGGCGTTCCTGTCCGGCGACCTGTTCAACCTGTACGTCGGTTTCGAGATCCTGCTGGTGGCCAGCTACGTGCTGATCACCGTGGGCGGCACCGAGGACCGGATCCGGGCCGGCACCACGTACGTCGTGGTCAGTCTGCTCTCGTCGGTGTTGTTCCTGACCGGGGTCGGCCTGGTCTACGCCGCGGCCGGCACCCTCAACCTGGCCCAGCTCGCCGGTCGCCTGGACGCGCTGCCCGACGGCCTGCGGCTGATGCTCAACTGCGTCCTGCTGCTCGCGTTCGGCATCAAGGCGGCTGTGTTCCCGCTCTCGGCGTGGCTGCCGGACAGCTATCCCACCGCGCTCGCGCCGGTCACCGCCGTGTTCGCCGGCCTGCTGACCAAGGTCGGCCTGTACGCCATCATCCGCGTCGAGACGCTGCTCTTCCCCGGCGGACCGACCCGCGACCTGCTGCTGGTGCTCGCGCTGCTCACGATGCTGGTCGGCATCCTGGGCGCCATCGCACAGTCCGACGTCAAGCGGCTGCTCTCGTTCACGCTGGTCAGCCACATCGGCTACATGCTGTTCGGGATCGGCCTGGCCAACGAGCTCGGCGTGTCCTCCGCGATCTTCTACGTCGTGCACCACATCACGATCCAGACGACGCTGTTCCTGGTCGTCGGCCTGGTCGAACGGTACGGCGGCGCGACCGCCCTGGACCGGCTCGGCGGCCTGGCCGCGCTCTCGCCGCTGCTGGGGGTGCTGTTCTTCGTGCCGGCGATGAACCTGGCCGGCATACCGCCCTTCTCCGGCTTCCTCGGCAAGCTGGGCCTGATCGAGGCGGGCGCTTCCGCGGGAGGCGGGCTGCGCTGGGCGCTCGTCGCCGGTGCGTTGGCGACCAGCCTGCTCACGCTGTACGCCGTCGCCCGGGTCTGGAACCTGGCCTTCTGGCGCAAGCCGGTGACGACGCGCGCCGAGGCCGCGCAGACCGAGGGCGGCCCCGCCTTGCCCAGGCTCATGGTCGGCTCGACGATCGCGCTGGTCGTGCTGGGCGTCGCGCTGACCGGCATCGCCGGCCCGCTGTTCGACCTCACCGGTGACGCCGCGGCCGACCTGCTGGAGCGCGCACCCTACGTTGACGCGGTCCGTGGTGAGGGCATCCGATGACCCGCCGCGACAACACGATCGTCGCGCTGCTCGGGCTCACGCTCGTCTGGATCCTGCTGTGGGGCACGTTCTCCTGGGCGAACCTGCTCGGTGGCCTCGGCGTCGCCGCCGTCGTGCTGATCGCCTTCCCGTTGCCGCCGGTCGAGTTCGGCGGGCGGCTGCGCCCGGTCGCGCTGGCCCGGTTCGTCTACTGGTTCGCCTACGACCTGGTGCTGGCCAGCGTCCAGGTGGCCGCGCTGGCCTGCCGCCCCGGAGACCCACCCCACAGCGCGATCATCGGTGTACGCCTGCGCGTCAACACCGACCTCAACCTGACGCTGACGGCCGAGGCGATCTCGCTCGTACCCGGGAGCCTGATCCTCGAGGTGGACCGGTCCGTCGGTGTGCTCTACGTGCACGTGCTCGACGTGAGCGACCGCGCCCAGGCCGAGCGCTTCCGGCGCCACGCGCTGGCAGTGGAACGGCGGATCGTCGAAGCGATCGGCTCGCCGGACGAGGTGCGCCTCGTCGGCCAATCGGAAAGGTGAGGCCCATGACCGCTGTCTCCATCGCCGTGACCGTCATCCTCTCGGCCGCCGCGCTGCTCGCCCTCGTCCGCGCGGTCCGTGGACCGTCCATCCTGGACCGCGTCGTCGCCACCGACGTGCTGCTGGCCATCATCGTGGCCGGGGTCGCCACGGAGGCGGCATACACGCTGGACGCGACGGCCCTGCCGGTGCTGGTGGTGCTGTCGATCCTCGGCTTCACCGGCTCGGTCGGCGTGGCCCGCTTCGTGCGGACCGATCGGTGAGCGCCCTAGACGTCGCGGCCTCGGCGTGCCTGATCGCCGGGGCGCTGTTCAGCCTGGCGGCCGGGATCGGGCTGACGAGGTTCCCGGACGTCCTGTCGCGCATGCACGCGGCGACCAAGCCGCAGGTCCTCGGCCTGCTGCTGGTGCTGCTCGGATGCGCGCTGCGCTTCCGCAACACGGTCGACATCACGACGCTGGTGCTGATCGGAGTGTTCGCACTGACCACGGCTCCGGTGGCCGCGCACATGATCGGGCGGGTCGCGTACCGGTCGGGCGAGCACCGCGCGGACCTGCTGGTGATCGACGAGATCGCGGACCACGAACCCAGGTGAGTGGCGGGGCCGGCGTACCGTGGCGGGGTGTTGCGAAGTTGGCGCTTGACCGGCCTGGCCCTGGCCATCGGCGTGTTCGCGGTGGGCGCGTCACTCGCGGGCGGCTCGACCGCGGTGGCCGTGGTCGAGATCGTCGTGTTCGCGGCCCTGGCCTTCGTGTGGTCGCCGCTGGCCTTTCCCCGCTCCGGCGGAGCGGCGGACGCACGGCAACGCAGCAGGCTGGACGGGCGGCCGGTGATCTATTGGCGTCCGGGGTGCACCTACTGCCAGCGGCTGCGGCTCCGACTCGGTCGTCAGGGGCGCCGGGCGCACTGGGTCAACATCTGGGCCGATCCGGAGGGTGCGGCGGCGGTTCGGGCGATCACCGGCGGCAACGAGACCGTTCCGACCGTCGAGGTCGACGGCCAGTCACACGTCAACCCCGATCCGTCCTGGGTGCGTGACCGGCTCCGCGCGTAGGTTGACACTGCCATAGCTACCCGCTATCTATTAGCGGTGCAGGACGTGGTGTTGGCCATGCTGGCCAAGGAGCCGGCGTACGGGTATGACCTGCGCGCCCGCATGCGGGACGCGCTCGGCCCGCTCGGCGAGGCGATGAACGCGGGGCAGATCTACGTCGCGCTGGCCCGCCTGGCCAAGGCCGGGCTCGTGACCTCGGAGCACGACGAGGGCCTGCCGGACCGGCCCGACCGCCGGGTCTACGCCCTGACGCCGGCGGGGGAGCAGCGGGTCGCGGGCTGGCTGGCCGAGGTGAGCTGGCCGAAGCCGGACCTCGCGGAGTTCCACCTCAAGCTCGTGGCCGCCGCGGCCGGCCGGTTGGCCGATCCCGTGGCGCTGGTCGACGCGCAACGGCGCGAGGTCATGCGCCGGCTGCGCGACGCCCAACGCGCGGCGCTGGACCGGTCGGTCGACCCGGTCGCGGGTCTGCTGCTGGAGGGCGTCGTGCTGCGGCTGCGGGCCGATCTGGAATGGCTCGAGGCGTGCGAGCGGACGTGGTCGTCATGATGGCGCTGCGGGCCCGCGGGCTGACCAAACGGTACGGTTCGCACAACACGCTGGTGCGCGCCGTCGACGAGGTCGACCTGGACGTCCCCACCGGGCAGACGTTGGCGATCATGGGTCCGAGCGGCTGCGGCAAGTCCACGCTGCTGCACCTGCTCGGCGGGCTGCAACGCCCGACCGAGGGCCAGGTGTGGCTGGGCGAGCACCGGATCGACACGATGAGCGAACGTTCACTGGCCCGACTGCGCCGCGACGACGTGGGTTTCGTCTTCCAGTCGTTCCACCTCATGGACGAGCTCACGGCGGTGGAGAACGTCGAGCTGGCCGCGCTGCTGGCCGGCCGGTCGCCGGGCCGGGCGCGCAGGCGGGCGATGTATCTCCTCGACCGGGTCGGCCTCGCCGACCGCGCCGCGCACCTGCCCTCGGCCCTGTCCGGCGGGCAGCGCCAGCGGGTCGCGATCGCCCGCGCGCTGAGCAACGAGCCACTGGTCGTGCTGGCCGACGAGCCCACCGGCAACCTCGACAGCGCGGCCACGCTCGAGGTGCTGCGGCTGTTCGACGAGCTGCACTCCAGGGGTCAGACGCTCGTGGTGGTCACCCACGACGCCCGCATCGCCGCGGTCGCGGACCGGGTGATCGCGATGCGCGACGGCAGCTTCGCTGACGACACCAGGCTCGTTGGCACCGTCTACGACGGGCGTCGTTGACGTGGTCGGTCGCCTCCTGCTGGTCTGCCGGCTGTTGGTCCGGGACCTGCGCCGCCGCCGGGCCGAGACGGTGCTGCTCCTGGTCGCCGTCAGCGCCGCGACCGCCACGCTGACCGTCGGTCTCACCCTGAACGACGTGGCCGCCCGGCCGTACGAGCAGACCCGCGCCGCCACCGCCGGCCCGGACGTGGTCATGACGCCCCGGGCCACCGGCCAGGCCGCGCTGGACTCGCTCGCGCCCCGCGCGACCGCCGCCGGGGTCGCCGACCACAGTGGACCATTTCCGATCGCCTACCTGACGATGACCGCGGGCGGGGTCACCGCGCACGTCGTCGTCGAGGGCCGGGACACCGCGCCGGTCTCGGTGAACCGGCCGGCGGTGACCGACGGCACCTGGGTGCGACCGGGCGGTGTCGTGGTCGAGCGGGCGTTCGCCGACGCCCTGGGCATCCGCACCGGCGACCCGGTCAGCATCGACGGCGTTTCGCTGCGGGTGACCGGGACGGCGGTCACCGCCGCGCGGGCGACCTACCCGTACGCCGGCTGGCACTACGCGGGCAGCATCCTGGTCGAGCGCGGCGGCCTGGTCTGGGTCGACGCCGGTGACCTGGCCACGCTGGCGGGCGGCCAGCCGCTGTCGTACACGCTCAACCTCAAGCTCACCGACCCGGCCGCCGTCGCGGGCTATCGCGTCGGCGACCAACTCACGACGTGGCAGGAGATCGACACCCTCAACAGCCGGCTGTACGGCGACGCGCGTACGACGCTGCTCGTCGGAAGCTGGCTGCTCAGCGGCCTGGCCCTGGCGGGCGTCGCGGCGATCGTCGCGGGCCGGATCATCGGTCAGCGCCGCCGGGTGGGCCTCCTCAAAGCGGTCGGAGCCGGACCGACCATGATCGCGGCCGTCCACCTGGCCGAGTACCTGGTGATCGGGCTGGCCGCCGCCGGCACGGGCCTCGCGGCGGGCTGGCTCCTCACACCCGTGCTGATCCGCCCGAGCGCCGGCCTGATCGGCTCGATCAACGCCGGGCCACCCGCGCTGCGCACGGTGGTCGTGGTGACGGCCTTCGCGCTGGCCATCGCGGTCGCGGCGACCGTGGTGCCGGTGGTCCGCGCGGCGGCCACGAGCACGGTCCACGCCCTGGCCGACGCGGCCACGCCCCCGCGGCGCCGACGATGGCGCATCCGGCTGTCCCGTCGCCTCCCCGCGGCCCTGTTGATCGGGGTCCGGATCAACGCCCGCCGGCCGCGCCGAGCCCGCCTGGTCGCGGTGAACACCCTGATCACCACGACGGCGATCGTCGGGACCCTCATGCTCAACATCAGGCCGGAGCCGGACTTCGACCTGGGCTTCACGGACCTCGCCAACCCCCGGGCCGAGCGGCAGGACCAGGCGCTGCTGGTCGTCATGGTCGTGCTGACGATCCTGGCGCTCATCAACGCCATCGTGAGCACCTGGACCGCGGTCCTGGACGCCCGGCACCCGCTGGCGGTCGCCCGAACGCTGGGTGCCACGCCAGCCCAGGCGGTACTGGGCCTGGCGGTGGCCCAACTCCTTCCGGCGCTGCCCGGCGTGGCCGCGGGAATCCCGGCGGGCATCGGCCTGCTGATGCTCGTCAGCCGTGACGCCGTGCGGGAACCACCCGTGTCGTGGCTGCTCGCCACGGCTTTCGGAGTGCTGTTCGCCCTGGCGGCCCTGACCGCCATCCCCGCGTTGCTGGCCACCCGCCGCACGGTCGTGGACGGCCTCCGCTCGACACCGGGCTGATCTGCGGCTGTTATCTAGGCGTAAGCGCGGACGAGTCGTAGGGCCGCGTTCCGGTCGCCCGGTGCCGCAGTGGACCAGACCAGGTGTCGGCATAGCCTGACGGGGTGTCGCTCACCCTGAACGAGGCCCGCGCCCGGGCCGCCATGCTCTCCGACGTCTCCTATGACCTCACCCTCGACGTCACCTCCCCGGACGACTTCCGCAGCCAGGTCGCCGTGCGCTTCCACACCAGCGGCGGCGACACCTTTCTCGAGCTCCACCAGGCCACATCGATCGATGTGAAGCTCGATGGCAGGACCATAGCGCCGCCGTACGACAAGAAACGGATCCAACTGGAAGGCCTGGCCCCGGGCACCCACGAGGTCGTCGTCGACGCGCGGCTGCGCTACGTCACCGACGGCGAAGGCATGCACACCTTCACCGACCCGGTGGACGGCGAACGCTACGTCGGCGCCTATCTCGGCCTCGACATCACCCAGCGCCTGTTCGCCTGCTTCGACCAGCTCGACCTCAAGGCGCCGATCACGGTGACCGTCCTGGCCGATCCAGAGTGGACGGTCTTGTCGAACGGGCGGCTCACGAAGGCCGATCAGGGCCGGTTCGAGTTCGCCACCACGCCGAAGATCCCGTGCGACCTGCTGGCGGTCGCGGCCGGCCCGTACCACTCCGTCGAATGGGAGCACCGCGGCCTGCCGATGGGCTGGCACGCGCGACGCTCACTGGCGAAGGAGCTGGACCGCGACGCCGCCGAGCTCCGCCGGGTCACCGAGGTCTGCTTCGACCACTACGCCGAGATCTTCACCGAGCCGTTCCCGTTCGACTCGTACGACCAGGTCTTCGTGCCCGACCTCAACTGGGGCGCGATGGAATGCCCCGGCTGCGTCACGTGGAACGAGCTCATGCTGCCGCGCGGCCGCGTCACCGACGACAACCGCCGCCGCCGCGCGATGGTGGTCGCGCACGAGATGTCGCACATGTGGTTCGCCGACCTGGTCTCCCCGGTGTGGTGGGAGGACGCCTGGCTCAACGAGTCGTTCGCCGACTACATGGGCTTCGAGGTCGCCGAGTTCACGGCCGGGTACGCCGGCACCCGCGTCTCGTTCGAGGCCGCCTACAAGCCGGGCGCGTACCTCGCCGACCGCCGCCGGTCCACCCACCCGGTGGCGCCGAACGCGCAGGACGTGCCCGACGTCGACACCGGAACCACGATCTTCGACCGCATCTCGTACGGCAAGGGCAACGCCGCCCTCCGCCAGCTGGTGACCTGGCTGGGTCGAACCGACTTCCTGGCCGGCGTCAACGCGCACCTGACCCGACACCGGTTCGCCAACGCGACGCTGGAGGACCTGCTGTCGGCGCTCGACGCCGCCTCGCCGCGGGACGTGCGCGCCTGGGCCGAGGTGTGGCTGCGCCGGTCCGGCCACGACACGGTCCGGGTCACGCGGGAAGGCGACATCCCGGTGCTGACCCGCGACGGCGTCCGGCCGCACCGCTTCACCGTCGCCGCGTACACCCCGTCCTTGGAGCCCGTCGGCGAACGACTGGTGGACCTGACCGACGAGCCGGTGGAGCTGCCCGAGTGGGCCGGCCTGGTCGTGGTGCCCAACGCGCACGGCGAGACCTTCGCGAGGATCGAGCTCGACCCCTTGTCGTACGACGTCATCGTGCGCGACCTGGCCGCCATCGAAGATCCGCTGGTGCGGGCGGTGCTGTGGGCGGCGCTGCTCGACCAGGTGCCGCCCGCGGCGCACCTCGACCTGCTGGCCCGCCAGCTCCCGCGCGAGACCTCGTCCACCCTGGTCGCCGCCGCCCTCGACCGCACGCTCAAGGACATGGTGCGCCGGGCACTGCCGCCCGCGGACGTGCCGGCCGCGCTCGAGGTGGTCGCCGCGGCGTGCGCGCCGGGCGGTGAGCTGGACGAGCAGCGCGCCGTCGCCCTGGCCAACGGCCTGGCCTGGAGCACGAGCGACAGCGCGTTGTTGCGGCGTTGGCTGGCGGCGGACGCCACCGACCAGGGTCTCGCGCTCGATCCGGCCCTGCGCTGGGCGGTCGTGCGCCGGCTGGCCGAGCTCGGCGGCATCGACGCGGCGGAGATCGAAGCCGAACGGCTGCGCGACGGCACGGCGGACGGCGACCTGGGCGCGATCACCGCGCTGGCGGCGCGCCCGACCGCCGAGGCGAAAGCGGCGGCCTGGTCGGCGATGACGCAGGACCCCGACGTCTCCGTCAGCCGGTTCCGGGCGCTGGCCGAGGGTCTCTGGACGCTGTCGCAGCGCGAGCTGGTCACGCCGTACGTCGCCGCCTACGTGACGGCCGCACCGGCGCTGGCCCGACGTGGCTCGGCGTTCGCCGCCGCGGTCGGCAGGGCGTTCCCGGCTTTCCCGCTGACACCCGAGGAGCTGACGCTGGTACGCGACGCCCTGCGCGAGGACGTCCCCGCGGTGCTGCGCCGGGAATGGGAGGACGAGCTCGACGACCGCGCGTGACGGACGCTGGTGACTACCGGCATGGAGAGTCTCTAAACCCGCTCCTGCTGGCCGGTTTCCTGGTCCTGGTCACCGGCCACGTGACTTTGCTGGTCTACGACACGTTCGCCGACCGTTGACGGCGCGTTGTGCCGTAATGTCCAGAAAATGCGCGCGGTAGACGCTCGGTGGCGGGCCATGACGGTCGCCCTGATCGCGGCGTTCATGACCCTCCTCGACGTCAGCATCGTCAACGTCGCGCTGCCGTCGATCCAGACCGACCTGGGCCTCAGCTCAGGCGGCCTGCAGTGGGTGCTCTCCGGGTACGCGCTCGCCTTCGGCCTGGTGCTCGTGCCCGCGGGACGCTTCGGCGACGCGCACGGCCGGCGCCGGCTGTTCGTCGTCGGGTTGGCCGGCTTCACCGCGGCCAGCGCGGCCGCCGGGCTGGCCGACAGCGAGCTGTGGCTGATCTGCGCGCGCCTCGTCCAGGGCGCGTCGGCCGGCGTGGTCAACCCGCAGGTCTCCGGCCTCGTCCAGCAGATGTTCAAGCCAGCCGAGCGCGGCAAGCCGTTCGGGGCGCTCGGTGCGACGATCGGCATCTCCACCGCCCTCGGCCCGCTGCTCGGCGGCGCGATCATCGCCATCGCGGGCAACGAGGCCGGCTGGCGCTGGATCTTCTACATCAACATCCCGGTCGGCATCGTCGCGATCGTGCTCGGCACGCGGTGGATCCCCGGCCACACCGGCGAGGAGGCACCCCGGCGGGGCGTCGACCCGATCGGCGTCGCGCTGCTCGGCGCGGGGGTCGCGTTGGTGCTGCTGCCGCTCGTACAGGAGCGGCAGTGGCACGGTCCGATCGTCTGGATCCTGATCCTGGCCGGGCTGGCGGTGCTCGGCCTGTTCGTCGGCTGGGAGCGTCTGCAGATGCACCGCCGCGCGTCGCCCCTGGTCGACCTGCGGCTGTTCCAACGGCGTTCGTTCGCGCTGGGATCGTTGCTGGCCCTGGCCTACTTCGCCGGCTTCACCACGACCTTCTTCATCTTCACGCTGTTCCTCCAGAACGGACTGCGCTATTCGGCCCTGGAGGCGGGCCTGACGGTGACCCCGTTCGCCCTAGGCTCGGCGTCGGGCGCGCTGCTCGGCGGCCGGATCGTCAACCGCTACGGCCGGGCCCTGGTCGTCACGGGCCTGTGCATGGTGATCGGCGGCCTGTCCCTGGTGCTCCTGGCGCTGCACTTCGTCCAGGGCCGTGGCGCGGGCTTCGCGACCGCGCTGCCCCTGCTCTGCGCCGGCATCGGCAGCGGCCTGGTCATCAGCCCGAACCAGAACCTCACGCTGAGCCAGGTGCCGGTGGCCGAAGCGGGCAGCGCCGGCGGTGTCCTCCAGACCGGCCAACGCATCGGCTCGGCCATCGGCATCGCGGCGATCGGCGCGGTCTTCTTCAGCCGCCTGGCCACCACAGGCGGCAACTTCGAAGAGGCCTTCCGAACCGGCCTGTACGTGACGATCGGCTTCATGGTGCTCGCACTGGCGGCCGCGACCACGGACGTGATCGCCGGTCACCGCGAACGCGTCACGCAACGCGCGGAGTGATCGCGTCGTCCGGCATGGCGCGTCGTCATCCGGGTATGCGGCTCGGAAAACCCCTCGAGGGAGGACCACATGGCCGGGCCAGAAGAAGGCCAGGAGAAGACGTCGAAGACCGATGCCATTCTGTTGAAGTCCGTGCTCAAGGACCTCAAGAGCCTCAAAGCCGGCGAGGACCTCGACCAGCCGCAGGCCAAGCAGGGGCCGCCTCGCAAAAAGGACGGCCCGGACAAGAGCGCCTGACTAGGCACGTCCGTACGTTAATCGGAGTCGGCCCGCACCCCGCAGATCACGTTCATCAGCTTGGACTTCGCGGGGCCGTTGTCGCCGGGTAGTCCCAGAACCTTCGCTGTCCAACGTGGAGGTTCAGGTCCAGCACGAACCTGCCGAGCAGCGCACCGATGACCGTGCCGGAGCCGCCGGCCAGCGCGGTGCCGCCGATGTTCGGTTCAGGCCGCAAGGCGTTAGGGCGCAACGCGGCGGGAGGGGCCGCGTTCGGTCAGGCCGCAACGCGGTGGGCGCCGCGACGCGGCGGGGCCGCTTTGCGGGGGTCAGGCTGGTGCTGGTCCCCGGCCGAAGCGGAAGGTCACGTCCGGCATGCGGCGCAGGCTGCGGATGCCCCAGGCCGCGCAGATGCCGACGAACAGGATCGTGAGCGCGGTGCTGAACACCCCGCGCGACAGGATGGCGAAGTCGACGCCCATGTGCAGGAAGCCGATGCTCATCCCGGCGTCGATCAGCCGGCCGAGGCCCCACAGCGCCGCTGTCTGGGCGAAGACCCGGTTCAGGCCGGAGTGATCGCGCAGTTGCACCGGCAGCGCGACGAAGTCGCGGGCCAGGCGTTGGGTGATGGGCCGGCCGAGCAGCGCGCTGCCGAGGAACAGGGCCGCCATGAAGAGCGAGCCGATCACCGGCTGCACGAAGTAGACCAGGGCGCTGGACAGCGCCAGCGCGACGCTCGCGCGAGCGCACAGCGAGCCGGCACAGACCAGCAGTGTGCCCGGCAGGTGGCGGCCGGAGATCCAGCGGATCGCCACCGTGATCGTGCACCAGCCGAGGACCGACAGCAGCGCCGGCAGGAGGCCGGCGGTGTGCAACAGGATGTAGAGCAGGCTGGTGGGGACCAGAACCGTTTCGGCGAACAGCCTCGCCGCACGGACCAGGGCCGGCTTGATGGCGCCGACCTCTATGACGTGCGGGGCTGCGTCTGCGGCTTCCTTACAGAGAGTCATAGTTCCCGGGGGGATCGGGGGCAGGAGCCTCACCGTAACCCAGGTTCCTGAGGCTGGCGAGAGGGGAACTCGCATCTTGACGCGGCCCTGACCAGGCGCGGGACGGTCTCGGCCCGTCTGGGCGTTTCAGCACGCTCCGTAAGCCGAGACCCGCTGCCGATACTCTCGGTGACGGACCCGCGACGTGTCGTCGATCAGGCGCAGGCGGTCTTGTCCTCGCCGCCGCTGATGGCCAGTGCCTGGAGCTCCTCGGTCTTCGTGGTGAAGACCTTCGTGGCCGCCTCGCCCATCTCGACGGCCTCCCTGCACGCCGCCTCGGTCCCGTCGGAACCGCCGGCGGTGGCACTCGGCGCCGCCGCGGACGACGACGGCGCCGCCGCGTCGGCCTTCCCGCCGTCGGACCCGCACGCCGCGGCACCCAGCACGACCAGACCCATCATCACCGCGCCGACAAGGCGTCGCATGACCGCTCGCCAGATATTGATGATCAAAATCGGGGAATGCTAACGCGTCGCCAGAACGCCTTCCTCGGCCGCCCAGCGGGCGCGAAGGGTGGCCAGCTCGGTGCGGTACCGCTCGGCGTTTCCGACCTTGACGTCCTCGTACCCGCGAACCTGGTCGGGCAGCTCGGCGATCTCCACGGCCAGGGCATGGCGAGCCGGAGTGAGCCCGGCGACCAGGTCCGCCACGACCGCCTCGTACTCGGCCAGCAAGGAACGCTCCAGCCGGCGGACCCGGGCGTAGCCGAACACGTCGAACGGCGTGCCGCGAACCGGCCTCAGCGCGCGCAGGGCCACGAACGCCGGCCGGAACCAGCGGCCCAGGGTCAGCTTTCGGCGCATGCCGAGGGCTCGGAACACCGGAGGATGCAGCTTGTACGCGTAGCGCGCGCCCGCACCGAACTCCGCGGCGACCGCCTCGTCGAGGGCGGGGTCGAGGCTGAGCCGGGCCACCTCGTACTCGTCCTTGTAGGCCATCAGCCGGTGGAGCTGCCGGGCCACGGCCCGGGTCAGCCCGCCGTCGGTGCCCAGGGCCGTCTCCCGTTCGCGCACGCGGGCGACCTGGTCGACGTACCGCCGCGCGTACCCGGCGTTCTGGTAGGCGATCAGCTCCGCCACCCGGATCCTCAGCAGCCGGGCGAGCTCGGGGTCGGAGGCCGTGTCGACCCGCGCGACGAGGTCGGCCACGGCGGGGTCGGGTGCGGGCTCGACGCGGGGTGCCGGTGCCAACGCGGCGCGCACCGCGTCCGGGTCGGCGACGACCGCGCGCCCCCAGCCGAACGCCGCCAGCGACGAGTCCGCGTTCCGGGTGTTCTCGCGGACGGCCCGCTCCAGCGACGCCCGGGAGACCGGCAGCAGGCCGCGCTGCCAGGCGGCGCCCAGCACGATCAGGTTGGCCGGCATGCCGTCGCCGAAGAGCCGCTCGGCCAGCGACTCGGCGTCGAGGTAGACGTTGCGGTCCTGGTCGGTGCGCGCGTCGATGGCGCCGACCAACGCCTCCAGCTCCGGGAACCGCTGCGCCGGCGAGATGACCATGGCGCCGGTCGGCACCGCGCTGGTCGAGACCACGGCGACCGTACGCTCCGCGGAGAGCACGGCCAGGTTGTCGGGCGCCGTCGCGCCGAGCAGGTCGAGCGCGAGGTAGACGTCCGCGCCGCCGCGCGCGGCCCGGTTGGAGCGCGGCCGGTCGTCCGCGTGGATGCGCACGTCGGAGACCACCGGGCCGCCCTTCTGGGCCAGGCCGGTCTGGTCGAGACCACGCACGTGCCGCCCGTCCAGGTGCGCCGCCGTGCTGAGCAGCCGGGCCGCGGTGACCACGCCGGTGCCGCCGATGCCGACGAACCGGATCGTCGCGTCCGAAGACACCGGCGCGGTGGGATCCGCGACGGCCGGGGGCGCCAAAGGCCGGCGGGCGACCGGCGCGGCGACTGTCACGTCGACGAAGGCCGGGCAGTCGCCGTGCACGCACGAGTAGTCGGCGTTGCAGGACGACTGGTGGATCTGGGTCTTGCGGCCGAACTCCGTGTCCACCGGCCGCACCGACAGGCACTGGGACTTGTGACCGCAGTCGCCGCAGCCCTCGCACACCCGCTCGTTGATCATGATCCGCCGGGTCGGCGTGGGCAGGTCGCCGCGGCCGCGCAGCCGCCGCTTCTCCGCGGCGCACTGCTGGTCGTGCACGAGCACGGTGACACCGGGCGTCGCGGCGAGCTCCTCCTGGGCGCGCATCAGGTCGGTGCGGTCGCGCACCTCGGCGATGCTGGCCAGGCGTACGCCCCGGTAGCGCTGGGGTTCGTCGGTGGTGACGATCACCCGGCGGACGCCCTCGGCCGCCAGCCACCGGGTCAGGTCCGGCACCGACAGCGCCGGCCGCACCTCCTGGCCGCCGGTCATCGCGACCGCCGAGTTGTAGAGCAGCTTGTACGTGATGTTGGTGCCGGCCGCCACCGACGCCCGCACGGCAAGCGAGCCGGAATGGTGGAACGTGCCATCGCCCATGTTCTGGAAGATGTGCCCGGCCTCGACGAACGGCGCCTGCCCGATCCACTGCGCACCCTCGCCGCCCATCTGGGTCGCACTGACCACCTGGTCGCGCCGCTCCGGGTGCAGGAGCACCATCGTGTGGCAGCCGATGCCGGCACCGACGAGGGCGTCCTGCGGCGCGGCGGTCGAGAGGTTGTGCGGGCAGCCCGAGCAGTAGAACGGCGAACGCGAAGCCAGCATCGGCAGCGCGGTGCGGACCGTCCGCTGACGCACCGGTGCCGCGTCGGGCAGCATGCCGAGCCGCCGCAGCCGGGCGGCGACGGCCGTCGCGATCGTGTCGCTGTCGAGCCCGCCGCCGGTCGGCAGCAGGGGAGCGCCGCTCTCGTCCCGCTTCCCCCGCACGACGGGACGCCGCTCCAGGTCGTACAACAGGTCTCTGATCCCGGTCTCGACGAACGGCCCCTTCTCCTCGACGACCAGGATCTCCTCGAGCCCCTGTGCGAACCCGCGGATCGCGTCGGGCTCCAGCGGCCACACGACGTCGAGCTTGAGCAGGCGGATGCCCCGCCCGGCGTCGGCCAGCCCGAGGCGGCGCAGCGCGTCCCGGAGCTCCAGATAGGCCGAGCCCGACGCGACCAGCCCGATCCGGTCGTCCGGCGAGCTGTGCACGACGCGGTTGAGTCCGTTGTTCCGCAGGTAGCCGAGCAGCAGCGCCAACCGCGGCCCCTGCAGCGTCGCCTCCTTGTCGAGCGACGCCTGGCCGAGCACGTCGGCGCTGGGCCGGTGCACGTAGGGCCGGCCCTCGTGCAGCACCGTCGGCGCGACCGGCTTGACCCGGTCGGGACCCGCGATCACCGACTCGACCGCGTCGGCCACCTGCGTCGTCAGCTTCAGCGCCGCCCAGAGCCCGCTGGCCCGCGACGCGCCGATCGCGTGGCGCCCGAGGTCGAGGATCTCCTGCACGTCCGACGGCTGGAAGACGGGCATGCCCAGCGCGGCGAGCAGGGTCTCGCTCGCGGACGGCAGCGTCGACGACTTGTTGGTCGGGTCGTCGCCGCACAGTGCGAGCAGGCCGCCGAGCGGATGCGCGCCGGTGAAGTTGCCGTGCCGCAACGCGTCCGCGGCCCGGTCGACGCCGGGGGCTTTGCCGTACCAGACGCCGAGCACGCCCTGCCGGCGTGGATTGGGCAGCAGCGGCGCGAGCTGGCTGCCCCAGACCGCCGTCGCGCCGAGCTCCTCGTTCTGCGCGGACTCGTGCACCACGTCGAGGTCGGTCCACTGTTTGCGGACGCGGGCGAGCTCCTGGTCGAAGCCACCCAACGGCGAGCCCGGATAGCCCGACACCAGGGCGGCCGTGTCGAGAGTGGCGGCGGCGTCCGCGCGAAGCTGGTCGGCGACCAACCGGACCATGGCCTGGGTGCCGGACAGAACTTCGGCAACCGGTGGATCGGATTTCACGTCACCATTCCTAGCCCATAGCCGAGCGCGATGCTATTTGAGTAAACGTTAACTACGAAAAGATGAAGATAAATCAATGAGCGTTCCGCCCCGCGGAATTCTACGGGAATCGGGGTACGCGACGCGATTAGCGACTCTACGTTTCAGAAGTGATCGAACCTCTTTCGTACGACGTGCGCGGCACCGGCCCTGGCCTCGTTCTCGTGCACGGCACGGGCAGCACCGGAGCGAAGAGCTGGGGCACGGTGCTGGACGGTCTCGCGGCCCGGCACACGGTCGTCCTGCCGAGCCTGCCGGGCTCCGGAGACACTCCGCCGGCGGCGTCGTTGGACGTGGCCGACCTCGCCGACCGGGTGGTCGCCACCGCCCTCGCCGCCGGGCTGGACACGTTCGCGCTCGGCGGCGCGTCGCTCGGCGCCCCGATCGCGATCACCGGGGCCGCCCGGCATCCTTCGCGGGTCACGAGGCTGGTCAGCGTCGTCGGCTTCGCCCGGGCGCGGCCGACCCTGCGGCTCAACCTGGAGCTCTGGGGTGCCATGTTCGCGCGCGGCGACGCCGACCTGGGCAAGCTGCTGGTCGGGATGTCGTTCGGCGAGGAGTTCCTGGCGAGGCTGACCGACGAGCAGATCGGCCAGTACGCGGCGGTGCTGACCGCGGACCCGGCCCCGGGCACCGTGGCCCAGACGGACCTCGGCGGGCGCCTCGACGTGCGGGCGGACCTCGGCCGGGTCACGGCACCGACGTTGGTGGTCGTCGCCGCGGGGGACCGGTGCGTGGCGCCGGTCCACTCACGAGAGATCGCCGACGGCATCGCCGGCGCCCGGTTGGTCGAGGTGCCCGGCGGACACGCGGCCCGCTTCGAGGATCCAGAGCGGACACTGTCGGTCATGCTCGACTTCCTGCGTGGGGACGGACAGTGACCACAGTGCTCTGACCCCTTACCGATTCACCGCGCCGTGATCTTGGCGTAATCGTACCGTGATCGGCGGATCGCAGATTGGCTCTCACCTATTCATCGGTGCAAGGAGAGCCAATGGCGCCCACCCCGCCGACCGATGCCGAGCTGGATGTGTTCATCCGGACCCGGCTTGCCTCCCTCGGAATCGACCTCGACCAGTTGCCGCCGGGCACCGCCGACGACCCGGAGACCGGCGCGCCCGGACGCGACTCCGTGCTGGCCTCGCTGCGGTCCTTCGTCCGGGGCACGATCACCGCGATCGCCGCCTACCAGTTGCCCGCGCCGGCCGGCACCGACCCCGTTGTCGCCCGCGCGCTGTCGCAGCAGCCCGCGCCGCTGCTCTACCCGTCGATCAGCACCGAGTGGAGCAAGTGATGAGCGTGGAGCCCGCGGACCGTACCGTCGACCGCCGGGCCTTCCTGGCCCGCACCGCGGCCCTGGCGGCCGTCACCACCGCGGGTGCGGTCGCACTGCCCGCCGTGGCCCGCGCGACCGGCGCCAGGAAGCCAGGTCTCGACAACCCGAACGCGTTCGTACGGCCGGAGTCGTTCGACGACCCGACCGAGCTCACCATCGCCGAGGCCGCGTGGCTCATCCGGGAGCGGCGGCTGCGGCCGGAGGAACTGCTCGAGGCCTACCTGGCGCGGATCGCCGCGTTCGACGGCACGTACAAGGCGTTCAACTTGGTCCTGGCGGAGCAGGCGCGGTCGGCTGTCGGCCGGCGGCCCGGTCGCGGTGCGCTGGAAGGCATCCCACTGGCCATCAAGGACAACTACTACACCGCCGGGGTGCACACCACCGCGAACTCCTTCCTGTTCAAGGACTTCGTGCCGCCGTTCGACGCCACGGCTGTGGCGCGGCTCAAGGCGGCCGGCGGGATCGTGGTAGGCAAGACGCAGATGGGTCCGCTGGCCACCACGCGGGCGACCACTCCGGACGGTGTGGTCACCACGGTCAACGCGTGGACGCCGACCAACCCGAACCAGGACCCCGGCGGCTCGTCGACCGGCACCGCCACCGCGGTCGCCGGCCGGATGGTGACCTCGGGCATCGGCACCCAGACGGGCGGATCGATCACCGCGCCGTCCAACGCGCAGAACCTGACCGGCATCAAGCCGACGATGGGCCGGGTGTCGCTGCACGGGATCATCCCGCTGACGTACACCCGTGACCATCCCGGCCCGCTGGCGCGCGACGCCAAGGACGCCGCGATCATGTTGACGGCGATGGCGGGCGAGGACCCGGAGGACCCGCGTACGCAGGGCCTGCCGGACGTGCCGAACCTGATCGACGCGGCCACGCCGGTCCGCCACCGCGGCTCGGTCAAGCTGCGGTGGAACACCCGGATCGGCGTGCCGCCGGGTTTCGCGACCGGCACGTCGGCGACCGCCCTGGCCCGCCAGGCGTTCCTGGCCGCGCTGGCCGCGATTCCCGGCGCCACCGTGGTCGAGGTGCCGCTGCCGGACGAGTGGAACCTGCTCACCGGCAACACCTTCAACAACGTGCGGCTGCCCGAGCGCAGCGAGCCGTTCATGCCGTACCTGCGTGACGACCTGCGCGGTTTCGGCGTCTCGTTGACAGGGTGGCTGCAGGGCGCGCTGTTCGGCGGCAACGAATTCCTGACCGGGCAGCGGGCCAAGGTGCTGCTGCTGGAGCGGGTGCTGGACCAGATCTTCGACAAGTGCGACGTCGTGCTCCAGACGGGCCCGGTCCCGTTCGACATCATCGGCCTGCCGGAGATCGCCTTCCCGATCGGCTTCACGGCCGCCGGTGTGCCGATCGGCACGATCCTGGGCGGTCTGCCGTATGCGGAGGACCGGCTCTTCTCGGTCGTGGCGGCGTACCAGGCGGTCACCGACTGGCACACGCGGCGTCCGGCCGACCCGCCGGCCGGGGCCGCCGCGGTCCGTGGGGCGGCACTGCGGCTCACCGCCGACCAGGTGGCCGAGCTGTCCCAGTAACGGCGGCCGGACCGGGTCTCCACGCGGAGGCCCGGTCCGGTTGTACACTGACCGACATCGATGCGTCCCGCGTGCTCTACACCGGGCCCTTCCACCTGGCGCTGCGGAAGGCGATCCGCGACCGTGGGCTGACCCTCGACCGGGTGCGGGCGCATCTCGCGCGGCGCGGCGTCTCCATCGCACTCTCCAGCCTCAGCGACTGGCAGACCGGACGGTGCCGTCCCGGCAATGAGTCCACAGTGGCCGCTCTCGAAGACGTGCTCTCGCTGCCGCCCGGGGCGCTTTCCCGGTTGTCGTGCGTGCGGAAAGGCCTCGCGGACATCGGTCCCGTCGCCGAGCTGCTCGACGCCGTGGCCGACTCCCGTGCCGACGACCTCGAGCTGGTCAGCGTCCAACAGCGGGTCGACGTCGACGACGAGGGGCGGTTCGCGGCGCTCTGGGTCCGCACCGCGATCCGGGCGCTGCGGGACGGCGTCGACCGCTACGTGGCCCGCTTGTACGGCGACCGCGGTTGCGACCCGCACCTCGTGCGCACCCAGGCAGTGCGCAACTGCCGCCTGGGCCGCCGGCTCGTGCACGGGTCCGCACCGGCGATGGTCTACGAGCTCGTCTTCGAGGAGGCCCTGCGGGCCGGCGACACCTGGGTGTTCGAGAGCCGGCTGGTCGACCCGGGCGCGGCCCGGTGCTCCGAGTTCGCGTTCGGTTTCCGCTATCCGGCCGAGCAGTGCCTGCTGGAGGTGCAGTTCCACCCCGCCGCGCTGCCGGCCGGCACGCACGCGTTCGCCCAGTTCGACCTGGCCGACCAGCGGCACGTGATCGGCGGGCTGGCGCTGAGCCGGCACCACGCCGTGCACCTCATCGCGTCCGGCGTGGACTCCGGCGTGCTGGGGATCGCCTGGGACTGGCGCTGACGGGCGCGGCACCATACGGACCGGCGTGCGACCGGTCAAGGCGCGGAATTCCGACGGTTGCCGCCGCGCCGGGTCCGGTGCGACAAAGACCGGCAGAGCGACCGTCCCCGCTCGTCGAAGGAGTGAGCCACGCCCATGACCTCACGAAGAATCGCGGCCCTGGCTTTTGTCCTGGTGCTCGGCGCCGCCGCGCCCGCTCAGGCTTCCGAAGGCCGCTCCCAGCTGCCGTTGATCGAGGCCGCGACGGTGGTCCGCGCGGCCGCCTCCCCGTCCTCCGGCCTCGCGTCCATCGTCATCGAGGAGAAGTCGGTGACCGTGTGGTGGAAGGGCGCCGTGCCGGCTTCGGTGGCCACCGCCATCGCGCGGGCCAGGACCATCGCGCCGGTACGCGTAGCGAGCGCCGCGCACTCCAAGGTGGAGCTGCTGGCCGCGTCCGCGACGCTGGAGGCGCGACTGCGCTCAGACCCCGGTTTCCACGGCATCAAGGCGCGACCCGACGGCTCGGGCCTGATCGTCAAGGTGGACGCCGTCCGTGCCCGTACCCTCGCGGCGGTCGACGTGCCGGTCACCCTCAGCGTCGAGGACCGGCTGACGCCCGTGTCGCGCGGTGACGACACCACGCCATGGTCGGGCGGTGCCCGCATCATCAACACGAGCATCGGCGCCGGCTGCACCGCCGGCTACGGCGTCAACACTCCGAGCGGCCCGGCCGTCCTGACCGCCGGCCACTGTGGCGAGCCGGGCAACCGGATCACCGACGGCGCCGGCGAGCTCATCGGCACCATCGGCGGCGACGACAACACGTACGACGTGCTGGTCATCCCGAGCAACGCGGTGAGCAACCGCATCTACGTGGGCGGCGGCAACAGCAACCAGCAGCTCACGGTCACCGGCGGCGGTGCGCCCTTCGTCGGTGAGCGGCTGTGCCAGTCGGGCTACACCAGCGCGAACACGGTCGGCGGGCAGATCTGCAACCTCCAGGTCCGGTTCGAGGGCACGGACTCCCAGCGGCTGTGGGAGGCCACGCAGCTCGACGGCCAGATCGCCGCGCGTCCCGGCGACAGCGGCGGCCCGGTCTACCTGGACCGCGGCGACGGCACCGTGACCGCGCGCGGCACCACCACGCGGGTCGCGGGATCCGGCCTGGGCTTCGCCGGTTTCGAGAAGGCGCAGCAGCGGTTCGGCGTCTCGATCCCGGGCGGGGGTCGCACCGGCCAGGTGGTCAGCGCGGCGACGAACAAGTGCCTGGACATCAACGCCAGCGGTACGGCCGACGGCACGAAGATCCATATCTGGGGCTGCAACGGCACGGGCGCGCAGCGCTGGACGATCGGCGCGGACGGCACGATCCGCGGCCTCGGCAAGTGCCTGGACGTGCGCTCGAGCGGCACCGCCAACGGCACGGTCGTGCAACTCTGGGGCTGCAACGGCACGGGCGCCCAGGTCTGGCGATCGGGCACCAACGGCTCGCTGGTCAACCCACAGTCGGGCCGCTGCCTCGACGTGGCGGGGGGCGGCACAGCCGACGGCACCCAGATCCAGATCTGGGACTGCGCAGGCGTAGCCAACCAGCGCTGGACCCTGCCGGCCTGAGGGCGAGCGGGCCGCCGGTCGCACCGACCGGTGGCCCTGCCTACACTCGATGATCGTGGACGCCTTGGATCCGAAGGCGATCGCGGCGAAGCTGATGGGCGAGCCGATCGCCGGTGCCGACGACGCGCGGGTGGCAGACGCCATGCGCCGCTTCGACCGGCACTCGCGCGAGCGCGAAGGCCTGCGCCGGCACACGGAGCCGCCGCCCGACGATCCACCGGGGACGGTCGACTGAACGTGCCCTGGCCACAGCTGCGCGGTGCGGGACCTGTGGGGCACGGACTTCGCTGACGCCATGCTCGACGACGCCGGACCTCACCCGGTCCACCGCGGACGAGACGCCATTGTGGCCTGAGGCGACATCGCAGCATTAGCGGAGAAGCTGCTGGCCGCGCCGGGCTTGCGGAGCCGCGCACTGCGCCCGCCCGAGGAGTGCCGGCGGGCGAAATCCTCGCGCGAGGAGCCTCCAACCCTTGGCGCAAACCCCACCTTTTGGCGCTTTTCAGAGCGCAACGGGCCCTTTCTGCACCTCCTGTCCCGCGTGTCCGTAACACAACTCCAGTCCCACAAGCGGCAAAAGTGAAGTTCACCGATCAAAAGGGAACAAACTTCGCAGACGGGTTAGTGTCGGTCATGGCTCGACTTTCGTCGGGCAAAAGGGGCACTGGGCAAGGGAAGGTACATCGAATCATGTCGAAGAAGTTCTTGGGCAAGGTCATCGCTACCGCCGCGCTCGGCGGTGCGGCGCTGCTCATCGCGCCCGGCGTCGCGATGGCGGACGAGCCCGGCAGCCACGACTGGCCGCAGGCGTGCGCGGCCGCGGGTGGCGAGCACGGCAAGCCGGGCGACGAGGCCAAGCCGGGTGCCGAGGCCAAGCCGGGCGACGAAGCCAAGGGCAAGCCCGAATCGGCCAAGGCCGACGAGCACGGCAAGCCGGGCGGTGGCGAGGACGCGAAGGAGTGCGACGCTCCCAAGGGTTGGGTCGACGGCGGCGCTGGTGGCAGCAGCACCGACGTCAAGCTCTTCACCGCGGGCGGCACCCTGCTGGGCGCGGCGTCGCTCGGTGGGCTCGTTCTCCTGCGTCGTCGCCGGACCGATGGCTCGCTGGCCTGATTTCACGACGGGGAAAACCGGCGGCCGCCACGACAAACTGTGGCGCGCCGCCGGCGCCGTCCTCGTCGCCGTGACAGCCCTGGCCGGAGCGGGCCTGGTCGGCGCGTCCTTCAGCGAGACGCCCACCCCGCCGCAGCCGGCCGCCGCGGACGCACCGATGTTCGATCCCGTCCCGGCACCGACCGGCAGTGCGACCGCCCAGGCCACCAAGACCGCCGAACCCGCCCAGCTCGCGCGCTCGGAGCCCGCTTCGATCCACATCAGCCGGATCGGCGTGAAGGCCAAGATCATGAATCTCGGCCTCAACGAGGACGACACGCTCCAGGTCCCGCCGTTGGACAAGGCCGAGATGGCCGGGTGGTACTCCCTGGGCGCCTCGCCCGGCGAGATCGGCAACGCGGTGGTCGTCGGACACGTGACGACCAAGGAGAACACCGCGGTCTTCTTCCGCCTGGGCGAGCTGCGCAAGAACGACACAATCATGATCAAGCGCAAGGACGGCAGTCGGGTGAACTTCATCGTCGACGGCGTCAAGGCGTACCCGAAGAACAAGTTCCCCACCGACCTCGTGTACGGCCCGAACGAGCGAGCCGGTCTGCGCCTGGTCACGTGCGGCGGCAAGTTCGACGCGAAGGCCCACAACTATCTCGACAACGTCATCGTCTTCGCGACCATTTCCTGAGGGTTTTCTGTCTCCGATGGCTGGGTAGCTCTTGTCTGCGATGAACGAGGAGCGGCGTCTCAACGACCGATACCGGCTCGAGCGCCGGATCGCGATCGGCGGTGCCTCCGAGGTGTGGCGCGGTCGCGACGAGACGCTCGGCCGGCCGGTCGCGGTCAAGGTGATCGCCGGGGACGCCGCGTCACCCGACGAGGTGGTGCTGGCGGAAGCCCGGTCCGTGGCGGCGCTGGGTCACCCGAACATCGCCGAGGTGTTCGACATCGGCGTCTGGAGCGTCCCCGAGGGCCCGGAGATGCGCTACATCGTCATGGAGCTCGCCGAGGGTGAGACGCTCGCCAAGCACCTGCGGGCCGGCGCCCTCGACTGGCAGATCGCGGTGCGGGTCTGCGCCGAGGTCAGCGCCGCGCTCGCCGCCGCGCACCTGGCCGGGCTCGTGCACCGGGACGTCAAACCGGCGAACGTCGTGCTGACCCCGTACGGCGTCAAGGTCCTCGACTTCGGCATCTCCATCACGGCGGGCAGCACCGACGGCCACTCCGACGGCGCGATCGTCGGCACGCCGGCGTTCATCGCACCCGAGCGCTTCCGCGGCCTGCCGGCGGCCCCCGCCAGCGACATGTACGCGCTCGGCGTCCTGCTCTTCCTCTGCCTCTCCGGACGGCTTCCGTTCCCACCGCTGCTCATGTCAGGACGCCGGGTCGCGGCCCCGCCGGTAGTGCCACCGCAACTGCCGGTGATCCCGGGCCTGCCGGCGGAGGTCGCCGACATCTGCCTGTCCTGTTTGGACCCAGACCCGGCGGCCCGCCCGAGCAGCTTCGCGGCCGCCCTGCTGCTGGCCGAAGCGGTCGACGCCCGGGTGCACCTCCCGCCGCTGGCCGCACCGCCACCGGCCGACGAGCCGACCGAGCCACCGTCCCCCTGGACCCGCGCGGCGGCGGAGGCCCCGACGGACCTGGCGGAAGCCGAGGCGGAAACCCAAGCCGCGAACCCGTCCGAAGGGCCGGACTGGGTCTCGGCCAACGAGCGAGCCGGAGCCGAAAGTCCGGCAGGGGCCAACGGCCGTGTGGTGGCCGTGGATCGGCCGGCTACGAACGATCGAGCCGACAGCGAAAGCCCGGTGACGGCCAACGACCGCGCGGCGGCGATCGACCGACCAGAGACCGGCGTCGTCGGTCGGCACCGTGCTTAGGTCGCCTCACATTTGCGCGAGCGCTCTCGTCGGATGGGGGTAGGCATCAACCCCACGGCACAGGAGTGCGCACCATGGAAGCTCGTTTGAACATGTTCGGTAGCCCGGTCGCGGCCAAGGCGTTCAAGTACCTCTCGTCCGCCGGCAAGGCGGCTGCCGACTCGACCCTGCCCGCCGCGACGCAGGAGCTCGTCCGCCTGCGGGCCAGTCAGATCAACGGCTGTGGGGTCTGCGTCGACATGCATACGAAAGACGCCGCGGCCGCCGGTGAGACCGCCCTCCGGCTGCACCTGGTCGCCGCCTGGCGCGAGGCCACCGTGTTCACCGACGCCGAGCGGGCCGCGCTCGAGCTCGCCGAGCAGGGCACCCGCATCGCCGACGCCGGCGGTGGGGTCACGGACGAGGCCTGGGCCAACGCGGCCAAGCACTACGACGACGACCAGCTGGCGTCCCTCGTGCTGACGATCGCCATCATCAACACCTTCAACCGGGTGAACGTCATCACCCAGCAGCCCGCCGGCGACTACCAGCCCGGCCAGTGGGGCTGACCGTCACTGGCGGCGGGGCGCCACCGGCGCCGAGAGGCCCGCGCTGAGCAGCCGGTCGTCCACCTCCTGGAGCGACAGCTTCAACGCACCGAGAGCCACGGAGTCCGCGCCGAGCGTTGAGGCGCGGACTTCCGGCAACCGGATGCACAGCCGGGCGAGCTCGTTGCGCAGCGGGTCCAGCACGAGGTCCGCCGACCGCGAGAAGCCGCCGCCGAAGACGACCACCTGCGGGTCCAGGGTGAGCACGAGCGCCGCGGCCCCCACCGCCAGGTCCTTGACGTAGCGGTTGACCGCCGCTCGCGCCGCCCGATTCCCGTCGCGGGCGGCGTTGAAGACCCACGCCGCCGCGTCGTCCGGGCTCACCGTCGACGGGACGCCCGCGCAGTTCTGCAGGTGCGCCGGCGCGTTGAGCCACTTCACCTGCTTCAGCGCACCGATCTCGCCCGCGGCGCCACCAAAACCCCGGCGCAGGACCCCATCGATGATCAAGCCGGCGCCGGTACGCATGCCGCCGAGGATGTAGACGATGTCGTCCGCGTCGCGGGCCGCGCCTTTCCAACGCTCGGCCAACGCCGCCAACTTACAGTCGTTCTCGACAAGGATCGGGCAGGTGAACCGGGCGCCGAGATGGCTGGCCAGGTTGACCTGCTGCCAACCAGGTAGGGGGGTGAAGAAGCTGGTCTGACCCGACGCGTCCACCGCACCGGTGACCGCGACCGTCACCGCCCAGATGTCGCCGAACGACTTGCCGGCCTCCGACACGCACGCGTTGATCACGCTGTCGAGCTCGGCCAGCCGCTCGTCGGGTCCCGCATCGGGCGAGACGGCGTGCCGCACCGTGCGCAGGATGTTGCCGTCGAGATCGGCCAGCAGAGCCAGTATCTTGTGCGCACCTACGTCGACGCCGAGCACGTGGCCGGCGTCCGCCCGGAACTGATAGCGGCGTGCCGGCCGCCCGACCGCGCTGCTGGCCCCGGGCTCGAGCACGCTGGCCCAGCCGTCCGTTACCAGCCCCTGAGCGATGACGTCGACGGCTGGCCGGGACAGTCCCGTGCGCTGCGACAGCTCGGTGACGGTGGACGGCGGGTGCTGACGCAGCGCACGCACGATGCTCAGCGAGTTGAGCTCGCGCAGCCGCGACAGGTCCGCGCCGGTCGTCGCCAGTTCTGTCACGTTGTATCCCTTTTCCTGGGCGCGGCAGGCCGCGCTAATACGCTTTGACCTTTACAAAATAGCAACCTCACGAAATCGGGTACGCGGCCGACGACGGCAGGACCGCCCCGGTGAAGTCGGCCGCCCGTCCGTCGATCGTGTACTCGTAGCGACCGAGCCGCCGAACCTCCGGCCGCGACGACAGGTAGGACACCATGTCGTCGAGCTCGCCGGGCGTCAGCCAGCTCGGCGGGTCCGACACCGCGCGAAAGCGGCTCACGTCGGCCAGGTCGCGCAGCCACGCGAGCTGCTGGTCGGTGAGCAGGTTCAACCGGCTGCGGAAATAGATGACGTCGGGGTCGACCTCGGCCAACGGCTGGTGCCACAGGCGGTGCAGCGTGTTGACCACCGCGTTGCGGGCCATCGCGTCGGACGGGTCGTCGCTCGCGTAGTTCTGCCACATCGGCGCCACGTCAGGTCCGCTGCGCAGCCCGTCGAGGATCCCCAGCGACGGCAGCAGGATCGCGCCGCTGCCGAGCAGGTAGACGTCGTCGCCGGCGACCTGACGCACGAGGGCCAGGGCAGCCCGGTACGTCTGTTCGCGCTCGGCGTCGTCGAGACGTACCCCCGGCACCGCTCCGGCATTGATGAAGTCGAGCTTGAGATAGCGGAAACCCCACTCGTGGACGACCCGGTGGATCAGCGAGCCGAGATAGTCGAGGGTGTCAGGGCGCGACAGGTCCAGGGCGTGATATCCCGTGCCCCAGTTGTGCCCGGCGATCACCAGATCGCCCCGAGCGTCGCGCAGCAGAAGCGAACGCGGCACCGAAGCCGTGGGCAGCGCGATGAACGGCGCCAGCCACAGCCCCGCGACCATTCCGACGTCGGTGATCCGGTCGACCAGCGCCCGCATGCCCGACGGGAACTTGTGGTTGGGCTGCCAGTCGCCGACGAGCCGCTCCCAGCCGTCGTCGACCTGCACCACGTCGAACGGCAGCCCGCGCAGGTCGTTGATGTCCTTCGCGAGCTGTTGCTCGGTGATGGCCTCGTAGTACGCGTACCAGGAGCACCAGACGTTTCCCGCCCGGCGGGTGCTGCTGCCGAGCCGTGCCGACAGCTGCCGCGTGTACGCGGCGAACACCTCTTCCTCAGGGCCGTAGGCGGCGAACCACGGGGCAGCACCGCGCTCGTACCAGCCGGCCAAGGTGTCGCGGTCGGCGGTCAACCGCGGCGTGCCCAGGCCCAGCCCACCGAGCAGCAGCACGTTGCCGTCGCCGGTGTCGAGCGCGGCCACGGCCGACGAGTGGTGGCGCGCCGGGTCGTCCCAGACGTCGTCGTCGGCCGTGACGCGCCGTTGCGGGTTGGCGATGCGCAGCGGTGGCTCGCTCAGCCGCCGCCAACCGCAGGGGCTCCAGGAGTTCTGCCCGTGCCGGTAGAACAGGGCGTCGCCCAGTCCGTGCAACAGTGCGACGCGTCCAGGCGGGAGGATCAGACCCCCGTCGGCTGCTTGCGGGCTGCCGGTGCCGTCGTGTTCGAGGGCGAAGGTGCGCCCGGCCAGCTCGATCAGCAGTGCCATCGTTCTCCTCGGCGAGGTGAGAGGCGCGGCGGGGCGACCAGCCCCGCCGCACCGGGTCGGGCTACTTGAAAAGCGCGTTGACCTGGTCGTTGGCCTTCTTCAGCGCGGAGGCCGAGTCGGTCTGGCCGAGCACGGCCGACTGGATGGCGTCCTGCACGATCTGGCTGACTTCACTGCCGTGGTCGGTGATGGGCAGGAAGAACGTGCCGCCGGGCGCCGAGGCCTCGTCGATGAAGGCCTGCACGTCGCGTCCCTTGGCCTTGTGGGCGTCGAGCGCCTTCTCGCTGGCGTCCTTGATGGCAGGGAAGACCACGGCGTTGCCGCCGACGATGTTCTGGCAGTCGGGAGAGGCGAGGAACTTGACCCACTTCCAGGCCTCGTCCTTGTGCTCCGTGCCGGTCCAGATCGCGTCCGACAGGCCGTTGATCGCCGACTTGCGGCCCTGCGGGCCGGCCGGCAGCGGCGCGAAGGCGAACTTCACCTTCGCGGTGTCACCGAGGTAGCTGTTGATCATCCAGGAGCCGGTGATGGTGATGGCGCCCTTGCCCGCGTTCATCAGCGCGTCGTTCGCGAGCGTGGAGGCCTTGTCCAGCGCCGGGCTGTAGCCCTTGGCGATCAGCGACTTGTACCAGTCGATCACCTGGGCCAGCCGGGGGTCGTCGTACTTGTACTGCGTCCCCCACGGGTTCTTGTCGAGGTAGGTGAAGCCGAGCGAGGCCGCGAAGTTGCCCCAGCCGTTCTGACCTTGCGACCCGTCCTTGAACTCGGGCAGGAAGCCGAACGTCTTCACCTTCGACTTGTCGAACGCCGGGTCGAGGCCGTTGTGACCCGCGTTGTCCACCGTGGCCTTGGCAATGAGCTGTTCGAACGTACCGCCGTCGGTGGGGTTCCAGGTCAGGTCCTTCAGCGTGGCCGCGTCGACGCCCTGCGCCTTGAGGTGCTCGGTGTTGAAGACCAGGGCCATGGTGTCCCAGTCCTTCGGCAGGCCGTAGCGGGCGCCGTCCTTGACGAACAGGTCGGCCAGGCCGCCCTGGTACTGCGACAGGTCGACCTTGTCGGCGTCGACGTACGGCTGGAGGTCGAGGATCTGACCCGAGGTGACGAACTGCGGGTAGTAGGAGCCCTGGTTGGTCCACACGTCGGGCGCCTCGCCGGCGGCGAGCTGGGTGGTCAGGTTCTGCCAGTACTGGTCCCACGCCGACTGTGTGATCCGGACCGTAATGTTCGGGTTCGAGGTGTGGAAGGCATCGGCGCAGGCCTGGTACGAGGCCTTCTGGTTGTCGTCCCACAGCCAGTAGTCCAGCGTGACGGCGCCACCGGCCTCGTCGCCGGAGTCGCCGCTACCACAAGCGGCCAGGCCGGCGGCCATGGCCAAGGACAGCAGCGCTGCCCCGGCACGTGATCTGCGGATCATCTCGTCCTCTTCTCTGCGGGGGGAGTGGGGGTGGGTCACTTGCTACCGGTGAAGTTCAGGGACTGGACGAGCCGCTTGCCCATGAAGACCAGCAGGATCAGGACGGGCAGCACCGAGAGCGTCGAGGCGGCCATCAGGCCGGTCCAGTCGGGTGCGGTGTTGGGCGACTGCTGGCGGAACACGCCGAGTGCGACGGTGACGAGGCGGTTCTCCTCACCGCGGCCGACCAGCAGGGGCCACAGGAAGTCCTTCCAGGCCCAGACGATCGTCGTGAGCCCGATGGTGATCAGCGGGCCGCGGCTCATCGGCAGCGCGATGCGCCAGAAGATGCCCCACGGGCCGTTGCCGTCGAGGATGGCCGCCTCCTCCACGTCGCGCGGCAGCGACAGGAAGAACTGGCGCAGGAAGAACACCGCGAACGGCGTCATCAGGATCGTCGGCGCGACCATGCCGGCCATCGTGTTGATCAGGCCGAGGTCCTTGACCAGGATGAAGTTGGGCAGCAGCGTGAAGATCGGCGGGACCATCAGCGCGGCGATCAGGATCGCGAAGACCGGGTCGCGGCCCGGGAAGCGCAGCCGGGCGAAGGCGTATCCGGCCATCGCGCAGAACAGCGTCTGGAACCCGGCGATCAGCGCGCAGTAGATGACGGAGTTGAGCAGGTACCGGGCGAAGTCGATCTTCGCGCCGGAGCCGCCGGCCGCGCGGGCCTCGGCCTCCGTGGTCAGGCCGAGCACCCGGAGGAAGTTGACGAACGTCGGGTCGTGCGGCAACAGGCTGCCGTTGTCGGTGAACAGGTCGGCGGCCGGGGTGAGCGCGGTCCGGACCATCCACCAGAACGGGAACACCGTGACCACGACGAACGTGATCATCGCGATCCAGGCGAACACCCGACCGGCACTGAGCTTTCGACGAGTACGCATGCGTGCGGCCCCCTACGCCAGGTCCGACCGGGACGCGCGCAGCAGGCGCATCTGGATCGCGGTGAGCACGCCGAGGATCAGCGCGAGGCAGATCGCCGCCGCCGCGGCATAGCCCATGTGGAAGTAGCGGAACGCCTGCTCGTAGATGAAGTAGTAGATGACCCGGGTCGCCGAGACCGGGCCGCCGAACGTGGTGACCGCGATCGTGTCGAAGATCTGGAACGACCCGATCAGCGAGACCACGAGGACCAGCGCCAGGACCGGCCGCAGCAGCGGCAGCGTGATCCGGCGGAACATCCGCCACTCGTTGGCGCCGTCGATCGCGGCGCTCTCGTAGAGGTACTGCGGTATCTGGAGCATCCCGGCGTAGAGCAGCAGCGCCGTGTATCCGGTGTAGGCCCACGTGTTGATGGCCGCGACCGACGGCATCGCCCAGGCCGCGTCGGTGAGGAACCCGACCGGGCCGACGCCGAGCGAGGTCAGCAGATGGTTGACGAACCCCAGGTTGGTGTCCAACAGCCACATCCAGAGCAGACCCACGGTCACGTTGGGCACGAGCCACGGCAGCAGCAACGCCGCCCGCAGCACCGTCGACCGGGTCAGCCGGTGCATGAGCGACGCGACGCCCAGCGCGAGCAGCGTCTGCGAGCCGATGTTGAGGACGACGTACCAGACGGTGACGAGCAGCGAGTGCCAGAACTCGCCGTCGCGGGCGAGCTCCGTGTAGTTGTCGGCGCCCACGAACGAGGGCTGGTTGAGCATCGTGTAGTCGGTGACCGAGTACCAGGCGCCGCGGAGGGCCGGGTAGCCGTAGAAGACCGCGAAGCCCACCAGCACCGGCAACAGGAACCACCACGCCGCACGACGGTCGTCGCGCCGTTTCGTCGTTCTCATAGATCGCCTCTGATTTCGATCCTCGGCAAGCAGAGCTCGGTTGGCTCTTGCCAGCCGCCCCGTTCTCGAATAATGATGTAGACCTTCGGAATTTTGTCAACACCTCTTCGTATTACTTCAGAAGCTGCCGAGGAGGCCGCGATCATGATCCGTCGCGCCCTGCGCCTGTCCATAGCCCTGCTGGCGACCCTCGTCGTCGCGAGCGGCACGCCGGCCGTCGCCCATCCGCCGTCACATCCACGGTGGACGCAGCTCGCCTACGCTCCCGCGCCCGCCGACAACCCCCTCAAGGGCTTCCTGCCGTACGCCGGCGACTACGAGACGTTCCCGTACAGCATGGAGTGGTTCTACCTGCCCCTGCGCGACGTGATGACCGGCCCGAAGCAGTTCCGCTGGGACGCACTGGAGGCGCAGCTCGACGACATCGCGTCGCGCGGCCACCAGGCCGTGTTCCGCTTCTACCTCGACTACCCGGGCAAGCCGACGGGCATCCCGCAGTACCTGCTGGACCAAGGCCTGGTCACGCGCCCGTACCCCGACTTCGGCAACAACGGCGTCAGCGTCTCGCCGGACTACGCCGACCCGCGGCTCGTGTCAGCGCTGGAGAGCTTCATCACCGCCCTCGGCCGGCGCTACGACGGTGACCCGCGGATCGGCTTCATCACCCTCGGCCTGGTCGGCTTCTGGGGCGAATGGCACACCTGGCCGTACGACGGCTGGACCCAACCCGAGAACTGGATGCCCGGCACCGACGTGCTGACCCGGGTGCTCGGCCGCTACGAGGCCGCGTTCGACGAGACCCGCCTGCTGGCCCGCTATCCCAGCCCCGAGAACAGGACCCTCGGCATCGGCTACCACGACGACTCGTTCGCCTTCGAGACCCTGCCCAACCAGTCGTGGCATTTCGTGCAGCGCCTGATCGACCAGGGCGTGACCGAGAAGTGGCGCGAGGAGCCCATCGGCGGCGAGCTGCGCCCCGAGATCCAGTCGTGCCTGTGGGACGAGCCGGTCAGCTGCGGCCAGTACGAGGACTACGCGGACTCGGTCGCCCAGACCCACGCCTCCTGGCTCATCAACCACGCGGCGTTCGCGGGCGACGGCTACTCCGGCGACAACAAGGCCCGTGCCCTGGCGGCTTCCAACGCCCTGGGCTACGAGCTGACCGTCACCGAGGCCGCGCTGTCCGGCGACCGCGTCTCCGTCAAGGTGGCCAACCGCGGCGCCGCGCCGTTCTACTACGACTGGCCGGTCGAGCTCGCCGCCGTCGACAGCCGGGGCCACGTCGTCAGGCGCTGGCACACCCCGTGGTCCGTCGCGGGCATCCAGCCAGGCGCCGATCCCACCCTGCTGTCAGCCCGGATCGACACCCACGGCCTGCGGCGCGGCCGCTACGACATCGTCCTGCGCGTGCCCAACCCCCTGCGTAACGGCATCCCGTTGCGGTTCGCCAACACCGGCCAGGACAACCAGTCCGGCTGGCTGCACCTAGGTGCCGTCACGACCCGCTGACGGCACGCACCCCCCGCACCTGTTCCTAACTCCGTCCCGAAGGGAACACGGTTCATGGCATCACTACGCAAGCTGCTCGTCACCAGCGCCGCGGTGCTCACCCTGCTGCTGGCGTCGAGCACCGCGGTCGCCGCGCCGGCGGGCCCACCGTCCCGCCCGCCGGCCGGCCCTGGACCCGACACGAGCCTGGCCACCCACACCTACACCTACGCCGACGCTCCGCTCGGACAACCGCTCAAGGGCTTCGCGCCCTATCTCTTTCCCGGCGACAACCTGGGCGCGAAGTACCCCGGCGGCCTGGTCTGGAGCTACTTCGCCCTCAACGAGGTGATGAAGGACCCCACCAGCTGCTCGGTCTTCGACTGGAGCGTCTTCGAGAAGGCGCTCGACGAGGCGGCGGTCTGGGGCCGTCAGGTCGCGTTCCGGTTCTACGTCGAGTATCCCGGCGGCAGCGGAACGCACCCGGGCAACGGCATCCCGCCGTGTCTGAACGGCAGGATGGCGTTGCGTACCAACGGCTTCTGGGGCACCGTCAGCCCGGACTACGACGACCCTGACGTCATCGCCGCGCTCACCAGCTTCATCAACGCGTTCGCGGCCCGTTACGACCGGGCCGGCCCCGGGGGCACGGCGGACCCGCGCATCGGCTTCATGACGATGGGCCTGGTCGGCCTCTGGGGCGAATGGCACACCTGGCCCTACGACCGCGACACGGCCGACGGCTACCCGAACCTGATGCCCACCGACACCACCATCCGCACGCTGGTGGGCGCGTTCGACAGCGCCTTCAGCAACATCCAGCTCGAGGTCCGCTACCCACTGGCCGGCACCGAGAACGCGAACATCGGCTTCCACGACGACTCCTGGCCCTACAAGGAGTGGCGCGGCAACGCGTTGAAGGGGATGACCCTGCCGGTCTCGATGAACGGCTGGGACGACGCGTTCCTCCAACTGCAGCTCAACACCGGCACCGAGAACCGGTGGGTCACCCAGTCGATCGGCGGCGAGGCCAGACCTGAGATCCAGGGCAGCCTGTACGCCAACTGGCCGGGCGGCGGTGGACAGGTCGACGACGTGCTCGCCGCGACCGAGCTCACCCACATCAGTTGGATGATCAACCAGACCGGAGCCGGCGGCTACAGCACCGGCGACGCGAAGGTGGCCGCGGGTGTGCGCAAGATGGGCTACAACCTGCACATCCCGCAGGCCAACTTCAACAGCACCGCCTCGGGTACGTTCAAGGTCGGCGTCACCATGCAGAACAACGGCGTGGCGCCGTTCTACTACCCGTGGACGACGGTCATCGGCCTGCGCAACGCGTCCGGGGCGATCGTCAAGACCTGGGACACCAACTGGGACCTGCGGCAGGTGCAGCCGCTGAAGATCCGGGCGTTCCCCGACTGGAACGTGGGCGGCGACCCGACCTATCTCGACTTCGGCCGTCCAATCACCTTCTCCGCGAACGTCAGCACGGCCGGCGTGCCCGCGGGCTCGTACAGCCTCGTGTTGAAGGTCCGCAACCCCCTCGAGACCGTGACGCCCGAGGTGCTGCGCGCGCGTCCGGCCGCCAGCCGGCTGACCGACTGGATCATCGACCAGTGGCGCCCGGCCCTGCCGCTGTCGTTCGCCAACGCCAACCAGGGCACGGACGGCTGGGTCAACCTCGGGAGCATGACCACCGGCGGGTGTACGGGCGACTGCACCGCGCCCTCGGTGCCGTCGAACCTCGCGGTGTCCGGGGTGACGAACACGAGCGTCTCGCTGTCGTGGTCGGCGTCCACGGACAACGTGGGGGTGACCGGCTACCAGGTGTTGCGCGACGGCGTCCTGGCCGGCTCGCCGTCGGGGACCTCGTTCACCGACACTGGTCGTGCGCCGGGACAGACGTACCAGTACACGGTGCGTGCGGTCGACGCGGCGGGCAACCAGTCCGGTCTGTCGGCCGCGGTCTCGGGCACCACGAGCGGGTGTTCGGGTGACTGCACCGCGCCGAGCACCCCGACCCTGTCGTCGCCCGCGAAGACCGACACCACGGTCTCGTTGTCGTGGACGGCTGCCACGGACAACGTCGGGGTGACCGGTTACGAGGTGTTCCGGGGCTCGGCGTTGGTCGGCAGCCCCACCGGGACGACGTTCACCGACAGCGGTCTGACCGCGTCGACGGCGTACTCCTACACGGTGAAGGCGCGTGACGCGGCCGGCAACCGGTCCGCCGCCAGCAACACGGTCTCGGTGACCACCAACGCGGCGACACCGCCGCCGACCGGGCTGGTGCTGGACAACTTCGACGGGACGCCGGCCTACCCCTCCACGAACGACCTCGGCAAGTGGACCGGCGGGAACTGCTTCCTGGACGGTGGCGGTGCCGGTGTGGTCACGGGTGGGGCGTTGAGCCTGCGCTACAACAACTGTGGCTGGTTCGGTTCCGACGTCGGGGTCGACCTGACCTCGCGGACGTGTCTGGTCGTGCGGGTCAAGGGTGCGGCCGGTGGGGAGCAGGCTCACTTCAACCTAGGGCTCGGTGGGTCGACCAAGGTGTTCGGCGACTTCACTGTGGACGGTGGAGGCCACCCGGTCATCACGACCAGCTATCAGGACATCCGCATTCCCATGGCTGCCAACGGGATCAACCGCAACTCGCCGTCGCAGCTCGCGATGGGCTTCTGGTACGGCGGCAACTCGTCCATCTCCATCGACCACATCTCGTTCCAGTAGGGGAGAGCATCATGTTCGCTCGCACCCTGCGGGTGCTCACCGTGACCACGGTGCTGGCGGCGACGGTGGCGTTCGGCTCCGCGCCGGCCCAAGCCGCCACCGTCACCTACCAGGCCGACCTGGCCACCGCGTTCGCCAACCCGGAACGCGGCTACCACAACCGCTACGAGATCATCAACGACCCGGCGGTCAACGACTACGTCAACGCCGCCACCATTCCCGGGTTCAACCCCGACCTGCTCGACCGCACGTTCGCCCGCGCCAGGACGAACGGCAACACGCTGATCCACAGCTACGTCCACCTCGACAAGTACCGGACGCAGCCGCTGCCACAGGCACTGCTGGACAACCTGGCCTCCGGACTGGCGGCCGTGCGAGCAGCCGGCATGAAGGTCGTGCTGCGGCCCGCGTACACCTGGGACGGCTATGTCAGCGTCGACGAGGCGCAGATTCTGGGGCACATCAGCCAGCTCAACGCCGTCGTCACCGCCAACGCCGACGTGGTCCTGCACCTGGAGACCGGCTACCTCGGCGCCTGGGGCGAGTGGCACACCGGCGGGCTGACCAACCCGTCGTCGGTCGAGGAGGCGCCGGCCCGTTACCGCATCATGAAGCGGATCGCCGACACCACCCCGGTCACGATCCCGCTCGCGATGCGCTATCCCATCTACATCAAGGAGGTCGTCGACCCCACCTCGTGTGTCGTGCCCGGCGGCTGCGGCCTGACCCAGGCACAGAAGGACCGGATCGGCTTCCACAACGACTGCTTCCTGGCCGACTACAACGACATGGGCACCTACGACAACCCGTCCTGGATGGGCTGGTACTACATCGAGCAGAAGAAGCAGTGGATGTACGACCTGGCCACCTCGACCGGATTCAACAAGATGGTCGGAGGTGAGACCTGCGGCGCCGACGGCTACAACGACGCCGCGTGCGTCAACGCGCAGGAAGAGATGCGGAAGCTCAACTTCACCGAGATCAACGAGGACTACGCCGCCGTCAACACCGACAAGTGGAAGGCGGCCAACCTGGCGGCGGGCGGGAACGACCCGGCCGAGACCTGCTTCACGCGCATCAAGCGCAAGTTGGGCTATCGGCTCAGGCTGCTCGACGCGACGTTCCCGACGACCGTCGCTCCTGGCGGTGGTCTGAGCTTCACCGCGCACCTGTCGAACGACGGCTGGTCCGGGCTCGTCAAGACCCGCCCGGTCTACCTGGTGCTCGACAACGGGACCCAGCGCTACAACCTGCCGCTGTCGGGCGTCGACCCGCGCGCCTGGCTGGCCGGCGCGAGCACCGTCACCGCCAACGTCACGGTTCCCGGCGGTGTGGTGGCGGGCAGCTACAGGTTGGCGCTGTGGCTGCCGGATCCGGTCGCCTCGCTGCAGAGCCGACCGGCCTACTCGGTGCGGCTGGCGAACACCGGCACCTGGGACGCGACCAAGGGCTACAACGTCCTGGCGAACGCGGTCACCGTCGGGTCGTGCACCGGCGACTGCACGGCACCGTCGGTGCCGTCGGGTCTGACGGTGTCAGGGGTGACGAACACGAGCGTGTCACTGTCGTGGTCGGCTTCCTCTGACAACGTGGGTGTGACCGGATATCAGGTGCTGCGCAACGGCGTGCCGGCCGGTTCGCCGTCGGGCACGTCGTTCACGGACACCGGGCGTTCGCCGGGCCAGACGTACCAGTACCAGGTGCGTGCGGTGGACGCCGCGGGCAACCAGTCCGCACTGTCGACGACGGTGTCCGGGACCACGAGCGGGTGCTCGGGTGACTGCACCGCGCCGAGCGCGCCGACCCTGTCGTCGCCCGCCAGGACCGACACCTCGGTGACGCTGTCGTGGAGCGGTGCCACGGACGACGTCGGGGTGACCGGTTACGAGGTGTTCCGGGGGTCGACGCTGGTCGGCAGCCCGACCGGGACGTCGTTCACCGACACCGGGTTGACCGCGTCGACGGCGTATTCCTACACGGTTCGTGCCCGGGACGCCGCCGGCAACAGGTCGGCGGCCAGCAATGCGGTCGCCGTCACCACCGATGCGACCCCACCGCCGCCGACGGGGCTGGTGTTGGACAACTTCGACGGCACCCCGGCGTACCCGTCGGCGAACGATCTGGGTAAGTGGACCGGCGGGAACTGCTTCCTGGACGGTGGCGGTGCCGGTGTGGTCACGGGTGGGGCGTTGAGCCTGCGCTACAACAACTGTGGCTGGTTCGGTTCCGACGTCGGGGTCGACCTGACCTCGCGGACGTATCTGGTCGTGCGGATCAAGGGCGCGGCCGGTGGGGAACAGGCCCACTTCAACCTCGGCCTGGGCGGCTCGACCAAGGTGTTCGGCGACTTCACTGTGGACGGTGGGGGCCACCCGGTCATCACGACCAGCTATCAGGACATCCGGATCCCGATGGTCGCCAACGGGATCAACCGCAACTCGCCGTCGCAGCTCGCGATGGGCTTCTGGTACGGCGGCAACTCCACCATCTCCATCGACCACATCTCGTTCCAGTAGCTGTCTCGGCGCTGCCCGCGCCCCTTCGGAAGGCTGGCATGACAACCATCGTTTTCCTCGGCGCGGGCAGCGTCGTCTTCACCCACGAGCTGCTCGTCGACATCCTCGGCTTCCCCGAGCTGACCGACGCGCGGATCGTGCTGCACGACATCGACCCCGAGCGGCTCGCGACCGCTTCTGGGTTGGCTGGCCGCGTCGCCGACGCGTACGGCGTGCGGCCCACGATCGTCGCCACGCTCGACCGCCGGGCCGCTCTCGACGGCGCCGACTTCGTCGTCAACTCCATCCAGGTCGGCGGGTACGCGGCCACCCGAACCGACTTCGACGTGCCGGCCCGGTTCGGCCTGCGCCAGACGATCGGCGACACCATCGGCATCGGCGGCATCTTCCGCGGCCTGCGGACGTTCCCGGTGCTGGCCGGCATCGCCGCAGACATGGCCGCGCTGTGCCCGGACGCGTGGCTGCTCAACTACACGAACCCGATGGCCATGAACGTGACCTACCTGGCCACGATCGCGCCGGAGCTGCGCGTCCTGGGTCTGTGCCACTCGGTCCACTGGACCGTGCACGGCCTCTGTTCTCTCGTCGACGTGCCGTTCTCCGACGTGCGGTTCGCGAGCGCCGGCGTCAACCACCAGGCGTGGATCCTGCGCTGGGAACGGGACGGCGTCGACCTCTACCCGCTGCTCGACGCGGCCATCGCCGCCGACCCTGACCTGCGCCGGCGCGTGCGCGTCGAGCTGTACCGCCGGCTCGGCTACTACCCGACCGAGACCAGCGAGCACTCCGCCGAGTACGTGCCGTGGTACCTGCGCCACGACGCCGAGCTCGCGCGGCTGCGCATCCCGGTCGGGGAGTACCTGAAGGTCAGCGAGGCCAATCTGGCGTCGTACGCGGCGATGCGCGACGGTGCCGTCCCGGTCGACCTGTCGCGCGGGACGACCGAGTACGCGCCGCAGGTCATTCACAGCATGGTGACGGGCACGCCGCGCGAGATCGTCGCCAACGTCGCCAACCACGGCCTGATCGACAACCTGCCCACCGGGTTCGCGGTCGAGGTGCCGACGACCGTGGACGGCACGGGCGCTCGACCGTCGCCGGTCGGCTCGTTGCCGGTGCAGCTCGCCGCGGTCAACCGGCCCTACGTCAGCGTCGGCGACCTCACCGTCGCCGCCGCGGTGACCGGCGACCGACGGCTCGTGCGTCAGGCCGCGATGGTCGACCCCAACACCGCCGCCTCACTGACCGTCGACGCGATCTGGGAGCTGTGCGACGCCCTGACCGAGGCGCACGGCGACCTTCTCCCCGAAGGGCTGCGCGCATGACGGAGCTGCGGCTGCGTGACTACACGCCCGTGCCGGCCATTCGCCGACCGTTGTCCCACGTGCCGCGGGCGGCGGTGCCCGCCGTCGACGTGCACAACCACCTCGGCCGCTGGCTGGGCGGCGGGGACTGGCTGGTGCGGGACGTGCCCGCGTTGGTCGCCCTGATGGACGAGGTCAACGTGCGCACGATCGTCAACCTCGACGGCCGCTGGGACGGCGAGCTCTCCGCCAATGTCGCTCGCCTCGATGACGCGTACCCTGGACGTTTTGTGACTTTTTGTCATCTCGACTGGTCGCTGCTGCACGGCCCGGACCCGACCGGCGCGCTGATCGCCTCGTTGCGACGCGCCCGCGATGCCGGCGCGCGCGGGGTCAAGGTGTGGAAGGACTTCGGGCTGACCGTCACCGACGCGTCCGGCGCGAAGGTGCTGCCCGACGACCCGCGCCTGACCGACGTGTTCGCGGCGGCGGGAGAGCTGAACCTGCCGATCCTCATCCACACGGCGGACCCGATCGCGTTCTTCCGGCCGCTCGACGCGCGCAACGAGCGGTTGGAGGAGCTGGCGGAGAACCCGTCGTGGTGGTTCGGCGCACCCGGCTATCCCACGTTCGACCGCCTGATGGCCGCGCTGGAGGCGGTGGTGTCCCGTGCGGCGGGCACGACGTTCATCGGGGCGCACGTCGGCTGCGCGGCCGAGGATCTCGGCTGGGTCGACGGCATGCTGACGCGCTACCCCAACTTCCACGTCGACCTGGGCGGCCGGCTGGCCGAGCTGGGCCGGCAGCCGCGCGCCACCCGCCGCCTGATCCTGGCCCACCCGGACCGCGTCCTGTTCGGCTCGGACGCGTTCCCCCCGAGTCGCGCGGCGTACGAGGTCTACTGGCGCTTCCTCGAGACCGAGGACGAGTGCTTCCCGTACGCGCCGGGCAGCCCGATCCCTCCGCAGGGTCGCTGGGACATCTCGGCCGTCGGTCTGCCGCCGGACGTCCTGTCCCAGGTGTACGCGGGCAACGCGCGGCGCCTACTGGGCTGAGCCGGCCCCGGGTGTCGCCCCGCGGCCGGCTCACTGTGGGGTCAGGCGTTCTTGTTACTTCGGGCCATGATCGGGATCAGCACCGCGCCGGTCGCCAGGTGCATCGCCAGCAGGGCGATCGTCGCGCCGGCTCCTTCCGCCGAGCCGAGCGGTCCGAGCAGCGACACCGCCAGGAAGGCCGTGGCGATCCACGTCCAGGTCCTCGTGCCCCGGCTGGTGAACCGCTCGAGCAGAGCCAGCAGCCCCCACCCGGCCAGGCCGGCGAGCACCGTCACGAGGACGACGGCGGCTGGGGTCACGGTGGTGGCGCCGTTGTCGACGACCAGGTCGACGCCGGCGATCTGGTGCGCGACGGTCCAGACCGTGAAGGTGGCCGCGGCGGCCGCCACCACGGCGAGGCCACGGGCGCGGCGGCGCTTGCGGGCGCATTCGGCGGCGGTGATGGTGGTGGTCGTCATGGGGCTCTCCTCGGATCGGGTTCGTCGTGTCGTTGTCGGCACCTACGATCCGTGGCGCGGGCCTCATCCCGGATCGGGCGCGGGACGGGACCCGATCTCCGTCTGCGGACGGATGCGCGCGGGCGACGGAGTCGGTCTCGCGGCCGATGGCCCGTTGCCGCCGGCCGCCTACCGTGAAGCGCATGAAGTCTTCCCGGGTTCCTCCGAGGGCGGTCGGCGCGACCTGGGCCGGCGTGGTCGCGGTCGTGCTGACGGTGCTGATCCTGCTGGTGCCCGACGGCCCCGCCACACCGCTGACGACCGCTCTGGCCCTGGCCTGCGGGCTCGCGCAGGCGGCGTCCGTCCTGTTGATCGGGCGGCGGCCGGAGTGGGCGATCACCCTGGCGATCGCCGCGGGCATCGGCGTCGAGGCGTTCGCGCCGCAGGTCGGCTGGCTGGGCCTGGCCGCGGGTCCGCTGATCGCGTACGCCCGGATCCGGCCGCCGCGGCGCTCGCTCTGGGCGCTCGGCGTGATGGTCGCGCTGACCCCGTGGAAGCTCGTCGACGGCGGCTGGCGCGAGGTGGTCATCGCCGTGTTCGCGTCGCTGCTCGGCTGGACGTGGGGCGAGCTCGACCGGTCCCGCTGCATCCGCCGCGAACAGGAGCGTCGCCGGATCGTCTCGGACGAGCGCGCCCGGCTGGCCCGGGAGCTGCACGACGTGGTCGCGCACAACGTGTCGCTGATGGTGGTGCAGGCCGGCGCGGCCGCCGACGTCTTCGCACGGCGGCCCGAGCAGGCCCTGGCGGCCCTGGACACGATCCAGGAGGCGGGCCGCTCGGCCCTGGGCGAACTGCGGGCGATGCTGCAGACACTGCGCCCGGACGGCACCGAGCCGAGGGCGCCGCAACCGGGCCTGGACCAGCTCGACTCCCTGGCGGCGTCGCTCGGCGCGGTCGGGCTGCCGGTGGCGGTCACCCGGGCGGGGGAGGCCCGCGCGGTGCCGGCCGACGTGAGCCTGTCGGTCTATCGGATCGTCCAGGAGTCCCTGACCAACACCCTGCGCCACGCCCGCGCGACCAGGGCCGAGGTCCAGTTGCGCTGGACCGACGCGGAGCTGCACGTCGAGATCACCGACGACGGCACGGCCGGCGCGGCCCGCGTACCGGCGGCGTTCGGTGGGGGTTCCGGCGCGGGCCTGGCCGGCATGCGCGAACGCGCCCGCCTGGTCGGCGGTAGCCTCGACGCCGGTCCGCTGCACGAGGGCGGGTTCCGTGTCTCGGCCAGCCTGCCCCTGGGAGCGCCCGCGTGACCGTCAACGTCCTGCTCGCCGACGACCAGGAGCTGGTCCGAGCCGGCTTCGCGATGATCCTCGGCGCCCGCGACGACATCGAGGTGGTCGGTCAGGCCGCCGACGGCCTGGAAGCGGTAGCGCTGACCGCCGAAGCCAAGCCCGACGTGGTGCTGATGGACGTCCGGATGCCCCGCCTCGACGGCATCGAGGCGACCCGCCGGATTGTGGCGGCGGGCAGCCTTGCCCGGGTCGTCATGCTCACGACCTTCGACCTGGACGAGCCGGTGTTCGCGGCACTGCGGGCGGGAGCCAGCGGCTTCCTGCTGAAGGACATCCGCCCGGCCGACCTGGCGGACGCGGTGCGGGTAGTGGCCCGCGGCGAGGCCCTGCTCGCCCCGACGGTGACCCGACGCCTCCTGGACCGGTTCGCGACCGGCCTGCCGGCGCGCTCGGCTCCGGATCGGCGCCTCGAACCACTGACCGCCCGGGAGGTGGAGGTGTTGACGCTGGTCGCGAGGGCCATGACGAACGCCGAGATCGCCGAGCGCCTCTTCCTCACCCAGGCGACGGTCAAGACCCACGTCTCGGCCATCCTGACCAAGCTCGACCTGCGCGACCGCGTCCAGGCGGCGGTGCTGGCCTACGAGACCGGCCTGGTGCGGCCAGGCTCCTGAGGACCGGTCCTCGGAACGACAGGATCTGGAACCCGGCAGTCCGGCCTTGATGGAACGGGTCAGGGGTAGAACGAGACCCGGGTGTCGACGGCGATGGCCAGCACCTGCTCGACGGTCAACACCGCGCCCGCCGGGCTCTCCAGGTAGATGCTCACCATGGATCCGTCCGGCCGGTCGACCCGCATGTCGCAGGAGTCCGCGATCAGGCGCTCCAGGGAGACGCTGATGTTGCCCCGCCTGCCCGCCACCTCAACGCCCAGCGGCGTCGGCATGTCGTAGAAGAACCTGGCCGGATAGGTGCCGCCGGCCCGGTCGGAGTGGCAGGCACGTTCCGCCGAATGACGGTGGGATCACCAGCGAGGTGCACACCCGGGACGGCGTCGCGGATCGCCTGCGGAATGGCGGATCTCAGGCGAGCGATGGCGTGCGTGGGGCGTTCATGGGATTCGGCTCCGCGCAAGATCGAGGGAACCGGAGGGCGGGGGCTGGGCGACGCTGAGGTGGGCGTCGCCGTCATCACGGGAGTGACCGGCGTTCCCGGCCTGGACGCGACCGCGAAACCGCCCGCTTCGACGATCACGATCCCGCCGGCGGCCGCTCCGAGGCGCTGGAGCGCGAGCCTGCGCCGCGCCCGGCCGATGACAACGTCCACTGTGTCCCGCGTCGGCGGCGTCGACCGTGCCGTCGGCCGGGAACTCGTCGACCAGGTGCTCGCGACGCCACGGCCGGCGCGTCTCGTCGACGACCGCACGCGCCAGCATCCCGTTGACGTAGGCATCGACGTCATTGATCTCCGAACGGCGGCGCCAGCGCCGGTAGAGCCTGCCCAGCACCGTGCCCACCAGGTCGTCGGCCAGGTGCCAGTCGCGGCACATCAGGTAGGCGGTGCGCCGCCAGGTTGGCATCCGTGCGCTGACGTAGTCGCGGAACGACGCCTCGTCCGCGGCCGTCATGCGGTTCATCTCCACCCCATGTAGTTGGGACGGAGGCAGTAGGCGTCGAGGTTGCCGGTGTCAGCTCAGAACGGGTCGGGGAGTACGGACCAACGGTGAGTGGGCCAGCCCGATGGCTCCCAAGGCGATGAGGGTGCCCGCGACCGCCAGGCCGAGCAGGGCTCCGGCGGTGCTGGGCGGCGAGACCGCGAACGCGTAGACGCCCAGGAGATAGCTGGCCACCGGGTTCGTGATGGACATCGCGGCGACCGCTGACGGCAGTGAGCCCGCTGCCAGGGCGCCCTGGCCCAGGATCAGGCCGCTGACCGTGGAGACCGCCAGCAGGTAGCCCGGCCAGTCCCGGGCCGTCGCCAGCACGCCGCGTACCAGCAGGTCGTCCGTCGTCAGTTTGATCATCGCGGCGCTGATCGCGTAGCAGATGCCCGCCGCGATCGCGATCATGGTGGCGCGGACCAGGCGCGGGCGGCCTTCGCTCAGGGGCAGGATCAACAGCACCGCGGCCGCCGCGACGATGCAGCCCAGCAGCACGTGGGACCGGTTGGGCTCGCCGTCCTGCGGTGCGATCCCGCGCACCGCGAAGAAGGTGGCCAGGCCGCCGCAGATCAGGATTCCGGCTGTCCAGTCCCGTCGGCCGGGGCGGCGTCGTTGCCACGCGGCCGCCATCGGCAGCGCGAACAGCAACTGCGTGACCAGCAGCGGCTGGACCAGCGCGACCGACCCGAACCGCAGCGCGATCGCCTGAGCGCCGAAGCCGCCCAGGTTGGTGAGCCAGCCGATCAGCCACAGCGGCTCCCGGACCAGTCGCCGGATGAGCCGCCACAGGCCCACGAAAACGTCCGAGCGCCGGTGCGGGCCGTCGTCCTCCGGTTGGTGCCACTGCGCCGCCTGCTGCTGGAGTGAGGCGGCGGCGGCGAACAGGAACGCCGCGAGCACGCCGAATCCAACAGCCAGGGTCACGCCGCGGGACTCTACGACGCGGGCCGGGGCGGTGGCCATCCGGCTGCCGCCCCGGCGCTCCTGCTCACACCGGTCAGTTGTCGGCCGTCTTGCTCAGCACCTTGAATCCCGCGTCGAGGTCGACGTCCCACTCGGCGTTCGCGGCGTCGCGGACGTCGACCTCGTAGGCCGCCTCACCCTCGTCGCCGGCCTCCACCGAGGTGACCGTGCCGCCGCCGACCGCGGCCAGGGCCGCCTGCTCGGCCGATGCCCGCTCGGCAGCGCTGAGCACGCGACCGTCGCTGTCGGAGGATCCCTGGCCGATCACCTTGAGGTCCTTGTCGAGGGCGACGTCCACCTCGGTGCCGTCGTCCTTGCGGACCTCCACCTCGTACGCCTCGCCGGGGTCGTCGCTGGTCTCGACGTCCTGCACGGTCCCGGGGACCGCCTGCGTGGCCGCGTTGGCGACCCGCTCCCGCTCGCCGCCGTCGACATCGGCGCTCGCCGTGGTGGCCCAGACCGTCCCACCGATCCCGAGGACGACGACGGCCGCGACGGTGGAGATGACAACGCGCTTGGAAATCTTCATGAGACGCAGCGTGCCTGAAGGTCCCTGAAACCAACCTGAATGCACCTGAAGTCCGTTTCAGCTGGGGAGCCGGACGAGGAACCTCGCCCCGCCCAACGCCGCCGACGACGACGCCCCGACCGTTCCGCCGTGGGCCGTGACGATCTCCTTCACGATCGCCAGGCCGAGACCACTGCCGCCGGCATCCCGGGTACGCGCCTCGTCGAGCCGCACGAACCGCTCGAAGATCCGCTCGCGCTCGGACACCGGCACCCCGAGACCGTCGTCCTCGACCACCAGCTCGACCACACGGTCCGTCGCCCGCACCGCCACGGCCATCCGCCCCTCGGCGTGCCGGGCGGCGTTGTCGACGAGGTTGCGTACGACCTGGGCCAGCGACGTCGCATCGCCCCGCACCCGCCCGGCCCCGACGCCGGCCGTGTCGACCTCGAGCCCGGACCAGGCGACGCGCCGAGCCTCCGCGAGCACCAGGTCGTCCAGGTCGACATCCTGCCGCGTCGGGGCGACTCCCCGGGTGAGCAGCAGCAGCTGCTCGACGAGCCGCTGCATCCGTGCCGACTCCTCCAGCACGGCCGCGGCGAGCTCACCCTCGGGCAGGGCGCCCGGGTGGTCGCGGGTCACCTCGGCCACCTGGCGGATGGAGGCCAGCGGCGAGCGGAGCTCGTGGGAGGCGTCGGCGACGAACCGCTGCTGGCGGTCGCGCGCGTCCTCCAGCCGGCCCAGCATCTGGTTCATGGTGCGGGCCATGCGGTGGACCTCGTCGCGGGAGCGCGGCTCGGGCACCCGCCGGTCGAGCCGGTCACCGGTGATCTCCTCGACCTCGCGCCGGATGCGCTCGATCGGTGCCAGCGCCCGGCCCGCCACCACCCAGACGGTGCCGCCGACCAGCAGCAGGAGCGACGGCACGCCGACCAGCAGCGGGGTGACCAGCGCGTCCGTCGAGTCGTCGACCTCCTCGAGGGAGACGGCCACGGAGACGACGTAGTCCTCGGCGTCGGAGGTCACCACGAGATAGCGGTCGTCCTCGACGGTCGCCGAGCGCTCGTCCTCCGTGGGCAACGGCTCGCGCAAAGGTTGGGACGACCGCAGAACAATGCCGCGGGCGTCGGCCACCTGCCAGACGAGCTCGTCGAGCTCGTCGTCCGCCGACCCGTCTGCCGGCCCGTCCGCCGACCCGTCCGCCGGCAGGCCAGAGACCGCGATCTGCTCGGCGAGACCCGAGGCGCGCTGCTGGGCAGTGGTCTCCAGGCCGTCCCGCAGTGACGCGCGCACGAGCGCCACGAGCGCGACCGCGCCCACCAGCAGGGCGACCGCGACCACGAGCACCGCTACCGCCGTCGTCCGGAGCCGCACCGAGAGCTCAGCCACGGTCCCTCCGCAGCCGGTACCCCGCACCCCGCAGGGTCTCGATCGCCTCCCGACCGATCTTGTTCCGCAGATGCCGGACGTACACCTCGACGATGTTGGGGTCCCCGACGAAGTCGACGTCCCACACCCCGTCGAGGATCTGCCGTTTCGAGACCACGTCGCCGGGGCGGCGGGCCAGGAACGCGAGCAACGCGAACTCGCGGGCGGTGAGCTCGACCTCGACGCCGGAACGCCACACCCGCCGCGCGGCCGGGTCGATCCGGATGTCGCCGACCTCGAGGGTGGCGGGTCGCTCGCGCGCGCCCCGCCGGGCCACCGCACGCAGGCGCGCCACGAGCACCGGGAACGAGAAGGGCTTGGTCAGGTAGTCGTCGGCTCCGGTGTCGAGCCCTTCCACCTGGTCCCACTCACCGTCCTTGGCGGTGAGCATCACGATCGGCGTCCAGTCGCGCTCGGCGCGCAGCGTCGCGCAGACCTGATAGCCGTTCATTCCGGGCAACATCAGGTCGAGGACCATCACGTCGTACGTGTTCTCGCGCGCCAGCCACAGCCCGTCGGTGCCGTCGTGGGCGAGGTCGACCGCGAAGCCCTCCGCCACCAGTCCGGCCCGCAGGGACGCGGCGAACCGCTTCTCGTCGTCGACGACGAGCACGCGCATGGGCTCCTCCGGGCGGTCGGGAAAGACCATCCTCGCCCACCCGGGCTGAACCCGCGCTGAATCAGAGCGCCCGAACGACGTCTTCCAGCAGCTGGTCGAGGCGATTTCGCAACGGTACGCCGTACACCTCGGCGGTTATCTCGAGGTTGCGCCGGCGGCCGTAGGTCTCGTCGGCCCCGAGGACGAGCCTCCCGGACCGCAGGTGCAGACCGGTCTCGAGCAGCGAGATGGGTGCCGACGAACCCGCCGGGAACCACATGAGGATCAGGTCGGCGGCCTCGAGGGCGTGCAGCTCCCAGCGGATCTGGTGGTCGAGGTCGGCAAGGTCGAACTCGGGCCGGCGGGGGTTGAGCAGGACCAGGCCGTCGTGACCGGCCAGCGCCCGAACGACGTCGGCCTGCCAGTCCGGCGCCGCACCCAGATCGATGGCACCGCCGAGGAAGACCCGTTTCCCGGGCACGTCGATCGGATCGGGTGGGCCGATCACCACCGTCACCGGGTGACCTCGGGCTCACCCGGCGACGGGCGGCACGTCAGGTCGCTCTGGCCGTGGATCACGCCGAGCATCTCCAGTGTGAGCACACCGCCAAGGTACGCCCGTGCGAGGCGCCCCGCTGCCGTCGATCTCTGGTGCGTGCCGTCGACGAACGCTCGACGGTTGCGGCGGTGCGGCGGCTTTCTCGCTAGCATCCCGACGGGCGTTCGTCCGGGCGCCCGTCGGCCGTCGGCCGACCCGGCCGAGCCCGAGGTGGCGTGTGAGCCAGCACCCGCGAGCCAGCGACGCACCGACCGTGCAGTTCCCGGCGCCAGCCCTGGACGAGAAGCGTTCGCCGCGCCGGCGGCTGTTCATGGCGGGCGTCGTCGTCGCGGCCGTGCTGGGCGCCATCGGTGGCGCGGGCGCCTACGCGTACGCCGGTGAGGTCCCGCGTGGCACGTCGGTCCTCGGTGTCGACATCGGCGGCAAGAGCCGGTCCGAGGCGGTCGCCGCGCTCACGTCGGGGCTGGCCTGGAAGGTGCAGACCCTCGGCGCCCCGGTGCCGGTGCGGGTGGGCTCGCGTGACGCCGAGATCAACCCGGCCGACGTGGGGCTCGCGGTCGACGTCGAGGCGACCGTCGCGGCGGCCATCGAGCGCAGCACCGACCCGGTCAGCCTGCTGTTCGGCTCGCACGCGCTCGACCCCGTCGTCACGGTCGACGAGGGCAAGCTCCACGACGTGCTGGGCGCGGCCCTCGGCAAGGACTCGCGGGCGATGAAGCTGCCGTCGATCACGTTCGCGGGCACCACGCCCAAGGCGACCTATCCGGCGCCGGGGCGTGGCCTGCACGCGGAGAAGTCGGCGGACGCGCTGCGCAGCGGCTGGCTCGGCGAGGCCCCTGTGGTCGTGCCGATCGTCGACATCCACCCGGCGACCTCGACGGACGACGTCGACAAGCTGATCGCCGAGTTCGCCCGGCCGGCGGTCGCGGCCCCGGTCACCGTGACCACCGAGCGGGGCGACGTGACGGTGTCCCCGGCGGCGATCGCGAAGAGCCTGCGGCTGGTCGCCGACAAGTCCGGCCGGATCGAGCCGGGCCTGGACGCGAAGAAGCTACGCGCCGCGCTGGCCGGCCCGCTCGGCGCGGTCGAGGTGGCGCCGAAGGACGCGCAGGTCTCGATCGTGGGCGGAAAGCCCCGGGTGACGCAGGGCGCGGAGGGCCGGCAGCTCGACCTCGGCGCGCTCACCCCCGCGCTGCTGGAGGTGCTGCCGCTGCGGGACGGGCGCACGGTCGCCGGCACGCTCGTGACCGCGAAGCCCGCGACGACCGCGGCCGACATCGCCAAGCTCGGCATCAGGGAGCGCGTCTCGACGTTCACGACGAGGTTCACCGGCGGCCTGTCCGCGCCGCGCAGCCAGAACATCGTGCAGGCCGCCAAGGAGGTCGACGGTGCGCTGGTCAAGCCGGGTGCCGTGTTCTCGCTCAACGGGCGCACGGGCGAGCGCGGCTACGCGCAGGGCTACCGGGACGCGCCGGTCATCCTCGACGGCAAGCTCGTGCCGGGTGTCGGCGGCGGCACCTCGCAGTTCACCACCACCCTGTTCAACGCGGCCTACTACGCGGGGCTCGAGGACATCGAGCACAAGCCGCACTCGTACTATTTCGACCGTTATCCCGCGGTCATCGAGTCGACGATCTTCTGGCCGAACCTGGACCTGAAGTTCCGGAACGACACGGAGTACGGCATCGCCATCGACACCTCGTGGACCGCCGACTCGATCACGGTGTCGATGTACAGCACGAAGGTCTGGGACAGCGTGACGACCCAGTACGGCCCACGGCGAAACATCACCACCCCGAAGGTGACGAAGCTGCCGAAGAGCCCGACCTGCATCGCGACCAACGGCATCCCGGGCTTCACCCAGGACGCGTTCCGCGTCTTCAAGAAGGCCGGCAAGGAGGTCAAGCGCGAGAGGTTCACCTGGACCTACCTCGCGGAGCCGCGCTTCACGTGCGGATAGACGTACGTCTATGATGTGGGCATCATGGTCTCACTCGCGCACCTCGCCGTCGTGGTCGTCGCCGCCGTGGCCGTGGCGTACCCGAATCCGGGCCGGGTGACCGGCGACGTCAGCGTTCACGATCCGGCGATGGTGCGTCGGCCGAGCGGCGGATATCTGGTCGCGCACACCGGCAACGGCATCAGCCTGAAGACCTCGACGGACCGCACGGCGTTCCGCAACGCGGGCGCTGCGTTCCCGGGCGGCGCCCCTTGGACGACGACCTACACGGCCGGCAGCCGCAACTTGTGGGCACCGGACCTGACCTACGCCAACGGCCGCTACTGGATGTACTACTCGGCGTCCACCTTCGGCTCCAACCGGTCGGCCATCTTCCTGGCGACCAGTACCACCGGCGCCTCGGGCACGTGGGCGCACGCCGGCCTGGTCGTCGAGTCCCGCCCGACGGACACCTTCAACGCCATCGACCCCAACCTGGTGGTCGACGCCGCGGGCCGATGGTGGCTGAGCTTCGGATCGTTCTGGTCGGGGCTCAAGATGATCGCGCTCAACCCGTCGACGGGCCTGCGCTCCGGCACCACGACGGTGAGCATCGCGGGCCGCAACGGCGGCGCGATCGAAGCACCCTTCATCGCGCGACGAGGCGCGTACTACTACCTCTGGGTGTCGTTCGACCGCTGCTGCCAGGGAGCGGCAAGCACGTACCGCGTGATGGTCGGTCGTTCGGCCGACGTCACAGGCCCGTACGTGGACCGAAACGGAGTGGCGATGACCGCCGGCGGCGGCACGGAGGTGCTGGCCGGGCACGGCAGCATCCACGGCCCAGGCCACCAGGCGGTGCTCACCGACACAGACGGAGACGTGCTCGTCTACCACTACTACGCCGACAACGGCGCCGCACTGCTGGGCATCAACCTGGTCGCGTACGACACCACCGGTTGGCCGTACGTCTACTGAGGAACATCGCTGACCCGGAACGGACAACCGTTACAACGTGCGTGGGTCGCCTCGCAATGCCACCCATCGCCATTTCGTGGATGAGGACGTGGGCCAAGCTCGTCTGAAAGGACGTCGTCTTTCGTCGGTGGGTGCCGATAGCCTCTCGCCACAAGACGCGAAAGGGCTGGCGTGGACTCTCTTGAAGTCGGGCTCGGACGGTTGAAGGGCGTTGCCGGCGCCGCTGGACGGAAGGTTGCCGACACCACGAGCGTCGCGAGGCAATTTGTCGCCGATGCTGCTGACGATGCCCACGGGAGAGTGAAGCAGTCCGCCGAGCTGGTGAAGGCGAAGGCCGCGGGAGTCAAGGACAGCTTGTCGGAGCGGTCGGCCCGCACCCGCGCCGACTCGTTTGACGTGTCCACGCTCGACGTCGACGCGAGGTTGATTTACTGCCGGGTGTTGGTGAGTTTGGCGCTGGTCGACGGCCTTCTCGATCCTCGCGAGATCGCGAATCTGTACTTGTTCGCGTCGGCGATCGGTCTTGACGGCGAAGCTCGCTCGGAGTTACGCGGTGAGATCACCGGGGCGCAACGTGACGCGGGCAACCTCGACGCGACGGTGCAACTGGCCGGGGAATTGCACTCCCTCCTCGCGGACGATCAGCGCGAGCCGGTCTTCACGCTGCTGGTGCGCGATCTGGTGCGGATCTCGCGTGCCGACAGGCACGCCGCAGACGTCGAACGCGAGCGAATCGTGCTTGTCGCACGGCTCGTGTTCACCGATTCGGCCGACAAGGTTGTCCAGGCAACCGAACGGCTGGTGACGACCGAAGAGGACTTCGCGTCAGGAAAGATCACGACCACCCAGTTCGAGACCACCACCAAGGACATCGCTGCCAAGGCGGCTGCCTTCGGTGCCCCGATCGGCGCCGTCAGTCTCGCCGGCAGCGTTTCAGGCCTCGGCGGGGCGGGGATCACCTCGGGTCTGGCGGCGCTGGGGTTTGGCGGCCTGCTGGGTCTGAGCGCGATGGTCACTGGGATCGGCACGGTGGTGATTCTCGGGGTCGCGGTCCATCAGGGCACGCGCTTCCTGTTGGCGACCAACGAGCGCGAACGCGAGAAGCGGCGCGAGCATCTGATTCAGCAAGTCATCAAGAATCACCAGCAGGTGATAGCCGAGATCACCGACGACATCGCTGGCCTGGCCCACCGGATGGATGCCTCACTTGCGCAGTCCATGAGGAACGAACAGCGGCTTACCACGCTCCGGGCCGAGCTGGCCGCCTTCGAACTGGCCCTGGTGAATCTTCAGACGAGTCAGGAGGCCTTCGAACGGCGGGAGCCGCTCCGTGCCGGATGACCAGCTTTCGGCTGCTGCCACGGTCGTGGCTTACCAAGCCGTCACGCTGACCGACCTTCGGGGATTGTTCGACCAGGTGGAATTCGACCTCCGGGATGTCCTCGAACGGGAACTTCGGCTCAGCGACTCCTTGGACTCGATCGAATCCGAGTTCGACGCCGCACGCGCACGTCTCCTCGCTATGGGTGCCGTCGTGCCGGCCAAAGGCTCCGAGTCGAGTCCACCAGCAGCCGTGAATGTCGAGACACCGATTCGCCCGCGTTACTTCGTGCCCGTCGTGCCGGCTGACGACGACTTCGGTCAGCTCGTCAGGCTTGCTGAAGCCCGCTTGGATCTGTTGGGCATCGACCTGACCCAGGACCCGCTCCAGCAGGTTCTTCCCACCAGCCAGATAGCTCGCAGCCTGCGCAGCTACGGCGAGGAGCACGGCGACGTCAGTTGGAACAAGGCCGACTGGGCGGTCGTCCTGGCCGCCGGAGCCTTAGCGTCCCTTCTGGACGTCATCCTCGTCCGCATCCCGCAGGATTCCACCTTCCTCGGCAGGAAGTATTCGGGATCGCCCCTCACCAAGTGGCTCCAGGACGGTGACCGCGCACGGGGCATCCACGACCATTACTTCAAAAGGTTCGAGAAGCTGGCCAAAGTGCCGTACGACGCCGCCACCACCAAGGCCACCAACGGATTGGTCAGCGGCATGCGGCCGCATACCCATCGACTCCAGAGCCTCGGCCACGATCCGGCCATGGGTTTCCTCGTCGGCGTGGCGGATCTCATGCACGGGACCGGCACCTATATCGACAAGACGGGGCAACTGGTTCAGGTCGCGGTCAATGCCACGCCGGTCGGTCTGATCAGCGCTCTGCTCACTCAGGTGCGCCACCTGCTCTCGGACGTCTACACCCCTGCCGGCCTGCAACCCCCGTTGTTCAGCCTGCTTCAACTCGGCCAGGTTGAGTCGCCGTTCGCGTTGGGCCCTTCGGGCGTCAAGGTGCCTTGGACCGACGTCGCCCGCTACATGTATACGAACGGCTACGACCTGCGCCATTTCTTCACGATGGGCATCACGCCAGCCGTCGTGTCCTCCGTCATCCGTGGCTACTGGCTTCTCAACAGCTTTGCCACCGGGGGCACCGCCGCGCAACGGAAGCTGGAGCACGCCAAACTCACCTCCATGCTCCTGCTCGGCCATACCATCGCGACCTCGGGCACCCTTCTCAAGACCGGACTGCTGTTTGGCATGAACCCGGCCGCCCTCAACTACAACCAGATCCTGGCTATGGCGCCCGCCACCATCGCCTGGTTCAGAGAAGCCATCGCGCGGGACCACCGAATCAAGCAGGCCATGGACAACCAATGGCATGTGCTCCTCGCGGAATCGCAGATGCAGTCCTGACCTCGATCCTGCCGGCGCGCTCAGGGCTGTCGTGGAGCCGTCGCGTGACGTCCTTCGAGGACCCTGGGGAGTTGGGTGCGTGAGCTGATTCCGAGCTTTGTGAAGACCTTGCGCAGGTGGTACTGGACCGTGCGCGCGCTGATGAACAGCCGCGTCGCGATTTCCGGGTTCGAGAGGCCCTCGCTGGCCATGCGGGCGATCTGCGCCTCCTGTGTGGTCAGGTTGTGGTCGCGGGTCGGTGCGCGCGGGTGTGTCCTGCCGCCCGCAGCGCTCAGCTCGCGTCCCGCCCGCGCCGCGAACGCCGTCGCGCCGATGTCGGTGAACAGGTCGTACGCCGTCCGCAGTTGGAGACGCGCGTCCGTGCGCCGGCGCCGGCGTCGCAGCCACTCGCCGTAGAGGAGGTGCGCGCGGGCCAGGTCCACCCGCATCCGGGTGCGGCCCAGGTGGTCGAGGGCCGACACGTAGAAAGCCTCGTCCGAGCTCAGCAGCGCCTGCGAGCGTGCCTGGATGCCCAGTGCCCAGTCCGTGCCGCAGGCGACCCGCATGTCGGACAGCAGCGCGAAGACGTCGTGGGCCGCTGCCGGCTGGCCCGTGCGGACCGCGGACTCGACGAGCTCCGGCGCAGCCCAGATCAACGAGCCCGGATCCTGCGGGTACGCCGTCGCCCGGGACGCGGCCGCCAGCGCCTCCCGTAGTTGCCCAGGCCGTTGTGCAGCAACGCGTACGCCCATTCGGCGAACGTCAGTCCCACGCCCTCGCCCCGCCGCGCGACGTCCGCCTTAGTGGCCTCCACCAGCGCTGGGCCGGCGACCGCGTCGCCGCGGAAGGCGGCCAGGCCCAGCTCGCCGTACGGCGCCTGGCTGCTGCCCGTCGCCTCCATGATCGCGGTCATCTCGTCGGTCAGCGACGCCGCCGCGGCCAGGTTGCCGCTGAAGAGGTGCAGGTAGGCGCGAGCGGTGAGAGCCAGCGGCAGGTGTCCGAGCGCACCGGACGAGCGAGCCAACCGCAGATAGCGATCGGAGAGGGCGTCCCAGCCGTCGTCGTCCCACACCCGCAGGGTCGTCGTCACCGCCATCCACAACAGGTTCAAGTCGTCGGCGGACCGCAGGCCGGCCAGCGCTTCCCGCAGCACCGGCAGCCCGGCCGCGTAGCCCAGGTCGTAGGACAGCACCGTCCCGTCCAGGAGCAGGTCCGCCGCCCACGGTGCCGGAGCCGGCGGTGCGGCCCGCGCCAGGCGGGCCACCGACCGCACGTCGGCGGACGGACCCGCGAACCGGCCGGCGAAGATCGACGCCGACAGCGCCTCCAGATAGGTGGCCCGGGACAGCGCCGCGTCGACCTGTTCGAGGCGCTGCGCGGCCTGCACGAGCAACGGCGCCGCGTCGTGGCCCCGGTCGGTCACGAAGGCGAGCTCGGCCCGGGTCAGGTCCGCCTGCGCCCGCTGCTGGTCGGTCAGCGGCGCGTCAGCCACCGTGGCCAACAGGGACCGCGCCGCCTCGAACCCGCCGGCCCGCACCTCCGCCTGCGCCGCCGCCAACGCTCGCACGCCACGCTTCGCCGGGGCAGGGCTCAGCGCGGCCGCCCGCCGCAGGAACGCGGCCGCGGCCGCCGGGCCACCGCGCGCCTGGGCGCGCCCGGCCGAGCGCTCCAGCTCGACCGCCACCTCCTCGTCCTCGGTGGCGGCGGCCTCGGCCCGGTGCCATGCCCGGCGGTCCGGGTCGGTGCGGACGTCCGTGGCGGCGGCCAGCGCCTCGTGTGCCGCCCGCCGTTCGTCGGCCGGTGCGGCCAGGTAGACCGCGGACCGCGCCAGCGGATGCCGGAACCGGCCGTCGTCGTCGACCAGTCCGCCGTCCAGGCCCGGTCCGGAAGCCGAACGGTCGACACCCCAGCGCTGCGCGGCCCGGGCGACCAGTGCCGCGTCTCCTGACGGGTCCGCCGCCATCAGCAGCAACAGTCGCCGCGTCGGAGCAGGCAGCTCGTCCACGCGGCGCTGGAACTGCGACTCGATCCCGCCGGTCAGCGCCGCCGGCAGCCCGAACCCGCCCGCCAGGTCGGCCGGGCCGATCCCGCGCGGCAGTTCCAGCAGCGCCAGCGGGTTGCCGTGCGCCTCGGCGACGATCTGGTCGCGTACCCGGATGTCGATCGGACCCGCCAACGCCGAGTCCAGCAGGGCACGGGCCTCGGCGTCCGGCAGCGCGCCGACCGCGAGAGACGGCAGCCCGGCCAGGGACGGGGGCACGGAACGAGCCGCGAGGACCAGGCCGACCGACTCCACCTCGAGGCGGCGGGCCACGAAGGCGAGCACCTGCGCCGACTCGCGGTCGAGGTACTCCAGGTCGTCGACGAGGCAGACCAGCGGCCGGTCCGCCGCCACCGTGGAGAGCAGGCTCAGCACGGCCAGGCCCACGAGGAACCGCTCGGGCGGCGGCCCCGCGCTGATGCCGAACGTCGTGCCCAGGGCCTCGCGCTGCGGTGCCGGCAGGCGGTCGAGCACGTCCAGGAGCGGACCGCAGAGCTGGTGCACGCCCGCGTACGGCAGCTCCATCTCCGACTCGACGCCGGAGGCGCGGACGACCCGGCACGGACCGACCCGCGTGGCCGCGTGGTCCAGGAGCGCCGTCTTGCCCACACCGGCCTCACCGTGCAACACCAGCACCTGGCTCGCGCCTCCGCGGACGGCCTTGACCAGGTCGTCGAGCACCGCGCATTCGGTGCGACGGCCGGTGAGTCCGGCGGACCCGCGCACAACCCCACGCTAGCGGGGTCCGCTGGCCAGTGGCGGATGCGCCGCGCGAACGCCGGCGAGCAGGCTGTTCGCATCAGCCACCCGACCAGGAAGGAACCCCATGCCTGGGCTGCTGAAGGACCAGAGCGTGCTCGTCGTCGGGCGCGGCAGCGGGATCGCGTGCGCGGTCGCGGTCGTCGCCCGGGACGCGGGCGCCCGGGTGGTCGCCGCCGGGCGGGACGGGCGCGGGCTCGCCGACGCGTACGCGGGGGAGCCCGACATCACCACCGACACCGTCGACCTCACCGACGAGGCTTCGATCGCCGCGCTCGGCGAGCGCCTCGGCGCCGTCGACCACGTGGTCTCGACCGCCTCGGCGCGCGCCCGCGGCCATCTGGCGGAACTCGACCGGGACGCGGTGCGGCGCTCGTTCGACACCAAGGTGATCGGCCCGCTGATGCTGGCCAAGCACCTCGCGCACCGGATCGGCGATGGCGGCTCGATCACACTGTTCTCCGGCGTCGCCGCCTCCAAGATCGCCGTCGGCACGCTGGCCGTCGCGATCACGAACGGCGCCGCCGACATCCTGGCCCGCTCCCTCGCGCTGGAGCTCGCCCCCATCCGGGTCAACGCGGTCTCGCCCGGCGTCGTCGACAGCGGTGCCTGGGACGACCTGGGCGCGCGGGAGAAACAGGGCTACATCGACACCATCCGGCGCCGCAACCCCACCCGGAGCGTCGGCACCACGGGCGACATCGCCGACGGCGTGCTGTTCGCGATGACCAGCCCCTTCCTCACCGGCACGACGCTGCACATCGACGGCGGCGAGCCACTCACCTGACGAGCGAAAGGCACCGACCATGGGACTCTCCTGGCAGCAAGGCCCGCTGGCCGCGCACTCCGTCGGCCGCTTCCTGGTGCCCGACCCACTGCCAGAACGCCTGTTGTACGCGGAGCCGCTGCGCCGCCGCCTGCGGGTGCGGTTCGGCGGCGACTGGATCGCCGACAGCGAGGACGTCGTCCTGCTGCACGAGCCGGGCCGCTACCCGGTCGCGTACTTCCCGGAGCGGGCGATCGCGCCCGGCGTGCTGCGCGCGAGCGACCACACCACGAGCGGATCTTCGGGCACGCCGCCGACATCTACCACCGCATCGACATCCGCCGGACCTCACGCCACCTCGTGGTCCGCGACGGCGACCGGATCGTCGCCGACACGGTGCGGCCACGCGTCCTCTACGAGTCCGGCTTCGCACCGCGCTGGTACGTGCCGCGCGCCGACGTCGACACCGGCGCGCTGGCGTCTGTGGAGCGCCAGACGTTCTGCCCGTACAAGGGCCTCGCCAGCTACTACGACATCGGTGACCGCGCCCGGGCCGCCTGGTCCTACGAGGAGGCGTGGCCCGAGGTTCACCTCATCTCCACCTTCGTCTCGTTCGAGCCCGACAAGATCGACGTCGACCTCGACGGGCGGCGGCTAGCGCTCGAACCCGGGCAGGCCGTCGTCGCGCACGGCATCGACCGGGACTTCGACGAGGTCTTCGCCACCACCTGACAGGAGGAGCATCATGAGCACCCTACGAGACCGCACCGTCCTGGTCGTCGGCCGCGGCAGCGGCATCGCCCGGGCCACCACGCTCGCGGCCCGCGCCGCCGGCGCCGACGTGATCGTCGCGAGCCGGGACGCCGCCGCCCTCGACCAGGCCTACGACGATCCCGGCATCACAGCCGAGAGCGTCGACCTGACCGACGAGTCCAGTGTGGAGGCGTTGGCCGAGCGACTCGGCCACGTCGACCACGTCGTCTCCACCGCCTCGGCCCGGGCGCGCGGCACGGTCGACGCGCTGAAGCCGGACGTCGTCATCGCCTCGCTCAACACCAAGGTGGTCGGCCCGATCCTGCTCGCGAAGCATTTCGCTCCACGGATGCCGCGGGACGGGTCGTTCGTGCTGTTCTCCGGCGCCACCGCGGACAAGCCGACCGTCGGAATGCTCGCCGTCGCCGCGACCAACGGCGCCGTCGACGCCGTGGCCCGGTCGCTGTCGGTGGAGCTGGCGCCGATCCGGGTCAACTCCATCTCGCCGGGCACCATCGACACCGGCGCGTACGACGCGCTCGGCGACCAGAAGAAGGCGGAGCTCTACGAGCAGCGCCGCACCCACGTGCCGGCCCACCGCGTCGGCACCTCCGACGACGTCGCCGACGCCGTCGTCTTCGCCCTGACGAACACGTTCCTGACCGGAGTGAGCCTGCACGTAGACGGCGGCGAGACCCTGGTCTGAAGGAGGGGACAGTCATGAACACCACGCACCACCGCTACGCCACCGTCCATGGTCGACAGCTTTTCTACCGGGAGGCGGGACCGACCGACGCGCCGGCGATCGTGCTGCTGCACGGCTTCCCGGCCAGCTCGTACATGTTCCGCGACCTGATCCCGGCGCTCGCCGACCGCTACCACGTCGTCGCGCCGGACCACATCGGGTTCGGGTTCTCCGACGCGCCGGGCGTAAGCGAGTTCGACTACACGTTCGACAACCTGACCGTGTACACGACAGAGCTGTTGGACCAGTTGGGCATCGAGCGCTATGCCGTCTACGTGCACGACTACGGCGCGCCGATCGGCTGGCGGCTCGCGTTGAGGAACCCCGACGCCGTCACCGCGATCGTCACGCAGAACGGCAACGCGTACGACTCGGGCTTCGTCGAGGGTTTCTGGAAGACCGTCTGGGACTACCAGCACGAGCAGACGCCGGAAACCGAGGCCGCGATCCGTCAGGTGCTGAGCCTCGACATGATCAGGTGGCAGTACGTCACCGGCACGCCCGACCCGAGCCTGGTCAGCCCGGACACGTGGAACCACGACTACGCGCTGGTCAGCCGGCCCGGCAACGACCAGGTGCAGCTGGCCCTGTTCCGGGACTACGCGACCAACTCGCCGATGTACCCGCGCCTGCACGACTACCTGCGCGACACCCAGGTGCCGGTGCTCGCCGTCTGGGGGCGCAACGACCCGATCTTCGGCCCCGACGGCGCGCGTGCCTTCGCGGACGATGTCGCCGACGCGGAGATCCACCTCCTGGACGGCGGCCACTTCGTGCTGGAGTCCGACGGCGACGAGGTCGCGGGCCTGACCCACGACTTCCTGGACCGAAAGGTCACGGGCCGACAGCGGCAGCCGCAGCCGTGATCAGCGCGATGGCCTCCTCGACCTGGGGTGCGTGGCTGCGGTGCGCGACGACGGTCACCCGCAGCGTCTGCCGGCCGCCGACCACCGTGCTGGACAGGTAGACCCGCTGGCTCGCGTTGACCCGCGACAGCACCTCCCGGGCCGCCGCGTCGCCGTCGGCCGCGCGGACCCGGAACGCGACCGTGCTCAGGTCCGGCAGCCACGGCACCTCCAGGAGCGGCACGGCGCGGAGGTAGTCGGCGGTGCCCTCGTGCGCCGCGGCTAGCTTGGCGGGGTCGCGCACGACGAGCGCGCCCGTGCCGAAGGGCAGGAACAGCGTCTTGTGCGGGTCCAGCGTCACCGAGTCGGCGAGCTCCGTGCCGGTCAGCCGGGCGCGGCCCCGATCGGTCAGCCGGAAGAAGCCGCCGTACGCGGCGTCGACGTGGAACCACAGGTCCTCGCGGGCGGCGAGCGCGGCGATCCGGCGCAGCGGGTCGATCGTCCCCGTGTCGGTGGTGCCGGCCGACCCGACGACCAGGCATAACCCGAGGCCCGCACTTCCGCGCGGCGATCGGGAGGTGCCCGTCGCCAAGCTCACGTGGCGATTTGCGGCTATTGTCCCCGGAATGACGCACTCGCACAGCGACGCCTTCGCGAACAGCGAAGGTCAGTGGGCACAGCTCGCCGAGGAGCGGCTGTCGCTGTTCCGCCACGACGAGGAGATCGAGCGCGGCCTGGCGTTCGGGCTGCCGGGCTCGCCGACGCTGGTCGACCGGACCATCCCGACGTTCTCGCGCGGCGAGCTGCCGCATTTCGCTGGGGAGCGGGGCACGTTCCTCAACGCGCCGTACCTGGAGGACGTCAACGACGTCGCGGACGCCGAGGTGGCCGTCTTCGGGGCACCGCTGGACTCCGGAGCCACGTACCGGCCGGGTGCGCGCTTCGGGCCGCAGGGCATCCGCCGCTCGACGAACCTGTTCGGCACCTACTGCTACGAGCTCGGCGTGGACCTGCGCGAGCAGCTCAACCTGGTCGACGTCGGCGACGTGTTCACGATCCCGGGCAACCTGGAGAAGAGCTTCGACCAGATCAGCCAGGCGATCTCCCACGTGTACGCGCGCGGCGTGCTTCCCGTCGTCCTGGGCGGTGACCACTCCATCGGCTACCCGACGATCCGGGGCATCGCGCCGCACGTCGACGGGAACATCGGCATCATCCACTTCGACCGGCACGTGGACACCCAGGAGACCGACCTGGACGAGCGCATGCACACGACGCCGTGGTTCCACGCGACGAACATCGGGAACGCGCCGGCGACCAACCTGGTCCAGGTGGGCATCGGCGGCTGGCAGTCGCCGCGGGCCGGGGTCAAGGTCGGCAGGGAGCGGGGCACCACCGTCATCACCGTCGGCGACGTCGAGCGGGTCGGCGTCGAGAAGGTCGCCGAGGTGGCGCTGGAGACGGCGTGGAAGGGCGCGAAGGCGGTCTACCTGTCCTTCGACATCGACGTGATCGACGCCGGGTTCGTGCCCGGGACGGGCTGGCCGGAGCCGGGCGGACTGTTGCCCCGGGAGGCGCTCAACCTCGTCCGGGCGGTCGCCGCACCGGGGCTCGCCGGCATCGAGGTGGTCGAGTGTGCGCCGCCGTACGACTGGGCGGAGCAGACCGCCCTGCTCAGCTCCCGGGTGGTCCTGGACGCGCTAGCCGTCATGGTGCGCGAGGGCCGGCTCGGCAAGAAGGCGGCCACGAAGAACCGGCACGCGTGGGGGCCGACCAGCGATACCCGCTGAGCCAAATTCCCCTATTACCCCGAAAACGTGTCCAAAACCCCCTTAGGTGCACTTAACTCGTGCTTGGTGGTCGGGACACGCGAAGGGACATCGTCAGGTGAGACTCCGGCGGTACGGCATGATCGCGTCTCTCGCGGCGACGGCGACGCTCGCGCTCAGCGCCTGCGGCGCGGACAACGCGGACTCCGACGCGACGGTGGCCGGGGCGGGGGTCGCCCAGGCGATCAACTGCGCCACGGGCACCCTCAACGCGCAGGGCTCGTCCGCGCAGAAGAACGCCATGGACGAGTGGCGCAAGAACTACCAGCAGCAGTGCAACGGCTCGACGATCAACTACGAGCCGTCCGGCTCGGGTGCCGGTGTGCAGGCGTTCATCGCCGGCACCGCGGACTTCGCGGGCTCCGACACGGCGCTGTCCGCCGACGAGCAGTCGCAGGCGAACCAGCGGTGCAACGGCGGCCCGGCGGTCAACCTGCCGATGGTCATCGGTCCGATCGCGGTCGCGTACAACGTGTCGGGGGTCGACGACCTTCAGCTCAAGCCCGACGTGCTCGCCAAGATCTTCGCCGGCGAGATCACGCAGTGGGACGACGGCGCGATCACGGCCGACAACCCGAACGCGTCGCTCCCGTCGACCACGATCCAGACCGTCCACCGCTCGGACGAGTCAGGGACGACCGACAACTTCACGAGCTACCTCGCGGCCACGGCCGGCAGCAGCTGGACGTTCGGCGCGGGCAAGGCGTGGAAGGCGCCGGGCGGCACCGGCTCCAAGGGCTCCGACGGCGTGGCGAGCTCCGTGAAGAGCACCGACGGCTCGATCGGCTACATGGAGCTGTCGTTCGCGGAGAACTCCGGGCTGAACATCGCCAAGATCCAGAACGGCGCGGGGCAGTTCCAGGAGCTCACGCCCGAGGCGGCCAGCAAGACCATCGAGGGTGCGGCGGTCACGGGCAGCGGCAACGACGTGACGTTGGACATCGACTACGCCACCAAGACGGACGGCGCGTACCCGATCGTGCTGGCCACGTACGAGATCGTCTGCAGCAAGGGCGCTCCGTCCGACAAGGTCGCGCTGCTGAAGGGCTTCCTGGGCTACACGGCGAGCTCCGAGGGGCAGGGCATCCTGAACGGCCTGGGCTACGCGCCGTTGCCGGGCAACGTCCAGTCCCGGGTCCAGACCTCGGTCAACAACATCTCCTGAGCCGATGTTGCCTCGCCGCAAGGGTTTCGGTGCGGAGTCCGTCTTCCGCACCGGCACCCTCGCGGCGGGCACGATGGTGCTGGTCATCATCGTCGCGATCACCGCCTTCCTGATCGCCGAGGCCGTGCCAGCGCTGAAGGCCAACACCGCCAACTTCATCACCGAGACCGAATGGTTCCCCAACCAGACCCCACCCGAGTTCGGCATCGCCGCGCTCGCCTGGGGCACCCTGGTCACCTCGGCCATCGCGCTCGTGGTGGCCGTGCCGGTCGCGTTGGGTATCGCGCTCTACCTGTCGCACTACGCCAACCGGCGCGTCGCCACCACGTTCGGCTTCCTGATCGACCTGCTGGCCGCGGTGCCGAGTGTCGTGTTCGGGCTGTGGGGCTTCACGGTCTTCATCGAGCCGGTCCGCAGCTTCTCCGTCTGGCTCAACAAATATTTCAGCTGGATCCCGCTCTTCGGCGGTGACGGCCCGTTCGGCCGCTCGTTCCTGCTGGGCGGCCTGGTCCTCGCCATCATGGTGCTGCCGATCATCACGGCGCTGTCCCGTGAGGTGTTCCGCCAGACCCCCACCGCCAACGAGGAGGCCGCGCTCTCGCTCGGCGCCACCCGGTGGGAGATGATCCGGACGGCGGTCCTGCCGTACGGGCGCGCGGGTGTGATCGCGTCGGTGATGCTCGGCCTCGGCCGGGCGCTCGGCGAGACCATCGCGCTCGCGCTGACGCTCGGCTTCATCAACGAGATCACGGTCAACGTCATCCAGAACGGCGGCAACTCGATCGCCGCGAACATCGCGAACGGGTTCGGCGAGGCCGGCGAGATCGGCCGGGGAGCGTTGATCGCCTCTGGCCTCGTGCTGTTCGCCATCACCCTCGTCGTCAACATCGCCGCCCGCGCCATCATCTACCGCCGCCGCGAGTTCACGGAGTCAGCGGCGTGACCGCGCGGCTCTTGGCCGGCGGCACGCGGCCGCGAAGCGGGGAGAGGGCGTGAACGTGTCGACCCAGACGCCACCGGCCGCGCCCGGCCAGGTTCCCGGGTTGCGCGGGCATCGCACCCCGCTGCTCGTCCTCGCCGGCGTCGCCGTCGTCGCGTTCGGGGTGGCGGCGGCTATCTGCTACGGCACCGGCTTCGGCAACTGGGTACTCGTCCTCGTCATGGGGCTGGTCCTCTACCTGATCGGGTCCTTCTTCGCGGTCAACCGGTACGAGGGCCGCCGCGCCGCCCGCGACCGCACCTGGAGCGCGTTGATCCACTCGGCGTTCGTCCTCGCCCTGCTGCCGCTGGTCTCGGTGGTCTGGACGCTGATCTCGAAGGGGGTCGAGCGCTTCGACCTCACCTTCTTCACCACGTCGATGAACAACGTCGGCGCCCGCGACCCCGACGGCGGCGCCGTCCACGCGATCATCGGCACGATCGAGCAGGTCGGCATCGCCGCGGCGATCACCATCCCGCTGGGGGTGCTGGCGGCCGTGTACATCGTCGAGTATGGCCGCGGCCGCTTCACCCTCATGATCCGGTTCTTCGTGGACGTGATGACCGGCATCCCGTCGATCGTCGCCGGCCTGTTCGTGCTCTCGTTCTGGGTGCTGATCGTGACGCCCTGGTTCAACAACGGCCAGCCGGCCTTTTCCGGATTCGCGGCCGCGCTGGCCCTGAGCGTGCTCATGCTGCCGACCATTGTCCGGTCGACGGAGGAGATGCTCCGTCTCGTGCCGGCGCCGCTGCGGGAGGGCGCTTACGCCCTCGGCGTGCCCAAATGGAAGACCATTATCAGGATTGTGATCCCGACGGCTCTTCCCGGAATCATCACCGGCATCATGTTGTCGATCGCACGCGCGGCGGGGGAGACCGCACCGGTACTTTTGGTGGCAGGCGGCAGCGATGCCGTCAACATCAACCCATTTGAAAACAACCAGACGTCGCTCTCGTTATTCGTCTTCCAGCAGGCGGGCGACGCATCCCGATTCGCGCCGGCGCGCGCCTGGACCGCGGCGCTCACCCTGGTGGCATTGGTGCTCATCCTCACCATCGCCGCCAAGTTGCTCGCGGGGCGCAACCGCCTCCGCCGTTGACATCAGCAACGAGGACTGACAAATGGCCAAGCGTGTCGAGGCGACCGGGGTCACCGCCTTCTACGGTTCGTTCAAGGCGATCGACAACATCAACCTGCGGGTTGAGCCGAAGACGGTGACCGCGTTGATCGGTCCGTCGGGTTGTGGCAAGTCGACGTTCCTGCGCTCGATCAACCGGCTGCACGAGGTCCTCCCGGGCGCGCGGGTCGAAGGCAAGGTGACGGTCGACGACGAGAACATCTACGACAAGGACGTCGACGTCACGGCGGTACGCCGGATGATCGGCATGGTGTTCCAGCGGCCGAACCCGTTCCCGACGATGTCGATCTTCGACAACGTGGTGGCGGGGTTGAAGCTCAACGGTGTGCGGCGTAAGTCGGTGTTGCAGGACGCGGCGGAGAAGGCGTTGCGGTCGGCGAACTTGTGGGACGAGGTCAAGGACCGGTTGGGCAAGCCGGGTGCGGGCCTGTCGGGTGGTCAGCAGCAGCGGCTGTGCATCGCGCGGACGATCGCGGTCGAGCCGCAGGTGGTGCTGATGGACGAGCCGTGCTCGGCGTTGGACCCGATCTCGACGTTGGCGATCGAGGACCTGATGTTCAAGCTGAAGGACCGCTACACGATCATCATCGTCACGCACAACATGCAGCAGGCGGCCCGCGTCAGCGACCGCACGGCCTTCTTCTCGATCGACAAGACGGGCGACCCGGGCCGCCTCATCGAGTACGACACCACCCACCGGATCTTCAACACCCCCGGCGAGAAGAAGACCGAGGACTACATCACCGGCCGCTTCGGCTAGCTCGGTCCTGGCATCCTGAGGCGATGACACCACAGCTGGCGAACCGCCGGTCATGACGTTCGCGCTGGTCGCGATCTGCTCCGTGGCGCTGGCTGCCGTGCTGCTGCTGGCCGCGGTCCGCAAGGCCCGCTCGGCCCCGACCTCGGCGGCGCTGCGGGACCGGCTGGGCGTACCGCCGGCGGTGTGGTCGGGAGTCGCCGTCCCGGAGGCGATCGCGGCCGTCGGGCTGATCGCCGGCCTGTGCTTCCCGCCTCTGGGCATAGCCGCGGCGGCCGGCGTGGTGCTGCTGATGGCCGCCGCGCTCCTGCTCCACCTCGCCGCCCACGTCCGTGGCCTGGCGCTGGCTCCACCGCTCGGCGTCGCCGCGCTGGCGGTCACCACCGTGGGCCTGCACCTGGCCAACACCTGACAGTCATCGGGCCTGAATTCCGAGCCTGACGGCGAGCTGTGCGGCGGCCGGCATCTGCAGGCGCTGGTAGAGCTCGTACGCCCGCATCAGCAGGTCCCGCGCGGCGGCGTCGCCGGACTGCTCGGCGGCCGAGCCCAGCGCCACCAGCGTGCGGGCCTGGAGGGCCGGCACGTTCTCCTCCGTCCAGTAGCGCAGCGAGCGCTGCAGGTGGTCGGTTCCGGTCTCGACGCCGTTGCGGACGCTGACTTCTCCGAGCGTCAACTCCGTGAGCGCCAGGCCCCAGTAGTTGCCCCGTTCGCGGAAGATCGTGGCCGCGGCCCGGAGCGCCACCATCGCCTCGGCATGGCTGCCGGGGTCGTCGGCGAGTGACTCGCCCAGGGCCCGGAAGCTCTGTGCGGCTCCGATCGGATCGCCGATCACCACGAACTGGTCGGCGGCCTGCCTGGCCGTGGCCGCCGCCTGTGCGGAACGCCCAGCGGCGAGCAGGGCGCCGGCGAGACCACGCAGGACGTACGCCTCGACGAACGCGTCGCCACACGAGCGGGCGATGGCCAGCGCGGTGCGGATCGTCGCGATCGCCGCTTCCGTCTCGCCCCGCTGGCGCTGCACGAAACCGAGACTGGACAGTGCCATGGCTCTGGTGGGTTGGCGGTCGACGGCGCTCAGCTCGCGATCGGCGGCGCGCAGCTCGGTCTCCGCCTCGACTAGGCGTCCGGACAGCGACAGCATGAAGCCGCGGTCCTTGCGCACCATCGCCGCTCCGGCCCGGTCGCCGACCTCCTCGGCCAGCGCCCTGGCCGCCTCCAGTGTGGACAGTGCTTCGGCCGGCTGCCCGAGCTCCACCTGAGCACTGCCGAGCCCCCGCAGCAGCGCGGCCTCCCGCGCCCGGTCGCCGGTCCGGCGGCAGCACCGCAGGGCGACGGTCGTGGCCTGCTGCCAGTCGGTGTAGTAGCCGCGCAGCTCGTAGAAGTCGGTGCTGGCGCCGACGATCCCGTGCGCCAGGGCGGCCAGGCCGGCGTCGGCGCAGTCCTGGACGACCGCCATCAACGTCTCGCGCTGTGCCTCGAACCAGTCGAGCGGCTGCTCCGCCGCGACCGCGGCCGCGACCGCATCGGGCAGGGTCGCGGGCAGCAGTCCGTCGTCGATGTGGAACCGTTCGCAGTCCAGTCGTGCCTGCGCGACGCGGGCGAGCGCCAGTAGGCCGGACGCCACCCGCTCCACCGCCGCCTGCGACCCGTCGTCGGGGTCGGCCTCGAACCGTTCCCGCGCGTAGAGCCGGGTGACCTCGTGGAACCGGTAGCGGCGCTGTCCCGCCCGGTCGGGCCCGAGGTCGTCCAGCAGCCGCGCGTCCAGCAGATCATCGAGAGCGGAGACACCGAGCGCCTGGTCGGCGCCGAGCACCGCGGTGACCATCCACGCGGGACATGCCGGCAGGCGCAATGATCCCAACAACCTGAACGCCCGGGCGGCGGTCGGCGTCAGGTCGGCGTAGCTCATGTCGAGGCTCGGACGCACGGCGAGGTCGCCGTGGCGCAGCTCGTCGAGTCGGCGTCGGTCGTCGGCCAACCGGTCGGCGAGGCTCCGCACGGTCCAGTGCGGGCGCGCGGACAGGCGTGCTCCCGCGATGCGGACCGCGAGGGGCAGGCCACCGCAGGCGTCGACGAGCTCGGCGGCCGCGGCCGGCTCGGCCAGGACGCGGTCGGTGCCGGCGATCCGCTGCAACAGCTCGACGGCGGTGACGGCGGTCAGGGGACGCAGGTCGAGGTTGCGGACGCCGGCGAGTCCGGTCAGGGGCAGCCGACTGGTGACGACGAGAACCGAGCCGTTCACCGGCATGAAGGGCTCGACCTGCCGGTGGCCCGCGGCGTCGTCGAGCAGCAGCAGCACCGGTCGTTCGGCCAACCGCGCTCGCAACAGGGCGGAGCGCGCGTCGAGTCCGGCGGGCATCGCCGAGCCGTCCGTGCCGAGGGCATGCAGCATGTTGCCGACGACATCGACCGGGTCGACCGGTTGACCGGTCGTGTCGCGCAGTCGCGCGAAGAGTTGGCCGCCCGCGAACCGGGAGGCCACCCGTTGGGCGGCGTGGACAGCCAACGCGGTCTTGCCCACGCCGGGCGGCCCGGAGACCGCGACCACGGCGCCGCGATCCTCGCCCAGCGCGAGCAGCATCGCATCCAGCTCCGCGTCTCGACCCACGAAGTCGGGCAGGTCTCCCGGGAGCTGTCGCGGCGCCGCGACCGCGGGCAGGCCGCCGTCGGGCGCGGGCGACCGCCGCTGGCCCGGCCGATTCGCCCAGAAAAGCTCACGGCCCGCCGCCACGAAGGCTTGCGCCTCGGCTTCGCCGAGCCGCAGCGCTGACGCGAGCTGCTCGAGATTGCGTGGCCGTGGACTGCGTCCTCGTTCCAGCTCACCGATCGACCGTGAGCTGACTCCCGCCAGCGCGGCGAGCTCCTCCTGAGTGAGCTGTCGTTCCAGCCGGTGCCGGCGCAGCAGCGTAGCGAAGGTCTCCACCTCGACGCGATCCTCCCCGTCAATGTCTTCCCGGCCTCATTCAAATCCGGGTCCGCGTGAAACGTCCAGAAGAACGTCCGGTTCAAGATTCTGGATCACGTGCGGGATCGACGGGTCTGATTGACGCGCCGAGCCGCCGCCCGCGGCCAGACCACAAGGGGCAGTCGTGAACCGGACCCTCACCAACCCGCCCGACCAGCGGATCCGCCGCCGGCTAGCCAGCCTGGTCAGCCTGTTCGCCGTAGCCGCCGCCGTGTTGCTCGACCAGCCGGCCCCGGCCCTGGCTGCGACGCCGACCCTGTTCGGCGCGTCCGTCCACCAGGTCGCCGGACAGACGTTCGGCCAGGCGCTGACCGCCGCCGACGCCCGATACGGCGTGTTGCCGATCCTCCGGGTCTTCTATCCCGGTGCGCCGGGCGCCTGGACCGACGCCAAACTCAACACCCCCGACCGGGCCACGGTGGTCTCGTTCAAGTACGACGCGGACGCCGTTCTCACCGGCGCCGCCGACGACTACCTGCGCTCATGGTTCGCCGGCGCGCCGCGGGACCGGGACGTCTTCTGGTGCTTCTACCACGAGCCGGAGGACGACATCCGCGACGGTGCGTTCACCGCGGCCGCCTATCGCGCCGCCTGGCAGCGCATCGCGGGCCTGGCGGACCAGGCCGGCAACGACCGGCTCTTCGCCACGACGATCCTGATGGACTGGACGCTGGACCCGGCCAGCGGTCGGAACTGGCGCGACTACTACCCCGGCGCCGCGTACGTCGACGTGATGGCCTGGGACGTCTACAACTTCGACGTCACGCGGTCGGAGACGATGGCGGCCCACAATGCGCGCCGGCCGGCCTTCGAGGTGGCCCGGTCGCAGGGCAAGCCGTACGCGGTGGCGGAGCTCGGCGTCGACGACCACGCCAACCGGCCGGCGATGCTGCGCGAGATCGCGAGCTGGCTGCGAGGCACCGCGGACGCCCGGTTCGTCACCTACTTCGACGCGCCCGGGTGGCCGGAGTACGACCTGATCGGGGACACCGCCAGCAGCCAGGCCTGGCGCGAGGCGGTGACGGGCGGTCTGTTCGCCGGCACTCCGACGCTGACCACCTCGGCCGGCCCGGCGGCGCCGGGGAACACCAGCATCCAATGGACGACGCGGGTCGACCCCGCCCAGCAGACCGGCTGGGTGTCGTGCGCTTCGTGGCGCGTCAGCGGCGCGGACTTCGCCGAGGGACCGCGCCGGCGCGTCTACGGCAACCCGGAGACGGTCACCTGCGACCGCGGCGGGCTGGCGCCGAACACGGCGTACCGCGCGCGGCTCAAGTGGTGGAACGCCCAGTCGGGCGGCTCCCTGCTGCACACCAGCAACACCGTCGACCAGGTCACCCGTCCGGCCTGACGGTCGCACCCCTCCAGTGTGGTCAGGCATCGGCCTGACCAGGAAGGAACCCACCCACCATGAATCGCCACTGGCTCAGGCGCCGGCTCGGGCGCAAGCTCGTGCTGACGTTGACACTGGCCGCCACGACCGCCGCCGCCGTCGTCTTCTCGCCGGCCGCGCCGGCCCAGGCCGCCTCGTCGATCGGGGGCAAGATAACCCGGTCCGAGGTGCTGGCCCGCGCCGCGAACTGGTACCTCCGTCGGAACGACTCGGACATGACGTACAGCATGGAGCTCAAGACGTGGGACGGAACCCACTCCCGGACGTACCGGCGGGACTGCTCCGGCCTGGTCGACATGGCGTGGCACCTGGGCGATGATCCGAACACCCACGGCCTCGACGACCCGACGTACACGACGCCCATCAGCCGCAGCGAGCTCCTCCCCGGAGACCTGCTCGACGACACCGTCAACGACGATCCGGGCTACCCGTACCACGCCCTGCTCTTCGGCGGCTGGGAAGACGCGGCGAAGACGAAGTTCTGGTACTACAGCTTCGGTGGCACGCCGATGAAGAAGGAAGAGCACAAGTCCTTCAGCGACGCGACGCTGTCCGGCCACGCGACCTGGCAGTACAAGGCCTACCGTTACAACAAGATCGTCAACGACCTGGACGACGACGACCCCGCGATCGCCAGTGTCACCGGCGACGGGTTCCACGACATCGTCGCCCGCAAGTCCGACAACTCGCTGTGGCTCTACCCGAACAACTACGTCCGCGACGGCGGCGTGCCGTACAGCGGGTCGACCGCGCGGCAGATCGGCAGCGGCTGGGGCAACTTCAACTCGATCGTCGGCGCCGACGTGACCGGTGACGGCTTCACCGACCTCGTGGTGCGCAAGACGGTCGACAACTCTCTCTGGCTCTATTCGAACAACTACGTGCGCGACGACGGTGTGCCCTACAGCGCGGGGTCGTCGCGGCAGATCGGCAGCGGCTGGGGCAACTTCAACCTGCTCGTCGGGGCCGACGTCACGGGTGACGGATTCACGGACCTGGTCGGCCGGACGACGGACGGGTCGCTGTGGCTCTACCCGAACAACTTCGTCCGCGACGACGGCATCCCCTACAGCTCGTCGTCCGCGCGGCAGATCGGCAGCGGCTGGGGCAACTTCAACAGGATCATCGGCGCGGACGTGACCGGTGACGGGTTCACGGACCTGGTGGGTCGCAAGGCCGACGGTTCGCTGTGGCTCTACCCGAACAACTATGTCCGTGACGGCGGCGTGCCCTACAGCTCGTCGTCCGCGCGGCAGATCGGCAGCGGCTGGAACAACTTCGACACCATCATCGGCGCCGACGTGACCGGTGACGGGTTCACGGACCTGGTGGGTCGCAAGGCCGACGAATCGCTGTGGCTCTACCCGAACAACTATGTCCGCGACGGCGGCGTGCCCTACAGCGGGTCGACCGCGCGGCAGATCGGCAGCGGCTGGGGCAACTTCAACACCATCCTCTGAGCGGCGTCGGGCGCCGACCGGGAAATCGCCGGTCGGCGCTCCGCGCCGTCGGTTCACTGTGGACTCCGGCGCACCAGTCGGTGCTCCCACGCCCAGGCGGCCATCTCCGTGCGGTTCCGCAGCTGGAGCTTGTCCTGGATGTTGGCAATGTGCGCCTTGACCGTGCTCACCGAGATGAACAGCTCCCGCGCGATCTCCTGGTTGGTGCGGCCGCGGGCCACCAGCCTGATCAGTTCGGTCTCCCGCTCGCTGAGCGACGGACCGGGCCGGCGCGGCGCACGGGGCTCGAACTGGTCGAGCAGCCGCTTGGTGACGGACGGCGAGACCAGCGCGTCGCCGGCGTGGGCCGCCCGCACCGCCTCGGCCAGCAGGGCCGGGCCGGACTCCTTGAGGATGAAGCCGACCGCCCCGGCCTGCAGCGCGCGCTCGACGTAGTCGTCCAGGTCGAACGTCGTGATGATCACGACCTTGGGGCCGCCCCGACCGGCGAGGGCACGGGTGACCTCGATGCCGTCCAACCGGGGCATCTCGATGTCCACGAGGCAGACGTCGGGACGCAGCCGGCGGGCGAGGCTGATTGCCGTCGGACCGTCGGCGGCCTCCCCGACCACGGAGATGTCGGCGTGGCTCTCCAACAGCAGCCGGAGCCCTCGCCGGACGATGGCCTGGTCCTCGGCGACCAGCACGCGGATGGTCATGGCGCTCCCGGCGCGGGGATGGTGGCCTCGACCGTCCAACCCGACGGCGTGCCCGGCCCGGCGGTCAGCTCGCCGCCCAGGGCGGCCGCCCGCTCCCGCATCCCGACCAGACCGTGCCCGGCGGGGCGGGCGCCGCCACCGGGTCGACCGTCGTCGGCCACCCGCAGCCGCACGACCAACGGATCGTGCGCCAGGGTCACGGTGACGGTACGGGCATCGTGCGCGTGCTGGACCACGTTGGTGAGCGCCTCCTGGACGATCCGGTAGATGCCGTTGGCGGTCTCCGCCGGCCAGTGCGCGGGCGCCGGGCCGTCGGGCAGTTCGAGCCGGGCGTCGATGCCGGTGCGGCTGAAGCGTCCCACCAGCTCGGTCAGGGACTCCCGGGCGTGCGGTTCGTCGTCGCGCAGGAGCCGCACCACCTCCCGCAGCGACGTCAGCGCCCGGGTTCCGGCCGCCTCGATGTCGGCGAAGGCCGAACGGGCCGCGCGCGGGTCGGCGTCCGGGTCGAGCTGCGCGACCTGAGCCTGGATGATCAGACCGGTCAGGTGGTGGCCGGCGACGTCGTGGAGATCACGGGCCAGAGCCAGTCGCTCGGTGCGCCGTGCCCCGTCGACGATCGCCCGCCGACGCGCGTCGCCGAGCCGCAGCCAGAGTCCCACCGTCACCGCGACCGCCCACCCCGTCACCATGACCAGCGTGGCCGTCCGCGCGTTGGGCACGCCCTGCGACAGGTACGTCGCGTACCTCTCGACCGTGCCGACCGCGACCACGCCAGAGCCCGCGATCACCGCCACCACACCACCGATTCGCGGCAGGGAGCGCACCGTCGAGGCGACGACCACCAGCAGCGCCAGGCCGGCGACCGGCGCGGGTTGGCCCTCCCGGTCGGTCTGCCAGTCGATGAGCTCGGCGGCCGCACACAGCAGGATCGCCGAGGCCGCCGCGCGACCGGGGAACCGTCGTCGTGCCAGAGCCGCCGCGCACACCGCGGCCGTGATGGTCACGAGCGCCGCTCCGAGCGGCCACGCCGGGCGCCGGCTCAGCACGGTCGCGACCTCGAGCGCGAGACCGGCGGCGAGCAGCACCGCGAACCCGGCCTCGACCGCGCTGCGGACGCGGAAGGTCATGACGCCCCTCCTGCTCGGCGCAACGGTGGCCGCTGCCACCACGTCACCCATCGCCACAGCCACTCGACCGGACCCTGCCGGCACCGGCGCAGCCAGCCTACCGACCACGTCCACTGGACCAGCAGGACCGTCGAGGCGATCGCGACGACGCCGCCGGTCGACAGCCGGTCCGGGTCGCCGACCACCGTGGACAGTGCCAGCACCAGCACCGTGGCGGTCAGGTAGTTGGTCAACGCCATCCGTCCGAGCGGCCGCAGGACGGCCGTCAGCGGCCGGGCCAGCGGTGTCCGCAGCAGCAGCAGCAGGCCGCACACGTAGGCGCCGGCGGTCAACAATCCGGCCGTCGGGTAGGCGATCCGGAAGGCGACGGTGTCGGTGGCGGCGCGCAGCTGGACGACGGTCACGGGGATCGCGGCGAGGACGAAGACCAACCACAACGTCGCGGTCGCACGAGGACGCGAGTCCAGCCGCGCGGTCACCCCGTAGCGGGTCAGCGCCGAACCGAGCAGGAAAAGCCCCGGAATCATCGAGTACCAGCCACCGAACAGCGTCAGCGACAACACGACGAGGACGGCGGACGCGATGGCCACGACGCGGCGTGGCAGCCAGGTCGAGGGAAGCAGGACGAGCAGGCCGAGCGACGCGTAGACGGTGAGGACGTCACCGTTCCACAGCAACAGGAAATGGACGAGGCCTACGGCCAGCAGCGCCACGAGGCGCCGCAGCAGGATCACGCGCGGCCGCGGGGCGCGCGCCCGCGCCGATTCGAGCAACAGCGAGAAGCCGACGCCGAACAGCAACGAGAAGATCGGGAAGAACCGCTGGTCGACCAGGAGGTGCAGCACCGTCGCGGCCGTCGTCTCGGGCGCGCGCCCGGTGCCGAGCGCGGAGCCCCGGTGGGCGATGGGCTTCACATTCGCGAACAGGATCCCGCACAGGGCGAACCCGCGCAGCACATCGAGCGCGACGACGCGCTCGCGGACCGGTGACGCGACCGAGGGGCCGGCGTCGAGGTAGCTCAGGCCGTTCGAGGACATGCGGGAAGCCTGGGCCAAGGGCCTCCGCGGCTCATCGGCCCAAAGGTCACGTCGACGTCCGAGCCGTCGTACTTTCGGCCAGGTTCCGACCTAGCGGAAACCGGCCGCCCGCAGGGAATCGGCGGCCGTGAGGAGGCAGGCGCCCAGCAGGACGCCGTCCTTCAGGAGGGCCTCGCCCAGCACCGACAGCTGCGGCACGCCGTGTCCCTCGCGCCAGGCCTCCGGTGTGGTCACCAGGAAGCTGAGCGTGCCCACCATCATCCCCGCCGCCCCTAGGCTGCCGAGCGCCGAGGCCCGTGGTGCCAGCGGTTTGGCCGCGATCAACGCGCCGAGGGCGACCTGCGACACCGCGACGAGCCGGCCGAGGCTCCGCGCGCCGAGTCTCTTGCGCAGCCGCGAGGTCAGCGGGCTGTTCGTGACGAGCGGCTCCGCGTTCTCGATCTCGTACTCCGTGAACTTGAGCCCACCCACCCACACGAACACCGTCGCGAGGCCGTAGCGCATGACGTGGATGCCCACCGGCGTCAGACTGCCGACGGGCGTGAGTGCTGTGCGCATGGTTTGGCCCCCAGGGGTGGTATCCACCCGGTCATGCCGGATTGACCGACTCCGGTCCATCGCCATCTTGAGCTTAGCTTTGGAGGCATGTCGGAACGTTCGGAACGTCGCCTGTCCACGTCCGTCCTCGTGATCGGCACCGGCGGGTCCGGGCTGCGGGCCGCGATCGAGCTCGCCGAGCGCGGCGTCGACGTGCTGGTCCTGGGCAAGCGTCCCCGGCTGGACGCGCACACCACGCTGGCCGCCGGCGGCATCAACGCGGCGCTCGGCACGATGGACCCGCAGGACACCTGGCAGCAGCACGCCGCGGACACCATCAAGGAGAGCTACCTGCTCGCCGACCCGCGCACCGTGGAGATCGTGACGCGGGGCGCCGCCGCCGGCATCCACGACCTGGAGCGGTACGGCATGGCGTTCGCCCGCGAGGACGACGGCCGCATCTCGCAACGCTTCTTCGGCGCGCACACGTACCGCCGGACCGCTTTCGCGGGCGACTACACGGGCCTGGAGATCCAGCGCGCGCTCGTGCGGCGGGCGACGAAGCTGAACGTCCGGATCCTGGACTCGGTGTACGTCACCCGCCTGCTCGTCCGCGACAACACCGTCTTCGGCGCGTACGGCTTCGACGTGGGTGACGGCACCCGCGCGGTGGTGCACGCCGACGCGGTGATCCTGGCGACCGGCGGCCACACCCGGATCTGGCGGCGCACCTCGTCGCGGCGTGACGAGAACACCGGCGACTCCTTCCGGCTCGCGGTGGCCGCCGGCGCGCGCCTGCGCGACCCGGAGCTCGTGCAGTTCCACCCGTCCGGCATCCTCGAGCCCGAGAACGCGGCCGGCACCCTCGTGTCCGAGGCCGCGCGGGGTGAGGGCGGGATCCTGCGCAACGCGCTCGGCGAGCGGTTCATGGAGCGCTACGACCCGCAGCGGCTCGAACTGTCCACTCGCGACCGGGTGGCGCTGGCCGAGTACACCGAGATCAAGGAGGGCCGCGGCACCGCCAACGGCGGCGTCTGGCTCGACGTGTCGCACCTGCCCCGCGAGACCGTCATGCGGCGCCTGCCGCGGGTCTACCAGATGATGCTCGAGCTCCAGATGCTCGACATCACGGCCGGACCGATCGAGATCGCCCCGACGGCGCATTACTCGATGGGCGGCGTATGGGTGCGGCCCGAGGACCACAGCACGGACGTCGCCGGCCTCTACGCGGTCGGCGAGGCGGCCAGCGGCCTGCACGGCGCGAACCGGCTGGGCGGCAACTCCCTGTCCGAGCTCTTGGTCTACGGCCGCATCGTGGGCGCGGCGGCGGCCGCCTACTCCGCCGGTCTCGACGCGCAGCGCCGCTCGCGGGACGCCGTCGACGAGGCCCGCGCCGAGGTCGACGATCTGCTCGCGGCGGACGGGCACGAGAACGTGCGCGCGTTGCAGCGGGCGGTGCGCGACACGATGACCGCGTGCGCGGGCGTCGTCCGCGACGAGCCGGGACTGCTGGCCGGCCTGGCGGAGCTCGACGCGATCGAGGACCGCATGCGGGACGTGGGCATCCATCCGGACATCGCCGGCTTCCAGGACCTGGCGCACGCCTTCGACCTCGCGTCGTCGGCCCTCGCGGCGCGAGCCACGCTGGCGGCGGCGCTGGAGCGGCGGGAGACCCGGGGCTGCCACAACCGCGGCGACTACCCGGACCTGGACCCCGCGCTGCGGGTCAACCTCGTCTGGTCGCCGGCGACGGGCGTCGTCCACGAAGAGATCCCGCCGGTCCCCACCGAGCTCGCCGAGCTCATGACCGAAGTGTCGAGTGTGGGCAAGCTGGTGGAGTGACGTTCGCGCGGATCAGGGAGATCACCGTGTCTGTCGTGCGGTCGAGATGGCTGCGGCCGTCGGGCAGCACCGCCTGCGGGCTGATGTAGCTGCTCGGCCCGATGTGGGTGGCCGGGTCGAGCCGGTGCACGCTGACCTGCCCCGCGCGCGTGGCCCGGTTCCACGGGCTCCGGCGGAACAGCCGCCACCGTTGCGGGAAGATCCGGGTGCCGAGGCGCTCGATCCAGTCGGCGTCGCTGGTGAGCAGGTGGACGTGCCCGGCGTGGGTGAGGTCGTTGGCGCCGTTGTGGAACCCGCCCAGGTTGATCAACTGAAGCGGAGACCGCAGCTGCGCCCGCAGCTCCTCGACCGCCCCGGTCGCGACCTGGGCACCGCCGCTGTAGCTGAGCAGCACGACCGGGATGCCGCTGCCACGCTGGTAGCCCGCGAGCCGGAGCTGGGTCGCGATCTGCGAGCCGACCGCGCGGTTGTAGAGCGGGCGGTAGCGGTGGTCGGCGGCGATGAAGATCTGCATCACGTTGTGCAGGAACAGCAGCAACCCGACGTGCCGGCGCAGCCAGATCCACACCGGACGCTCGGCGAGCGCGTAGGCCAGCGGGGAGTACGGCTGCACATGGCCCAGCACCCGCAGCTCCGGCGCGGCCGCGATGATGGCCTTGACGAGCCGGCCACCGTCGCGCGTGTCGCGGTAGTGCCGCTTCCCGATGCCGTCCAGATAGACGAGGTACGCCGCCGGCGGCCGATCCGGTTCGGCGCCCCGGGCATGCGGGATGCGCGTGCGGAGCCCGCCCGTCGGCGCCCGCCAGCCCGCGGCGTAGGCCAGCACCTCGTGCCGGGCCAGCAGGGCCTCGGCCAGCAGGACCGGCCCGAGCACGCAGAGCAGCAGCATGAGTGTCAGGCCGGCCATGTCAGCGCCTCCCGGGCCGGTGCGGTGTTCAGCCACGCAGCCAGGCGGCGGACCACCTCGACGGTGACGCCGAGCCCGACTCCCGCGACGGCCACGCAGCCCGCCGCCGTCCACCAGCCCAGCCCGACCAGCGGGGCCAGCGCGCCGGTCAGGCCGGCGCCCACGCCCACGAAGAGGGCCAGGTGCAGGAACGGCCCGAGCAACGGGAACGCGAGCACGGCGGAGAGCAGCAGCGGCGCGAGCAGCCCCGGTGACCAGACCAGCGCGGCGCCGTCGGTCGGCACGACGAGCGTGGCCACGGCCCAGGCCGACAGGGGCCAGAGCGCGAACACCGCCCCCTCGACGACGGCGCCCGCGGTGATGAGCCCGGCCGCCCGGGTGCGGGACACGCCGGACCGCGCCGCCACCACGGGCAGCACGCGCCCGACGGCCTCGGACAGTCCGGCGAGCAGGAGGAGGATGACGACGAGGGGCGACATGGGTCAGCCCCGCACCGTCTCGAGCTCGTCGGCCGCGCGCCGGTAGCCGCCCGCGGCGCGCTGGGCCGCCCGCAACTGGTCGGCCGCCGCCCGGAACCGGGGCTCGTAGAGCAGGCGTTGGGCCAGGTCGCGCACGACCATCACCTCGACCTCGTCGGTCCGGAGCGTGAGGCCGCCGCCGAGCTCGACGACGCGGGCCGCCACCAGCGGCTGCTCGGCGCCCTGCGGGATGACCAGCATCGGGACGCCGGCGTGCATGGCCTCGTTGACGCTGTTCATGCCGCCGTGGGTCACGAACAGCGAGGCGCGCTCCAGCACCTCCAGCTGCGGCACGGAGCGGCGGGCCAGCACGTTGGCCGGCAGCGGACCGAGCGCGGCAGGATCGGTCTGCCCGGTGGAGACGACCACGGTGCCGGCCAGCGGCGACAGGGCGGTGGCGAGGCTGCGCAGCAGGCGCGGCTCGGCGTTGAACACCGTGCCCAGGGAGGCGTACACCACCGGCTCTTTGAGGTCGTCGATCGGGAACGACGGATCGCTCGCCCGGGCACCGATGCTGGGGCCGACGAACCGGAACGACTCGTCGAAGTTCTCGGCGCCGAGCTGGAACTCCCGCGACGTGTAGACCAGGTTGAGCGGCTCGGCGATGTTCCCCAGGTCGAGCAGCGGCAGGCCGCGCGCCGCGAAGCGGCGGTGCAGGGTCACCTGCGACCGCACGAAGGCCCGCAGCGTACGAGGCCGCGCGGCGGCCAGCAGCTCCCACGACCCGCGGGTGGGGCTGGGCACCTGCCGGTTGAACGCGAAGGTGGTGAACGAGGCGACCGCCGGCACCCCGAGCTCGCGTGCGGCGACCGCGCCCCACAGGCACGCGGCGTCGTGGACGATCAGGTCCGGGCGGATGCGCCGCAGGTCGGCCAGCACCGTGGGAAGCACCGCGACGGCGGTCCGCGCCAACCCCGCCAGCAGGGTGGCCGGCGTCGGCGGATCGGGCAGGGGCTGGTCGCCGCCGGGATAGAGGCACAGGGTCGCGCCGGCGGCGGTGACCACCGCGCCGAAGGCGGGGGAGACGTGGTACGTGACGGAGTGTCCACGTCGGACAAGCTCAGCCACGACGGGCAGCGTCGGGTTGACCCGACCGTGCATGGGGATGTTGACGAACGCGATGGTGCTCACGAGACCTCCTCCGTGCGGTACAGGCCGGGGCCGTCGACCCGCAGCCGGTCGAGAAACCGTCCGGCGGTGACGGACGCGGTGTCGATCAGCCGCTGCGACTGGTCGAAGTCCCATGGCGCGGGCCAGGCGTCCACGCCGGTCGGCAGCACGACGGTCGGGATCTGTCCGGACACCTCGGCCAGGTCGCGCTCGATCTGGTGGCGGATCATCAGGAGACCGGCGCGGGCGGCGATCGCGTCGGCGCGGCGGCGCGGTGCGAGGTGGGGCAGCGGGCCGCTCTCCGGGCCGGTGGACAGCACCACCACACTGGCCGCACCGGCCTGACGGGCGGCGCGCACCGGGACGTACGCCGTCACGCCGCCGTCGACCAGGATCCGGCCGTCGCGGGTGACCGGTGGCAGCACCCCGGGAATGGCGGTGCTGGCCAGCAGCGCGGATTCGAGGTCGCCGTGGTCGAGCAGCGCCTGCTCTCCGGTGACCAGGTCCATCGCGACGGCCGTGAAGGGGACCTTGAGTCGCTCGATCCGGGACGGCAGGGCGGCCCGGGCGATCAGGCGACGCAGGCCACGGTCGGCGAAGACGCTGGCCCGCGAGGGCGGGTAGCCGAAAGGGAACACCTCACGGCGCCGCAGTCGGGTCCACACCTGCTCCAGCCATGGCGCGGCGCTGTCGGGGTGGGCGGCGGCGATCGCTCCGGTGAGCGCGCCCACCGAGGTCCCGACGATCAGGTCCGGGATGAAACCGCGTTGCTCCAACGCGTGGCCGACACCGACGTGCGCGGCGCCGAGCACGCCACCGCCGCCGAGGGCGACGGCCACGGGGCGGGGCAGGTCGTGCAGGCCCGCCGGCTCCAGTCCCATGATCCACCTCTTAGGTCAGCGCCGCGTCCTGGACGTTCAATCCACCCGCGGCGAGGTTGGCGGCCAGGTGCTCGGCGTTGCCGGTGCCGGGAATGAGCAGCACGTTCGGGGCGTGCTGGAGCAGCCAGGCGAGGCCGACCTGGGCGGGGGTGGCGGCCAGGTCGTCGGCGGCGGCGCGGACGGCCGGGTCGTCGGTCACCTTCGGCAGGCCGGGGGAGGCGCCGCCGAGCGGGTAGAAGGGCACCCAGGCGATGCCCTCGGCCCGGCAGACGTCCAGGAGGTCCTCGTGCTCGCGGTGCAGCAGGCTGTAGGCGTTCTGCACCGCGGCGATGCCGGCCGGGACCGCGCGCTTGAGACCGTCGAGGTCGACGGCGCTCAGCCCGACCGCTCCGACCGTGCCCTCGTCGCGCATCGCGACCAGTGCGGCCAGCTGGTCCTCGAGGTCGACCACCTGGTCGTCGGCGAGCGGCATCCGGGCGCCGGCGTCGAACCGGCGCAGGTAGACCAGGTCGAGCCGGTCGACGCCGAGGCTGCGCAGGTTGTCCTGCACCGTCGCCCGCAGGTCTTCGGGCCGCTGTGCGGGACGCATGGGGAAGCGGCCGTTCGGGTCGGGGTCGATGCCCACCTTGGTCGCGACGACCACGCCGTCGGTGGGCCGCAGCGCATCGCGGACGAGCCCGTTGACGAAGCCGGCGCCGTAGACGTGGGCGGTGTCGACGTGGTCGACACCGAGCTCGACGGCGCGGCGCAGCAGCGCCATCGCGGCGGGCCGGTCGTCGCGGAGGCGGGCGAGCTGCATGGCCCCGTACCCGATGCGCGAGACGTCATGGCTGGCGAGGCGGCCGATGCCGCCCGGGCGTGTCTTCATGGGTGCTCCTGGTTCAACTGATGGCTTCGATGGCCGCGAGGTCGATGGCGTCGGTCGCACCGAGGGCGGCGCGCACGAGGTGGGCCTGGTAAGCGGCGACGAGCTGGTCGGCCAGCCGCTCTGCCCGCGGTCCGGCCTCGGATGGTGCGTAGTCCTTGACGGCGACGAGCCACTGCGCGCAGCTCTCCCGGAACAGCCCACGAATGCGATCGACCATCGCGACGACGATGTCGTGTATGGCGGGATCGGTCGTGGCCTCACCCCAGGCCTGAAGGGCGACGCGCGCCTCGTCAGGATCGGTGGCGGCGGCGAGGTGGCCGATCACCTGGGCGGGACTCGGAGGCCGGGTGCGGGAGGCGTACGCGGCCAGGATCGCGGCCCGCCGATCCATCACGTCCTGCACGACCGCCAGGACGATGTCGGCCTTGCTGCTGTAGTGCGCGTAGATCGACCCGGCGGACAGCCCCGACTCAGCGGTGATGTCGGCGACGGAGGTGCGCTCCATGCCATTGCGCACGAAGCAACGCCGAGCGGCGAGCACGATCTGATCGCGCCGCAACTGACTGCGAGCCTCGGTCAACTTGGGCACCGCGACCTCCTCTGCCAAACAGAATGACCCCTCCGTTAGTGAGCATACAAACGAAACGGTCACACTGTTTAGTGTCGGCGGTCACATCCGCTCAAGGTCATCCCTTTGCCGCGCTGAGCATCGACTGGATCGTCGCGGTGACGACGCCCCCGGCGTCCGCCGTCTTCAGGCGCCCCGCGCGGATCTCCTCGGCGGCGCCGTGCAGCAGGTACTGGACCGCGTTGACCAGCCAGGCCGTCGGTAGGTCGGTGCGGAACGCACCCTGCCGCTGACCGCGCTCGATGAGCTCTTCCATCCGCTCGGCCGCGTCCGCGTGCAGGTCGCGGACCCGGCCCTCCGGCAGCACCTTCTGCGCCGCCACGAGCAGGGCGGCGGACTCGCTGACCAGGGTCCAGCTCGACTCGAGCAGGCGGGTCAGGGCGTCGCGGGCGTCTCCGGTCAGGTCCAGGCCGCCGAGCGTTTGCTCGCCCGACCGCAGGGCGTCCGCGATGGCCGCCTCGACGAGCTCCGGGCGGGTGCGGAAGTGGCCGTACAGCGTCATCCGGCCCACGCCCGCGGCTCTGGCGATGTCGTCGACCGTGGCGTCCGGGTCGCGGCTCAGGGCTTCGCGGGCCGCGGCGACGATCCGGGCGATGCTGCGCTCGGCATCGGCCCTGCGGCGGGGACGCGTCATGTGCGAACACTAGCTCGTACGCCCATGTACGAGCTAACCTCGCCGTAGAACTCGTACGCGAAAGTACGAATTAACGGTGGGAGGCCGTCGATGACTACCGACGAGAGACGCGACACCCCGGTGGGGCAGGAGGCGCCGCACCCCGCGCGGTGGCGGATCCTGGGCTTTCTCGGCATCGCCCAGCTCATGCTGATCCTCGACGTGACCGTGGTGGCCATCGCACTGCCGCACATGGAGACCGACCTCGACCTGAGCCGGGCGGCGCTGACCTGGACCGTCAGCGCGTACACCCTGACGTTCGGCGGTCTGATGCTGCTCGGCGGCCGGATCGCCGACCTGGTCGGCGCCAAGCCGGTCGTGCTCGCGGGTCTGCTGATCTTCACCGCGGCGTCCCTGGTCACCGGTCTCGCCGACTCGGCCACGATGCTGCTGGCCGGCCGCGTCGCCCAGGGCGCGGGCGCGGCGCTGCTGTCACCGGCGGCGCTGTCGTTGGTCGTCACCCTCTTCGGCGGCGAGGAACGCAACAAGGCCCTGGGGGTGTGGTCCGCGCTGGGCGGCGGCGGAGCGGCCATCGGCGTGCTCCTCGGTGGCCTGATCACCGCGGGTCCCGGTTGGCCATGGGTCTTCTACGTCAACGTCCCCATCGGACTCGTGATCGTGGCCGTGCTCGCGCGGATGCTGCCGAGCCGCGGCGGTTCGGCGTCCGGGCTGGACGTGCTGGGCGCGGTCCTGGTGACGGGCTCGTCGGCGGCCGTCATCTACGCGTTGATCCGCGCCGGCGACAAGGGCTGGTTGACCGCCACGACCGGATGGCTGTTGCTCCTGGCGGCGATCGGGTACGTGGCATTCGTCGCGTGGCAGCGTCGCGCCCGCCCACCGCTGATGGACGTCTCGCTGCTCGCCCGCCGTCCGGTGGCGATCGGCACGTTCCTCATCCTGGTCGCGACCGCCCTGATGATCGCGACGTTCTTCCTGGGCACGTTCTACTTCCAACACGCCAGGGGGTACGGAGCCCTGCGCACCGGGCTGCTGTTCCTACCCGTGGCCCTCGCGACGATCGTGGGCGCCCACGTCACGGGTCAGCTGATCGCGAGGATCGGCGGCCGGGTGCTCGCTGTGGCGGGGTTGGTGGTGGCGGCCGCGGGCCTCGCCGTGCCGGCGCTGACGATGGATCCGGTCGCGGTGGTGGCGGGTGTCGCGCTGGGCGCCGCCGGCACCGGCGCCATCTTCGTCGTCGCCTCGACCACCGCACTGGGCCAGGTCGCCCCGCACGAGTCCGGGGTCGCGTCGGGCATCGTCAGCACGTTCCACGAGTTCGGGGCGTCGCTGGGCGCGGCCGTCATCTCCAGTGTCGCCGCCGCCAGCCTCGTCGGAGACACCCTCGAGGGCTTCGAGAACGGCTTCACGGTCGCGGCGATCGCGGCAGTGGTGGCCGCCATCGTGGCGGGTGTGCTGACACCAGGGCGACGGACCGGCTGAGGCCCTGCCGGCGCGCTCGTCAGCCGCGTTGTCCGTAGCGCTCGGCGACGCGCTTGGCCTGTCCCTCGTGGACGTCGCTCACCCATTCCCAGCCGGGCTTCGCCGAGGGGCCGATCCGCGGGTCGTCGGGGTGCCGGCCGTCGCGCAAGGCGAGCACGTACGCCCGGTCGCGGTCGATCCGGGTGCGTAGCTCCGCGGCACCGCCGACCGAGCCGTGGCCGGGGACGACGACGTCGACGTCCCCGGCCACCGCCTCCAGCAGCCCCAGCGCGGCGAGGTAGTCCTCGATCGGGTCCTCGCCGCCGTGCAGGTCGAGCATCGGGATGAAGACGTCGGACAGCATGTCGCCGGCTACGAGGACCCCGCGCTCCTGCACGAACAGCGCCGCATGGCCGGGGGCGTGCGCCTGATGCTCGATGATCCGGACGTGCGGGCCGTCCCAGGGAACCCGCGCGGTCCCGGCGGGCAGGGCGGTGACCAGGCCGTAGAGGTCCAGCGGGACCTGGTCGGCGATGCCTGTCGGTTCCAGGTGCTCGGTGATGCGGGCCTTCGCCTCCGGGTCGGACAGTTCCTCCCGGACGGCTTCCGCGCCTCGCGCCGTGCAGTAACGAGGGGCGCTGCCGAACGCGGCGTGCCAGAGCAGGTGATCCCAATGTGGATGGGTCGAGAAGGCCGCTACCACCGTTGCCGGGGCCAGGTCGGACGCGAGGCAGGCCATTTCGTGGCTCTGCACTCCTGGATCGACGAGCAACACACCGCCGGCATCGCCGTGTACGACGACGGCGTTGCTCTGCACGAACTCGCTCTCGTGGACCAGCACACCCTCGGCGACCTGGCTCAGCATGTCTTAGCCCCCACTAGTGATTGCGTTTTGCAACCACTCTACGCGGCCCACGCATCCGCCGGGATCACGCGTTGCCCGACGTTCTGACAGGATCGGCCGGATGAAGAGCTTGCGGTGGCTGCCGGTCGTTGTCGCGCTGGCAGGGTTGAGCGGATGCGGTGGCGCCGCGGCCGCCGGCGGCGACCAGCCGGACCAGGCCTCCACCATCGAGCAGTTCACGCAGGGCGGCGTGAGCATGGAACCCACCGTCAAGTCCGGCCAGGTCATCACCGTCGTGGCCGTCGACGGCACCTACCGACCTCGGCGCGGCGACGTCGTCCTCTTCCGGCCGAGCGGCGGCAAGTGGGGCGCCCGGGACACGCCGTTCCTCAAGCGGGTCGTCGCCATCGGAGGCGAGACCGTCGCCTGCTGCGACGCCGCGGGCAACGTGACGGTCGACGGGGCGCCGTTGGACGAGCCGTACGTCGCCGACAACGCCCCGCTCGACGCACCGCCCAACCCGGACGTGTGCGACTCGCGCCGGTTCGGCCCGGTGAAGGTGGCCAAGGACGACGTCTTCGTCATGGGTGACAACCGCGCGAGCTCGAACGACTCGCGCTGCGCCGGCCCGATACCGGCGACCTCGGTGACGGCCGTACGCCGGTAAGCCGCCCATCGACGTCGGTGATCAAAAAGATATTCATATACCTGCCCGGTCGGGACTAGCGTGCGTAGTGAGCATCATCGATCGGGAGGTCAGATGAACGTACGCAGGCGGACAACAGCCGCCGCCGTCGGAGCGCTGATCACGACAGCCGTACTCACGGTCAGTGGCACGGCGACCGCCGCCGCCGCACCGTCGTCGGCGCCGGCGGGCATCACCCACGAGGAGAACCCCCGCGTCCCAGAGGGCGCCGTGTGGACGGAGGCCTACTTCAGGTCCGCCGACCACAGTGGCGTCGAGCTCCACGCCGACGTCCTGCGGCCGGCGCACCTGCCGGCCCGGGCGAGGACGCCGGTGATCCTCGCTGTCGGCCCCTACTTCAGCCACGCCGGCCAGACCGGGCCGGAGGGCTTCGCCCAGACCGGACCGTCCAGCCGGTTCGCCGACTTCACCACCGGCACCGACCTGTTCGCGCGCGGCTACACGTACGTCATGGTCGACCTGCGCGGTTTCGGTGGTAGCACCGGCTGCCTCGACTGGGTCGGCCCCGGCGAGCAGGCGGACGTGCAGGCCGCGATCCAGTGGTCGGCCAGCCAGCCCTGGTCGACGGGCAAGGTGGGCATGTACGGCAAGTCGTACGACGCCGTCACCGGGCTCGTCGGCAACAACCTGCGGCTCGGTGCGCTGAAGGCCGTCGTGGCGCAGGAGCCGGTGTGGAACATGTACAACTACCTGTTCAGCAACGAGGTCCCGCGGCCCAACGTGACCGGCACGCCTAACGCGTACAACGGCATCGCGACGATGGCTTCGCTGGCCGACGACACGGATCGTTACAAGGCCAACGCCGCCTACGAGGTGGCGCACCCCGAGTGCCTGAGCGACAACCTGACGAACAACAACAACCCTGACCTGGACTCGCGGTACTGGCGCGACCGCAACCTCGCGGCCGACGCCCGCGGCACGAGCACGCCGCTGTTCGTCACGCAGGGCTTCATCGAGAACAACACGAAGCCCGAGGACATGGAGGAGTACCTCGACAACCACCACGGCGTGGAGCGGGGTTGGCTGGGGCAATGGGAGCACGTGCGCGGCAACGAGACGAACAGCGCGGGGCAGCTGCTGCAGGGCCGGGCCGCGTTCTTCGACGAGGTCATGCGCTTCTACGACCGCTACCTCAAGGGCGTCAGGCCTTCGGTCAAGGATCCCGCGTACGCCGTCGAGGACAACACCGGCGCGTGGCGTGCCGAGCCGACCTGGCCGCCGCGGTCGTCGTCGCTCGAGGCGCGGCTGCCCGACGGCCAGTACGTGGACGACGGCATCGCCTCGACGCTGGCCGTCGGGTCCGACGACCAGCAGTGGGACATGGAGCACTATGTGGATCCCGCCCCCTCGGCCACCCGCGGCCTGGCACCGATGGTGGCCGACACGCACAGCTACTTCAGCTGGTCCACGCCGGTCACGTCCCGGGTGCGGATCACCGCGACTCCGCGCGTCACGCTGAACGCCGGCGCGACCGGCAACGTCATGGTGCGGCTGTGGGACGTCGCCCCCGACGGCACCTCGGTGATGTTCGACGAGAACGTCGCGTTGATCGAGCGCGCCGGCCGGGTCGCGTTCGACCTGAAGTCGACCGACTGGACCTTCGACGTCGGTCACCAGCTCGGGGTCCAGATCGGGACGATCGGCAGCGGGAGCTGGCGTGACACCCCGAGCGGCAACACGATCGACGTGAGCCGCGCGCGGTTGAGCCTGGAGCTCCAGGACCCGCGCTTCGACGTGCCGACCCAGGGCGACCGGTCGCCGTTCCTCGACACGTACCTGCGGCAGTACACCCGGACCCTCACCGGCGTCGGGGCGGGCACGTTCCCGCTCGGCCGGCACTAGGCCGGTCGGTGGCCGCCTCGCGCGTCGGTGTGCGAGGCGGCCACGCGGGTATGAGCCAGGCATGGACAAGGCGTGGACGGAGAAGATGGGCGGCGGTACGGGCTTCGTCGCCGCGCTTGACCAGAGTGGCGGAAGTACACCAAAGGCGCTCGCGCTGTACGGGGTGCCCGAGTCGGCGTACTCGTCAGACGAAGAGATGTTCGACCTGATGCACGAGTTCCGGAGCCGGTTGATCACCGCGCCGGGGTTCACCGGGGAGCGCGTCCTCGGCGCCATCCTGTTCGAGCAGACCATGTCCCGCGACGTCGCCGGCGTGCCGGCGCCGCGATACCTCTGGGAGGAGAAGAACGTCGTCCCGTTCGTCAAGGTCGACGAAGGGCTGGCGCCCGAGGCCGACGGCGTGCGGTTGATGAAGCAGTTCACCAAGCTGCCCGACCTGCTCGAACGCGCGCTGGAGCGGCAGGTGTTCGGCACGAAGATGCGGTCTTTCATCTCCCGCGCCGACGTGGGGGGAATTGCCGCGATCCTGGACCAGCAGTTCGGGTACGCGCGGGAGATCCTCGACGCGGGCCTCGTGCCGATCCTCGAGCCGGAGGTCGACATCGAGAGCCCGGAGAAGGCGCGCGCCGAGCAGCTGCTCAAGCAGGGGTTCCTCGACCGCCTGGGTGACCTGCCCGACGGGCGGCAGGTCATGCTGAAGCTGTCGATCCCGACCGAGGACGACCTCTATCTCGACCTGATCCGGCATCCGAAGGTCCTGCGGGTGGTCGCCCTGTCCGGCGGCTACACGCGCCAGGAGGCCGTGACCCGGCTCGCGCGCAACCACCGGTTGATCGCCAGCTTCTCGCGGGCGTTCACCGAGGGGCTCGAGCGCGACCAGGACGACAAGGAGTTCAACCGGATCCTCGACGAGTCCATCGCCGAGATCTACGCGGCCTCGACGACCTGAGGATGTGTGACCTGGGTAACCCCCGTTCATAGGGCCGGGGCGTGTCTCGTCTCTAGTTGGTGAGCCCGACCAAAGGGAGGCGTCATGAAGATCTTCGTCGCCGGTGCGTCCGGCGCCATCGGTAGCCAGCTCGTTCCCCAACTGGTCGCCCGCGGCCACGAGGTCGTGGGCACGACCCGCTCGGTCGCCAAGACCGACGCCCTGCGCGCGCTCGGTGCGGAACCGGTCGTCGTGGACGCGCTGGACCCGGACGCGGTCGCCGACGCCGTCGCCCGCGCCGAGCCCGAGGTGATCGTCCACCAGCTCACCGCGCTGAGCGGACCGGCGGACTTCCGGCACGCGAAGCGGACCTTCGAGGCCACCAACCGGCTGCGTACGGAGGGCACCGACCACCTGTTGGCCGCCGGACGGGCGGTCGGCGTGCGGACGTTCGTCGCGCAGAGCAACTCGCTGTGGATGGAGCGGACGGGTGCGCCGGTGGTCGACGAGGACGGACGGCTGGAGTCCGACCCGCCCGCGGACGCGGTGCCACTCGTCGCGGCACTGCGGCATCTCGAGGAAGCGGTGACGGGAATCGGCTGGGCGGACGGCATCGCCATCCGCTACGGCGGTTTCTACGGACCCGGCACCGACCTCAGCGCGGCCCCCGACGCCGTCATGACCAACGGCGTCCGGCAGCGGAAGTTCCCGATCGTCGGCAGCGGGGCCGGCGTGTGGTCGATGGTGCACATCAGCGACGCCGCGGCGGCGACGGTCGCGGCCATCGAGCGCGGCAAGCCCGGCATCTACCACGTCGCCGACGACGAACCGGCCGCGGTACGCGAGTGGTTGCCCTATCTGGCACACACGCTCGGCGCCAAGCCGCCGCGTCGGGTGCCGGCGTGGCTGGTCCGCATGCTGGCCGGCGACTTCGCGGTGGACATGATGACGCGCGCTCCCGGCATCTCGAGCGAGAAGGCCAAGCGCGAGCTGGGCTGGACGTTGCGGTTCCCGACCTGGCGCACCGGCTTCGTATCGGGGCTCTGAATGTCCACATCGGAGCTTTACGAGGAGCTGCGGCCGCGGGCGGTGGCGATCGCCTATCGGATGCTCGGCAGCGTGAGCGAGGCCGAGGACGTGGTGCAGGAGGCGTTCCTGCGCATGCACCAGACCGAGCAACGGGAGGAGCCGATCGCCTCGCCCAGGGCGTACGTCGCGACGCTGGTGACCCGGCTGTGCATCGACCAGCTGCGCTCGGCGCGCTCGCGCCGGGAACGGTACGTCGGCGAGTGGCTGCCCGAGCCCATGGTGACCGGGCCGTCGCCGGCGGACCAGGCCGAGACCGCCGACTCACTGTCGCTGGCGTTCCTGGTGCTCCTGGAGAGGCTGTCACCGGCGCAGCGGGCCGCGTTCCTGCTCCGTGAGGTGTTCGACTACCCGTACGCGGAGGTCGCCGAGATCATCGACGCCGACGTCGACAGCACCCGCCACCTGGTCGCGCGGGCGAGGGCACACGTCCGCGAGGGGCGGCCGCGCTACTACTCCTCCCGGCGGCAGCGCGAAGAGCTGGCCGAGCGGTTCTTCGCCGCCGCGGGCAACGGCGACCTGGCCGCGCTGGAGGCCCTGCTGGCCCACGACGTCGCGATGCACGGCGACGGTGGCGGCAAGGCACCGGCACTGGCCCACCCGGTCAACGGCCGGGAGCGCGTCGCCAAGACGCTGCTGGTCGGCCTGACGGCGCTGCCGCGCCTCGGCGTGCGCTTGGAGCTCACCGAGATCAACGGCCAACCCGGCGCGCTCGCGTTCGACCCGGCGGACCGGCTCGTCGCCGTGATCAGCCTCGACATCGCCGACGACCGGATCCAGGCGATCCACTCGGTCGTCAACCCCGACAAGCTGCGCCACCTCGGCCCGGTCGGCGACGCGGACGCCCTGGTCCGCGCCTCCCGACGTCGCCGCTAAGCGCATCCCCATCACCCTCGCGGCTTCCGCCCTCGGCGGGAACCGCCGATGACCTCTGCGAGGAGTCTGCTCATGAACCTGTTGCTGTGGATCGTCACTGGCTTGCTGGCCGCCGTGCTCCTGGTCAGCACGTCCAAGATGGTCGTGCCCCGGGAAAGGATCGCGTCGGCGGGTCATGCCGCGGAGTGGGTGCTCGACTTCAGCCCAGCCGCTCTGCGGGCGATCGGAACGCTCGAGCTGTTGGCGGTGGCCGGTCTGATCCTGCCCGGCGTGCTCGACATCGCACCCGTCCTCGTGCCGATCACCGCGACCTGCGTCGCGCTGCTGTTCACCGGAGCGGCGACCATGCGCCTGCGCCGCGGCGAACGGGCGACGATCGTGCCCGACCTGCTCTACCTGGCCCTGGCGGTCTTCGTGGCCTGGGGCCGTTTCGGTCCGCAGCCTCTCACCGGTTGACGTGTATCCGTCGCGGATATAGTTTCGGTGCATGGCGCGCGGCGGACCCTTGACTCCGGCGGTGCTGCACATCCTGCTCGCGCTCTCGGCGCAGGACCGGCACGGCTACGGGATCATGAAGCAGGTCGAGTCCGACTCCAAGGGGAAGGTCACGATGGGGCCGGGCACGCTGTACGGCTCGATCCGCCGGATGACCGACGCGGGGTTGATCGCCGAGAGCGACCGGAGGATCGACCCGAGCCTGGACGACGAGCGCCGCGTCTACTACCGCATCACCGCACTCGGGCAGCAGGCGCTCGGGGCGGAGCTACAGCGTTATCGCGAGGTCGTGGCAGTCGCCCGGTCGCTGCGACCCAAGACGGCGGGTGCCTAGCGTGCGCTGGTACACAATGCTGCTCCGCCTCTATCCGAGGCCGTTCCGCGAGCGCTTCGCTCACAGCATGGCGCAGACGTTCGCGGACCTCCGCCGCGAACGCCCTGGACGTGCGTTCACCCTCTGGATCTTCCTGGAAACCCTCGCGGGCGTCGTCCGGGAGCGGGCGACACACGTTGGGAGACTGACGATGGCGGGAAACGTCTTCAGAACCGTCAAATACGCCGCGCTCGCCGTCGGAGCCCTGACGGTCGCGGGCATCGTCACGGTGATGCTGCTCGCCCGCGGCACCGGCGAAGACATCGCCGGTGTAGTGGCGCCGGCGTTGCTGCTGACGACTCTGTCGGTGGCGGCAGCCGTAGCCGCGGCCGTCATGCAAGGTCGGCAACGTAAGCGCGCGGGAGGCGACCCCCGGGCCGACTGACGCAGGCCGTGCGGCAGCTGTCAGACGACAGGCTCCCAGCGGCCCGACTTCATCGAGCGGTAGCAGGCGTCCACGACGGTGTTGACGACCCAGCCGTCGTGGAACGTCTCCAATGGAGGCTCGCCCGCCGCGAAGCGTTCCACGAAATGGCGCATCTCCTGCGAGAAGCCGTAGGCGCGGGTCTCCTCCGGCACCGGGTAGACCCAGCCGGTGTCCGCGTCGGCCTTCTCCACGAGGTAGCCGACCGGCTTGGTGATGAAGCCCCACACCGGCGTCGAGGCCGTGTCGGTGACCAGGCGGCCGGCGCTCCCGACGATCTCGTGTCGCAGTTGCATGCCGCCCTGCTCGACCCAGGAGCTCTCGATCGAGGCGACCTGGCCGCCGGCGAACTTCAGCAGCGCGATCGACGTGTCCTCACCCGTGGTCTTGTCCTGGTGGGCGAGCGTCGCCCCCCACGCGAAGACCTCGACGATCGGGTTGTCGCGGCCGAAGAAGTGCCGGGCCGACTCGATGGTGTGGCAGCCCATGTCGAGCAACGCTCCGCCGCCGGCCGTCTCCGCGTCCCAGAAGTGCGGCGCGTGCGGACCGGAGTGTCCCTCGCGCGCCCGCATCCACAGGACGTCGCCGATGCCGCCGGCCGCGACGATCTCGTGTGCCTTGGCGATGTTGGGCGAGAACACCGAGCTCTCCGCGTACCCGTGCCAGATCCCGGCGTCGGTGACCACCCGCAGGATCTCGGCGGCCTCTGACCCGGTGCGGGCCAGCGGCTTGGTGCAGATGACGCCCTTGCCGGCCGCGGCGACGAGGCGCACGGCCTCCAGGTGCACCTCGTTGGGCAGGGCGACGACGACCAGGTCGACGGCCGGGTCCGCACACAGCGACGCCATGGTTTCGTGTGGTCTCGTGTCCCGTCCCGGCTTCGCGGCGAAGGCGGCGGCCCGCTCGGGGGAGCGGGAGTAGTGCGCCACGAGCCGTGCGTCGCGAACGTCGTCGAGCGCTTCGGCGTAGGTCTCGCCGATGAACCCGGACCCGAGCAGGCCGACCCCGATCATGGACCCCTCCAAACCAGCAAGTGGTACGCGGTGGACCCGCACCCTAGCATCACTGCAAACCAAAGCTGTACCTCTTGTTACCACTGGGTCTACCTGTATATGCTCCCGCCTCAGGCGCCGGCCGCCGGGGGGAGCCGCGCGATGGCAACGATGACGAGAGGCAACTCCATGCGTGCACTACGTGCGTCCGTTGCGCTGGTCGCGGCGGCGGCAGTCGTCCTGACCTCGGGCTGCTCCCCGTCGGCGAGCGGCGGTGACTCCGGCAAGGTCGTGCTCACACTCGGCAGTTGGCGCACCGAGGACCTTGCGATGTGGCAGGACGAGATCCTGCCGGCCTTCGAGAAGACGCATCCGAACATCGACGTCAAGTTCAGCCCGACCAATACCAATGAATACAACGCCGCGATCCAGTCGCAGGTGGACGGCGGCACCGGACCCGACCTGATCACCTGCCGGCCGTACGACGTGAACCGGTCCTGGATCAAGAAGGGGTACTTCGAGAAGCTCGACGGCAAGCCGATGCTGGACGCTTTCGACAAGCTCGCGCTCGACCCGTGGGCCGGCGACGACGGCAGCCCCTACTGCCTGCCGACCGCCGCGGTCCTCGCCGGCTTCTTCTACAACAAGGACATCTTCACCGAGCTCAACCTGAAGGTGCCGACCACGCAGGACGAGTTCCTGTCGGTGCTGCGGGCCATCAAGGACAACGGGAAGTACGCACCGCTCGCGCTCGGCTCGGCCGAGTCCTGGCAGCTCGCCTACAACGGGCTCTACAGCATCGGCCCGGCGTACTGGAAGGGCGAGGACGGCCGGCAGGGGCTGATCAAGGGCACCAAGAAGGTCACCGACCCGGACTTCGTCGCCGCCTTCGAGGCGTTCGACGCCTGGAAGCCATACCTGCCGAAGGGTTCCGAGAGTCTGAAGTACGCGGACATGACGCAGTTGTTCGCCCTCGGCAAGGCCGCGATCCTGCCCGACGGCTCCTGGGACATCAACCAGGTCGCGGTGGGCAACCTCAACGTCGGCGTCTTCGGGCCTCCGGCGGCGACCGCGGGCGGCGAGCGCTACGTCCAGGAGATGCCGGACATGGCGATCGGCATCAGCGCGGCCAGCAAGCACAAGGCCGAGGCGGAGACGTTCCTCGCCTGGACCGCGACACCGGAGTTCCTGTCGCTGTACGTCAACAAGCTGCCCGGGTTCTTCTCGATGGGCAAGGAGCCGGTCACCTACACCAACACGCTCGCGCAGGAGTTCGCCGACCTCAAGCAGGGCGCCAAGCTCACGCCGCGGCTCGGCCTGGACCGGCTCAGCGCCGGCACGCCGCCCTTCGACGACGAGGTGTGGCGCGTTTTGCAGCTCATGTACACAAAGGACCTCAGCGCGCAGGACGCCACCGCGGAACTGCAGAAGGGCCTGTCTGCCTGGTACGAGCCGCAGAAATAGCGGCACTGACGGGGATGTGCCCCGCGCACATCCCCGTCACCACCGAAAGGACTGCCCGTGCGAAGGGCCCACTACCGGTACTTCCTCGCGTTCACGTTGCCCGCGCTCGCGGTCTACGTGCTCTTCGCGGCGCTGCCGCTGCTGAACTCCATGTACTACAGCCTGTTCGACACCGACGGCGAGGTGGCGCGGTTCGTCGGGCTCGACAACTACCACTACCTGTTCACCAACCCGACGACGAGCGAGCGGTTCTGGAACGCGCTGGTCAACAACCTGGAGTTCTTCGCGATCCACCTGCTCGTCGAGGTGCCGGTCGGGCTGCTGCTGGCCGCGCTGCTCACCTCGGGGCGGCTGCGGCGGTCCACCGGCCTCTACCGCACGTTGCTGTTCATCCCGACCACCCTGTCGGTGGTGATCGTCGGGTTCATCTGGCGGCTCGTCATCAACCCGTTGTGGGGACTGGTCGACTACCCGCTGCTCGGCAACGAGAACACGGCGCTGCCGACCATCTCGCTGATGTCGGTGTGGCAGTACGTCGGCATTCCGATGATCTTCCTGTACGCCGCACTGCTCGCCGTGCCCAACGACGTGCTGGAGGCGGCCCGGGTGGAGGGCGCCGGCGGCTGGACCACGTTCTGGCGCATCAAGTTCCCGCTCATCGCGCCGCAGTTCGGACTGATCGCCATCCTGACGTACATCTGGACGTTCAACGGGTTCGACCTCGTCTTCGCCCTCAACGGCTCGGCGCCCGGCCCGAACTACAGCACCGACATCCTCGGCACGCTGTTCTACCGCACGTTCTTCGGATCGAGCGGCCAGCTCGCCGACCTCGACCTGGGCGCCACCGTGGCCAGCGTCATCTTCCTGATCATCCTCGTCATCACCGGCGCGTACTTCGGTCTGTTGCATCGCCGGCTGAGGTCGTACGAGCTGTGAGTGGTGGAAACATGAAGGCCTCTTCCGAGCGCGCCGGCACCCTCGTGGTGCACGCCCTGCTGATCGTGTTCGCGGTGCTGGCGATCGCGCCGATCCTGCTGATCGTGGTCAACTCGTTCAAGACGACGCCGGCCATCTTCGAGCATCCGTTCGCGCTGCCCACGGCGGACACGTTCAGCGCGGCCGGCTACGAGCGGGTCTTCCAGCGCGGGCACTTCGTCGACAACTACCGCAACAGCCTGGTCGTCACGGTCGGCAGCACGGTCGCGACGCTGGTGCTGGCGACGCTGGCCGCGTTCGCGCTCACCGAGTACAAGGTGCGGTTCGCGCCGCTCGTGGGCGGGTTCTTCGTCGCCGGCATCATGCTGCCGATCCGGCTCGGCACGGTGCCGATCCTCAAGACGATGATCTCGTGGGGGCTGATGGACACGCTCACCGCGCTGGTCCTCGTCTACACCGCGATGAGCCTGCCGCTGGCCGTGGCGCTGCTGATGACGTACTTCCGGTCGGTGCCGCACGACCTCAAGGAAGCCGCGCGCATCGACGGCGCGGGGGAGCTGCGTACCCTCTCGATCGTCCTGCCGCTGGTGCGTCCGGGGCTGGCCGCGGTCGCGTCGGTGACGATGCTGCCGATCTGGAACGACCTCTGGTTCCCGCTGATCCTGGCGCCCAGCCAGGAGAACCAGACGGTGACGCTCGGCGTGCAGCAGTTCGTCGGCCAGTTCCTCAACGACTACCCGGCGCTGCTCGGTGCGCTGACGCTCGGCGCGGTGCCGCTGGTGGTGCTGTTCGTGGTCTTCTCGCGGCAGTTCATCCAGGGCCTGAGCCAGGGCATCGGAAAATGACGGTTCTAGCGTGGTCCCCATGCCGGCCGGGTCGGCGCGCTGCGCAGGAAGAAGGTCCGCAGCCGGTAGCGGTCACCGCGGTAGCGCACCACCGAGGAGAACAGCGGCCGGTCGGTCGGGCTGAACACGAGCTGGCGCATCACCAGCACCGGTTTGCCGATCTCGAGCTGGAGCTGCTCGGCGAGGTAGGCGTCGGCCTGCTGCGCCTCGACCGTCGCGTCGGCCTTGACCGGGTCGAGGTTGGCGGCGGCGAGGTGGTCGTAGAGCGAACCGGTGCGGAAGTCGACGTCGGTGATCCCGGGTACGAACTCGGCCGGCACCTGGGTGAGGTCCAGCGCGATCGGGACGTCGTTGAGGAGCCGGACCCGCTCGAGGACGAACAGCGGGGTCCCGGGCGCGATCGAGAGGAGCTCGGCCTGGTCCAGGTCGGCCGCGACGACCTCCTGCCGCAGCACCGTGGAGCTCGGCGCGAGGCCCATCCGGCTGGCGGTCTCGCTGAACGACTCCAGGCTGTTCGGCCACTCGCGTGCGGTGGCGCCGGCCGCCACGTACCAGCCGCGGCCGTGCGACGAGCTCAGCGCGCCCTCCTCGACCAGGGTGGTCAGCGCCTTGCGCAGCGTGACCCGGCTGATGCCGAGCCGCTCGCACAGCTCGCGCTCCGGAGGGAGCCGGCTGCCCGGTTTCAGCGCACCCGTAGCGATCTGTTCTTTGATCAGGTTCACGGCCTGGATCCACAGCGGTTCCGGGTGGTCGGCGCGGATCGACGTGGACATCGCAGCCTCGGTCACCTCCGCATCATCGCGGAAGATCACGGTTTGTGCAAACCACAGAAGACCAGAGGGTTCCTGCGGTTCGGCCATTTTCCAGGGATTCGTCCTTGTCTCGTGATTGCTTAACTGGCCACCCTGTACCAGCGAGGCAAAATTGGTATTGTGTGGTCGACATTGGGTATCCCACTGGTCAGAGGAGGATTCGCCGTGGTTGAACCATCGAGGGCGCTCGGACCGCTTCGAGCCGAGGAGATCTCGGCCGCCCGCGAGCTCCTTGTCCACAGTGGCCTGCTGACCTCCACGACCCACGTGGCGTACCTCGGGCTGCTGGAGCCCGACAAGCGGCTGCTCCTTGACGCCGCGCCGCCGCGGCGGTTGCGCGCGATGCTGATCGACATGGCCGACGGCACGTCGCACGACGTCGTGGTGTGCCCTTCCGAGGATCGGGTGGTCTCTTCGGCCCGGCTCGAGCCCGCCCGCGACGGACAGGTGCCGGTCGTGATGCTCGAGTTCGCGATGGTCGAGGAGATCGTGCACCAGGACCCGCGCTGGCTCGCCGCCATGCACCGCCGGGGCCTGACGGACCTCTCGGTGCTGCGGGTGCAGCCGCTGTCGGCCGGCGCGGCGATGACCGAGGCCGAGCGCGGCCGTCGCCTCCAGCGCACCTTCACCTTCCTGCAGAAGCACCCCCAGGACCTGCCGTGGGCGCACCCGGTCGACGGCGTAGTCGCGTACGTGGACGTCATCGCCCGGGAAGTCGTCGACGTGGTCGACGCGGCGCTGCTGGCCGTCCCGCAGGAGGACGGCAACTTCCACCTGGCCGAGTTCAACGGCCCGACCCGCGAGGGCTTCCGGCCGATCGAGATCACCCAGCCGGACGGCCCGAGCTTCACGATCGACGCGGACAACGTGCTCGAGTGGCTCGGCTGGAAGCTCCAGGTGTCCTTCGACTCCCGCGAAGGCCTGGTGCTGCGCGACATCTCGATCGCGGGGCGGCCGGTCCTCTACCGGGCGTCGATCGCCGAGATGGTCGTGCCGTACGCCGATCCGAGCCCGCAGCGCTGGTTCCAGACGTTCTTCGACGGCGGCGAGTACCTGCTGGGCAACTTCGCCAACTCGCTGGAGCTCGGGTGCGACTGCGTCGGCGACATCACCTACCTCGACGCGGTCGTGGCCGACAACGCCGGCCGGCCGCGCACGATCCCGCAGGCGATCTGCATCCACGAGGAGGACGCCGGCGTGCTCTGGAAGCACACCAGCAGCTTCACCGGCTCCAGCGACGTGCGCCGCAACCGCCGGCTCGTCGTCTCCTTCTTCGTGACCGTCGGCAACTACGACTACGGCTTCTACTGGTACTTCTACCTCGACGGCACGATCGAGCTGGAGGTCAAGGCCACCGGTGTCGTGTTCACCTCGGGCCACCCCGGCGGTGACTACGCGTTCGCGAGCGAGGTCGCGCCGGCGCTGGGCGCCCCGCACCACCAGCATCTGTTCAGCGCGCGGCTGGACTTCACCGTGGACGGACCCGCGAACTACGTCGAGGAGGTCGACGCGGTCGCGGTGCCGCGCGGGCCGGACAACCCGACCGGGACGGGCATCACCCAGCGGGTGACCCGGCTGCGCCGGGAGAGCGACGCGCCGCGGCTCGCGGACGGCAACCGTGGGCGGGTCTGGCGGATCGGCAACCCGTCGGTGCCGAACCGGCTCGGCCGCGACGTCGCCTACGTGCTGCACCCGGAAGGCCAGCCGGTGCTGCTCGCCGACGCCTCGTCGGATCTGCACGCCCGGGCCACCTTCGCCACCGGGCACCTGTGGGTCACCGCGTACGACCCGGCCGAGCAGTATCCGGCGGGGGACTTCGTCAACCAGCACCCCGGCGGCGCCGGGATGCCCGCCTGGATCGCTGCCGACCGGGACGTCGACGGCACCGACATCGTCGTGTGGCACACCTTCGGGCTGACCCACTTCCCGCGGCCGGAGGACTGGCCGGTCATGCCGGTCGACACCACCGGTTTCGTCCTCAAGCCGGCCGGGTTCTTCGGCCGCAACCCGACGCTGGACGTTCCCGCCAGCGGCGGCGACCACTGCCACGCCTGATCAGCCCTTCACACGTACGGAGAACAGCTATGTCAACGCCGGAGGGTCACATCACCTTCGCCGCCGCCCGCGCACAGCAGGTGGGCGTGCTCGAAGGCGCGCTGCGACGGTTGAGCACCGAGGTCGCGGCCAGGCAGGCCGACGGTTGGTTCCGCGGCCCAGGCCCGGTCTTCGTCGCCATCGGCGCGAGCTTCGCCGCGGCCTGCGCGCCGACCTGGACCTTGCGCTCGAGGGGCATCCACTCGTGGCGGCTCAGCGCCGGGGACCACCCGGTGCCGTATCCGGCCAGCCGTCACCCGCTGCTCGCCGTGTCGCAGAGCGGTCGCAGCGCCGAGACCCTGGCCGTGCTCGCGTCGGTTGACGAGCCGCTGCGCTACGCGGTGACCAATGTGGACCCGTCACCCATCGGCGCCGCAGCGGCCCGGCACCTGTCGTTGGGCGACCTGCCCGACAGCTACGCGTCGACGATCGGCTACACCGCGACCGTCGCCGGGCTCGGCATGATCGCCGAGGCCTGGGACGGCGGGCGGGTGGACCCGCAGTGGGCACTGTTGCCGGAGCGGATCAGTGCTCTCGAAGCGGTGCTCTCCGAACGGGCCGACGATCTCGCCGCGACGTTCGCGGGCGCAAGGTCCGCGGACTTCGCCGGCGCCGGCCCGTCGGTCGGCTCCGCGGAAGCGGGAGCGCTGCTCTTCCGCGAGGTCGTGCGGCTGCCGGCGACGGGGATGAGCACGCGGCAGTACCTGCACGGCGCGATGGAGTCGGCCGGCGGCACCGCGCACGTGCTCATCGGCGAGCAGCGGGAGATCGCGGTCGCCCGCACGCTGTCGGGCGCCGGGAACCCGGTGATCCTGGTGACGACCGACGACGTGCCGCCGTCGCCACTGCTGCAGGTGGTGCGGCTGCCCGCGGTGCCACCCAACCAGCGGGCGATCCTCGAGGCGATCGTGCTCCAGGTGCTCGTCGGCCGGGCCGCGGCCCAGGCCGGCGTCGACATCGAGGAGTTCGTGTTCCACCACGACGACACGAAGGTGCCGGTGTCGTGAGCCTGTTGGTCGGCCTCGACATCGGCGGCACCAAGACCCATGTGCGGGTCGAGACCGTCGACGGCTCCCGGTTGGTGGACGTGGTCGAGCCCAGCGGGGACTGGGCGGCCTCGCCGGTCGCCGCTGCGGCCGGTTGGATCGCGGGCGTGGTTTCCCGGCACCTGCCGGCCGGGTCCGCCGTCGCTGCCATCGGTGCCGGTGCGCAGGGGTGTGACACCGAGGAGCACTGCGCGTCGCTCGGGCGGGAGTTGGCGGCCGTCACCGGGGTTCCGGCGACGGTGACCAACGATGCCGCGCTGCTCGTGCCCGCCGCCGGTCTCGTCAGTGGCATCGGCGTGATCGCCGGCACCGGCTCGATCGCCGTCGCGGTGCGCCCCGACGGCAGCCTCGGCTTCGCCGGTGGGTGGGGCTGGGTCCTCGGCGACGAGGGCAGCGCGCCGGCGCTCGTGCGGGAAGCCGTGCGGGCGGCGCTCACCCGGCACGACGCGGGTGGCCCGCGGGACGTACTGCTGCCGATGTTGCTCGAAGGCTTCGGGGTGTCCGGCGCGGCCGGGCTGGCCCGCACCGTCAACGACAACACCGACCCGACGCACTGGGGCTCGCGTGCGCCGACCGTGTTCGCCGCGGCCGCGTCGGGCTCCTCCGACGCGCGCCGGGTGATCGCCGAGGGCGGGGCATCGCTGGCCGGACTCGTCGACGTCCTGCTCGCGTCGGGCGCCGTCGGCGACGTCGTGGCCGCCGGCGGGGTCATGACGAGCCAGCCGTCGCTGTTCGCGGCGTTCCGGGACGCCCTCGCCCGGTCGCGCCCGGACCTGACCGTCCATCTGCTCGACGCATCGCCGGTCGCGGGGGCGGTCGCCCTGGCCCGGCGCCATTCCCTTCCTGCTTCGTGAGGAGTTGTGATGTCCACCCTTAGCTCCTTGGACAAGGCCTCGGGCGAGAGCCTCGGCGCCGTCCCGGTCTCCGCGCCCTCCGACGTCGATGCCGCGGTGTCGCGGGCCGCGGCGGCGCAGCCCGCGTGGGCCGCGCTCACCTACGCCGAACGGGCGGCGGTGCTGCGCCGGGCCGCCGCCGCACTCACCGACCGGGCCGCGACGACGCGCGACCTGATCGTCCGCGAGACCGGCTCGATCCCGGGCAAGGCCGACTACGAGATCGGCGCCGCGGGTGCCGAACTGCTGGAGGCCGCCGCCCTGGCCGCCCGGCCGATCGGCGAGGTGCGCCCGTCCAACCACGCCGGCCGGTTCAGCCTGGCCGAACGGGTGCCGCTGGGCGTGGTCGCGGCCATCACGCCGTGGAACTTCCCGCTCGTGCTGGGCATGCGGGTGATCGCGCCCGCACTCGCGCTTGGCAACACGGTGGTCCTGAAGCCGTCACCGGAGACACCGCTGTCCGGCGGGGCTTTCCTGGCCGAGCTGTTCGCGGCGGCCGGCCTGCCCGAGGGCGTGTTCCAGGTAGTGCAGGGCGGCGCGGACGTGGGTGAGCGCCTGGTCGCCCACCCGGCGACGGCGATGGTGCACTTCACCGGGTCGAGTGCGGTCGGGCGGTCGATCGCTGCCACCGCGGGTGGGTTGCTCAAGAAGGTGTCGCTGGAGCTGGGTGGCAACAACGCGCTCGTGGTCCTCGACGACGCTGACCTTGAGCAGGCGGCGATGATCGGTGCCTGGTCGAGCTTCCACTACCAGGGCCAGACCTGCATCACCGCGGGCCGGCACGTGGTGCATGCGGCTGTCGCCGACGCGTACGTGGCCGAGCTCGCGCGCCGGGCCGCCGCCATCGTGGTCGGTGACCCGCACACGGGGCAGGTGGGTCTGGGTCCGATGATCAACGAGCGGCAGCACGCCCGGGCCGCGACCATGCTGGCTTCGGCGGTGGCGGACGGTGCGACGGTGATGACCGGTGGCGCGTCGGACGCGCCGTTCTTCCGCCCGACGGTCGTCACGTCCGTCGCCACCGACATGCGGCTGTGGCAGGAGGAGATCTTCGCCCCGATCGCCCCGGTCCTGGTGGTGGCGGACGAGGAGGAGGCCGTGCGGGTCGTCAACGACACGGACTACGGCCTGGTGAACTCGGTCGTGACCGCGGACCTGCGGCGCGGCCTGTCGATCGCGCGGCGACTGCGCGGCGGCATGGCGCACGTGAACGACGCGACGCCCCAGGACGAGGCCCTGGCCCCGTTCGGCGGCATCGGCCTGTCCGGCCTGGGAGGCCGCTCGGGCGGCGACGACAACCTGGAAGAGTTCACGCAACGACGCTGGCTGACCACGACCGACCTGCCGGTGCACTACCCGTACTGACGCTTTGGCGAGGCTTCCGCGGGCCGTTGACCCGCGGAAGCCGTTCCGTCATCGCCGGGCGGCGCGGTCGAGCATGGCGTCGAGTCTGGGGTCCGGCAGAAGCTCACGAACCTCCTGGGCGCAGCGGCACGCGACCGCGATCTTGGCCGCCCACGTCAGCGCCTCCTCGCGGGAGGGCACGTCGACGACCACGAACCCGCCGATGACCTCCTTGGTCTCCGGGTACGGGCCGTCGGAGACGATCCCGTCCGTGGCCACGACGCTCGCCCGCTGACTCTGCAACCCGGCGCCGAACACGAACACGCCGTCGTCCAAGGCCTCCTGGACCACCGCGTGCGCGGCCTTGCCGACCTCGGGCACGTCCTCCTCGCGGATGTGGTCCATCGCGCCGTCGTTGAACGAGATCAGGTACCGCGTCATGCCATGACTCCTTCGTCCCGGCGGCCACGTGCGGCCGCCTCTTCCTGCTCTACGAACGACTCGCCCCGGATCCGACATGCCACGGCCAGTGCGTTGCGAGGTGGGTCGGATCGTCGTCCGGCGACACGACGAACACCTGGTCGCCGCTGTCGTCGAACACCAGGAGCGGCCCGGCCCGGGACGCCAGCGCCACCACCGCGGCCAACACCGCGGCCAGCGTCAGCCAACCACTCGAACCCGCCGTCCCCGGCCACGGTGTGCAGGGGCGTCACCAGCAGGTGCCAACTCACAGCACGCATCGTGCCACCCCGCTGTCGCACTCGGGGTGACCGTCGTGCCGGCGGGACTACTCCCGCCGGTCAACCGGCCCGACGTTCGCCTCCGGGTCGGTGCTGTTCCCCGCCAGCTCGTCGGGACCTCGCTGACCCATCCTGAGAAAGACGATGTCGAGCGCGCGGAGGCGGTCGGGATCCGCGTCGATGGCGATGCCGGTGATCTTGTCGTTGTCGACGGCGAACGTGAAGACGGCCTTCGCTAGGCCGCGGTGCGCGTACACGGCCGCCGGAACGCCGTCGACCAGCGCCAGTCGGGCGGCCTGAGCCCGTCCGGCGAAGACCGCCGCCACCGCGTGGGCGCCGCGAGCCTCGCCGGTCACGGCGTCCGGATGGAGCAACGCGAGCAGGGCGTCGAAGTCTCCGTTCCGGGAGGCGGCCAGGAACGCCGCGATCAGTTCCCGCTTGCGGGATCGTGCGGCGTCGGACGCGGCGGCGGCTCCCTGCACCCGGCGTCGCGCCCGGCTGGCCAACTGGCGGGCCGCCACGGGTGAGCGGTCGATGATGCCGCCGATCTCACCGAACGACACGTCGAAGACGTCGTGCAGGACGAAGGCGAGCCGCTCGGCCGGCGTCAGCGTGTCCAGCACCACCATCAGCGCCACGCCGACCGAGTCGGCCAGCAGCGCCTCGTCCTCGGGGTTGGCCGCGCCGTCGGCGGGAGCCTCCGGCAAGGCCTCCGTCGGTTCCTCGGGCCGCGCCCGCCGTGCTTCGAGCATGTTGAGGCAGACCCGGGCGACGACCGTGGTCAGCCAGCCGGCCGGGTTCTCGACCCCGCTCACGTCCGCGCGGCTGACCCGCAGCCATGCCTCCTGCACCGCGTCCTCGGCGTCACCGCGCGTGCGGAGCATCCGGTACGCCACAGCCCGCAGGCGCTCCTGGTTCTCGTCGAACCGTTCCCTGAGCCAATCGTGTTCGGTCATCTGTCACGTTCCTTCGTCGCGGCCTGTCATACCAGTTGACCGGCGAAACCGAACCGGTGTGACAGCGCGAACCCCAAGGAGAGAAAGTGTCACTTCCCATGAGCGCGTTCATGCTCGGCGTCCAGGACCTGGAGCGCGCCAAGAAGTTCTACGCCGAAGGGCTGGGCTTCCAGATCGACAAGGACACCCGCGGCTTCGTCTCGTTCACCCTGGGCGAAGGATGCCCACAGCTGGCACTGTACGAGTGGGAGGCGGCCGCCCAGGACGCCGGTGTCTCGCCGGAGGGGTCCGGCTTCCGCGGCGCCTCGTTCCACCTCAACCCCGACTCCCGGGAGGTGGTGGACGAGACCATCCGCAACGCGGTGGCCGCCGGCGGCAGCGAGGTGAGGGCCGCCGCCGAAGCCCGGTGGGGCGGATACTTCGGCTACCTCAGCGACCCGGATGGTTACCTGTGGAAGGTCACCACGTACGCCTCCTGACCGGTTAGGACCAAAGCGATGAAATTTCGCACCCTCGTCGAGCCGCCCGAGCCCATGCGGGGCCTGGAAGTCCCACCCGCGGTGGTGGAGGCGCTCGGCGGGGCCGCGCGGCCGCCGGTGACGATCACGGTGAACGGGCACACGTGGAAGAGCCGCGTCGCCATCATGCGCGGCCGTCACCTGCTCGGCCTCAGCAACGCCAACCGGCAGGCCGCCGGTGTCGCGATCGGCGACGAGGTCGAGGTGGAGCTCGAGCTCGACACCGAGCCACGGGTCGTCGTCGAGCCCGAGGACTTCGCGCGGGCGCTGGACGACGACCCGGCCGCCCGCGCCGCGTGGGACACGCTTTCCCACAGCCAGAAGCGCGAGCACGTACGCGCGATCGAGAGCGCCAAGAAGCCCGAGACCCGTGCGCGGCGGATCGAGAAGGCGGTCGCCACGCTGCGGGGCTGACGCGAAGCCGATCGATATGCCCGCTGTGTCCGATGATCACCCGTACCGTGTATCGGGTGAAAGATGCATCCGTGACCCGGCGGCGGCTGCTCGCGGGTGTCGGCTCGGCCGTGGTCGCGGGTCTCGCGGGCTGCGGCGCCAACGCCGAGACGCCCCCGCGGCAGCCGGCGTCACCGTCACCGCGCCCCGCGTCCTCACCCAGCATCTCGAACGAGGCCGCCCTCCGCCGCAAGATCGCCAGCCTGCTCGTGGTCGGTTTCCGGGGCGAGACGGTCGACAGCAACGACTGGATCGTGCGGGCGATCCGGGACGGCCTCGGCGGCGTCATCCTCTTCGACCGCGAGATCGGCACGAACGCGCCGCGCAACATCACCTCGCCGGCGCAGGTCACCGCCCTCGTGAAGAGCTTGAAGGACGCCGCATCCGGCCCGCTGATCGTGTCGATCGACCAGGAGGGCGGCCAGGTCGCCCGCCTCAACCCGAGCAACGGCTTTCCCGCGACGCAGTCGGAGGCCGAGATCGGTGCGCGGAACTCGCCGGCCGTGACCCGGGCCTGGGCTCAGCAGATCGTCGGCAGCCTCACCTCGATCGGCGCGAACCTCAACTACGCGCCGGTGGTCGACCTGAACATCAACCCGAACAACCCCGCGATCGGCCAGCTCGGCCGCAGCTTCTCCGCCAACACCGACGTCGTCGTCTCCAACGCGACCGAGGAGATCCAGGTCCACCGGGCGGCCCGCGTCAAGACGTCGCTCAAGCACTTCCCGGGCTTCGGCACCGCGACCGGCAACACGGACTTCGACGTCGTCGACGTCAGCAGCACGTGGACGCGGGCCGAGCTGGCACCGTTCCAACGGCTGATCGGCGCCGGCCTGGCCGACTCCGTGCTGGTCGCCCACCTGCTCATCCGGCAGCTCGACCCGAACCTGCCGGCCTCGCTGTCGCGGGCGGTCGTCACGGACCTGCTCCGCGGCCAGCTCGGCTTCCAGGGCCCGACGGTCAGCGACGACATGCAGGCCGCCGCGATCCTGAACCGGTACGGCCAGGACGAGGCGGTCACGCTGGGCCTCGTCGCCGGCCTCGACCTGCTCGTCTTCGCCAACCAGCAGGTCTACAACCCGAACATCGTCGACGAGACCCTCGACAACGTCGTCAACCTGGTGCGCACCGGCCGTCTCACCGAGGCCCAGATCGACCAGGCGGTGTCACGCGTCGACACGCTGCGCCCCTAGACGAGTAAGTCCTAACTACCGCTAATGGGTGTGGCCAGGGGAGCCGGTGGTCCGGTTTGTGACGCAGAGATCAACGTCCGTTTGGCGTGGCTGTGTGTGAAGGTCGGTGACCGGCTCGGAGCGCCGTGGCGGGTTGGTCCGTCGGTCTAGGGGTGTGTCGGGACGGGGCTGGTTGTTGGTGGCGCGGGCCGTGATCGGGTGTGGCTGGTCTGGTCTCGGATGGGGCGGGGTCGTGATCGGGTGTGGCTGGTCTGGTCGTGGGACGGCGTGTCGACCAGATCTGGCGCACACGATCAACGTTTCGGTCCCGGATCTTCCAGATAGCTCACACCCGATCATGGCCCAGCGCTTAAGGGCCACGGCCCACGGGCCACGGCCACGACTGACGGGGCACTATGGCCCACGGCCCACGGCCCACGGGGCCACGGCAGGCCTGCAACGCGGGGCTGTTAGGACTTATTCGTCTAGTCGGTGATCGGCGCCGCGTGCGCCTCGGCGTTGCCGGCCGCCGCCACCGTGTCGAGCGCTCGCTGCAGCGTCACGGTGTCCTCCAACGTGCGGATCTTCGTGATCTTTCCCCAGCGCATGTGCAGGATCTGGATCACGGTGTTCTCATAACCGGTGCCGTCCGGCAGCGGCCCGGAGACGTTCGCCACGGTGGCGATCCGGGTGAAGCGCGGGCCGCCGGCCACGATGATCTCGGCGAGCTCGAAGCGGGCCTGCGGCATCAGCCTGAACACCCGCTCCCACCACAGCCGCATCGCCTCGACCGTACGCCGCTCACCCGAAAGGGCGTGGGAACCGTAGAAGCGGTAGCTGAACTCCGGAGCGAGCGACGCGAGCATCGGCTCGTAGTTCCCCTTATTGATCTCGTCGAAGACGGAGCGGACCTTCGAAGCGACGATGCGTCGGTACACGAGAGCCTCCGTGGGCTGGCCGGGTGGCGATGACGTAGCCGATCGTCGTGACGCCCAGCGCCACACCCCAGCCGAGGAACACCAGCGGGGTGGCGCTCACCGCCCACCCTTCGCGCACCTCGGACCAGTGCGTGTCGCCGCTGCGGACCTGGCTCACGAGCACCGCGACGCTGAGCACGCCATAGGCGACCAGCGTGAGCGCCACCGCGCCGGCCGGGATCACGGCCAGGAGCCGGGGAACCGGTCGCCCCGACAGTATGGGCGTATAGCGCGGGAACTGTTGCCCCCACCGCTGGATCAACCCGAGCACGAGCAGGCCCGCGAGCGGCGGGACGAGGGTGACCGCCACACCCGTCCCGGTCGCGAGGTTCAGATGGATGTCGTTCAGTTGCCGGCGCGGAATTCCGAACGGAACGCCGAGCACCCACAGCCCGTGCGGCACAGCCCAACCGAGCACCGGCAGAGCGACCGCCGCGTACGCCCAGCGACGGGTCCATCGCGGCACCGGCCGGTATCCGCTCTCCCGCGGACCGCGCCGGGGAGCGGCGGCGTTGGCTAGGCCGGCGAAGAGGAGACCGCCGATCGCCAGCGCGACCCGGGCGCCCAGGTCGCGCCAGTCCGAGGGGCGTCCGGCCAGCGCCGCGGGGATCTCGAAGGCCAAATGCAGCGGAAACGCGAGAACCAGGAGCAACGCGGCCGCCGCCCAACAGCCGGCGACCGGGTAGCGGCCGGGGAACCGGACCGCGCACAAGGCCAGGACAGCGAGGGCGACACCGACCGCCACCGCTCCCCATCCGGCCGAGAACGGCAGTGTCCCGACCTGGTCCGCGCCGCAGCCGCCCGTCGGGTCGCCCAGATCGGTGCGGTCGCAGGCGGTGTAGGCCCACCGGCCACCCGCGATCCAGTACGCCCGCAGAGCCAACTCGGCCAGGACGAAAACGACGCAGGCCGTCGCCCACCGGTGGAGCCGGGAAGTGGTCATGGAGCAATGCTCGGTGCCGGCCGGTCGGAGCGTCCTCCCCATGGCGGGGGACGCGCTAACCCCGGCGGGGGAGGGCCGACATCGGGACGTCCGGTTGTATGAAGGTCCGAACGAAGGGACCAATGTGACTACCGACCTACCGGTGGCGGCGGAGTGGTTTCGCTTCACCGCTGTGAGCGAGCGCATCACCCTGATCCAGGAACCGCACGTCCGCAGCCTGTTGCGCGCGAACCTCTGGCATCTACGTGGCCGCGACCGCGATCTGCTCGTCGATTGTGGACTCGGCGTCACCGCACTGGCACCGCTGCTGCGCGAGCGCTTCGGCCGCGTACCCGTGCTGGTTCTCACCCACGCGCACCTCGACCACATGGGATCGGCGCACGAGTTCGACGAGGTCTGGGCGCACCCGCTCGAACACGTCGACGACCCCGCGCCCGGCTCCCTGCACGGCCCGACCCTGGCCGCCCAGCTCGACCTCGACGAGGCGCTGCCGTCCGCGCTGCTGACGGCCCGTCCGCACGGCGATTACGACCTCGGGACCTACCGGGTGCGACCCGCGGCTCCCACCCGCTCGCTGGCCGACGGGGACATCCTGGACGTGGGCGACCACCCGCTGACCGTCCTGCACCTGCCGGGCCACACCCCCGGCAGCGTCGCCCTGTTCGACGAACACGACGGCACGCTGTTCAGCGGAGACGTCATCTACGACGACGTCCTGCTCGACTCCCTGCCCGGCAGCGACCCGTCTCAGTACGCACGCTCGCTGCGGCGGTTGCGCGATCTGCCCGTGCGCCTGACGCATCCAGGACACGATCACAGCTTCGGTCAGGACCGCCTGCACCACCTCATCGACGAGTACCTGCGTGATCATCAGCGCACCAGGTAGTCCACGAGGTAGGACGGCACGTTGCCGAGCGTGGCCCCGTCGCGGGATCATCGAGGGCCAGGCTGGCCGGAGACCGGAGGTACATGCAGGCGCTCGATCCACGCGGCGTGACGACCGCAGAGGAGTTCGTCGTCCTGCTGCGCCGCGTACGGGACCGCTCCGGGCTGTCGTACCGGACGATCGCGAAACGGGCCGAGTCGGCCGGCGCGGTGCTGCCCGCCAGCACGCTCGCGACGATGCTCGCCCGGCAGACCCTTCCCCGCCGGGAGCTCGTGGCGGCCGTGCTGACCGCGTGCGAGGTGCCGCCGGCGACGGTCGAACGATGGATCGCGGTGTGGGAGCGGCTGGCCGAGGGCGCGGAGCCGGAGCCCGCTGAGCGGCCCGGCCCGGTGCCGTTCCAGTTGCCACCCGCGCCGCCCGTGCTGGTGGGCCGGGACGACGAGCTCGGCCGGCTCGCCGAGGGGTTGGCCCAGCCGCCTGGGGTGTGGCTGCTCACCGGTGCCGGCGGCGTCGGCAAGTCCGCCATCGCGTTGCTGGCGGCCCACCGCGCGGCCGGGCAGCACCCGGGCGGCTGCCTCTACGTCGACCTGCGCGGCGCCAGCGCCGACGCCGTGCCGAGCGAGCCGCACGACGTGCTGCTCGGCTTCCTGCGAGCGCTCGGCGTGCGCACGGCACCCTCCACGGTGGACGAGGCCAGCGCGCTCTTCCGCAGCACGACGGCCGACCGCGCCATGATGGTCGTGCTCGACAACGCCGCGTCGGCGGCGCAGGTGCGGCCGTTGCTGTCCAGCGGTCCGCGGTCGACCACGCTGGTCACCAGCCGCTGGCGGATGCCCGACCTCGACGTGACCGGGCGCCTCGCGGTGGAGCCGCTGCCCGCCTCGGCCGGGCGGGAGCTGCTCGCGCGCCTCTGCGGGCCGGAGCGGGTGACCGCCGAGCCCGCGGCCGCCGCCGACATCGTCCGGCTCTGCGGCGGGTCGCCGCTCGCGCTGCGGATCGTGGGCGCGCGGGCGGCGGGCCGGCCCGGAACCCTCGGCGTCCTCGCCTCGTCTCTCGGCGACCAATCCCGCCATCTCGACGAGCTCGAGGTCGGCGACCTGTCGGTGCGCGCGGGCCTGCGGGTCGGCACCCGGAGCCTGCCGGCGGACGCCGCGACCGTGTTCCGCCTCGCCGCGGTCCCCGAGTGGATCGAGCTCAGCGCGGCCGCCTGTGCCGCGATGATGGAGACCCCGCCCGTGGTCGTCGAACGCGCCCTCGATCTCCTCGTCGACGCCCACCTCGTCGAGTGCCCGGCACCGGGACGGTTCCGCTACCACGACAGCGTGCGGATCTTCGCGCGCGAGCAGGCTTCGGACGTAGATCCGCCGACGGTCGCGCTCGCGGTGCGCGAGCGGCTGGCCGCGGTGATGTTCAGCGCCGCCGCGAGCGCCGCTCGCACTCTCTTTCCGCACGACCCCCTGCCGTACGCGGAGCTCGGTGGCACCGCCCAGCCGCTGATCGCTCCGGACGCCACCACCGCGCAGGCCTGGCAGTGGCTCGAACAGGAGCGGGTCAACCTGCGCATGCTCGCCGGCCAGGAGCTCGCGGCCGGCCGCGCCCTGCCCGCGATCCGCGACCTGGGCGTCGCCGTCGCCAAGTACCTGGACTATGGCGGCCACTTCGTCGACCAGGCCCGGCTCGGCCAGCTCGCGATCGCTGCCGCCCGGCGACTCGGCGACCAAGCGGGCACGGCGAACGCGCTCAACATCCTCGCGATCGCGATGCTGCGGCACGAGCGCCGGCGCGAGGGCATCGAGCTGCTCGACCAGGCGCTGGCCATCAGGCTGGAGCTCGGTGACCGGGCAGGGCAGGCCGCCTGCTTCAACAACCTGGGCAACGCCCACCGCGACGAGGGCGACCTCGAAGCGGCGCTGCGGTGCCTGGAGCGCAGCCTGGCGCTGCGCAAGGAGCTGAGCGACCGCTACAAGACCGGGTCCACACTGGACAACATCGGCATCGTGCTGCGCCGCCTCGGGCGGTTCGAGGAGGCGCTCGACCACCACCGTGCCGGCCTCGCGATCACCCGCGAACTGGACGACCGGCTGCGGGAGGCGTTGGTCCTGACCAACCTCGCCGAGACCGAGCATCAGGCCGGCCAGCAGCGCCAGGCGCTCGGACACGCGGAGCAGGCGTTGGCCATCAGCCGGGAGCTACGCCACGACCGCGGGTGCGGTCTGGCCCTGCGCGTGCTGGGCGACATCCACGCGAGCCTCGGCCGGGCCACGCGGGCGCAGGCGTGCCACGACGAGGCGGCGGAGTTGCTGCACGAGCCGGCGATCGGCGCGCCCACGCCGATCGCCGGCTGACATGCGCGCCGGACGGCCCCCGAACCACCTGCCCGTCCGGCGAGTCGGTCACCAGGGAAGCGTTCTCTGGCCGTACGCGTAGTCGATCGGAGAACCGCCGGCGCCCTCCCGCGCCCACACCCGGACCTCCGCCACACCGGTGGCCACCGCTGCCGGCGCCGCGGTCGAGCCGACCAGTACACCCGGTGCCACGGTGAGACGACGAACCCGCACCAGACCCTCCCACTGCCTCGGTGACGCTGACGCCCGCGCGCCGCACGGGCCGGCGATCGACGTGGAGGCGCCGACCGCCGGCTGACACGTGCGCCGCTGGTGCGGAAATCGTCGTTGCGCGGGACACCTCGGGGAAAGGCTCTCGAACAACCTCGAACGAATCCGAACGGTCTTTCTCAAGCAGGCACGGGCAGGGCGCCGAGCGCCCGGCCGGCCTCGCGGGCCGCCTGCAGCGCGCCCGCGTGCATCCGGGCGGCTTGTTCGGTGAACGGGTCCAGGGCGGGGTTGACGCCGACGAGGGTGAACTCCCGTTCGACGACGGTCAGGTCGGCGCCCCAGCAGTCGGCGAGGATGCGACGCAGGTACGGGGTCGAGTGGTCCCAGCCCTCGCGCGGGGTGCCGCCGCCGTACGCGCCACCGCGGACCGTCGCCAGGACGACCGGCTTGCCGGCCAGGAACGGTGCGTTGTTCGCTCGCGGGTCGGTGCAGACGAGGTCGACGTACGCCTTGAAGTGTTGCGAGACGCCGTAGTTGTAGAGCGGCACGGCGAACAGAATCGCGTCCGCGGCTTCCAGTTCGTCCACCAGCGTCGCGGCGAGACCGACGGCGTCGCGCTGCTCGGCGGTGCGCGCGTCGAGCGGGGTCATGCCGGCGGTGACGGCCGCGGCCCAGGCGGTGGCGGGCAGGGTGTCGACGCCGATGTGGCGGCGCTCGATCGAGTCGCCCGGGTGGGCGGCGAGCCATTCCTCCTCGACGATGTCGGCGATCTCGCGGCTCGCGGAGCCGTGGGTACGGATGCTGGCGTCCAGCCGGAACAGCGTCATGTCGTGGTCTCCTTTTGGTTCAAGCTTGAAGTTGACGCTACTCCCGCCCGACTTCAAGCTTGAACTGAATATGACGTGACTCACTTCACGGCTGAAGCCAGGTCGTACGCTGAAGGGCGTGCCGGACGAACCGCGGTGGCTGACCGACGACGAGCGCGACGCGTGGATAGCCCTGGCCAGGCTCGTCTTCAACCTGCCCGGCGCCCTCGACGCCCAACTGCTGCGCGACAGCAAGCTGACCCTGTTCGACTACTTCGTGCTCAGCAACCTGTCCATGGCACCGGGCCGGACGATGCGGCTCAGCGACCTGGCCAGCCACATCGGCAGCTCGCTGTCCCGACTCTCGAACGTCGTGAAACGCCTGGAACAACGCGACCTGCTGCGCCGATCGCCGGACCCGGAGAGCTCGCGCTACACGAGGGCCGAACTGACCGACGCGGGATGGGACGTGGTGGTGGCCGCCGCGCCGGGCCACGTCGCGGCGGTGCGCCGGTACGTCATCGACGGGCTGACCGAACAGCAGGTCGAGGTGCTGCGCGAGGTCGCCTGCCACGTCATGCGACAGATCGAGAAGGCCCCTTGACGGCGGAGTCGTTGTCCGCCGCGTTGGCGAGTGAGCGGGTTGGTGTAGGACACGGGGGTCTGGTGAGCCGGAAGTACGAGGCTGATGCGATGAGCAGCCCGATCCCCCACAGCGTGTAGCCGCCCAGCTCCAGCAGGATCTGTCCGAACGAGCCGTCGATGTCGCCGCGTATCCAGGCGCTCATGCCCGCGATGCCGAAGTACGCGCTCAGGCTGGCGCCCATGAACAGGCCGACGCCGAGCACCAACCAGCGTGGCACCGATCGCCCTGCCAGCGGACCCGACCAGGCCGGCCAGACCCGACCCCAGTGATGAACCACCGCCAGCGGCAACAGCGTCCCGGCCAGGCTCATCAACCCGAGAAAGATCACCATCGCGGTGACCGAGATCCCGTTGGCCCTGCTGGCCGCCGACGGCCACGTGCCGGCGACCGCGTCGTCCAGCCACCCGACCATCCGGGCCAGGTAGCCGGCGACCGCCAGGTACGCGCCCGCGTAGGCCCAGCCGGGCGACTTCTCGTCGCGGTGCTCCGGCGACCTGCCGTGCGTCCGTCCGCACGACGCACACGGCCGCGCGGCCGCTCGTCGTTGACGCGCCGCGAGGCTCAGGCAGAGGACCCCACCGACGGCGCCGGCACCCGTGGCCAGCAGCCGTGTCACGTCATCCGAGGTGGCATCCCCGAACAGGACCGAGGCGAGCATCACCGGGAAGAGAAACGAGTACGCGCACAGGGCGACACCGGCGACGGCGTTGAGGGCCGCGATCGCGTAGTGTCGGCCGGCGCCCAGCGTCCCCGCGGCGCCGACGACTGCGGCCCCACACCCCACGAGGGCCACCACCGCGATGGCCACGGGAAGCCAACCACCCGGAAAGTACGACTCCCGAACGCCAAGGCCATGCTCGGCGTCGACGACCCACCAAAGATGCAGCCCGGCGTAGCCCGCCTGCCAGACCGATGCGACAATGCCGATCCGCGCGCGACTACCGCCGATTGACCTGCGCATGTATCTCCCCTTTCGGACACCGCCCGGTAGACGCGGTCCAGTCTTCGCACATGCGGGTGCGACCGGCTCCCCTGCCCGAGCCAAACGCATCCCCCGCACAGGGGAGCCACTGCCAAACCGCCAGCCAGGACCCCGACCGCGCAGAACACAGTGAGCGCCACGCTGCTTAGGGAGAAGCGGTGCCTGGAAGCCGAGAACGAGATCGTGCGCCGTACTTCGCCGCGGCATCCATCAGATGTGCCGCGCCGCGGGTCACGCCGAGTTACGGCCTAAGTCCGGTTCGGCCGTAAGCCGCGCTGCGGAAGATCGCTGGGCCATGGCTCGTTGACGACCACCCAGCGCTTTTCGCATGCTGACCGCGGGCTGCTGCCGCCGCACTGACGATTCACCTTTCGGCGAACCGGTCCCCAGATGGCCCCAGGGAGGGCACCGCCCTGCCCGAACTGGGGCCGGGCCTGCTGGCACTTCTGCACCAAATGGGCGGGGTCACCACGATCGGGCCGTGCGTGCGCACCGTCCAGCAGAACCAAGGCACCGACCCGCTGCTGGTCGGCAACCGCAACGCCCTGGTTTTCTACGCGGTCGGCAAGTACATCGGCCAAGCCGTCTACGATCACAGCGACGAACACGGCGGCCTCGTCCTCGGCGACATCAACGGAATTCCAGCCACCGTGTTCAACCCGGTGACCGCCGCGTAGAGATCAACATCGGGCAGGTGCGCGGCATCCCGAGCGCTCCCGAGACATTCCGGATCACGGAGTACGTGGTCGTATTGCGCGACGCGGCCGGCGCCATCCCACCGCCGATCGAGCGGCTCCTCGCTGGCCGGGACAGCTGGCTGTGCAAGAACCCGGCGGCTCGCGACGCGATCGCGGACTACGGATCCTGGTGACCGGTGCAACCGGCTTCCTCGCGGGTTGGTGCGTGATCGAACTGCTGCGCCGCGGTCATCTGGTTCGCGCGACCGTCCGCGACACCGCCGACGCGGACCGCGTCCGCGCCGAACTGCGCGCGTTGGCGCCGCAGGCACACCTCGACCCCACGACGCTGGAAACGCTGGAGCTCGCGACAGCCGACCTCACCGCCGACGACGGATGGGAAGACGCGGTGTGCGACTGCACCGGGGTGCTGCACGTGGCCTCCCCGTTCCCCGAACGCCCACCCCGCGATCCCGACGACCTGCTCCGCCCGGCGCGGGACGGCACCATCCGGGTACTCAGCGCAGCCGACCGGGCAGCGGTCCGGCGGGTGGTCGTCACTCCTCAACCTCGGCCATCGCATACCGATCCGAGACACAATGGACTGAGGTCGCCACCCCCTCGGCCGGCACGCCTACGTGCGGAGCAAGACCCTCGCCGAGCGGGCCGCCTGGCCAAACAGCCACCAACCTGAAGACCGAGCTGACCGTACTTTGCCCCGGCACCATGCTCGGACCCCCGACGACACCTCGGCTGTCGTACTCCGTCCGCCCGATCGCACCCGTCGGTAAATACTCACGGGCGGGGCAGGGCACCGGAGGAGCCGTCCGCGCCGTGGAAGGCGGTCGCGCGAGAGATGGGAGCCCATTCGCGGATGCCGGCCGAGACCGTCTCCAGGTGGGCCAGGATCCCGTCGACCGCGTCCGCGCCCAGGGGCAGCCGGCGGGGGGTCGATCGGGCGGCCAGCGCGGTCAGGATCGCGGCGGCCGCTTTCGCCGGGTCGCCTTCCTGGGCGCCGTGCGAACGGTCGAGGAAGGAGCGGGTAGCGCCGACCGTCGCCGCGTACGCCGGCAGTGGTGTGCTGCGTGCCATCGTCGATCCGAGCAGCCCGGTGCGGAAGTTGCCGGGCTCGACGACCAGCACCCGGATGCCGAGCGGCTCGACCTCGGCCGCGAGGGACTCCGAATAGCCCTCGAGGGCGAACTTGGTCGCGCAGTAGGCCGAGAAGCCGGCGTTGCCGACCATTCCGCCGTAGGACGACAGCTGCACGATCGCGCCCTCGCCACGCGCGCGCATGCCGGGCAGCACGCCGCGGACCAGCGCGGCCGGCCCGAACACGTGCACCTCGAACAGGGCACGCAGGCTCTGGTCGGAGTCCTCCTCCGCGGCCCCGACGTGCCCGCGACCCGCGTTGTTCACCAGCACGTCGATCCGCCCGTAGCGGCGCTCCACGTCGGCGACGCACGCCGCGATAGCCGCCGGGTCGGTGACGTCAAGCGCGAGCGCCTCCACCCGGTCCGGGTTCGCGGCCACGAGGTCCTTCATGCGCTCTGGACGCCGGCCGGTGGCCACCACCACGTCCCCGGCCGCGGTCGCCGCCGCCGCGATCGCCCGGCCGAGCCCGCTCGTGGCGCCGGTCACCAACCACACCCTGTCCGCATCGCTCATAGAGCCAACAGTTGCGCCCGGCCCCGCCGCCGTCCAAGACCCGCTGTGATAGCCAAGAGGAATGGACGTACACCTGCGCGACCTGCGCTACTTCGTGGCGGTGGCCGAACGGCTCCACTTCACCCGGGCCGCCGAGGACCTCTACGTGAGCCAGCCCGCGCTGTCCAAGCAGATCCATGCACTGGAGAGCCAACTTCGCGCGCCCCTCTTTGACCGGGACCGCCGGGTCGTGCGGCTCACCCCGGCCGGCTCCGCGCTGTTGCCCGCCGCGAAGGCCGTGCTCGCCGCCTGGGCGGACGCCGAGGCGGGGCTCGCCTCAGTCGCGTCCCGGCGGGAGATCGTGGTCGGCATGAGCACCGGGCTCGGCCGGTCCCTGCTACCCGCAGTGCGGGCTCGGTTCGCCCGGCTGGCGCCCGGAGCCGACTTGATCATGCGGCAGGTGGCCTGGGACGACCCGACCGGCGGGCTCGCCGCGCCCGCCGGTCGATCCGCGGCGAGTCCACGCCCGTCGGGGACGCGCGAGGCCGACGCCGCGTTCGTCTGGTTGCCGCTCCCTGGCCCGGACCGCTTCCAGTGGATCGAGGTCGCCACCGAGGAGCGGGTGGTCGCGCTCCCCGCCACACACCGGCTCGCCGGGCTCGACACCATCCCGTTCGACGCCCTCCTCGACGAGCCGTTCCTCGCCCTCCCGCCGCAGAGCGGCGAACTGCGCGACTTCTGGCTGGCCGTCGACGGCCGGGGCGGCCGAGCGCCGATCGTCGGCGGCGAGGTCTCCACAGCGGAGGAGACCGCGGAGGCGGTCGCCTCTGGGGTGGGCGTCGTGCTGGTGGCCGCCGGCAACGCCCCACTGCTGGCCCGTGCCGAGACCGCCCTGGTGCCGGTCACGGGCCTGCCACCGGCCCGGCTGGTGCTGGCCTGGCGGCGCGACGACGACCGTCCACTGGTGACGGCGCTGCGAGCCGCGGTGGCCGGCTGGGTCGAGCACAGCATCCCGTCATAGCCAACGGTTATTGCCACGGGTCTTGGACCGGGCCGCCGCCCCGGCCGCAGGATCGTCCACATGCGAATGACTCTGCGCACCACGACACTCCACACCGCCGCTCTCGTGGTTATCTTTTTCGGCTCCGTGGCATGCGGTGCCGACCCGGAACCGCGGGCCGAGAGTTCGAACCCGGGCGTGACGGCCCCCGTGCCCTCGCCAGATCTTGATCTGTCCGAGACGGAGCGGGACGGCGCGACGGACGTGGCACGACGGTTCGCCGTCGCCGCCAATGCCGGCGACCAGGCCGCCGTTGCCGCGTTGTTCGCGCCCGACGCGCGGTTCGACAGCGTGGGGCGGATCTACCCGGACCGGGACGCGATCATGGAACGGTTCCTGATCCCGGAGGTGCTCGACGCGGGCGGCCGCTACGAGCCGGTTGAGCAGCGGTGGGAAGGCAACCGACTGGTGGTGACCTACCGGTACGACACAGGGTCGGGCGGCACGGAGAACTTCACCTACGCCTACCTGATCCGCGACGGTGTGATCCGTGACGTGATCGGACGATACGTCTGAGCCGCCTCGACCGGGACGTGCCCTCGAAGCGCTGGCGCTCCGCTCACGCAAGGCGAACTCCCCGACGGAAATCACCGACGAACTCCTGGTCGTCGCCACCCGCACGGCCGTCGACGTCGTGAGCCGAACGCTTACCGCCCCCGCTGGCAGTCCGGCGGATTAGGCTCGAACCACCTGCGAACCCCGCTCCACGGGAGATGTCCGGATGAATGCAGGACATGGGCTTCACGGTCGGCGCGCCGAGTGTGCGGTGCTCGACCAGCTCCTCGGCGAAGTACACGCCGGCCAGCACGTGGTGCTGGTGTTGCGCGGCGAGTCCGGTGAGGGCAAAACCGCGCTTCTCGACTATCTGGGCGACAAGGGCGCGGACGCGCGGATCATCCGGGTCACCGGCGTACAGTCCGAAATGGAGCTTGCCTACGCCGGTCTGCAACAGGTCTGCGTCACCATGCTCGACCAGGTCGACGCGCTGCCGGCGCCGCAGCGCGACGCGCTGCGGGTCGCGTTCGGGCTCGTCGACGGGCCCGCGCCCGACCGGTTCCTGGTCGGGCTCGCGGTGCTCACCCTGCTCTCCGAGACCGCCGGCAGCCGCCCGCTGATCTGCCTGATCGACGACGTCCAGTGGCTCGACCGCGCCTCGGTGCAGGCTCTGGCGTTCGTGGCGCGGCGGCTGGGCGCCGACCCGATGGCTCTCGTGTTCGCGCAGCTCGAGCCGAGTGACGACCATGAGCTGGAGGGGCTGCCGGAGCTGGTCGTGACCGGTATCGACGACCAGAACGCCCGCGACCTGCTCGCCTCCGTGGCGCCGGCGTTGCGCGACGAGCGACTGCGCAGCCGCATCCTCGCCGAGGCCCGGGGCAACCCGCTGGCCCTGCTCGAACTGCCCGCCGAGCTGTCCGCCACGGAGCTCGGTGGCTGGTACGGCTCGTCGAAGACCTGGCAGACCGAGAGCCGGACCATCCGGATCGAGCGGGCGTACGTGCGGCGCGTGCGGGCGCTGCCCGCACCGACCCAGCAGTTCCTGCTGCTGGCCGCCGTCGAACCCGTCGGCGACCCGACCGTGTTGTGGCGGGCCGCCGAGGCGCTGGGTCTCGGCGAAGACGTCGCGGCGCCCGCCGAGGCCGCTGGGCTGATCACCCTGGCGACCCGGGTACGGTTTGCCCACCCGCTGGTGCGGTCCGCCGTGCACCGGTCCGCCGACCGTCCGGACATCCAGCGGGCCCACCGAGCGCTGGCCGACGCGACCGACCCGCGGACCGATCCGGACCGGCGGGCGTGGCACCTCGCGGCCGCGGCGACCGCGCCGGACGAGGCGTTGGCGGGCGAGCTCGAGCAGTCCGCCAACCGGGCGCGGGCCCGGGGCGGGGCCGCCGCCGCGGCCGCGTTCCTGCGGCGGGCCACCGAGCTGACGCCGGATCCCGGCCTGCGTGGCCGGCGCGCGCTGGACGCGGCCCAGGCGGCGTTGGCGGCCGGCGCGGTCGACGCCGCCGACGAGCTGTTCGCCGCGGCCGAGCTGGCCGGCCTCGACAGCCTGCAGACGGCCCGCCTCGAACGACTGCGCGCCAAGGTCGTGTTCGCCCGCAGCCGGGGCACGGAGGCGCCCGTCCTCCTGCTCGACGCGGCCCGCCGGTTGACCCCGCTGGACGTGCCGCTGGCCCGGGAGACCTATCTCGAGGCGCTGCTCGCGGCGGTCTTCGCCGGCGCGGGGCGGCTCGAGCCCGACCAGGGCATGCGTTCCGTCGCCGAGGCGGCTCGCGCCGCGCCGGCCATCCCCGGCTCGCGCAATCCGGTGGACCTCCTGCTCGACGGGCTGTCGGCCCAGTTCATCCAGGGGTACGCGGCCGGGGCGCGGACGTTGCGGCGGGCGGTCGAGGCTATCCGGTCCAGCGACGGTCTCACGCTGGTCTGCCTGACGGCCACACTCGTCGCGGCGGAGCTGTGGGATGGGCCGGCCTGGCTCGACCTGTTGGGCCGCAACGTGCGCGGCGCCCGTGAGACCGGCACGCTGAACCTGCTGCCGCTGGCCCTCGACTACCTCGGCAGCTTCCATATCCAGGCCGGTGACTTCGTCGCCGCGACGGCCACGACCGAGGAGGCGGCCGCGCTCAACTCAGCCCTGCACGTCATGCCGCCGCCGTACACCCCGATCATGTTGGCGGCCTGGCGCGGCGACCAGCCCGGCGCGGGGAAGGTCATCGAGGCCAGCATCCAGGACGCGTTCCCGCGCGGGGAGGGCAGCGCCCTCGTGCTGACGGAGTACGCGGCCGCGGTGCTCAACAACGGTCTCGGCCGGTACGCGACGGCGCTGGCGGCGGCCCAGCGGGCGACCAGCGGCGACCAGCTGGTGGCCAAGTCATGGGCGTTGCCCGAGCTGGTGGAGGCGGCCGCGCGGCTCGATCGGTGGGACGTCGGCCAGGCGGCGCTGCGGGAGCTGACCGAGCGGACCCGGGCCAGCGGGACGCCGTGGGCGCTGGGCACGGAGGCCTGCGCGCGCGCGTTGCTGAGCCACGGCCCGGACGCCGAGGACCTCTACCGCACGGCGATCGACCGGCTCGAGGAATGCCACATGAACGCCCACCTCGCCCGGGCCCACCTGGTCTACGGCGAGTGGCTGCGCCGCTGTAACCGGCGCGCCGAGGCCAGGGGCCAGCTGCGCCGCGCGCACGACATGCTGTCCCACATGGGCGCCGAGGCGTTCGCCGAACGGGCCCGCAACGAGCTGCGGGCGACCGGCGAGACCGTGCGCCGGCGCACCTCCGACACCACACTGGATCTCACGCCACAGGAGTCGCTGATCGCGTCGCTGGCCCGCGACGGGCGCACCAACCAGGAGATCGGCGCCGAGCTGTTCATCAGTCCCCGAACGGTCGAGTGGCACCTGCGCAAGATCTTCGCCAAGCTCGCCATCGGGTCGCGCCGGGAGCTGCGGGACGCCCCGCTGGACGGGGGAATGGTCGCCGCGTCGGCGGCGAAATAGCCCCCGCCGGCGTGTTCATGCCGCCATCCTGCCGACGTTGGCAGGATCGGGCAACGCGCTGGCAGCATCGATCTACCCGGCGCCGGCGCCGGAGGTGTGGACTCGGCACATGCCACTCGACAGTTTCGTCACGCTGGGCCGCTCCGGCCTGCGAATCAGCCCGTACACGCTGGGTGCGATGACCTTCGGTGAGGACCACGGCTGGGGAGCCCCGGTCGCCGAGTCCGAGGCGATGATCTCCGAGTACCTGGAACGTGGCGGCAACTCGATCGACACCGCCAACATCTATACCAACGGACACTCCGAGAAGATCATCGGTGACTTCCTGGCCGCTCGGCCCGGGCTGCGGGAGCGGATCGTTCTCGGCTCGAAGTTCTTCGGCAACCTGTTCCCCGGCGACCCGAACGGCGGCGGCGCCGGGCGCAAGGCCGTGGTCGCCCAGGCCGAGGAGTCGCTGCGCCGGCTGGGCACCGACTACCTGGACATCTACTGGTTGCACAACTGGGATCGTGGGGTCCCGATCGACGAGACGCTGCGCGCTCTCGACGACCTGGTCACGGCCGGCAAGATCCGATACGTGGGGCTGTCCGACCTGCCCGCTTGGAAGGCGGCAGAGGCGCAGGTCGTCGCGCACTTCCGCGGGTGGACGCCGGCGATCGGGATGCAGCTCGAGTACTCGCTGCTGGAACGCACCAGCGAGGGCGAACTGATCCCCATGGCGGCCGAGCACGGGTTGGGAGTGCTGCCGTGGAGTCCGCTCAAGAGCGGCTGGCTCTCCGGGAAGTTCGCCCGCGGCACCGACACCGTCGACACGCTGCGCGGCGGCCTGATCGGTGGTCCCGGGGAGCAGGACTGGCGGGTCATCGACGTACTGCACGAGGTCGCCGCAGAGGCGGCGCTGACTCCCGCCGCCGCGGCGCTCGCCTGGGTCGCGGCCCGCCCCGGCGTGACCTCCGTGCTGATCGGGGCGCGGCGCCTGGACCAGCTCAAGGCCAATCTGGACGCGGTCGACGTAGAGCTGCCGGCGGAGCTGACGGAACGGCTCACTGAGGTCTCCGAGCCGGCCCTGAACTTCCCGGCCGTCAACAACCGCGACCTCGCGCCGGCTCTCGCCTTCGCCGGCGCGACAGTCGACGGTCGCCGTACCACCGTGCCGCTGATGCGCGGCGCCGGCAACGTTCGCTACTGACACCCGATAAGGGAGAAGACCATGCAGTACGCCGTGCACCACATCCGCAGGCCGGGCCTGACGCGGGACCTGCCGTTCGGCCCCGAGGATCTGTTCTGGGTCGTCAACACGGCCACCCTGATCTACGGCGAACACGACGCCGTGCTCGTCGACACCTACGCCACGGTGGACCAGAACCGGGCACTGGTCGACTGGGTGCGGTCGTTTGACCGCCGGCTCACGCACGTCTTCATCACCCACCCGCACGGCGACCACCAGTTCGGCGTCGGGCAGGTCCTCGAGGCCTTCCCCGGCGTACGGGCGGTGGCCACCAAGGAAACCGCCGCCGGATCGGTGGCCCAGGCCGGACCGGAGTCGGTTGAATCGTTCTGGGAGCGGTTGTTCCCCGGCCAGATCCCGCAGCCGCTGCCGACTCCCGAACCGCTGGACGGCACCACCATCGAACTGGAGGGACACGAACTGCGGGCGATCGAGACCGGCTTCACCGACACCGCCGGGTCCGCCGTCCTCTGGGTGCCCGACCTGCGGTTACTGGTCGCCGGCGACGTCGCGTACAACGACACCCACCAATACATGGCGGAGACCACCACGGCGACCCGGGCCGAGTGGGCGGCGACCGCCGAAGGGCTGCGCGGACTGAACCCCGCCGCGGTGGTCGCCGGCCACACGAACCCGGACCGGCCGGACGACCCGGCCATCCTCGCCGAGACCGCGGCGTACCTGCGAGACTTCAACGCCCTCGACGCCACCACCGGTACCGCCGAGGAGTTGTACGGCGCGATGCTCGAACGGTACCCGCGGCGCGCCAACCCCGGCTCACTCTGGGGTGGCGCCAAGCGGGCAAAGCAGCGCGGCAATCGGACTCTCCCCGGGCGCACTTAATGCCGATGGGTGTGCACAGTGCCGTCCGTCAGCAGAAATCGTCGGCGTGGTCCACGGCCCACTGCGCGAAGGTCCGCGCCGGGCGGCCGGTGACGTCCTCGATGGTCGTGGAGACCGGGGGGGTGCCGTGTCCTCGCAGCGCTCGGCGCGCTCGGCGTCGCCAGCATCAACCAGGCGTACGCCAAGACGGGCGCCGAAGACGCGGTCCGGTTCGTCGAACCGATCAGCCGAGACGGACCCGGCTGGCGCGCCGTGGTCGACCTCCCACTCGGCACCACCGTCGACCAGGTCGCCGACCGACGCAAGGAACGTGCCTCCGCACTCGGCCGCCCGCTCGGCTGCGTCTGGCCTGAGGGGCAATCTCGACGTCCACCCCGGCCGCCCTACTCGGCATCACCTAACGGCCTTGCCGGGGCTCTAGCCTCGCCGGTAGGACCAAAGCCAGTCCCCATATACCAGTCTGAGGAGTAGTCCACCCTGATGACGAGGTCGCCCGTGGAAAAGTCGTCCTCGTCGTCCACATCGGCGCCCGTAACCACGAACTGGTCGTTGCCCCACGGATCGAGGTTCAGCGTGCTTGGCCCGTCGGACACCTCCACCCGCAGTGTCAGCTCCGCCGGAAGGCCCTGCAAGGCCTCGCGAAGCTGGCCCACGGTCCACCGTTGGACGTCATGTCGGTAGCGTCCACCGGAATCCGAACCTGACACGAGCCGACGATACATCGTCGATCTCCACCAGTCTCCGCAGAGCTTTTGTGAGCGCCCGCTGCAGACTTCGGACCACTACTGAGTCGTCAGCGGGCCTCACAGCATCCGGACTTTGCCGGGGCCCTGGCTGGCACCCTTCCGGCAACGCACCTGCGCGATGTGCCCAGGCCGGCGCCGTCCAGCGTGTCTGGCGACGGCATCGTCCGGCCCCAAAGCTCTCCTCGCGCCGCTGAGCGTCGGGGACAGGCCGTTCCTGTTTCATCAGCGCTGGGTCAGGAAGCCGGTGATCCATCGCACCAGCCCGAGGGCGTCGACGGCAGGTCATGCGTCGTAACGAACGCTGTCAGACGCGAACGGTCCCAACTTGCCCAGGAGCGTGGTGTCGATGTGGTGAACGCACGACCGACCAGGCACGGATCATCGGCCGCTTCCGCGGCGTCGCACTCGCTGGCGAGGTAGCGGGCGAGCTGGGCGGTGGCGAGCAGGTAGTTGGCGCGGATGGTCTCCGGATGGTTGGCCGCGCGCAGGGTGCGGTCCCAGTCGCGCAGGTAGCCGGTCAAGGTGGGGGAGAGGCCTTCGCAGATCTTACGGATGTCGATGGTGGGCGTTTTCGAAACGCTCCGAGTCAAGGGGTCCAACAGCGGCGTGCCAGACCTGACATCGATGACTGGCCTGCGGAAACCCTCACGCTGTCGGGACGGCGGGATTCGAACCCACGACCCCCTTGACCCCCAGCTCTTGGATGGGGGGCGGCGTACTCGGCAACGTTCGCCCAGTCGTGTGGAGCGTATACCTGGCGAGTAAAGGAGTCGTCGTGAAGCGTTCGATGTCGACGCCGAGGCCGGCTATCGGGGTAGCTCTCGCGACGCAGGTCGGACCTGCGGTAGGTCACGCAAAGCACGGGAACGCCTTGCAACGGATTGATGATCTGGGCGTTGGTGAGGCTGACGCCGACCGTCAGGGCCAGCGCTGCGCGCCTGGCAACCCGGCCACTCGTGTTGTGGTTGCAGGGATCCGTGTAGACGACGACACGCACGGCCCGCACGGTCGCGCCGGGCCGCCGACTGGCTGAGACCCCGAGTTCGTGTGGCACGTAGCTGCGTAGCCACCAGGTCAGGATCTCGTGGCATCGACGGCGTCCCATGCATTGGCGGTTCGGGGTCAGCGTCCGCGACCGGTGGCCCGCCGGGCTGGCCCAGGCCCGTCCTCCGCTCGCGGTCGGTGGCGGGTCAGCATGCGGCGCCTATGAGGTCTTTCGCCTGTTTCACCACGAACATGAACTTTCCACCCTATCGTAACGTTTCCAAGCTAAGCCACAGTGGCGCCCTGGCGCCGAGGAGATGGTTATGAAGAGGACGATTCTGGTCGCCGCGTGCGTGGCCATGGCAACGGCGTTCGCAGCAGTGCCCGGCCAGGCGGCGGCGACCGTGCGCGTTGTGGATGACAACGGGGCGCAGTGTCCAGGTGCGCCCTTCACGACGATCCAGTCAGCGATTACCGCAGCCTCGCCCGGAGACACGATCAGGGTCTGTGCCGGAACGTACAACGAGGTCGTCACCGTGAACAAGGCGAACCTGCGGTTGGTCGGACCGGCGACCGCCCCCTTGGGAACATCGTGCCGGAACGCCGGAGCCCCTAATCCGTCCAGACAGGCGATCATTCAGTCCACGGGCGGTTCAGGCACCGTCCGCCTGCAGGAGAACGGCATCAGGTTCTCCGGATTCACCGTTCAGAACAACACCGCCAGTTATGGCATCGTGACCAGTGCGGCACACTCTGGCCACCAGATCCGGCAAAACATGATCCAGGACAATGTACTCGGGGTCTACTTCAACGCCAGTGGGGCGCAACTCTCCGAGGTCGAACAGAACTGTATACGTCGGAACAACGCACCTGGTTCCGCAAGCGGTAACGGAATCTACTCGGACGCGGGCTTGAAGAACGCGGACATCGAAACAAACACCTTCTCCTTCAACGAAAACTCTGGTGTCCTCCTGGACGCGGTGGCGGCCGGCGGAGTCGCCAATGTCCGCGTGAACGCGAACACCTCGTTGGAGGACCGGGCCTTCGCGTTCATCTTCAAGTCCACCAATGTCGCCGTGCGGAGTAACGTCATCCGGGACAACGTTGACGCCCCCGGGATCTTCCTTGGCGATGGCAACACGAACGTGCAGATCGTCTCCAATGTCATTCAGAGGGGTTTCCTGGGCGTGCGGGCCAACGCTTTTGGCCTTTCGCCCAACGTGAACGTCACGATTTCCGGCAACGTCATCAGCAATTCCGAGTCGAGCGCCGTCGGTCACGGCATCAGCGTTGCACCGAACTCCCTCGCGAACTCCACCATCTCTGCAAACGTCGTCACCGGCAACGCGGGCGACGGTATCCGCATCGATGCCGGGGGCAACGGGGGCAATCGCCTGGTCTCGAACGTCGCGCTCGGGAACGGCATGCGCGACTGCCGTGACAGCACCACCGGCTCGGGCACCGATGGCACGGCCAATACGTGGATCTTCAACATTGGTCCGAAGGCGACGCCTCCGGGCATCTGCCTCTAGCCTTGGGTGGTTCGTACCTGGCTCCGTGACGCTGAGGGTTCCTAAGCGCGCGCGGTCGCATGCCGGTCTTGTATGCGACCGCACGCGCCGAACTCATTGTCGAGGCAGGCTTTTCGCCAGCACGCCCGGCTGTTCACAGCGGCGCACTAGACACCACATCGACTCCGAGCTATGAAAAGAGAGCTCCCGCAACTCGCCGACCTGCGGAAACCCTAACGCTGTCGGGACGGCGGGATTCGAACCCACGACCCCTTGACCCCCAGTCAAGTGCGCTACCAAGCTGCGCCACGTCCCGTTGCCAATCGGGGTGTTGCGTCCCGCATGGCAGCCGCTACAGAGTAGCGCACGGGCGGGCCGCGTGTTCCGCGTGGTCCGTGGTGTCGAGGGGCTGGAGGGGTCGATGGGCGGTTTGGGGGCGATCGGGAACACTCCGCTGGTGGCGTTGGACCTCGGCGACGTGCCTGGCCAGGTCTGGGTCAAGGTCGAGGCGGCCAATCCGACCGGGTCGTACAAGGACCGGATGGCGCTCGCGATGATCGAGGCCGCCGAGCGGGACGGGCGCCTGCGGAAAGGGCAGACCGTCGTCGAGTACACCGGCGGCAGCACCGGCTCCTCGCTCGCCTTCGTGTGCGCGGTCAAGGGCTACCCGCTCAAGATCGTGTCCTCCGATGCCTTCGCCACCGAGAAGATCAGGACCATGCGGGCCTTCGGGGCCGAGGTCGAGTTGATCCACAGCCCCGGTGGGATCACCCCCGAGCTCATCCCGGCCATGGTCAGGAGGGCCGCGGAGATCGCCCGCGAGACCGGGGCCTTCTGGACCGACCAGTTCAACAACACCGACATGACCGACGGATACCGCAGGATGGGGGAGGAGATCCTCGAGCAGCTCGAGACCCTCGACGCTTTCTGCTCGTACGTCGGCACCGCCGGCGCCTTTCTCGGCGTCAGCCGCGCGCTCAGGAAGCGGTGGCTCCAGATGGAAAGAATCGCGGTCGAGCCCGCCGAGTCAGCCGTGCTCTCCGGCGGGCCGCCGGGGACCCACCACATCGAGGGCGGCGGCATCGGTCACTGGCCGCCGCAGCTCAGACCCGACGACGTCGACGAGGTGATCGCCATCCCTGACGCCGAGGCGTTCGCGACCGCCCGCCGAGCGGCCAGGCAGCACGGCATCTTCAGCGGCCCGTCCACCGGCGCCAGCCTGGCGGCGGCCGCCAAGGTAGCGGCCAGGAACCAGCGCGTCGTCACCGTCCAGGTGGACAGTGGACTCAAGTACCTGTCCGGACCGCTCTACGCCTGAACACGACCACCAGCGCCAGGCCGGAGACGACCAGCAAAGCGCCAAGCGCCGACAATGACACCACCGGTGCCCCGGTGATAGGCAACCCGCCGACCGGCGGCGGCGACTCGATGTAGTCGTAGACCGCCCGCGCCAACTCACGCACCGTCGCTGCCCCGAGCGACTCCGGCCCCGCGGTCAGGAAGGCGACCGCGATATCCGTACCCGGGATCAGGTAATAACCCACGTCGTGCGACACGTCGATCAGCTCTCCGGTCTTGTGCGCGACCGGAACCCCGGACGGCAGTGCCGCCGGGATCTTGCTGTTGAGCGTCTGCTCGAGCATGAAGCTCAACAGCAGATCCCGGTTGACCTGGCGCAGCACGTTGCCGGACCAGACCGCGCCCAGCAGGGAGACGACGTCGTCCGGCGAGGTGAAGTTCTCCGGCGGCGCCGGTGCGAGCATCTTGCGCGCCAGCACCGTCTCCGTCTGGTTCATCGAGTCGGCCAGCGCGTTGACCGGCCCGAACCCGCCGAGGTAGTCGATCAGCACATTCGTGGCCGTGTTGTCGCTGTACTTGATCGTGTACTGGGCCAGCCGGAACAGCGTCACGTACTGCGGGAACGTCTCGTGCTGGAGCTCGCCGGTGCCCCCGACGACGTCCGTCGGCAAGACCAGAACGGTGTCCGTGTACGCGGCCTGCCCGCAGTCGATGCGCCGCATGAGCTCGGTGATCACCCACAGCTTGATCAGGCTCGCCGCCTTCGGCCGGAACCGCCCGGCCACCGAGATCTGCTGCTCGCCGAACCGGCCCGACAGGTCACGCACCGACACGCCCGCCGTCACGGGCGCGGCGTCGACGATCGCCTGCAGCTTCGACGTCAGTGGGCGCAGCCGCCGACCCAGCGCCGGCGACACGGGCGGCTGCGGGCTGGTCACCGTCGGACCGCTCAACGACCGCCGGCCGATCTCCAGAAAACCGGTCGAGCGCCCGACCAACGGCACCCGGAAGCGATAAGCGGTCCCCTCGTACGTGATCCGCCCGCTCGCGAAACCCCCGGCGACCCGCATCGTCGGGTTGTAGACGCGCCCGGTGTCGACCGAGCACGACCGGTAACGGACCGTGCGCGAAGCCGCGTCGACCGAGAAGATCCCGTCACCGGCGGGCATCCAGACGAGGTCGGTGGGGCGGGACGAGGCGGACGCCGGCGTCCCCGGCAGCGGCGCGACCAGGGCGACCAGCACCATCAGCGCCGCGTACCAACGCGCCATTCCGACCCCCGAGAAAGCAACGACGCAACGTGTCAACAAGCACACGAAGAGTAGTTGAGGGTCCGGCAGGCACGCCGCAGAACCGGATCAATAAACCAGGACGAGGTACGCCGTGAAGGCCGCGGCGACGGCCACCGCGAAGGCCCGGTGTCGCCCGGTGACCACCGCCGCCGGCCGCTCGAACCGTCGCACCAGCACGACCAGCAGGCCGAGCGCCGCGGCCAGCACCGGGAACCAGCCGAGCCGCTCCGCGACCCACCGGCCCGACGACGGTGCGTCGGTCAGCCCGGCGAAGTCGCCGAGGTGGGCCGCGCCGGCGCTCACCGCGACCAGCGCCGTCTGGTGCCAGCAGAAGATGGTCATCGCGCACAGGTTGAGCACCGCGACGACCGTCCACAGCGCGTTGTGCCGGTGCAGCAGCCGGTCGAACCGCTCCCGCAGCAGGATCGCCGCCCCCGACTGCACCGCCGCGAGCGCCGGCACGAGCAGCGACGGCGGGTTCGAGTTCGAGCGGCCCGAGCCGGGCACGGTCACCATGCTCGCGGGATACCGGAGCACGACCACGAGGGTCGCGAACAGCGCGGCTCCGCCGAGCAGCAGCCGCCACGCGGTCGTCCGCGTGATCCCGCCGCGCGCCCACGCCACGCCGAGCTGATAGGTGAACATCCACGCGGGTACGACCGTCAGGTAGCCCGCCCAGTCCGGCACCACGTGCAGCCCGTAGCGTGCGACGTCGGTGACGGCGACCGCTCCGGCCAGTGGCAGCGCCGCCGCCCAGCCCCAGCGCCGGTCCAGCCACATCGCCACCGGGGTGAGCGCCGTCACGACGGCGTAGATGCCGATGAACCAGAACGGCTGCACGAGCAGCACCGCCCAGGTGCGCAGCGTCGCGGGTGCCGCGCCGGCCAGCGCGGCGATCGGGAGAGCGGCGCTGACCAGCGCGACGGCGGCCACCACCGGCCACGCCAGGCGCAGGAACCGCCGCCGGAGCCAGGCCTGGTCGCTCCCGCCGCCGGCGCGCCACCGGGTCAGCGAGGAGCCCGCCGCGTACCCGCCGACGAGGAAGAACACGCCGAGCATCTGGAGGATCCAGGTCATCGGCGCGAGCCAGGCGGCGGCCCGCAGCGGGCTGTCGACGACGAGCCCGCCGCCGGCACCCGGGCTGAGGCCGCCGACCAACCAATGTCCACACACGACACCGAGGATCGCCAGTGCCCGCAGGCCGTCTATGGCGCGTTCACGCGCGATCAGGGCGGGGGCGACCGGGGTGAGGGATACCGTCGCGGTCATGCTCTCGACGCTAGGTTCGGCGGCGCCGGGACTCGATCCAGCGGCCAACCGGATCCGTGGTGGTGCCAACCCCACCCGTAAGGGGATTTCCCCAGGTGCTTGCGGTGTGTAGTGGGGGCGCGCTACCGTTCAGCCAGGCTAAAGGCGATCCGCCCTCAGCCGTCGCGTTGTTTTCCGCAGCACGACACCCCCGTGGATGTGCGCAGCTTTCCTGCTGCCCCCCGGGAGGCCGTTCATGATCGAGGCGTCGCCCGATCGCTCTCGACCGCTCCCGACCTCGAACTCGTCGGGAACGACTACCTTTCACGAGGAGACGCGCGTGCGCGCTACCCCCAATGCTCCACAAGAGACGCCCGCTGGACTCGATCCCGTCGACGGGATCGTCGACCAGCGTGGCGAGCAGTACTTCCTGCGCACCCAGGGCTACGCGCCCGGACCGCAGGACGCCTATCTTCCGCCGCCGCTGGTCCGTCGGCTCGGGCTGCGTCCCGGCGACCGGATCGTCGGCACGCTGCGCGCCGGCGACGGTCAGGCCCCCAAGAAGTCTGGTGGCCGCCAGGGTCAGGGCAAGGCGCAGAGCAAACCGCAGGGCAACCGCCCCCGTCCGGTCGAGACCGTCGAGACCGTCAACGGCCGTGACCCGGAGCTCGCGCGCCGGCGGCCGGAGTTCTACGACCTGACCCCCGTGCACCCGCACGAGCGGCTCCGCCTGGAGACCGACCCGCGGCTGCTCACCACCCGGGTCATCGACCTCGTCATGCCGATCGGCAAGGGCCAGCGCGCGCTGATCGTGTCGCCGCCGAAGGCGGGCAAGACGATCGTGCTCAAGGCCGTCGCCCAGTCGGTCCTGCGGAACAACCCCGAGTGCCACGTGATGGTGCTGCTTATCGACGAGCGGCCCGAAGAGGTCACCGACCTGAAGCGCTCGGTCAAGGGCGAGATCATCGCTTCGCCGTTCGACCGCCCCGCCCAGGACCACACCGCCGTCGCGGAGCTCGCCGTCGAGCGGGCCAAGCGGCTCGTCGAGCTCGGCCGCGACGTCGTGATCGTGATGGACTCGCTGACCCGGCTCGGCCGCGCCTACAACAACACGGCCGGCGGCAACAGCCGTACGCTCTCCGGCGGTGTCGGCGCTTCCGCCCTCGCCCCGCCGAAGCGGCTGCTCGGCGCGGCCCGGGCGATCGACGGCGGCGGCTCGCTGACCATCATCGCGAGCGCGCTGGTCGACACGGGCTCGCGCGGCGACACGCTGATCTACGAGGAGTTCAAGGGCACCGGCAACGCCGAGCTCACCCTCGACCGGGCCAGCGCCGACGGACGGATCTTCCCCGCGGTCGATCTCAACGCCTCGGGTACGCGCAACGAGCACCTGCTGATGCAGCCGGACGAGCTCGCGGCCGTGCACCTGCTGCGCCGGGCGCTGGCCGGCCGGGAGACGGTGCAGGCGCTACCGCAGCTTCTCGACCAGCTCGCCCGGACCGGCAGCAACGCCGAGTTCCTCCTCCGCACCGCCGGCCACGCCCGCGTGGGCTGAGCTTGCGACGGGTCGGTATCAGGAGCGCAGGGCCTCGGCCCGTTCCACCGCTTGGCCGGTCTGGGCCTGCGTGCGGGTTCCGGCGCGGACCAGATTGACGTTCGCGTTGTCGTGATCGGGTGAGAGTCGATCCGCCGCTTCTGGAACGTGACGGCGGGGGCGAAATCCGCGCCGCGATGTCGGTATGCCACCCGGCTGCGGCGATGGAAAGAGAATTGATCGTGATGCCTGCCGCAGGTCACACTTCGGGTGTGCGGCGGTGTCTTGGCGATGGTTGGTCGATCGAACTGGCTGGTGTGTGGACGCCGGAGCGCACACACGACGGCGTCACCATGTGGCGTGCGGCCGGCCGCACGATGCGAGTCTCGCCGGGAGATCCATGGCGGTGCGCCGATGGGGCGGACATCGTCGCCTCGATCGAGGCCGAGCTGCCCCCGAATCCAGTCGGCAAGGTGGGTGAGGGCGGCCAGGACGGGGTCGGGCATCGTGCTGCCTGGCTCTACTGCCTAGGCGGCGATGTCGAATTCAACCTCTGCGGCTACAACTTCGCTGACGGAGCCTTCCTGGAGACGGTCTTCATCGGCGCCGACACGGCCGACCCGGGTTGGGCCTTCGCGGCTTGGCGTTCGGTTACTCGATCCGAAGAGCCATCGGGCAGCCTGCCGGCCGGGTAGTGAGCGACAACGGGGGAGCGGGTCGTGGGCGCCATCCGTACATAGCTCGGAGGGCCTATGCCAGCGATGGATACGCGCCTGCCAACGTCTCGGCCGCGCCCAGGTCGGCTGCGCCGGAAGCTGAGGCCAGCAGCGCCCGCAGTTCCCGCACCGCCGCCCGACCCGCGCGGTTGGCGCCGACCGTGCTCGCCGACGGGCCGTAGCCGACCAGGTGGATTCGCGGATCGGCGACCACCCGGGTGCCGTCCATGACGATGCCGCCGCCCTCGCCGCGTAGCCGCAGCGGTGCCAGGTGGTCGAGGGCCGCCCGCCAGCCGGTGGCCCAGAGGATCACGTCCGCGGCCTGTCGGGTGCCGTCGGCCCAGACCACGCCGTCCGGGACGATCCGCTCGAACATCGGCCGGCGGACCAGCACCCCGCGCTTGCGCGCCTCCGCCATCTGGGGCGTCCACGGCAGGTCGGTCACGCTGACCACGCTGCGCGGCGGCAGCCCCTCCTTGACCCGCGCCTCGACCTTGGCGATCACGGCTCGCCCGTACTCCTCGTCGAAAGGTCCCTCGCGGAACACCGGCGGGCGGCGGGTGACCCAGGTGGTGTGGGCGCCGGCTTCGGCCAGCTCCAGCAGAGTCTGCACGGCCGAGGTGCCGCCGCCGACGACCACGACCCGCCGGCCGGCGAACGCCTCGGGGCCGGGGTAGTCGACGGTGTGCAGCTGTCGGCCCCGGAACGTCTCCTGACCTGGGTAGACGGGCCAGAACGGCCGGGTCCAGGTGCCGGTGGCGTTGATCAGTCCGCGCGTACGCCAGACGCCGTGATCGGACTCGACGAGCAGCCGCCCGTCGTCGCCGGGGCGCACCGCGGACACCTTGACCGGCCGCCGCACGTCGAGCCCGAACCGCCGCTCGAAGGCCGCGAAGTAGGCGGGCACCGCGTCGGCGGCCCGCTCGTCCGGCGCGGGCGGGTCGAAGCGCATCCCGGGCAGGTCGAAGATCCCGTGTACGGTCGCCATCCGCAGGCTCGGCCAGCGGTGCTGCCAGGCACCGCCGGGACCCGGGTTGGCGTCCAGCACCACATGGCGCAGGCCGGAGCCGAGCAGGTGGTACGCGCTGGAGAGCCCGGCCTGCCCCGCTCCGATCACCACGACGTCGATATCCGGCACGTGTGAGGTAACGCCGCACCGCGCTCAAGGCATGCCGGACAGGGCGGATCTCACACCGGCCACCGGCGATCGACGGTTAAGACGGACAATCTCGGGCAAAGTGGTGGCGTGACGCTGACCCGGGTGTCGTACCTCGTGGCCATCATCCTGGTCGCCCCTGTGCTCTATCTCTTCTCCGGGACTCGAGTGGCGGCGGTCCTGGTCGCGGGCGTGTTCAGCGTCGGCATGGTCGTGCTGCGCATCACCCGCGGTCCGCCGCGGAACCGATCCGCGTGGATCTTGATAGCCGTCGCCGCGGCCTTCATGACGGTCGGCGACGCGATCTTCGCCGTCGCGACCACCGGGGTCATCGAGGCCGCGGAGTTCCCGGGGCGCACGGACCTGTTCTTCCTGCTCGCCTATTTCCCGCTCGCCCTGGGCGTGCTGCGGCTGGCCGGGCCGCCGGCCTACCGGTCGGCCCCGACGATCATCGACATCTGCCTCCTCAGCCTCGCGGGCTCGCTGCTCATCTGGATCACCGTGCTGCGACCGGCGCTGACCTCCGAGGCGGAGAGCACCTTCTCCGTCTCGGTCGCCATCGCCTCCTGCGTCGGTTACGTCGCGGTGCTCGCCTCCGCGATCGCGGCGCTGACGGCCTCGCGCGGCCGGCACAACGTGCTGGTGATCGCGATCGGTGTCGCCGCCTTCCTGGTCGCCAACCTGGTCTTCATCCGGGCGCGCGTGCTCGACTCCTGGGGCACCTCGGTGGCGGCCGGCTTCCTGCTGCTGGCCGGCGTCGTCGCGGCCGGCGTCGCGACGTTGTTCCCGGATCGGGAACCGCGCACGACCAGCCGCTCCCGCCGCGTCCTGCGCCCGACGACGCTGGTCACCATCGCGGCCGGGCTGCTCGTCGCCCCGACCGTGCTGCTCGTCGAGGCGACCACGGGCGGCGTGAACACCGCCACGGCCATCGGGGTGATCGCCGCGATCGAGGCTTGTCTCGTGCTCGCGCGCCTGGCCGTCTCCGTGGCCGAGAGTCGCCGGAAGGCCGCCCGGACCGCGATGAGCCGATCCGGGCTGCGCCGCCTCGCGCTCGCCGCCAGCGAGGACGAGATCCTCGCGGCGCTGCGCGACGCGCTGCACGGGATGCTGCCGGCGGGTGCGCGGTCGGATGTCCGGCTGGTCCGGGGGGACCCTGGTGGCGGCGCCGCGACCGAGGGCGAGCTCGTCTACCCGCTCGACAGCCGGCTGGCCGACGTCGTCGCCGAGGAGCGGGACGACGCTCCGCGCCGGACGGCGTACGTCATCGCACCCCCGCGCGACCTGGAGGACATCTACCCGTCGATCGTCACGCTGCTCGACCAGGCTGGCGTGGCACTCGCCCGGATCGACCTGGCCCGCCGGCTCAACGAGCAGGACCGGGAGCGGTTCTTCCAACGGATCGTCTCCTCGACCGAGGAGGTCATCCTGATCAGCCGGGGCGAGCGGATCGAGTACGTGAGCCCCTCGGCGGACCGGATGTTCGGGCGGGACGTACACGGAGAGCGCTTCGACGACCTGGTGCGGACTCCCAGGGGCGCGCGGCGCCGCTGGTCCGACGCCGAGAACGGGCGTGAGGCGCTGATCGAGCGTCCGCACGGCGCCGACGCGACGGTGCTGGTCTATCGCCGGAACCTCGACGACGACCCGACGATCCGCGGCGTGATCACCAACCTGCACGACGTCACGGCCGAACGGGAGCTGCGCCGGGACCTCGAGCACCGGGCCACCCACGACCCCCTCACCGGCCTCGCCAACGCGGCCTTGTTCAGGGAGTCGCTGCGGGCGGGCGTCGCGGGAGCGGTCCTGGTCGTCGACGTCGACGACTTCAAGATCGTCAACGACACGTTCGGCCATCACGTGGGCGACGAGCTGTTGGCGATCGTGGCCGCCCGGATCAACGCGAGCATCAGGGACGTCGACCTGGCGGCCCGCATCGGCGGTGACGAGTTCGCCGTGCTGCTGCGCGATGTCGACGCCCACACAGCGGTCGCCATCACCAGGAGTCTCTCGGACGCACTCGCCCAACCGGCAGCCGTGGCCGAGTCCATGGTCAACACGGGGTCGAGCATCGGGCTGGCGTTCGCGACCGCCGGCGACGACGACCACACGTTGCTGCGCAACGCGGACACCGCGCTGTACGCCGCGAAGGCGAGCGGCAAAGGACGCTGGCGCGAGTACTCGCCGGGGATGCCGGCCCCGAGCCGGCAGCGTCCCGAGGTCCGCAACCGGATGGCCGTGGCGCTGTCCAGCCGGCGGCTCACGCTCCACTACGAGCCTGTCGTCGACATCCAGTCGGGCCGGGCGGTCGGGTTCGAAGGGCTCCCGCGCATGGCCGACGGTGGCGCACCGATGTCGGCGACAGCGATCGCCCATGCCGCCGACGCGATCGGCCGCGCGTCCGAGCTCGGCGACTGGGTCCTGCGCCAGGCGCTGCACGACCTCCCGCGGCTGAACGCCGCCAACGGCGACGGCCGCTTCGTCGGAGTCAACGTCGTCGCACGACAGCTGCGGCTGCCCGACTTCGCCGACCGCGTGCGGGGCGCCATCGACGAGACCCGCGCGGACCCTCGCCACCTCGTGCTCGAGCTCGCGGATGTGGATCTGGGTGCGGACGCCGACCTGGCCTGGAGCCAACTGACCGAGCTCGGCGACGCCGGTGTCCGGGTGGCGATCGACGACTACGGCACGGGGAACGCGTCGCTGAGCCACCTGCGCCACCCGGCCATCGACATCCTCAAGCTCGACGCCTCGTTCCTGGCGGACTCCGGCTCAGCGCGGTCGCGGCGCCTGCTCGAAGCGGTCACGGGCGTGGCCACCGTGATGCGGCTGGAACAGGTGGCCCAGGGCGTGCGGGACGACGCGGGCCGCGTCATGCTGCGCGAGCTGGGCTGCGCGTACGCCCAGGGCCCGCTGTTCGCCGGCGCGCTGCCCGTCGACGCGGCGGCCGCCTGGTCCAGGTCCTAGAGCTTCTCGGCGCAGACGACCGTCCACGCGTTGGGGTTGAGCTCCCCGGCCTCGGCACAGGGGACCTCGCCGTAGGTGACCCGCTGGACCGGGCCGCCGGAGCTGCGGGTCAGCTCGATCACGCAGTCGCCGAAGACCAGCGGCGGGATGCCGTCACCCGGCCCGCTGCGCGGCACCGTGGTCTGGCTCGCGGTGGGCCGGGCCAGGATGCTCACGCCCGCGCCGGGTGTCAGGCCGATCTCGAGAGCCGGCACCGCCTCGTCCCCGCTGGCGGAACAGGCCACCAACGCGCCCAGGAACAGGCAGGCGGCGACGAGTATCGATGCGATTCGCCTCACGCGCCGCACGGTACCAAGGTCTGGCAATGGTCTCGGCGCGGACGCGTATCGGTCTCGGTGGCGATTCGCGGAGATTACGGAAGGACACGCCGCGATCACGGTTGTCGCGCTTAGGCAACGGCTCGGCCACGACGGGAGCGTGCCGTGCGCTTCGTCTGTCCAATGGAGAGGACCTGACGAGCGGGGAGGAACAGATGAAGCGCACGACGGTACGCCTCGCGGCGGTGCCGCTGGTCGCCTTGCTGGCGTTGAGCGGCTGCGGTGGTGACCTCGGCGGCGGCAGCTCGACCGGCCGCGAGGCGTCGGCACCGAACTACTCGGAGCGGGAGGAGGGCGGCGACCGCTCTCCCCTCGAGAATCCACAGTCGACGTTCGCGGTGGACGTCGACACCGCCTCCTACGGCTATGCCCGCCGTGTGATCCGCGACGGCAACCTGCCGGATCCGACGATGGTCCGGCCGGAGGAGTTCGTCAACTCGTTCGACCAGGACTATCCCGAGCCGCGTGGCGACGGCTTCGCGGTGTTCGCCGACGGCACCCGGCCGCCCGCGGCCCACCGCGCCGAGGGCGACGTGCGCATCATGCGGGTCGGTCTGCAGACCCGCTCGGAGACCGAGTTCCGCCGCCCGGACGCCTCGCTGACCTTCGTCGTCGACGTATCCGGCTCGATGGCCGAGCCCGGCCGGCTCGATCTGGTCCGCGACGCCCTCCAGACGCTGGTCGACCAACTCCGGCCGACCGACGCGGTGGCCATCGTGTCGTTCAGCGACAAGGCGCGGGTGCTGCGCGAGATGACCCGGGTGTCCGAGAAGGCCGACCTGCGCGCGGCGATCGACCGGCTGCGTCCCGAGGGGAGCACCAACCTCGGCGCGGGGCTCAAGCTCGGCTACCGGGTGGCCCGCGACGGGTTCCGGGAGGGCACGTCCAACCGGGTGATCGTGCTGTCCGACGGCCTGGCCAACACCGGCGACACCGAGGCCGACTCGATCCTGCGCCGGGTACGCGACGAGGCCGCCAAACAGATCGCCCTGCTCGGCGTGGGCGTCGGCAGCGACTACGGCGACGCGCTGATGGAGCAGCTCGCCGACGACGGTGACGGTTTCGCGGTCTACGTGAGCGAGCCGTCGCAGGCACGCGACGTGTTCGTCAACCGGCTGCCGGCAACCCTCGAGGTCCGCGCGCTCGACGCCAAGGTCCAGGTGACCTTCGACCCGAAGTCGGTCAAGGACTACCGGCTGATCGGCTACGAGAACCGCGCGGTGGCCGACGAGGACTTCCGCAACGACAAGGTCGACGGCGGCGAGGTCGGCCCGGGCCACAGCGTGACGGCGCTCTACGAGGTGCGCCTGGCCGGCGACCGTGACCTCGGCGCCGAGGTGGCCAGCGTCCGGGTGCGCTGGCTCGACCCGGACGACCGCACCCCGGCCGAGGCCTCCCACCGCGTCAGCGTGGCCGACCTCGACCGCGGCTTCGAGGAGGCGGCGCCCCGGCTGACCGTCGACTACGTGGCGGCTTACCTCGCCGAGACCCTGCGCGGCGGCGAGCCCGCGATCCCGCTGTCGGACCTGCGCCGCATCGCGGACCGCTCCGCCGACCGCACCTCGGACGCGGCGGTGAGCGAGCTCGCCGACCTGGTCGCGCGGGCCGAAGGGCTTCGCTAGACCTGGTCGCGCGGACCGAGGCCGAGCTGCGGCGGATCGCTCCGTCCGCAGCTCGGCCCTCGCGGTGGTCGGGCGCGCCGAGGGCTCCGTCAGAACGTGTCGAACGGCTCCGGGCGGGCGCAGGTCGTCTGCACCGCTAGTCGTTCGCCGCGTTCGGCCGCCGTGTGGATCGTCTCCATCGTGTCGAGCACGTGCAGGGCCAGCGCAGCCGAAGCCCGGTGGTCGCGGCCCGCTTCGATGGCCGCGACCATCTCGGCCACGCCGAGCCCTCGCGAGTTGGCCGACCACGGGGTGCGTAGCGGCTCCTCCCGCCAGTCGGCGTCGCCCGTGCCGCGGGCCAGCACCGGCCCGCCGAAGTTGTTCGGGTCGTGCACGACCAGCGTGCCGTCGCTGCCGTAGATCTCGATGCCGTGCGGGATCGTCGAGGCCGGCACGTCGAAGCTGAAGACCGCGGTCACGGTGGCCCCGCCCGAGAACTCGAGCACCGCGCTCACGTGAGTCGGCACCTCGACCGGGATCTCCCGGCCCTGGGGCGTGCGCCGGGTCGCCGAGCCGGAGGTGGCCACCGCGCTCACCGCGGCCACCGGCCCGAGCAGGTTGACCAGCGCGGTCAGGTAGTAAGGCCCCATGTCGAACAGCGGCCCGCCCCCGCGCTGGTAGTAGAAGTCGGGCTGAGGGTGCCACCGCTCGTGGCCGGGGGAGAGCATGAACACCGCCCCGGAGCGCGCCGTCCCGATGGCGCCCTCGTCGAGCAGCGCTCGGGCGGTCTGCAGGCCCGCGCCCAGGAAGGTGTCCGGCGCGCTGCCGACCCGCACGTCATGCGCGGCCGCCTCGGCCAGCAGCCGCTGCCCGTCGGCGGTGGTCAGCGCCAGCGGCTTCTCGGCGTAGACGTGCTTGCCCGCCCGGACGGCGGCCAGCCCCACCGCCACGTGGGCCGCCGGGATGGTGAGGTTGACCACAAGGTCGATGGAATCGTCGGCCAGCAGGTCGTCGACGCTGCCGGCGGACGGGATGCCGTGCTCCTCCGCGCTCTGCTTGGCCCGCTCGACGTCGAGGTCCGCGCAGCGTACAACCTCGGTTTGGGGCAGTTGGGGCAGGTTCTGGAAGTAGATTCCGCTGATCTTGCCGCACCCGATCACACCGATACGCATGCGGCGGATGGTAGTCGCGGGCACCGACACTTCCAGAGTCCTAGGCTTGCCACTATGACTGAGCATTTCGATCTCGTCGTTCTCGGCGCGGGCCCGGGCGGCTACACCGCCGCGGTCCGTGGCGCCCAACTCGGCCTGCGGACCGCGGTCGTCGAGGAGCGCTACTGGGGCGGCGTGTGTCTCAACGTGGGCTGCATCCCCTCGAAGGCGCTGCTGCGCAACGCGGAGCTCAACCACCTCTTCACGACCGAGCGCAAGACGTTCGGCATCAACGTGACCGGTGAGGTGACCTTCGACTACGGCGCGGCGTTCACGCGCAGCCGCAAGGTCGCTGACGGGCGCGTGCGCGGCGTGCACTACCTCATGAAAAAGAACAACATCACCGAGATCAACGGCCGCGGCACCTTCGTCGACGCGCACACGCTGGCCATCGGCGACCAGACCGTGACGTTCGACAACTGCATCATCGCGACCGGCGCCTCGACCCGACTGATCCCCGGCACCGAACTGTCCGACCGGGTGGTCACGTACGAGGAGCAGATCCTGAGCTCTGAGCTGCCGTCGTCGATCGTGATCGCGGGCGCGGGCGCGATCGGGGTCGAGTTCGCTTACGTGCTGCACAACTACGGCGTCAAGGTCACCATCGTGGAGTTCCTCGACCGGATGCTGCCGCTGGAGGACGAGGAGGTCTCGGCGGAGCTGCTCAAGCGCTACAAGCGGCTGGGCGTCGAGGTGCTGGTCTCCACCCGGGTGGAGTCGGTGTCGGAGTCCGCTGATGGCGTCAAAGTGACCGTGTCGAGCACCGAGGGGCAGACGCGGGTGCTCGAGGCCGACAAGCTGATGCAGGCGATCGGCTTCCAACCCAACGTCACCGGCTACGGGCTGGAGAACACCGGCGTGTCGCTCACCGATCGCGGTGCGATCGCGGTCGACGCGCGCGGGCGCACCAACGTGTCCGGGATCTATGCCATCGGTGACGTGACCGCCAAGCTGATGCTCGCGCACGCCGCCGAGAGCATGGGCATCATCGCCGCCGAGACGATCGCCAACGCGGAGACCATGGAGCTCGACTTCGTGATGATCCCGCGGGCGACGTTCTGCCAGCCGCAGGTGGCCAGCTTCGGCTACACGGAGGCGCAGGCGCTGGCCGCGGGCTACGACGTGCAGGTCGCGAAGTTCCCCTTCACCGCCAACGGCAAGTCGAACGGCCTCGGCGACACGGTCGGCTTCGTCAAGATCCTCTCGGACGCCAAGTACGGGGAGCTGCTCGGCGCGCATCTGATCGGGCCTGAGGTGACCGAGTTGCTGCCGGAGCTGACGCTGGCGCAGCAGTGGGATCTGACCGTGCACGAGGTCGGGCGGAATGTCCATTCCCACCCAACGCTGAGCGAGGCGGTCAAGGAGGCCATCCACGGTCTCGCGGGGCACATGATCAATATGTGAGGCGCTTTTCCCGCGACTCGCCGGCAGCGGGTTGACGCAGCGTCGCCGGACGACTCCAATGCGAGGAGCTTCGATGCTTCTTGGAGGTCCGATGCGTGCGAGGTTGCTGCTCTTCGTTGTGCTCGGCCTGGTGGCGTCCATGGTCGGCGCTCCGGCCTTCGCCGATCACACGCCGCTGCCGTCGCAGGTCACGCTGGTCGGGTCGCTCCAGTCCGAGCTGGGCTGTCCCGGCGACTGGCAGCCGGAGTGTGCGCAGACCGCGCTCGCTCCGGTGGCCGGCTCGCCGGGCCTGTTCCGTTCGTCGTTCCCCGTGCCGGCGGGTGCTTTCGAATACAAGGTGGCGCTCAACGGGTCGTGGGACGAGAACTACGGTGCCGGCGGGGCGCCCGGTGGGGCCAACATCCTGCTGACCGCGCCGGGTGGTCTGCTGACCTTCACCTATGACCACGCGACGCACCGGATCGTCGACGACGCGCCGCGCGCCCTGGGGGCCGAGTCGGCGGCCCACTGGGTGCGGCGTGACCTGATCGCCTGGCAGCCGCCGGCGTCGGCGGTGCGCTTCGCGCTCTACGCCGCGCCGTCGGGCGGGATGACCGTCGTCGACGGAGCGGTGGTCGGTGGTTCCGCTCATCCATTGGGGATACGCGCGGCCGGGTTGCCTGACGGCGTACGGCGGGACTTTCCCCACCTGGCATCCATGCGCGCGCTGACGGTGCCGTCCTCGGTGCCGGCCGCGGCGGTCCTGACCGGGCAGGTCGCGGTGGCGGCATTCGACGCCTCGGGTGCGTTGGTCGACGCGACGGGAGTGCAGATCCCGGGCGTGTTGGACGACCTCTATCGCGGGGCCGCGTCGCGGACCCTCGGAGTCACGTGGTCCTCGCGCGGGGTCCCGTCGTTCGCGTTGTGGGCGCCGACGGCGCAGTCGGTGTCCCTGCTGGTCGACGGGGTCGCGGCGCCGGTCCCGATGCGGCGCGACCGCGACGGCGTCTGGTCGGCTTCGGGCTCGCGATCGTGGCGCGGGTCGTCCTACGTCTACTCGGTCCGGGTCTTCGCACCGACCACCGGCCGTGTGGAGACCAACGTCGTCACGGACCCGTACTCGGTCGCGCTGACCGCCGACTCCACCCGCTCCGTGCTGGCGTCGCTGTCGGATCCGTCGCTGGCCCCAGCCGGGTGGGCCACGTTGCGCAAGCCGGCCGCGTCCCCGTCGACGGAGTCCCACGTCTACGAGCTGCACGTGCGCGACTTCTCGATCGGCGATACCTCCGTGCCGGCCGCGCAACGCGGCACCTACGCGGCGTTCACGTCCCGGTCGAGCGCCGGGATGCGGCACCTGCGCTCGTTGGCCTCGGCCGGCGTGAGCCACCTGCACCTGCTGCCGGTGTTCGACTTCGCGACCGTGCCGGAAGTGCGTGCCGATCAGCAGGTGCCGGGCTGCGACCTGGCCGCGCTGCCGCCCGCGTCCGAGCAGCAGCAGGCGTGCGTCGAGCCGGTCCGTCCGACCGACGGGTTCAACTGGGGCTACGACCCGTGGCATTTCACGACGCCCGAGGGCTCCTATGCGGTCGATCCCTCCGGCGCCGCGCGCACCCGGGAGTTCCGTTCGATGGTCGCCGGCATCAACGGCGCGGGGCTGCGGGTCGTGATGGACGTGGTCTACAACCACACCACGGCGTCCGGCCAGGCGCCCAAGTCGGTGCTGGACCGGATCGTGCCCGGCTACTACCAGCGGCTCACCCTCACCGGGCAGCAGGAGACGTCGACCTGCTGCGCCAACACGGCGACCGAGCACCGGATGATGGAAAAGCTGATGGTCGACTCGCTGGTCACCTGGGCGCGGGACTACAAGGTCGACGGCTTCCGCTTCGACCTGATGGGCCACCACTCCAAGGCCAACATGCTCGCGGTGCGCCGCGCCCTCGACCGGCTCACGTTGTCGCGAGACGGCGTCGACGGCCGGTCGATCCTGCTCTACGGCGAGGGCTGGAACTTCGGCGAGGTGGCCAACGACGCCCGCTTCGTGCAGGCGACCCAGGCCAACATGGCGGGCACGGGCATCGCCACCTTCTCGGACCGACTACGCGACGCGGTCCGCGGCGGCGGCCCGTTCGACGAGAACCCGCGCATCCAGGGCTTCGGCTCGGGCCTCTACACGGACCCGAACGGCGACCCGGTCAACGGCAGTCCCGACTCGCAACTTTCGCGTTTGTTGCTGGCGCAGGACCAGATCAAGGTGGGCCTGGCCGGCAACCTTCGCTCGTACCGGTTCACGTCGCGCACCGGTGCGGTGGTCACCGGGGCGGGGGTCGACTACAACGGCCAGCCGGCAGGCTATGCGGCGTCACCGGCCGACACGGTGACCTATGTGGACGCCCACGACAACGAGACACTCTTCGACAACCTGCAGTACAAGCTGCCCCAGTCCCTGCCGATGGCCGACCGGGTCAGAATGAACACCCTGTCCCTGGCGACGACCACGCTGTCGCAGGGAGTCGGCTTCTGGCACGCGGGCACCGACCTGTTGCGCTCGAAGTCCCTGGACCGCAACTCGTACGACTCGGGCGACTGGTTCAACCGCATCGACTGGTCGGGCACGTCGTCGACCTGGGGTTCGGGACTGCCACCGCGTGGCGACAACGAGGCCAAGTGGTCCTACATGCGGCCGCTGCTGGCGGACCCGGCCATGAAGCCTTCCCCGTCCGACATCGCGGCAGCCTCATCGCTCGCCGCGGAGTTCCTGCGGATCGCTGGTTCGTCGCCGCTGTTCGCCCTGCCGTCCGCTGCCGAGATCCAACGACGGGTCAGTTTCCCGGTGGGCGGCCCAAGCCAGACGCCGGGCGTGATCGTCATGGTCCTGGACGACACGAAAGGCAAAGACCTCGACGGCCGATGGGAACGCCTCGTGGTGGTCTTCAACGCGACCCCAACCGCGACGACGCAGGTGGTCCCGGGCGCAGCAGGCCGCCCGTACACCCTGCACCCGGTGCAGGCGAACGGCACCGACCCGATCGTGAAGTCGGCCCACTACACAGGCGGCGGCACCTTCACGGTCCCGGCACGCTCGGTGGCGGTGTTCGTGTCGTAGCCTCGGCCCCGTGCCCGCATCGCCCTTGCTACATGTGACCTGGCCGGCCTTCGCGGCCGAGCTCGCGACTGCGCTCGACGAGCATGGCCTGAAGGACAAGGTGGGGCGGCTGCGCGTGGTCGAGGTGTGCGACTGCGGCGACGACTATTCTGCAGGGCAGCCAGACCTATGTGCCGGCGATCCCCTTCGGGACGATTCGCTGGCTCACGTCTCGGCCGAGGCAGCGGGACATGCTGTCGGCCGTCAGCGGATTTGGTCCGTGCGGACCTCGGCCGTCCGGCGTCTGCCCTGCTAGATAACTCGCTCGCGAATTGTCGTACCCCCTCGGCACACTGACCCCATGCTCCGCGACGTCCTGCCACAACGACCCGAGGCCCGGCGGTTGCTGGCCGCCACCTTCTTCTCGGCCACCGGTCGCGGCTTGACGCTGCCGTTCATGTTCATTTACCTGACCGAGGTGCGCCACGTGCCGTCCGGCACCGCTGGTCTGGTCATCGGCTGGATGGCCGTGTGCGCGCTGACCATCGGCCCGCTCGGCGGCTGGGCGGTCGACCGCTACGGCGCCCGGCGCATCGTGTTGCCGATGCTCCTGGTCGAAGCGGCCGGCGTCGGCAGCGTCGGCTTCGCACACACGGCCTGGCAGGCGCTCCTGTCGGTCACCCTGATCGGCGCGGGCGGCGGCGTGATCTGGGCGGCCAACACCACGATCCTGTCCTCGGTCACCGACGGCGTCGAGCGGCAGAAGACCTTCGGCCTGAGCTTCGCCCTGCTCAACCTTGGCATCGGCGCCGGCACGGTGATCGCGGGCGCGATCGTCGACCTGGACCGCCCTGGCACGTTCCAGCTCATCTACCTGATCGACGCGGCCCTCTACCTGGTCCCGTTCGTCAACCTGCTGACCATGCCCGGCGTCGGCCGCCGCCTGGCCCCCGACAGCGCCGACACCACGCGGACGCAACAGCGCCAACCGGGCTACCGAGAGGTCTTCGCCCACCGAGGCTTCCGCCGGCTGCTGCTGTTCAGCATCGTGCTCACGATCAGCGGCTACGCCCAGATCGAAGTCGGCTTCACCGCCTTCTCGATCGACGTGGCCCACGTGGGCCCACAGGTCGTCGCCTACGCCTTCACCGCCAACACGCTGGTCATCGTCCTGTCCCAACTCTTCGTGGTGCGCCTGATCCAGGGCCGCAGCCGCACCCGCCTGCTGTCACTGGTCGGCGCCATCATGGCCGCCTCCTGGCTGATCCTCGCCGCCGCGGGAGCGGTCGACGACCGCAACAAGGCAGTCGCGGTCGTGGCGGTCATCGCGTGTGCGGCAGTCTTCGCCTTCGGCGAAACCCTGCTGTCCCCGATCAGCCCGACACTGCTGAACTCGCTGGCAACAGACGAACTACGCGGCCGCTTCAACGCCCTGGGCTCCATGGTCTGGGGCATCAGCGGCATCGTCGGCCCGATCACCGCAGCACCACTGATCGGCGGCGGCCACAGCTCGATATGGCTAGCGCTAACAATCGCGGGCTGCCTAACAGCAGCGGTGCTGGCAGCCTCCCTACGCAAGGTCATCACCGCAGACCAGGACGGCCGCGTCCCGCCGGCAACCCCGCCTGAGCCCGCCGCCGCGGCGGCCTCAGCCGAGGTCGAAACCCCGATCACCACGTCCTCCGGGGCCGGCAAGGCTTAGGTTCGACCCGGGCCGGCGCATCCGGGCGGGTTTAGATCGAAGCCCCAGCCGAGCACCAGATTGCGACCCCGTCCGCCCTGCCGCCGCGCCCGCGTGACGGTGCGTCCAACCAAGGTGGCCCGGATCCGGTCCGCAGCGCCCCGCAGTTCGAGGCGTACCTGATCTACGGGTGCACCGGTAGCGAGGTCGAAGGGCGACCGACGATCGGCCCGGACGGCATAAGGGTCTGGCCTTTGCTGCCCGGGCGGTAGGTGGGGTGCCCGCTGCCCGACGGCGACCCGCACGACGCCGCCGGGTCCACGCCCTCCAGCGTCAGGAAGTGACCCGGAACGTCGCGTCCTGGCGTTCGGTCGCCGTGCTGATCGGGTCGATTCGTAGCAGATAGTTGTAGTGCCGTAGATAGCGCGTCGGCACGTTGTAAGAGCGGAACGATGACCAGGCCGCGTCGGCCAGCCCGGCGACCCGGTAGAAGGTGGCGTCAGCTCGGAAGGTTGCTGTGTTGTCGTTGGCGTCGAGGCGGATCTCGTAGTTGTAGTGCCGCAGGTACGACCCCGGGTAGTTGACCGACTCGAAGGACACCCCGGTCGAGTCGGCCAGGCCGGCGACCATGCGCCACATCTGGTCCTGGTACGGGTCGAACGGGTACGGGTCGAGCCGGCCGATTCGGTTCGCGTGCCGCACGTACCGGTCCGGGAAGTTCGACGACTTGAGCCGCACCCAGGCCGGTGTGCCCCACCGGGAGACCGCACCTGCGTACTCTGTGGCGCTGATGCCGATGATCGAGCCGTGTTTGGCGTTCAGCGGCGGCGTGTAGTCCCGCTGGTTCATCACCGACCACGAACCGCCGCCGATGTTGCTTGTCGACCAGGCGTAGTAGTCGTTGTTGATCGGCCCGAACGAGTCGCCCCACAGCCGCCAGCCGCCGTCGTTGGCCTTCAGCAGCAGCGGCGCCTCGATCGCCGTGCCTTGCCGCAACCCGCCCGTGTACGTGCTGAAGCTGTTCGGAGCCCCGGTGGAGGAGCGCGCACCATACAGATAGCCGTCGTTGAGGTTCTTGTAATAGAGGTAGGTCGTGGCGCCGTCGACGACGATGTCGCCGTCCAGCACGCCGAAACCAGGGTTGAAGAAGATCGAAGGCGCGCTCACCGTACGGAAGTCCGAGGTGTAGTTGACCATGAACAGGTCGCGGCCGCCGTTGACCGCGGAGTAGACGATGCCGTACTGGCCGCGCGACGCGTCCCAGAACGCCGTCGGTGCCCACGTGTGCGTCGACAGGGTGTGCATCTGGATGCGCCGGTACCCGGTGAACGCGGTCAGGTTCGTCGAGTCCCAGACGTGTAGGTACTGGTTGTTCAGGCCGAAGTTCGTGCCGTTGAGATCGGTGGCGAGCACGACGAACGTGCCGTCCTGTTTGCGCAGCACGAACGGGTCGCGCAGGCCGAGCGTGCCAGCCGCCGGCGTGACCACCGGGTTGTTCTGGTTGAGCGGCGTCCAGTTCCAGCCGTCCTGGCTCACGGCCAGGTGCAGCCCGTAGTTGGCGCCCTGCATCTGCGGCGACTCGGTGAAATAGGCCATCAGGTACGCGGTGTTGGCCGCGAGCGCCGCGCGCGGCAGGGCGAACATTCCGGCCGCGGCGGCCAGTGTGCCGGCGGTGAACGCACGTCGGGTCAGGGACATCAGAATCACCAATCTTCCGGCGGTACGAGGCATGTGAGCGCTAACACCGCCGCGCGCGCAACAGTGTCCAGCGCAGCAGCATTGATCCGATGTGGGGTCCCTGCGCCACCCGGTTAGCGCTCACATCGATATCCGCAGATTGCCAGATCGGCCCGGCCACTTCAAGACGACGGCGAAGCCAGGTTTTGTCGTACCCGGCCGCTACGGTTCCCCCGTTCGCGACGCACCAGGACGGACGAAGATCGCGCGACGCACCAGGAAGGACGGACCTCGGGCGAGTGCCGGGACGGGCGCAGATCGGGTGACGCACCAGGAGGGAGCGCGATCGGGCGAGTGCCAGGAACGAGCGAGACTCGGGCGAGTGCCAGGAGCGAGATCAGGCGAGGCACGAGGAACGACAGACCGAGATCGGGCGACGCACCAGGAACAGCGAGATCGGGCGAGTGCCAGGAAGGAGGGGAGCGGGCGACGTATGTGGAACGAGGGGGATCGGGCTCAGCCCAGGTCGACCGGGCCGTAGCGGGTCCGGTCCGCGCCGGTGCCGAGAGCCCAGTACCGGTCCCCGTACGACCAATGCCACCACTCGGTGGGATAGTTCGCGAACCCGGCCGACCGCAAAGCCGCCCCCAACACAAACCGGTTGCGCCGGGCCGCGGCCGAGATGTGCGCCGCGGCCGTGAAGCACGCGTTGCCACTCGCGACCGGGCTGTCGTTGACGGCGGTGCCCATGTCGAGCTCACGCCCGTCCGGCCCGACCAGCGTCAGGTCGACCGTGCCACCGGTGCTGTGCGGCGCCACCGACGGAGGGGAGACATACTTGCTCGCCTCGACATAGACCCGTTCCTCGTCCCACGAGGGATACCGGGACCGCAGCTCCGACTGGTAGTCACCGAAGTACTCGCGCTGCAGGCGCAACGGCCGATAAGCCTCCACGATCAGCAACCGCAGGCCGGCCGGCAGCGACCGCTGCGCCGCGAGGAGGCGGGACACCGCGCCCGATCGCATGTGGGCGTACGCGCCGGCCGGGTCGGCCAGCCGGTCGTCCACGCGGAGCTCGTCCACGCCACGCAGGTCGACCATCGCCTCACCGGTGTCGAAGACCGGCACTGCGGCCACCCGTGGGTCGGAGATCAGGATCATGCGGACGCTCCTAGACGTCGAGAAGGAAGGGCGAACATCCACCGGGCACCGACCAGGGTCAGTCCACGATGGATGCCCAGCGAGAGAACGATCACCACCAGCGTCGCGACCACCGGATAGCCCACGGCGACCAAGAACTGAGCGCCGTCACCGAGGGAGGAGAGAGGCCCGACCAGCAGACCGTGCAGCACCGCCAGCACCGGCATGTGGATCACGTAGATCGGCAGCGTGATCCGGCCCAGCCGCCCCAGCCGCGCACCGAGCGTGGGACGCGCGGCCACCAGCCGGGCAGCCGCGGTCACCCCGAACGCCACCGCCACCGCGGACACGACGAGCCATACCCCGAACCACTCCTGCGCGCCGAGCGCGGCCATCACGGCGAGGGCGACCGCGTACGCCAAGCCCGTGAGAACCAGCCGGCGCCGGGTCGCGGACGCCGCCAACCGCGAGACGAAGGGCCGGAAATGCAGGCCCGCCAGGAAGAACACCAGGTTCTGGTAGACGCCGCCGCGGTCACCCGGGGTGGGCAGAAAGCTGACGGCGGCGGACAGCACCGCCGCCGGCACCAGCACCGCGGCCACCGGCAGCCGCCGCACCGCCTTGGCGAAGGCGAAGTAGAGCGCGAGCGCGTACAGGTACCAGAGGTTCGACGGCGTGATGGTCAACTGCGTCAGCAGACCCAGCGGCGACCGTGCCCGCTCGGTCGGGAAGGAGACGGGCACGAGGGCCAGCACGGCGGTGTGCACGAGCAGCCACACCGCGTACAGGTAAAGGAACGTGGCGATCCGCCCGCGGGCGACCACCCGCCACGGCCGCACGAGGGCACCGGTCGCGAAGAAGCCCGAGATCGTGAAGAACAGCGGCATCCGCAGCGGCAGCAACTGCTCGCCCAGTGTCCCCCACACCCCGGGCACGGGCAGGCCGATGTGCCAGTCGACCAGCAGGTAGTCCTTGACGACCACGTGCCACAGCACGACCAGGATGATGCAGACACCCTTGGCCGCGTCCGCCCACGCGAGCCGTGGCGACGACCCGCCGGCCGCCCACGACGAGGCCCAGACGGTGCGGGCTCCAGCGCGGGTGAGCAGGCGCGGCGACGGCGTTTCCACAGGTCAGACGGTGACACCCGCGTGTCCGCGATCGATCCACGGGATGTCACGGGCACGTAATGACGCCGCGTGACGACGGCCACACCGGCACCCGGGCGGTGGATGCCGCATCGATCGCTGGCTGTGGCACCCTGGTCACACCTATGACTGAGCTGCCCGGCGGTGTGCGGATCAAGGACGTGGCCGCGGCGGCCGGCGTCTCGGTCGGCACTGTGTCCAATGTGCTCAATCGACCGCATCTGGTCGCACTGCCGACCCGCCGCCGGGTGAGCGCCGTCATCTCCAAGCTCGGCTTCGTGCGCAGCGAGTCGGCCCGCCAGCTCCGCGCCGGCTCCAGCCGGACCGTCGCCATGCTCGTGCTCGACGTGGCCAACCCCTATCTGACCGACGTCGTGCGCGGTGTCGAGGACGAGGTAGCCGCCGCCGGGCTCGTGGTCATGCTGGCGGGCAGCGGTGGGCTCCTCGGCCGGGAGCAGCGCTACCTGGAGATGTTCCAGCAGCAGCGCGTACGCGGCCTGCTGTGGAACCCGACCAACCTCGCGCCGCCGGGGACCGACGCGTTCGACCGGCTCGGCATCCCGATCGTCTTCCTCGACCGGCACCTGGAGCGCACCCACTCGAACGTCGCCGTCGACGACGTGGCCGGCGGCCGGATCGCGGCCGAGCACCTGCTCGCGCGCGGCCATCGGCGCATCGCGGTCGTCGGCGGCCCGGCCACCCTGGCACAGATGGAGGACCGGCGGGACGGCGCGTACGAGGCGATCCGCCGGGTCTCCGACGGCGCCACGTCGTTCCTGTCGATCCCGACGCCCGACCTGACCCTGCGCTCCGGCCGCGGCGCCGCCGAGCACCTCCTGGCCATGCACCCCACCAGCCGGCCCACGGGGGTCTTCGCCGCCAACGACCTGGTCGCCATCGGGCTGCTCCAAGGCCTGCTCGCGCACGGCGTCCGGGTGCCCGAGGAGGTGGCCATCGTCGGCTACGACGACATGGAGTTCGCCGCCGCGGCGGCGGTCCCGCTGACCTCCGTGCGCGCGCCCCGCGCCGACCTCGGCCGGCACGCGGCCCGCCTGCTGCTCGAGGAGATCGCCGAACGCGAGAACGGCACGCCGGTCACGGCCCGGCACCTGCGCTTCGAGCCGAGCCTCGTGCCCCGCGCCTCGACCGCCCGTCATCACTGCTAAGGCACCGCACCGCGGCCCTTGACGGTGCGGGGGCGGCGGTCGATGCTTCGTGATGATGGACGGCGAGGTGACTGTCGACGCGGCGACGCACGACGGGTCGCCGCTGCCGAGCGACGCCGAGGGTGGGTCGGTGACCCTCGACGCCGAGCCGGCCGGCCGCAGGATGGGCCGCGGCCTCCAGGGCCTGCTGCCGGCCGGAGCCAATCCGGGCAAGTCACCCCGCACGCGTACGATTCCGGGGTGATGTCCCGTGCGCACGTCGCCGAAGTGGTCGCCGCCTATCTCGCCCGGCACCCGACCGAGGCCCCCCGGCTGGCACCGTTGACCGACGCCCAGGCCGACGTCGACATCGTCTCGCGAAAGACCTTCGTGCCCGGCCACCTGACCGCCTCCGCCGTCGTGCTCGACCCGGCCGGACGGATGCTGCACATCCGCCACAACGTGTTCAACAGATGGCTCCAGCCCGGCGGCCACCTCGAGCCCGAAGACACGACGCTGCTCGGCGCCGCCCGCCGGGAGGTCGAGGAGGAGACCGGCATCCCGGGAACGCTGCTGAGCCTGGCCGACGAGACGCCGTGTGACATCGGGGTGCACGCCATCGCCGCCAACCCGGCCCGCTACGAGGACGCGCACCACCACTTCGACGTCCGCTACCTCTTCACGACGGTCGCCGAGCCGGCCACCCGCATGCGGTCCGACGAGGTCCACGGCATCGCCTGGCTGCCACCGGACGAGGTGGCGGTCGACTTCCGGGAGAAGGTGCGGGCGTGGGTGACGCGCTGACCGGGTTGTTCCGGGACCTCGCCGTCAACTTCCACACCCGGGTGAGCACCTTCTTCGCCTCCAATGAGGACGGTGCCGACATGTTCGATCCGAGGCACGTTCCCGACGACCTGCCGGCGACGGCGGCCGGGGAGCTGGCCTTCCTCGACGACGCCTACGGCCGCTGGCACACGGCCGTCGCGGCGCTCGGCCCGGACGACCTGGCCCGCCCGCTCGGCCCGCGCGGCGCCTATTTCGCCGCCGAGCCGATGGCCGCCCTGATCGTCCACGTCAACCGCGAGACCATGCACCACGGCGGCGAGATCGGCGTCCTGCGCGACCTCTACCGCAGCGGGTGGTGTCGGCAGGACCGCACGGGGTAGGCGGTGTGGGACCGGTCCGAGAATCCGGACACGAGTCCCAGAGGTGACCTGATGGACAGCGAAGCATACGACCGGTTCCGGGCGTGGGGCCGCGCGATGATCCACGCCGGGCATGCCGACGAGCTCTACCAGACGTCGACGATGGGCGCGCTGCTGGACGGGCTCTACGACGGCGACGTGACGATCGCCGAGCTTCTGCGGCACGGCAACTTCGGGCTCGGCACCTTCAACCACCTCGACGGCGAGATGGTCGTGCTCGACGGTGCCTGCCACCACCTGCGGGCCGACGGCAGCGCGCGGCTCGCCGAGCCCACCGACCTGACGCCGTTCGCCGCGGTCACCTGGTTCCGGCCGGAGGCCACGCTGCGGATCACCGCCCCGGTCGACCGCAAGGACCTGCTGGACCGGATCGACCGGGCGTTGCCCACCACCAACCTGCCGGCCGCCGTCCGGGTCACCGGCCACTTCCGCGGCGTCGAGCCCCGCACGGTGATGGAGCAGACGCCGCCGTACCCGCCGCTGACGAAGGCCACCGAGGGCCAGGCGGTCACCACCTTCCGCGACCTCGACGGCGACCTGGCCGGCTTCCGTTCGCCGGCGTACGAGCAGGGCATCACGGTGCCGGGCTACCACCTGCACTTCGTCACCGCGGACCGCGACCACGGCGGCCACGACCTCGACTTCACCCTGGAGGAGGGGGAGGTGCGGGTGGCCACCGAGGCCGAGCTCCACCTGAGCCTGCCGCGCACCGCCGCCTTCGCGAACGCGAACCTCTCACCGGACAACATCGCCGGCCAGATCCGCCAGACCGAGGGAGGCTAGGCCGGCGACACCGCAGGATAGCCGAAGCGAGCGACGTGGTCAGCGCCGGTGAACAGGACGATCCCACGCAGCCCGGTCGGCGTCGGCGACAACAGCACCACGCCGAACGCCGCGCCCGCGCGGTAGACCACCACGGCCGGCTGGTCGTTGGCGGTCACCGGGAACATCTCCCACTCGCCGGGCTCGCCGAGCACCGACCCCAGATAAGGCACACAGACGGCCTTGCCGGCGAACCAGGTGCGCGACGGCACCACCTCGAGCGTGGCATCCTTGCGCAGCGCCGACTCCAGCGCATTCAGGTCGCTGTTGACGAACGCGGCCATATAGGCGTCCAGCTGAGAACGCGCCTCTGGAGAGTCCGGATCGGACAGTGGCTCACCGCGCGCCGCGTCGAGCCGGGCGCGAGCCCGTTGCAGGCTGCTCTTCACCGCCGGCACAGACATGTCCAACATGGACGCTACCTCGGCCGCCGGGAACCCCAGCACCTCGCGCATCAGCAGCACCGCCCGCTGCCGCGGCGGAAGCAGCTGAAGGCTCGCGACCAGCGCCAGGCGCAGGCTCTCCCGCCGCACCACCGTGTCGGCCGGATCGTCGGCGAACGGCTGGAGCCAGGGCACGTCGAGGTCGACCCGGCCGGGCGCGGTCGGGTCGGAGGCGGGCGCGCCGAGGCCCGCGGGCAGCGGACGGCGCGCCCGCTGCCCGAGCGCGGTCAGGCACGCGTTGGTGGCGATGCGGTAGAGCCAGACCCGCACCGACGCCCGCCCCTCGAACCGCTCGGAGCCCTGCCAGGCGCGCAGGAACGTCTCCTGCACCACGTCCTGCGCCTCCTCGGCCGAGCCGAGCATCCGGTAGCAGTGCGCGGTCAGCTCGCGGCGGTACGGCTCCAGCTCTCCCGCATCCATCCTCACAGCTCCAGTCTCGGCCGTACCCAGTCGGCGAACCGCCGGATCGCGTCATCCGCCTCCGGAGCGCGCCCGGCGGCCATCTGGAAGGTGTGCTGCTGCTCCTCGAACACGTCGCGCCGCACCTCCACGCCGAAGTCCCTGGCCCGCTTCTCCAGCATCCGGCTCTCGTCGAGCAGCGTCTCGTCGGCACCCACCTGGATGAACATCGGCGGCAGGCCGGTCAGGTCGGCGAAGAGCGGGTTCACGGAAGGGTCGCGCGGGTCGCGTCCCGCCAGGTACATCGCTGCCAACTCCAGCACGACGTCGCGATAGAAGAACCCGTCGCGCTCGGCGTTGGTGTCGAAGCTATCGCCGCCGACCTCCATGTCCACCCACGGCGAGATCAGCAGCAGCGCGGCCGGCGCCGGCAGGCTCCGTTCGCGGGCGGCCAGCGCGGTGGTCACCGCCAGGCCGCCGCCCGCCGAGTCGCCAGCCAGGACCAGACGATCGAAACCCTGGGAAACCAGCCAGGTGTACGCGTCGAGGGCGTCCTCGAGCTGTGCGGGGTACGGATGTTCCGGCGTGTGTCGTTGGTGCGCGATCAGCGCCGGCGCACCGACCGCCTTGGCGAGATGCCCGTACAGCTTGCGGTGGGTGAACACCGACCCGCTGACGAACCCACCGCCGTGCAGGCAGAGCAGTGCGGCCCGGCCCTCCGAACCGTGCGGCACCAGCCGGAGCCCGTGCTGCACCTCCAGGTAGTCCACCCCGCGCGGCTCCGCCGTCAGGTCACCCCAGTGGTCGTCGGTCTCCCGCGGCTCCGGCTCCGGCGGCGGGTTCAAGCGGTCCCGGGTCCACGTCCGGTACATGCGTTCCACGGCTTTCGACTGTGTGCTGGCCATCGTGGCTCTCCTTCCCTCTGCCGGTATCGACCGCACCGGTGGAGGAAAGGAATCGGCTCTTGGGCACCAACAGCACCGTCGTGACCGTCGTCACACCGGCCAGCGCGACCGCCCAGCGCGGCGCCGTGAGCGAGGCCAGCCCGCCGAACACCGCCGGCCCCACGCCCTGCAGGGTCATCAGCCCGGTGGAGAGCAGACCGAACGCCTGGCCCCGACCCCGCACCGGCACCGCGTCGACGAACGCCCGTTGCAGGCCCAGCGAGTACGCGAACCCCGCGCCGCTGGCGATCATCAGCGCGGAGCACACCAGCAGCGGCGGGTCGAAGGCGAACGCGACGGGTGGCAGGCCGAGCAGCAGCACCAGCGGCCCGACGAGCCGGACCCGCCCGTCCGGCGGCACCAGCCGGCCCACCACGAGATGGCCCACCAGCATGCCCAGGGGCGAGCAGGCCATCAGCAGCCCGACCGCGCCGGCCGGGAAACCGCGGGTCGACGCGTACGCGACCATCAGCGCCTCGGCGCCCACCACGAACGCGGACGGCAGCCATTGCAGCAGCAGCAACCGGCGTACCCACGGGTCGGCCAGCAGCGTGGTGTTGCTCGACCAGCTCTGCCGCACCGTGCCACCGCCGTCGGCCGTGGCCGGCACCGCGGGCAGGTCCGCCAGGCCCAGGCGCACGATCAGCGCGGCCAGCAGGTGGCAGGCGGCCGTGACCAGCAGTGCCCGCTGCGCCCCGAGCGCGGCGATCGCGACGCCGCCGAACGCGAGGCCCAGCAGCTGCGCCCCACCGGAGGCCATGGTGGTCACCGAGCGGCCCAGCACGTACGCGTCGCCGGTCAGCACGTCGGCGACCAGCCGGCTGGAGGCACCCATGAACACCGGCGTGCCGATCGCGACCGCAGCCACCAGCGCCAGCCGCGCCCAGGTGGGCAACGGGACCAGCGCCAGGACCAGCGCGGCGGCGCACTCCGCCCCGAAGCCGGCCACGATCAGCGGGCGCGGCCGGAGCCGGTCGGCCAGCGAGCCGAACAGCGCACCGCCGAGCACCTGTGGCAGGAAACCGATGGCGAACGTGATCGCCGACAGCCAGGCCGAGCCGGTCGCGGTGAAGACCAGCACCGAGAGCGCGACGATCCGCAGCGAGTCGGCGGCGATGGCGATCGACCGGCTGGCGAACAGGACCCGGAAGGCCGGCACCGCGAAGACCTCGCGGTAGGTGGCGGACTGTGTACTCACGGGTGCAGCGTGCGGTGGGCGCCGGTGCGGTGGCCAACGTTACGGCCTAGGCCGTAACGTCGAAGCGTGCTCCGCTACCTCGTCGACCAGACCGACCTGCTGCACAGCCGGTTCGCGCTGTCGCCGAGCTTCGAGCTGGAGAACCTGCTGCGCTGGTTCGACGGCTCCGACCGGCACGGCCCCCGCACCCCCGGCCCGGCCGCCCGGCTGCGGCCCGCGTTCGAGCACCTCCGCCGCACCGACCCGGCCGTGCGGGCGCTGCTCGCGCTGCACCATCCGCACGGCGGGGCCGACTTCGTCGCCCCACCACCGAACAGGGCCGCGCTCCAGACGATCGAGGACGACCTCGAAGTCGTACGTGCGGTGCCCCTGGCTGTGGCCCGCGCCGAGATCGCGGTATGCCTGGCCGCCCGCCCGGCGCAGGACCCCGACGCCCGCGAGATCCTCGCCTCGCCGGACGTCACCGCGCTGCTCGCCGACGGCCTGCGCCGCGCCTGGGACGCCCTGCTCGCCGCCGACTGGCTCCAACTGCGGGCGATCTGCGAGCGCGACATCGTCTACCGCTCGGGCCTGCTGGCCCGGCACGGCTGGTCGGCCGCGCTCGACGGGCTGCACCCGCGGGTGCGCTGGCGCGACGGCGGCATCGAGGTGACCCGGATCGCCGACCGCGAGGTCACGGTCGGCGGGCGGGGCATGACCTTCATCCCGTCGGTGTTCATCTGGCCCAGCATCGCCGCGCACTCCGACGACCCGTGGGATCGCGCGATCATCTACCCGGCGCGCGGCGTCGCCGACTGGTGGGGCGCCCAGCCGGCACCACCGTCGGCCGCGCTGGAGGAGCTCATCGGCCGCACCCGGGCGCGCATCCTGGTCGCGCTGCGCGAGCCGGCCAGCACCACGCAGCTGGCCCGGTCGCTGGCCCTGCCGGTCGGCTCGGCCGGCGACCACCTGCGCGCACTGCGCCGGGCCGGCCTGCTCGACGCGGCCCGCTCGGGCCGCTCGGTGCTCTACCACCGCACGCCCCTGGGCGACCTCCTGGCCGCCGGCGGCGGATGACGCGCCGAGAAGACGCCGAGCTGACCAGCTCGCGCGCTGTCGGGCGGCTTCCCGACCGGGGGTGTTCGTCAAGGACGTGCGGGGCGGGTCGTGCTCAGGGCGTGACGTCGGGGCGCGTGCGCAGGCGGCGGCCCCAGGTCAGGTAGGCGACCGGGCCGACCGGCTGCACGAAGATCGCCGGCCACCAGAGCGCCTTGGGCCCGCGCACCAGGTGCTGCGGGCGGCGCATCAGGTCGAGCGCGGCGGCCGTCGTGCAGACGACCTCGAACGCGGCCAGGCTGACCACGCCGGCCCGGCGGAACGTGCCGAGGCCGGCCCAGAAATCGCGCAGGCCGGCAGCCTGGCTGGGACGCGGGGCGCTGTCGTCGGCCATGTTCCGAACGTACCCCCGGACCGGCCCGGCGACGGGCCGCTCGCGTAGTTTGGTGCCCGATGGCACCTCTCGACCTGGTCGGGCCCCGATCGTTAACCGAACCGCAGCCGCTCTCCGCGTGGCTGGACCGGATCGACACGGTCGACCCGCTGGTGCACGCGTTCCTGCCCGAGCCCGACCGCCGGGCACGCCTGAGCGGCGCTGGCGTACCGCTCGGGGTCAAGGACATCTTCCGGGTCGACGGGTTCGCCACCCGCGCCGGTTCGGCCCTCCCGCCCGAGCTGTTCGACGGTCCCGAGGCGTCGCTGGTGACCCGCCTGCGAGCGGCCGGCTATGTCGTCGCGGGCAAGACGGTGACGGCCGAGTTCGCCAGCGCGGCGCCGGGGCCGACCCGCAACCCGCACGACCCGGCACACACGCCCGGCGGCTCCAGCAGCGGGTCGGCGGCCGCCGTCGCGTCCGGAATGGTGCCGGTCGCACTCGGCTCGCAGACCCTCGGCTCGGTGATCCGACCGGCGGCCTTCTGCGGCGTCGTGGGCTTCCGCCCCACCCACGGCCGGATCCCGGCGGACGGCATGGTGCCGCACTCGCCGTCGCTGGACACGGTCGGCTGGTTCACCGCCGACGTGGCGAGCGCCGCCGAGGTGGCGGCCGTCGCCTGTCCATCATGGACGCTGCTGCGGCCGGCCGGCGCTCCCGTGCTGGGCATCCCCGCACCGGCCTATCTGGCGCGGGCCGGCGCCGAGGCGCGCGCCGCCTTCGACGCACGGGTGACGGCACTGCGGGCGGCCGGCTTCGCCGTGCGGGAGACCGACTTCCTGTCCGATGTGGAGGAAAACGCGGCGCGGTGCGTGGTGCTCAACCGGTTCGAGCTCGCCCGCACCCACGCGGCCTGGTTCCCGAGCTACGGCGATCGCTACCGCCCGCAGACCGCAGCCGCGGTCCGCCAAGGCCTCGCTGTCACAACCCACGACTACGCCGAGGCGACCCGGTGGCGGCGGGAGTTCGTCGCCGCCTTCGAGGACACCGGCGTCGACGTCTGGGTGACCCCGGCCGCACCGGGAACCGCACCGCGCGGCCTCGAGCAGACGGGCAACGCCGCGATGTCGGTGCCGTTCAGCGTGCTGGGAGCGCCGGCGCTGAGCGTTCCCGCGGGCCACGACGACCATGGGCTCCCCTGGGGGATGCAGCTGGTTGGAGCGCGCGACGCCGACGAGCACCTGCTCGCCTGGGCCGCGACGATCGCACCGGTGGTCGGAGCCGCCGCCGCACGGCGCTAGATTGACCGGATGGAGCATCGTGCGCTCGGCCGGTCCGGCCTGTGGGTCAGCGAAGTCGTCTACGGCAACTGGCTGACACACGGGGAGACCGTCGAGCGCACCGCCGCCACCGCGTGCGTGCGGGCGGCGTTGGACGCCGGCATCACCACCTTCGACACCGCCGACGTCTACGCGCTGGGCGCGGCCGAAGAGGTCCTGGGCCAGGCCCTCCGCGGCGTACGCCGGGAGTCGGTCGAGCTGGCGACCAAGGTCTGCCTGCCCACCGGCGACGGCCCGAACGACCGGGGACTGTCCCGCAAGCACGTCCTCGAGTCGTGCGACGCGTCGCTGCGCCGGCTGGGCACCGACCACATCGACCTCTACCAGGCGCACCGGTTCGACCCGCGTACGCCGCTGGAGGAGACGCTGGTCGCCTTCGACGATCTCGTCCGCGCGGGCAAGGTGCGCTACGTCGGGGTGTCCGAGTGGACCGCCCCACAGATCGCCGAGGCGCTGGCGCTCGCCGATGAGCTGGGTCTGACCCGGCGCATCGTCTCCAACCAGCCGCAGTACAACATGCTCTGGCGGGTGATCGAGCCCGAGGTCCTGCCGCTGTGCCGGCGCGAGGGGATCGGCCAGATCGTCTTCCAGCCGCTCGCGCAGGGCGTGCTGACCGGCAAGTACCTACCAGGTGCCGCGCCACCGGCCGGCTCGCGCGGTGCGGGCACGGGTCGCGCCCCGCGCTTCATCGGCCGGGTGCTCGGCGACGCGCTGCTCGACCGGGTCCAACGGCTGCGCCCGCTCGCCCACGAGGCCGGCCTGACGATGGCCCAGCTCGCGATCGCCTGGACCCTCGCCACCGACGGCGTCAGCGCGGCCATCATCGGCGCCAGCCGCCCGGAACAGGTCACCGAGAACGCGACCGCCGCGGGTGTCCGGCTGACCCCGGACCTGCTGGCCGCGATCGACCGGACCCTCGGCGACCTGGTCGACACCGACCCGTCGAAGACCGCCGACATGTTCGCGGTCAAGCCGGAGTGGGCGCGCGTCTAGGACAGCGATTCCTTGAGCGCGGCGGGTGCGGCGCTCGCGATGACGGAGCAGCGGGCCAGGTCCGCCTGTTCGGCCGGGTCGGTGGTGAGCAGGGCGTACTGGGTGGTCAGGTCCCCGCCGAACAGCAACGGGTCGTCGGTGCCGAGCGCGACCAGCACTCCCGCCGCGCGCAGCTCGCGGATCGGCAGCTCGGTGATCGCCGCGACGCCCAGCGGAGGATAGGAGGTCGGGCAGACCTCCAGCGCCACCGCACGCTCGGCGAGCAGGTCGCGGGTGGCCGGGTCGTGCATCGCGGTCAGCCCGTGGCCGATCCGCTGGGCGCCGAGCACGGTGACGCAGTCGGCGACGTGGGACGCGGGCGTGTAGAAGCCGGCGTGCGGCACCACCAGCAGCCCGGCCTCGGCGGCCAGGCGGCAGGCCGGCGCCATGTCCTCCACATGGCCCAGGCGCTCGTCGTTGGACAGTCCGAAACCGACGACACCCCGGTCCGCGTACGCCGCCGCCAGCTTGGCCAGGCGCAGCGCGTGCTCGGGTCCCGCGCCCCAGCTCGCGGCGACGACGACGCCGACCGGGATCGGGGCGCGGGCGGCGCCGGTCAGGGCCGCCTCGATCGCTCCGTGCAGGCTGCCCGCCACCACGGCGTACGACGTCGGGTCGACCTGCAACTCGATCCAGCGCGCGCCGCACGCGGCGTCGTCCTCGGCGGCCTCGACCACTACCCGCTCGATGTCCTCCGGCCCACGGATCGTGGCCCTGGCCAGGTCGTACCGCTGCTGGAAGGCGGCCCATTCGTGCACCGTGCCGGGCACGAACGGCGGCGGCAGGGGCAGTCCCTCGCGGGCCGCCAGTTCGGCCAGCGTCGTCGGCCTCATCGCCCCCGTGAGATGCAGATGCAGGTTGGTCTTGGGTAGCGTCGCCGCTGTCACCCCCGGAACAATACGGAGGCACCGTGTCTGTCGAGAGCAGCACCGCCGAGGCCGCGATCGCCGCGCGTGAGCTGGCCACCTGGTCCGGCGCCCGGCGCCGCGACGCCCTGCACGCCGCTGCCGACGCGCTGACGGCCGCCGCCGAGCCGATCATCGAAGCGGCCATGGCCGAGACCGGTCTGGCCCGGCCGCGGCTCGAGGGCGAGATGACCCGCACGACCGGCCAGCTGAGGCTGCTCGGTGACTTCGTCGCCGACGGTCGGGACCGCCCGGTGGTCCGCTCCGCCGGCGCCGCGCCCGGCGGCGGCGACATCGTCGCGGTGCGGGTGCCGATCGGGCCGGTCGCGGTGTTCGCCGCCTCGAACTTCCCGCTGGCCTTCGGCGTGCTCGGCGGCGACACCGCGTCGGCGCTCGCCGCGGGCTGCCCGGTGGTCGCCAAGGCGCACCCGGCACAGCCGGAGACCGCCCGGCTGATCGCGGCCGCCGTCAAGCCCGCGCTCGGCGACGCGTTCCGGGTCGTGGAGGGCGGCGCCGACGTCTCGCTCGCGCTGGTCCGCGCGCCGGAGATCCGCGCGGTCGGCTTCACCGGCTCCGCGGCGGGCGGCCGGGCGCTGATGGACGCGGCCGCCGCCCGCCCCGACCCGATCCCGGTGTACGCCGAGATGGGCGCGCTGAACCCGGTGTTCGTCTTCCCCTCCGCGCTGGGCGACGAGCGCTGGCCGGCCACCCTGGCGGCCGCGGTGACCGGCTCGGCCGGGCAGCTGTGCACCAAGCCCGGCCTGGTGGTCGTGCCCGACGGCGCGGCGGGCGCGGCGTTCGCCGACCGGCTGGCCGCCGAGGTCGCCGAGACGCCCGTCTTCGAGCGGATGCTGACCGCCGCGATGGCCACCGAGCACGCCGCGTGGCGCGACCGCGCGCCGGTGGCCGAGGGCGCGGCGACCGCGCCGGACGGCGGTGCGGCCCCGTTCGCCGTGCGGGTCGCCGGCGAAGCGCTCGACGGTGAGCTGCTGGCGGAGCACTTCGGGCCGACCGTCGTGATCGCACAGTCGGCTGTGGATCGTTACGGTGCGCTGGCCGGCCGCTTGGAAGGCAGCCTGACCGCGACCGTGTTGGCCGGCGAGGGCGACGACGACGCGGTCCGGGCGCTGCTGCCGGCGCTGGTCGACCGCGCTGGCCGGGTCGTCTACAACGGGGTGCCGACCGGCGTCGCGGTGGTCGACGCGATGCAGCACGGCGGTCCGTGGCCGGCAGCGTCCGGCGCGTTCACCTCGGTCGGCACGGCCGCGGTCGAGCGCTTCCTGCGCACGGTCGCGCTCCAGAACCTCCCGGAGCGGCTCATTCCGTAGGCGGAAGTGGCCAGTGGTGCCAGCGGTTTCCGCGACGGCCGGAACCGCGACGACCAGCGGGAATAGGCTGAGGGCGCATCTGACCTCTCAGTGAGGGCGACCTTCACCCCATGGCGGCACCCCCGAGGCAGCACGTGACCAGGCAGGCCGCGCAGCCGCCGCGCGCCCGGGGAATCCTGGTGCTGGCCATCTGCTGTAGCAGCATCTTCATCGTCGGCCTGGACACCAGCGCGCTCAACGTCGCTCTGCCGTCGATCCAGCAGGATTTCAACGCGTCGATCCAGGGCGCGCAGTGGACGCTGGCCTCGTACATGCTGGTGCTCGCGTCGTTCCTGATCGTGTCGGCCTCGATCGGCGACCGGATAGGCCGGCGGCGCGTCTTCCAGGTGGGTCTGGCCGTGTTCGCGCTCGGGTCGCTGCTGTGCGCGCTGGCGCCCAACCTCGGCTGGCTGATCGCGTTCCGGGTCCTGCAGGGGCTCGGTGGCAGCATGCTGAACCCGGTCGCCCTCTCGATCATTACCAACACCTTCACGGAACGGCGGGCGCGGGCGAAGGCGATCGGCTTCTGGGGTGCCACGGTGGGCGTGAGCGTCGCCACCGGTCCGATCCTGGGCGGCGTGCTGGTGCAGGCGTTCTCCTGGCGGGCGATCTTCCTGATCAACGTGCCGATCGCGATCACCGCGTACGTCCTGGCCGGCCGCTACATCCGCGAGTCGATGTCGGCGAAGCACCGCAGGCTGGACCTGCTCGCCCAGGTGTTGCTCGTGCTGCTGGTCGGGTCCCTGACCTACGCGATCATCGAGCTGCCGATGAAGGGCATGTCACCGGCGATCCTCGGCTTCTTCCTGGGTGCCGCCGTAGCCTTCGTGGTGCTGGTGTGGTGGGAGCTACGCCGGCGGGAGCCGCTGATCGACCTGCGGTTCTTCCGCTCGCCGCCGTTCTCCGGCGCCACGGCGATCGCGCTGCTGGCGTACACGGCGCAGGGCGGCTTCCTACTCCTCAACACCTTCTACCTCCAGGACGTGCTGGCGTTCTCGCCCGTCCAGGCCGGTCTGGCGATCCTGCCGATGGCGACCCTGCTGGCGGTGTTCAGCCCCATATCCGGTCGGGTGGTGGCCCGCTACGGCCCACGCCCGTCGCTTGTCATCGGTGGCCTGTCCGTTCTGGTGGCCGGCGTGATCACCGTGGTGCCGCGCAGCGACCCGCACTACTTCCGCCTGTTCTTCATGTACTGCCTGATCGGCTTCGGCCTGGGCTGGACGAACGCGGCGATCACGAACACGGCGGTGGCCGGCATGCCCAACCGCCAGGCCGGTGTGGCCGCGGGCATCGCCTCGACGATGCGGCAGCTCGGCCAGACCCTCGGCGTCGCGATCATCGGGTCGATCATCGCGGGGCAGGTGGTCGAGGTGGCGCAGACGCCGGCGTTCATGCGGGCTTACCACATCAGTTGGGCGGTGATCGGTGCCATCGGTCTGGCCAACCTGGTCATCGGGTTGCTCTCGACGTCGCCGCGCGCCATGCGTTCGGCGCGGACCAACACCGAACGCATGGGCGCGGCCGCCCGTGATTAGAGGGTGTCTACTTCACTCGCAGGGTTGCGGTCGCGGTCGCCGACTTGCCGTCGACCGTCAGCCGGTACACGAAGCTGTCGTTGTGCTTGGCCGTGTTGCGGTAGACGAATCCCTTGCTGGTGGTGCGCACGATCGTCCCGTACGCCGGCGGGGTGACGATCTCCAAGGTGGCCGCGCTGGTGGCCGCGTCGTTGACCAGCACGCTGATCGTCTTCTGCTCGCGGTAGCCCACCTGAACCGTGTCGTCCACGGCATGGGGCGCCTCGGTGAACGCGCCCCGCCCGTTGCCGATGAAGTGCGCGACCTCACCGGTGTCCCAGCTCTCGAGGCGGACGTCGAGCTTGCTGTCGCCGTTGGCGTCGAGCGCGTCGACGGCGTAGTAGCTGCCGTCGTCGCGCAGGACCACCCGCTCGCCGTCGTCGAGCACGACGACCGCGGCCGTGTCCGGCACCTGCGGGTACGCGCCGGTGTATCCGACGACGAGGTCACTGGCGCCGTTGCGGTCGAAGTCGGCGAACTCGAAACCCAAGTCCAGTGCCTGCTGGCGCACGGGACCCGGCACGAGCTGCCCGGACGGCGTGTTGAGCCAGGTCAGGATGCCGCTGCCCTGGTCGGTCCACTCGTACACGTCGACCAGGTCGTCGGTGTTGAAGTTCTCCAGGCCGATGAAGCTGGGCTGGTTGATGGCGTCGAAGCCGCCGGCCGGCGTGAAGTCCTCGAGCACGACCAGGTCGCTGTCGACCCCGGGCGTGCGCCCGTTGAAGTACGCCAGCACGAGCTCGGCCGTGCCGTCGCCGCCGAGGTCGACGATCACCCCCATGTCGGGGCAGTAGCCGACCTCGGACGGGTCCGGCCAGGTGTAGCGGGTGGCCGCGCCGAAGACGCCACCAGGCTGGCCGAGCTCGACGTCGACGCCACAGTCGCCTTCCAGGTCGACCAGGGTGGCCCGGTCGGTGCGGCCGTCGCCGTTGACGTCGCCGAACAGCGCGTCGCCGGGACCGCCCGCGTGCGCCGGTCCGGCGACCGCCGTCGTCGCCAGCGCTGCCACGGCCAGTGCCGCAAGAACTCGCTTAGTCCTCAATTCGCGTCCTTCCCCCATGTGTGTTCCCGGCCCGTGCGGCCGGGCTGAGTTGGCGGACCGTAACGCATCCCGCGCGGGCGGTGACAGCGCGTTGACCGGATCCCGACTCCCGACAACCTCCGTCGGACATGGACGAGCATCGTTGCCAGGTGTGGTGGCGATCCGTAGCATGACGTTTACGGCCGTCGATGAAACGTTTCACCGCCGGTCGTCGCACCGATCCGCCCGTCCCCGGATCGTCTGGAGGGATCCCATGCCAGCCACCACACCGCGCCGCCTCGCCGGCGCGGCCACCACCCTCGCCTGCGTCGCGGCCCTGCTGTTCGCCGGTGCCGCGCCCGCGCAGGCCGCGCCGGTCAACCTGGCCGGTGCCAACTGGATCTGGTACCCGGAAGGCAACCCGGCCGACACCGCGCCCGCCGCCACCCGCTACCTGCGCCGCACGTTCACCGCACCGTCCGGCGTGGTCAGTGAGGCGCAGTTCGTGGTGACCGGCGACGACAGCGTCGACGTGTGGCTCAACGGCGTGCCGCTGGCCAGCTCGGCCCAGGTGGTCGACTCCTGGCGTCAGGCGCTCTACGTCGACCTGGCCGGCGCCCTGCGACCCGGCGCCAACACGCTCGCGGTCGCGGCCCGCAACACCGCCGCCGGACCCGCCGGCGTGCTCGGCCGGCTGCGCGTGGTCGCCGCGGGCGGCACCGTCGAGCTCGTCACCGACGCGTCGTGGAAGGCCGCGAACAGCGTCGGTCCTGACTGGACGGAGCCGGCGACCAGCGACGCGAGCTGGCCCGCCGCGCTCGTCACCGCCGGCTACGGCGCCGGGCCGTGGGGGAGCGGCGTCACCGGGCCGGACATCACCGCCGCCTCGCCCCTGACGGTGACCGCGCCGACCACCGAGCGCCGGGTCACGCCGATCGGTGTCGACGCCGCGAAGCCGCGCTTCGGCTGGAAGGCGACCGCGCCGGCCGGCACCGAGCTCCTCCAGGCCGCGTACCAGGTCATCGTCTCGACGACCGAGGCCGGGGCGCAGGGCGGCACGGGCAACGTCTGGGACAGCGGGCGGGTGGTCTCCGGCCGTTCGGTCGACGCCACCTACGGGGGCGCCGCGCTCGCGTCGCGGACCCGCTACTGGTGGCGGGCGCGCGTCTGGGACACGCAGGGCCGGCAAGGATCGTGGGGTCCGGTGAGCTGGTTCGAGACCGGGCAGTTCGACACCGCCAACGGCTGGCAGGCCGCGTTCATCGGGTCGTCCGCGACCGCGCCGGCGCTGTCCGGCGCCACCTGGATCTGGTACCCGGAGGGCGATCCGGGCGCGAGCGCGCCCATCGGCACCCGCTACCTGCGCCGCACGTTCACGCTCCCGGCGGGCGCCGTCACCCGCGGCACGCTGACCCTCACCGGTGACGACACCGCCGACGTCTGGGTCAACGGCACCCAGGTGAGCAGTTCGCCACGGGTGTACGAGTCGTGGAAGAGCGCGGCCGTCCTCGACGTCACCGCCCGGCTGGTGGCGGGTGGCACCAACACCATCGCCATCGCGACCGAGAACACCACGGTCTCGCCGGCCGGCGCGATCGCCGCGCTCGAGGTGACCGGCGCGGCCACCACCCGCGTGGTCACCGACGGTGCCTGGAAGGCGAGCCAGACGGCGCCTTCGGGCTGGCAGAACCCCGGCTTCAACGACGCCTCGTGGCCCGCCGCTCGGGCGATCGCCGGCTACGGCGCCGGCCCGTGGGGCAGCCAGGTGTCCGTCGTGCGCGGGGCGCCGTACCTGCGCAAGGGCTTCTCGTTGGCGAAGCCGGTGGCCAGTGCCCGGCTGATGGTGACCGCCCTCGGCCTGCACGAGACGCGGATCAACGGCGCGAAGGTCGGCACGGAGGCGCTCGCTCCAGGGTGGACGGACTACAACCGCCGTGTGCAGTACCGGATCCTCGACGTCACGGCGCAGGTGCGGCAGGGCGACAACGCGATCGGCGCCTACCTCGGCAACGGCTGGTACTCGGGATCGCTGGGGATGGGCGGCAACCAGCGCTACGGCACCCAGCCGTGGTACTCGGCCGACCTCCTGGTCACCCATACCGACGGCACCACGACGACGGTGCGTACCGACGGGTCCTGGCGCACGTCCTCGAGTCCGATCCGGTTCGACGACATCTTCCACGGCGAGGAGTACGACGCCCGGGTCGCGCTGCCAGGTTGGGACCAGCCGGGGTTCAACGACGCGTCCTGGGCGGCCGCGACGGTGCGCGCGGGTGCCAAGCCCAACCTGGTGGCGTCGGTCGACCCGGGCGTCGCGGTGCAGGCGACCCTGCCGGCGGTCGCGGTCACCCAGCCCACGCCGGGCGTCTGGGTGGTCGACCTCGGGCAGAACTTCGCGGGCTGGAACCGGCTGCGCGTGCGCGGGCCGGCCGGCACGACGGTGACGATGCGGCACGCCGAGGTGCTCAACCCGAACGGCACCGTCTACCTGGCCAACCTGCGCGCGGCCCGCGCGACCGACCGGTTCACCTTGGCCGGCACCGGTGCCGACGAGGTCTACGAGCCGCGGTTCACGGTGCACGGCTACCGCTATGTCGAGCTGACCGGCTTCCCTGGCACGCCTTCGCTGTCCACGGTGACCGGGCTCGCGGCGTGGACCAACGGCACTGCGACGGGGACGTTCAGCACCTCGAACGCTTTGGTAAACCAGGTGCAGCGGAGCATCCTGTGGGGGCAGCGGTCCAACATGCTGACGATTCCGACCGACTGCCCGCAGCGCGACGAGCGGCTGGGCTGGACCGGCGACATCGCGGCGTTCGTGGGCACGTCGACGTTCAACATGGACGTGCACGGGCTGCTCGACAAGTTCACCGACGACCTGACCGACGCGCAGCGCTCCGACGGCGCTTTCACCGACGTGGCGCCGGCGGTCTGCTGCGGCGCGGGCACGGCCGGTTGGGGCGACGCGGGCGTGATCGTGCCGTACACCGTCTGGCAGCGTTATGGGGATCTGCGGATCGTCGACGAGAACTTCACGGCGATGCGGCGCTGGGTCGACTACTCCCGGGCCACGGCGGGTGCGGACCTGATCCGCAACCAGTCGACGTACGGGGACTGGCTCAACGTGAGTGACAACACCGCCAACGACCTCATCTCGACGGCCTACTTCGCCTACAGCGCCCGGCTGGTCTCCCGGATGGCGGCGGCAACGGGTCGGACCTCCGAGGCGGCGTCCTACGGGACCCTCGCCGACCAGGTGGCGGCCGCGTTCACGGGGCGGTTCGTCGCGGCGGACGGCACGGTCTCGGGCAACACCCAGACGGGGTACGTGCTGGCGCTCTCGTTCGGGCTCGTGCCTTCCGGTCGGGTGCGGGCGGTGGCGGACAAGCTGGCCGCCAAGGTGGCCTCCCGCAGCGGTCATCTGTCCGTCGGCTTCCTGGGCGTGGAGAACCTGCTGCCGGTGCTGGCCGAGAACGGGCACCTGGGGACCGCTTACCAGGTGTTGCTCCAGCCGGACTATCCCGGCTGGGGCTACATGAGCGCGCGCGGTGGCACGACGATCTGGGAGCGCTGGGACGGGATCCGCACGGACGGGTCGTTCCAGGACCCGGGGATGAACTCGTTCAACCACTATGGACTGGGGTCGGTCGGGGACTTCCTCTACCGGTCGGTCGGCGGCGTGGGGCCGGACCCGCGTGACCCGGGCTACCACCGCCTGGTGATCGCGCCGCGGCCCGGTGGCGGGCTCACCTCCGGGCGGGCCGACCTGTCGACGCCGTACGGGCGGGCGCTGTCGGACTGGTCGATCTCCGGTGGCACTCTCACCCTGCGGGTCGAGATCCCGGCCAACACCACCGCGACGGTACGGGTGCCCGCGCCGTCGGCTTCCGCGGTCAGCGCCCCCGCGCAGGCGGTGGCCATGGGCTACACGGGCGGCGCGGCCGTCTACCAACTCGCGGCCGGCTCCTACACGTTCACCGTCTGACACATTTACCACTTGCGGTTTTCTCCCCGCGGCGTACTGTATCGATCCAGAAGGGTTCTGGATCGATACAGTGCCGGAGGTGGTGGGCTCATGCGACCCACGTTGCAGACCGTGGCCGACGCCATCGGGGTGTCGCGCAGCACCGTCTCGAACGCCTACAGCCGGCCTGACCAGCTCTCCGCGGACCTGCGCGACCGCATCCTGGCCGCGGCTGCCGCGCTGGGCTACGCCGGCCCGGACCCGACGGCGCGGTCGCTGCGCAAGCGACGGGCCGGTGCGATCGGGATGCTGTTCACCGCCAGCCTGTCGTTCGCGTTCACGGACCCCTATGCCGTGGGTTACCTGCGCGGCCTGGCCGAGGCGGCCGAACAGGCCCGGACGGGGTTGCTGCTGCTCCCGCTGTCGATCGAGGACGACGCGGCGGCGGTGGCGGCGGTCAACGAGGCCGTGGTCGACGGCTTCTGCGTCTACTGCATGCCCGACTGGCACCCGGCGCTGGACGCCCTCGCGGCCCGCGGGCTGCCGGTGGTCAGCGGGCAGCGGCGGTCCAGCGACGGCCCGGCGTCGGCGTTCGTCGGCATCGACGAGGCCTCTGCCACCCGGGCCGCGGGAGAGCACCTGATGGCGCTCGGGCACCGGCGGGTAGCGGTGATCGGCGACTACCTCAGCGTCGCGCCGACGATCGGTCCCGCGCTGCTGTCGTCGCCGGCCGACGTGGCCTACTACACCAGCCGCGAACGACTGCGCGGCTACCAGTCGGCGTTCGCCGCCGCCGGCGTCGAGTGGCCGACGGTCACCACGGTCAACGTGCCCGGCAACTGCCGGGACGACGGCGCGGCCGCGGCGGCGCATCTGTTGGATCGAGCGCCGCGGCCGACCGCGATCGCGGCGCTCAGCGACATCGTCGCGCTCGGGGTGCTCGACGCCCTGCGGGCGCGCGGGCTCCAACCGGGCCGTGACGTCTCGGTCGTCGGCTTCGACGACATCCCGGAGGCCGCGGCCGAGAACCTGACCACCGTCCACCAGCCGGCGTCCGAGCGCGGCCGACGCTCCGGCGAACTGTTGCTAGACCCACCGGCCGATCCGGCCGACCGCACCGTCGTGCTGCCGACGCGGCTCGTGGTGCGGGCGACAACCGGCCCGGCCCCGTCCTGACAGGAGTGTTCCGTCATGCTCGATCCCACGGCCTTCGTACAGGCCATGAACGCGACCCGCGACCACGTCTACTCGGCCCGCCCGGACGCCCCGGTGGTGCCAGACCGCACACGCCGCACGGGGCGCGGCGATCCGCTGCGCCGGGTCGCGGCCGCGGTGCTCCGGAGGGCGGCCGACCGGGTCGAACCGCGCCGGGCCTGCTCGACCGCAACGATCTAGACGGCCTGAGACCTTCTAGATCGGTTCAGAGTTGTTGTGGGTCGGTCGGTCGCTGCCGGTGCGTTGGGCGGCGACCACCGGCTCGCGTTCGGGTTCCGGGTCGGCGTCCAGCATCGTGGCTTCGTCAAAGGGGTCCGCGCCGCTCAGGACCGCCTGGGCACGGTCCTTGTCCAGTTCGCCCGCCCAGTGGCCGACCAGGAACGTGGCCACCGCGTTGCCGGCGAAGTTGGTCAGGGCCCTGGCCTCTGACATGAAGCGGTCGATGCCGACGATCAGGCCGACGCCGTCCACCAGGTCCGGGCGGTGCGACTGCAGGCCGCCCGCCAGTGTGGCGAGGCCGGCCCCTGTCACCCCCGCCGCGCCCTTCGACGCGATGATCATGAAGAGCAGCAGGCCGATCTGTTCGCCTACCGCCAGCGGCTTGTTCAGGGCGTCCGCGATGAAGATCGAGGCCATCGTCAGGTAGATCGCCGTGCCGTCCAGGTTGAACGAGTAGCCGGTCGGGACCGTGATGCCGACCACCGTGCGGGAGACGCCTACGTGCTCCATCTTCGCGATCAGGCGTGGTAGCGCCGACTCCGACGACGAGGTCGACAGGATCAGCAGGAACTCGCGGCCCAGGTAGCGGAACACCGACAGGATGTTGAGGCCCGTGACCAGCTTGAGCAGCGTGCCGAGCACGAGGAACACGAAGATCAGGCAGGTCAGGTAGAAGCCCAGCATGATCTGGAGCAGCCCGGCGAGGGCCTTCCAGCCGGTCTCGCCGACCACGGCGGCGATGGCGCCGAACGCGCCGATCGGTGCCACCCACATGATCATCGCGAGCACCCGGAAGACCAGTTTCTGCAGGAAGCCGACCGCCCGCAGGATCGGTTCGCCGGTCGGGCCCATCGCCTGGATCGCGAAGCCGACCAGCAGGGCGACGAGCAGCGTCTGCAGGACCTGCGAGTTGGTCAGGGCCGAGAACAGCGTGGTCGGGATGATGCCGAGCAGGAAGTCGACGGTGCCTTCGGACTCGCTGGTGTCCGGCGCCTCGCCGGCGGACAGGTCCAGGCCGCTGCCGGGGTGCAGCAGGTTGCCGACCACCAGCCCGATCGCCAGCGCGACCGTGGACATCAGCAGGAAGTAGCCGAGCGCCAGGCCGCCGACCTTGCCGACCTTGGCGGCCTGGCGCACCGAGCCGATGCCGAGCACGATCGTGCAGAAGATGATCGGGCTGATCATCATCTTGATCAGGTTGACGAAGCCGGTGCCGAGCGGCTTGAGGCTCTCACCGACCCCGGGCGCGACGAGCCCGACGAAGATGCCAGCCAGCACGGCGACGATGACGGCCAGATACAGATACTTGGTCCGGTCACGGCGCGCCGGCGCGCCAGCGGGCCTGTCCTCGGCGATCGACATGTGGGCATTCATGCCCGGGTGTGACCGTGCTCACACGCGATACTTCGGTCCACATCGAAAGAACGACCCCGCGCCCGGCCGGTGGCGGCCCGCGCCGCGGTTCGGCAGCGAGACCTTCAACGCAGCGCACCGGTCCGGTGCGACCCGGCGGCCCGGGCGATGCCGCTGTCCTCCGGCCTCGACCGGACGCGCTCAGCGGCTGTGGGTCTCGTCGTAGTCACGGCGGGACTCGGCGATGACCTCCCGGTGGGCCAAGGACCAGTCCGCGAGCGCCTTGACCAGGTGGGTCAGTTCGGCGCCTGTCTCGGTGAGGCGGTAGTCGACCTGGGCCGGGACGGTCGGGTACACCGTGCGGCGCACCAGGCCGTCGCGTTCGAGGCGGCGCACGGTCAGTGTCAGCATGCGCTGGGAGATGCCGTCGATGGCCCGCTGGAGCTCGCGGAACCGGCGCGGTCCGCCGGCGAGCTCGACGATCACCAGGACCGACCACTTGTCACCGATGCGGTCTAGGACGTCGCGGATGCCGCAGTCCGGGTGGTGCTCGCGTCCGCAGGGTTCCAGGTCGGCGGGCGAGGTGGTTACGCCGGTGTGCGTGGGTGACATCAAGGTGCCTTCTTGTGGTGGTGGGCACGCGGTCGAAGGATCAAGCGTAGTCAGCGACCAGGAAGGCAGCACCAGACATGATCTTCGTGACCGGAGCGAACGGGAACCTCGGCTCGGCCACGCTCGCCGCGTTGCGGTCCCGCGGTGCGCCCGCGGTGGGCGGCAGTCGCACGCCGGGACCGGGGCAGCGGCGGCTCGACCTCGACGACCCGGCGACCGTCGCGCTCACCGGGGTGACGACGCTGGTGCTCATCTCGGCCGGCTACGCCGAGGACGACCAGGTCGTGGCCCGACACGCGACGGCCGTGGACGCGGCGGCACGCGACGGGGTTCGGCACATCGTCTACACGAGCCTGACCGGCGCCGGCGACCACCTCGGTTTCGCACTCGCGCACCGAGCGACCGAACGCCTGGTGCGAGCGAGCGGCGTCCCCTGGACCATCCTGCGCAACGGCCTCTACGCCGAGCTGTTCGGCAGTCTGCTGACGTGGACCGGCGACGGCCTGGAGTCGGCGTTCGGCGACGGGGCGCTGGCCGCGGTAGCCCGAGCGGACCTGGCCGAAGCCGCGGCAACCGTTGCCGCAACCCCCACCGAACACGCCGGCCGCGTCCACGACCTGGTCGGCACGAAGATCACGGCCGCCCAGATAGCGGACCGACTCGACGTAAAGCACCACTCCATAACCCTGACCGAATACCGGCGCAGACTCCTCGACCAGACCGGCCTGCTCCCGTTCCAGCCACCGATGCTCGCGTCGATCGCCACGAGCGTCCGCCACGGCTTCCTGGACGCGACGACCCCCGACCTCGCCAGCATCCTCGACCGCCCACCCCGCGACCCGCTGGCCGCGGCCGTCCAGGCCGCGGCCAACGCGAGGCCGCGCTAACCCACGACGAACCTGGCAAGCGGAGCGATCCCTCGCGGGAGGAACGGACCGCACCACCGCGAACCCGAGTCATGGATCCGTCCCTAATGGTCTTCGGCTTCTTCGGCGCGCTTGCGCTCGGCCCGCGACTCGGCGAGATCCAACGCCAGCACCCCCGCCAAAATGAGCAGATCGTTCTGCCCCTCGACAATGTCGACGGCGTAGGTGTCGCGGATGGTGAACCACTTCTTCGACACGTTGGCGACGCGGCGACCGCCCAGCTCAACCTCGTACTCGTGGTCGAGCAGGTCGCCCTTCATCTCCAGGTCGTCCGGCCCCGGTACGTCGATCGTGTACTTGTCGCGGAACGGCGTGAAGAGCTTCTTGCGCATCTCGGCCGCCTCTTCGCCGCCGATGCTGATCGCGTACGTCGGCCGCAGCGCGATCAGCTTGCGGTGCACCGCGGCGACCTCGCGGCCCGACATGTCCTCGATGACCAGCTTGTCGCGCAGGCTGAGCACCTTGCCGTCGACGTGGAACACCTTGTTGCCCGCGTCGTCGGTGATGTCGAAGTCGTCGCCGATGTCGAGGAACTTCTCACGGATGAGGTACATGACCCCATCCTCGCGCATCATTCGCCGGCCAGCAGGTCCTCGAACGAGGTCTTGAGCGCGAACGGGTCGTCGACCGTCGCCGGGTCGCGGCGGGCGACCTCGGCGGCGAGCTCGGCCGCGGCGCGCCGGACCCGCTTGTCGAGCCGGCCGCCCTCCTCGTCACCGCCCCAGTCCTCGGGCGCCGCGAAGACACCGGTCGGGATGACGATCGACCGGGTGTACGCGAACAGGGGGCGCAGCGCGTGGTCGAGCGCCAGCGAGTGCCGGGCGGTGCCGCCCGTCGCGCCGATGAGCACCGGCTTGCCGGCCAGCGAGCCGTCCGGCATGACGTCGACGAACGACTTGAACAGCCCGCTGTACGACGCGGTGAAGACGGGCGAGACGGCGACCAGCCCGTCCGCGCCGGCCACCGTCTCCACCACCTTCGCGAACGCGGCGCCGGCGAAGCCGGTCAGCAGGTTGTCGGTGATCTCGTGCGCGTGGTCGCGCAGCTCGATCACCTCGATCTTCGGGTGGACACCGAGCCGGCTCAGCTCCTCGCCGGCCGCGGCCGCCAGCTTGTCGGCCAGCAGCCGCGACGACGAGGGCTGGCGCAGCCCGCCGGTGACCACCGCCAGGGTCCGCTCGCTCATGCGTCGACCTTGGCGTTCTTCGCCGCCACCAGCGACTCGTGGGTCGGTGCGTCCGGCACGTCGGCCGGGCGGTTGACCTCGAACTCCTTGCGCAGCACGGGTACGACCTCCTCGCCCAGCAGGTCGAGCTGCTCCAGCACGGTCTTTAGCGGCAGACCGGCGTGGTCCATCAGGAACAGCTGCCGCTGGTAGTCGCCCACGTAGTCGCGGAAGCCGAGTGTGCGGTCGATCACCTGCTGCGGGCTGCCGACGGTGAGCGGCGTCTCGCGGGTGAACTCCTCCATCGACGGGCCGTGGCCGTACACCGGCGCCTCGTTGAAGTAGGGGCGGAACTCGCGTACCGCGTCCTGGCTGTTCTTGCGCATGAAGACCTGCCCGCCCAGGCCGACGATGGCCTGCTCCGCGGTGCCGTGCCCGTAGTGGGCGTAGCGCTCGCGGTAGAGCGCGATCATCCGCTGGGTGTGCTCCTTGGGCCAGAAGATGTGGTTCGCGAAGAAGCCGTCGCCGTAGAACGCGGCCTGCTCGGCGATCTCCGGGCTGCGGATCGACCCGTGCCAGACGAACGGGGGTACGCCGTCCAGCGGGCGCGGCGTCGCGGTGAACGACTGCAGCGGCGTGCGGAAGCGGCCCTTCCAGTCGACCACGTCCTCGCGCCACAGCTTGTGCAGCAGCGCGTAGTTCTCGATCGCCAGCGGAATGCCGTTGCGGATGTCCTGGCCGAACCAGGGGTAGACCGGCCCGGTGTTGCCGCGGCCCATCATCAGGTCGACCCGGCCGTCGGCCAGGTGCTGGAGCATCGCGTAGTCCTCGGCGATCTTCACCGGGTCGTTGGTGGTGATCAACGTGGTCGCGGTGGAGAGCAGGAGCTTCTCCGTGCGCGCCGCGATGTAGCCGAGCATCGTGGTCGGCGAGGACGGCACGAAGGGCGGGTTGTGGTGCTCGCCCATCGCGAAGACGTCCAGGCCTACCTCTTCCACCTTCTGCGCGATGCGGACCATTGCCTTGATCCGGTCGTGCTCGCTGGGGGTCGTTCCGTTGGTCGGGTCCGGCGTCACGTCGCCGACGGTGAAGATCCCGAACTGCATCCCAAACACCTCACTTCGTTCAGCCACCGTCAACTTATTTGACGCCGCAACTATTCCGCGGAGCTCAACGGAGAGGTCCGTCACCCTCGTCGTCCGGGCCGCTGACCACGTGGATCGCGGCCTCCTCGGCGCTGGCACCGCCCGCGTCGATCCCGGCGTCCCACGCTACCGAGTCGGCCTCGGTGTCCTCGCCGAATCCCTGGTCGTCCTCGACCAGCCGGCCGGAGCGGGGGTCCTGCTCGTAGCCGCGCCGGCTGAGCTCGTCCTCGTCGTCCGGAACCTCCGCGTACGGGTCGATATCAGGCTCCTCCTGGGCCAGGAGTTGCTCGAGTGACTCGCCCTGGCGCTCCTCGGCCTCGGTCGTGCCGAACCGGTCGGCGCCGCTCCACCGGTCGGCCGCGGCTATGCCCACGTCCAACGGGTCGGCGACGCGGTCGTCGTCGAGCGTGTCGGAGGCGTCGAGCACACCGTCGTCCTCGAGCACCTCGAACTCTGGATCCTGGCTCATGTTTCCCTCGCTTGTTCTGAGTTAGGGCCCTCGGTCGGGTGTCAGCCTAAGAGCCCCCGCGCGCGGTGCGTCGTCCCGGTCGGGACCGTCGGCTAGCCTGCGCCGGTGCCCCGAGCGATACGTCCGCTTTTGCGTGGAACGCGAGCTGTACCCGGATTGATTTGGCTCATCCTTGTACTGCACATCGCGCTGGTGATCTGGCAGACCGCGCTGTTCCCGAACCTGCGCTCCCCGGACGAGCGCCAACACGTCGACCTGATCGTCGCGGTGCAGCGCGGCGGGGCATGGCCGTGGCCGGACCCCGGGACCCTCGCGGTCACCGAGGGCAGCGGCGCGGGCGGCTTCACCCGGTCCAACCGGATCGACGGTCCGCTGCGGCTCGCCGACCATCCGCCGCCCTCGCGGGCGAGCCGTCCTTCGTACCTGGAGCGCGGCGGCCACACCCGCGACCCCGACCAGCCGGCGAACCAGCTCGTCCAGCACCCGCCGCTGTACTACGTGGCCGGTGGTGCCGCCCTCGCCCTGATGCCCGGCTGGGACAAGATCCCGTTCGATTTCACGTACCTCGTGCTGCGGTGGTGGAACGTGCTGTTCGCGGCCGCCCTCCCGCTCGTGCTCTGGGCCGTGGCCCGCCGGCTGCGGCTGCCGGAACCGGTCCCCGTCGTCGCGGCGTTGGTGCCGCTCGCGATTCCGGAGCTCACCCACACCGAGTCCGCCGTCAACAACGACAACCTGCTGGTGATGCTGTTCGCTGTGCTGACGTTGCTGGTGTCGCGGGTGCTCACCGGCGACACGACCCGACGCACGGCGGCGGCGATCGGCGCGGTCGGCTCGCTGGCGTTGCTGACCAAGGGCTTCGCGTTGCTGGTGCCGTTCTGGGTCGGCCTCGCCTATCTGGTCGTGGCGGTCCGCGAGCGCTCGCCGCGGGTGTTGGTGACGCTCGGCGTCGCGTCGCTGGCCACGCTGCCCGGTCTGGCGTGGTGGGTGCGCAACCGCGTCGTGTACGGGTCGGTGCAGCCGCACGGACGGTTCACGGAGGTGCCGACGCTGACCGCCACCCACTCGTTCGGCGACGGCGGCCTGACCTGGTTGGCGCGGCTGCTGGAGCGGATGAACACGCTGTTCTTCGTGCACGACCAGACCGGCGACCGCCTGCACCACTGGCCCTGGAAGCTGGCCGTGGCGGCCGCGCTCGTGGTGGCGGCGGGCATCGTGCTGACGCTGGTGTTGCGGGCGGTGCCGTGGACGACGGCGCTGGTGCTGCTGGTGCCGGTCGTCGGGCTGCTCGCCATCGTGGCCAAGGGCTCCTACGAACAATGGGCGGCGACGGGAACGTACGCGGGCATGCAGGGCCGCTATCTCTATGGGGGTCTGGTCGGCCTGGCCGTGGTCGCGGTGGCAGCGGCGGGGCGGCTGCCCGTGCGGTGGCGGCGGGTGACACCGCTCGCGGTCCTGCTGGGTGCGGTGGTGATGCAGGCGGTCTATTTCGGATACACGCTGGACCTGTTCTGGACGCCGGCGGACGGCAACCGATCGGCGGCGTTGCGGGCCATCGTGAATTGGTACGCCATGCCGCCGGCCGTGCTCGGTCTCGTGGTGGCTGTCGTGGTGGGCGCGCTGGCGTGGCTGCTCGTCGCTACGGTGCGGCTCGCGGTGCGGGCGCCGCTGGTGCCGGCGACGGCTGGTCCGGCCCCGACCCTGCCCGCCCAGAAGGCAGCACCGGCTGTCGAGTCGAAGGACCGGGTCCAGATCTGACGCTAACGAAGGGGGCCCTTGTCAACGCAACAAGGGCCCCTTCCGTGCTGATTCCGTCGCGCCTCGCGATCTTCCGACCGCGAACCAGAGCAACGATTCAAGAGGTCGCTCGTTCGGCCGCGCTGATCGCGTTGCGGAACAGCATCGCGACCGTCGTCGGCCCGACGCCGCCGACCCGCGGGGTGATGGCGCCCGCCACCTCGGCGCAGGACTCGTCGACGTCGGGGAGCAGGCGGCGGCCTTCGTAGCGGACGCCTCCGCCGATGACCGTCGCGCCGGGGCGGACGTGTTCGGGCTGGATGATGCCGGGTACGCCGGCCGCCGCGATCAGGATCTCCGCCCGCTGGGTGTAGCGCGGCCAGTCCTTCACGCCCGTGTGCACGACGGTGACCGCGGCGTTGGCGGTCGGGCGCTTCTGCGCGAGCAGCATCGCCAGCGGGCGGCCGAGCGTGGCGCCGCGGCCGAGGATGACGACCTCGCGTCCCGACACCGGGATCTCGTGGAAGGCGAGCAGCGCTTCGATCCCGGCCGGCGTGCAGGGCAGCGGGCCAGGCAGGCCCAGGGCGAGCCGGCCCATGTTGACCGGGTGCATGCCGTCGACGTCCTTGTCGGGGTCCATCGCGGCCAGCGCCACGTCGTAGTCCAGGTGTCCGGGGACCGGGTGCTGCACGAGCAGGCCGTGTACGGCGGAGTCGGCGCTGAACTCCGCGATCACGCGCTCGAGCTCCGCCTGGGTCGTGTCGGCCGGCAGGTGCGCGTGCGGCGAGACGAAGCCGAGCTCGGCCGCCTGCTTCTGCTTGATCCGGATGTAGCCGGCGCTCGCGTCGTCGTCTCCGACCAGGATGGTGGCCAGCGCGGGCGTGATGCCCTTGTCGCGCAGCACGCGCACCCGGTCCGAGACCTCGGCCAGGATGCTCTCGGCCACCGGGCCGCCGGGCAGCAGACGTGCGGACATGGTTATCCCCCCTCGGCCATGGCAGCCGGGCTGTCCATGGCGCCCCATGGGCACCCAGGCGGTCGATACCCACGGGCGGGCTCCCCGATGGTCACTGCCATCCCCGTGCCGCCAGTCGCACTCAACCCCAGCATGCCAGAAACCCCCTGGAACCCGCCCGTCGCTACACCCGGTCGAGGATTTCTCGCAGCAGGGCGACGGCTGGGGCGATCTCGGTGTCGGCGAGGTTGCCGTAGCCGAGCACCAGCACCGGCGTCGGGGTGGCCGGGCGCTCCGACCGGTAGTCGTCCAGCGCCATCAGGCTCAGCCCGGACCGGGCGGCGGCCCGCACCACCGCGGCCGCGTCCGTGCCGTCCGGCAGGTGGAGCAGCACGTGCAGGCCGGCGGCCGTGCCGTGGACCGTGCCTTCCGGGATCGTGCGGCTCAGCGCCGCCAGCAACAGGTCGCGACGAGCGCGGAAACGGCGGCGGGCCGCGCGCAGGTGGGCGTCGTACCATCCCCGGTCGACGAACGCGGCCAGTGCCAGCTGGTCCAGGACCGGCGGGGCGGCCTCGCCGGACAACGGCAGCACCCCCGGGGCCAGCAGCCAACCCAGTCCGAGGGCGGGGGAGAGGGTCTTGCTCACCGAGCCGAGCAGAGCCACCCGTGCCGGGTCGAGTCCCTGCATCGCGGCCAGCGGGCGGCGGTCGTAGCGGAACTCCGCGTCGTAGTCGTCTTCCACCACGAAGCCGTCGACCTCGCGAGCCCACCGGACCAGCGCCGCCCGGCGCGAAGGCGAGAGCACCGATCCACTCGGGAACTGGTGTGCCGCTCCGACGACGACTGCTCGCACTTCGTGCAGGGCGTCCACTCGGAGACCGTCGCTGTCGACGGGGATCGGGCGCACCGACAGGCCCGCGTCGGTCACCGCCGCCGACAGCCGGGGCCAGCCGGGCTCCTCGACCGCGACCGCCGATACGCCCAGCCGGCGCAGCGCCCGGGCCACCCGGGTCACACCGTCGGTGATCCCCGAGCAGATGGTGACCGTGTCGGCGGTGGCTACCGCGCCGCGGGAGCGCCGCAGGTACTCCGCGATGGTCTGCCGGGCCGCGACGTGGCCGCGTGGGTCGGGCAGGCCGAGGTCCGTGACGGAGACCGTGCGGGTCACGGCGGCCACGCTGTCGGCCCAGCGGCGGCGCGGGAACGCCCGCAGGTCGGGCAGGCCGGGCGCCAGGTCATAGCGGACCTCGTGCGACCGGGTCCCGGCACGCGCCGGGCGAGCGGGGGCCACCGCATCGGGCGTCCACGCCACCCGCGTCGCCGAGCCCACCCGCGCCGCCAGATAACCCTCGGTGACCAGCTGGCCGTACGCCTCCGTGACCACCCAGCGCGAGCAGCCGAGCTCCTCGGCGAGCGCCCGGCTCGGCGGCACTGCGGACCCGGTCGGCAGCCGGCCGGTCCGGATCGCCGCCCGCAGTGCCCGGGCCAGCCGCTGGTGGACGGGACCGCTTCCGGCCAGGTCCAGCAGCGTCGCCCACGCGAGATTGGTCTGGGAAACTGCCATGGAATTGGAGCGTACGCCCCGACCGATCCTCACTAGCGTCGTGAGCATGATGGATCACCTGGTACTCGGAGCGATGATGTTCGGCACCACCGTCGACGAGCGGCGCGCGTTCGCGATCCTCGACCGCTTCGTCGACACCGGCGGCACCTGGATCGACACCGCCAACTGCTATGCCTTCTGGGCCGACCCGAGCGGCTTCGGCGGGCAGAGCGAGACGCTGCTCGGCCGCTGGCTGGCCCGCCGCCCAGGGGTGCGCGACCGGGTGGCCATCAGCACCAAGGTCGGCTGTGAGCCGCTCGAGGCCGGTCGCTTCCCCGAGACGGCCGAGGGGCTGGCCCCGGAAACGATCAAGAGCGGCATCGAGCAGAGCCTGCGCCGGCTCGGCACCGACCGGGTCGAGCTGTACTGGGCGCACAAGGACTTCCGGCGAACCGTCGTCGAAGAGACCGTGGCCGCGTTCGGTGAGCTGGTCACCGCTGGGCTGGTCAGGCGGCTCGGCTGCTCCAACTTCGCCGCGTGGCGGATGGAGCGGTTCCGGCGGGCGGCCGCGGACGCCGGCGTGGCCGGCTACACGGCGGTGCAGCAGCACCACACCTACCTCCAGCCGCGCCCGGGCACCCTGCCGACGGTCGTGCACCGGTTCGGCTTCTTCAACGACGAGCTGCGCTCCTATGTGGAGAGCCACGACGAGATCGCGGTCTGGGCCTACACGCCGTTGCTGTCAGGCGCCTACACCCGGCCGGACAAGCCGCTGGCACCCGAGTACGACCACCCCGGCACCGTGGCCCGCCTGGCCGCGCTGGACACGGTGGCCGCCGAGCTCGGCACCACCCGCAACCACGTCGTCCTGGCCTGGCTCACGGGTTCGACCCCCGCGGTCATGCCGATCGTCGGCCCGAGCACGGTCGCGCAGCTCGACGAGGCGATCGACGCGATGTCCCTGCGCCTGACGGGGGAGCAGCGGGCATTGCTCGACAACGCCGCCTAGTACGGGCCGACCCCGTACGCGGAGCCGGCCCGTGCGGCCGACGCGTAGTAGCTGACGCCGCCGGTGGTGCACGAGCCGCTGCCGCCCGAGGTGATGCCGACGCCGACCGTCCCGGCGAACAGCGGGCCGCCGCTGTCGCCGGGCTGGCCGCAGATGTTCGTGCGGATCAGGCCGGTCACCGTGCCGTCGGCGTAGTTGACGGTCACGTTGAGCGCGGTGACCGTGCCGGACCGCACGCCGTTCGGCCCGCTGCGGGTGACCCGCGACCCGATGGCACTCGACCCGAAGGAACGGATCGGAGCGAGTCCCGGGTACGTGTTGACCGCGCTCGGCTTGGCGATCGTGGTGTTCGTGTAGCGGATCAGCGCGGTGTCCTGCCCCGGCGTCACGACGGAGACCACGCCGAGCGGAACCGTGGCCGCCGCGTCCGCGTAGACGGTGCCGCCGACCGACCCGACGCAGTGCCGCGAGGTGAGGAAGTAGTAGGTGCTGCCGGCCCGGGCGTTGAACCCGATCAGGCAGCGGAAGCCGCCCGCCTGGAAGAACTGGTCGGCACCGGCGATGTGCCGCCGCAGCGTCCCCTTCTCCCGGACGAGGTGGCCGCGACCGCGCAGTGCCGCCTCAAGACCGGCCGCGGCGGTGGATGGGACCGTCTCGTCGACCGCGACCACGGTCGCCCCGGCCGCGTCGGTCCACCAGGCGGTGCCGGGCAGGCTGCGGTAACGGTCGAGTCCCGGCGCCGCCGCAGCGGTGGAGGCCGGAAGCAGCACGGCAACGGACGCGACGGCGGCGGCGAGGATCCGGGTCACACGCATATCGACGAATATCCCTGAATGCGTGACCGTCGGCAACCCTTTCGATGGCATCGGTGCTACTTCTGCTCGTTAAGACGGAAGTTCTGTCCCATCGAAGTTTAGATATGGACAGGTGGCCGGGAAGACCCCTACCGTGTGCGCAACGCGGTGACCCGCGTCGATCCGCCGTCCTCCCTTCGCTCGTCCCTCTACCGTCCCGGAGGAACAATGAGCACACGGTTACGCCGTCCCCTGTCCATAATCGCCGCCGCAGGTCTGCTCATCAGTGGCGTCCTGGTCGCGCCGGCAGTCGCCGCGGCCGCCCCGCCGCCGCAGGAGCCGGGAGTCACCCTGCGCGTCTTCGACGTACAGGTGCCGCTCAACGAGATCTGTGACCTCAAGCCCGGCCAGACGCCCAATGTGGACAAACTCATGCCCACGATCAACTGGACGTCGACCGCCGACTTCGGGGGCTTCAGCGACAACTTCGTCACCCAGGTGATCGGCAACATCAACATCGCCACGGCCGGCAGCTACACGTTCCGGCTCACCAGCGACGACGGCTCCCGGCTGCTGATCGACGACCAGGTGGTCATCGACCACGACGGTCTGCACAGCGCCCAGCCGCCCAAGGAAGGCACGGTCTCCCTCACCACCGGCTACCACTCGCTGCGGATCGACCACTTCGAGCGCAGCGTCGACCAGCAGATCACGCTCGACTGGCGTACACCCGGGTCGTCGACGTTCGTGCTCGTGCCCAACAGCGTCCTGTCCACCGACGCCGGTGTGGTCCGGGTGACCGCCCCGGGCCGCAAGGAGTGCGAGGGCGTCACCGACTCGCCCGGCGACGGCCTGCCGCTGACGTCCGTCAACCCCAACTACACGCTGACCAACCTGCGCCCGACCGGCTTCCAGCCGCAGGTGTCCGCGATGGACTGGCTGCCCGACGGCCGGCTCGCGATCACGACCTGGGGCGGCACGGACAACGTGCTCGGCGAGGTCTACCTGCTGTCAAACGTGACCACCGCGACCCAGCCGTCGCAGGTGACGTATCAACGGATCGCCACCGGGCTGCGTGAGCCGATGGGCATCAAGTACGTCGACGGCAAGCTGTACGTGTCGGAGAAGCACCGGCTCGTCGAGCTCAACGACACCAACGGCGACTGGGTGACCGACAACTACCGCCAGGTGGCGACGTGGCCGTGGGGTGGCAACTTCCACGAGTTCGCGTTCGGGCTGCTCTACCAGGCGCCGTACTTCTACCTGAACCTGTCGATCTCGATCAACTACGGCGGCGCGACGACGAACCCGCAGCCGGCAGCCAACCGCGGCTCGACGATCCGGGTCGACAAGAACACCGGCGCCGTGCACTACGTCGCGGGCGGCCTGCGTACGCCTGATGGCATCGGTTGGGGTCCTGAGGGTGGCATCTTCGTCACCGACAACCAGGGTGACTGGTTGCCGTCGTCGAAGCTGGTGCACATCAAGCAGGACCGGTTCTTCAACCTCTACATGAACCCGCCCGGCCCGTTCCAGAGCCAGCCGGTGACGCAGCCGGTGCTGTGGATGCCGCAGAACGAGATCGCCAACTCGCCGAGCACGCCGGTCATGATCCAGTCGGGCGTCTTCGCAGGGCAGATGCTGATCGGCGACGTGACCTACGGCGGCCTACAGCGGGCCTACCTCGAGAAGATCAACGGCGAGTACCAGGGTGCGCTGTTCCGGCACACCCAGGGTCTGGAGATGGGCGTGCTGCGCACGTCGATCGGGCCGAACGGCGCCATCTACGTCGGTGGCCTCGGCGCCGACGGCAACTGGGGCCAGGCGGGCAAGCTGAAGTACGGCCTGCAGAAGCTGACGCCCAACGGCGGCAACGTGTTCGACATGCTCGCGATGCGCGCGGTCAGCGGCGGTTTCGAGGTGGAGTACACGCAGCCTCTGTCGGCCGCCACGATCGCCGGCCTGGCCACCAAGTACCAGGTGAAGCAGTGGAGGTACGTCCCCACGCAGAACTACGGCGGCCCGAAGGTCGACGAGCAGACGCTGACGGTCACCTCCGCGACGGCGTCCGCCGACGGCCGCAAGGTCACCCTGAAGGTCAACGGCCTCCAGGCCGGCCGCGTGGTCTACCTGCGCTCGCCGCGCTCGTTCACCGCGACCAACGGCCAGGAACTGTGGAGCACGGAGGCCTGGTACACGCTCAACTCGCTGATCGGCGGCCCGCAGCAGCCGGGCGGAGTGCTGGAGGCCGAGTCGGCGGCGCTGTCGGGCGGAGCGGTGGTCGCGACGGACCACCTGGGTTACACGGGCTCGGGCTTCGTGGCCGGCTACGGCACCCAGGGCGCGACGACGACCTTCACGGTGTCGGCGGCGTCCGCGGGCGCGCACGACGTGAGCCTGCGCTACTCCAACGGTCCCAACGGCGGCACGGGCACGAAGACGGTGTCGCTGTACGTCAACGGCACCAAGCTGCGGCAGACGCAGTTGCCGTTCACGAACAACTGGGACACGTGGGCGAACAAGGTCGAGTCGGTCAACCTGAACGCGGGCACGAACACCATCTCGTACCGCTATGACGCCGGTGACATCGGCAACGTCAACCTGGACAACATCACCGTCACGGCCGCCGCGGCGGTCAACCTGGCGCTGAACAAGACCGCCACCGCGGACAGCTCGTGCAACGCCAACGAGAGCGCGGCCAAGGCGGTCAACGGCAGCACCACCGGTGGCAACACCGACAAGTGGTGCTCGCTGGGCTCGACGAAGTGGATGCAGGTCGACCTCGGTGCGGCAACGACGGTGAGCCGGGTCGTCCTGAAGCACGCGGCCACGGGTGGCGAGAACGCGTCGTGGAACACGCGGGACTTCACCATCCAGGTGTCGACGAACGGCACGTCGTGGTCGACGGTGGCAACGGTCACGGGCAACACGTCGGCGACCACGACGTACACCTTCACCGCCGTTCAGGCGCGGTACGTCCGGCTCAACGTGACGACACCGACCAGCGACGGCAACGCCGCCGCGCGGATCTACGAGCTGGAGGTGTACGGGTCCTCCACGGTCCCGACGCGCACGGTCCTGTTCGACGGCACCGCGGCGTCGATGACGGCGAACTGGCAACACACCGACGGCCGCAACCCGACGTGGACCATCACGGGCGGCGGCATGCAGGTCAACGGCGGTGACATCAGGACGAGACAGGCGTACGGCGACTACAAGCTGCACGTCGAGTTCTGGCTGCCGTTGTACGGGCCGGAGGTGACCGGCCAGGCGCGGGCGAACAGCGGTGTCTATCAGCAGGACCGGTACGAGCTACAGGTGCTGGACTCGTTCGGAGACACGTCGCTGGGCAACGACGAAGCGGCCTCGATCTACCAGAAGAAGGCGGCGGACGTGAACGCGGCAACGGCGCCGGAGACGTGGCAGACGTACGAGATCACCTTCCGAGCGGCCCGCTTCAACGGCACGACGAAGACCGAGGACGCCCGGATGACGGTGGTCTGGAACGGGGTGACGGTCCACAACAACGTGGCCGTCAACGGTCCGACGGGTGGGGGAGCGGCAGAGGCCAACAGCCTCGGCCCGATCCGCCTGCAGGACCACACGAACCCGGTCCGCTACCGCAACATCTGGATCGAACCGGCGTAAACGAAGATCGGGGCGCCGGGTCACTTGACCCGGCGCCCCGCCTGGAACGCCCGAGCGTGCTCGTCCAGATGGCGGTCGAGGACAGAGTCGATGTCGACGGTCGCTCGCTCGGCGTATCGCTCGAAGATCTGGCGATACATCGCCACGTCCGACCGTCCCCGCGAGGTCAGTGACGTGTTCAGCAGGTCGACGTCGACCAGGTCGTCGTCGGCTACCTCGAAGCCGTTCACCGGCGGCGGCAGGATCCGTTCGCCCTGCGGGATCACGCCGATGGTTACGTTCTCCTGGGTCGCCACTTCGCGCAGCCGTTGGATCTGTGCGGGCATGTACTCCGGATCGCAGACGCTGGCCGTCAGCACGTGCTCGGGCATAAGGAAATGAAACGTCCGCGCGGGGTCAACGAGGATCTCCTGGCGCGCGATCCGGGCGGAAACGGCCTCGGGCACGGCCAACCTGGCGGCCGCCACGCTCGACGAGAACATCACCTCATGGAACGACGTGAAAACAGCCCGGGCGTAGTCGCTCGTCTGCAGAAGACCTGGGATGACCGCTGGCTGAAACACACGCAACACGCGCGCACCGGCCTCGAACGATCCCACGTTCCGCTGCCGATGTGCGAGCGACGGACCCAGCGGGCGCCAGTCGGTCATCCGGTCATGCGTCCGCTCGGCCAAGTCCACGAGTTGGACGACTACCTCGCCGGGTGCATCGAGAGCCCGAGCGATCCGCCTGACGTCGTCGGGATCGGCCGACCCGACCCCATTTTCTAGCCTTGAGATCTTCGGCTGGCTCATCTCAACCAGCTTGCCCAGCTCTCGGCCGGTAAGGTTTCGTGCTTTCCGAAGTTGCACGAGCCGCGCACCCAGCGAGTCAGCTGGTTCCTCGGGAGCGCCAAGGTTGTCGACCATCAGCGCTCCCTTCGCGACTCTCTAATAACTGATCATGAAAGGTTGCGCGCCGCGTTCATCAGCAGCTCTACCGGAATCTCGACGAGCTGTTCACCCGCGGGGAGCGCGACCCCGGCATGGCTGCCGGTCACCGTGTAACCCTGGACAACGATCGTGCCTCGACCGCTGTCATAGACCGTCGGACAACTGCCTGATGAACACTGTGCGGAGATGGTCTGAAGGTTGAATGCGGCCTGGGCCGACGTTTCTTCAGTTGGCCTGACGACATCAGTGTCGACGCTGGGCATATTCACCGCAGCATCCTGATTCAAGATCTATTGCTGCGTCAACCTCCCGCGCTGAATTGTCATCCATCCGAAGGGCTCTTGCAACGCCGCTTGGTGCGGGCCGTCCAATGGCCATTGTTCGATTTGGACACTAGCCCTCAGCCATATCGCTACTTGAGCTGGTGTTTCGGCCGCGATCGATCGGGATGAGCGCTCCAGCCGCCGATCTTGGGCATGAATTCGCGCCACCTGAATTATGCATGTGACCTTGGATGTTGATCATGAATAGTGAATCCTCGACGTACGGACCGACGATGTGGGGTGATCATCGTGAGTCTTGCGGATCTTTGGATGTCGCTCAGCGACCACCGGTACGTCTACCTGGCCCTCGCCGTGGTCGTCGCCGCCGTCGCGTTGCGGTCGATGCGGCGGGCGCTGGCGCCGATCGGGCCGATCGTGCACGCCCTGGCCGCGATCGCCGGCGTTGCCTTCGCGGTCGGGGTCACGGCCGTCGTGCTCTTCGCCGTAGCCGTCAGCGGGACCTGAGGGGGTCGCGGTGGAGCACATCGCGCTGGTCGGCGTGGTCGGGGCCTTCATCGGCATGGTCGTGGTGGTCGAGCTGGTCGCCGCGGTGCTGCCGTTGATCATCATTCTGGCGTACGTGCCGCCGTGTGACCGAGCGGCGTTGACCGAGCTCATCGCGGCCACCGACAGCTCTCGCCGGCTACGGGTCAGCCGGGCCCTGCGACTCGCCGTCGCGGCGAGGCGGGTCGCGCGGGCCGCGGGGTCCAGGCAACGGGACACACTCGTGTGAAGGGATGAGTCGGGTGGGTGACGAAAGCGAAACCCATTCACCCGAACGGGGGTAGATCGATGGCGATCAGCGGATACTGTTGCCCCCGTGGTACCCGAGCGGTGGTCAGAGCGCGACGCCTACGAGGCCTATATGGGCCGGTGGAGCCGTCGCGTGGCGCCGCTGTTCCTGCGGTGGTTGACCGCACCGACCGGTCGGCGGTGGGTCGACGTCGGGTGCGGCACGGGAGCGCTGAGCGGAGCGGTCCTCGCCGCCGCGGCGCCCACCGAGGTGATCGGTGTCGACAGCTCGGCCGCCTTCGTGACCGCCGCCGCCGACCGGGTCGCTGACCCACGGGCCACGTTCCGGGTGGGCGACGCCAGGGCTCTGCCGCTGGGCGACGGGGAGTTCGACCTCGCCGTCAGCGGGCTGGCGCTCAACTTCGTGCCCGAGCCCCGCCGCGCCGTAGCCGAGATGACCCGCGTGACGGTCCCGGGCGGCACGGCCGCGGCGTACGTCTGGGACTACGGCGACGGCATGGAGATGCTCCGCCACTTCTGGTCGGCCGCCTCGACGATCGACCCGACGGCACCGGACGAACTCGACCGCTTCGCGGCCGTCTGTCGGCCAGATCCGCTCCGCACACTGTGGACCGGCGCCGGCCTGGAGGGCGTAACCGTCGACGCCGTGTCGGCACCGATGACCTTCACCGGCTTCGACGACTTCTGGACTCCCTTCCTCGGCGGCCAGGGCCCGGCGCCGGGCTTCGTCGCCCGACTCGAGGCCAAGGACCGCAACCGCCTCCGCGACCTGCTGCGGTCCCGGCTGCCGACGGCGCCGGACGGCTCGATCCGACTCACCGCCCGCGCATGGACGGTTCGCGGCACCGTCCCCGGCTGACGCACCCGGTGGCCCGGCGCGCCGCGTCGTGACGGGCGGCAAAATCCGGTCAAATGGTGGCGCGATGCCCGACGGCGTCGCGGCGAAACGGGGGCGGTGCGGATGAAGGCGAACAGCTTGGCCAGTGAGATCCGTTGGGTCTACCGGCCTCCTCGCAACCGCAGGTCGCCTGAGTCCAGCCTGGCCGGGGCTCCCGTGTTCGGGGTCAGCGCCGCCGACGAGGCCGGGCTCGTCGACGTCATCCTGACCGACGGCACCCGCCTCACCGCGGCCGCCGGCGACGTCGTCGCCGAACCCTGCTGAGTCAGGACGACCCGGCGCACACGCTGAGACAAATGCGATGGACATCGATCGCTGACACCTAGACTCCAGGGCTTCGATGCCACGAACCCTGGGGAGGTATCACGTGTGGTTTCGACGGGTCAGCCTGACCACCGCGTTGGTCGTCGCCTCGGCGGCGGTAGCCGTCAGTCCGGCCGCCGCCGCTCCGCCGCCGCCCAAGCTCAGCGACTTCGACCTGCGACCCGCGTCCAATGCGATCGCTCTCACGCAGCGTGTGCAGGAGCTTGACGCCGAACTGCCCAAGCTCGGCGTCCAGAACATCCTCGCGCAGGCCAGCCGCGACGGCACCGTCATGTCCGGCTCCGGCGCGATCTGCAACCCGAGCGCCGTCGACGTCAAGGAACGCGACCTCAACGCCGTCTACAGCTTCTGCTTCGACTCCGCCGACAGCGGCACCAACGGCGGCAACGTCGAATGGACGCCGCAGGGCATCAGCACCGTCGCCGACGCGCAGGACGACCAGTTCTGGGGAACCGCCCAACCTCTCGTGGTCAGCTGGTACAACAACGACTCCGAGCAGGTCAAAGGCACCCGGATCACGTTCATCGACCTGCACACCGGCGCCTACCAGCACGTCCTGCTGGCCTACCCGTTCCAGAACGACTCCGGCAACGCCACCTACATGAGCCTGCGCAACACGCAGGACTCCAGCGGCGGCTCGCTGCACGCCGGCGGTCTCGCCTGGTACGGCAACTACCTCTACGTCGCCGACACGCGCCGGGGGTTCCGGGTCTTCGACATGCGCTACATCTTCGACCTGCAGGCGGCCGGAGCCAAGGGCAACACCACCGACAAGACCAAGATCGGCCGGCAGAACGGGGTCTTCTACGGGCACGGCTACCGCTACGTGATGCCCGAGGTCGGCGCCTGGACCAGCAACGCCGGGCAGGTCACCGACGCCAGTACCTGCACCGTCGACGGCGCCCCGCACTTCTCCTTCGTCGGCCTCGACCGCACCGGGGGAGATCACCTCACGACCGGCGAGTACTGCGACGCCGGCGCCAACGGCAACGACCCCGACAAGACCGGCCGGGTGGCGAACTGGCCGCTGGACGGGCTCAACGGCCTGCCGGCGATCTCCAGCGACGGCCGGTGGCGGGCGACCAGCGCGTACCGGCTGCCCGTCCCCAACGTCCAGGGCGTGGTCGGGCACGGCAACACGTACTACCTGAACCGCAGCCACGGCAAGGACGTCGCCGACCAGAACGACAACGGCGACCTGCTTCGATCGACAGCGCCGAGCGCGACGACCGGCACGCTCGGCACACCGGTCCGCCGCACGGCCCCGATCGGTCCCGAGGATCTGAGCTACTGGTCCGACTTCTACGGCTACGGCGACGTCCTCTTCAGCATCACCGAACATCCAACACAACGCATGGTGTACGCGACGCCTGTCTCCGCGTTCTGAGGAGCCCGAGCGGGCCGGTGCCGCACCGGCCCGCTCACATCTCGTACTGCTCCGCGAGCTCGTTCCGCAACGTCTCCGCATAGGGAGCGACCTCGCGCACGATCGTCGCCCACTCGTCGTCCGCGACGGTCACGGCGGCGTACGAGCTCGGCAGCGTCGACACGAACTGGTGCCGCCGCCCGGTCGACGGGTGACTCGCGAACAGCGACGCCTCGGTGCGGATGGTGAGCTGGCGCAGCACCGCCGTTCGGCCCTCGTCGTTGCGCTCACGGTTCTGGGCGATCCGCGCCCGCCACTCCGCCATCGCGTACCCCTTGCGGGACGCACCGCTGATGGCGCCGTAGAAGAGCGGAAACGCGGCCATCGCGTCGAACAGCCCCAGCGTCGACGCGCGCCCGGCGGCCTTCACAGCCAGCAGGTCGGCCCGCTGCTCGGCCTGCCGATCGTCCCGCGCCGCGGCGACGGCGATCGCCGCGTGCACCGCGAAGGACACCCACGACATCAGGCCGCTGATCAGACGCCAGAGCTCGAACACGATCAGTTGCAGGCCGAGCAGGTCACGTTCGACGCCCGACACCCGGCTCGGCCGCAGTGCGCGGGCGATGTGTCCGAAGGTCACCCGGGCCGGCATGGTCGCCATGAAGCGCCGAGAGTCCCGGTTGGCGAAATGGCCGAGCTCGTGACCGAGCAGCGCGACGAACTCACCGCGGTCGATGCTGGCCAGCAGCGGAATGCCGAGCGTGAGGATCCTGCGCTGGCGGATGCCCGCCACGGTGGTCCCGGCGCCCCACCACGCCGCGTGGATGGCGACGATGTCGGGTCGCGGGGCGTCGATCGCGGTCGCCACCCGGTCGATCAGGCTGTGCAGTGCTGGGGCCCGGTCGGGGTCGAGCCGGTACTGGCCCTTGAGCACCTTCTTGACCCGCCCCAGGCGCGGCCGCACCGCGTAGGTGACGAGGAGCAACAGCAGCCCGAGCGCCACCGGCCCGGTGACCAGCAGCCAGACGCCGGCCAGGAGCGCGGTCACCGGCACCGCCACCAGCACGACGGAGAGCGCGACGAGCAGCGCGTACACCCCTGGCCGGCTCGCCGACGCCCCGGACGCCAGCAGGCGGTCGGAGCGGAATCCCGCGCGGTGGTCGCGGGTCCGGATCGACCGCCAGAACCACGTCGCCCCCTCGATCGGCGCGAGCGTGTCGAGGTTCCACTCGCAGTGCTGGCACCACGGCGGCTCGTCCTCCTCGACCGCGAGGGGGATGGCGCAGGTCGGGCAGCGATCGGTCACCGACGCATCCTGCGAGAAAGATGATCTTCGGTCAATCAACCGAAACGGCGATGGGAAGCGACCCCTATACAACGGAAAGCGTTAATAAGGGCACCTGGGCTCGGCTGGCTGGGGAGAATTCCGCGTGTGGTGGTGGCCCTGCCGTGGGAAGTGACGCCGACGTTCGCCGTGGGTGGCGGTCGGTCGGCGATCGGCGTCGGCCGGCACGCCTGGGTCGGCGAGCTCCGCGACCTCGACGACGCGTTGGCGGCACTGAAGGCCGAGTCCGGTGCCAAGCCCGAGCTCGTCGCCGTCGACCTGCACCCCGGCGACCCGGTCCGCAAGTGGGCCGCGCGCAACGTGCTGCCCACCCGGGCCGTGGTCCGGCATCACGCGTTGGTCGCCGCGGTGATGGCCGAGCACCGGCTCGGGCCCGACGAGCACGTGATCGGGTTCGCGTTCGACCGCGGCGGCTACGGACCCGACGGTGCCACCTGGGGCGGCGAGGTGCTGGTCGCCGGCTACAAGGAGTTCCGCCGGGTCGCCCACCTCGACTACGTGCGCACCGCCGGCCGGGCCAACCATGCCGCGCTGGCCCACCTGCGACACGCGGGCGTGGCGTGGGACCTGGACCTGCCACCCGTACGCGCCTGCGCCAACCGGGAGCGCCGCGTCCTCGCGGGCCAGCTCGACTCCGGCTACGGCTGCGGCGCCACGTCCAGCCTCGGACTGCTCCTCGACACGGTCGCCGCCCTGCACGGGCCGACGAGCGGGGACGGCGCTTTCGACCCGTACCCGATGCGCGGTCTGGATCCAGGCGACCTGGTCCGGGCGGTCGTCGGGGACGTGCGGCGAGGGACCTCGGCCGAGACGATCGCCGCGCGCGTCCGGGCGACGGTCGCCGCGTTGGTCGCCCGGCAGGCCCGGCGGTGCGCGGACGACATGGGGCTCGACGTCGTGGTCCTGGCGGGCGAGGTCTTCGACGACCCGGCGCTGACCGAGGCGGCGCGGAGCGCGCTGCGCGGGTTCACGGTGCTGACGGGACGACCGCCGCTGGTGCTGGGACAGTTGCTGTGCGCAGCGGCCGGCTGAGGGCGGCCAGCAGCACCGTGCCGGCCACGCAGCTCAAGCCACCGATCGCCAACGCCGCACCCCCGCCCGTCACCGACGCGACCAGGCCCGCGCGCAGGTTGCCCACCTCGGGTCCGGCGACGCCGACGACGTGTTCGAGGGCGGCCACCCGGCCGAGGTAGGCGTCCGGAGTGGACGTCTGCACCACCGTGCCCCGGGCCACGACGGCCCAGGTGTCGGCCGCGCCGGCGATCGCCAGGCAGCCGAGCACCGCGGGCAGCGTGCCGGCGAACCCGGCCAGGGCCAGTCCGAGACCCCAGACCCCGCCGCAGACCAACAGCACGACCCCGGGTCGGGTACGCCGGGTCGACAGCCCGGACAGCACCGACGCGATGGCGCCCCCGATGCCGATGGCGGTCAGGAACAGGCCCAGTCGCGCCGGCGACCCACCGAACTTCTCCTGGTTGACCATCGGGAACAGGGCCACCGGCATCGCCAGCAGGGTGGCGCACAGGTCGGCGAGCAGCGCGCCGGCCACCGGGCGGGTCCGCACCGCGAACCGGATCCCGTCAACGACCGCGCGCAACCCGGCTCCGCCGCCCGGCGTGCCGGTCACCCGCGGCAGCCCGGCGATCCCGACCAGCGCGGCCGCGAACGAGACGGCGTCGACGACGAAGCAGACGGTGGTGCCGGCGTACGCGGTCAGGAGCCCGGCCGCCGCCGGACCCAGCAGCATGGCGAGCTGGAACGAGAGGTGGTCGAGGGCCAGCCCGGCGGCCAGCCGCGACGACGGCAGCAGCACCGGCGTGAACGCGCGCAATGCCGGCGCGGCGAGGGCGGACAGTCCGGAGTGGACGGCGGCGAGGGCCATCAGCACGCCGACGGGGCTCGCGGTGGCCGTGGTGACCGCCATCAGCAGGCTGGTCGCCAGCAGTCCCCAGGTCGCGCCCGAGGCCAGCCGCCGCCGGTCGACGTGGTCGACGAAGGCGCTGCCCAGGAGGGCGACCACGACCAGCGGGACCGCGGTCACCAGGCCGATCAGCCCGACCAGGGCCGGGTTGTGGGTGCGGTCCCAGACGTAGAAGACGACGGCGAACCCACCGAACTGCCCACCGAATCCGGACAGCGTGCGACCGATCCAGAGCCGGCGGAAGGTGGGGTGGTCACGCAGCGGACGCAGGTCGACCAGCGCGCTTCTCATTCGTCCTGCCGCTCGAGCGAGAAGTTGGCCCGCAGTCGGTCCCGGAACGAGCGTTGCTCCAGCGCTCGGCGGAGGTCCTCGACCACGGCGGTCAGCGCGTAGGGCACCTCGGCGTCGAGCTCGCGCACCGTCTTCTCGGTCGCGCGCCACTCGGCGGCGAGGAACGGCACCAGCTCCCGGCCGCGTTCCGAGAGCTGGATCCGGCGCGTGCGCCCGTCGACGTTCGTGGCGTCGTCGACCAGGCCGGACCGGCGCATGGCGGCCACGGTCTGGCTCATGGCCGAGTGGGTGACGCGTACCCGGTCGGCCAGTTCCTGGATCGTCAGCGGCTCGTGCCGGGAGAGCTGGATGAGCGGGCCGACGAACCGGGTGCGCACGTCGCCGATGCCGGCCTCGGCGTAGAGCTCGGCGATCTCGCGGTCCATGCCGTGGAGCAGGGCCCAGACCGGTCCCCAGTGACTGCTGTCGAGAAGGTCCACGCCGCGATGTAACAGCACTTATATAAGTGCTGTCAAACCCGATCGGGACCTATCCTGGGCGGCATGGCGCCACTGACGATCAGACCCGGCGTGGAGATTCCCGATGCCGAGCTGCGTTGGCGCTTCTCCCGCTCCTCCGGCCCCGGCGGGCAAGGGGTCAACACCGCCGACTCGCGCGTCGAGCTGTCGTGGGACCTCGACGCCAGCACCGCCCTCGGGCCGGTGCTCAAGGACCGCGCCCGGGAGCGGCTCGCCAACCGGCTGGTCGACGGCGTGATCACCATCGCCGCGTCCGAGCACCGCGCCCAGCTCCGCAACCGCGAGGCGGCCCTGGAGCGGCTGGCCGTCCTGGTCGCGCGGGCGATCGAGCCGCCACCGCCACCACGGCGTGCGACCAAGCCGTCGCGGGGCGCCAAGGAGCGGCGGATCGCGGCCAAGAAGCGGCGCGGCGAGGTCAAGCGCCTCCGGCGTCCGGACGACGGCGGGTAACGCGAGAGCGTGACAGGATCGGCTCATGAACGACAGCGTGCGGGCGGTGGAGGGTGACCGCTGGGTGGTGGTCGGCCTCGACAACGGCGGCAACGCCAACAACGCGACGGTGCTCGACTCGACCGGCGAGTTCCTGGTGGAGGGGCTGCTGGAGAGCCCGAGCCGGGTCAAGGAAGGGCCGGTCGTCGCGGTCGAGGCGCTGGCCGAGGCGTTCCACAACGTGCTGACCCAGACCGGGGTGCCGCGGGCCGCGGTGCGCTCGGTCGGCCTGGACACTCCCGGCCCGGCCAGCGCCACCGGCGTGATCTCGACCAAGGGCTCGACCAACTTCGTCGACCCGGCCTGGCGGGGGTACGACGTCCGCGGCGCGCTGGAGGAGAAGCTCGGCCTGCCGGTCGTCTACAACAACGACGGCAACGCGGCCGCGCTGTACGCCCACCACGTCCACTTCGGACTCCTCGGCAGCACGCGCTCGTCGGTGTCGGCGATCGTCGGCACCGGGCTCGGCGGCGGCGTCATCGAGTCCGGGCGGATCGTCTCCGGTGCGGCGGGCATGGCCGGCGAGCTCGGCCACGTGCACATCCCGATGCAGGGACTGCTCGACGGCGACCAGCCGATCCCGGGTTGCAACTGCGGCTTCTTCGGCGACGCGGAGAGCATCGCCTCCCTGACGGGCATCGAGCGCAACCTGTTGCCGTACTGGCTGGCCAAGCACCCCGACCACCCGCTCGCGGCGGAGGCGTCGGTGGCCACCGCGGCGAAACTGGTGCGCGGGCTCGGCGAGGCGGGCGACCCGCTGGCCGTCAAGATCTTCGAGCAGCAGGCCGCGGCGATCGGCCGGCTGTTCACCATCGCCGCCAACTTCACCGACCCGGACGCGTACTTCGTCGGCGGTGGTGTCGTGCAGGCGTCCGCCGCGTTCGGCCAGTGGTTCCTCGAACAGGTCGAGAAGAACACCAACCTGCGGGACGAGCAGCGCCAGGTGGCGACGTTCGCGCTCGTGCCGGACCTCGACATGGCCGGCGCCCGGGGTGCCGCCCTCGCGGCCCGGCAGGCGGTGCCGCGCGGCACCAGCTGACCTGACGTATCAGGGCGGCCGGGCCGTCCTCCGTCACAGCATGAGTCTGTTCGCGCTCGTGCTCGCCGCCGCCCTCGTGGTGGCGGTCGTGCTTATCGTCCGGCGGCGCCACCGCGCCCCGCGACCGACAGCCGCGCCGCCTCCGCGCGGTGCCGAAGGCGTGCCCACCTTCCGGGTCGTCACCCTGGGGCCGCGTGGCTCGGGCAAGACGTTGCTGCTGGCCAGCATGTACCACCAGCTGCAGACCTGGGCCGGGCGCGGCTACTTCCTCGCCGCGCCCCGGGAGCAGGTGGCACTGCTCAACCACTGGTTCACCGAGGTCGAGGACCCGGGGCGGGACTGGCCTGCGGGCACCGCCACGGCCGACACCCGCGAGTTCACCTTCGCGGTGCGGACGCGCGGCGGATCCGGCGCGCTGCACACGGTGCTCCAGCTCAGCTACCTCGACTACGCGGGCACGCTGCTCACCCAGCCGCCGGAGCCCGGCTCGACGCTGTGGAAGGACCTCGACGACCGGATCGAGTCGGCCGACGCCCTGGTCGCGGTCATCGACGGCCACCGGGTGCGGCAGTGGATCGACGGCAAGCGCGAGGGGCAGATGGGCCTGCAGCACGCGCTGACCGCGATGATCAGCCGGATGCTCGTCGTCGAGAAGCCGGTCACGTTCGTCATCACCAAGTGGGACCTGCTGCGCGACGTGGACGTCGACGAGGACAGCCGGCTGCGGACCGTACGCAAGCTGCTCATGACGAACCAGGGCTTCCGCGACCTCGTCCAGGAGCACACCGGCCGGCGGGTGGTGCGGCTCGTGCCCGTCTCGGCGGTCGGCCCGGCGTTCGCGGAGCTCGACGAGAGCGGCGCCATGACCAAGCTGCCCGACGGCCTGCTCGAACCCACCAACGTGGACGTGCCGATCGCCGCCGTCGTGCCCGACGTCTTCGAGCAGATCATGATCCGGCTCGACCAGGCGAAGCTGGCCGCGGAGTTCGCCCGGCTCCGGCGGCAGACCCGGCGCGCGCCGGCGGAGGCGTTCGCCGAGGTCGGCGCCACGCTGATCCGGTCGACCAACCGGGTGATCGGCGCGCTCAACCCGCTCTACGCCTCGCTCGTCGGGCTGGCGGCGACCGATTTGATGCGGCGGCAGGAACAGGCGGCGGCCACCCACGAGGCGCACGTGGCCCGGCTGCTCGACGAGGCCGAGTCGCACATCGAGGAGTTCCAGCTCGCGCAGCGCAAGGTGATCCGCGAGTTCCGCAGCCGGGTCGACGTCCTCGAGGGCCGGCTACCCAGCTCCCGGCTCGGCGGCACGCCGTGACCGCCCGCGCGTGGCCGGTGGCGGTCGCGGCGGGCCGGCGCCGGGACTACAGCACGGTGTTGACACCGGAGATCATCTCCACCGAGTACGGCGTGCTGGTCGAGTCGCTCAGCCCTGGCCCGGTCGGTGGCGCGGCACGGGTGCGGGCGGTCACGACCGCGAGCGGTGGGCGGCTGACGGTGGCGTACCGCACCCATGCGCTGACCGGCGTCGACGTGGGATTCGCCGATCCGGGGCCGCTGCGCGACGAGCAGGGACGGCCACTGCTGATGATGTACGGGCTGGCGCGCGGCGGCACCACCACCTCGCGACCGGCGTCGTCCGATCTGGACGGTGCGCTGGCGCCGGCGCTGGCCGCGTATCGCCGGTTCCTGGCCGGGGAGGAAGCGTTCCGGGCGCTCCCCTCGCGAGCGGTCCTGGTCGACTGGTCCTCCGGCGCGGATTCGGCCCAGCGGCCGGAACGGCGGCGCCGGTGGGTGGCCGGCGTCGCGGCGCTGGCGGTGGTCGCGGTCGTCGCGCTGGTCGGCTGGCTCGTCATGCGCCCCGGCGGCGGGCCGATGCCGTGCCCGGACCTGACCGCCCGCATCGCGACCGCCCCGACCACCTGCGCGCCGGCCACCGCGCCGGCCGGACGCTAGACCGCGTCCCGCGGCGGTGCGATGATCCCGAGGTGATCAGCGTCGAGGAACGCGGTGCGGTGTCGGTCGTCCGGTTCGAGAACGGGCCGGTCAACGTGCTCGACCTGGACACGCTGAAGGAGCTCACGTCGACCCTCGGGGGGCTGGCCGACGCGCCCGCGATCGTCCTCACCGGAGCGGGCCGCGCGTTCTCCGCGGGCGTCGACCTCAAGCGGTTGTACGAGGGCGGCGAGTCGTACACCCGGGAGTTCCTGCTCGCCCTCGGCGGCGCCTTCCGCGCGGTGTTCGACCATCCGCGCCCGATGGTGGCCGCGGTCAACGGCCACGCCATCGCCGGCGGCTGCGTGATCGCGGCGGGGTGCGACTACCGGTTCATGTCCGGCGGGACGATCGGCGTGACCGAGCTTCTCGTCGGCGTGCCGTTCCCGGCGACGGCGCTGGAGGCGGTCCGCTACGTGGTCGGCCCGCGCACGGCGGCGCTCGTCAACACCGGCAGGACCCTGCGTCCGGACGAGGCGCTCGCGGTCGGCCTGGTCGACGAGGTGGTGGCGCCCGAGGGGCTGCTCGACGCGGCGCTGGCCCGGGCGGAGGCGTTCGCGGCCATCCCGGCGGTCAGTTTCGCGATGACGAAGGCGGCGCTGCGGGCCGACGCGAGCCGGCTGATGGCCGGTGACAACACCGACGAGGTGATCGAGGTGTGGAGCAGTCCGACGGTGCGCGCCGCGATCAGTGGCTATCTGGAGCGGCTGGCTCGGCGCGGCTGACGGCGGCCTCGTACGCGGCCTGGAGCTCGGCGAAGACCGACGGTGTGCCCGGCGGGCGCGCGATGCCGAGGTGCTGTTCGCGGAGCTCGTCCATGAAGCGGTCCCACAGCTCGGGGCCGCCGCGCTCGAGCAGTTCGGCGCGCACGGACAGCTCGTGGCTGACGGGCAGATGGCGGCGCCCCCAGGAGCCGAGCGCGGCCATCACCGGCACGAGCTGGACGCCGGCCTCGGTGAGGCTGTAGCGGATCTTCTGCCGATGGCTCGCGTCGTCCGACCGCCACAGCAGGCCGTTGGCGACGAGCCTGCGCAGCCGGTCGGCGAGGATGTTGGAGGCGATCCCCTCCTGCGACCCGGTCAGCAGCTCGCGGAAGTAGTGCCGGTCGCCGAACATCACGTCGCGCAGCACGACCAGCGACCAGCGGTCGCCGAGCACCTCGACGGACAGGTTGATCGGGCAGCCCGATCGGTGCGCGCGGTCCTGAACATCAGCCATGGTTTTCTGATGGTACTTCGCAACCGGTCGTGTTAGCGTGCTTTCGATCTGCAATCAGTTTCGGGGGCGGTCATGAAGTCCGGGCGCATCGACCCGCGCTACAGCGACGACCACGCCGAGCTGGTGCCGTGGGGCGACGCCGAGGCCCGCGTGGCCGCGGCCGAGGTCGCCTGGATCGTGACCGTGCGCCCCGATGGTCGTCCACACGCGACCCCGATGGTCCCGGTGGTCCTCGACGGCAAGGTCTATTTCCACACCGGCGGCGACGAGGTCAAGCACGCCAACCTGATGGCGAACCCGCACGTGCTGGTGCTCGTGGGTGACACCGCGTGGGACCGCGGCCTCGACGTGGCCGTGGAAGGCACCGCCGCACCGGTGACCGACGACGAGTCGCTGCGCCGGTTGGCCGCGCTCTACCGCTCGCGTTGGGACGGCCGCTGGGACGCGGTCGTCTCGCACGCGGCGGAGACGGAGCTCGTGGTCTTCGAGGTCACGCCGGTCAAGGCGCACGGCCATGCCAAGGGCGATCCGTTCGGTCAGACCAACTACGACTTCTGAAGGGGCACCGATGAAGCTGCTGCTCACCGCCGCGGGCGTCAAGAACCCGAGCATCAAGGACGCGCTGGTCGACCTGCTCGGCAAACCGATCGCGGAGTGCGACGCGCTGTGCATCCCGACGGCGGGCTACGGGCATCCGATGTCGAACCCGGTGCGGGCCTGGTCGTTCGTGAGTGGACAGGGATCCTCCTGCCCGATGACAGAGCTGGGCTGGAAGTCGGTCGGCGTGCTGGAGCTCACGGCGCTGCCGAGCGTGGGCAAGGACCGCTGGGTCCCGTGGGTCCAGGAAGCTGACGTCCTGCTGGTCAACGGCGGCGACGCCCTCTACCTGAACCACTGGATGCGTGAGTCGGGCCTGGCCGACCTGATCCCGACCCTGCCCGACAAGGTCTGGGTGGGCTTGAGCGCCGGCAGCATGGTGATGACACCCCGCGTCGGCGACGACTTCGTCCAATGGAAGTCACCGACAGGCGACGACCGCACCCTGGGCATCGTCGACTTCTCGATCTTCCCGCACCTGGACGGGTTCCCGGAGAACTCGCTGGCGGAAGCGGAACGCTGGGCAGCGACCCTGGGAAACCCGTCCTACGCGATCGACGACGAAACCGCGATCAAAGTCGCCGACGGCAAGGTAGAGGTCATCTCGGAAGGCCACTGGAAGCAGTTCGAATAACCCCACCGCGGAGGTGGCAGCGGAGCGGTCTCTGGCGGGAGCGACGGTCGTGCCCACGACGGACCCGAGTCATGATCGGGCGTTCCTAAGAACCCGATCCTCGCGCCCAGGGGTTGTAGTCGACCTCCAACGGCTCTTGCTCCGGCCTCTCGGCCTCCGGGATGTGTTGGAGGTTGACGCGGATGCGGTACCAGATCGAGCTGCGGCCCCGCATGCCGTCGATCAGGATGTCGGCCGGCTCCAGGTAGCCGACGATCGCCGCGTGGCGAGACTTCCAGCGATCCAGGGCCGCCAGTGACTCGTCCTTCGTCTTCGAGCGGGCGATCTCGATCAGCGGTCTGGTCTGCAGGCGGCGGCCCTCGCCCTTCGGGGGCTTCTCCGCCGGGCCAAGGCGGCGGGCCAGGTCGAGTAAAGGCTCCAGCGAACCGCGGGCCGTCTCGATGCCGGTCCACGGGTCGCCGCGCTGAGCCCAGCGGTCCAGCACCGTCGTCAGCGTGAAGTCGGCCGGCCGGCAGTCCGGGACCTCGTTCCAGTCGAGCGGGGTCGAGACGCGGGCGTCGGGGAGGGGGCGCACGGAATAGGCCGACGCGACCGTGCGGTCCTTGGCGTTCTGGTTGAAGTCGACGAAGACGCCTTCGCGCTCCTCTTTCCACCAGCGGGCGGTGGCCAGGTCCGGCACCCGGATCTCCACCTCGCGCGCCACCGTCTCGGCGGCCAGTCGCACCTCGCGGTAGCTCCACCGCGGGTCGATCCGCGCGTAGATGTGGAAGCCCCGCGAGCCCGAGGTCTTCGGCCAGGCGGTCAGGCCATGCTCCTCCAGCACCTCGCGGGCGACCAGGGCCACGTCGACGATCTGACCCCACTCGACGCCGGGCATCGGGTCCAGGTCGACCCGCAGCTCGTCGGGGTGGTCGAGGTCCTCGGCGCGCACGGGGTGCGGGTTGAGGTCGACGCAGCCGAGGTTGACGACCCACGCCAGGGCGGCGGCGTCGCGGACCACGGTCTCGGCGGCCGAGGTGCCCGAGCGGTAGTGGAGCTCGGCCACCTCGATCCAGTCGGGCCGTTTGGCGGGTGCCCGCTTCTGCCAGATCGCCTCTTCGCTCAGCCCTTTGACGAAGCGCTTGAGCACCATCGGCCGCCCGCCCACACCCCGCAACGCGCCGTCGGCCACCGTCAGGTAGTAGCGGACCAGGTCGAGCTTCGTGTGGCCGGCCTCGGGGAACACCACCCGGTCGGGATTGGTGATGGTCACCTCGCGCCCGGCGACCTCCAGCACTTCAGATGCCACATGAACACCCTAGAGCGAAGGGTCGACGGCGATCAGGACCTTGCCGATCGCGCCGCCTTCGACGGCGTCGTGGGCCGCGGCCGTGTCCTCCAGCGGGAAGACCGTGGTCGGTGGGGGAGTGAGCCGGCCCGCGGCGAGGAGAGCGGTCAGGTCGGCGGCGGCCTGTTGGAAGGCCTCGTCCGGCATCGTGTAGAGCAGCACGAAGCGCAGCACCAGGTTGCGGTTCATCAGCTCGCGGACCACGAGCTGCGGCGGCTGCGGCTCGGCCGCGTAGCAGACGATCATCGCGTTCGGTGCCACCACGGCCAGGTCGAGGGCGAGGTTGCTGGCCGGCGCGACCTCGATGATCCGATCGACGCCCTCCGGCGCGATCGCGCGGATCTCGTCCGCGGCGCCCGAGGACCGGTAGTTGACCACGTGCCGTGCGCCGGCCTCGCGCGCCAGCTCCGCCTTGGCCTCGCTGGAGACCGTGCTGATCACGGTCGCGCCGGCCGCCAGGGCCTGCTGGATCGCGAACCGCCCGACCGCGCCCGCGCCGCCGGCGACCAGGACGGTCCGGCCGTCGAGCGGGCCGTCGGCGAACAGGCAACGGTGCGCCGTCACGGCCGGGACGCCCAGGCTGGCGCCGAGCTGCATCGAGGCGTTGTCGGGCAGCGGGATCGCCTGGTCGGACGGGATCACGGTGAACTGCGCGGCGCTGCCGTAGACCCGCTTGTAGGCCGCCATGTAGAGCCACACCCGCTGGCCGATCCGAGCAGGGTCGACGCCGGGGCCGACCTCGTCGATCACGCCCGAGCCGTCCTGGTTGGGCACCTGGAAGTGCGACGCGCGCGGCTGGGCCACGGCGCCCGAGCGGGTCTTCCAGTCGGTCGGGTTGACGCCGGAGTACGCCACGCGCACCCGGACCTCGCCCGGCCCGGGACTCGGAGTGTCGATCTCCTCCAGACGCAGCACCTCGGCGGCCGGCCCATGGTCACGGTAAACAACAGCACGCATGACCGACAGCCTAGCCACGCGCGCCAGGCATCCATTGACTTCAATAGTAAAGTTTCCTAAGCTTTTGCCACCTCGAGGCCCATCGGCGGGACCACCCACCACCCGCCGCACAACCGCGTACCCCCGTCCGTCTCCACGTACAAGGCTGTGCCTCGAAAGGTCCGCCCATGCCCAAGAGAATCCTCGCCGCCGTGTCCGCGGCCGTCACCGCGCTCGCGGCCGGCACGCTGGCCGTCCTCGCCGCGCCCACCCCCGCCCAGGCCGCCGTGCTGCCCAACGGCTTCAAGAGCGTCGGCTACATGCCGTCGTGGGCCGGCAGCGCCACCGCGATCCAGTACAGCAAGCTCACCCACGTCAACTACGCGTTCGTGCTACCCAACGGGAACGGCAGCCTGACCGCGGTCGACAACCCGAGCAAGCTCCAGCAGATCGTCAGCCTCGGCCACGCCGCCAACACCAAGGTGCTCATCGCGATCGGTGGCTGGAACGACGGCAACGACTCCGGCTTCGAGCAGATGGCGGCCAACGCCGGCACCCGCACGACGTTCGTCAACAACGTCGTCAACCTGGTCAACCAGTACAACCTGGACGGCGTCGACATCGACTGGGAGTACCCCGACGCGGGCACGAGCGGCAACAACTTCACCGCCCTGATGTCGCAGCTCAGCACGGCCATGCACAGCCGCGGCAAGCTGCTCACCGCCGCGGTCGTCTCCGGTGGCGGCACCGCGCAGGGCGTGCAGCCGGCTGTGTTCGGCTATGTCGACTTCCTCAACATCATGACGTACGACGGCGGCTCGCCCCACGCCAACTACCAGTGGACGATCGACAACATCAACGGGTGGAAGTCGCGCGGCCTGCCGGCCAGCAAGGCGGTCGTCGGTGTGCCGTTCTACAGCCGGCCCGGCGGCATCCCGTACAACCAGATCGTCGCGCAGAACGCCGCGTGGGCGAACCAGGACTGCGCGACCATCAACGGCGTGCAGCAGTGCTACAACGGCCTGCCGACGATCCGCGCCAAGACGCAGTGGGCCATGGCCAACGCCGGCGGGATGATGAACTGGGAGCTGTCCCAGGACCCGAACAACGCCAACTCGCTGGTCAGCGCGATCTACACGGTCGCGACGGGTGGCAGCAACCCGCCCACCGGCCGCACCGGGCGGATCACCGGCCTGGCCGGCAAGTGCGTCGACGTCGCGGCGGCCAGCAGCGCCAACGGCACCGCGGTCCAGCTCTACACGTGCAACGGCACCAATGCCCAGACGTGGACGGTCGGCTCTGACGGCACGTTGCGGGCGCTGGGCAAGTGCATGGACGTCGCGAGCGGCTCGGTCGCGAACGGCGCCAACGTGCAGCTCTGGGACTGCAACGGGTCGGGCGCGCAGGTCTGGCAGGCGCAGTCCAACCAGACGTTGCGTAACCCGCAGTCCAACAAGTGCCTCGACGTGCGCGACAACAGCAGCGCCGACGGCACCCGGCTGCAGATCTGGGACTGCTTCGCGGGTGCGAACCAGCGCTGGGTCCTGCCCTAGCAGGAGCCGCATCGGGTACGGCGGGAGCAGCCTCCCGCCGTACCCGATGGCACGTCTAGCGAGTGGCGGCCGCGAGGGCGGCGCGTGCCCCTTCGGCGTCCGCGTCGGCGCCGTAGACCGGCGTGTCCGGCTCCTGGCGCCAGCTCTCGTCCAGCGGGCCGGCGTCGACCGGGTCGAAGCCGAGGGCGTCGACCAGCTCCGACACCACCCGCTTGGCCTCGGCGTCGTCACTGGCGATCGGAAGGGCGATCCGGCCCGGCGTGCCGGCGGGCTTGCCCGCGTCGCCGAGCGGCCGCCAGTTGATCGTGTTGAACACCTTGACCACGCGCGCGCCCGCGAGGTGGTCCGCGGCCCAGCGGCTGGACGGCGTGCCGGCGTCGATCTCCGCGATCTGGCCGTCACGCGACGGGTAGTAGTTGTTGGTGTCGACCACGATCTTGCCCGCGAAGGAGCCGGGCAGATCCGGCACCGCCTTCGTGGGGATCGAGACGATCACCAGGTCGTGGTCGAGCGCCTGGGCGACCGTGCCGGCCGTCACACCGGGCGCGGACGTCAGGGTCTCGTCCAGTGTCTCCGGGCCTCGGGAGTTGGCGACCACGATCTGGTGGCCGAGCGCGCCGAGGCGCCGGGCGAGGGTGCCGCCGATGTGGCCGGCGCCGATGATTCCGATGTCCATGTCGGCTTGAACGCGTCGCCAGGCGCCGATCTTCCCGGTTATCCCGGGCACACCGGGGGTAACCGGCAGGTATGACCACCGAACCGACGTATCCGCCGATGGAAGAGAGCAACGAGGCGACGCGCGATGAGCTTCGGGTCGCGCGGGAGCAGGGCGACGCGTACGGGCACGCGATCGGCGCGATGGCCGACGAGGACGGCGCCGCGACCGCCCGGGCCGGCGACTACCTCGTGGCGTTCATCAACGAGGACGCCGAGGGCATGTACATGCTGGAGGACGGCGTGCTGCTCTGGCGGGAGGCGGCGCCGGACGCCAACGTGCACCTGGAGGTCGCGGTGGCCGACGCCGGCGACGGCCGGTTCGTGCCGGGGCTGCGGGTGCACGTCGACGTCGAGCGCGACGGCAAGCCGATCCTGACGAACGCCGAGCTGCCGTTCCTGTGGCACCCGTTCCTCTACCACTACGGCGGCAACGCCAAGGTGCCGGACGCCGGGCCGTTCGACGTGACCGTCCGGATCGCGGCGCCGACGTTCATGCGCCACGACCCCGTCAACGGCAAGCGGTACGCGGAGCGGGTCGACGTGCGGTTCGAGAAGGTCAGGTTCGCCAACGGCCGCAAGGAGAGCCCGGAGGGCTCGCCCCGCGGCCAGGACGCGCCTACCGCGAGCTGAGCGAGAGCTCCCAGAGGCGGTGCGCCGCTTCGGGATCCAGCGCGTGTGCGGCCACGCCGCCGTAGACGCCCGGCACCTGCGGCAGGGCCTCCGCGCAGTCCTCGAAGTAGCGGCCGGTCACGCCTTCGACCAGCGGCGAGGCCGCCAGCAGCACCGAGGTGGCCGCGCCCTGCTCAGGCGTACGCCAGTGGGCCTTGCTGCCCGCCGCCGCGCGGGCGCGTTCGATGTCCTCCTCGCTGACGTGCCGCTGCAGGTTGGTCTTGATGCCACCCGGGTGCAGCGCGTTGGCGACGATCCCGTCGGCGGCCCAGCGGCGGGCGGCCTCCACGGCGAACAGCACGTTGGCCGACTTCGACTGGCCGTAGGCCGACCACGGCTCGTACGCCCGCCGCTCGAAGTTGATGTCGTCGAAGACGACTCCGCTGTTGAGGTGGGCGGACGAGCTGACCGAGACGACCCGCGCGCCGCCGGCCTTCGCCAACGCCGCGTGCAGGCCGGTGGCCAGCGCGAAGTGGCCAAGGTGGTTGGTGGCGAACTGCGATTCCCAACCATCGGGGGTACGGGACAGCGGCGCGGCCATCACACCGGCGTTGTTGACGAGGATGTGCAGCGGCCCGTCCCACCCGGCGACGAACGCGGCCACGGAGGCGGGGTCGGCGAGCTCGAGGTGGCCCACGTCGATGTGCTTGTTGCCGGTGGTGGCGACGAGGTCGTCCGCGACCCGGGCGCCGGCGGTGAGGTCGCGCACGGCCAGGGTGACCTGCGCGCCGGCGGTGGCCAGCGCGCGGGCGGTCTCGATGCCGAGGCCGGAGGCGCCGCCGGTGACGATCGCGCGGCGGCCGGTGAGGTCGACGCCCTCGACCACGTCGGCGGCGGTCGAGGCGGCGGTGAACGGGGTGACGATGCGGTCAGGCATGGTCCTGCTCCTTGTAAGCTTCAAGCGGAGGGTCCTCCGGAACCATAACCGGAGGCTCCTCCGGATTGCCAAGTCTCGGGGAGGAACCCGCTGTGACCGCTGCCACACCGCGCCCGTTGCGCGCCGACGCCCGGCGCAACCGGGAGCGCCTGCTGGCCACGGCCGTCGCCGCGTTCTCCCGTGATCCGGAGGTCACCCTCGACGCCATCGCCAAGGAGGCCGGGGTCGGCATCGGCACGCTCTACCGGCACTTCGCGACCCGGGAGGCGCTGGTCGAGGCCGCGTACCGCAACGAGCTCGGCCACCTGGTCGAAGGGTCGGCCGAGTTGCGGTCGGGCCTGCCGCCCGACGAGGCGGTGCGGACCTTCCTGGGCCGGTTCGTCGACTTCCTGACCACCAAGGCGGGCATGGGCGACGCGCTGCGGGCGGTGATCGCGTCCGGCGGCGACCCCTACGCGGAGAGCAGCGGGCTGCTGCTCGGCGCGCTCACACCGCTGCTCGAGGCGGGCGCCGCGGCGGGCACCCTGCGCGCCGGGGTCGACCCCTTCGACCTGCTGGTCGCGGCCAACGGGGTGACCCTGGCCGCCGGCTCGCGGGAACAGGCCGACCGGCTGCTCGACCTGCTGTTCGACGGGCTGCGCCAGCGGTAAATCCGGTGTCGGCCGGCCCGGGCGTTGGCTAGGGTGGCGCCCGTGCTTCCCGCGATTGACGGCTCCACAGTAGACGGCAACGACTGGCTCGACCCGCGCTGGCGGGCCGGCGCCGAGGCCTGGGCCACCGAGCGGCTCGCGGCCCTAGGCCACCCGGTGACCGGCCCGATCGAGCAGACCCGCGTGCGCCCGTGGTCGGTCAGCCTGCGCGTGCCGACCGCCGACGGCACGTTCTGGTTCAAGGCCAACACGTTCGGCTGCCGCTACGAGGCGGGGCTGGCGTCCGCCCTGGGCTGGTGGGCACCCGAGTCCGTGCTGGTGCCGGTCGCCGTCGAGCCCGACCGGGGCTGGCTGCTGACCGCCGACGCCGGCCCGATCCTGCGCGAGACCTCACCGACGCCGGCCGACTGGGAGTCGCTGCTGGCGTCCTACGCGTCGCTGCAGCAGGCGCTGGGCGCGCGGGCCGACGAGATGGTCGCGCTCGGCGTGCCCGACCAGCGCCCAAGCCTCCTGCCGGGGCTGTTGGCCGGCCTGCTCGACGACGCCACCGTCCGCGCGGACCTCGGCACGGACCGGCTGGCCGCCGTCACCGCGGTCGCGCCGGCCTTCGGGACCTGGTGCGCGGAGCTTTCCGCCGACGGGCTGAGCGCGTCGCTGCAACACGACGACCTGCACGACGGCAACGTCTTCGCCAACGGCCGCTTCTTCGACTGGGGAGACGCGAGCGTGGCGCACCCGTTCGGCACGCTGTTGGTGACGCTGTCGTCGGCGGGCTACACGTTCGGCCTGAAGCCAGGCGCACCGGAACTGCTGCGGCTGCGCGACGCCTACCTGTCGGCCTGGCCGGGCGACCCGGCGGCGCTGCGCCATTCGGCCACACTGGCCTGCCGCGTCACCCGGGTCAGCCGCGCCCTCTCGTGGCGGCGGGCGCTGGACCGCTCGGCCCTGCCCTTGGACGACGACGTCCGCACGGCGCCGGCGGAGTGGCTGGGCGAGCTCACCGAGCCCGACGTCGTCTGACCTCAGGCCACGTCGGGCCGCGTCATCAGCGGTGAGGTCAGGTGCAGCACCAGGTCGGGGCCGGTGAGGGGCACGATGTTCCAGGTCGCTTCGGCGCTGTCGCCCCGGGCCACCAGCCGGACCCGGTGCGGGGTGGTGATGACGTAGAGGTCCGCGACGAACGTGTCGCCCTGCCAGGCGCCGGTTGCCACGACCGGGCGGCCCAGCGGTGCGCTCTCCCGCCACTCGCCGTGGCCGACCTCGACGTCCATCTCCGGTCCGAGGCGGACGAGCCAGCCCCCTTCGACGGGTTCGACGACCACCGTGGTGCCGTCGGGCAGCGGCGAGTCCTCGGCGGAGCCGTCCAGGCTCGTCTTGAGGGAGCGCCCGGGGGCCGCGGCACCCGGCACGGCTGGCAGGGACAGGCTCCGCAGGCGCGCCGCGAGGAGCGCGTCCTCCTCCGCGCTGCCGGCGACCTCCAGGTTGGGCAGCAGGCAGTCCCACAGGGCGGCGGTGATCGCCTCCTCCTGGATCATGGCGCCGGTCACGACGACCACGAGATCGTGCGACGGTACGACGACGCACTGCTGCCCGAAGGCGCCCTGGCCCCGGTAGCCGTGGCGCGACATCCAGAACTGGTAGCCGTAGCCGCGGAGGGCGTCGGGATTCTCCGCCCAGCCCTCGACCTGCTCCGTGGCGACGTGCGGCGTGGTCGCCAGCCGCACCCACTCGCTCGGAACGAGCTGCCGGTCGCCCCACCGGCCGCCGCGCAGCAGGAGCTCGCCGAAGGCGGCGACGGCCTCGGTCGTGAGGTGCAGCCCGTGGAACCCGAAGACGGCGCCGCTGGCCACCCGGTCCCATTCGGCGTGGTCGACGCCCATCGGCCGCAGCAGCCGGTCGTCGAGGAAGTCGGGGAGGCCGCGGCCCGTGACCCGTTCCACGATCCGGGCCAGGACGTAGGTGGTGGCGTTGTCGTACGCGTGCCGGGTGCCCTCAGGGTGGGCGAACGGGACGCGCAGGAAGCCCTTGACCAGGTCGTCCGGCTCGAGCTGCCAGGCGTCGGCGAGGCTGTCGGTGTCGTGCCCGCTCGTCATGGACAGCAGGTGGTGAACGGTGACGCGGCGGGCCTGCTCGGATATGCCGGGCGGCACGCGGTCGGGCAGCAGGTCCACCACCCGGTCGTCGAGTGCCAGCAGCCCGTCGGCGATCACGAGCCCGACCGCGATCGAGGTGTACGACTTGGTCAGCGAGTAGAGCAGGTGCGGGCGGTCGGCCGAGTACGGCGCCCACCAGCCTTCGGCGGCCACGTGGCCGTGGCGTACGACCATGATGGAATGACACTCGATCGACTGCGCCTCGAACCGGTCGAGCACGGCGTTGACCGCGCGGGAGGACACCCCGGACGCGGAGCGGGGCAGCGGAGGGTGCATTCCCCGCACCTTAGCTACGCGGGCTCCGGCCGCAACTGATTAGTCGCGGTGACGGTCAGCGCGCTGTAGTGCATGGTGAAGCCGCCGCCCAGGTCGTCGATCGCCTGGCCGGTGGCTGCCAGCAGCGCCGTCAGCTGGTCCGCCGGGAGCCGCGTGTAGAGGCCCTGGGTCGGCAGCACGTCGAGCCACTCGTCGCGGGTGTAGTCGCGTTGCCAGTCGTCGCGCCAGCGGTCGGGTGGGGCGAAGCCGGCGTCCGTCATGCCGGTGACCACCAGGCCGCCCATCGTCGTGTACGCGGACAGGGCGTCCGCCGGCGGCGCGGGCAGGTCGGGAACCAGCCGGGCGGTGATCTCCGCGAACGCCGCCGCGGCGGCGGGGGAGGGCTGGCCGGCGTTCCAGAACACCGCGAGCCGGCCGCCGGGCCGGAGCACGCGGGCGGCCGCGGCGGCGCCGGCCACCGGGTCGATCCAGTGCCAGGACTGTGCCCACCGGTGTCTCCCTGCGCGACCCGCGCGAGCAACTTTTCGGCGCCGCCCGAGGCCGGCTCGATGATCGCCCGTTACCTCGCCGCGGAACGGGACCTGGGCCGCCTCGCGCGCGACGCCGATCTCGACATCCTCGGCCTGACGCTGATCGGCAGCGGCCACCTGGTGTTCGCCGGAGGGGAGGCGGCTGAGCCCGAGGCCGTACACCGGAGGGTCGCGTCCGTCCTGCGTTCGGCGGTCGTTTGACGATCCGCCGGATGACATTCATCAGGTGTCATTCGGCTCGGGGTTCGGCGAGAATCGACGGATCTCGTCGTCCCGGGGAGGCACCGCCGTGACGTTCAACCTCAGCGTGATCCTCCGAGAGTCCGCCCGCCGTGACCCCGACAAGACCGCGGTCATCTTCGGTGCGCGCAAGGTCAGCTACGGCGAGCTGGACGCGGCCGCCGACCGGGCCGCGGCCGGCCTGCTCCGGCACGCGTCGCCCGGCGACCGGGTGGCGTTGATGCTGCCCAACCGGGTCGAGTTCCTCGAGTGCTACTTCGGCATTCTCAAGGCCGGCCTGGTCGCCGTGCCGATGAACCCGTTGCTGAAGGCCGCCGAGGTCGCGCACATCGTGGACGACAGCGGTGCCCGCGTGGTGGTCGCGGGTGACCTGTCGGCCGGCGAGGTGCCCTCCGGCGTGTCGGTGCTCAACCCCGACCGGCCCGGCTACCTCGGCGATCCCGATCCGTTGCCCTATGCCGCCACCACCAACGCTGACGACACCGCGGTCATCATCTACACGAGCGGCACGACCGGCCGGCCCAAGGGCGCGGAGCTGACCCACTTCCAGCTCTATCTGAACTGCTCGCTGTCCGGCGAGCGGTTCGACACCGGCCCCGACGACGTCGCCCTCGCGGTGCTCCCGTTCTTCCACGTGTACGGACTGTCCAGTGTGGTCAACGGGGCGGTCCGCAAGGGCGGCACGATCGTGGCCGTGCCCCGGTTCGACGTGGAGCTCGTGCTCGACGCGCTGCACGACCACCGGGTCAGCATCCTGGCCGGAGTGCCGACCATGTACCACGCCCTGCTCAACGCCGACACCGGCGACCGTGACCTGTCGGCGCTGCGGCTCGGCTCGTGCGGCGGGGCGTCCATGCCCGAGGCGGTGCTCAAGGGCGTCGAGGAGAAGTTCGGCATCACCGTGCTGGAGGGCTACGGGCTGTCCGAGACGGGCAGCACCGCGACGATGAACCCGGGCGTCGACGACCGCCGCATCCGCTCGATCGGCCGGCCGATCTGGGGTGTCGACGTGCGGGTCGCCGCGTCGGACGGCGCGGAGGTGCCGACCGGCGAGGTCGGCGAGCTGCTGGTCCGGGGGCACGTGGTGATGAAGGGCTACCACGGCAACCCGGCGGCGACGGCGGAGACGATCCGGGACGGCTGGCTGCACACGGGCGACCTGGGCTACCGGGACGCGGACGGCTTCCTCTACGTGGTCGACCGGATCAAGGACCTGATCATCCGGGGAGGCTTCAACGTCTACCCGCGCGAGGTCGAGGAGGTCCTCTACGGCCATCCGGCCGTGGCCGAGGCCGCCGTGGTCGGTCGCCCCGACGAGCGGCTCGGCGAGGAGGTCGTGGCGGTGGTCTCGGTGCGGCCGGGCGCCGAGCTGGACACCGCGGAGCTCATCGCCTACTGCCGGGCCAGGCTGGCCGACTACAAGACCCCGCGCGAGGTCCGGGTGCTGGACACGCTGCCCAAGAGCGCGACGGGCAAGCTCCTCAAACGCGAGCTGCGAGCCAAGCTCTAGCTTTCCGCGGTACGACGACCATGCCGTCCCGTGGTCGGGCCGGGATCCGGTCCAGGGGGATGCCGAGGTCCTGCGGCGGCACGTCGTAGTCCAGTCGGGCCACCCGGATCGCGAGGTCGGACAGCAGCGCGACCGTGTTCGGCTCGCCGGGGCAGCGGTGGCCGGTGGCCGGGTTCCCGGCGCCCTGAGGCACGAGCGTGAAGGGCTCCAGCGCGGCGTCCGCGTCGGGGCCGAGGAACCGTTCGGGCTCGAAGCGGTACGGGTCCTTCCACAGCGCCGGATCGTGGTTCTGCCCGTACAGGTCGAGCAGCACCAGCGAGCCGCCGGGGATGGCGTGCCCGGCGTACTCGACGTCGCCGGCCGCCCGCCCACCGACGAACGGCGCGAAGGGATAGAACCGGCGGACCTCGTGCGCGAACGCCTCCGCGTACGCGGGGTCGCCGGCCCGCAGCCGGTCCCGGTGGCCGGGCCAGCGGTGCAGGGCGTGCGCGGCGAACGCGACGAACCAGCTGACCGCGATCGTCGGCCGCGCGATGTTGAGCAGCTCGACGGCGGCCGTCTCCCGGGTGAGCAGGTGCCCGTCGTCGGCACGGTGCCGCGCCACGACGTCCAGCGGAGTGGCGCCACCGGCGCGGCCGTCGCGCACGGTCGCCACGACGTCGGCCAGCCGCTGCTCCTGGCGCCGGCGCGCGGCCCGCGCCCGCCAGTGCCGCGGCCCGGCGGTGCCGAACCCGTCGACCATCGCGACGCAGTCCCCGGCCAGGTCGCCGTCCGGCGGCAGGCCCATCCAGCCCCCGACCGCTTCCGCCAGGACCGCGGCGGACGCGTCGAGGAGCGACACGGGCCGACCGGCCCAGCCGGGCGCGGCGGCGTCCCAGGCGGCCCCGGTGCGCGCGACGAGGTCGGCGATCCGGTCGGAGGTGAACAGCCCGAGGAACATCGCCTTGCGGTGGCGGTGCTCCAGGCTGTCGAGGGTGTGCACCGCGCCGTGCCCGAACAGCGTCGACTGGACGGCCCCCGGGACGGCGCCGGCGCGGCGGACGTGCCGCTCGTCGTAGAAGAAACGGGCGGCGGAAGGACCGCCGATGCCGAACGCCCGCCGACCCATCAGCCTGGTCTGGACCACACCGTCGGCACTGGCACGGCGGCTGTCCGGCAACCAGGCGTAGCCCTTGAGCAGAAGGGCGGCGGAACTGTCGCGCATCATGCTGACCTTCATTCCCACTGGAAATCGGTCATAAACGGCAGATTGCCGAGAGGTGCCGCCTTTCAGGCATCGTCCTTCGGTGTCAGGACGAAGAGCGGGATCACCCGGTCGGTCTTCGACTGGTATTCGTCGTAGTCCGGCCAGGTCGCCGTGGCCCGCTTCCACCAGGTCGCGCGCTCCTCGCCGGTCGCCTCGCGGGCCACGTAGTCCTTGCGGACCGCGCCGTCCTGAAGCTCGACGTGCGGGTGGGCGACGAGGTTGTGGTACCAGACGGGGTGCTTCGGCGCGCCGCCCTGTGAGGCGACCACCGCGTACTGGCCCTCGTGCTCGACCCGCATCAGCGGCGTCTTGCGAATCTTGCCGGTCTTGGCGCCGACCGAGGTCAGCAGGATGATCGGGCGACCACGCAGCGTGTTGCCCTCGGCACCCTGGGTGCTCTCGAACAGCTCGGCCTGCTTACGGGACCAATCGCTGGGGCTGGGGGCGTACTCACCGTTCAGGGGCACGGTGTCTCCTTAACTGGGGGGTAGACGTGAAGCTACCTCGATTTCCCGCGCGGCGTCCGCGGCCGGGTACGGAGTCGTCCGGCTCGTGCCCCACAGGTCCCAGAAGAAGTCGTTGAACACCACGGCGACCCGGGCGTACCGGCTGACCACCGCGGCGAGCGGTGCCGGCAGCCCGGCCGGTGCGGCACCGGCGGCGCAGGCCCGGACGTAGTCGTTGCGAGCGACCGTGTCCGGCACCCCGGCGGCGTGCGTGACCAGCCAGTTGACCAGCTGCGCCTGCGTGTAGCACCGGTCGTGCGTGGCGTGGTGGGCGACGAAGGCCCGCTCGTCGGCCGACAGGGCGAACGCGGGCGAGGTGGCCAGACCCAGGTCCGCGAAGTAGAGCCGGCGGCCGTCGGTGAGCACGTTGCTGAAGTGCGCGTCGAAGTGCAGCAGCTCGTTGTCGTTCATGAACCCGACGTCGGTGACCAGCGCCCGGCACACCATGCCCACGGCGGCCGCGAGCGCGTCCGGTCCGGCCGCCGACCGGTCGTGCAGCCACGTGTCGAGGGTCCACGGCACGTACTCCTGGAACAGGACGATGCTCGCGGTGGCCGCCGCGCGGGCGCGCAGCCGGTCGCCGACTCCCGGCGCACCGCCCCAGTAGGCGACGGCGGCCGTGAGGTCGGCGTGCTCCGCGGGTGGCGCGGCGGCGCCCGGCAGCACCCGCCAGTGATGGAGCAGCGGGAACGCCGCGGTCCGTCCGGCCAGCACCCAGTCGGTCGCCATGCGGTTCGCGGCGAGCTCGCGCCAGGCGCCGAAGCCGGGGCTGCCGACCTCGCCGACGCCGTACTGGCAGAACGCCGGGAGGTCGAACAGGTTCGCGGTCGACAGCGGGTGGCGCCGCTCGAGGTCGCTGAGCGGGATCCGTTTGACGAACACCGCCGCGCCCGCGACGTCGAGCCGGGCCACGGCGCCGCCGATCCCGCTGCCGATCGCGTGCGCCGTCGCCACCTCGTGCGCGAGCCGCTCGTCGGTCATCCTGGCCAAGGCGGCCGACACGGCCCGGTGGCGGGCCAGCCGCCGCGTCAGCGGGTCTCGATCACGATGGCCAGGCACATCTCGTCGGCGGTGCCCTCGCCCCAGACCACGTAACGCGGCGGGAGCTTGCGCAGCGCCGGCAGTCTCTGGCGCAGGCCGGCGTCGTGGGTGCAGGTCACGCGGTAGGTGTCGCCCGGCTCGACGGTGACGCCCTCGCCGACGGGGCGCACGGCCTGGTCGTCGAAGTTGAAGGCCGGCACGTCGAGCAGGGTACGGGCCCGCGGCGTGCCGGGGTTCAGCTCTACCTTGATCGAGCGGCCGAGCAGGTGCATGTGGCCGCCGACGCCGTACAGGGTGGCGGACCGGAAGACCCGGCGGGTGCACGACTGGGTCGGTCCCGGGTCGGGGGCGCCGCCGCAGAGCCGGGTGAGGCCGTTGGCCCGCTGGCCGGCCTGCTCGCCGAACCGGCGGACCACGTCGGCGACCGCGCGGTCCCGGTCGCAGAGCGCGCCCTGCTCGCCGGCGGCGCACGGCAGCTCGATCGGCGCGGGCAGCAGCGTGGTGTGCAGCGGGGTCAGCTTCCCGCCGGCCAGTCGCAGGCGGACGCCGGAGCGGTCGGCCCCGCCGGGTGCGCCGCCCGTGGCCAGCAGGCTGTAGTGGATCTGCATGACCAGCAGGCTGCCCGGGGTCAGCTCGAAGCCGACGCCCTCGGGGTAGACGGTCTCGCCGACGCCGGGCGCCCAGCTCGCCACCCAGGCCGGGTCGTCGCCGATGCCGGCGTCACCGAAGCACTGCCAGCCGTCGCCGTCCGTGGCCGCGTCGTGCGCGCGTACCCGATCGGCGTCTTCGGCCGGGATCTGGAAGAAGATCGCGTGGTGCACGATGTCGCGGTTCTGCGGCTGGAACTGGCTGCCGGTCAGGTACGCCGTCTCCGTGAGCTTCGGGTCGACCACGAAACAGCGGTACTCGTCGGCGTCGTCGCCGGGCGGGTCCGGAGTGAACGGTCGCGCCAGCCCGGTGTCGACGAACCGCTCACCGCCGCGCAACGGCTGGGCCGGCGGCGGGGGAGACCCGGTGTGGCCGGCGTGCGCCGCGGCGGTCTCGGTGGGCGCGGGCGCCGCGACCTCGGGCGCGCCGGAGCCGCAGGCGGCGAGGCCGATCGCGCAAATGGTCAGGACCGCGACGAACGACAGGCGTCGGGACATGTACGCCAATGTATCCCTAACCGGCCCGCCCGTCGGGTAGCCGACTCGTCGCGTGCAACTTAACGCCCCCGTGGACCGTAAGAGGGTGGACACGGGGAGGAGGGGCCGCCGGTGCGCGACGAGCGCGGGTTCGACGAGTTCTACCGGGCGACAGCGGCTCGGACGATGCGGTACGCGGTCGTCGTCGTGGGCGATCGTGGGGAGGCGCAGGACGCGGTGCAGGAGGCGTACGCACGGGCGTGGCGGCGCTGGGACACGGTGGCCGGTCACCCGGCGCCGGAGGCCTGGGTGCGCCTGGTGGTCAGCCGACTGGCGACCGACCGCTGGCGGCGCCTCGGCGGCTGGCGGTGGAGGCGATCGAGGACTGGCGCTGACTCAGCCCGCCACGGGCGTCGGTGCCTGGACGGACGGCGACGGGTGGACCGGCGCCTGCCGCCGCACGCCGCGGACGAGCAGGTAGCCGACCATCCAGAACTCGCCGACCGACGCGGGATAGGCGAGCGCCTCCGCGACGATGTGCGCGTCGGGGACGAGGTATCGCAGGAACGCGCTGAGCACGTACGCGGCACCGCCGCTGACGAGGATCCAGCCGAGGACGCGGGGCATCCAGCCCGACCGCAGCACGCACCAGCCCATGGGGATGAGCCAGAGGCCGAAGAACAGTGCGCCGACGCCCCACAGGCTCTCGCTGACCAGATAGAGCAGCTGCGCGTTGGCCGCCGCGTCGCCGATCGGGTCGACCGCGACCGCGACCGCGGTGGCCAACAACGCCGCGCTCACCAGACCCACGACCGCGTTGACCAGTCCGAAGGCGGCGATCCCGCTCGCGGCGCCGGTGCTCACGCTGCGGAACAGGCGATAGAACCAGACGGCGGCGAGGGTTTGGGTGAGGACCATGCCCAGCTCCAATGCGACGCCGGCGCGGGCGAGCGACTCGTGCGCGACCAGGTTCGCCAGCGTCGCGTCGGGATCGTCGGCGGCGAAGAGCCGCGGACGGACGATGAGGAACCCGAGCACGCCGGTGACGGCGTTGCCGAGGTAGAACAGCCCAGCCAGGCGAGCGGTGCGTGTCAACGCGTGCATCGTGACTCCCGTTCGCATCATGTTAAGAAAACTTGACACCATCGAAGGTAAAGCAGCCCCGACATGGTGTCAATAATTCTTTACCTGGGCCTGTGTAGGCCGGAGCTCACGGCTCGTGGAAGGGCTCCGGCTCGGCCGGGATGCGCTTGGCCATGACGCAGAACTCGTTTCCTTCCGGATCCTCCAGGACGATCCACGAGCCACCGGCCTGAACGGGGGAGCGGCGGGCGTCGAGGGCGAGCAGCCGGGCCAGTTCCTGATCCTGGTCGCCGTCCGTGGGGCAGACGTCGAACTGCAGCCGGTTCTTCCCGCTCTTCGCCTCGGGCACGCGGATGAACAGGATGTCGGGGCTGACCGTGGCGCCGCGGATCGCTACGCCGGTCTCGTCCCTGGCGAAGATCCGGTAGCCCAGCACATCCGACCAGAAGGTGGCGAGCAGTTCCGGGTCCGCGCAGTCGATGACGATGTCGCCAACTCGGCTGGTCATGCGCGGCAGCCTACTGATCACCTCACGGGCGTGCGACCATGGCCGTCGCGCACAATCGATCGAAGGGTTCGACCATGGTCTCTGCTCAGCCCGTGCTACACGTGCTCGTGGTCGAGGACGATCTCGGCGACCTCGCGCTGGTCGAGAATGCCTTCGCTGAGCAGGGTGTCGCCAGCAGCCTGCACCACGTCGCCGACGGCGTCGACGCCCTGGCGTTCTTGCGGCGGGAGAACGGCTACGCCGACGCGCCTCGGCCCGACCTGATTCTGCTCGATCTCAACATGCCGCGCGTCGACGGTCGGCAGGTGCTCGAGCAGATCAAGCAGGACGAGGACCTGCGGTCCATCCCGGCGATCGTGTTCACGACGTCCGCGGCGACCCCCGACATCGTCTCCAGCTACCGGTCGCACGCCAACGCGTACGTCACGAAGCCTATCGATCTTGATGAGTTCGATCGGGTCGTCGCCGAGATCCGGGACTTCTTCGGTCGGACCGCCTCGCTGCCGCGTACCGCGTCTTCGTAAGGACGTCGGCTACGGTCCTGATCATGTCCGCGCGGCTCGGCGTTCTGATCGCCACGTATCTCGAACCGGATCTCGTCCAACGTGTCGCAGAGGTGGACCCGAGGATCGACGTCAGTTACGAGCCGGACGTCGTACCCGTGCCGCGCTATGCCTGCGACCACGTGGGCACGCCGCGCGAGCTCACCGCGGCCCAGCAGGACCGCTGGGAGAGGGCCCTCGCCGGCGCCGAGGTGTCGTTCGACTTCGACTGGCAGGCACCCGCGGACCTGCCCACCCGCGCACCAGGGCTGCGCTGGGTCCAGGCGACCAGCGCCGGCATCGGCGCCTTCGTGCGGCGCACCGGGCTCGACCGCACCGGCCTGACCTTCACCACGGCGGCCGGCATCCACGCCGTCCCGCTCGCGGAGTTCGCCGTGCTGGGCGCGCTGCACTTCGTCAAGGGCGTCCCGCACCTGCGGGCGCGGCAGGCCGCGCACCACTGGCAGCGCTACACCACCAGCCGGTTGGCCGGCCGCACCGTCACCGTGGTCGGGCTCGGCGGGATCGGCCGCCAGGTCGTGGCCAGCTTCGCCGCCCTCGGCACCCGGGTCCTCGCGGTCGGCCGCCCCGGCCGCGACTACCAGATCGACGCCGCGGCCAGCGTGCACTCGACCGACGAGCTCGACGACCTGTTGCGCCGGACCGACGTGCTGGTGCTCTGCACGCCGCTGACCGCGCAGACCGACGGGCTGCTCTCGGCCGACCGGATCGCGAAGCTCAAGACCGGCGCGATCGTGGTCAACATCGGCCGGGGCCAGCTCGTCGACGAGCCGGCGCTCGTCGAGGCGCTGCGCGGCGGCGCGCTCGCCGGAGCCGCCCTCGACGTGTTCGCCACCGAGCCGCTGCCGGCCGATTCGCCCTTGTGGGACCTGGACAACGTGCTCGTCTCGCCGCACTCGGCGTCCACGGTGGACACCGAGAACGCGGCCATCACCGATCTGTTCTGCGACAACCTGCGGCGCTACCTCGACGGTCGCGAGCTGCTCAACGTCTACCAGCGGGAGTTGGGCTACTGACATGACGGACCTGACCGACCTGTTCCGCGACTGCGGCCCTGAACCTCCTGCCGAGATGGAGGAGCACTACCTGGGCACGGTCGACGGCATGGCGGAGGCGGGCGTACTCAGCCAGTAAAAGGCGATTTGGCTCGGTGGGGCAGCACGTTCGCGGACGGTGACCTATCGTCTGCGGTCTTGATCTTTGACCCTTCCGAGGACACCCATGTCGATAAACACTGCCCGCCGGCTGCTCGCCGGAGTAGCGGTCGCCGGCGCGTTCGTCGCGGCGACCGCGTTTCCCGCCTATGCCGCACCCAATCTGAAAATGGACACGTTCGACGCGCTCGTGGCCGCGAACGGCTACACGCGCGGATTCGTCGCGCTGTACGGCGGCGGAGAAGAGCTGGTCGGAAAGATCTCCATCCTGATCGACTCGTCAGACCTCGACGGCGCCTCCGTCGAGCTCGACTGGATGTCGAGCGACTGGCTGTGCGACGCCACCACCGGCACCCAGATCCGGTGCGAGCAGGACGCTCCCGAAGGCTCCTTCGGCACCAGCATCAGCTACGTGATCAATGGCAAGTCGGACGCGGAGATCGGCACCAAGAGCAGCATCACCCTCACCGCGGACGTCGACGGCGCCACGGCGACCACGAAGTCGGTCGTCACGATCGCCGAGGCGAGCGATCTGAGGGTCCAGGAGGACCCGCTCCTGGCCAAGGGTGACCCGGGCGGCTTGGCCAAGGCGAACGCGCCGGTCTCCAACGTCGGCGAGTCCACTGTGGCCCGGACGACGATGGTTCTCTCGCCCGACTGGCGCACCCCTTACGCCGGCGACTTCTCGAACTGCGTCAACTACATGGACGCGTTCACCATCTGTGAGTTCGACCAGCCGCTCAAGCCAGGGAAGAGCTACCAGCTTTCCGAGGACATCCCGTACGCCGTCTCGAAGACCGCCCGCACGGGCGCGGTGTTCTCGACGTACGCCGACTGGTACGTCGAGGACGACTGGAAGATCCTCGAGCCGTCGTGGGGCCTGGGCGACTATGAGCCGACGCGGGGCACGGGCGAGCCGCTGCGCCTCGAAGAGGTGACGACCACCGCGCGTGGTCCGCAGACCGACATCAACCCCTACGACAGCTTCCTCCAGGTCGACATCACGATCGGCGGCGACAACCACGTTGACATGGCCGCGCTCGGCGCCACCGCCACCGGCGCGGCGGGCGCGACCGTCACGGTGACGCCGGCCGTCAAGAACCTCGGCCCGGCCGACCTGGAGACGAGCTTCGACGAGCCCAAGACGCCGGGCCTGCGGATCACCATTCCCGAGGGCGCGACCGTGACCTATGCGACGTGGGACTGCGCCCCGTACACCGACGGTGGCACCTGGCCGCCGGACGACGAGGCGTGGGGCCAGGCGGGCGCGCGCGAATACGGTTGCGCGGTCTGGGACCAGTTCGCCGGGGACTCGTACGGGTACGAGTTCAAGCTCACCATCGACCGCGTGGTGGACGACGCTACGGGCACCGTCACCGCCAAGATCGACGGTGACCCGAACTCGGCCAACAACGTGGCCCAGATCGTGCTCAACGGAACCGGTGGCGGCAACGGCGGTGGGGACGGTGACGGCGGCCTGCCCGTGACCGGTCCGCAGGCCACGCTGATCGCGAGTGCCGGCGTGTTGCTGGTCGGGGCCGGCGTGGCCGGTTTCCTTATCGCGCGGCGTCGCCGGACCCGCTTCGTCGCCTGAGGTTTGCCAGGAGACCCGCCGGCAGCGGTCGGCGGGTCTCCTGCGGTAACGTGCGGGCCATGCCCGGCTACTCGCGCACGCGCTGACGTTCCAGGCCGACTTCCTCGGCCGGTCCGCTTCGCGTGCTGCTCCGACCAGTGCGGCACTGCGAGCCCTTCTGTCCAAGGGGTTCTTCCTTGCCGTCCCTGCTGCGAGACCGTGACTTCCGCTTTCTCTGGATCGGCCAGACCGCTTCCCAACTGGGGGAGCAGGCCAGCCTGGTGATCCTTCCGCTGGTGGCCGTGCTCACCCTCGGCGCCGCACCCGACCAGCTCGGCGTGCTCCGCGCCGTCGGTCAGGCGCCGTTGCTGCTGCTTCCGCTCGCCGTCGGCGCCTGGGTCGACCGGTGGCGCGGCCGGACTGTCATGGTGCTCGCCGACCTCGGCCGGGTCGTCGCACTGACCGGTGCGGTGGTGGCCGCGTATTTCGGTGGCCTCGGGCTGCCCGCCCTGCTGGCCGTGGCCTTCGCCGTCGGGGCGATGTCGGTCTTCTTCGACGTCGCCTACCAGGCGTCCGTCGTTCGGTTCGTGAGCCGCGACCGGCTCACGGAGGCGAACAGCGCGCTGGAGGGCAGCCGTTCCGGCGCCCAGATCGGCGGTCCCGCGCTCGGCGGTGCACTGGTCTCGCTGCTGTCGGCGCCGTTGGCCGCCGCGTCGAGCGCGACCTTCTTCGTGGTGTCACTGCTGACGATCCGTCGTATCCGCGCCGCGAAGCCGGTTTCGCACGAGGCCGGGTCGATGTGGCGTCAGGTCCATGATGGACTCCGCTTCGTCGCCCACGACGGTGCGTTGCGCGCGCTGTGCCTGGCCTCGGCGGCGTTCCAGCTCTGCTTCTCCGCCCTGATGACGATCTACCTGTTGTTCCTGCCGCGTTCGCTCGGCCTGTCGGGAGCCGCGATCGGCCTGGTGCTGGCCGCGACCGGTCCGGGCGCGCTCGTGGGCTCCCTGCTCGCCGCCCGCCTCCCGCGACGGCTCGGCCACGGCTTCGTGCTGGTGTCCGGCGCCGCGATCGGCGACGGCGTGCTGCTGTCGGTGTCCGCGCTGCACGGCCCGCCGGCGCTGACCGTGCCCGCGCTCGTGGTCGTCAACCTGGTCTTCGGCGTGTTCGGACAGCTCGTCAACGTCACCACGCAGGCCGTCCGTCAGGCGCTGACGCCGGACGGCCTCCAGGGCCGGGTGGCCGCGACGATCACCTTCGCCGGCATGGGCATGACGCCGCTGGGCTCGTTGCTCGGCGGTGTGCTCGCGGCGCACTGGGGTCTGCGCACGGCGCTGACGGTGACGGCTGCCGGCATGCTGCTCTCGCCGGTGGTGATGGCGTGCTCGCCGCTGGCCCGGCTCGGGCGGGAGCTCAGCTGAACTGGCGCAGCTTGTCGGGGTTGGCGACGATGTAGAGCTCCTCGATGCCGCGCGCCGAGGTGGCCATCGCGATCAGGGCCTCGGGCGTGCCGTCGGCGTGCACCACGAGCAGGCCGGCGTCGCCGTTGACCTCGACCGCGCGGAACGTCGCCGTGTTCCAGTACTTGCGCAGCACGTTATCGAGCAGGTTGGCCACCCGGTCCGCGCCGACGACGTCCTTGCGGGCCGCGTGCACCTTGCCGCCGCCGTCGTTGCGGGCGATCACGTCGCTGGCCAGGAGCTGTTCGAACGCGGCGACGTCGCCGTCGCGGGAGGCGGCCAGGAAGCGGTCGACGAACCGCCGGTGCTGGGCGCGGTCGACGGGTGCGGAACGCTCGCTGGTCAGATGCTTGCGTGCCCGGGTCACGAGCTGGCGCGCGTTGGCCTCGCTGGTCTCCAGCACCTCGGCCACGTCCTTGTGCGGGTAGCCGAACGCCTCGCGCAGCACGTACGCGGCCCGCTCCGCGGCCGGGAGCCGCTCCAGCAGGAGCAGCGCGCCCATCTCCAGCGCCTCCGCCCGTTCCGCGCCGAGCGCCGGATCCGCTCTGGTGTCGACGGGCTCGGGCAGCCACGGACCCACGTACGACTCGCGCCTGGCCCGGGCACTGGTCACCGCGTTGATGGCGAGGCGTGTGGTGGTGGTGCTGAGGAACGCGGCCGGGTTGTCGACCTTCCGGCGATCGGTGTTCTGCCACCGCATCCAGGCTTCCTGGACGACGTCCTCGGCGTCACTGACCGAGCCCAGCATCCGGTACGCGATGCCGAACAACCGCCCGCGTACCGCCTCGAACTGGTCCAGGTCTTCGCCCGTGACGTCAGTGCCGGTCACCCGACAACCCTAGCCCCGCTGCTACTTCCCGGAGTTGGCGGCGAGCCAGTCCGCGAGCCTCGTCGCACCCTTGTCGTAGTCACCGATCGGCACGATCGTCTCGTCGTTCATCACCTGACCGAAATAGGGTGCCTTCGGGTCGGTGACGACCTCGCGCTGGTCGCCCTTGGCCGCGAGCGCCTGCCGGATGATGTCGTCGAACGTGCCGCGATCCGGCCCGGCCACCTCGACGGCGCCGTTGACCGGTGCCGCGCCCGCCGCGTCGGCGACCGCCTTCGCGACGTCGGCGGACGCGATCGGCTGGAAGGCGACGGGCGCCATGTGCACCTTGCCGTCCCGGGTCGCCGAGTCGGCGATCGCACCGAGGAACTCGAAGAACTGCGTCGCGCGCACCACCGTGTACGGCAGGCCCGACTCGCGGATCAGCTTCTCCTGCGCGACCTTCGCCGGCAGGTACGTGCTCTGCGGACTGCGGTCGGAGCCGACCACCGACAGGGCGACGTAGTGCCCGACCCCGGTCGCCTTCACGGCCGCGATCAGGTTGTTCGTGGCGGTCGTGAAGAACGTGAGCACGTCGTCGGGGGCGAAGGACGGCGAGTTCGCCACGTCGACCAGCACGTCGGCGCCGGTCAGCACCTCGGTCAGCCCCTCGCCGGTCAGCGTGTTGACGCCGCTTGAGGGTGACGCCGCCACCGCCTCGTGCCCCGCCTTCTCCAGGTCGGCCACGACCTGCGAGCCGATCAGGCCCGTTCCGCCAATAACCACGATCTTCATGTGCTTACCCCTCCGGTCAGTCTGCGCGGCACCGTGGAGCGCCGCCACCACTTCGACCGGACAGCCCGCCGATCCGTGACAGGTCGCGGGAGGTTTCTGAAGCGGACATTCGACCCAGGCGGGTCGTCAACGCGCGACGAGGGACACCTCGAAGGAGTAGCGGTCCGCGCGGTAGACGTGGGAGCCGTACTCGATCGCTCGGCCCGCGTGGTCGTATGCCGTGCGCTGCATGGTCAGCAGGGGTGCGCCGCGGCTCTCGCCGAGCAGGCGGGCCTCCGCCGCGGTGGCCCGGCGCGCGCCGATGGTCTGGTCGGCGATCCTCAGCTGTACGCCCCGCGTGCGCAAGACCTGGTAGAGGCCCTGCTCGCCGAGCTCCTCCGCGGTCAGGTCGCGCGCGACCCCGGCGGGCAGGTAGTTGTGCATCAGCGCGAGCGGCTCGTCCTCGGCGTACCGCAGGCGTTGCGTCGTGATGACGTCGGCGCCGGCCTCGAGGTGCAGGGCGGCGGCGATGTGCTCGGGTGCGGGCACGACCGAGAAGGCCAGCACCTCGGTGCGCGGTGAGCGCTGTGCCCGGCGCAGGTCGTCGTTGAGGCTGGTCAGCTCGACCTTGCGGCGCACCGCGCTGTGCACGACCTGGGTGCCGACACCGCGTTTGCGCACCACGAGCCCCTTGTCGACCAGGTGCGCGATCGCCTGGCGCATCGTGGGACGGGACAGCCCGAGCCGGTCCGCGAGCATCACCTCGGTGTCCAGGCGGGAGCCGGCCGGCAGCTTGCCGGACTCGATCAGGTCTTCGAGGCTCGTCGCCACCTGGAAGTACAGCGGCACGGGGCTGAACCTGTCGATGGTGATGAGGCTGGCGATGCCGTCCACGTCGGACTCCTCGAGCGCTCGGGGACCTCATGATAGGGCTACCGGCAACGGTCGTTTGAACGTCAGTATGTCATGACAAACGCTTGACATGAGTTCGGGACCCCAAGCAGACTTCCTGACATGCGCATCGGACTCGTCGGTGCGGGTCACGGAGGTGGCGGCATGATCCGCGTTGCCGGGGCACCGATCTCGTGGGGCGTCTGCGAGGTGCCCGGCTGGGGCCTCATGCTGTCGGTTGAGCGGGTGCTCGCCGAGATGGCCGAGCTGGGACTGACGGCCACCGAGCTCGGCCCTGACGGCTATCTTCCGGCCGACCGCGCCGGGGTGCTGCGCCGGCACGGCCTCGAGGTAGCCGGCGGCTTCGTACCCGTGATGCTGCACGACCCCACCCACGACCCGCTGCCGGCGCTGCTGCCGTCCCTGGCGACCTGGGAGGGCGCGCTCGTGCTGGCCGCCGCGACCGGCGCGGACGGCTACGACGCCCGCCCGGAGCTCGATTCGGACGGCTGGCGGACGCTGCTGACCAACCTCGACCGGATCGACGAGGCGGTGACCGAGCGGGGCGTCCTCGCCACCCTGCACCCGCACATCGGCACCATGGTCGAGCGCGAGGAGGAGGTGCGCCGCGTCCTGGAGGGGTCGCACATCAAGCTCTGCCTCGACACCGGTCACCTGCTGGCGGGCGGCACCGACCCGGCGGCGCTGGCGCGCGAGGTGCCAGGCCGGGTCGCACACGTGCACCTCAAGGACGTCGACGCCGCGTGGGCGGCGCGGGTGCGCTCCGGCGAGGTGAGCTACACCGACGCGGTCCGGGCCGGGATGTACCGGCCGCTGGGCGACGGCGACGTCGACGTGGCCGGCATCGTCACCACCTTGACGGCCAACGGTTACGCCGGGTGGTACGTGTTGGAGCAGGACACGATGCTGGACGAGGACCCGCCGGCGGGGGAGGGACCCGTGCTCGACGTCCGCCGGAGCCTGGAACACCTGCGAAAGGTGAGCGCATGAGGGAGCTGGCGACCGAATCATTCGGCTCAGTCGCCGAGTCATGCCCGACCCCGCGAAGCGGGGCCGGCGCATGACACCGTTTGATGTGGTCGCGGTGGGGCGCCTCGGCGTCGACCTCTACCCCGAGCAGGTCGGCGTGCCGCTCGGTGAGGTGCGGACCTTCGCCAAGTCGCTGGGCGGCACGGCTGCCAACGTCGCGGTCGCGGCCGCCCGGCACGGCCGGCGGGTCGCGCTCGTCAGCGGCACCGGCCAGGACCCGTTCGGTGACTACCTGCACGACGAGCTGCGCGGCTACGGCGTCGACGACCGCTGGGTCGCGACCGTCCCCGACCTGCCGACCCCGGTCACCTTCTGCGAGATCTTCCCGCCGGACCACTTCCCGATCTACTTCTACCGCTACCCGATCGCGCCCGACCTGCGGGTTTCTCCGGAGGACCTGGACCTCGAAGCCCTGCGCGCGGCCGGCGTGCTCTGGTTGACCGGCACCGGCCTGTCCGCGGAGCCGAGTCGCGCCGCACACCTGGCCGCGCTGCGCGCCCGCGACCGCGCGCCACTGACCATCCTGGACCTCGACTACCGCGCCCAGTTCTGGCCGGACGAACAGAGCGCCGGCGCCGCGTACCGCGAAGCCCTGCCGTTGGTGACGGTCGCTGTCGGCAACCAGGAGGAGTGCGCGGTGGCCACCGGCGAACGCGAGCCGGAGCGGGCCGCCGCGGCCCTGCGCGACATGGGAGTCGAGCTCGCCGTCGTCAAGCTCGGCGGCGACGGCGTGCTCGCGGTCAGCGCGACCGAGGCGGTCCGGGTGCCGCCGGTGCGCGTCGAGGTGGTCAACGGGCTCGGCGCCGGCGACGCGTTCGGCGGGGCGCTCTGCCACGGCCTGCTGGCCGGCTGGGAGCTGGCCCGGGTGCTCGCGTTCGCCAACGCCGCCGGTGCGCTGGTCGCCGGCCGGCTCGCGTGCGCACCCGACATGCCGACGTCGGCCGAGGTGGAGGAACTGGTGACGACCGATGCGTGAGGAAGCGTTGCGGGAGCTGGTGCGGACCCGCGCGGAGGAGCCGGAACGGCTGGCGGCCACCGCCGCGGCCCGGCGCCGACGGCCGCTGCTGGGCGAGCGGGGCCGGCTGATGCTGATCGCCGCCGACCACCCGGCGCGTGGCAACCTCGCGGTCGGCAAGCGCGGCATGGCGATGGCCGACCGGATCGACCTGCTCGACCGCCTCCAGGTGGCGCTGTCCCGCCCCGGCGTCGACGGCGTGCTGGCCACCCCGGACTTGGTCGAGGACCTGCTGCTGCTCGACGGGCTCGACGGCAAGGTGGTCATCGGCTCGATGAACCGCGGCGGGATTCCCGGCACCGCGTTCGAGATCGACGACCGGTTCACCGCGTACGACGCCGACGCGCTCGCCTCGGCCCACCTCGACGGCGGCAAGATGCTGCTGCGCATCGACCCGACCGACCGGGCGAGTGCCGACGTGCTGCACGGGTGCGCCGAGGCGGTCAGCGCGCTCGCCGCGCACCGGCTGATGGCGATGGTCGAGCCCTTCTGGGTGCGCCGCGACGACGCCGGCAAGGCCGTCAACGACCTGTCGCCCGACGCGGTGATCAAGTCGATCGCGGTCGCGCAGGCGCTCGGGCGCACGTCCGCGTACACCTGGCTCAAGCTCCCGGTCGTCGCGGACATGGAACGCGTCCTCGCCGCCAGCACGCTGCCGGCGCTGCTGCTCGGCGGCGATCCCGGCGAGGCGCCGGACGAGACCTTCGCCGCCTGGCAGAAGACGTTGCGGCTGCCGACCGTACGCGGGCTGGTGGTCGGCAGGACCCTGCTCTACCCGCCGGACGACGACGTGGCGGCCGCGGTGGACACGGCGGTGAGCCTGCTGTGAGCGAGGACTGGCACCGACCACAGTGCACAGAGGTGACGCCCGACGGCGACGGCTGGCAGCACACGGGTCTGCGGATCGTCACGCTCGTGCCCGGTGAGTCGACGACCTGGCACACCGGCGACCGCGAGATGGTCGTCGTGCCGCTGGCGGGCGGCGCCGAGGTGAGCTGTGCGGGTGTCGACCTGACGCTGCACGGCCGGCCCGATGTCTTCACGGCGGCCACCGACCTCTGCTACCTGCCTCCGGCCAGCGCGGCGACGATGCGCAGCGCGGCCGGTGGCCGGTTCGCGGTCGCGTCCGCCTCCGCCGAGCCGGGACTGCCTGTCCGTTACCGGCCGGCCGTCGACGTGCCGGTCGAGGTGCGCGGCGCCGGCGTCTCCACCAGGCAGGTCAACAACCTGGCCGACGCGGCCTCGTTCGAGTGCCGGAAGCTGATCGTGGTCGAGGTGCTCACGCCCGGCGGCAACTGGTCGAGCTATCCGCCGCACAAGCACGACGAGCACCGGTCCGACGAGACCGAGCTCGAGGAGATCTACTACTTCGAGGTGGCCCGCGGCGGCGCCGGCTACCAGCGGGTCTACGGCAGCGCGCCGGAGCGCCCGATCGACGTGCTGGCCGAGGTGCGCACCGGCGACATCGTGCTGGTGCCGCACGGCTGGCACGGCCCGTCGATGGCGGCGCCCGGCTACGACCTGTACTACCTCAACGTGATGGCCGGGCCGGGCGACCGGGCCTGGCGGTTCCGCGACGACCCCGCGCACGCCTGGATCCGCGACACCTGGGCGGACCAGCCGACCGACCCGCGCGTTCCGTTCTACGGGAGGCCAGCATGACGACGCGACTCACGGTGGCACAGGCCCTGGTCCGGTTCCTGACCGTGCAGGAGACCGAGCGCGACGGCGCACGCCGCCGGTTCTTCGCCGGCACCTTCGGCATCTTCGGCCACGGCAACCTGGCCGGGATGGGCCAGGCGTTGCGCGAGTACGCCGATACGATGCCGTACCACCTGGCCCGCAACGAGCAGGCGATGGTGCACTCGGCGGCGGCGTACGCCCGGATGACCAACCGGCTGGCCACCTACGCCTGCACGACGTCCATCGGCCCGGGCGCGACCAACATGGTCACCGGTGCCGCCGGGGCGACCATCAACCGGCTGCCCGTGCTGTTGCTGCCCGGCGACACATTCGCGACCCGGGTCGCTGACCCGGTGCTGCAACAGCTCGAGGCGCCGTACGCCGGTGACGTGTCGGTCAACGACTGCCTGCGTCCCGTGTCACGTTACTTCGACCGGGTCAACCGGCCCGAGCAGCTAGCCCCGGCCGCGTTGCGGGCGATGCGGGTGCTGACCGACCCGGTGGAGACCGGCGCCGTCACCCTGGCCTTGCCGCAGGACGTGCAGGCCGAGGCGTACGACTGGCCCGACGAGCTCTTCGCGCCGCGGGTGTGGCACGTGGCCCGCCCGGTGCCCGAGCCGGCCGCCCTCGACCGCGCGGTGGAGGCGATCCGGTCGGCGCGCCGGCCGCTGATCGTGGCGGGCGGCGGTGTCATCTACTCGGAGGCCACCGAGGCGCTCGCGGCGTTCGCCGAGCGGACGGGCGTGCCCGTCGGCGAGACCCAGGCCGGCAAGGGCGCGCTGCACCACGACCACCCGTCGGCGGTCGGTGCGATCGGCGCCACCGGCACGACCGCGGCCAACCAGCTCGCCGCCGATGCCGACCTCGTGATCGGCGTCGGCACGCGCTATTCGGACTTCACCACCGCCTCGCGCACCTTGTTCGCCGACCCAGGCGTGCGTTTCGTCAACGTCAACGTCGCCTCGTTCGACGCGGCCAAGCACAGCGGACTGTCGATTGTGGCCGATGCGCAGGCCGGGCTGGCGGCGCTGGACGAGGCGTTGGCCGACTGGCAGGTCGACGACGGCTATCTCGTGCGGGCGGCCCAGCTGACCGCGGCCTGGAACGAGACCGTCGACCGCGCGTACGCCCTCGACCACCGGCCACTGCCCGCCCAGAGCGCGGTGATCGGCGCGGTCAACGATGCCGCCGGCGACCGCGGCGTGGTGGTCTGCGCCGCCGGTTCGATGCCCGGCGACCTGCACAAGCTGTGGCGGCCCCGGGATCCGAAGCAGTACCACGTCGAGTACGGCTACTCCTGCATGGGCTACGAGATCGCCGGCGGTCTCGGGGTCAAGCTGGCCGCTCCCGACCGGGACGTGTTCGTGCTGGTCGGCGACGGCTCGTACCTGATGATGTCGAGCGAGCTGGCGACCGCGGTCGCCGAGGGCGTGAAGCTGATCGTCGTGCTGGTGGTCAACCACGGGTTCGCCTCGATCGGCGCGCTGTCCGAGACGGTCGGCGTCAACCGCTTCGGCACCTGGTACCGGGACCGCGACGGCGCGAACCTGCCGACCGACCTGGCCGCGAACGCCGCGAGCCTGGGAGCGCACACCATCGCCGTGGCCGACCTCGACGGGTTGCGGGCTGCGCTGGCGACGGCGCGGGCGTCCGACCGCACGACCGTCATCCAGATCGAGACGGACCCGCTGGTCTCCGCGCCGGACTCGGAGGCGTGGTGGGACGTGCCGGTCGCCGAGGTGGCGCGCACGTCCGGCACCGACGCGGCTCGGGCCGCGTACGAGAAGGCCAAGCAGGCCCAGCGTGACTACCTGTGAGAGGCGATCCTGTGATCGAGCACGTCATCGGCGGCACCCGCCGCACGTCGCAGCGGACCCTGCCGGTGTACGACCCGGCGACCGGTGTCGAGACCGCGCGCGTGGCGGCGGCGGACGCGGCCGACGTCTCCGACGCGGTCGCGGCGGCCGGCAAGGCGTTCGTGGAGTGGAGCGAGGTCTCGCTGGCCCGGCGCGGCGCGGTCATGTTCGCCATGCGCGACCTGGTCGACCGGCACGCCGACGAGCTCGCCCGGCTCGTCACCGCCGAGCACGGCAAGACGCTCGACGACGCGCGCGGCGAGGTGACCCGCGGCCGCGAGGTGATCGACTACGCCTGCGGCGTCCCGTCGCTGCTGAAGGGCGCGTACACCGACCAGGCCTCCACCGGGGTCGACGCGTGGAGCCGCTGTGGATGCATCCGCTGGCCATCCCGACCGGCAACACGTTCGTGCTCAAGCCGAGCGAGCGGGACCCGTCGGTGTCGTCGCTGATCGCCTCGTCGGGCCGTGCCTGTTCGACTACGTCGGCACCGACATGTCGGTCTGCACGGAGGAGGTATTCGGGCCGGTGCTGGTGGTCCTGCGGGTGTCCACCGGTCACGTCGCGCTGGCCGGGGCCGGCGGTCGAGGCCGCGCCGTCGATGCACTTCCCGACCGCTAGCTGACACCCCGGTAGCTGCTCAGGACGAGCCGGAACGCGGCCTCGTCGCGCGGCCAGTCGGCGTCGTCGGTGAACCACGAGAGGGCGTACGCCCGTCCGGGCTCGGTGGTGACGGTGACGCGCCGCGCGTGTCGGCCGGACCAGGTGAACTCCCAGTCGGCACCGCCCTCGGCGGCGCGGACCGGACCGATCCGGAGCCGGGTGTAGCCGGCCAGCGCGGCCACGTCCGGCTCTGCCGCGCGCCAGAGGTCGGCGGGGTCCGCGGTGGCGGTGACGGACGGGTCGACGGCCAGGGTCCTGGTGCCGCCCGGGTCCCGGAAGCAGACCGCCGCGCCTGCCCGGAAGCGGGTCCAGCTCGCGGGCACGGCCACCGTGAAGCCCGTCCCGTCGGTGTGCCAGCGCCAACCGGCTGGCAGGGCGAAAGCGCCGGGGCCGCCGTCGGAAGCGGTGGCACTCGGTTGCGGGCCGGTGTTCAGGCAGGCGTGGACCGTCGGTGGGCTGGGCGGTGGTTTGTCGGCCGGCAACGCGACCGCGGCCGCCGTGCCGACCGAGGCCAGCGTGAGCGCCGCCGCCCCGGCGAGCACGACCCGCCAGCGATGCCGGCGCGCCAGCCCGCCGTTGCCGTCGGCGACCGCTTCGCGCAGTCTCCGGGCCAGTCCTCCGCACGCCGGTTCGCCGTCCGCGACCGCTTCGAGCAGCCGCCGGGTCTCGACAGCGTTCGGCCGGCGGCCCGGGTCGCGATCCAACAGGCGCAGGATCACCGGGGAGAGCGAGCCGGCCCGGTGCGGCGGGTCGGGTGGGCCGGCGGCGAGCGCGGTCAAGGTGGCGAGCACGCTCGGCCGGTGGTAGGGCGCCGCGCCTTCGACCAACGCGTAAAGCGTGGCGCCCAGCGACCACAGGTCGCACTCCACGGTGGACGCGCCGGTGCGGGCGAACTCCGGCGCCACGAAGTCCGGCGAGCCGAGCACCTGGCGCGGGATGGTCACCCCGCCCTCGGCGGCGACGGCGAGCCCGAAGTCGGTCAGCACGACGCGGCCGTCGTCGGCGAGCAGGATGTTCTGCGGCTTAACGTCGCGGTGCAGGATGCCGGCCCGGTGCGCGGCCTCCAGAGCGGAAAGGATCTCCAGCCCGAGCCGCGCGGTCTCGTCGGGGTCGAACGGTCCGCGCTCGGCGACGACTTCGTGGAGGGACCGGCCCGGCACGTACTCCATGACGATCCAGGATCTGTCGGTCTGGAGCACGTCGAGGATCGCGACCACGTTGGGGTGCCGCAGCCGTGACGCCGCCCGGGCCTCACGCAGGGTCTGCTGCCAGCGGTCGGCGCCCAACCACGGCTGCGCGAGCACCTCCTTGACCGCGACGGCTCGCCCGAGGACGGGGTCGTGCGCGCGCCAGACCCGACCCATGCCGCCGGTGCCGATGACCTCGTCGAGGACATAACGGCCGGCGAGCACGGATTCGGCGGTCACATCAGTGCTTCGAGACCGCTGGCGCGGAGGATTGGCCAATCGCGAAGATTCTTTCGGGGGACACCACCGCGGCTGGCCGACCGATAGCGTCGACGCGTGGACGAACCGGGGGAACGGCCCGCACTGTCCTGGGGTCCGGTAGGTGCGGTGGCCGTGCTGCTGGGTGTCCTGGTCGCGGCCAACAGCAACAGCTACGGCTACCACCGCGACGAGCTCTACTTCCGCCTGCTGGGCGAGCATCCGGCCTGGGGCTACGTCGACCAGCCGCCGCTGACGCCGCTGCTCGCGCGGGCGACGACCGAGCTCTTCGGCGACCACCTGTGGGCGTTGCGGATCCCGGGGTCGCTCGCGATCGTGGTGACGGCGATCCTGAGCGCGCTGCTGGCCCGCGAGCTCGGCGGCCGCGCCGGCGCGCAGGTGCTGGCGGCACTCGGCGCGGCCGGCGCGTACCCCCTTGTCTTCGGTCATGTCCTGCTCACCGCGACCGTCGACCTGGTGGTCGTGGCGGCGGTGCTGCTGTTCGTGGTGCGCGCCCTGCGCGGCGATCCCCGCTGGTGGCTGGCGGCGGGGCTGGGCGTGGGCGTCGGGCTCTACAACAAGCATCTGGTGCTGCTGACGTTGGTCGCGATCGGCCTGTCACTGGTCGCGGTCGGTCCGCGCCGGGTGCTCGGGTCGCGCTGGCTCTGGGCGGGCGTCGCGGTCGCGGTGGTGGTCGGCACGCCCAACGTGATCTACCAGATCACCCACGGTTGGCCGCAGCTCGAGATGGCCGCCGCGATCCGTGAGGACAAGGGCGCCGAGTCGCGCGCCCTGTTCGCGCCCTTGCAGCTCGTCCTGCTCGGTGTCTTCTTCGTGCCGGTGTGGGTGGCGGGCCTCGTGCGGCTGTGGCGCACGCCGGGTCTGCGCGCGCTGGCCCTGGCGTACCCGGTGCTCTGCGTGCTGGTCCTGGTGACCGGCGGGCAGCCCTATTACCCGCTGGGCCTCGTGCTGGCACTGTTCGCGGCGGGTTGCCCGTCGGCGGTGCGGTGGCCCCGTTGGCTGCTCGGGGTCGGGGTGCCGCTCAACCTGGCGGTGTCTTCGGTGGTCGCGCTGGCGTTGCTGCCGGTGTCGGTGCTGGCGAAGACTCCGATCGCCGACCTCAACCAGGGCACGAGCGACCAGATCGGCTGGCCCGTGTACGTGGACCAGATCGCGTCGGTGTACGACTCGCTGCCGCCCGCGGACCAGTCGCGCGCCGTGATCCTGACGGCGAACTACGGGGAGGCGGGAGCGCTTGACCGTTACGGCGCCGGTCTGCCCGCTGTCTACAGTGGACACAACGAGCTGTGGTACCGGGGTCGTCCGCCCGAGGACGCGACCGTGGTGGTCGCGGTGGGCTTCGGCGACGGGCTCGGCGCGCTGTTCGGCTCGTGCCAGGTGGCCCGAGACCTCGACAACGGCGTGGACATCCCGAACGAGGAGCAGGACAACGACGTACGCGTCTGCCGGGACCCGGTCAGCCCGTGGCAGGTCCTGTGGCCCCGCCTCCAGCACTACTCCTGACATCCTAGGACGCTTTAGGGAGTGTGCGGCCGGCCACCGTGAGCGGATTGGCCCTCCACGCGCGGCGGCCCGGTGCCCTAGCGTGAGGCGATGATCATTGCGCAGCTCAGCGACCTGCACGTCGACAGTGGCGAGCGCAGCCGGCGCCGGGTCGAGCGGGTCGTGCGGGAGTTGGCGGGGCTGCGGCCGGCACCCGACGTCGTGCTGGTCACGGGGGACATCGCCGACCACGGGGCGGAGGCCGAGTACGAGGTCGTCCGTGAGCTCGTCGACCTCGCGGTGCCGGTGCTGTACTGCCCCGGCAACCATGACGTCCGGGCGGCGTACACGAAGGTCCTGCTCGATGAGCCGGCGGGTGATGGCCCGGTCAACCGTGCCCACCGCGTGGGCGGGGCGCTGTTCGCGATGTGCGACTCCAGCATTCCCGGCCGGCACGACGGAGTGCTCGAAGAGTCGACGCTGGACTGGCTCGACGCCGAGCTCGCGGCGGCTGCCGACCTGCCGGCGTTCGTGTGCTTCCACCACCCACCGGTCGTGCTGGGGTCGCCGTTCGCCGACCAGTGGCGCCAGTTCGCCACGGACCGTTTGGCCGAGGTCGTCACCGCACACCCGAACGTGGTGGCGTTGCTCTGCGGCCACGCCCACACGCCAGCCGCGTCGCTGTTCGCGGGCCGCCCGCTCCTGGTCGCCCCGGGCGTGGTCTCGACCTTCCGGCTGCCGTTCGAGCCCACAGCGACGATCGACGAGGACCTACCGTCGATGCTGGCCTACCACCTGCTCACCGACGACGGCCGCCTGACCACCCACTACCGGGTTGTCTCGACCTAGACGAGTAAGTCCTAACTACCGCCAATGGGTGGGCGGGGGGTGTCGGTGGTCCGGTTGAGGCAATAGAGATCACCATGCGTTTGGCCTGGCTGAGGGTCGGTGACTGGCTCGGAGCGCCGTGGCGGGTTGGTCCGTCGGTCTACGGGTGTGTCGGGACGGGGCTGGTTGTTGGTGGCGCGGGCCGTGATCGGGTGTGGCTGGTCTGGTCTCGGATGGGGCTGGGTCGTGATCGGGTGTGGCTGGTCTGGTTATGGGACGGCGTGTCGACCAGATCTGGCGCACACGATCAACGTTTCGGTCCCGGATCTTCCAGATAGCTCACACCCGATCACGGCCCAGCGCTTAAGGGCCACGGCCCACGGGCCACGGCCACGACTGACGGGGCACTACGGCCCACGGCCCACGGGCCACGGCAGGCCTGCAAGGCGGGCCGTTAGGACTTGTTCGTCTGGGGTGCGCAGTGGACCAGTATGACCGCTATCTGCTCGACAGCCATGCGCTCCGCGCTATCGGGACGGCGCTGGAGGGTGCATCCTCCAATGAACCCGTGAGGCTTCCGAGCGACCTCGCGGCCGCGAGTCTGGCCGCGTGGCACCGCGACGAGGTGGAGGCGACCGCCTTCCCGGAGTCGTCGCGACAGTCGTTACTGCGTGATCATGCTGCGACGCTCGCGCTGATCGGACGTGCCGTCGAGGAGAGCGGCCGCCCCACCGAGGACGGCGTCACCGTCCAGCTGCACCCCGACCTTTTTCGCGCGGCCTGCGGGGCGGCGGCTCGCGGCTACTCTACGATGGATGGTCTGGAGGTCCGCTCAGAACTGGGAGGTCCCGTGGAGACGGATCCGCCGCCGTTGACGGTGGTGCGGCCCGGTGAGGGGCAGGTCGGTCAGCTCGGCTCGATCGGTGTGCAGTTCAAGCTCTGGGGCCACGACACCGGCGGGGCCTTGTCCATTGTCGAGCATCCGTTCCCGGTCGGCGCGTCGGTGCCGCCGCACCTGCACACCCGGGAGGACGAGTATTCGATCGTCACCGAAGGTGAGATCGGATTCCGGTCGGGGGACCGTGAGGTCGTGCTCGGCGCCGGCGGTTACATCACCAAACCGCGGGGTGAGCTCCACGCGATGTGGAACGCCGGATCCACGCCGGCGCGGATGATCGAGATCATCAGCCCGGCCGGCTTCGAGCACTTCTTCCGCGAGGTCGCCGAGGCGATCGCCGCGGGATCCCTCGGGGCCGAGGCGGGCGCCGACCTGGCCGAACGGTACGGCCTGCGGTTCGGCGAACCGGACTGGCTGCCGGGGGTCGTCGAGCGCTACGGGCTCTAAGGCTCATCCTGGCAGGCGCGGGATGCTCCCGATCAGCCGCTGGGTGTACGCGTTCCGCGGGCTGCCGAGCACCGCACCCGTCGCGCCCTGCTCCACTACCCGGCCGCGTTCCAGGACCACCGTCTCGTCGCAGAGGCTGGCCACCGCGGCCAGGTCGTGGGAGACCAGCACCAGAGTGAGGCCTCGGGTGGCGCGTAGCTCGGCCAGCAGGTCGATGATCCGCACCTTGGTGGTCACGTCCAGCGCGCTGACCGGCTCGTCGGCCAGCAGCACCGTCGGCTCGACCGCGATGGCGCGGGCGATCGCGATGCGTTGCCGCTGGCCGCCGGAAAACTCGTGCGGGTAGCGGTCCGCTGCGTCGACCGGCAGCCCGACCGCGTCCAACGCCGCGGCGACGCGCCGCCCGTGGTCTTCGAAGCCCAGCGCCCGCAACGGTTCCGCGACGATCCGGGAGACCTTCTGGCGCGGGTCCAACGAGGAGTACGGGTCCTGGAACACCGTCTGCACGTGCCGCCGGAACTCGCGGGCGGCGCGGTGGCCGGTCGGCAACGGCGCGTCCTGGAACAGCACCGCCCCCGACGTCGGCCGGCGCAGGCCGAGCAGCAGCCGCAGCAGCGTCGTCTTCCCAGCCGCCGACTCGCCGACGAGGGCGACGCTGCGGCCCGGTGTCACGCCGAACGAGACTCCCTCGAGCACGGGCGCACCGGACGGATACCGGAAGCCGACGTCGCGGGCCTCGAGAATCACAACGCACCTCCGAGCGCGTCGTCCAACCGACGCGCGCTGGCCACCAGGGCCGCCGTGTAGGCGTCGCCGGGGTCGGCCAGGACCGCACGCAGCGGGCCGGTCCGCACCGCGCGCCCGGCCGACATGACCACCACCTCGTCGGTGACCTTGCCGACGACGGCGAGGTCGTGGCTGACGAACAGCAGTGCCATGTCGTGCGCCGTGACCAGCCGGTCGAGCAGGGCCAGCACCTCGGCCTGCACGGTGACGTCCAGCGCCGTGGTCGGCTCGTCGGCGATCAACAGCTTGGGGCGGCAGGCGAGGGCCATCGCGATCGCCGCGCGCTGACGCTGGCCACCCGAGACCTCGTGGGGATATGCGCGGGCCACCCGCGCGGGCAGCGCCACCTCCTCCAGCGCGGAGACGACGGCCGCGCGCAACGCGGCGCCGCGCAGGCCCTGGTGCCGGCGCAAGGGCTCCGCGACCTGGTGACCCAGTCGCATCAACGGGTCCAGCGCCGTCGACGGCTCCTGGAACACCACCGCGGCGACCCGGCCGCGCAGGCGGTTCAACGCGCGGTCGGAGGCGCCGATCACCGGCACCCCGTCGAGCACTACCGTGCCTGACGCGCGCAGTCCCGGCGGCAGCAGGCCGGTCACCGCCAGCGCGGTCAGCGACTTGCCCGAGCCGGACTCGCCGATCAGCCCGAGGCGGTGCCCCGACGAGACCGAGAACGAGAGACCGTCGACCAGCACGGCGCCGGAAGCCGTCGACACCGTCAGGTCGGAGACCGTCAGCAGGCTCACCGGTGCCCCCTCCGGGTCGGGTCGGCGACGTCGCGCAGGCCGTCGGCGAGCAGGTTGACGCCGACGACGAGCACGACCAGCAGGACGCCGGGTGCGATGGCTCCGGTCGGCGCGGTCAGGACCGTCGACTGCGCCTCCTGGAGCAGCCGGCCCCAGGACGCGTTCGGCGGCGGCGGCCCCAGACCGAGGTAGGAGAGGCTGGCTTCCGCGAGCACCGCGAGGCCGAACTGGAGGGCCAGGTTCACGGCGAGCGTTGGCCAGATGTTGGGCAGCACGTGCGCGGTGACGATCCGGGGCCAGCCGACCCCCGAGGTGCGGGCCGCCGTCACGTAGTCCATCGCCAGCACCCGTTTGACCAGCACCCGGGTGAGCCGCGCGACGATCGCCGACATGGCCAGGCCGATCGCGACGATCGCGGAGCCGAGCGACGCGCCACGGGCGGCCACCACGAGCATCGCCAGCAGCAGGGTCGGGAACGCGATGAGGATGTCCAGCAGCGCGGCGAGCGTGTCGTCGACCCAGCGGTTGGCGAAGCCCGCGAGCAGCCCGGCGACACCGCCGACGACCGCGCCCAGGGCGACCGCGCCGAGGCCGACCGCCACCGCGATCCGGGCGCCGATCATCAGCCGGGTGAGCAGGTCGCGGCCGAGCTTGTCGGTGCCGAGCAGGTGGTGCGCGCCCGGGCCTTCGAGCCGGCCGCCGGTGGTGTCCGCGGCCGGGAACGGCGTCCAGAACAGCGACACCAGCGCGACGGCGAGGACCAGCCCGACCAGCACGATGCCGGCGATCAGGAAGACGCGGCGCCTCATCGGGAGAACCCCCCACGCAGCCGAGGGTCGATGAGCCGCTGGGCGACGTCGGCGAGGAAGCCGACGACCAGCACCGCGAACGTGCTGACGAACAGCACGCCCTGGATCACCGGGTAGTCGTGCTGGGCGATCCCGCGCACCAGCATGCTGCCGAGTCCGGGCAGCGCGAACACGCTCTCGATGACGACCGCGCCGAGGAACGTGGTGGCGAGCTCGATGCCGAGGACCGACACCACCGGCACGGACGCGTTGCGCACGCCGTGCCGCCACATCGCGCCGGCGAACGACGAGCCGAGCGCGCGGGCCGTTCGCAGGTGGTCGCTGCCGAGCACGTCGAGGGTGGCCGACCGGACGTACCGGATCAGTGATGCCGCCATGACGAGAGCGACGGTCGCGACAGGAAGCACCAGTGCCTGAAAGGCGTCGGGGAACGACGCCCACCCGTCGGGCGGGAAGCCGCCGGCCGGCAGCACCCGCAGGTGCAGCGCGAAGACCCAGACGAGCAGCAGACCGAGCCAGAACGCGGGTACGGCGATGCCGAGCTGCGACCCGAGCCCGACGAGCGCGCCGTACCACGTGTGGGCGCGGTGCGCGGCCAGGAACCCGACCGGCACCGCGACGACCACGGCGAGCACGAACGCGGCCAGCGTCAGCGGCACCGTCACCGACAGGCGGCTGACGATCTCCGGGCCGACGGGCAGCGAGCTGACGAACGAGTCTCCGAAGTGGAGCGTCGCCAGTTGGCTGAGCCAGTGCCCGAACTGCGCGGGCAGCGGCCGGTCGGTGCCGATCTGGTGCCGGGCGGCGGCGACCTGGTCGGGCGTGGCACCGACCGACAGCAGGGCGTTGGCCGGATCGCCCGGCAACAGCCTCAGCAGCAGGAACAGCACCACGCTCGCGAGCAGGAGGGTGCCGACCAGCAGCGCCGCCCGGCGCACCAGATAGCGGGTCATCCCTTGGTGATGCCGTACGCGTAGAACTGGGAGTTGAGGCCGTTGACCGGGTAGCCGGACAGCTTCGTCGACGCGACCACGATCTGCGGGTAGAGGTACAGCCAGTCAGTGGCCGCGTCGGCCGCGATCTGCTGGTCGGCCTTCTTCAGCAGCTCGGTCTGCTCGGCCTCCGAGCCCGCCTGCTCGGCCTGCTTGATCCATGCGGTGACCTGCGGGTTGTCGTAGCCCCAGTAGAAGCTCGGGTCGCCGTACCAGACGACGTCCCGGTCGTTGACGTGCTCCTGCAGCGTCGCCGTGAAGTCGTGGTTCTGGTAGACCTTCGTGTACCACTGGTCCGGGGTGATCACGTTGATGTTGACCGTGATGCCGACCTTGGCCAGCTCCGACTTGACGAACGCCGCGACCGTCGGGTGCGGGTCGTAGTTCGGGGTGTCCAAGGTGAAGGTGAAGCCGCCCGGGTGTCCGGCCTCGGTGAGCAGCGCCTTCGCGGCGTTCACGTCATAGGCGTTGACCCCGGTCAGGTCCGTGTGCCACGGGTCCGTCGGCGGCACCATCGAGCCGATCAGCTCGCCGTGGTCACCCCAGATCGACTGCAGCAGCTTCTTGTCGTCGATCGCCGAGCTGACGGCCTTGCGCACCTTGACGTCGTTGAACGGCGCGACCCGGTCGTTGAACGCCAGCAGCAGCTTGGTGGTCGAGTGTCCGTCGTTCACCTTGTACGCCGGGTTGTCGGTGAACTGTGCCAGCGCGTCGGGGTTCTGCTCGCTGGTGACCACGTCGACGGCGTTGGTCAGCAGCGCGTTGTCGAGGGCGCTGCCGTCGGTGAAGTAGTGGAACACCACGCCGCCGTTGGTGGCCGGCGTGCCCCAGTAGGAAGGGTTCTTCTTGAGCGTCAGCGAGGAGCCGCGCTTCCAACCGTCCAACGTGTACGGACCGGTGCCGTCCTCCTTGGCGGAGAGGTTGCCGGCCTGGTCGTTGACGATCCACACGTAGCTGAGGTTGTAGACGAACGAGATCGAGCGGGTCGCCAGTGTGACGGTGACCGTCTTCGGGTCCGGCGTCGCGATCGACTTGATCTCCGGGAAGCTGCTCTTGCGCGCCGACTTCGAGTCCTTCGCGAGCACCTTCTCGATGCTGTACTTCACGTCGGCGGACGTGAGGGCCTTGCCCGAGTGGAACTTCACGCCGTCGCGCAGTGTGAAGGTGTAGGTCAGGCCGTCGGCGCTGACCGTGTGCGCGGTGGCCAGCAGGGGCTCCACCTTGCCGTCGTCGGTGAGCCGGAACAGTCCTTCGTAGACGTTCCCGTTGAACGCCTCGGTGACGCCCTGGCCGCCGCCGGCGGTGTTGTCGAGGTTCTGCGGTTCGTAGAGCGAGCCGACCTGGACGACGGCGTTCGCGTCCGGGGCTGCCGCGCCCGCGGACGAGCCGCCGCCGCTGGTCGAGCCGCACGCGGCCAGGGCCACGGCCGTCGCGACAGCGGCGCCGAGCAGCGCGATTCGTTGCTTCTTCACGTGTGTGTCTCCGGCATTCGAAAAGAGGGGGGTGGTTCAGTGCACCTGGAAGCCGCCGCGGAAGAGGGGCTGCTTCTCACCGGCCAGGACGGCCCTGCGGAAGCGGTTCTGCCGCGGCGGCATCGGACAGTTGTATTGCCCGGAGAACCCGCACGGCGGCACGAAGGCGCGGTTGAAGTCGAGCACGACCCGGTCGTCGCCGGGCTCGCGGGACACGATCAGGAAGCGTCCCGACTCGTACGTGGTGAGGCCGTTGGTCTCGTCCCCGAAGACCAGCAGCAGCGTCCCCTCGTCGTCGAACGCGTCGAAGGCGTAGTCGACCCCGTCGAGGGTGAACAGGATGTCGCCCGGCACGGCGAGGTCCCGGGTCAGTCCGTTGTCGCGCAGGTGCTCGAAAGCCACGAGGCGGGGCGGGTCGTGGGGCACGAACCGCGCCTCGATCACCCAGTCGGGGTCGAACGGGTAGGCGTCGATGGTCTCGAAGTGACGGATGGCCGGTGAGTCCGCGTCGAACCGGCGCACTCCGTGGAAGACCAGGCCGGTACGCAGGTCGCGGCGCTCGATCGGCACGCTGCCCGGGTGGTCCTCGACCGCGGCGCCCCAGATCGTCTCGACGAGGGCGAGGTTGCCGTCCGGGCCGGCCACTCGCTTGACCCGGGCGGCATGCCAGGCGGGCCAGCCGGCGCGGGCACGGTCGAGCACCGCGGCGGGAGCGGGGGTCGTGGGCACGGTCGGTCTACCTTCGCGGGGTCGGGACAACAACTCGACTTAACCTACTTCCATGGTGGGTTAATCCAGCCAGTGCTGTTGATCACAGAGCCGCCGGACTTCGCATGATCAACAGGTCGTTCGTACAGTGGCGCGCATGGATGAGCTGCTCTCGGCGGCCGAGCAGGACGCGTACCGGCTGCTGGTCCGGATCGGCGCGGCCGACGCGGGAAGCCTGGCGGAGTCCGCGGCGCTGCCGGCGGCGGAGGCGGAGGCGTTGCTCGCGGCCCTGCACGCGAAGGGGCTGGTGAGCGCCGGCCCGGTGTTCCGGCCGTTGGCGCCCGACGTGGCGCTCGGCGACGCGTTGCTGCGCCGCCAGGAGGTGCTCGACGACGCCCGCCGGACGATCGCCGCCCTCAGCGAGGACTTCCGCCGCCACAGCCGCCGCCGCGACGCCGACCGCCTGGTCGAGGTGATCGTGGGCCGAGACGCGCTGCGCGGCCGGCTGCGGGAGATGCAGGAGGGCGCCCGCAAGGAGATCCTCTGGTTCTGCCGCGCCAACCCACTCGCGATGCCAGGGCCGGAGAACACCGAGGAGGACACGGCGCTGGCGCGCGGGGTCCGCTACCGGGCGATCTACGAGCGGGCGCTGCTGGAGATCCCGGGCGAGCTGCCGAGCATCCTCGAGTCGATGACGGCGGGCGAGGAGGCGCGCAGCCTGCCGACCCTGCCGGTGCGTCTGGCGATCGCGGACGGCGAGCTCGCGATCTGCCCGCTGGTGCCGGACGAGGCCCGCGACCTGGGCGAGCCGACGGCCGCGCTGATCCGGTCGAGCGAGCTCCTGGACGCGCTGGTCGCGCTCTTCGAGAGCTTCTGGGAGCGGGCCACGCCCCTGCGGGCGGACGGCCGCCCGGCGGAGGACCTCGGCGAGGCCGACGTGCTCCTGCTGTCGCTGGTGGTGTCCGGCCTGCCGGACAAGTCGATCGCGACGCACCTCGGCGTGAGCAAGCGTACGGTGCAGCGCCGCCTCGAACGCCTGATGGCCCTGGCCGGCGTCGACACCCGCACCGGCCTGGCCTTCCAGGCGGCCCGCCGGGACTGGCTCACAGCCCCGGCGGACCGGTTGGACCGGTTCGGTCAGTCCCGCGGGTAGGCGCGGACGACCGTCTGGTCGAGCGTGTTGCCGGCGCGGTCGGTGGCCCGGACCCGCAGCGAGACCGCGCTGTGGCCCCGCGGAACCGAGGCCACACCGTCGCGGACCGTCGTCGGGCGCCAGGTGGTGCCGTCGTCGGTCGAGACGTCCACGCGCAGCGTGCGGAGCTTGGCGTTGAAGTCCAGCGCCACCCCGTCCCGGCGCACGTCGTAGTCCACGCTCAGCAGCGGCAGGTCGCCCGCCGCACCCGAGCGGAACGTCCACGACGTGTCGGTGCGGGTCGCCACGGTCCAGTCGTCGCCGCCGTGGGCCGTGGTGACCTTCAGGCGGTAGGCCGACGAACCCGGCGTCGTGACCACGTCTTGCCAGCCGTCCGGAAGCTCGGCCAGCACCGCGCCGTCGCGCCACAGCGTGGCAGCCACCTCGGTGCCGCCCAGGTGGGCGTAGTGGCCCTCCCGGTCGACCAGCGCCGGCACCCGCAGGCGCAGCACGTCACCCGCGCGGGTAGAGCCCAGGTCGGCCGGCCGCACGACCGGTGCGCCCCAGCTCTCCCTGGCGGTGCCGGCCTTGACCGTGTGCGGGGCGTCGCGGAAGCCGCTTTCCAGCGGACCCCAGCCCCACGGGTAGCCGTCGGAGACGTAGTGCTGCCACAGCGAGTCGCCGGCGGACACCCACTCCTCACGGACCGACGGGGTGCGGGCGTCGCGGGACGTGTCGTTCCACGCGTACTCCTGCCAGGGGCGCCAGCCGAAGCGCTGCTCGCGTACCCAGTCGAAGCCGCCGTTGTCCGCGTAGTCGGTGGTGATCCGCCGGCTGTTGGCCGCCGTCACCTGGTGCACGACCTGGTCCGGGATGCGGCCGGGGGAGACCTGGACGACGTCGTAGAGGTACGGGCTCGACGTGGTGAGCGTCAGCGACAGGGAGGCCTTGCCGGTCAGGCGGGCCGCGGTGGGCTGGTCGAGCGCGAGCGACACGATCGGCAGGCGGTCGCCCTCAGGGCTCCACGAGGTCCACGTGGAGAAGTCCGGCGGGCGGACGACCAGCGCGACCGCCGCACCGGCTCGGGCCGCCGCGTCGATCTTGGTCAGCTCGTCCTCCTGGTCGACCGGGATCAGCACCGCCTTGCCGCGCACGTCGCGATCGCCGGGCCGGGCCAGGGGGAAGCGCCGGGTCCCGTCGTACGCGGGGGAGTTGCCCATCAGATGCAGCTCCACCGGGCCCTTGACCCCCGGCACACTGGCTACCGCCATCGGCGCCACGAGCTGCCAGCGCGACGAGAACTCGAAGCTGCCCGCCCGGACCGGCTTGGTCGGCACGACGTTGACCTGCTCGACGTTGCTGAAGTGCATGACGCCGTGGGCGATGGAGCGGCCCGTGCCGGTGACGCGGTGCACGTAGTAGGACAGCACCGCCTGCTGCTCGGCCGGCTTGGGCGTCTCGATCCGGATCGGCCGGGCCTTGCGGGCGTCGACGACGACCTCGACGTCGCGGTCGACCGTGAGCTCCGGGATGGTCATCAGCGTGGCCTGCTCGTCGTTGCGGGCACCGTCTTCCAGCACACCCTGCAGGATGTACGTGCCTTCCCGGACCTCGAAGGTGGCGCCGCCCTCGGACGCCCAGGCGAGCACGTCGTTGCGGGCGTCGTCGCCGAACAGCGTCAGCACCGGCAGCGCGGCGGGCGCACCCGTGCGGTCCAGCGCCCGGACGGTGACGTGGTGCACCGGCCCGTCCTTGATCGCGCCGACGGCCGTGGTGACCTTGACGGCGGTCGCGGTCGCGGTGATCCAGCCGCTGAGCGTGCCGAGCGGCAGCGTGCCGAAGTCGACGGTCGCGTCGACGGTCGCGGTCCCGCGCGCGGGCACGGTCACGGTGGCGGCGCTCAGCTTCACGGCGGCCGGGCCGGTCAGCACCAGCGTCACGGGGGAGTCGCCGCTGTTGCTGTAGGTCAGCGTCCGGGTGCCCGTGGTCGGCGTGCCGCCCACGGTGTGCAGGCCGAAGTCGGCGACGCCGGTGCCGGTGACCGCCTGGGCGGTGGCCCGGGCGACGTCGACGCGGCCGGCGCCCTGTGCGTACACCGGCAGGTCCGGGGCGGTCTGTGCGGTGCTGACCAGCGCGTTCTTGATCGCCGTGCCGGTCCAGTCCGGGTGCTCCTGCGCCAGGATCGCGGCGGCGCCGGCCACGTGCGGCGTGGCCATCGAGGTGCCGGACGCCGCCGTGTAGTTCGCGTCGACCGGGCCGCCCATCGTGGTGCCGGCCGCGCGGGCCGCGACGATGTCGACGCCCGGCGCGGTGAGCTCCGGCTTGACGCCCTGGTCGCCGAGGCGGGGGCCGCGGCTGGAGAAGCTGGCGAGCCGGTCGTCGCGGTCGACGGCGCCGACGGTCAGCGCGCTGCGGGCCGCGCCCGGGGAGCCGACGCTGGAGGCGCTGCCGGCGTTGCCGGCCGCGATCACGAACAGGGCGCCGCTGCGCTCGCTGAGCTCGTCGACCGCCAGGCTCATCGGGTCGAGGCCGTCGGTCGGATCGCCGCCGAGGCTCATGCTGACCACCTTGGCGCCGCTGTCGACGGCCCACTGCATGCCCGCGATGATCTGCGACTCGGAGCCGCTGCCGGTGTCGCCGAGCACCTTGCCGACCAGCAGGTGGGCGCCGTACGCGATGCCCTTGCGGCGGCCGTCGGACGCGGCGCCCGTGCCGGCGATGGTCGAGGCGACGTGGGTGCCGTGCCCGTGGTGGTCGACGGCGTCGGCGCTGTCGCTGAAGTTGCGCGCCTCGATCACCTGGCCGGCCAGGTCGGGGTGGGTGGCGTCGACGCCGGTGTCCAGCACCGCGACCTTGACGCCGCGCCCGTCGAGCCCGCGCTGCCACGCCGCCGGAGCGCCGATCTGCGCGGCGCTGCGGTCCAGGCTGGCGTGGACCTTGCCGTCGAGGTAGATCGTCGTGGCGCCGGTAGTGCGCGCAGCCGGGCCGGTCTGCGCCCGCCAGAAGTCCGCCAGGCTGTCTTTGGCCGGCGCGATCGCGCGCGCGTCGATGCTGGGCAGGCTCGCGCTGGTGCGCTGGCCGGCGGTGCCACCGCGCACGATGAGCGGCAGGGTCGTGGAGGCGGCGTCGCCGAAGCCGTCGGCGACCAGCTTCTCCACGTCGAACAGGTCGACGTCGAGCCGGCCGGCCTCGATGAGCGGCACGGCGTCGCTGGGCAGGACCCGCAGCCCACCGTCGACCTCCAGGGTGTGGAACGTGACCCGCTCGCGGCCGGGCGCGGGCGTCACGCTGGCCGCCTGGCGGCCTCCGGCGGCCTGGACCAGCGAGACGGTGTCGCCGGTGACGAGGGTGATCTGGACGCCCTGGCCCGCGGGAGCGGGGGTGGCCGGGCTCCCGGGTGCGGGACCGTTGGCCAGCGCGGCTCCGGGCAGGGCCGCCACGCCGGCGATGACGCCGGCGAGCAGACGACTGAACATGGGGGACTCCTTCGCGCGGTGGTTCGCTGCACGCATCCTGGAGTCCGGATATTCATGTTCGTGTTACCGAAGCCTGCCGCAGTGCGGACATGGCGCGATGTGGACACCGCGAGCCATGTCGATGACGTGGCGCGCCCGGCTACTTCTGCCAGGGGTTCTGGGGACGCCGGCGGCCGACCATCCAGCGCCGCTTGCCCGTCGGCTCCTGGCCGGCCCGCCAGGTCGCCTCCCCGCGCAGGCTGCCGCTGCCCGCCAGGAAGATGTCGGCCCAGCGCGTGCCCGGTGACGCGTCGACCAGCAGCGCCCGGGCCAGCAGGGTGAGCGGGACGGCGAGGATGGCGCCGACGCCGCCCAGGATGAACGTCCAGAAGATCAGGGACAGGAACGTCACCGTGACCGAGAGGTTGACGCTGTCACCGACGATCTTCGGCTGGACGATCGACTGGAGCACGAAGTTGATCACGCTGTAGACCACGATCACCGCGATCATCAGCCCGAAGCCGCCTTCGAGCAGGCCGAGCACCGCCGGTGGGGCCAGGCCGATGACGAAGCCGATGTTGGGGATGTAGTTGGTGACGAAGGCGATCACGGCCCACAGCGTGGCCAGCGGAATGCCGAGGATCCACAGGGCGATCCCGTCGAAGACCGCGACGATCAGGCCGAACACGGTGGACACCACGAGGTAGCGGCGGGTGCCGTGGACGAACTGGCGCAGCGCCCTGGTCAGCGAGGGGCGGAACAGGTCGGCCCGCGCCATCCGGCTGGGGTAGCCGCCGGTCTCGACCGCCATGAACAGCAGCAGCGTCACCAGGAACACGATGTTGGTCAGCAGGTTGATCACCACGCCGGCTGCGGTCTGGGCGATGTTGGCCAGCGTGCTCGGGTCGATCCGCGTGACCAGCTGCTCCGCGTCGTTGGCCTCGACGCCAAGGTCCTGCAGCCACCGCTGCACGTCGTCGACGATCTCGCTGACCCGGTCCGAATAGCGCGGGGCGAGCGACGCGAGCTGGATGCCGGCCGCGACCAGCGACGCCACGCCGGCGGCCAGGATCCCGTACAACACGATGATCAACACCGTGGTCGCCAGCCACCCGGGTATCCAGCGGGTCAGCGCGGACCGGATCGGGCTGAGCGTGACCACCAGGATGAGCGCGAGCAGGATCGGGCCGAGCAGCCCGCCGGCGGCGCGCATGCCGGCGATCACCACCACCAGCGCGGCGGTGGCGAACACGGCGCGGGTCACGCCGTTGGTGCTACGCCGGTCCTCCCCACCCTTCCGCACGTCTCATCTCATCACGTACCGCCATTTTCGGGTACAAATCACGTTGACTCCTGATAAAGGACATGAAGATCGTTCCTACATGGTTACCTGACAGTGGGTCGCGCCCCGTTCATGAGCTTCGACGGCAGTTGGGGTGATCTTGTGAAGTTATCCGTACTTGCCCGGTTCGGTGGCGCCGCGATCGCGGTTGCCATTCTCGGGCTCGGAGCCGCACCGGCCCGGGCCGACACCACCGTCAACATCGATCCCGCTGACACCGGCAAGACCGCAGCGGCGTTCCCCGTCCACAGGTGCGACCCGAACCTCGGCGGCGGCCCGTTCCCGGGCGAGGACGTCTGGGTCTTCGCGGCGCCGAAGGGCGCCGGCGAGTTCCGCACGCTGACGATCGAGTTCGCGACGGAGGGCGGTCCGCAGACCGAGACCATCACCGCCGAGCCGGCGAACGACCGCGCGATCGTCGGTGACCGGGCCTGGATCCGGACCTCGGCGGGCCTGTCGCCCTCCGGCGAGCTCGTCAACCCGTTCTCGATCGTCAGCGCCACCGCGGTGGTCACCGGCGCCGACGGCACCTTCGACCTGGCCCAGACCTGCCCGGCCACCGGCGGCATGCTGCCGGTGACGGGACCCGCGGTCGGCGGCCTGTCCTTGCCGCAGCTCGCCGGCGTCGGCGGCGCGCTGACGGTCGCCGGGCTCGGCCTGGTCGCCCTGCGTCGGCGGCGGCGCGTGGCCTGACCCGAACAACCGAACACCCTCGGCGGCGACGCCGGGGGTGTTCGGTGTGTCTCAGCCGCGGTGCGCGCGGACCGTGCCCTCGACGAGCTCCCGCAGCGCGCCCTCGTCGACGTCGGCCAGCCGCTTGAGGTAGAGGCAGCCCTTGCCTGTCTCGTGCGGCCCGAGCGCGGCCAACGTCTCCGGATAACGGGCTTCGTAGCCGGCCTCCAGGTAGACGACCAGCCGCGTCTTGCGTGGCGCGAAGCCGACCAGCGGCGCGTCGCCTTCCCGCCCGCTCTCGTAGCGGTAGTGGTAGCTGCCGAATCCCACGATGCCCCCGCCCCACAAGGCCGGCGGCTCGCCGGTGACCTCGGCCATCAGCGCGGCCAACGCCCGCGCGTCGGCCTGACGCCGCTCGTCCGCGACCGCCGCGAGGAACGGCTCGACAGCCGTGTCCACCGGGCGCATCACGGGAGCCGTCCGGTCCGCGTCCGCCGAGGAAGTCACCATGCCGACGATTGTGGACCACGCCGCCGGCACTCCTGGTCAACGGCTCGTTACCGGCGCGTACGTGGATATGGGCAGATCCGGAGAAAGTCTTGCCTGGTAAGGGATCTATTCGGACAGTTGCGGGCAAAGCAATATTGGCCGGGATGGCGATGACCGGTAGCCTGCGGAACGGCCCAGACGTGGATCGACGGGAGATGCCGTGCACAACACGGAAGCCGTGCCGATGTTCAGCCCGGAACTCCGACGGGGACTCGGCCGACTCCTCGCGCTCACGCTCTTGCTGACGGCGGGGGTGTTCATCGCCTCGCCGGCGCAGGCCGCCGCCAACCTCGTGCAGAACCCGGGGGTCGAGCAGATCGGCGCCGACGGCTTCCCCACGTGCTGGGAGAGGTCGGGCCAGGGCGACAACACGTACACGCTGGCCAGCACGGCCGAAGGGCGCACCGGCAAGGGCCTGCGGGTCGCGGTCACGCGGCTCAACGACGGTGACCGCAAGGCGATGATGACCGAGAGCGCCCAGTGCGCGCCGCGGGTCACCGCCGGCAAGCAGTACGACCTCTCGGTCTGGTACAAGTCGACCACCGCGGCCAACGCGATGACGCTGTTCAGGCACGACAAGACGGCCGGCTGGCAGTACTGGATGGACCCGGCCACGCTGCCCGCGACCAACGCCTGGACCCAGAAGACCGTGCGGACGCCGCCGGTGCCGGCCAACACCGACCAGGTCACCTGGGGTGTGTCCGTCTACGGCATCGGCACGCTCACCACCGACGACTACTCGATGACCGAGGTGAGCACCGCGATCGGCTCGCCGACCGCGTGCACCGACGCGAACAACTGCATCAAGGGCAAGTGGCAGGTGATGCCGTACGAGTCGACCGTGCGCGGCATCCACTCGGTGGTGCTGCACAACGGCAAGGTGCTGCTCGTCGCGGGCTCCGGCAACGACCCCAACGCGTTCGCCGCCGGCACGTTCAAGACCGCCGTGTACGACCCGGCCAACGGCAGCTTCACCAACGTCGCGACGCCGGTCGACCTGTTCTGCTCGGGTCACGTGCAGCTCGCCGACGGCCGCGTGCTGGTCATGGGCGGCAACAAGGACTACCCGAGCGCCGACGGCACCGTGGGCTACAAGGGCCTGAAGAACTCGTACCTGTTCGACCCGGCCACGAACAAGTACACGCGGACCAACGACATGCTCGCCGGCCACTGGTACCCGTCGGCGACCATGCTCGGCAACGGCGACATCATCTCGCTCGGCGGCCTCGGCGAGGACTCGACGGGCACCACGACCACCGACTACTACAGTGCCGCGCAGCAGAAGTGGCTGCCGATGGACCAGGTCAAGCAGACCTGGGCGTGGTGGGGGCTCTACCCGTCGATGGTGCTGATGCAGGACGGCCGGCTGTTCTACACCGGCAGCCACACGTTCGGCAACGGCCTGCCGGGCACCGGCGCCTCGATCTACAACTACGGCGCCAACACCATCACCGACGTGCCCGGCCTGCAGAACAAGGACGAGCGCGACCAGTCGATGAGCGTCATGCTGCCGCCGGCGCAGGCGCAGCGGGTGCTCACGGTCGGCGGCGGCAACGGTGACACCGGCGCGACCGCCGGCCGGCTGACCGACATCATCGACCTCAAGGCGGCCAACCCGCGCTACACCGCCGGCCCGCTGATCCCGCAGGGCAAGCTGACCGGTGGCGTTCCGCAGACCGGTGCCCAGGGCAAGATGTACGTCTCGCTGGTGCTGCTGCCCGACGGCACGGTCTTCGAGACCGGCGGCGCCCTGCACAACCGGGCCGACCCGGTGTTCGAGGCGTCGATCTTCGACCCGGCGACCAACACGTTCAAGTCCGGCATGGCCACCGACCCGGTGCCGCGCACGTACCACTCGTCGGCGTTCCTGCTGCCCGACGGCCGGGTGATGGCGGTCGGTGACAACCCCGGCAACGGCTCGTTCGACACCCGCATCTCGATCTACTCGCCGCCGTACCTGTTCAAGGGCGCCCGGCCGCAGATCAAGACCGTGACCAACACCAACTGGGCGTACGGCAGCACGCAGCGGATCACCACCAACGGGGCCATCACGCGTGCCTCGCTGATCCGCCCCGCGGCGGTGACGCACTCGTCCGACCCGAACCAGCGGTTCGTCGAGCTTCCGCTGACCGTCAAGGCCAACAACGCGATCGACCTGAACGTCACCAACAACCCCAACGTCGCCCCGCCCGGCTGGTACATGCTCTTCGTGCACAACGCCAAGGGGATCCCCTCGGTCGCCAAGTGGGTCAAGCTCGGATGAGCCGTTGGTTCACGGCCGCCGCCGGATGGGTACGGGGCCGCAGCCGCCGCGAGCAGCTGGGTCTCGCGGCGGTGCCGGTGGTGCTCGTGCTCGTCCTGGTCGGAGTGCTGGTCTCCGGTGGTGGCGGCGGCGCGGGGCAGTGGCTCGCCGGCTCGCCCTCCACGACGCCGGCCGACGAGCCGGCCGACCTCGGCGACACCGGGTCCGAGCCCGTTGCCAGCGACCCCGGGCCGACCGGCCCGACGGGTGCGCCGCCACCGCTCATCCACAACTTCGCCGACCAGCCCGACGCCAAGCCGAACGCCGCGCAGCCCTCGCCGACCGGCGGTGTGCGGATCGCCGAGGGCACGGACGGCTGCGACCACGCGTACGGCGACCGCGACGTTTGCGTGCCGTGGACGTTTCCGGCCGACGTGACGGACAAATGCGGATGGCTCGAGGACCGTGGCTACGAGTCGCTGCAGATTCCGGGCAAGCGGGACCGGCACGGCCTGGACCGCAACGGCGACGGCACCGCCTGTGGCGCGGGGGACTGACGCGGTGACCGAATTCGCCTTTGCCGGCGCCGGCCCTATCCTGCACCGATGAACGAGGCCGCGCGCTCCCAGCTTCCGGTGGCCACACCCAACGGCGAGGTGCACATTCCGTTGCCGCGCCGGGTCGGTGTGGTGGACAAGCCGCTGGAACCCCCGACGGACGCGACCATCCTGCTGCCGAAGACCCCGAGCCAGGAGGAGTCCGAGCGCCGCCTGCGCAAGGCCGCGTGGCTGCGCCGCACCGCCTGGGGCGCACCGGCGCTGCTGACCCTGGCGCTCGGCCTCGTCGGGCTGACCCGGCCCGGCCTCTGGGCCGACGAGTTCGCGAGCTGGGGCAACACCACGGTGTCGTGGTCCGAGTTCTGGTTGCAGCTCAAGGGCACCGACGCCAGCATCGGCCCGTACTACGTGGCGCTCCGCCTGTGGACCACCGTCTTCGGCGACTCCGACCTGGCGCTGCGCCTGCCGTCGCTGCTCGCGATGGCCGGCGCCGCCGCGGTCATCGGCCTGATCGGCAACCGCCTCGGCAGCTACAAGATCGGCCTGCTGGCCGGCCTGACCTTCGCGATCATGCCGATCGCCACCCGCTTCGGGCAGGAGGCCAGGCCGTACGCGTTCGCCGTGCTCTTCGCCGCCATCGCGACGCTGCTGCTGATCCGGATGCTCGACGGGTTCACCCTCGGCATCGCGATGATGTACGCGGCCGCGGTCGCCGGGGTCGGCCTGATGCACCTGGTGGCCATGCTGCTGCTCGCCGCGCACGGCCTGGCCGTCCTCGTGCTCAAGCGCAAGCTGTTGTGGCGGTGGATTCCCAGCGCGTTCGCCGGGATTCTCCCGCTCGTCCCGATCATCCTGATCGGTCGTCGGCAACAGGGAAACCAGATCGGCTGGATCCCGTTCACCGACCTGCACCGCGTCGAGGCGTACGGCCTGGAGTTCTTCGGTGGCGCGCTGATCGGCGGCGCCATCATCGCCCTCGGCGTGGCCGCCGTCTCCCGCGAGAAGGGCGCGATCGTCGGCATCACCATCGGCGTCGTGCCCGTGGCGATCCTGATGGCCCTGGGCACGGTCGCCCACCTGTGGCAGCAGCGCTACGTGCTCTACACGATCGTCGGCTGGGCCATCCTGGTCGGCCTGCTGCTCGCCAAGCGCGGGCTGGTCGCGATCCTCGCCACGATGGCCGCGCTGGCCGTGCTCGCCCTGCCGGGCCAGGTCGAGGTGCGCAAGCCCTCGTTCCGCTACCAGGACACCAAGGTGGTCGTGGCGCTGCTCGAGCGCGACGTCCAGCCCGGCGACGGCATCGTCTACGGCCTCAAGGACCGCGGTCCCGGTGTGCTGAACCGCGACGTCATCGCCCACTACCTGCCGGCCGACCGGCGGCCCACCGACCTGCTGGTCGACCGGCCGATGCGCACCGACGGCTGGATGGTCGCCAGCGAGCACACGGACCTGGCCGCCCGGTTCAAGGACACCAAGCGGATCTGGGTGCTGCGCCTCGGCGAGTATGCCAATCCGCTCGACGAGCTCGACGGGAACAAGAAGGAAGTTCTCGAAGAGGGTTACGATGTCGCCGACAGCTGGTGGACCACGGGTTACACCGTCGCATTGCTGACCCGGAAGGACACCGTGTGACAACCCACGTCGGGGCCGAGCGCCGCGACGAGCCGGGCGAGCGCACACAGATCATCCCGCGCCAGTACCACCCCGGTGAGACGCACGTGATGCCCGCCGTGCGCATGCCGATCACGGCCCGTGCGACGACGATGGCACAGCGTCACGCGAGCTGGCTCCCGCGGATGTGGCCGCTCGCCGCCTGGTTCCTCGTCGTCCTCGCGATCACCATGTTCCTGAGCGTCAAGTCGACCGGGCCGCTCGGCGCCGTCGTGACCATCGTGTGGACGTACCCGGTGATCGGCACCATCGCGGGCCTGGTCGGCGCCGTGATCACCCTGCGGCGGCTGCGTCGCGACCGGCTCACCGCCGCCGACGACCAGGTGATCCGCTGCCGGGACCGGCTCGTGGTGGTCGTGCCGACCATCGGCCGCAACGACACCTATCCCGCGCTGGACCGCGTCGTCCGCTCGTACATCACGTACCTGCCCGAATGCTTCCCGAAGCTGCGGGTCGACGTCGTCATCGAAGAGGGCTGCGAGGCCGCGGAGCAGATCTACCGGCTCGGCGAGATCAGCCGCTACATCCGGGTCGTCACGGTCCCGCGCAGCTACCACACGGTCAACGGCACGAAGTTCAAGTCGCGCGCCAACAACTACGCGCACGAGCTGCGGATCGCGCAGCACGAGGACCGCGCCGACGTCTGGGTGCTGCACATGGACGACGACACCGGCGTCGGCCTCGACACGGCGATCGCCGTCGCCCGGCTCATCGAGCAGCAGCGCGACCGCGGCGACGAGGCGGCCCACCTCGCCCAGGGCATCCTGACCTACCCGCGCGAGCACGCCGGCAACCGGCTGACCTGGCTGGCCGACGCGAGCCGGCCGATCGCCGACGTCACGGTCTACTCGGCGTTCACCGGCAGCGGCTATCCCGTCGCCGGCGTGCACGGCGAGCTGCTGCTGGTGCGGGCCTCGGTGGAGGCCGAGATCGGCTGGGACTTCGGTCCCGAGGCGATCGTCGAGGACGCCCAGTTCGCGCTCGTCTTCAGCCGCCGCTATCCCGGGCGCAGCGCGTGGTTCGCGGGCCGGTGCTACGGCGCCTCGCCCGCCACCGTGCGCGACTTCTTCCGGCAGCGCGAACGCTGGGCGTGGGGACTGATCGGCCTCGCGCTCGACGACCGGATCCCGCTGCGCGACCGGCTCTACATCGGATATTCGACGTTCACCTGGGTGATCAGCCCGTTCCAGCACCTCGGCACCATCCTGCTCGTCGGGTGGGTGCTCGGGTCGTTCGACACGGTGCCGCTCACGCTGTGGGTGCTGCCGATCTGGGCGCTCAACATGGCGTACGCCATCTGGCTCTATTCGGAAGGGCTGCGGATCAACGTGAGCGTCTCCCGCCGGGCCAAGTACCGGTGGTGGGAGGGAATAGCCGTGATCCTGCTCGTGCCCCTGTTCTCGATCATGGAAGCGGTCGGCGCCGTCCGCGGCCTGATCCGCCACCTGCGCGGCGGGCAGCAGCAGTTCGTCGTGATCGCGAAGCCGATATGAGTCGGCGGTGGGCCGCGGCGGCCTGTGCCGTCCTGCTGCTGGCCGGCGGCTGCTCGTCCGGTGAGGGAGACCCGCTCGACCGGGTCACGGACGAGCCGCCCGGCGCGACCGCGGGGCCTGGCGGCGCGCCGAGCGAGAAGCCGGTCGTCAAGGTCAAGGACCCGTGGCAGCCGGGCATGCGCCAGCACGGCATCGCGATCTACTGGGAGAACAACCCCAACGACACCGACCAGATCGTGCGGGCCAAGGCGCAGAAGATCCTCGACCACGTGGTCGCGCTGGGCGCCAACGCCGTCTCCGTCTCGTTCTCCTTCACGATGGACTCCGCGTACGCCGACGAGGTCAAGACGGACAACCCGATCACCCCGTCGCCGGCCCGGCTGGCCCTGGTGCTCGACGAGGCGGCCAAGCGCGACCTGCGCACGGCGATCCGGCCGATGCTCAGCGAGCGCAACCTGACCAAGGACGACCCGGACATGTGGCGGGGCTCGATCCGCCCGTCGAGCAAGACCAAGTGGTTCGCCTCCTACCGGGACATGCTGGTCAGATACGGCAAGGTGGCCGAGAAGGCCAAGTCCGCCACGTTCGTCGTCGGCACCGAGCTCAGCTCGCTGGAGAGCAACACGACGGGCTGGAAGACGGTCGCCACCGGCGTCAAGGCCGTCTTCTCGGGCGAGCTGGACTACAGCGCCAACCACGACCGGCTCAAGGAGAAGGGTCCGGCGGCGGGCATCACGCTCTCCGTCGACGCGTACCCGCCGGTGCGGGTGTCCGACAGCGCCACGGTCAGCAAGCTCGTCGACGGCTGGAACGACTGGCTCGACGACAACCGCGGCTCGGGTGAGCTGTCGGACCTCGTCCTCGCCGAGGTGGCGATCGCCGCTCGCACGGGCGCGTACTCGGAGCCGTGGTCGCCGCACGCCAAGGGCTCGATCAAGCCGGAGATCCAGCAGCACTGGTTCGACGCGGCGTGCCAGGTGATGCACGAGCGGGAGCTCGCCGGCATCTACTTCTGGATGATCAACCTCGACGCGGACCCGAAGAGCAAACCGTCGAGCAAGTCACCGATGGACTTCCTCGGGCGGCCGGGCGAGAAGAACATCAGGGCCTGCTTCACCAAGGACGCATAGTCCCCGCACCCTTGAGGCGACGCACGACGGGCGCGGTCTCGGCCTGGACGACACCGTCCAACGCGCCGATGTCGTGGGCGAGGTAGTCGTACAACGCGGCGAGGTCCTTCGCGATCACCGATGCCACCACGTTGGACGGGCCGGTGGTGGCGGCGGCGAAACCGATCTGTGGATGGGTGGCGAGCGCGCTGGTGACGGTGGTCAGTGCGGCAGGCGCCACGGTGAGCCACAGCGACGCCTCGGCGGTGTAGCCGAAGAGCGCGGGCTCGATCTCGACGTCGAAGTAGAGGCCCGGATCGCGCTGTCTGGTGGGCGGGGCGCGCCCGGCCGGTTGGACCTGCCCGGGGTGGGCAGCTTCACGGTCGCGGCTTCCCTGGTGGTCTACGGCCTGATCCGGGCCGGCGGCAGCGGCTGGACCGACCGTGTCACGGCAGGCGCGCTGGCGGCCGGCGTGCTGGCGGCGGCCGTGTTCGTCGTGGTGGAACGCCACCGTGCGGACCCGATGCTGGACCTGGCGCTGTTCCGGCGACCGGCGTTCACGGTCCTGATGCTTTCGGCGGCGGCGCTGACCGCGGCGGCGTTCGCCAACCTGGTCTTCGTCTCGCTGTGGGCACAATCGGTGCTGGGCCTGGGCGCGCTGAGTGCCGGTCTGGTGCTGGCCCCGATGGCGGTGGGCGCGTTCGTGGTGGCCGGCCTCGGGGGACGCCTGCTGCATGGTGTCGCGCCCCGCTGCACCATCGGGTCCGGTCTGCTGCTGGTCGCGCTCGGCACCGCCCTGTGCACGCTGGTCGGCCCCTCGTCGGGCTGGGCGGTCCTGGTGCCGGGTCTCTGCGTCACAGGCGTGGGAGTGGGCCTGAGCACGCCGGTGCTGGCCTCGGCCGCGCTGTCGGCGGTCCCGTCGTCGCGCGCCGGCATGGCCAACGGCGCGTCGAACACGTTCCGGCAGCTCGGCTACGCCCTGGCCCTGCCGATCCTGGCCACGGTGGTGACCGCGGCGGCACGGTCGGCGCTGACCGGCGCGGTCCCGTCACCGTCGACGGTCGCGCAACGGCTCACCGGTGGGGGATACGCCGACCTGCTGTCCGCGGCACCGGCCTCGGTGCTGCGGGCCGCGTACGCCGCGGGACTGGACCGGATCTTCACGGTCAGCGCGATCCTGGCCGCCGTCGCGGGTGTCGCGGTCCTGGCGATGCTGCGCCCGCCTGCCGATCCGCGGGCGGCCGCCGCGCCCGCGCCGGCCGACGTGGTTAGGACGCCAGGCTGAACCTGAGACCGCCCGAGATCGAGTGTGTCGAGGGGAGGCCCGTGGTGACCGCCCGCGCCCGGTTGGTCGACGCGAAACCGCCGATGCCCAGTTGACCGTGGCTGTTGAGTCCCCACGCGACGACGCTGCCACGGGTGATCGCGAGGCTGTGCCCGTTGGCGGCGGAGCCGTCGTCACCCGCGGCGACAGCGGTGACCCGGGTCAGACCGAGCACGTCGACCGGGACCAGCCGCCGCTCGTTCGTGCCGTCGCCGAGCTGGCCCGTGGCGTTGCTGCCCCAGGCCTTGACGCGGCCGTTGGCCAGCAGAGCCAGGCTGTGGCCGAATCCTCCGTCGACGGACTCGACCCGCACTCCGGTCAGGCCGAGGGTGGCGACCGGGCTGGGCTGCGGGCTGACCCTGTTGCCGATCCCCAGCTCGCCCGTGGCGTTCAAGCCCCAACCGCGGAGCGAGCCATCGGTCAACACCGCCAGGCTGTGGTACGCGCCGGTGCCGATGCTGGTCACCCGCTGGGGCAGGCGCACCGCGAGCGGGACCGGGTGCGGCTGGCCGTCGGCCTGGCCCTGGCCGAGCTGTCCGTCGAAGTTGTCGCCCCACGCCATGACGGTGCCGTTGGCCAGCAGCGCCAGAGCGAAGTTGTTCCCGGCCGCGATCGCGCTCACGCGGCCGGGCAGGCCTTCCACCGGCACCGGAAGTGTGCGGTCAGACGTGGTGCCGTCGCCCAGCTGGCCCGAGAAGTTGAAGCCCCACGCGCGTAGCGTGCCGTCCCGAAGGAGGACGAGGCTGAAGCGGCCGCCGGCGGCGACGGCCGTGACCCCGCTGAGTTCTGCCACGCTTCCCGGGATCGGCCGCGAGGTCCTGGTGCCATCGCCGAGTTGGCCGAACTCGTTGGATCCCCACGCTTTCACCGTGCCGTCGGACAGCAGGGCCAGGCCGTGGGCGAAGCCGGCGGAGACCGCGCGCACGGTGTGCGGGCCGGCCACCGTGACGGCCGTCGGCCAGTTGGCAGCCTCCCCGACCGTCCCGATGCCGAGCTGTCCTTCGGCGTTGGTTCCCCAGGCCTCGGCCTGGCTGCCGCTCTCGACCGGCGCGGCCACGGCCGGCGCACCGACCCCGCTCGGGAGGGCGATCAACCCCCCGACAACCACCGCGGCCAGCAGCCGGCGTCGCATGAACGTTGCTCGCATGTAGTTCCCCCCGTGAATGCGAAGCCGCCCTGCGTCACATTACGCACTCCGGCCGGCGTGGTAGGCCGCCTCGAAGAACTCGACCTCGAGGCGCATCGCGCGGCGGTAGACGGGCGCGGTGCGGGTGTCGCCGTACCTGTCCAGCAGACCCTCCGACGTGGCCGCCAGCTCCTCGAACGCCGGGTCGGCGTAGGTGCGGATCCAGTCGCCGTAGCGGTCGTCGGGTGTGCCGTCGGCGAGTGACCGACCGAGGTGGGCGTAGAGGCGCATGCACGGCGTCAGGGCCGCGCAGGTCTGGCCGGGACCGCCGAGCGCCGCGGTGGCGAGCAGGAAGTCCGTGTACGCCAGCGTGGCCGGCAACGGCGAGACGTCGGCCAGGTCGATGCCGAACCGCGCCGCGTAGCCCTCGTGCAGTGCAAGCTCGTCGCGCACCCCGGCCAGCAGGTCGGCGAACGCGTCGAATCCGGCGCGGTCCGGGCTGTGCGCGACGGCCAGGGCGTACGCGCGGGCGAACGACTCGAGGTAGAACGCGTCCTGGGCGACGTAGCCGGCGAACACCGGCTCGGGGAGGGTGCCGTCACCGAGCCGTCGCACGAAGGGATGCGCCAGCGCGGATGCGGCCAGGTCGGCGTTGTCCTGCCAGAGCGTCGCGGCCAGACTCATGCGTTGCCTCCCCAGAAGGCGGCCTCGGCAGCGGCGACCGCGGTGAACACCTCGTCGGCGCTGTCCGCACCGAGCGCGTGCTCAGCGGCCGACGCCAACCCGGCCACATAGTCCGCGAACCCCGGCGCGGTCCAGTGCTCCACGTACTCCCGGAAGTCCGGCGCACCCGGAGCCGCGAACGTCCACGCGTCCAGATAGGCCCGCTCGATGGCCCACAGCCCGACCAGCGACTGCGGCACCGGCGCGGCGTCCAGCCTGGCGAGCAGCTCGCGGTAGGCCAGCGTGGCCGGCCCGGGCGCGGTGGCCAGGTCCAGCCCGTGCCGCTCGGCCCGGTCCTCGAACCAGGTCAGCTCGTCGACGAGCGCGACCGCACCGGCGGCCAGCACGGCCTGCGCGGGCCGGGGCGCGCGGGCCAGCATCCGTGCCTGGAACGCCAGCAGGTCGGCGACGAAGTGGTGGTCCTGGACCAGCCACTCGGCGAAGACGGCCGGCGGGAGGGTGCCGTCGCGCACGCCGGTCAGGAACGGATGCCGGGTGGCGTCCGCCCAGGCCTGGGCATGCCGACGCAGAAGATCATCGAGCTGCACAAGTGGCGACTTTATCCAACGGGCGACCAGTCGAGGCGTCGGAGGCCCATCGGCGGCGGAGCCAGGCACTGGCTCCGCCGCCGTCGGTCGCGCTGAGGGTCAGGACCCCTTGACGTGTCGGCCCGCGCCGACCTCTTCGGGCTCCGGGGCCGGTGCCACCGCTTGGGCGGCCGGACGCCGCCGCATCAGCAGCAGGGCGCCGCCGATCAGGATCAGGCCGAGCAGCAGCAGGACCAGCGGTCCCCAGAGCTTGACCAGCATCAGCAGCTGGCGGTTGCTCGACGCCGTGTCGGCGCTCTTCTTGATGGTGTCGTCGGTGTAGGTGAAGGTCGCGTCGAGGATCGTCACCGAGACGCCGTTGTTGGCCAGCAGGTTCTTGTGCTGGACCTCCTGGACCTTGATGAACTGACCAGTCGTCGGCTCGACCCACACGGTGCGGGTGTTGTCGTAGACGATCTCGCCCGAGGTCGCGCCCGGGGCGAGCGCGCCGACCAGCACCGCCATCCGGTCGGCCGGCACCTGCTGGCGCGCCTCGCGGATCTCCTGGGTGAACTGGTAGGTCTCCAGGCCCTCGATCTCTTCGGTCTTGACGAACTTGGCGGGCTGCGTGCCCAGCACGTCCCGGTCGAAGATCTGGTAGTCCTTCTTCTCGGTGCCGAACGGGAACTTGTAGATCTGGCCCGAGTAGTCGACCTTCTCGCGGTTGCCGCCGGTGTCGAGCCACTGCCCGTCCCACTTCTGGGCGGCGGCGGTCTTGCGGTCGACGGCGAGCGAGGTGCTGTACGCGCTGACCCGCTCGTTGTTGTCGGTGCGCACCACGTCCTGGCCGACCAGCCACACGGCGGCCGAGCCGTCGAGGTCACCGGTCAGTGCGGCGGTCGCCTTCCGGTCGGCCTGGACCCGGATCGTCGAGCGCAGGGTGCCCGTGTTGACCGCCACCGAGCCGTTGGTGATCTGCATGAAGGTGGCGTTCGGTGCTTCGGCTATCGACTGCGTCGGCTCGAGGTCGTAGGGGAGCTGGGCCGCTCGCGGGCCGACCACGAAAGCCAGCCCGGCGGCGAAGACCACGGCTACCACGCCGACGCCGAAGAGCACGGCACTGACCGCGCGGGACGTCATGGGGTGCCTCCACAATGTAGGTATTGACAGGGGGGAACGCGCTGCTGGCGAGCAGGTTACTACTCAGTCACTTCCGTCCGCGACCCCCAAGATTTCGGACGTCGCAGTACCAATGTGTAGTTCCAGGTGATCGTTTCGCGGAGCAACGGCACCCGGGCGGACCATTGCGCCCACCAGGGGTGATAGCGGGGCAGGACATCGACGATCTCGATCTGCCCCCGGCGGGCGGCGGCCCGCGCCCAGCGGTGCACCTGGGCCGCGCTGACGGGGAAGAGCGTCTCCCCGTAACGGTTCTTGGGCTCGCGGCCGTTCTTGCGCGCGTACCGCCGGCGGGCGCGGGTCCCGCCGAGGTAGTGCCACGGCGCGGTCTCGTGCCCGCCCCACGGCGACAGCCACGGCGTGAACGACACGAACAGCGTGCCGCCGGGCCTGGTCACGCGGACCATCTCGTCGAGCATCCGCTCCGGGGTCTCCACGTGCTCGACGACGTTGGAGGAGTAGCAGACGTCGACCGACGCGCCGCGCACGGGCAACGCCGTGCCACTGCCGCGCACGGACGGCGCCCCCGCCCCACCGTTGCCGGGCTCCGGGAGGTCGCCGGCCTCAGGATCGAGTCCGAGGTACGTGGACCCGGCACTCTGGAAGGCCTCGGCGAAGTATCCCGGCCCACCGCCGACGTCGAGCACGACCGCGTGGCGAAGGTCCAGATAGGACCCGAGCTGGCGGACCGAGTCGGCGGCGAGCGTGGAGTAGAAGTGGTCCGGGTCGGTCTGCTCGCGCAGGAAGGAGCGGAACAGCCGCACCGACCGGCCCAGGGTGGCCCGATAGGGCGCTTCGGCGCGAGGTTCCTTGGCCGACGGGGCCAGGGTCGCGGCCACCGCGCACACCGCGGCCAGCATCGCGGCCTGGGTCGGGCCGGTGTAGGCCCAGTCCTGTCCGTGCCCCTGCACGCGCCCCAACACCGCGATCGCGGTGCCGATGACCGCCGCCGCGGCGGCCACCACGGGCAGCAGCCTGGGCCATAGCTGCCGGCCGATCATCGCCGCGATCAGCAGCGCCAACGCGGGAAAGCCACCGAGCACGACGGCGACCAGGCCGAGCGGCACGACGATCCACCACGACGGCGGGCCGGCTTCCACGACGGCCGCCCCTGCCCGGCGCCGCACCGGGATGAGCGCCAGCGCGAGCACCAGCACCACGGCGGCGGCGCCGGCGGCCAGGCCTGCCCGGTACGGCCGGTCCGGGGTGAACTCGAGCGTCACCGTCCCACCCGCGCCGGCCGGCACCTCGTACGCCTGCTGCCATCCGTCGACGCGGACCTTCCGCAGACGGTTCCCGTCGAGGATCGCCGCCGCGCCGTTGTTGAAGTTCTCCGGGATCACCAGCAGCGCCGCCTCGCCCGGAGCGACCGTCACCGTGCGCACGGTGGAGTCCCAGCGGGTCACGCTCACCGCCCGCGTGGCCGGCGGTGCCGCCGCGGCCGCGCCGACCGGGGTCAGCGTGGCCGTGTCGACCAGGAACGCCGCGGACGGCGTGGTGTGCAGGCGGTGCTCGCCGGCCTCCAGCGCCACGGACTCGCTGGCGAACACGTCGCAGATGGAGATCGCCAGCCCGCGCCCCGCCCGGACGTCGGCGAGGCTGCCGGCGACCGAGGTGGCGTAGGCGGTGCCGTCCAGCGTGACGGTCGGTCCGGCGCCGCAGGGTGCGTCGAGCTTGGGCTGCGGTGCCCGCGCGGTGACGCCGGGAACCTCCACCTCGGCGAACCCCACGGGTGCCGGCCAGCCGCTGTCGCGGGGGTCGCCGGTGACCTCCTCGGAGCGGGACACCACGAGCGAGAGCCGGTCGGTGGTCACGGCCGGGAACCGCACCCAGCCGTCGGCGCCGATGTCGGCCGGGATGTCGCGCCCGGCCACCCGCACGATGACCGCGAGCGGTTTCGACGCGACCGGCGCCGAGGGGACGACCAGGCGGACGCTGTCCACCCGGCGCTTGCCCGCCCATGCCAGGTCGAGGGACGGGGTCGGGTCGACCGGCTCGGCCAGCCACGCGGTGGCCGGGTCGCCGTCGACGGCGGCGTCCGCGCCGACCAGCGGGTCGCCGGCGAGGACCGACGAGGACTCCGCTTCGACGGGGGCGTCCAGGGGCACCGCGCCGCCGGGCCGCGGGCGCGCGGTCAGCCGGACGGCGTAGTCGGTCCTGGTGGGCGTGGTGAAGATGCGGTCCAGGCCGAGCGGCTCCTCGCCGGTGCGGCGCAGGAACTGGTCACAGTGGATGGTGCCGGCGGGCGCGAAGCAGGCGGCGCGGTCCTCGGGGCCGCGGGCGAACGCGTAGACCGGCGGCCGTCCGCTGGGGGAGTCGGCCGGAACCCGCAGCGCGCGCTCCGCCGCCAGCCCCGGGATCCCGAGCTCACGCAGGCCCACGGCACCGTCGGGGAAGCCGGGGGCCAGGGCCAGCACGGTCACCCGGACCGTCGTGGTCAGGCCGGGCAGCGGGTCGACCCGGTGCGGACCCGGGCGCTGCGGCACCTGGCGCTCGACGGCGCCCTGGTCGGTGCTGACCCGCACGTAGCCGATCGGGGTGGCGTCGCGCAGGTCGGTGTCGAAGTCGACGGTGAGCTCGTCCACCCGGCGCGGGGTGTCGAACGTGACCTCCAGCCACTGGCCGGCGGCCGGCGCGAGCGGGTCGGACCGCCACGCCGTGCGCGGGTCGCCGTCGAGCGCCGCGAACGGCAGGTGGGACACCTCGGTCGGCGCCAGGGTGTCGGCGAAGGCCGCGCTGCTGGAGGCGGTGACGGACCGGATCCCCTGGTACGCCGTGAGGGTCTCGTGCCCCGCGGCCGGGAACGGCAGCAGGTCGGAACGCTGGCGCCCCTGCCGGGTCTCCTCGTCGGAGGTCATCGTCTGGCTGAGGTTGTCGCGTACGCGGCCGACGTTGAGCTCGCGGCGGCGCAGCCCGTCGGTGACGATCGGGGTCGTGTCCGGTGGGACCGGGGTGGTCAGGTCGTCGCCGGCGAGCACGGCGGGGGTCCCGGCCGTCAGCACGCCCTGCTCCAGCGCGGTCAGCAGCGACTCGGGGCCACCGCTGACCACGCGCACGTCGTCGGCCGACACCGCGGACACGACCGGGACGTCCCGCTCGACCTCGAAGATCTCGATCGCGGGCACGGCGGTGCCGGCGTCGGCGGGGCTGCCGGCAGGGTCCGCCGCGACGGTGGGGCCGAACTGGGCCGCCGGACGCAGCCCCGGGGAGTTGGTGACGGCCGATCGGATGGCCGCTATCGGTGGCGCGCCGGTCGCGGTGCGGTCGATGTCGTGGCGCACCAGCAGGAAGCGGTAGCCGGACCGGGCGAGGAAGTCGGCGAGGGCGGGGGAGCCGCGGCCCTGTTCGAGCACGGCCTCGACGGTGTCCATGACCCGGGTGTTGCCCTCGGAGCCCAGCGGGATCTGGTTGCGGGTCGCCCAGGGCGCGCCGGCCAGCGGCTGGATGACCTCGTCGACCGTGCGACCCCAGGTGTTCTGCGCGAAGCCGACGCCGGGCACGACCAGCGTGCGGGCGCGGGAGTCCTGCGCGGCGAGCCAGCCGCTGGCCTGCCGCCAGTAGTCGGGCACGTCGGACCAACCGGGACCGGGGCGCAGCGCGCCGGACCAGGCCGGCGCGGCGGCCACGAGCAGCAGGGCCGCGACAACGGGCGCGACCGGCAGCCGGAAGCGGCGCACCGCGAACGCGCGGCTGGCCGCGTGGGCGAGCCCGAGCACGATCGGCAGCCGCAGCACCGGCTCGAACTTGTGCACGTTGCGCAGCGGTGCGAGCGGACCGTCGAGCAGGTCGCGGACCGGGCCGGCGAACGGGCTGTCGAAGGTGCCGAGGTAGCCGACGGCGAGCAGGGTCAGCCCGGTCAGCATGCCGAACACCAGGAACCGTCGCTCGGGCAGCCCGCGCAGCCCGAGGCCGACCAGGCCGACGATCGCGACGAGCGCGGTCGCGACCATGAGCACCGGGCTGTCGATCAGCACCCAGCCGGCCGGCCACCAGGGCTCGCCCTGGATGACGTACCCGACCCACTGGTTGGTGCCGCGCATCGCCTGGAAGAGCGAGGTGACCGCGGTGGTGGTCGCCGACGACTCGATGAAGTCGAGGAACGGCAGGCTGTACTGGCCGAGCAGCAGCAGCGGCAGCACCCACCACAGGCTGACCGCGGCCACGCAGAGGGTCCACCAGGCGGCCAGGGCGGTGTGCCGGCGGTCCCAGCGGCGGGTCAGGAACCAGATCCCGGGCAGGACCAGCGCCATCAGCACGGCGGCCGCGTTGATCCCGCCCATGCACAGCACGGCGAGGGCGGACAGGGCCGCCGCGCGGCGCGGGGAGCGCACCGTGACCAGCGGCAGCAGGACCCAGGGCAGCATGACCACCGGCAGCATCTCGGCCGAGAGCGGCCCGACCTCGGTGAGCATCCGGGGTGCCAGCGCGTACGCGAGGGCGGCCAGCAGGCGGGCGGGCTCCGAGCCGACGCGCATCGCGTGGGCGAGCAGCAGCACGCCGAGGTAGGCGACGCAGAGCAGCAGCGCCGACCACAGCCGCTGGGTGATCCACGTGGGCACGCCGAGCAGGTCGCCGCCGGCGAAGAACGGCCCCATCGGGAACAGGTAGCCGTACGCCTGGTTCTGGAGCTCGCCCGAGGTCGCCTCGGGGTTCCACAGGTGCAGCGCCCGGCCCATGAAGCCGATCGGGTCGACCGCGAGGTCGAGCTTGGTGTCGAAAGTGGACTGTCCGGGGCGCTGGAGGAACGCGACGGCGACCAGCAGCAGGGCGCCGGCGGCGGTGCCGATCCAGCGCCGGCTCCGGCGCGCCGGGGGCTGCGCGGGCTCGGTGGCGACGGCCGTGACCGGCTCACGCGTGATGGCGGTCAACGGCGGCACTCCGGCGGCAGGCAGCTGAACTCCGCGAGCGCGGAGAAAAAGATCTGGCGGATCCCGGACGGCTCGGGCGTCAGCGCCACGCGGCCGCCGGTGGCCTTGGCGATCGTGTTGAGCTCGCCGGCGTCGATGTCGGGGCCGACGCCGATGAACAGCACGGGAAGCGGGCGGCGCGGGTCCTGGAGCCGGGCCAGCTCGCGCATCAGCTTGGCGCGGCCGATGCCGCTCGCGTTGTCGTCGGTGCCGTCGGTGAGCACCAGCACGAGGTTGATCCGGCCCGGGGTCCAGTTGCGGGTGCCGTCCTGGTACGCGGCCAGCAGGGCGTCGTAGAGGCCGGTGCCGCCGTTGGACTTGGCCCGGATCTGGCCGAGTGCCCGGACGATCTCGGCGCGCCGGGGGCCGACCGGTCCTACCGGCACGACCTCGCGGTAGTCGCGTGGGCCGTCCAGGTCCGTGGAGAACGTCCAGATGCCGATCTCGGTCGTGCCCAGCAGCAGCCCGACGCCGCCCTGCGCGGCCTTGATCGTGGCCGACATGCGGGTCTCGCCGCCGCCACCGACCGCCGCCTCCATCGAGCCGGAGGTGTCGAGCACGGCGAGGAGGCGGGCGCTGAGGTGCACGCCGCCCCAGGCGTTGAGCAGGTTCGTCGTCTCGGCCTCGGCCGGCACCGGCGCGGGCCGGTAGGCCTTGCTGCGGATCCGTCCCGCACCGCCCGTCGGTGGGGCGCCGGCCGGTGAGCGCAGGCCGTCGCGGGCCAGGGCCGCCACCCCGTCCGCGGCCAGCAGCAGCCGCAGGAAGGCGGCGGCGCCGTCGCGGGCCTGGCCACCGGCGAGCACCGCGTACGGGTAGTCCAGCCCGGGCAGGGCGACCGGCGGGTACACGGCGACCTGGCCGCCGGCCCGCAACACCTGCTGCTCGGTGCTGACGACGGCGGACTCGGCGCCACCGGGGCCGGTGGGTGTCGGTGCGGCCTCGCCGGAGACGGCGACGGTGCGCGGCGCGAGCCGGCGCATGATCGCGGCTGCGGCACCCGCGCCGTCGCCGGCCAGCGACTTGATGCCGGCCACGGCGGCGAAGCCGAGCGGGCTGGTGGCCGGGTCCGGCAGTACGACGGGCACCGGCGGGCGTTCGGCCGCGACCAGCGTCCGCCAACCGAGGTTGCGGCGCGGCCACCCGAGGCGTCGCGCGGACCGCTCGTCGAGCGCGAGGACGACCGGGGTCACGGCGACGGAGACGCCGGAGGTGGGCACCTGGAAGGCGCCGGCCGCCCGGGCTCGGCGCAGCCACAGCGTCGACTCCGGGAGCCAGACGTCGGGCCGCACGCCGGCGGTGAGCAGGCGCAGCACGTCGGCGGACTCGCGGGCCTCGACGGTCACGTCCAGGCAGCGCTCGCGCGTGGCGACCTGCTCGCCGACCTCGCGCGCGGCGGCCGCGACGCTGGGCGCGACCATGACCCGCAGGGCGATGCGCCGCTCGCAGGTGGCGTCGTTGCCGGTGCGGTCGACGTAGCTGAGCGCGGCCCAACCGGCGAGCACCACGACGAGGGCGGTGCTCAGCAGCACGACCGGCCAGAACTCCGGTCGGCGTCGATCCGCCACGCTGCCTACCTACCTTTCACAGATCATCGACGCCGGGCGTTGCCAACCAACCCGACCGCGCCCTAGGGTGACGCGGTCGCGAATATTACTCGCTGGTAGGGGTGGCGGAGTAGACCATGACGGATGCTTTGGCGCCACACCTGGTGTTCCTGAACTGGCGCGATGTGCGCCATCCCGAGGGCGGCGGCTCGGAGGTCTACATCGAGCGGATGGCGGCCGAGCTGACCACGCGCGGCTACCGCGTCACGCTTTTTTGCCAGGCACACGGTAGCGCTCCGGCGCGCGAGGTCAAGCCCGACGGCGTCGCGATCGTGCGTCGGGGCGGCCGGCACACGGTCTACCTGCGGGCCGCGCTGGCCTACCTGGTCGGCGTCTTCGGCTTCGGACCCTTGTCGCGTCGCGGTTTCGGGCGTCCCGACCTGATCGTCGACGTCTGCAACGGCCTGCCGTTCCTGAGCCCGCTCTACTCCCGCAAGCCGGTGGTCACGCTGGTCCACCACGTGCACCGCGAGCAGTGGCCGGTGGTCTTCGGCCCGGTGATGTCCCGGATCGGCTGGTGGGTCGAGTCGCGGCTGGCGGTGCGCGTCTACCGGACCCGCCGCTACGTCACCGTCTCGCCGACCAGTCGCCGCGAGCTCGTCGAGCTCGGAGTGGACCCCGAGATGATCCGGGTCGTGCACAACGGGACCCCGGAGGTCTCCGGGCCGCCCGCACCGCGGTCCGAGCACCCGAGCCTGCTCGTGCTGGGCCGGCTGGTGCCGCACAAGCGGATCGAGCTGGCGCTGCGGGTCACCGCCCTGCTCTCGCCGGAGCTGCCGGGCCTGGAGCTGGTGATCGCCGGCCGGGGCTGGTGGGAGGAGCCGCTGCGGGAGGCCGCGGCCGAGCTCGGCATCGAGGACCGGGTGCGGTTCACCGGCTTCGTCTCGGACGAGCACAAGCACGAGCTGCTGTGCCGGTCGTGGCTGTCGTTGGCGCCCTCGCTCAAGGAGGGCTGGGGTCTGACCATTGTGGAGGCCGGCGCGCACGGCACGCCCGCGGTGGCGTTCCGGTCGGCCGGCGGGGTCGCCGACGCGATCGTCGACGGCGAGACGGGCACGCTCGTGCACGACGAGGTCGACTTCCTGCGCGCCGTGCGCCGGCTGTTGCGGGACGCGGAGCGGCGGGCGGAGATGGGTGTGGCGGCGCAGAAGTACGCGCAGCAGTTCACCTGGGCGGCGTCGGGTGCCGCTTTCGCGGAGATCGTCGCCGAGCGGCTGGGGTCACGGGCCGGTGCTGCCGGCGTGCCGGGGGCGAACCCCCGGCCGCACGGTCAGCGGGTGCCGTAAATGGTCGCCGCCGGGTTGTCGTCGGACTGGTTCGCGACGGTGTCGGCCGAGGGGCTGATCTGGCCGATCGTCGCGATGATGCCGATGAGACCCAACGTCGCACCGAGGACGGCGGCGACGACGAACGTGGCCAACCGGGCCATAGATACCCCTCCTCGACGTACTGCGTGGCGGGACGTTACCACGCGGTAGGTCTGCGGCGCAGCACCAGAACGGCCGCGAAGACGACCACGAGGGCGGCGAACAGGTGTGCGGCGACCGCTGGCCACCGTCGATGCGTCGTGGGCACCGTCGCGGCGGCGGACGGGTTCTCCCACAACGCCAGGTGCTGCCCCGTGAACACCGGCCGCAGCCCGGTCAGGACCGAGGGCGGCACGGCCACGTCCGGCTCCTGCCGGACGAGCACCCAGCGCGTGCCGAGCGCCGCCACCGGCTCACCCGCGTCGAGCAGCCGCCGCGCCTCGGCCGCCCGCGGGCTCTCCCCGTCGACCGTCACGGTGCCGACCCGGAGCTCGTCGTTGATCAGCACCGGAGCGTCCAGGTAGCGCGGTGCCGGGTCACGCACGATGACGCCCCGGTTCCAGCCGTAGCTCTGGTAGCCGTGGAACGGCAGCGAGAGCACCTCGCCGGGTGCGGCCCGCACCTGGGCCGCCACGGTGTTCCAGTCGGCCGGGTAGCGCACCGGGCGCAGCTGGCCGGCGGCGCCGAACGCGAGGTCCGGGAGGATGGCCACGGGCAGCAGCAGGGCGGCGACGAGCACGACGCGGCCGGCGTTGGCGTCCAGGCGCACGGCGAGGCGGTCGGCCAGCGTCTCGGCGCCGAGGGCGGCCAGGAGCGCGAGCAGCACCGCGTACAGGATTAGGAACTTCTGGCTGTCGCGCAGCAGTCCGGCGCCGGGGACGTGGACCACCAGCCATTCCATGACGCGCGCGCCGGGGCCGACGGTGGCGGCGGCCAGCACGAAGGAGCCGGCGGCGAGCACCGCGAGGCGGACCGTGCCGGCGGGCCAGCGGCTGCGCAGCGTTCGCCAGCCGGCGACGGCCAGGGCCAGCAGGATCACGGTCGCGAACGGTGCGAGCACCGAGGACCGGCTGTCCGGCACGGTCTGCGCGTTCCAGATGCCGCCGGTGCCGGCCAGCGCGCCGAGGGCGCCGCTCCAGTTCTCGCCGCGGGAGGCGAACGCGGCCACGCCCTCGGGATCCGAGGTGCCGCCCGCCGTGCTGGTCGCGGTGGCCACGAGCCACGGCGCGCATAGGGCGGCCGTGCCCGCGATCGCGAGCAGCAGGCCTTTCCGGATCGGCAGCAGGACCGCAACGGTGGCCAGCGCGATCAGGCCGCCGGTCGGGGTGACCGCGGCCGGGGCGGCGGCGAGCACGAGACGGCCGAGGGCGCGCGGTCGGTCCGGTGCGGTGGGCAGGTCCAGTGCGGCGGCCACGAGCCAGGGGAGTGCGGCGTAGGCGAGCAGCAGACCCCACTGGCCGAGCAGCAGCCGTTCGGCCAGGAACGGCGTCCACGCGTACGCCAGCGCGCCGACCAGGCGGGGCATGGTTCGTTGGGTCGGCACCAGCCGGGCCATGCCGAGGGCCGCGAAATAGACGATCGCGGCGAGCACCAGCCGTTGCAGCGCCCAGCCCGGCACCGCGAGGTTGGCCAGCGACACCAGCGCGTCCAGCGGAACGGCCCGCGGCAGCGCGTCGGCCGGCGCGAACAGCTCGGCGGTCAACGGCTGCCTGGGTACGAACACCATGTCGTAGCGGAGCACGTAGCCGGGCAGGACCAGGGGCGCCAGCACCACCGCGGTGATCGCCGCGGAGGCGAGCCGCTCGGCTCCCTTCATCAGCCGGCCGGCTGCGGCACGACCGAGCCGACGTCGATCTCGTTGGTGCAGACGTTGGCGGCCGGGTCGGCGACGCTCATCGTCAGGTCCGCGCCGCCGCCGTCGAGCAGCAGGAAAATGGCGTTGAGGCCGCGGTGCACGTCGAACTGGTGCTCGTGACCGTTGCCCAGGCGCACCGTGGCGGTGGCGTCGCGGTCGCTGATGTAGGCGACCCGGGCGGCCCAGAAGTAGTCGCCCACGCTCTTCTCGAGCCGCAGCGTGGTCGGCCGGCCGCCGGTGACCCGGTAGCCGCAGCCCTCCTCCGGGCCGGGTGCGCCGTGGACACCTTGGACCCAGGCGGGCCGGATGTGCCCGGACTGGTCGAAGATCCACAAATTGCGGGCCTGGGTGACGAAGGTCGGGTCCTTGTCCAGCGGGGCGAAGAACCGGGACTGGAGGTTGTACGGCGCCGACAGCGGGCCGACGACGGCCTCCGGCACGGGCTGGTCCATGAACACGGTGCCGGGCGCGGCGGCGGCGAGGTCGGCGCGGGCGGTGTTGAGGTAGTCGCGGCCGGCCTTGACCGACCAGTCGTCGCCGTACCCCTTGCCGCTCCAGAGACAGCTGACCAGGAACAGGATCGCGACCGGTGGGACGAGGTAGGTGAACACGGGCCGCCAGCGTGGCGCTTCCCGCTCGGCGGCTTCTCCCTTCAGGCCGCACAGCGCGACACCCAGGCAGATGGCGGCGACGACCGCGACCTCACCCACGTAGCGGGGGACCGCGCCCGCCACGCCGCTGAACACCGAGCCGAGCCGGGTCGCGCCGAGCAGGGCGGCGTCCAGGGCCACGTAGCTGAGCAGGAGCAGCCACGCCCGCACGGCCAGCCCGCGGCGCAGCACGATCGTCAGCGCGACCAGCGCCGCGAAGACCGCCAGCGCGACCCAGGTGGCGGCCTCCGGAGGCGCGGTCAGCGGGGCGCCGTCGGCGCCGTCGAGCCAGCGCCATGGGCCGCCGAGCAGGCCGGGGATGACCGTGAAGGTGGTGAGCTGCCGGACGAAGGTGAGCACCTCGTCGACGGACGCCGGCTGGCGCAGTGACGAGGTGGCCTGCGACAGGTAGACCGCGAGGAAGAGCAGCGAGACGACGGTCAGGACCAGCCACGCGGGCCACCACCGGCGGGCGGCGCCGACCACCGCCCGCACCGGGCCGCCCGGGCTGTAGACGAAGACGGCGAAAAGCGCCACGAAAGCCACGATCAGCAGCGACTTCTCGAAGAACACCAGGCCGAGCACGATCGCCGCGGCCAGCGACACCAGGTGCTTGCGCCCGCCGCCGCGCTGGTAGCGCACGAACGCGCCGGCCGCGAGCACCATCGCGAGCTGCATCGGCAGCACGTTGACGCCGACCGCCCACCAGGAGCTGGCCTCCAGCGTCAGCGGGGTGAACAGGAACAGCGACAGCGGCGCCAGCAGCAGCGGCCCGGGCGGCAGCATGAGCAGCAGCAGGCGGTAGAGCGCGACGCTGACCAGCGCCTGGCCGGCCAGCATCAACGTGGCGTACGGCCAGTACTGGAACTCGGTCAACCGGAGCACGACCATGGTCAGCAGCTGCCCGGCCGGCATGAAGTGGTTGTTGAACAGCGTCAGCAGGAAGTCCGGCCCGATGCTGCCGGCGTCGGCTCGGGACAGCAGCGGGAAGTCGTCGAACGTCAGGTAGCCCCGGCTGGTGATGCTGGCCCGCCAGACCAGGCTGGCGGTGATCAGCCCGGCGGCCAGCAGGTGCAGCGGCACCCGCCGGCCCTGACCGACCGGCGGGTTCACGGGTGGCGTGGGGGTGCCCGACATGCAGGGCACCATAGCGGCAGATTCGCTCAGGTGGTGGATCGGTAGGTCGCGATGAGCACACCGGTCGTCGTGGGCACCGTTTCGACGAGGTCCATCGTCGTGGTCCCGTCGCCGAACAGCTTGGTGCCCGTGCCCAGCGTCAGCGGGTAGATGGACAGCGTGACCTCGTCGACCAGTCCCGCCGCGAGCAGCGACCGCACCAGCACGCCACTGCCGAGCACCGCGAGGTTGCCGTCGACCTCCTTCTTCAGCGCGGCCACGGCGTCGGGCACGTCGCCGCGCAGCAGGGTCGAGTGCTGCCACGGCAGCGGCTCGGTCAGCGTGCGCGAGGCCACGTGCTTCTGGCGGCGGTTGAGCACCTCGGTGTAGGGGTTGCCGTCGGTGCGGTCGGCCCAGACGCCGTGGAAGTGCTCGTAGGTGCGCCGGCCCAGCAGCAGCGCGCCTTCTGCCCGCATGCCCCTGCCCATCGTCTCGGCCATGACCTGGTCCATGTACGGAACGGCCCAGCCGCCGGCGGTGAAGCCACCCCGCGTGTCCTCGTCGGGCGCGGCCGGCGCCTGCATCACCCCGTCGAGCGTCACGTTCTCGACCACGACCAGCTTGCCCATGATTTTCCTCCTCTGTGGCGGACTCCCACCCCCTATACGAACGACCGATCCGTGGATCGACATCGCTTCGAGGTTCACGGTGTGTTCGGTCGGCGTTCGCACGCTCACGTGCTCGTTGTTCGCGGTTTTCGCGCCTACTGGCCTTGATCAACCGCGAACAAGGAGTGAGCAATGGGAGAGACACCGAGCCGGCGTACGTTCCTGGCCGGCGCCGGTCTGGTGGGTGCCGGGCTGGTGGGCGCCGGCGCGCTCGTGCCGACGGCGGCGAGCGCGCGCAGCGGTGGCCACCCGGGGCGGGTGGACGTCGAGCATCCGCGGTTCACGCTGGCCGTCATCCCCGACACCCAGTACCTGTTCGACACCGACCGGGGCGACCCGGCGCCGTTGACCGCCACGCTGCGCTGGATCCAGGACCACCAGGCCGACGAGAACATCGTCTTCACCGCCCACCTCGGCGACATCGTGGAGAACGCGCTGGCGTCCGAGCTCAACGCGGCGGGCGAGGTCTTCGAGATCTTCGACCGGCGGCGTACGCCGTACAGCGTGCTCGCCGGCAACCACGACATCGACGCGAGCACCACCGACCAGCGCGGCCCGAGCCCGTACCTGGACGTCTTCGGTCCGAAGCGGTTCCGGCCCCTGACGACCTACCGGGGTGCCACGCCCGACGGCTACAACACCTACCACGTGTTCCGGGCGGCCGGCCGCGAGTGGCTGGTGTTCGCCCTGGACTGGCGGCCGTCCGACGCGACCCTGGCGTAGGCGAAGGACGTGCTGAAGGCGCACCCGCGTACCCCCGTCATCCTGACCACCCACGACCTTGCCTTCGCCGGCGACGACGGAGCCGCGCAGCTCTCCGACCATGGCCGGCGGCTCTGGGACGGGCTGATCAACGAGAGCGACCAGATCTTCCTGACGCTCAACGGCCACTACTGGCCGCCCGCGTCGACCGTGCTGCGCAACGCCGCGGGTCGGGACGTGCACGTGCACATCACGAACTACCAGGACCGCTACTACGGCGGCGGCGCGATGCTGCGGCTCTACCACTTCGACCTGGCGCGCGACACGATCGACGTCGAGACGATCTCGCCGTGGATCCTCGAGCAGGAGCCGGGGAAGCGCAACGCGCTCGAGCAGCGGGAGGTCGAGCTGACCGACGCGACCAACCGGTTCAGCATGCCGATCTCCTTCACCTCGCGGTTCGCCGGCTTCGCGCCGGTGGCACCCCGTCCGCCGCGCGGCCCGGCGGCGGTGCTGACCAAGGGCACGGTCGCGTACTGGCGGTTCGACCAGGGCCGCGCCGACGGCACGGCGGTACCGGACGGCTTCCGGATCATGGACCTGTCCGGCCAGGGCAACCACCTGGAGCGGGTCACCCTGGCGGGCAGCGCGCCCGAGACGGTGCGGTGGTCGGCCGAGCACCACGGCGACCAGCCGGCGCACGCGAGCCTGTTCTTCGACGGCGGCAAGAAGCCGGCGCGCGGCGGCTACCTGCGCACGGTCGAGGGGGCGCGGATCAACGACGCGACGTTCGCGAACGGCTACACGATCGAGGCGTTCGTGAAGCTGCCGGTCGACGTTCGCGCCAGCAACCACGCGTGGATGAGCATCATCAGCCGGTTCGGTGCGGGTGCTGACGCCGGCAAGACCGGTGACGACCCGGCCGAGCCGATCGCCACGCTGAGCATGTCGGACGGCATGGCGCTGCAGTGGGCGATGTTCCCGCTCAACCGCGACGGTGGGTCGACCAACTGGGGCCACGAGATGCGCGCGGGGGAGTGGTTCCACGTCGCGGTGGTCAACGACGGCCGCCTGACCACGCTGTACGTCGACGGCGCGGAACTGCTGCGCAACCCGTCGACCCCGGCCAAGGGCATCGCGACCTCGCACGAGCCGTGGTTCCTCGGCGCGTACCACTACGACCGGATCGTGGAGCAGGGCTTCTACGGCTGGATCGGGGACGTGCGGATCGTCGACCGGGCACTTCCGGTCGACAAGTTCCTGCGCGCCTGACCGGGTCCGGGGCTCGCGGTGCCGGCCGCGAGCCCTTCCGGGTCACGGCAGTTTGGCGCCGATGTGCAGGGCGACCGCGTCGTGGGCGGGGATGTTGGCGGTGAACCAGCCGCCGCTGCCGACGGTGATCACCGGGCCGGTGCAGGTGCTCCCAGAGCGTTCGCCGTGGATGACGTCGCAGTAGCGGCCGGCGGGCAGGTCCGAGTCGTACGAGCGGCCGTTGATCGCACCGTCCTCGTCGTTGATGGTCAGGTAGCCCGCCGCACCGCGGCCGAACGCGATGTGGTTGTTGCCGTTGTCGTACCAGTTGACGACCGCCGTGCCGTTGACCGCGTTGCGGAAGCCGACCATGTTGGCGATCACCTGCCAGCGGTGCTCGCAGCGCCAGCCCCCGGTGAAGCAGGTGGCGTTGTTCGTCAGGCCGGCGCTGTTCGACGGCGGGCCTTGGTCGCGGCCGCTGAACTCGTAGCTGGACATCACCGTCGGCGACCCGTACGGCCAGGCCAGCATGAACGCGTTGGCCAGTGCGTAGATCCCGTTGTCGCGGTAGGTCAGCACCCCGGGGTCGTCCCGTTGCGTGTCGTGGTTGTCGGTGAACACCACCGCGGAGCCGGACGGCAGATAACCCCAGGCCACACCGAAGTCGCGCAGGTACGCGAGGCGCTCCGACCTGAACATCCGGGCCAGGTCCTTGCCGTAGCGGAACTCGTGCACGTCGCCGTTGCCCGTGTACTCGCTCGGCGTGATCGGCTCGCCGGCGCCGAAGATGACCTCCTGGACGAGATAAGGAGACCGGGACAGCCGGGACTTGATGTTGGCGATGTCGGCGGCCGGCATGTGCTTGCTCGCGTCCATCCGGAAGCCGTCGACGCCGAGGCTGAGCAGGTCGTTGAGGTACGCCGCCAGCCGTCCGCGCACGTACGACGCGCCGGTGTCCAGGTCGGCCAGGTTGACCAGCTCGCAGTTCTGCACCTCGTACCGGTCGCCGTAGTTGCGGATGTCGTCGTTGCCGTTGCGGCCGCAGTGGTGGAAGTCCTGCACCTGGTAGGTGCCCGGATAGTCGTAGTGGCTCCAGGACGAGCCGGCCCAGCCCGGCCCCGACTTGTCCTCGTTGGCCATGTGGTTGACGACCGCGTCGACGATCACCTTGACCCCGGCGGCGTGGCACGTGTTGACCATGCTGGCGAACTGCGCCCGGGTGCCCTTGCGCGACTCGATCCGGTAGCCCACCGGCTGGTAGGCCACCCACCATTCCTGGCCGCGCACGTGCTCCTGCGGGGGAGAGACCTGGACGTAGCCGTAGCCGCGGGGGCCGAGGAAGCTCGTGCACTCGCTCGCGACCGAGGTCCAGTTCCATTCGAACAGGTTCGCGATGACCTGTTTGGGGCCGGCGGGTGCCGCGGCGGCCGTCGAGGGCACGCCGACCAGCGCCAACACCGCCGCCAGAGCCAGCAGCGCCCGTCTCATCACGAGTCCTCCCATGCATCGACAGTCGCCAGTGTGGGTGGTGCGCGGGGCGGCCGCAACCACGTCGATGGCTAGGGTGGCGGGGATCCGATACGGAGGACGTCATGCGATTGATCAGGTTCGTGACCCTCGTCGCGGTCGCCGCGCTGGCGGGCTGCACCGCTGACCGGACGACCCCGCCGCCGGAGCCCGCCGGGGCGGTATCCCCGACCGCCGGCTGCGAGTTCCACCGTTACGAGGACGCGGCGGCGGTCCTGAACGCCCCGATGAACCCGACGCCGAAGACCGACGAGGTCGAGCCGGGCGCGAAGGACACCCAGTTCCTGTCGTGCGTGTGGTGGACCGCGGACGACACCCGCTACGCCAACGTGGGCTACCGGACGGCCTTGACACCGGCCGGCGCCGAGGACAACAAGGTCCAGTTCGCCAACCAGCAGACCGCGGACGCGGTGACCATCGACGGCCTCGGCGACGCCGCCTACTGGGACACCCCGAACGGCCAGATCCTGGTGTTCGTCGGCGACGACCTGCTGCTGGTCACCACCGGCGTCCGGGACGGCAAGGGCACCGAGCGCAGCCAGGCCGACACCACGAAGCTGGCCACCCTGGTGGTGTCACACCTGGGCGGCTGACGAGATGAGGTTCGCGCCGCTACGCCAGCGCGACTTCGCGCTGCTCTGGTGGGCCGGCCTGATCTCGCAGACCGGCAACTGGCTGCTGGCCATCGCGCTGCCGATCTACGTCCTGCAGCTCACGCGGTCGCCGGGCTCGGTCTCGCTGGTCGTCGCGGCCAGCCTGACCGGCAACCTGCTCTTCGGCGCGTTCGCGGGCGCGTACGTCGACCGGTGGGACCGCAGGCGCATCCTGGTCGTGGTCAACATGCTCCAGGCGGTGCTCCTGACGCCGCTGCTCCTGGTCGACACCGCGGACGAGGTCTGGATCGTGGTGATCGTCGCCTTCGGCGCGGCGGCGCTGGAGCAGTTCTCGAAGCCGGCGGAGAACGCCCTGCTGCCGCGCCTGGTCACGGGCGACCACCTGGCAGCGGCGAACGCCCTCAACGTGCTCAACAACAACCTGGCGCGGCTGGTCGGCCCGGCCCTGGGCGGCATCGCCGCGGTGACGATCGGCCTCCACGGCGCGGCGCTGGCGGACGCGGCGTCGTTCGCGCTGGCGGCGGCGCTGTGTGTGCTGATCCAGGGCACCCACCGCGCGGCAGGGTCGGATTCGCGCCACCTCGGGCGGGAGCTGTGGGAAGGCCTGCGCTACGTGGGCCGCAACCGCTTCGTGCTGGCGGTCTTCCTGATCATCGCGATCTCGTCGGTCGGCGAGGGCATCATGGGCACGCTGTTCGTCTTCTACGTGGTCGACGGCCTGGGCGCCGGCGGGCGCGAGCTCGGCTGGCTGATGTCGGCGCAGGCGGTCGGCGGCATCCTGGGCAGCCTGACGGCGGCACGGGTCATCGCCCGGTTCCGACCCACGTCGTTGATCATGACGAGCTGGGTCTTCTTCGGCCTGGTCGACGTGGTGATCTTCAACTACCCACGCTGGGACACCACGGTGTGGCCGGTGGTGGCCCTCTTCGTGGTCGTCGGCATCCCGGTCGGCATCCACGTCAGTGCGATGTGGACCCTCTTCCAGCTGGAGACACCGGACCGGCTGCGGGGAAGGGCCTTCAACGTCATCTGGATGGGAGCGGCGCTGGCCGGCATTCTCGGCACAGCGATCGCCGGCCCCTTCGGCGAACGCATCGGCGTGCTCAACCTGTTGACCATCCAGGGCGCGGGTTGCGTGGTGGCCGGCCTGCTCTTCCGCCTGGTGGCGGGCCGCGGCCCGGCGTCGCTGCGCCCGGCCGAGCCGGCGCCCACGGAGGACGCCGGCGCGGCGCGGGTTTGAGGTGCCGGTGGCGCCTGTCGTCGTCAGGCGCCACCGGCTGGACACCGGACCTACTGTGCCCATCCGGCCGTGGGGAGCCACGGTGCGTCACCAACGGTGACTCAACTTGGGCCGGCGATCAACGGGTTGCGTCGATTCCTGGGCCATGAGAACCAGCGAATGGCGAAGGAACCGCCGCGTCAACCCACGTTTGAAATCAAGAAGTGGGTGTTGCGAGCGAATTGCGTCGATCCTCCGTTAGAATCCAGGTGATCGAGACTGCGAGGCGATCCGCGATGACGATGGCACAGCGGCCGACGTTCCTCCGCCGGGTCACCGGCAACGTCCCGCGTCGGGTCGACGCCCCGCGCGGCGGCCTGCGCACCTCCGTCGACCGCGGTGCGACGGCGGCGGTCATCGGCGGCGGCATCGCGGGTGTCACCGCCGCGCTGACGTTGGCCGAACGTGGCGTCGCCGTGACCCTGCTCGAGCGAGGGAACCGGCTGGGCGGACGGCTGACCACGTGGCCGTCGCGGCTGCGCGACGGCACGTCGCAGGTCGTCGAGCACGGCTTTCACGGGTTCTTCCGCCAGTACTACAACTGGCGGAACGTGCTGCGGCGCATCGACCCGGAGCTGGGATTCCTGCGTCCGCTCGCACGCTACCCCGTCGTCTCCCGCCAGTGGCCCGAGGAGGAGTTCGCCGGCCTGTCGGGTGTGCCACCGGCGAACCTGCTGGCCCTGCTCGTGCGGTCGCCGAGCCTGCGGCTGCGCGACCTGCGACGCATGAACGGCCGAGCCGCCCTCCCCATGCTGGCCTTCGACAGGCAGGAGACCTATCGCCGCTTCGACAGCGTCTCCGCGGCCACGTTCCTGGACGCTCTCGCCCTGCCGCCGCGGGCACGAGCCATGCTGTTCGACGTCTTCGCCCACTCCTTCTTCAACCTCGAGGCGGAGATGTCGGCGGCGGAGATGCTCATGCAGTTCCACTTCTTCTTCCTCCGCAACCCGGAGGGCCTCGACATGGACGCTCCCGACAACGACTACGAGAGCGCGATCTGGGCACCGCTGGCGGAGCAGCTGGCGGCATTGGGCGTGGACGTGCGCACGAGCTCGCCGGTCGACGGCATCGAGCCGGGCTGGAAGGTCAGCGTCGCCGGCGGCGCACGGCTTTCGGCGGACCACGTCGTGCTGGCGGTCGACCCCCCTGCGGCGCGCCAGATCGTCGCCGCGTCGCCGGCCGTGGCACGGATGAGCCCACAGACGGCCGAGCGCATCGCGGCGTTACCGACCGCGCCGCCGTACGCGGTCGACCGCATCTGGCTGGACGGTGACGTCGCCCCGGAGCGCGCCACCTTCACCAGCATCTCCGGGGAAGCCACCCTGGACTCGGTGACGCTGTACCACCGGGCCGAGCGGGAGCCGGCCCGCTGGGCGGCCCGCACAGGGGGCAGCGTCCTGGAGCTGCACGCGTACGCCGCACCACGCGACACCGACGCCGCCACCCTGGCCGGGCGCATGCGTGCGGAGCTCAACGCGATCTGGCCCGAGACCCGGGGCCTTACCGTGCTGGACAGCGACCACCGAGTCGGACACGACGCAGCCGCGTTCGGCCTGGGAGGCGACGCCACCCGACCGGCCACCCGGACCGACCTCGCCGGCCTCTACCTGGCCGGAGACTGGGTGCGCATGCCGTTCGCGTGCGCACTCATGGAACGCGCCGCGGCTTCCGGACTGCTGGCCGCCAACGCGATCCTCGAACAGCACGCCGTGCGCCCCGCACCGGTCCTGTCGGTCCCCCCGCTCGGGTTCCTCGCGCGCGGCGATTCAGCGTGAGCCGCCGGCCCGGCTGGCGTCCACGATGGACGCCAGCCGGGCCACGGGTCATCCGATCAGTTTCCAGGGACCGTTCTTGTCACCTGGGGGCTGGTTGCGGCTGAACCACTTCGCTTCCCAGACCTTGCCCTGGTACGTGGCTCGGTCGCCGGCCTCGTACACCGTGGTCGGGGTCCACGCCGCCGCCCCGCCGCCGGGCGGGGGAGGGGCGATCTCCTCCCACGGGCCGGTCGGGTTGCCGGGCTGCTCGTGGCGGGTGTACCAGCGAGCCTTCCACTTCCTCCCGTCGTGCATGGCGATGTCGCCCGCGTTGAACACCCGCGACGGCGTCCAGATCGCGACGCCCTCCTCGGTCATCGCCAGCTCCTGCCACGGCCCGTTCACGTCGCCGGGCTTTTCGCCCTTCGCGTACCAGGACGCGACGAAGACCTTGCCCTGGTACGTGACACGCTGGCCGTCGTTGTAGACCGTCGACGCGCTCCACGCCGGCGGCAGGTTGACCGTCACCGTGACCGAGCCCTGGGCCGAGGACATCGAGTCGCTGCCGGAGTACGTCGCCACCAGAGCATGGGTGCCGCCGGACAGGCCGACCGGCAGCGTGAACGTCGCCGCACCAGCGGTCAGGGGAGCAGAGCCGCGGACCGTGTCACCTTCGCGGAGCGTGACCGTGCCGGTCACCGCAGCCGGTGCCGCGTCGACCTTGACGGTCACCTTCGCCGCCGTGCCCCAGGCGACCGGAGTGGACGTGGCCGTGACGGTCGGGATGCCCTTCGCGGTGCGGAAGACGGCCGGCTGGGCCACCGCCACACCACCGTCCGCGGTCTTCGCCTCGACCACCCAGGCGTACGACGTCGCCGGGGCCAAGCCCGTCCACGTCACGGACGCCGTGCCGTTCGCGGTGAGCTCGTCGGTTCCGATGACGCCGGCCGGCACGTACGCCGCGAGCGAGTCCGTGGCGAACGAGGTCTTCCGCGTGGTCAGGTCGACCGGCAGGGTCAGGTTGTCCTCCGCGCCGTTGTAGCGGGGCTTGGGTTGGCTGCCGTCGGCCCGGATGTCGTACTCGGTGGCGCCGAAGTTGTCGAGCAGCGGCGAGTACGTGTCGATGTGCATCTCGGCCCGGTCCACGTCGAACTGCAGCAGCCGCAGGAAGCTCGCGCCGAACTGCAGCCGGTCGGTGGCCTTGTGGTCGGCCTTGCCGTCACCGTTGAGGTCGATGTTGCCGGCGGCGTCGGCCCGGCCGGGCCAGAGCTCCCCCGCGGACACCGTGTAGAACTGGTAGTCCGCCAAGAGCTCGACCACGTCGTGCGAGACCGTGACGCCGACCTTCGACTTCACGTTGGTGCCGACACCGTGCTCGTGACCGGCGAGCACCAGGAACACGTTGGGGTTGGCCTCGACCACCATCTTGAACAGCGGCGAGCCGTCCGGCGCCGAGAAGGCCGCACCACGGCCGTCGGGGCTGGTCGACGGGCGCAGGTAGTCGTGCGAGAGCAGGACGCCGTTGCGGTCCTTGTAGCGCTTGAAGACCGAGTCGGCCCACCGGGCCTCGTCCGGCGTGACGCCGTACGAGAGGCCGACCGCGACGAAGTCCAGGCCGCCGGCCGAGAACAGCACGTAGTTGTTCTGGTTGTCCTTGCCCGGCGTGACGCTGCCGTCGGCGTTGGTCACCTCGTCCCAGGCGTGGTACTCGGCGCCCGCCGGCCACGACGAGGCGACGCCGTAGTAGCGGTCCGCGCCGAACGTCCTGCTGAACCGGGAGTCGGGTCCCGTCTCGGCGCCGAGCTGGTTGTCGTGGTTGCCGGCGATGACCTGGTTGACCACGCCGTTGTCGTCGAGCACCTGCTGGAACTCCGAGGCGCGCTCGAACTCGCGGGTGACCTGCGCGTCGAGGCCGGGCCGCAGCAGCGAACCGTCCGCGTTGCGGGCCAGCGGGTCGTAGTAGTCGTTCTCGATGACGTCACCGGTGTGCGCCGTGTACGCGATCTTGCGGCTGGCCCGGTTGTCGGCGATCCACTGGGTCTGCTCGCGGTACGCGGCCGCGAAGATCGCCTGCTCCTCGGCGACCTGGATGTCGGACGGCTCCTCCTTGCCGTCGAAGTCGTCGTACGTGCCGCCGGCCGCGCCCTCGGTCACGTACTGGGTGTCCGTGAAGTGGGCCAGGGCGAAGTCGTACGAGGCGGGGTCCTCGAAGCGGTCCTTGTCGTTCTGCGCCGAGGAGTCCCGCGGCGACAGGTCGTCGGCGAACGGGTCCTCGCCGGTGACCAGCACGTGCACGGTGCCGCCGGCACGGTAGCCGTCGGTGAGCGCGGCGGTCAGCACGGTGTTCTGCCCGGCGTTGCCGCGGGCGCTGGTCAGCACGTCCCACCTGGCCCGGTCCGGGTCCCAGACCCGCAGTGCGACGACGCGGGCCGGGTCGATCGTGCCCTCCCAGCGCAGTGTCGGCGACTTCTGCGTGGCCTTGAGCGCGAGGTCGTAGCGCTGGAACACCACGTCGCGGCTCGACGCGGTGCCGACGGTGCGGCCGTCGAGCGGACGCAGCGACGAGACGTCCACGCCGCCCTCGTGCGCCACGTCCAGGGTGGTCGGCACGGCCGCGGACACGCCCTGGTAGCCGGCGGTCGGTGCGACCACGTCGGCCTTGGTGAAGGTGGCCGACAGCGGCACGCCGTCCTCGCCGGGCACCTTCGCGGACAGCGTCGCCGACAGCGCGTTCGTGCCGGTGACCGCCGAGTCCAGGTTGGTCGGCACGTCCGGGATGCTCGCGCTGGTGAACCGCACCTCGCGGGTGGCGGTGTTGCCGAGCGTGTCGGTCGCGGTCACGGCGAGCGTGTGCGCGCCGGCCGGCAGGCCGTGGCCGATCTGGTCGCCCTGCTTGACCGCCTTGCCGTCGAGGGTCAGCGCCGGGGTGCCGGCGACGCCGGTGGCGTCCTTGACCCGCACGTCGAGCGCGACCGTCGCGGTGAGCCGCTGACCCTCGGCCGGCACGCTGCTCTGCACGACCGGGGCGGCGTTGTCGACGGTGAACGCGCGGGTGGCCGTCCGGTCGCCGGTGGTCGCCGTGACCGTGTGGCTGCCGTCCTCGAGGGTCGTGGTGTCCACGTCGGCCCGCAGGCCCTTAGCGGCGCCCGCGACCTCGAACAGGATCTCCTTGTTCAGCGTGTTGTTGTAGGTGCTGCCGCAGGTGCCGTCGCCGACGAAGGTGGTGACCTGCGATCCGGCCGGGTACGACGACGACCCGATCGTCACGGTCGTCTGCGCGATGTGGCGGGTCAGCAGCGTGGCGGTGCCGCCGGCCGGCAGGAGCTCGTAGTCGCGCATCGTGAAGTCGTCGAAGTTGCCGCGCGGGCAGTCCGGGGCGACCGTGGTCGGGTTGACGCCGGCCTGGAAGTCGATGACGTTGACGCCCGGCACGAGCCACTCGTTGGGGAACGAGAGGACAGCGGTCTCCTTCTCCCAGATGCCCATGGGCAGCGGGATGCCGTTGACCAGCACCTTGTTGTCGTAGCCGCCGTCGGTGCCGTTGCCGCCCACGAACAGGCGCAGCCGCGCGTCGCCGCCGCTGCCGAGCGTGGCGATCGTTCGGGCGGTCTCCGCACCGGCGATGGTGAACGCGAACTCGGCGTCCTTGTTGGCGCCGCAGGTGCCGTCGCCGAGCGCGAGCGTCGCGTCGGCGGTCTCGGTCGCGGTGCCGCCGGTCACATAGGACACCCGGTCCAGAGTGGCCGTGCCGGTGCTGGTCGCCAGGGCGACCGTACTCGTAGTGATCCTGAAGTCGTCGTGGTTGGCGCAGAGGGTGGCGCCGCTGCCGGAGTTGTAGTCACCGGTGACGACCCGCAGGGTGTTGGCGCCCGGACGCAGGAACCGGTTCGGCAGCTTGACGGTGACCGCCTCGGCCGCCGTCGCGCCGAAGTCGCCGCCGAGGTCGACGCGGTTGCCGTTGACCAGCAGGTAGTTGTGGTAGCGGGCCTCGATCGAGTTGCCGGCCGCGACGGTGAAGGTGAACGTCGAGGTGCCGGTGGCCAGCGTCTCGGCGTTGCGGGCCGGTGCGTCGTCCAGGGCGATCGCGTCGACGCCGGTGTCACCGTCGCGCGGCGCGGCCGCGATGATCGGCTGGGTCTGCCGGACCAGGGCGCCCTCGGCGGGCGTCACCTTGGCCGAGCCGGCCGGCGGGTTGTTGACGGTGACCGTGACAGCGGTGGTCGCGCCGGACCGCGTGAACGCCTCGACACGGTGGCTGCCGTTCGCGAGATCGCGGGTGTCCAGGTCGACACGCCCGCCGGCGGTGCTGCCCGGCTCGCCGGAGAGCACGAAGGTCAGCGTCTGGGTCAGCCGCGGCGTCGAGCTGCCGCAGGTGCCGTCGCCGAAGCTGTAGCTGAACAGGTTCTGCTCGCCGTCGATGACCACGCCGAGCAGGCTCAGGCTGATGCCGCTGAGCGGGAAGTCGTCGAAGTTGGGGCAGCGCCCGCCCTCACCGTTGGGCAGTTGCTCGTAGCCGACGGCGGCGGTGTTCGTCGAGTCGACCCAGTTCGCACCCGCCTGCACGGTGACCGTGTTGGCGCCGGGGCGCAGCCACTCGCCGGGGAAGTCCAGCACGCCCGGGTTGCCGCCCGCGATGTCCGGGAAGTAGACGCGGTCGGCCTCGGCCGTGCGGCCGTTGACGGTGATGTAGTTGTGGTAGCGGGCCTCGGTGCCGTTGCCGCCCATGTCGAACGCGAGGTGCGCGGTGCCGGCGGTCCGGGTCAGGTCAACCGCGTGGTCGTCGACCGTGACCCGGGCGACCGAGTCGTTCTCGGCCGTCGGCTCGGCCTTGACGGTGACGGTCCCGTCGAGCGCCTGGCCGTTGCGGAGGTTGAGGGTCGGTGCTCCGCCGGTGACCGGTGGTGCCTCCTCGGCACCGGCGTCGGCCGGCACGACCAGGGTGGCCGCGACGACGACCAACGCTATGGCCAGCGCGCGTGTTCGGCGCATCATGTGGTTTCTCTCCGGATCGATCGGTTCGATTGGGCGACTGAGTCTGAGCAGCGCGATGAAACGTGCCGGCTCAGCACAGTGATCGCCGGGAGATGCCAATGTGAACAGTCGGGGTGATAGAAAGGCGCGATGGACCCGTTCTCCGACCTCGAAGCTTTCGTGCGCCTGCCCAGGCTCGGTGGGCTGCGGCTGTCGCCGGACGGGCGCCGGCTCGTCGTCGGCGTGGCCACCCCCGACCGCAAGAACAGCCGCTACAGCACGGCCTTGTGGGAGGTCGACCCGGACGGCGCGCGCCCGGCCCGCCGGCTGACCCGCAGCGCCAAAGGCGAGTCGGCCGCGGTGTTCGCGCCCTCGGGTGACCTGCTGTTCACGTCCGCGCGGCCGTCGCCGGACGGCGACGACGAGGAGGAGCCACGTGCGGCGCTGTGGTTGCTGCCGGTCGGTGGCGGTGACGCCTGGGTGCTGGCCAACCCGGCCGGCGGCGTGAGTGGTGTGGTCGTCAGCGCGAGCGGAACGGTGGTCGCGGGCTCACCGCTGCTGCCGTCGGCCGCCGACCCCGACGCCGACCAGGAGCTGCGCAAGCGGCGCAAGGAGGCCGGGGTCTCGGCGATGCTGCACGAGGAGTTCCCGGTGCGGTTGTGGGACCACGACCTCGGCCCGGCCCGGCTGCGGCTGCTCACCGGTGAGCTCGGCGACGAGCTTTCGCTGCGGGACCTCACCGGGCACGCCGGCCGCGCTCTCGACGAGGACGGCGACTGGGACGTCGCGCCCGACGGCCGCACCGTCGTCGCCGCGTGGACGGTGGCCGAGCGCTCCGGGTCGCAGCGGGTGACGCTGGTGGCCGTCGACGTCGCGACCGGGCTGCGGCGGGTGCTGGCCGACGACACCGGCCACGAGTACCACAGCCCGCGGGTGTCGCCGGACGGCTCGACGGTGGCGTTCGTGATCCGTCACCGGTCCGGGCCGGAGGATCCTGGTGACATGTGGCTGTGCGTCGTGCCGCTCGCCGGCGGGCCGGTCCGCGCGCTGACCGCCGGCTGGGACCGCTGGCCGAACACGCCCCGGTGGACGCCGGACGGCGCGGCGCTGATCGTGACCGCCGACGACAACGGACGCGCTCCACTGTGGAAGGTCGACGTGGCGACCGGCGAGGTCGTCCGGCTGACGCACGACGACGGTGCCTACACCGACGTCCAGGTCTCGCCCGACGGCCGCTGGGTCTACGCGCTGCGCAGCACGATCGACAGCCCGCCGGCGCCGTTCCGGGTTGCGGTGGACGGCTCCGCCGAGCCGCAGCGGCTCCTCGGGCCGGAGGGTGCGGCGCCGCGCGTACCCGGTCGGCTCGAGGAAGTGACCGCGACCGCCGTGGACGGCACCCCGTTGCGGGCCTGGCTGGCGCTGCCGGAGGCCGGGGCGCCCGTACCCCTGCTGCTCTGGATCCATGGTGGTCCGCTCTCCTCGTGGAACAGCTGGACCTGGCGCTGGAACCCGTGGGTCGCGGTGGCGCACGGCTACGCGGTGCTGATGCCGGACCCGGCGCTGTCGACCGGCTACGGCCTCGACTTCATGAAGCGCGGGTGGGGAGCGTGGGGCGACGCGCCCTACACCGACCTGATGGCGCTCACCGACGCCGCCGTCGAGCACGCCGACGTCGACGCGGAGCGCACCGCCGCGATGGGTGGCTCGTTCGGCGGCTACATGGCCAACTGGATCGCCGGGCACACCGACCGCTTCGACGCGATCGTCACGCACGCCTCGCTGTGGGCGCTCGACCAGATGATGACCACCACCGACCTGCCGTACATCTGGGCGCGCGAGCTCACCGCCCAGCGCCTGGAGACCAACTCACCGCACCGGTTCGTCGACGCCGTCACGACGCCGATGCTGGTGATCCACGGCGACAAGGACTACCGGGTGCCGATCGGCGAGGCCCTGCGCCTGTGGTGGGACCTGCTGTCACGGTCCAAGGACGAGGACGGGTCGAGCATCCACAAGTTCCTCTATTTCCCGGACGAGAACCACTGGATCCTCAAACCCGGCAACGCCATGGTCTGGTACGCGACGGTGCTGGCGTTCCTCGCCCATCACCTGCGGGGCGAGGATTGGCAGCGGCCGGAGCTGCTCGGCTAGGTGTCCTTGCCTCCGGTGACGAACGCGCGGCGCGGGTCCTGCACCGAGGCCAGCGAGACGATGTCCCGGCCGAACACCGCGGCCACCAACCAGATCGCCAGCACGCGGACCTTGCGCTCCCAGGTCGGCACCGCCAGCACGTGGTAGCCGCGGTGCATCAGCCAGGCCGGCAGGCCCTTGATGACGATCCGCTTGTACTGGAAGATGCCGCGCCCGAGCCCGAGTGTGGCGACGGTGCCGAGGCTGTGGTGCTTGTACTGCTTGACCTCGCGCCCGCGGATGCTGGCCACGATGTTCCTGGCCAGCAGCTTGCCCTGCCGCACGGCGTGCTGGGCGTTGGGCACCGTCCAGGTGCCGGGCACCGCCAGGTCCGGAACGGCCGCGTCGTCGCCGGCACCCCAGGCGTCGGGCACCGGTGCGTCGTCGGTGCCGACCCGCAGGTCGGGCCGCACGACGAGCATCCCGCGCTCGTTGACGGGCAGGTCGGTGTGGTTGCGGACCATCGCGGTCGCGGCGTTGCCGACGGTCCAGACGATCAGGTCGGTGTCGAACGTCGTGCCGTCCGAGAGCACCACGTGGCCGTCGACCGCCGACTCCATCGTGGCGTTGAGGTGCACGTGCGCCCCGCGCTTCTCCAGGGACCGCACCACCCACCGCCCGGGCTCGTCGGTGACCTCCGGCAGGATCCGGTCGCGGGCCTCCACCAGGTGGAAGGAGATCTCGGACGGGTCGATCTCCGGGTACGCCTTGCACAGTGAGGTCGCCAGGGACAGCAGCTCGCCGAACCCCTCGACCCCGGAGAACCCGCCGCCGACGAATGCCGCCGTCAGCAGCTTCTGGCGCCGCGGGCCGGGTTCGAGCGTCGCGGCCCGGTCGAAGGAGGTCAGCAGCCGGTCGCGGATGGCCACGGCCTCCTCGACGTGCTTCATGCCGATGGCCTGGTCGACCACGCCGGGCACGCCGAGCTGACGGGTCACCGCGCCGGCGGTGACGGCGATGATGTCGTAGGGGAGCGTGAACTCGTCACCCTCGGCGGGCCGCACGGTGGCGGTCCTGTGCGCGTGGTCGACGGACACGACACTGCCCGAGATGATCTTCGTGCGGTGCAGGTGCCGGCGCTGCGACACGGCCGCGTGCCGGGCCTCGACGGATCCGGCGAGCACTTCGGGAAGAAACGGCTGGTACGTCATGTATGGCCGAGGATCGACCAGAACCACCCGAGCCTCGTCGCGCTTGAGCTTCTTCTCCAGCTTCCAGGCGGTGTAGAAGCCCGCGTAGCCGCCGCCGACCACCAGAATCGTCCGCATCTGGTCCTCTTCTCTCGTCTACAGCTAAGACCAGACAGCCGGCCAGTCTGTGACACGTGCGGTCAAGTGCCCCAAGGTCGCCAACCTATGCGAGAAGGCGAGCGGCATCAATCGCGTAAAGATCATGGGATACGGTGCGGAACCATGCGGGCGGTGCAGTGTGTGCGTTTCGGTGGTCCTGAGGTGCTGCGGCTGGAGTCGGTGCCCGACCCGGTTGCCGGGCCGGGGCAGCTTCTCGTCGAGGTGAGCGCGGCGGGGGTCAACTTCGCGGACACCGGTCGCATCGCGGGCACGTACGGCCCGGCGCTCGACCTGCCCTTCGTGCCGGGCACGGAGGTGGCCGGCCGGGTGGGCGACGGCCGCCGGGTGGTGGCCCTCAGCTTCGGTGGTGGTGGCTTCGCGGAGCGGGCCGTGGTCGACGAGTCGTCCGCGGTCGTGGTGCCTGACGGCGTCTCCCACGGTGCGGCGTTGGCGCTGCTGGTCCAGGGGCTGACCGCCTGGCACGTGCTGCGTAACAGCGCGCGGGTTTCCTCCGGCGAGACGGTGGTGGTGAACGCCGCGGCCGGCGGGGTCGGTTCGCTCGCGGTCCAGCTCGCCAAGCACTTCGGAGCAGCCCGAGTCATCGCGACGGCGTCCACGGACGACAAACGCGACCTGGCGCTGTCGCTCGGAGCGGACGTGGCCGTGTCGGGGGAAGCCGAGGGGTATGCCGCGCGGGTCCTGGCCGCGAACGACGGGCGTCGGGTGGACGTAGTGCTCGACTCGATCGGCGGCCGGGTGCTCAGTGCCGGTCTGGAGACGCTGGCGCCGTTCGGACGCCTGGTCAGTTTCGGCAACGCGTCCCGCGAGGGGATCCCGGCGGTCGACCCGGACATGCTGGCCGAGCGCAACGTGGCGGTGGCGGGGTTCTGGCTGCGGCCGCTGCTGGCCGTGCCCGGCACGTACGCAGAGCCTTTGGCCGAGATGTTCGCGCTCGTCTCGTCGGGGGTTCTTCGGCCGCTGGTCGACGCCGCGTATCCGCTGGAGCAGGCAGGCCGGGCCTTCGCCGACCTGCTCGCCCGACGCACGACTGGCAAGATCACATTGCGGCCATAGGGACGTTTTCGCGGCAAATGCCGGTCTGCGAGTCCTAGGATTGTGGCATGTTCGAGGCGGCGGATATCCGTGAGTGGCGGGGCAGTGCGGTGCTCGACCCGGAGAACAACAAGATCGGGACCTTCGACGCGGTGTACGTGGACACCGCCTCGGACGATCCGACCTTCGCCACGGTCACGGTCGGCATGCCGACCCGCCACCGCTCCGTCCTCGTGCCGCTGGCGGGGGCGGTGGTCGGTCCGGGCTACGTGCGGGTCAAGCACTTCCGCGACCAGGTGAAGAACGCGCCGTCGCTCGACGACGGCGCCGAGCTCGCCTCCGACGACGAGCCAGAGATCTTCCGCCACTACGACCTGGAGTACCAACCGGGAGCCACCGGCGAACGCCGCCTGGCCCGCGGCTGACCCGCTTCAGGTTGTCGGCGTCACGATGCCGTACTCGTGGATCTTGCGGTAGATCGTCGCTCTCGACATGCCCAGAGAGCCGGCTGCTTTGATCTTGTTGCCGTCCCAGTCGATCAGGCTTCGGACGATCGCGTCGCGCTCCATCGCCTCCAGTGGGCTCAGCAGGCGCCGGCTCACCGTGCGGCATTCCGGCGGCAGGTCCGCCGGCAGGATCGCTCCGCTGCGCCGGTGCTGCACGATCCGACGGAGCACCTGGAACAACTGCTCCGTGTTGCCCGGCCACGAGGACCTGACCAGCAACTGCATCGCCTCCGGTGAGCAGACCAGCTTGCCGCCCGTGACCAGGCGCGACAGGAAGAACGGCACCAACGCCTGCACGTCCTCGACGTGGTGACGCAGCGGCGGTAGCTCCACCGTGCTCGGGAAGAACCGCAGCAGCCCCGCCATCTCACCCCCGTCGTGCCGCTGGCTCAGCGTCACCGCGACCCACGGCGGCGGCGTCGCCGCTCGGGCCTCCTCCAGCAACCGCGACAGCGACCGCAAGCGGCCACTGCTCAGCCGGTCCACGTGTTTGATCACCAGCGCGCCGGCGCCGTCGAGAAGCTCGCGCCGCGCGTCCGCGAGCCACCCGCGCCGGCTCGCGCCGGCCGCGTCGAGCACCGCGAAATGCACCCCTGGGCGGCGATGTTGGTGCACCGCCCGCACCACCGCGAGCTTGCCCACCCCCGGCTCACCCTCGACGGCCAGCCACTCGCCGGCGTCGTACCCCGACTGCACCTGATGGCAGCCGCGCAGCCACAACGCACCCGACCCGACCAGGCCCGGCAGGAACATCCGGGGAGGGGTCACCGTTTCCGTGCGCGGCCGGGCACCCGGCGACGACAGCTTCACGTGCACGACCCCGCCCGCCAGCCGGCCCTCGCCCCGCACCGGCCGGCAGTAGATCCGCGCCTTCACCCCGCTCGGCAGGTCGACCACCACCGACGCCGTCGGCGTCCGGCTGGCCAGCGTCTCCGCCGCCTGCGCCAGCAGGATCGACTGCTCGGCCGGGTCCAGCACCTGGCGCGCGTTGTCGTTCATCATCACGACGTCGTTGTTGAGAGCGAAGACGATCCCGGACGTACGCCGGCAGGTGCGCAGATACTCCTGCAACAGCTCGAGCTCGCGGATGCCGCTGTCGGTCAACAACGCCTGCTGGATCTGCCCCGCCGTGGTCTTGGCCAGGATCAACAGCAGCGGGTCGGCGTCCTTGCGCCAGCACGTCAGGTCGACGGCCCCCACGGTCTTCCCGGAGATCGGGTGGTGGATCGGCACCCCGGCACACGCGAGGTCCTCGAGGTTCTCCGCGTAATGCTCGTGGCCGAACACGTGCATCGCCCGGCCGCCCTCCAAAGCCGTGCCGATGCCGTTCGTTCCCACGTACTCCTCGGCATAGCTGAAACCCGGCGACAAGTTGACCCGGTCCAGATGCGAGTCCAGCGCCCGCCCCGCGTCCATCCTGGTCAGCACCAGCCCGGTCGGGTCGGTGAGGATGATGCTGATCGGCTGCCCGTCCAGGTGCTCGCGCAGGTGTCGCAGCACCGGCAGCGCACTGCGCGACAGCGGCGTGTCCAGGTCGGGGTCGCGCTGGTAGGGCAGGTCGATGCGGTCGGCGGCCACGTTCCAGCGCCTGGACCGCCACCACGAGGCCAGGATCGCGTCGCGCACCTGGTTGGGGTCCACGGCCTCGGCGGTCAGGAACTGTTCTCGGGTCTTGGCCAACTGTGGTGTGTCGCTGATCTTGTCTGGAAACGTCGAACCCGGCGCCATTGACGGCCCCCTGTTCGCCTCGACACGCACGCCGGCGGGGGGACGGCCGGCCACGCTCTGGTTACGTCCTCGTTACACCGTACGCCCAGAGTCCATCCGGTCCGTCTCATGTTGAGACCGCAGAGCCGCCCAGCGGGTGTGGACTCGGCGGATGGAGTCGACGCACGAGACCTTCAACCCGTGGAGCGTCGTCAACGTGGTCTTCCACCACCTCGCGGCGCAGGGCCTGCATCCGATCCTGGGCGGCGCCGATCCGGGTGCCCCGGCGGCGGACCTGTTGCGCGCCTTGGGAATCGAGCCCGCGGCCGACGGTGACCGGCAGGTCGGCGAGAACGTCAAACGCCAGCTCGCGGAGATCAGAGCCGCGATGTTCGAGAACGACTCAATGTGAGACCGCAGCCGGCGAGCACGTGCGGTCTGATCCGTCGCATGGCGCACAGTCAACGGTGAGGAGACACCCATGAGTCGGCAGAGCGTGGCCAGGGCTCATCAGAAGATCCAGGAGCTGTCCTGGGAACCGATGTACCACGAGCCGGTGTCCCACTACGGAACCGACTACACCTTCCGCAAGGCGCAGAAGAAGGACCCGCTCAAGCAGGTCCTGCGGTCCTACTTCCCGATGCAGGAGGAGAAGGACCACCGGGTGTACGGCGCCTCCGACGGCGCGATCCGCGGCAACATGTTCCGCCAGGTGCAGGAGCGCTGGCTCGAATGGCAGAAGCTGTTCCTGTCGATCATCCCGTTGCCGGAGATCTCGGCCGCCCGCGCGATGCCGCTGCTGTTCCGCACGGTGCCGAACCCGGAACTGCACAATGGTCAGGCCATTCAGATGATCGACGAGGTGCGGCACTCGACGATCCAGCAGAACCTCAAGCGCCTGTACATGAACAACTACATCGACCCGGCCGGCTTCAACTCGAGCCTGCGCAACTTCCAGAACGACTACTGCGGCACCATCGGACGCCAGTTCGCCGAGGGCTTCATCACCGGCGACGCGATCACCGCCGCCAGCATCTACCTGACGATCGTCGCCGAGACGGCGTTCACCAACACGCTGTTCGTCGCGATGCCGGCCGAGGCCGCCGCGAACGGCGACTACCTGCTGCCGACGGTGTTCCACTCGGTGCAGTCCGACGAGTCGCGGCACATCAGCAACGGATACGCGACCCTGCTCATGGCCCTGGCCGACGAGGGCAACCACCAGCTGCTCGAACGCGACCTGCGCTACGCCTGGTGGAACAACCACCGCGTGGTCGACGCCGCGATCGGCACGTTCATCGAGTACGGCACCAAGGACCGGCGCGAGGACCGCGAGTCGTACGCCGAGATGTGGCGCCGCTGGATCTACGACGACTACTACCGCTCGTACCTCGTACCCCTCGAGAAATATGGTCTGGTCATTCCCCACGACCTCATCGAGGAGGCCTGGAACCAGATCTGGAACAAGGGCTACGTGCACGAGGTCGCCCAGTTCTTCGCGACCGGCTGGCTGGCCAACTACTGGCGCATCGACCCGATGACCGACAAGGACTTCGAGTGGTTCGAGCACAAGTACCCCGGCTGGTACGACCGGTACGGCAAGTGGTGGGAGCAGTACAACCGCCTGTCCACGCCTAACGGCCACCACCCGATCGTCGCCGAGGACGTCGACTACCAGTACCCGCACCGCTGCTGGGTTTGCATGGTCCCGTGCCTGGTCCGCGAGGACATGGTGATGGCCGAGGTCAACGGACAGTGGCGCACCTACTGCCACGAGGCCTGCCGGTGGACGGACGTCGAGGCGTTCCGGCCCACGTACCAGGGCCGCGAGACACCCAACATGGGCCAGCTGATCGGGTCCCGCGAGTGGGAGACGCTCTACCACGGCTGGAACTGGGCCGACGTGGTCTCCGACATGGGCTTCGTCCGCGACGACGGCAAGACCCTGGTCGCCCAGCCGCACCTCGACCTCGACCCGTCGAAGATGTGGACACTCGACCATTTGCGCCGGATGGACCCGCTCCTGTCGCCGAACGTGCTGCTCAACGAGATGACCGACGAGGAGCGGAACGCGTTCCACGCCGCCTACATCCAGGGCGGACCGGCCGGTCGCCCCGCCCGCACCGACGCTGCCTGAGACCTGGCCATGGGCGAGAAGCACCGGGTCCGGTTCGAGCCCGTCGGCATCGAGATCGAGGTCGACGAGGAGCAGACCGTGCTGCGCTCCGCGTCCGAGCAGGGGCTGATGCTCATGCACGGGTGCAAGGAAGGGCAGTGCGCGGCGTGCAAGTCGTTCGTGCTCGACGGCGACGACATCGAGCTCGACCGGTACTCGACCTTCGCCCTGCCCGACTACGAGAAGGAGGAGGGCTTCACGCTCCTGTGCCGGGCGCACGTCTACGAGGACGTGACGATCGAGCTGCTCAACTTCGACGAGGAGATGATCCGCTCCGGGCTGCCGATCCAGAACGCCGTGGCGGAGGTCGTGTCGATCGACCACGTGACCCACGACCTGCGGCACCTGGTGCTCAAGCTCGTCGAGCCGGCGGACATCACGTTCTTCCCCGGCCAGTACGTGGACATCGCCGTGCCCGGCACCGCGCACACGCGCTCGTTCTCGATGGCGAACACCGCCAGCCGCGAGGGCGGGCGGCTGGAGTTCGTCATCAAGGTCTACCCGGACGGGCTCTTCTCCTCGTTTCTCGACAGCCGCCTCGCGGTCGGTGACCGGCTCGACCTCACCGGGCCCTTCGGGGTTTTCACCCTCCGCGAGGGGCACGACGAGGACATCGTCTTCGTCGGCGGCGGTGCCGGGCTGGCGCCGATCCTGGCGTTGCTGCGCTCGATGGCCGAGCGCGGGATCGACCGCCGGGCGGTGTTCTACTACGGCGCCCGGCGCCGCCGCGATCTCTGCTTCGTCGCGGAGCTCGAGGCGCTGGAACAGAAGCTGCCCAACTTCCGCTTCGTGCCGGCGTTGTCGGAACCCGCGGATGACGAGGCCTGGGACGGCGAGGTCGGGCTGATCACCGACGTGATCAAGCGGCACGAGAGCGACCTGCGCCGCGCGCAGGCGTACCTCTGCGGGCCACCACCCATGGTCGAGGCGGCGATGCCCCTGCTCGGCCAGCTCGGGGTGCCCGACAAGCACATCTACTACGACAAGTTCACGACGACTGGTGGGGAGGACCGTTAACGACTCCCGTGAATGTGTCCAGGGGATTCCCAGCTCGGACTGCAACCGATCGACCGTCCCGGAGGGAGGCAATCGAATGTCTGACGTCGTCGGCGCTGGCACGGTTGCGCTCAGCCGTGGCGAGGATCGTCCTCGCGGCGTTAAGGTCGCGGTCTGCGGTGTGCCCGCAGTCTGCGCACTCGAAGATACGTACACCCAGTCCGAGGCGTTCCTTGGTTCTCGTACCGCACTCGGAGCAGGTCATGGTGGTAAAGGCGGGCGGCACCAGCACCACCTTCCGGCCCGCCCGCGTGGCCTGGCGGATCAGCTCTCGTTTGCAGGCTCCGATGGCGGCGTCTGCTGCTTTGCGAGCCATGTTGGTCTTGGCGAGGAACTTTGGTTTGAAGTCCTCGACGGCGATGAGTCCATGGTTGGCCACCACCCGCGCGGCCCATTGCGTGGCATCGTGGGTGTTCTGCCTGGATGCCTTCTTCTCCACGCGGGCCGCTTGCCGCTTCGCCGTCAGGTAACCCTTGGACGGGGCATCTCCCCTTCTCCGTCGGCGCCGCGCCATCCGGCGTTGCAGTCTGGCGCGTTCGGCGGCGCACCGCTTGCGGTGGCCAAGGTGCGGGAGGTCGAAGCGGGTGTCAGTAGTGGTCGCGGTGGTCTTGACACCCCAGTCGATACCGATTGCCGGTTCCGTCGGTTCGCTCAGCGGAGCCCTTTCACGTCTAACCACAAACATCGCGTACCAGTGGCCGAGGCTGTCACGATAGACCCGGACGCTGGTCGGGTCGGATGGCAAGGCTTGGGACCAGACAACCGGAATGATGACTTTGCGCGGCAAGCACAGTCGGCCGTCCTTGATGCGGAAGCCGCGAGTGGTGAATTCCAGGTTAGGCAGGGTGGCCTTGGCCCTCTTCAGCCTTGGCCGACCGCGGCCGTTGACCTTGAACGAGGCGTCAAGGGCTGCAATGTAGGTGCGCAGCATCTGCTGCTGCGCGACCTGCGAACCCTCGCTCAGCCATGCATGCTTGCTTCGAGCCTCGGTGAGCAGCTTCGACAACTTGCACAGAGTCGGCTTACGGCCGGTCCTCTGCTGGTGCACAGCCTCGTTCCACAAGAATCGGCACCTGCCCCATTCGGCGAGCAAGGCAGCCTCCGCCACACGGCCAGGCCGCAGGCGATAGGTGCAACCCACCGTCTCAATCACGCCAATCAGCATATAGATGCCGCAGATAGAGAGGATGCCCGACCACGGGCACCTGCCGGTCCGTATGGGTTGTGGCCCGCAGTTCTTGATCAAAATTGACGAGCCGGATGCTCCAAAGAGCAGCGCGCAAATCCTAGATTCCACCCTGGCCAACTCGAACTTCGTCGCCACCGTTGGCGGCGCGACTCTGGAGGTCGTCAGCGAAATGTCGGGAACCAGCGCAACGCCAAACGCACTCCCTTACCTCTCCATGGCTGAGCCCATGGGCGTGGCGGGAGATATCCGATGACGTCCACGACGGAACGTAGTGTTCCCAAGCCCGTCTTCACCGACGCCGAGGCCGGTGCGAAGGAGTTCCCGGACTCGACCGCGCGCCGGTTCAACTACTACACCCCGCAGAAGCGCAAGCAGACCCACTACGAGGACGTGACCGTCGAGGTCCAGCCCGACCCGCGGCACTACCTGGCGCAGGGCTGGCTCTACGGCTTCTCCGACGGCCGCGGCGGCTATCCGCTCGACTGGACCGTGCTCAAGGCCTGGGGCTCCGACCGTCCCGAGCCGACCCGCGGCCCGGGATCCGGCGGCAAGGGCTACGACTGGCCGGCGCACGGCTGGCACGAGTTCCGCGACCCGAACGAGGAGTGGGAGCTCTCGCTCTACCGTTACAACGCCAACGTGGTGCGCCAGGTCGGCCAGAACGTCGAGGCCGCTCGCCGATCGAAGGCGTTCGAGCAGTGGAACCCCAACTGGGTGCGGTTCGTCGAGCGGCACGTCGGCGCGTGGATGCACGTCGACCACGGCCTGGGGCTCTACCTGTTCGCCAACGCCAACCGGCGGGCTCCCACCAACATGCACAACAACGCGATCTCGGTGAACAGCATGCACCGGATCCGGGCCGCGCAGGACCTGGCGCTGTACGGGCTGACGCTCAGCGAGGAGCTCGCGGACTTCGACGGCTCGGCCCACCTGGACGCCTGGAACAACGACCCGGCCTGGCAGGGCGTACGCGAGGCCGCCGAACGCCTGACCGCGGTCGACGACTGGTGCGAGGCGATCTTCGCCGCCAACGTGGTCTTCGAACCGCTCGTCGGCGAGCTGTTCCGCAGCCACCTGGTGCAACACGCGGCACCGCGCAACGGCGACTTCGTCACCCCGACGATCGTCGGCGCCGAGGAGTACGACTTCTCCGAGCGCGACCTGCGCTACACGAGGGCGATGTTCGAGCTGCTGACCGCCGACCGCGAGTTCGCGGAGCACAACCGGCGGATCCTGCACGGCTGGCTCGCCGACTGGGTGCCGGTCTCGATCTCCGCGGCGCGGGCACTGCAGCCGCTGTGGTCGCAGCCGGACGCCAAGCCGCCGCGCTTCGAGGACGCCCTCGACAGCGCCAAGAGCCGCTTGCACGGCATCGTGACCGACCTCGGCCTCGAGACCCCGAAGGAGCTGGCCCAGTGACGCAGTTCAAGGTCGCGGAGAGTCCGTTCAAGTCCGACAACACGGCCTCCAACATGTGCGGCTTCACGCTGATGAACAACCAGGTCGGCGTCGTGGTGGCGGAGGTCATGAAGACCAAGCCGAACGTGACCGTGACGCCGTTGCCGTCGATGATCCGCGTCGACGCGCAGGGCCGGATGGACGTGGTGTACGACGAGATCTCCGAGGCGCTCGGCGAGGAGCCCGGCTACTTCGACGCGGCCGAGTTCGAGGAGAGCATGTCCACGCACTACGGCCGCATGATCCACGAGGACGACCGGACCATCATGTTCGCCAACCCCGAGGACGCGGCCGAGTACATCGGCTTCGACCTGACCGCCGGGAGGTAATCGCCGTGTACGAGAAGGACGGGGAGAAGTACTTCGTCGTCGACAGCCACATGCACTACTGGCAGGCGGGTCCCGAGACGTGGGTGCCCGGCGCCGAGAAGTACGCCAAGGGCTGGATCGAGTGCTTCCACGCCTACCAGGGCCTCGCGCCGGCCGAGACCCACTGGCCGATCGAGAAGTTCATGTCCTACACCGAGGACGACCTGATGAAGGACGTCTTCGAGGACGGGTACGTGGACGTGGCGGTGTTCCAGCCGACGTACCTGACCGAGTGGTACAAGGACGGCTTCAACACCACCGAGCGCAACGCGGCGCTGGGGGAGAAGCACCCGGGCAGGTTCATCGCGAACACGCGGTGGGACCCGCGCGAGGGTGAGGACGGGCTCAAGAAGCTCGCGGAGAACGTCGAGCGCTACGGCTCCAAGGGCGTCAAGCTCTACACGGCCGAGTGGCGCGAGGGCTCGCGTGGTTGGAAGCTGACGGACCCCGGCGCCTACAAGTATCTCGACGCCTGCCGGGAGCTCGGGATCGTCAACATCCACGTCCACAAGGGACCGACGATCTGGCCGCTGGACAAGGACGCGTTCGACGTGTCCGACGTGGACCACGCCGCGACGGACTTCCCCGAGCTCAACTTCATCGTCGAGCACGTCGGCCTGCCGCGGATCGAGGACTTCTGCTTCATGGCGACCCAGGAGCCCAACGTGTACGCGGGCCTGTCGGTCGTCATCGGCGGCCTGATGCACGCCCGGCCGAAGTTCTTCGCGAAGGTGATGGGCGAGCTGCTGTTCTGGGTCGGCGAGGACAAGATGACCTTCGGCAGCGACTACGGCATCTGGGAGCCCAAGTGGCAGATCGAGGGGTTCGTCGACTGGGATTACCCGAGCGACGAGTTCTCCGACTACCCGCGGGTCACCACGGCCACCAAGAAGAAGATCCTCGGGCTCAACGCGGCGAAGCTCTACGGCATCGACGTGCCTTCGGAGTGTCAGCTCCCGGCCGAGGCCGGCACCCCCGCGGCCCGTGACGACTCGGTGGGTGTCTCGTCGGAGTCGCCCGCGGCCACGTTGGCATGACCAGCCTGGTCGGGTCGCGCACCCTCCTCGACGCGCTCGGGGAGGTGCGCGACCCTGAGCTCGACGAGCCGATCACGACGCTCGGGTTCGTCGCGTCGGTGTCGCTGTCCTCCGATGGGAACGCGGCGGTCCACCTGCGGCTGCCGACGTACTTCTGTGCGCCGAACTTCGCGTACCTGATGGTGGCCGACGCCTACGACGTCGTGTCCACGGTGGAGGGCGTGCGCCGGACGGAAGTGGTGCTTGACGACCACTTCGCGGCCGACGCCATCAACGAGGGGGTGGCGGCGCGGGCGGGCTTCGTCGCCTCCTTCCAGGGCGAGGCGGTCGACGAGCTGGACCCGCTGCGCCGCGACTTCCTCCGCAAAGCCGTGTTGGCCGGCACCGACCTGGTGTGCCGGCCACTCGTCGACGCGGGCGCGTCTCCGGCGGCGCTGGCGGCCATGACGTTGGGCGAGGTGCCGGACTCGCCGGCCGTGGACCGTCTGCGCCGCCGGCGCGCCGAGCTCGGACTGCCGGCCGGCGACCGGGCCCCCCTGCTCGTCGACCCGGCGTCGGGTGCGGCGGTCGGCGACGCGGCGGTGCCGCTGCACCTGCGCAGGGCCCGTCTGACCCGCACCAGCCTGGACGCCAACACCGGCATCTGCCGCGGCATGCTGCGGCACCGATACGGAGTGGAGGACGACTCATGAAGGCCGTACGGCTTCGCGCGTACCACGAGTTGCCGGTGGTGGAGGAGGTGCCGGACCCGACCGTCAAGGGGCCGTTCGACGTGCTCGTGCGGGTCGGCGGGGCCGGTGTCTGCCGGACCGACCTGCACATCATCGAGGAGCAGTGGGCCGGCGCGATGGGTGTCGCGCTGCCCTACACGCTCGGGCACGAGAACGCCGGCTGGGTGCAGGAGGTCGGCTCGGCGGTGTCCAGCGTCGCGGTCGGCGACACGGTGATCCTGCACCCGACGCCGACGTGCGGTTTGTGCCGGGCGTGCCGGGCCGGCGACGACATGCACTGCGTCAACAGCTCGTTCCCGGGGCTGTCCGGCGACGGCGGGATGGCGGAGCTGCTGCTGACTTCCGAGCGGGCATGCGTGAAGCTGGACTCCGCGACCCGGCCGCAGGACGTCGCCGCGCTCGCCGATGCCGGCATCACCGCGTACCACGCGGTTCGTAAGGCCGTGCCGTTGTTGTTCCCGGGCACCACGGCCGTCGTCATCGGTGCCGGCGGGCTCGGGCACATCGGCATCCAGTGCCTGGCCGCGCTGACCGCCACCAAGATCATTGTGGTCGACCGCAACCCCGACGCGCTCAAGCTGGCCGAGCAGATCGGCGCGAACGAGACCGTCGTGGCCTCCGGCGACCAGGTAGCCGCGGTGCAGGACCTGACGGGCGGGCGCGGGGCCGACGTCGTCTTCGACTTCGTCGCCGAGCAGGGCGCCGAGCAGGACGGGTTCGCGATGACCGCGCGGGCGGGCTCCTACTTCGTCATCGGGTACGGCGGCACCGTGCACATCCCGACCCTGGACATCATCTCCACCGAGCGGAACATCGTCGGCAACATCGTCGGCACCTACAACGACCTCGCCGAGCTCATGGTGCTCGCCCAGGCCGGCCGGGTCACCCTGCACACCCGCACGTACCCGCTGGATGCCGCGGTCGACGCGATCCAGGACCTCGATGCCGGCCGGGTCCGCGGCCGGGCCATTCTCGTGCCCTAAGGAGAGTCCCCCGATGGCCAAGGAACTGCGCTTCGGCGCGGAAGCGCGCACCCTCCTCCTCAACGGCGTCGACAAGCTGGCCGAGGCGGTCAAGTCGACGCTGGGTCCCAAGGGCCGCAACGTCATCCTGGAGAAGATCACCGGTTCCCCCGTCGTCACCAATGACGGCGTGACCATCGCTCGGGAAATCCATCTCAAGGACCAGTTCGAGAACATGGGCGCCCAGCTCGTCAAGGAAGCGGCGATCAAGACCAACGACATCGTCGGCGACGGTACGACGACAGCCACGGTGCTCGCACAGGCGATCGTGCACGAGGGCATGACGGCCATCGGCTCCGGAGCGAACCCCGTGCTACTCAAGCGCGGTGTGGACCTGGCCGTCGACCGGCTCGTCGAGCACCTGCGCGGTGTCAGTCGTCCGGTGTCCACACAGGACGAGCTGGCGCGGGTCGCGGCCATCTCCGCCAACGACGACGACGCGGTCGGCTCGGTCATCGCGGCCGCGCTGCACACCGTCGGCGACAGCGGCATCGTCACCGTCGAGGAGTCACCCCGGCACGGCATGAGCGTCGACTTCGTCGAAGGGTTCGAGTTCGACAACGGCTACCTGTCGCCGTACATGGTGACGAACCCGGCGAGTTTGGAGGCGATTGTCAACGACCCGTACATCCTGCTGTGCAGCGAGAAGATCACCAAGGTCCAGCAGCTGATGCCGATCCTCGACAAGATCATGCGGGCACCGAGGCCGCTGGTCATCGTCGCGGAGAACGTCGAGGGCACGGCCCTGTCGATGCTGGCGCACAACCACGTCAACGGCGTCTTCCAGTGCGTCGCGGTGCGGGCGCCCGGATTCGGTGACCGGCGCCTGCACAAGCTGGAGGACCTGGCCGCGATCACCGGCGGCGCCGTCTACAGCCGGCACTCCGGCTTCACCCTGGAGACGATGACGATCGACCAGCTCGGCCGGGCGGCCCAGGTGCGGGTCAACGCCGAGCGCACGGCGATCATCGACGGTGGCGGGTCGGCCGAAGCGGTCGAGTTCCGGCTGACGCAGATGCGGGCCGAGCTGGAACGGGCGACGTTCGGCGCTGACGAGGACGTGCTGACCGAGCGGATCGGCGCGCTGTCGGGCAAGGTCGCCGTCATCAAGGTCGGCGCGCCGACCAACGCCGAGCTCAAGGAGCTCCAGCACCGGGTCGAGGACGCCCTGTCGGCGACGCGCGCCGCGATGGCGGAGGGAATCGTCGCGGGCGGCGGCGCGGCGCTGCTGCACGCGCAGGGGGTGCTCGACGGCCTGGACCTCAAGGACGACTACGCGACCGGCGTCGAGATCGTGCGGCGCGCGCTGACCGAGCCGGCGTTCCTGATCGCGGCCAACGCGGGCTACTCCGGTCACGAGGTCGTGGAGCGGATGTCGCAGCTCGGCCAGGACGAGGGCTTCGACGCTCTCGAGGGCCGGTTCGGCAACATGGTGGAGATGGGGATCGTGGACCCGTTGCGGGTGGCGCGGTCGGCCCTGCAGAACGGCGCGTCGGTCGCCGGCCTGCTGCTGACCACGAACACGCTGGTAGCCGAGGAACAGACGCCGTGGGGAGGCAGCGCGGCGTTGATGACCGAGTTCGGGCCGTTGGACGAGGGCCTGCGGCAACCGTCGCCGGACTCGAGCACGCCGCAGTCGCTGGGCCTCGGCCCGTCGGTCGGCTAGGACCGCACCGATGGCTCCGGTCAAGGGCGACGGCGTGCCGGCCGTCGCCCTTCCCACCCCTGACACCGAGTCGGCGTTGCGGCAACTGCGGTCGCGGGGTCGGTTGCGCGGGGTGGTGGCGCTGCTCGGGCCGGCGTTCGTCGCGGCGGTCGCCTATGTCGACCCGGGCAACTTCGCGACCAACTTCACCGCGGGCGCCAAGTTCGGCTACACCCTGGTCTGGGTCATCGTCGTCGCGAACCTGATGGCGATGCTGGTGCAGTACCTGTCCGCCAAGGCCGGCGTGGCCACCGGCCGCGACCTGCCCGAGCTCTGCCGCGAACACCTGCCCAAGCCGGTCTCCCGAGGGCTGTGGGTGCAGGCGGAGATCATCGCGATGGCCACGGACCTGGCCGAGTTCGTCGGCGCCGCGGTCGGGCTCTACCTGCTGTTCGGCGTCCCCCTGTTCGCCGCCGGCCTGATCACCGCGGTCGTCGCGTTCGCGATCCTGGCACTGGAGCAACGCGGCTACCGCCGGTTCGAGCTCGCGATCGTCGCCCTGCTCGGCATCGTCTTCCTGGGCTTCCTCTACGACCTGCTCGTCGTCGGCGCCCAGCCGGCCGAGTTCGCGGCGGGCCTCGTGCCCCACCTGGCCGGCGGCGACAGCCTGCTGCTGGTCTGCGGCATCATCGGCGCGACCGTCATGCCGCACGTCGTCTACCTGCACTCGGCCCTGACCAAGTCCCGGGTGGCGTGCCGCGACGACAACGAACGCCGCGAACTGCTGCGCTTCCAACGCCTGGACGTGGTCGTCGGCCTCGGCGTGGCGGGTCTGATCAACCTGTCGATGCTGGTGATCGCGGCGTCCCTGTTCAACGGCGGCGGCCACTCGGACGTCGACTCGATCGAAGCGGCCCACGCCGGCCTGGGCCAACTGGTCGGCGGCGGAGCAGCGCTGGCGTTCGCGGTGGCGCTGCTGGCCTCCGGCCTGTCGTCGTCGAGTGTCGGCACGTACGCCGGTCAGGTCGTCATGCAGGGTTTCATCCGCCGGCAGATCCCGCTGTTCGTGCGGCGCGCGGTCACGATGGCGCCGGCCCTGGTCGTGCTCGGGCTGGGCCTGCCGGCCACGGACAGCCTGGTCATCTCCCAGGTGGTCCTGTCGTTCGGCATCCCGTTCGCGCTGGTGCCGCTGCTGATGCTGACCCGCCGTCGCGACATCATGGGCACATTCGTCAACAACCGCCTGACCAACGTGGCCGCGGGGACGATCGCGGCGCTGATCATCGCGCTCAACCTGTTCCTGCTCTACGACACGTTTCTCGGCTGAGCCCGCGAAATGACTACGAGTTGTAGGAGTCCCGCAGCCTCCGCATGGCCTTTTTCCTGAGCTTGGCCGATGCTCGGTGGCGTTGCCAGGCAGGCTTTATTCGGCGCCATACCAGATAGCCGGCGCCGGCGAGGGCGACAGTGATGATGGTGGCCACCAGTGTTGGCCATGGGCTGCCCCGCTGTGGGCGGCCGGCGTCGCGGACGGTCAGCTCAGGCAGCAGGCCGGTGGCGAGGTGGAGGTCGAAGACCTGACAGGTCTGGGTGTGCAGCTCGCAGGTACGTCCGATGTCGAAGCGGGACAGTGTTCGGCGGCTGCCGGTGCCGCGGTCGACTTCCGCCAGGGCCAGGTGGTCGGAGCCGTTGATGGTCGCGACGATCAGGCTGTCCGATGAGCGCCAGCCCAGCAGTTGCGTGACGTTCTCGATTGTCGTCGGTGGAGTGCCGTCGTCCGTGAGGGATATGAAGGCGACGTCTCCGACCTGCCACAGGAACTCGTCGTGGCGGGTGAGCCCTTCGGGAACGGTGGCGAGGAACCTGCCGTCCGGCGACCAGCCGACGTCGGCGGCAAGCTCGCGCCCGGCTGGAATGTCCAGCTTGTTGGACTCGCGGCCGTCAAGAGCGATAACGTGCGCCGTTTGGCCGACCTGCACGGCGAGACGGCGGCTGTCGGCGGCGAACGCCGCCGTCTTCGGCGATCTGATCGCGGCCAGCTTCGTGCTGCGTCCGCTGGGCACGTCCAGCAGCCACAGAGTGCCTGTGCGAGCCAACTCCATGTCCACCGTCTGGGCCGTTCCGAGCTCCCCGGAATTGGACAGCGGTCCCGCGCTGTACGCGACCTGGCGGCCGTCGGGAGACCAGGCCAGTAGTCGCACGCCAACCGCACCCTGAAGGCGGATGGGCCTGTGCTCGCCCGTCGTCAGGTCCAGCAGGGTCAGCTCGTCGGTGAGGCCCCTGTCGTCACCCAGGAGAACGTGTTTGCCGTCGGGGGCGAGCAATGCGGATGGCAGAAGCCGGTCCTCGGCGGCGTCGAGACGCCGGTACGTGTCCGCGTCGGCGCCGACGACCAGCGGCTGGAACATGTTGAACATCTCGCCGTTGCCGTACCCGTACAACGCGATGGCACGACCGGGCGGCGCCTTTGTGACCGTGCTTGTGAACAGCGAGTATCCGGCGAACCTGTCCGGCACGGTCGACCCCTGCGACGAGTCAGCAGGCTGGGCAGGACGAGGGACACCAGAGATGACCGTGACAGCCGCCGCCAACGCGACCACCAGAAGCGCGGCGGCGCCAAGCCGTCTGCGGCGAAGCGAGCGGCGTCCCCGCTCGAGCACAGTGTCCAGGTAGCCGGGCGGCAGCGGGGGTGGATCGTCGGGCAGCGTGGCCAACAGTTCTTTCATGGCGTGTCCGAACCCTTCGGTTCGTAGTCCGGCAACAGGCGGCGCAGCGTCCCGATGCCGTGCGCGGTCTGACTCTTGACCGTCCCCGTCGAGCAACCCAGAACCTCGGCCGTCTGCGCGACGCTCAGATCCTCCCAGTACCGCAATATCAACACCGCGCGCTGTCCACGGGACAGCTTCATCAGCGCGGCCAGCACGTCGATCCGGCTTTCGGCGCTGCTCGGCGGCGCAGTGGTCGGCTCGGTCAGCTCCGCCATTGGCCTGACCCGGCGGGTCCACGCCCGCCCCCGCTCGGCCAGAAAGGCATTGACCAGCATGGCCCGCACGTAGGCGTCGAGCGAGTCCGCGGCTGAGGCCTTCCGCCAATGCCGGTAAAGCGCCACAAGGCACTCCTGCACCAGGTCATCAGCGGCCGACCACTGTCCGCACAATCGGAACGCGAGGAGCCGCAGCCACGCCATGCGCGCCTGCACGTACTCGACGTATGCCCGTTCATCCCGCAACCCGGCCTCCCACTCACACTATGAGTGGCCCGAGACCCCGTTCGGTTGGGCCGGAACGCGGTCTACCGAGAAATTCGACGTACGGGGGCAGAATCAAGGTGGCCTTCCAGAGGCTAGGCTGCCGTCCCATGCGAATGACGGCGGCCCAAGAAGCCGATCCGGTGCCGCGCCTGGCGTCCCGGCGCCGGTGGCGCACGGGGATCATCGCGGCCTCGGGCGCGCTGGCCGTGCTCGCGACGGCCGCGGGAATCGTCCTCGCCGTCGGCCGGTCTCCGTCCGCGCCGGCGGCGGTCCCGCCGCCCGCGGACCTGGCTGTCGCCGGCGTGCCGCAGGTCCACTTCGTTGACGTCGACCACGGCTTCGCCCTGGCGTCCTCGTGTCCGGCCGCCGCAGGCGAGTGCGAGGTGTGGCTGGCGAGCACCTCCGACGGGGGCACGACCTGGCAGTCCCACCAGGTGCCGGGCCTGACCCACCCGAACGCCGCCGAGGGCGCGGACCCCCGGGTGACCCTGCGGGTGCTCGACGCGTCCCGGGTGGCCCTGGACGGCTACGACGGTGACCGGCGCTGGTTCACGACCGACGCCGGCGCGACCTGGACGCGGCCGTCGCCGCAACCCGACGGCGTCGTGGACAGCATCGCTGACAACGGTCTGGCGCAGGTCGAGAGCAACGCCGGCGCCCCGATCGGGATCGTCGTGCTGCTGCCCGACGGCCGTTCGGCGCGATTGGCTACGGCACCGGTCGCACCGATGATCGAGCTGGCGACCGACGTCACGTTCGCCGCCGACGGGAGCGCCTGGGTCGAGGGCAGCGACGACGAGCGGTCGTGGTTGTTCGTCAGCCGCGACCGCGGCCGGTCGTGGAACGAGGTCCCGCTGCCCGCGCAGGCGGCCGAGCCGGGCCGCCCACACCGCACCCTCGGCCGCCTGGCCGTCCACGACGGCCGCACCGCCTTCCTGGTCGACGCCAACGGCTACCGGCTGTGGCGCACCACGGACGACGGACGGCGCTGGGAGCCGCTCACCTCGCCGATCGGAAAACCGGCCGAGGACGTCGGGCTGACCGTCAGCGCCGAGCCGGACGGCGGGCTCACCGCCTTCGACATCCTGACCGGCCGCAGCTTCACCCTGCGAGGGAACACGTTCGTCGCCGCAGCGGAGCAGCGGCCCGCCTCCCGCGTCGGCGCCCGGTTCCTGACCGGCAGCGGCGCGAGTTTTCGGGAACCCCCGTACGTCCACTCCGCCGACCGGCAGACCTGGACCGAACTGCGCTTCTGATCAGCGGGCGGCGGCGACGATCATCAGGACCAGGCCGGCCGCCGTCACGGCCGCGCTGACGAGCAGGAACGCCGGGTTGTGGGTGCTCCACCAGCGGATGCGGGGCTGGACGCAGCCCGGCACGTCCTCGAGGCGCACCACCCGCAGGGCGAACACGTTGAGCGTCGCCGTCAGGATGCCGAGCGCGCCGAGGCCGGCCACCGTCTCGGCGACCTGCGCGAACGTCGTCGGCTCCATCACCGCATCACACCGCGTGTCGGCATCGTCTCGTGTCTCATCCTGAGACACCCGGACGGGCTTGTCGCGGCCCACACCCGATCGGGGGATCGTCCGCGGCGTCGCCTCGAACGGTCTTACCGGCCGGTCCGGTGTCGCGGCCCCTACCTTGAGGAAGCAGTCATGATTGCCGGTCAGCTCGTCTCGGCTGGTTGCTCGGCATGCTCACCTGCGGCGTCTACGGCCTGGTCGACGCCTTCATGGTGTTCGGAGAGCGCCAGCGCACCCTGCACGACTAGATGGCGAACTCGCTCGTCCGGCACCTGTAGCGCGCTGCGGAAATGGCAGGCGCCGCGCGGCCGACTCGCCTAGCCTCCCGAGGAGAAGCACACCCGACACGATGAGGAGCACGGCCATGCGTCCAGCCGGCGGAGTCCCCGGTTTCCCGTCCGCCACCACCGCTGGAAAGGCCGCTCGTGTTAGGTCTGTTCGAAAACTCTGTTGATCCGTTCCCGACAAGCGAAACCGGCACTCCCACCGGCACCGTCCGCCGGTTCCTGCTGACGGAGTTCCGGCCACTGCGGCCGGTCGTGGCCGCCTCGGTAGCCATCACGCTCCTGTGCGCGGCGATCGAGGTCTGGCTCATCTGGTACGCCGGATCGCTCGTCGACACCCTCGCCGCCGGAAGCCCGCAGACGCTCTGGGCCGACCACGGCGCCGAGCTCGTCACCGTCGTCGTGCTGGTGCTGCTGGTCCGGCCGATCATCAACCTGGTCGGCGAGGCCCTGGACGACATCTCGTTCCGGGCCAACGCGAGGCCGCTGGCCCGCTGGCGGGCGCACCGGCACGTGTCCCGGCAGTCCGTCGGCTGGTTCCGCGACGACCTCGCCGGCCGCATCGCCACCTGGGTCCGTGACGGCGGCGACGCCGCCAGCACCGCCGCGTACTCCGTCGTGCACACGCTCGTGTTCGTCATCGCCTACATCGCCGGCTCGGTGTGGCTCATGTGGACGATCGACGTGCGCCTGTTGCTGCCCCTCGTCGCGTGGATCGTCGCGTACGCGCTGCTGATGCGCTGGGCGGTCCCGCGCTACCGGCGCGCGTCGGAGCGCCTCCAGGAGGCGGAGTCGGCGCTGACCGGACTGCTGGTCGACGCGTACGCGAACGTCGACACGCTCGCCCTGCTCGGCGGCCCGGACACCCGCACCGAGCACGACCGCCAGGTGTTCGCCCAGGCCCGCCGCGCGCACCTGGACGTGCAGCGCGTCGAGGTGACCGTCAACGCCAGCATGATGGCGCTCGGCAGCGCCCTGCTGTGCGGGCTCGTCGGCTACGGCATCGTGCTCTGGCAGTCGGGTGCGGCACCGGTGGGCCTGGTCGCCGCCGCGCTGGCGCTCAGCTTCCGCATCACCGCGATGGCCGAGTGGCTGCTCGACGCGGTGTCGTCGCTGTTCGGCTCCGCCGGCGTGCTGCGCCGGGCGCTGCGGACCGTCGCCGCGCCGCTCACGGTGGCGGACAAACCCGGGGCGCCGGATCTGCGGGTGCGCGGCGGCGCGATCAGCTTCACCGAGGTCGACCACCACTACGGCCGCGGTGCCGGTGGCCTCGACCGGCTGAGCCTGCACGTCGGGGCCGGTGAGCGCGTCGGCGTCGTCGGCCGCTCGGGCGCTGGCAAGTCCACATTGGTGGGACTGCTGCTGCGGTTCCACGACGCGGAGTCCGGCACGATCACGGTCGACGGCACCGACATCACCGACGTGACGCAGGAGAGCCTGCGCGGTCAGATCGCCATGGTGGGCCAGGAGGCGACGTTGCTGCACCGCTCGGTCCGCGAGAACATCGCCGGCCCCGGTGCCGTCGACGACGCGCGGGTGAAGGAGGCGTTGCGCCGGGCGTCGGCGGACGGGTTCGTGGCGACTCTCAAGGACGCGAGCGGCCGCACCGGACTGGACGCCCACGTCGGCGAGCGCGGTGTGCGCCTGTCCGGTGGCCAGCGGCAGCGGATCGCGCTGGCCCGGGCGTTCTACCGCGACGCGCCGATCCTGGTGCTCGACGAGGCGACGTCGGCGCTCGACTCCGAGGCCGAGGCGGCCATCCACGAGACGCTCGGCGAGGTGATGACCGGCCGCACGGTCATCGCGATCGCGCACCGCCTCTCCACGATCGCCCACCTGGACCGGATCGTGGTCCTGGACGCCGGCCGGATCGCGGAGCAGGGCACGCACGCCGAGCTCCTGGAGCGCGACGGCCTCTACGCGGACCTGTGGTCGCGGCAGTCAGGCGACTTCCTGGCCGTCTAGGTGCGAGGCGAGCCAGGGCCCGGTGACGCTGTGCGGGTCGGCGGCGACCTCGGCCGGTGTGCCGCGCGCGATGACGCGGCCGCCGTCGGGGCCACCGCTCGGCCCCATGTCGATCACGTGGTCGGCCGCGGCCAGGATGTCCAGGTCGTGGTCGATCACGACGATCGTCGCCCCGTCGGCGAGGAGCCGGTCGAACACCCCGACGAGGGTACGGATGTCGACCGGGTGCAGCCCCGTCGACGGCTCGTCGAGCACATACAGGACGTCGTGCTGGCTGTTGCGCAGCCGGGCCGCGATCCGCAGGCGCTGCGACTCCCCGCCGGACAGCGACGGGGTCGGCTCGCCGAGGCGCAGGTAGCCGAGGCCGACGTCGACGATGGGCCGCAGCGGGCGGGCGATCGCCGCCACGTCGGCATACCGGTCCAGGGCCTCGCGCACCGTCAACGCCAGCACGTCGGAGATCGTGACCCCGTCCACCCGTACCGCCAGCGTCTCGGGGTTGAACCGTGCCCCGTGGCAGGTCGGGCATTCGACGTTGATGTCGGGCAGGTATTGCACGTCCAGGTCGATCGACCCGATGCCGCGGCAGGTCGGGCACTGGCCCGCCTTGGTGTTGAACGAGAAGTGGCCGGCCGCGAGGCCCGAGTCGGCGGCGAACCAGGAGCGGATGGCGTCGAACGCGCCCGAGTACGTGGCCGGCGTCGACCGGGCGTTCAACCCGATCGGGGTCGCGTCGATCTCCACCACCTGGCGGATCGATCCGAGCGACAACGACTTGACGTGCTCCGGCAGGTCCTTGCCGGCCAACCGCGCGCGGGCCGCCGGGATCAGGCTGTCCAACACCAGCGCGGTCTTGCCGGCGCCGGACGGGCCGGCGAGCGCGGTCAACCGGTTGACGGGGAAGCCGGCGGCGACGTTGCGCAGGTTGTAGAGCCGCCGCACGGTGATGGTGGCGCGCTCGCGGGGGAGCGGTCGGGGCGGGCGGTCGACGGCGGCTCCACCGGACAGGAACGGCCCGACGATGGACCTGCGGCTGCGCACGATCTGGTCGGGCGTGCCCTCCGCGACGATCGCACCGCCGAGGCGGCCCGCCCCGGGGCCGAGCTCGATGACCCAGTCGGCGCTGCGGATCAGGTCGAGGTCGTGCTCCACGATGACGACGGTGTTGCCGTTGCCCGCGAGCGCGGCGATCGTCTTCCGTAGACCCTCCACATTGCTCGGATGCAGGCCGACCGACGGCTCGTCCAGGACGTACAACATGCCGGTGGTGTTGGCCCGCACCGTGGAGGTCAGCTCGATCCGTTGCCGCTCACCGGTCGACAGGGTGGCGCCGGCCCGGTCCAGCCCCAGATAGCCCAGGCCCAGGTCGAGCAGCGGGCCGATCGCGCCGAGCAGCTCGCCGATCAGCCCGGTGGTCATCCGGTCGAGCTCCGGCGGCATCAGCGGCGGCAGGTCGTGCGCGAACGCGACCAGGTGGTCGAGGTCCAGAGCGCTGATCTGTGCCAGGTTGCGGCCGCCCAGCGTCGAGCGCAACGCCTCGGGACGCAGCCGGGCGCCGTGGCAGACGGGGCACGTGTGGGAGACGAGATACTTGCTCTTCTCCGACTTCTGGGCCGCCGTGATCGCGTTGTCGTAGGTGACGTTGAGCCGCACCGTGCGCCTGTTGCGTCCCGAGAGGACCACCGGCTGCTTGACCGGCTCGCCGTGCAGGACCTGGTCCTTCTCCTTGCGGGTCAGCTTGCTGTACGGCACGTCGAGCCGCACCCCGAGCTCACCGGCGGCGTACATGGACAGCCGGCGGCCGCCGACGTTCCACGGCAGGACGGCGCCTTCCGCGATCGTCTTGCTCGGATCCGGGACCAGGGTGTCCGGGTCGACGACGAACCGCGTGCCGATGCCGTTGCAGCCCGGGCAGGCGCCGATCGAGTTGAACGCGAACGACTCCGCGCCCGGCGCCTCGAACCGCACGCCGTCGACCGGGCACACGATCTCCATCGCCTGCGTGGCAATCGACGGCGGCACGGGGTGGCCGTTCGGGCAGCGGTGCGTGCCGAGCCTCGACATGATCAGCCGGAGCACGTTGAGCACCTCGCTCATCGTGCCGACGGTGCTGCGCGGCCCCGGCACGGGCGGGCGTTGCCGCAACGCGAGCGCGGGCGGCAGATGGTCGATCCGGTCGGCGTCGGGTCGCTGGTCCTGGGTGAGCCGGCGCCGGCTGTAGGTGCTCAGGCCTTCCAGGAAGCGGTGCAGGCCCTCGGCGTACAGAGTGCCCATCGCGAGGGAGGTCTTGCCCGACCCGGACACCCCGGCGATTACCACCGTGCGCCACAGGGGCACGTCGACGTCGAGGTTACGCAGGGTGTTGTGCCGCACGCCGCGAGCCTGGATGGCCCGGGGGAGCGTATCCGGCGGTGATGCGATCTTCATAGCTCCGGTCTAGCCGAATCCGGCCTTCGGCGCGGCAAAACGGCGACGCTACTGGCAGTGATGGTTGCCGATGAAGGGTTCCGCGAGATCACCTGACTGTGATAGACCGGCTTCATTGCGTCACTTGTCGAAACCGACCGAAGGAGCCGACATGGGCACGCCGTTGCGCCGTCGCACGATCCTGGCCGCCGGTGCGGGAGCCGCCGCCGGACTGTCCCTGCCGACTCTGGCCGCGGACGCGGCCACCAGCGTGAAGTTCACGCTCAACGCCGTCGTGCTCGACGGTGGCGAGCAGGTCACCTCGGTCACCCTCGACACGTCCCGGCTGGGCCGGGTCGACCCGGCCTCGGTCTCGGCCGGCACGTTCAGCGTGCACGTCAAGGCGACCAGCCCCATCCCGATCGCGGCGGGAGACCAGATCTTCAGCGAGTACGACCTCGACCGGACCGTGACGGCCGCCCGGGTCGACCACCGGGGCGACATCGTGCTCGAGCTGAGCCACGGGGAGGGGCAGCCCGGCGGTGGGACGCTGGGCTACATCCTGAGCCGGGGCCGCAACGTGCGGCTTGACCTCGTCTACACCATCACGCAGAACACCCCGATCGTCGTACGCGGTCGCCGGCCTGTGGTCATCTCGTCCTTCGTCCAGGGGCGGCTGGCCAATCCCGAGGTGGACGCGTTCAGCTACCACACGTCCGGGTCGGGCATGAAGTACCGGCTCTTCTCGCCCTCGGGCTCGCGCGGCCGGCGACCGCTGGTCGTGTGGCTGCACGGTGGGGGAGAGGGTGCGTCGCTGCCGGACAACTACTACGACAACGAGACCACGCTGCGAGCCAACCGGGGAGCGCTGGGCTTCGCGACGCCGGAGGCCCAGCGGATCTTCGGCGGCGCGTACGTCGTGGCGCCGCAGAGCACGTCGTTCTGGCTGGAGGACGGTCCGCGGTTCGCGCCGCTGATCCAGGAGATCGTCCGCGAGGTGTCGCGCCGGTGCCGGGTCGACGAGGACCGGATCTACGTCGTGGGATGCAGCAACGGCGGCTACATGAGCCTGAAGATGACCACCGTCTACCCGCACGTGTACGCGGCGTCCGTGCCGATCTGCGGTGTGGTCACGTCGTTGCAGCCGGGCGGCCCGACGATGATCACGGACGCCGAGCTCGTCGCCATCGACACCCCGACCTGGCTGGTCGCGTCGCGCGACGACACGACGGTGCCGCCGGAGCCCAACACGGTCCACGCGCACGAGCTGATCCCGGGCTCGTTGATGTCGCTGTACGACACGGTGACCTGGAACGGCTACCGGTTCCCGGGGCACTGGTCGTGGATCTACGTGGCCCGCAACGACCCCCGCCAGGACGGCACCCGCATCTGGCAATGGATGGCCCATCAGCGACGGTGAGGCTCTCTTGACCGTCACCTTACTGCTTTACTATGGTACTAGCAAAGCAGTAAGGTGCTTCCGTGTTCGTCTTCCGGCTCGACACCCACTCCGGCGTGCCGCCGTACCTGCAACTCGTCCAGCAGGTCCGCCAGGCGGTGCTGCTGGGCTTTCTCCAACCGGGTGACCGCCTCCCGCTCATTCGCGAGGTGGTCGAGGACCTGGCGATCAATCCGAACACCGTCGCCAAGGCGTACCGGCAGATGGAGCAGGAGAACCTGGTCACCGGCCGGCCCGGCCAGGGCACGTTCGTCAACGAACAGCAGTCGGCCGCGATGTCGGCATCGACGTACACGTCGCTGCGCCGCGGCCTGGCGACCTGGCTGCGCCGCGCCTACGCGGCCGGCCTCGACGAGCAGGCGGTCAACGCGCTCTTCACGTCCGTCCACCAGCAGACGAGCAACGAGGACGTCGCGTGACAGCGACCGAGCTCGCGCTGCGCACCGACGGTGTGGGCAAGCGGTACCGCAAGGGCTGGGCGCTGCGCGACTGCACCCTGGCCCTGCCGGCGGGCGGCGTGATCGCCCTGGTCGGTCCGAACGGCGCGGGCAAGACCACGCTGCTGCGCCTGGTCGTCGGGCTGCTGGCACCGAGCACCGGCACCGTGGAGGTCCTCGGCCACGACGTCGCCGCCAGCACCCCGCGAACTCTGTCCCGGGTCGGGTTCCTGGCCCAGGATCACCCGCTCTACAAGCGCTTCACCGTCGCCGAGATGCTCCGCTTCGGCCGGGCCTGCAACCTGCGGTTCGACCAGGGGCTGGCCGAGCGCCGGCTGACGAAGCTGGGCATCCCGCTCGACCGCCGGGCCGGCACGCTCTCCGGCGGGCAGCAGGCCCAGGTCGCGTTGGCTCTGGCCCTGGCGAAGCGGCCGGACCTGCTCGTCCTCGACGAGCCGGTGGCCAGCCTCGACCCGCTGGCCCGGCACGAGTTCCTGCAGGTCCTCATGGGCGCGGTGGCCGAAGGCGGGGTGACCGTCCTGTTCTCCTCCCACGTCGTGCACGAGCTCGAGCGCGTCTGCGACCACCTGGTCGTGCTCAACCGCGGCCGGGTCACGCTCACCGGTGACATCGACACCCTCCTCACCGAGCACCGGCTGCTCGTCGGCCCGCGCACGGCCGCCGACCTCGACCGGGCCGGCACCGTCGTGGAGGCCGTCCACAGCGACCGGCACACGAGCCTGCTGGTACGCGACGGCGCGATCCCGGCCGCGCCCGGGTGGCAGGCCCAGCCGGTCGCGCTGGAGGACCTGGTGCTGGCGTACCTGCGCCGGCCGTCCGAGCCGAAGGCCGCGGTCACGGCATGACGTGGTTGATCTGGCGCCAGCACCGCACCGAGGTCTGCGTCCTGGGCCTGCTTGTCGCCGTGTTCGGCGTTGCCCTGCTCGTGCTCGGGACGCAGGCCCACGACCTGTTCCCCGGCGGTCCCGCCCGATGTGCCGGAGACGCCGGTCTCGACGAGGGCTGCGCGGCCGCCTTCCGCCGGCTCGACGAGGAGTACGGGTACGTCGAGAACCTCCTGGCGGGCTTCTATCTGGTCCCCGTCGTCATCGGTGCGTTCCTCGGTGCGCCGCTGCTCGCACGCGAACTGGAGGACGGCACCTGGCAGCTCGCCTGGACGCAGGCCGTGCCGCGGATGCGCTGGCTGGCGGCCAAGCTCGCGGCACTGGGCGGTGTCACCGTCGCGCTCACCGGGATGTTCACCGCGGTGCTCACCTGGTTCCGTCAGCCGTTCGACGCGTGGGAAGGACGGTTCCAGTACGACGCGTTCGACGTGGAGGGCCTTGTTCTTCCGGTGGCGTACGCGCTGTTCGCGTTCGGCGTCGCCACCGCCGCCGGGGCGATCCTGCGGCGCAGCCTGCCCGCGTTCGGCGTCGCGTTCGGGGCGTTCCTCGCCGCCCGGATGCCGGTGGCATTGCTGGCCCGTCCCGCGTACGCCAGCCCGCTCACCACCGTGGAGCCGGTCCCCGCCGGCGGCTCGACGGACCAGGCGGGGCACCGGCCCGGGTCCGGCTTCGCTGACTGGATGATCGAACACGGCTACGCGGACGCCACCGGGCGCAGGCTGAGCTCGACCGAGTACTTCGAGCTGGAGGACGCCGCCAACCGGGCCGGCGCCAACCTCAACCAGTTCCTGCACGCCCGTGGCATCCAGCAGTTCGCGGTCTACCACCCGGCCGACCGGTTCTGGACGTTCCAGCTCGTCGAGGCGGCCCTGTTCGTCGCCGTCGCGGCGGTCCTGATCGGTGTGGTGGTCTGGCGGGTGCGGCGCCGGGTGACCTAGAGGTGGTCGTCCGGGCGCAGCAGCACGCACGGCGCGTCCAGTGCCGTGGTGCAATCAGCAAGGTCGCCATGACGTTCTGAGCCCGAGTTTCCGTGTTCGGCCGCGGGACAGCTGAGCTGGTGTGATGCTGGAGGGCAGGTGAGTTGCTGCGGGAGGCCATTGCCGTGGCGAGTCTTCGCGAACAATTCGACGACATCGTCGACAACCGTCGGATCACCACGGTCTTTCAACCGATCGTGGATCTGGGGTCGAGCCGGGTGGTCGGCTACGAGGCCTTGGCCCGCGGCCCACGCGGCTCCTTCTTCGAGCAGCCGATGACCATGTTCGCGTACGCCTATCGAGTCGGACGGCTGGCCGAGTTGGACTGGGTCTGTCGCGCGTCCGCGATGCGGGCCGCCGTCGTCGCCAGCATGCCACCGGAGATGACGGTCTTCATCAATGCGGAGCCCATTTCGATCGGCGCTCGCTGCCCGCCCGATCTGCTCGACACCGTCGCGCTCGGCGCACAGCGGCTCAATGTGGTGCTCGAGCTGACCGAACGCTATCTGACCGGTGACCCCGCCGGCGTCCTGCGTTCGGTTGTCTTCGCCCGCGCCAACGGCGTTGGCATCGCCATCGACGACGTAGGCGCGGAGCCGGCCAGTCTGGCGATGATGCCGCTCGTCCGCCCGGACGTGATCAAGCTAGATCTTTCGGTGATCCAGAGCCGGCCCGACCTGGCGGTGGCACGAACGGTGAACGGCGTTCTGGCCGAGGTGGAGCGCACCGGTGCCACGATCCTCGCCGAAGGCATCGAGTCGGCACGCCACGCCGCGACGGCCGTCGCGATGGGTGCGACCCTCGGCCAGGGCTGGCGGTACGGTCGGCCTGGGCCACTGCCCGGCAAATGGCCCGCTACGTCCGGCGGCGCTGGCCTGACCATCCCGCCTGACCGTCCCGCACCGGCGACGCCCTTCGAGGTGGTCACCCACCAGCGGCCCATCCGGTCCGGGACCCGCCAGCTCCTGTCGTCGCTGAGCAGGCACCTTGAGTATCGCGCGGCGGACCCCGCCGACCCGGGCGTGCTGGTCGCCTCCTTCGAGGAACGGCGGAGGTTCGGACCCAAGCTCGCCCAGCGATACGCGGACCTCGCCGTGGCGAGTGTCATGGTGGCGACGTTCAGCGTCGGCATGCCGGCAGCGCCGGCGAAGGCGGTGCGCGGCACCTCCCTGCACGTGGACGACCCGCTCGCGCGGGAGTGGGTCGTCGTGGTGGTGGGCGCGCATTTCGGGGCGGCGCTGGTCGCCCGTCAGCCACGACTGGTCGACAGACGCGACGAGACCCACTACGAATTCGCCGTCACGTACGACCGCGACCTGGTTATCGCGGCCGCTCAGAGCCTCGTACGCCGGATCGAAGCCTGATCCGCGCGGAAGCGATCGCGTCTCATCAGCGGGCTGGTCGTCACGGGCGATGTCACCTCAAGACGATCGCCGGACCGCGACCGTTTCCCTGATCGCCCGCTCTCGTCGCGGTGCGGCAAGCAGGCGGTCATGTCCTCGGTCAGTGGCGACCGGCGTTCGTGCCGGGTGCGGCCAAGTCGGTGACGCGGCCGGTGGTGCTGGTGGCGGCCAGCGTCGCGGCGAACAGGATCAGTTGGTTGACGACGTTGAGAAAGACCAGCAGCCCGACCGCGCCGGCGACGACCAGGTAGGCGGCGTTGTTCTCGGCGCCTCGCACATAGAGGCGGCCGAGGGTCTTGAGCAACTCGAGCCCGGCGGCGACGAACAGCGCTGGTCCAAGAACCCGGCGCAGCGGCATGCGCAGCCGTGGCAGCGCGGTGAGCACGGCCATAGCCAACAGTGTGTTGACGCCCGCTTCAAGCGCGGATCCGAGCGTCTCCAACAACCACCGGGAAGGTGCGCCGTCGAAACCGGCGGCGGTGACCAGCCAGCCCGCGCCCGCTTCGGTGGTGAACACCGCCGCCAGCGATACGGCCAGCAGGAAGCCGAGCCCGATCAGGACCAGCAGGTCGATCAGAATGCGGACCAGCAACCTGCCGGGATACTCGGGCAGTCCCCAGATGGCCCTGATCGACGAGCGCAGCGCATCGACCCAGAACCAGCCGACGATCGGCAGACCGATGAACCCGATCACACCGACGGTGCCGCGGGCGTCGCGAACAGCCTGGACGTCGACCCGCGGAAGGTTCTCAGTCAGGTATCCCTGGATCGCGCGAAGCACGACAGGGTCGTCGAGCACGAAGGCGAAGAGTGCGAAGCTCAACAGAGCCAGCGCGAAAGTGGCGAAGAAGGCGTAGTAGGTCACCGCGGCGGCGAGGCGGCCTCCATCGGCACGGTCGTAGCGCACGGCCGCGCGGGCTACGTGGTCTACCCAGCCATGACGGCGGCGGGCGCGCAGCCACGATTCAACCGCCCACGTCCTGAACTGCGCGATTGACACGCCCGCAGCAGTACCCGGCCACCGCACCGGTCACGCACCGACACGGAGATCGTCGCATCCGGCGATTCGCAGGCCTGTCATCTCGACTCGACGAGTGCTCCTCGACGGCCGGGAACAGGCCACGGACAAAGGGACGACGCGTCAGGTCATGCGGTCATGTCCACGACGGTCGAACTGTCGGCCCGGACGGCCGCAGGCACTGAGCCCGCTCCGCTACGTCGAGCCCTTTGCCGCGGGATCGTCGAGGCCATGTCGAAATTCGCGTTGGTGTTTGGGCGGGGAGCGTGAGGTTAAGACAGTGGTAGCCCAGCCATGGGACTGTGGTGATCAACTGACGGGAGCCGACGATGGATGGCTACTCGTTGTTGCTCGTCGCCACCTTCGACGGCGCCACCGTCGTCGTGATCCGGCACTACGTATTCGACGCGGCCATGCGCTGCCCCATGACGACGGAACGTCGCGACGACTTCGTGCTCGCCGTCAACGAGATCATGGCCAACGTCGTTCGGCACGGCGGTGGCACCGGGCGGCTCCGTCTATGGCGGGACGGCGACCTGGTGTGCCAGGTCACCGACAATGGTCCGGGCTTCGACGTCGACCCGATCCTCAACGGCGAGCGGCCGCGCCCGGCTCCGACCGGCGGTATGGGCCTTTGGCTCGTCCGACAGACAACGGACAAACTGACCATCCAGACCGGATCGACGGGTACGACGATCCGTATCCGCAGTCATCTCGGTTCACCAGACGGCCGTTGACCGTGCATTGAAGGGCGTTCCTTGCGGCGTCCGTTCGAGTAGGTGGCGATCAGCTCAACCCCTCGCGCACGTCCAGGTGGCTGAGCGAGTCTCCGCCCTTGCGGCTGTCGGACCGTCCGTACCTGCTGCCGATCAGGCTTTCGAGCTTGTGCACCGCGCCGCTGCAGGCCTCGCCGACGGAACTCGCGTGGTGCGTGACGGCGACCGGCTGCCGACCGGCCAGCCGGGCCTCGATCACGCAACGCTTGTCGTCACCGCTGGTCCTTCCGGAGGTCTCGCTGGCGAGGTGGACCTCCACGCGGGTGACATGGTCGCCGAAACGCGACAGCGCGGACTCGATGTCGCCTTCGATGCGCTGGACCATCCCGTCGCTGACGTCTACGTTCCGATCCGTCTGAACCTGGATCCGCATGCGGTGCTCCTTCGTGACGGGGGGTGACCAACCACTCGACCGTACGCCTCTACCGAGCGAAGGGCGATGCGCACGCGGCGATCGGCCCCGGCATCCGGTTTCACACCTGCAGCGCGGCGTCAGGCCACCGACGACGTCGTACGACAGTGCCGAGGAGATTTCAAGCCCTCAGCTCCAGCCGTCGCCGTCGCGCGAACTTCGGCGACGCGGCTTTCACCGAACAGGCGTACGCTTCGGGTGTCGCCCGAACCCCCCGGTGGCGTGACAGTCCGCTTTCGGTGGACGCGCCCGCAGAGGTCGAGAGTTCTTCCCAGGGCGAGCCCAGAGCTCGGAGTCGTTTCCCGGCGCATCGACGCGTGAGCGGAGCCCGCGTGCGACCACAGTGGACTTGACTGACTGGCGCCCGGCATCGGCCGACCCCCGACGGCAGCAGAACAGAGAAGAGCGACCATGGACGCGACCGCACACCCGATGCACCTGACCGACGCCGAACAGGTCGACCTGGCGAACGGGACCGGCACGGGCCGGCCGGCTGACCCCGACCCTCGACAGGACCTTCTCCCTGTCCCGCGCTCGGTCGCCTTCCTCAAGCGGTTCGCGTAGGGGTGGGGACCATGTCACAGCTTTCCAGCGGTCCGATGATGCGCCGCCACGTGCTCGTGACGGGTGCCGCCTCCGGCATCGGCAAGGCGACCGCGCTCGGCCTCGCACGGTTGGGCGCGCGAGTGTCGGTCGTCGGCCGGGACCCTCGGCGCACCGATGCCGCAGCCGACGAGATCCGCACTGCCGGCCGGCGACGGGTGCGCGTGTTCATCGCCGACCTGTCGTCGCAGGAGCAGGTGCGGCGGCTGGCCGACCAGGTCCTGACGGCCATGCCGCGCATCGACGTGCTGGTCAACAACGCCGGCGGGTACTGGAACACCCGGCATCTCACCATCGACGGGCTCGAGCGCACCTTCGCCCTCAACCATCTCGCGCCGTTCCTGCTCACCAACCTGTTGCTCGACCGGTTGCGGGAGAGCACACCGGCCCGGGTGGTCACGGTGTCCTCCCGGTCCCAGGCCAGCGGGCGGATCGACTTCGACGACCTGCAGGGCGAACGCGACTACTCCGGCGCACGCGCGTACAGCCAGTCGAAGTTCGCCAACGTCCTGTTCACCTACGAACTCGCCAGGAGGTCGCCGGACGCCCTGGTGACGGCCAACGCGGTCCATCCCGGTGTGGTCGACACGTCGTTCGGCGCCGAGGATCCCGGTGCGGTCCAGCGGCTGCTGGTCCCGTTCCTGCGGCCGTTCATGAAGAGTCCGGCCCGCGGCGCGGTCACGTCGATCCACGTGGCGTCCGCCCCAGAGCTCGAGCAGGTGACGGGTCGCTACTTCAGCAACGGGAATCCCGGACAGTCCGCCGCCCTCAGCAAGGACGAGGCCACCGCGGCCCGGCTGTGGCAGGTGAGTGCCGACCTGGTCGGGCTGAGCGCCCCCGTGCAACCGTCCTGATCCTTCCTCCTCGGCCCGAGAGGCCCGCCATGACAACGACCGGAACGACCGTGAACCACGCGATCCTGCAGGACGGGTACGGCGCGGCCGACCTCCTGCGGTTCGCCCGGGTGCCGACGCCGAAGGTGGCCGCCAACGAGGTGCTCCTGCGCGTCCACGGCGCCGGGCTGGACAGGGGCACCTGGCACATGATGGAAGGACGGCCGTATCTCCTGCGCTTCGTCGGCTTCGGGATGCGCAAGCCGAAGACCCAGATACCCGGCATCGACGTGGCCGGTACGGTCATCGGCGTCGGTGCGGCGGTGACCAGGTTCGCCGCGGGTGACGAGGTCTACGGGATCGGACGGGGCTCGTTCGCGACGTTCGCCGCGGCCCGCGAGGACAAGCTCGCGCGCAAGCCGGCCAACCTCACCTTCGAGCAGGCAGCGGTCGTGCCGGTGTCCGGACTCACCGCGCTCCAGGCGCTCACGGACGTCGGCCGGGTCCAGCCCGGACAGCACGTGCTGGTCAGCGGTGCGTCCGGCGGTGTCGGCAGCTACGCCGTGCAGCTCGCCAAGTCCTTTGGCGCCGAGGTCACCGGCGTGTGCCGTACGACCAAGATCGACCTGGTGCGGTCCCTCGGCGCGGACCACGTCATCGACTACACCCGGAAGGACATCGCCGACGGCCCCCGGCGCTACGACCTGATCCTCGACATCGCCGGCCGCCCCACAATCGCGCAGATCCGTCAGGCCCTCACCTCCAACGGAACGGCGGTGATCATCGGCGGCGAGGACGGCGGCAAGTGGACCGGGGGATTCGGCCGGAACCTGCGCGCTGCGGCGACCTCGCCGTTCGTGTCCCAACGCCTGGTCATGTTCGCCGCCAAGGAGCGCGGAAGCGATCTCGAGCGGCTCACCGAGCTCATCGAGGCCGGCCGGCTGACCCCGACCCTCGACAGGACCTTCTCCCTGTCCCGCGTGCCCGAGGCCATGCACTACCTCGAGGCCGGACGGGCCCGCGGCAAGGTGGCGATCACCATCTGATCGCCTATCCTTGCGTTCGCCCGCACGGGCCGGGACCTTTCGCTCGTCCAGAACCGGCCGGACATCGCGGTGGCGCGCACCGTCAACGGTGTGCTCGCCGAGGTGGCGCGCACCGGCGCCACCGTGCTCGCCGAGCACGTCGGGTCGTCCGCCACGCGGCGATGGCCGGGGCGATGGCGTAACCCTCGGCCAGGGCCGGCGGTACGGCGTCACGCGTCGTTGCCGCATCGCTGGCCCTCGCGGCCGTTGACCCGCGGTCGTCGCGGATACCGTTCGAGGTGGTGACCGCCGAGCGGTCCACACGGCCCGCGACCCGACAACTTCTGGCGTCGCTGAGCCGGCACCTGTGCGCTGGTCAAGTTCTCCAGCACGGGAGCCAGTCCGCCCCGACCTCGTCCGGCGCTACACATCGCTGGCGGCCGCGAGCGTCATGGTCGCGACCCTCGGGATCGGCTGCCGGACGAACCGGCTGAGGGCGTACGCGGAACACCGCTGCGCGCCGACGCCCTGTACGACTACGCCGTAACCGACGACCGCGACATGGTGATCGCGGCGGCGCGGAGTTTCGTCCGGCCGGTCGGGGCCAGAACCGGTGGTCCGCCGGTCAGTGACGCTGGCGGCGGGCCAGCAGGCGGAGCTGGGTGATCCGGGCGGCGCCCACGATCATGGTCAGGAGCGCGGCGCCGACAGCGGCGATCAGCAACGCCAGGGCGAGCGGCAGGCTGCCCTCCAGGCCGAGGAAGCGGACCTCGACGCTGCGGGTGTTCTGCAGCATGAACACGATCAGCACGATCGACAGGACTGCGGCGGCGCAGATCCCGACCCAGGCGTTGCTGGTGCGGGTGCGCGGCGACCGGTGCCGTTCTGAGCTCGCGGGCGGACGAACGGGCGGGTCACCGGATGGGTCTTGCGTGTGGCGCACGTCGTTGGACATGACATCCCCAGAAGCAGACCGGTGTGGCGGGCACCTCAAGGCTGGGATGTCGTCAAGTCCGGAATGACTTGATCGTACACCCGTTCGGTCCAAATGAGAGATATCCACCGACACCGAAACGGGGGTAGCGATCGAGCCGCCCCCGATCGAGTCCTGGCGCAACGACGGGGACGCCCAGGTCTGCGCGCGCGAACATGCCAGGGACTGGCCCCCGACCCGGCACGGCGGACCGACTACTGCCCGAGCCACGCCGCGTCGACCATCGCCTTCGCCGACGACCACGGGCCGGTTCACCCGCATTTCGCGTTCCTGGTGAGCGAGGCGGAGGTCGACCAGATCTTTGGCCGGATCGGGTCGGCGGCCGCGCGGATGGGCGTGGCTATCCAATTCAGCTGCAGCAGCTGCCGGTCTGGTCGGGGCCGCTGGTTCGGTGACCGAGGTGCCAACCGCGCCCGAGTCGCCCGCCTTCCGAAACTATCGGCAGCGATCCACCAAAACTATCGCTTGAAATGGCCGTAACTTTCTGGAAATCTAAAGATGTCCATGAATGTTAACGCTCACACAAAGGTCGACGGTTGCCCCCAGGGGGCCTGACCCCTGTCGGACGCCGCGCGTGTCCTCGGTGGCTTCCTTCGGCGGGCACAGCGGCATCGCACATCGCACAGCAAGGCAAGCCGCACTCCGGAACAGCTATCCGAACAATCCATGTTGGAGGACTAGCATGCTCTCCCTAACCCGCTCCAGCCCCGGCCGCCGGAAGTTCCGAGTGTTTCTGTTATCCGGAAGTGCCGCGATAGTTGCGGCCCTGGTCGTCTCGTTGATGCCCACTGGCGCGCGGGCGGCCGAGTCCACGCTCGGTGCGGCGGCGGCGCA
>NZ_JBFAPY010000008.1:0-396545 GCF_040676915.1 Asanoa sp. NPDC049475 | reverse complement strand
GTCGACCGCCTCATGGGTGGTCGCACTGTTCGCCGGCACGTGGATGGTCAACCTCGTGACGTCGGTGATGCAGGCCGGCCCGAACAGCGGCAGCGCCGCCATGCCCCCACCGGGAACCGCTTACGAAGAGCGTCAGACGAGCCGGCGCACCACGTAGTTCCGCGTCCAGATCTTGTGCTTTCCCACCCGGCTGCCGGCGTGCGGCGAGTCGTACATGTAGCCGCCGCCCGCGTAGACACCGGCGTGCGTGCCGTACGAGCCGCTGCGGACGACGATCAGGTCACCGGGACGGGCGGCCGACTTCGACACCGCCCGGCCGTACCGCTGCTGGCTGTTCGCCTTGTGCGGCAGCTTCTTGCCCGCCGACTTGCGGTAGACGTACATCGTGTAGCCGGAGCAGTCGAACGCCGACGGCCCGGAGGCCGCGTACCGGTACGGCTTGCCGACGTGCTTCTTGGCCTCCGCGAGCACCTTCGCGCCGCTCGGCGTGACGGTGACGCGCATGGTCGGCGACCAGTAGCGGGCGTAGCCGCCACCACCTTTGAACACGATGCGGTACGAGGTGGTGGCCAGCGGCTTGACGGAGAACCAGTTGTAGCCGTTGGCGTACAACCTCTTGGTTCCTCGTCCCTTCCAGGTTCCGGACGCCCATTGCTCGAGCGTCACCACCGTGCCGGCGCCCGCGGGCTTGCCGGTCTTCGGGTCCTTCACGGTGATCCGCAACGTGGCGGTGCTGCCCCAGGGGAGCTTCGGCCGCGTATTGCTCGCGGCGATCGCCGGCCGGGACGCGGCCTCGGCGGCGGCGTGTGCCGGCGACGTGGCGATCAGTTGGCCGGCGCACAGACAGGCGGCGGCGGTGGTAGCGACGAACCTGCCGGCTCGGGCGGCGGACCGTCCCGGACGGCGTGATCGGAGCTCTAGCACGAACGAGATCCCTCCGGCACGCGTACGGAAGGCGCCGCCGGGTGCACGGGCACGGCGGTTGCCGCACCGGTCGACCCCCGGCGTCCGCCCCGTCCGCTGGCGGCGGAGTGGCGACGCTGGTTCCCCCCATCCCCGCTCTGGAATGCCGTGTGCTCGAGGTCAACGACTGCGCCGCGGGGATGAGCGGGGTTAAGCGTGTCCCCATGCGGCACGGTGGCCACGCGGTTAACGTGACCGGCCCTCAGTTTGTAGCCGATCGGGAGTTATACGCTTTGAAACGGCCTCACTACACAGCGAAGTTGGCACGCGACGTCTCGCCCCGATAGACATTCGGTGCCCGATTCGTCACCGACAGCGGGTTACTGTCCGATCCGCAGTCCGTGATAACGATCAGTGACTATGGGCACACGACTCGTTCGGGTACGCGGGGATAAACCGGACATTTTCCCGGCCCCGACGTCTGCGCGCGACCAGCCGCGTGCTATGTCCTGTCCGGTAACCTCGCTCGCGTGACGGACGCGAAAATGCCCCTGCGGGCGAAGGTGGCCAGCTCGGTGTCGCGCACCGCGGCGGCACTCTCCCGCGCCGCCGGCCGCGGCGACGGTTCCGTGATCGGCGGCTGGATCGGGCTCAAGATCGACCCTGAGCTGCTCAAGCACCTCGCCGCCGGGCGGTCGGTGGCGCTGATCTCCGGCACCAACGGCAAGACCACGACCACCAAGCTCACCGTGGCCGCGCTCGAGACCGCTGGCCGGGTGGCCACCAACGCGTTCGGCGCCAACATGCCGACGGGCCACACCTCGGCGCTGGCCAAGGCCGGCGCCACGCCCTACGCGGTGCTCGAGGTCGACGAGCACTACCTGGCCCGCGTCCTCGAGGAGACCAAGCCGCGGGCCGTCGCGCTGCTCAACCTCTCCCGCGACCAGCTCGACCGGGCCAAGGAGGTGGCGATGATGGCGCAGATGTGGAAGGCCGCGCTGGCCTCCCACCCCGACGTGCAGATCGTCGCCAACGCCGACGACCCGATGGTCACCTGGGCGGCGCTCGGCTCCCCCTCGGTGACCTGGTTCAGCGCCGGCCAGCGCTGGCACGACGACTCCTGGGTCTGCCCCGAGTGCGGCGGCGCGATCCAGCGGGCGGGCGGCGACTGGCGGTGCACGACCTGCCCGCTGCGCCGGCCCCGGCCGCACTGGGTCGTCGAGGAGGACGGCGTCGTCGACCCGACCGGCGCGTGGCACCAGGTGAAGCTCCAGCTCCCCGGCACGGTCAACATCGGCAACGCGGCCACCGCGCTCGCCGTCGCGGCCCAGTTCGGCGTGCGTCCCGCCGACGCGGTGATGCGGCTGAGCTCGGTCACCTCGGTCGCCGGCCGCTACGCCCAGGTCGAGCGCGACGGCCGGCTGATCCGGCTGCTGCTCGCGAAGAACCCGGCGAGCTGGCTCGAGGCCTTCGACATGGCCGAGGCGGCGCCCACCCTGCTGTCCATCAACGCCCGGGACCCCGACGGCCTCGACACGTCGTGGCTGTTCGACGTGGACTTCTCCCCGTTGTACGGCCGCCGCGTGCTGATCACGGGCGACCGCGCGTACGACCTGGCGGTGCGCCTCCAGGTCAACGGCATCCCGTTCGAGCACGTCACCTCGTTCCCCGACGCGCTCGCGGCGGTGCCGCCCGGCCGGCTCGAAGTGATCGCCAACTACACCGCCTTCCAGGACATCCGAGCGGAGCTGGACCGTGTCAACTGAAGACCTGCGGATCGTCTGGATCTACCCGGACCTGCTGTCCACCTACGGCGACCGCGGCAACATGCTGATCCTCGCCGCTCGGGCGCGGGCGCGCGGCATCCCGGTGGAGACCATCGAGATCCGATCCGACCAGCCACTGCCCGACTCCGCCGACCTCTACCTGCTCGGCGGCGGCGAGGACGGCCCCCAGGCGCTGGCCGCCCAGCGGCTCAACGCCGACGGCGGCCTGCACCGGGCGGTGGCGCGAGGCTCGGTGGTGTTCGCGGTCTGCGCCGGCTACCAGCTGCTCGGCACCTCCTTCTTCGCCAAGGGCGCCTCCTACCCCGGCCTGTCGCTGCTGGACCTCCAGTCGGACCGCGGCGCCACCCGGGCCGTCGGTGAGCTGCACGGGGTGATCGACCCGCGGCTGGGCCTGCCGCCGCTGTCGGGATTCGAGAACCACGGCGGGCGTACGCACCTCGGCCCCGGCGTTTCGCCGCTGGCCCAGGTGACGACCGGCATCGGCAACGACGGCACCAGCGAGGGCGCGTGGCGGGGCAACCTGATCGGCACGTACTCGCACGGCCCGGCTCTCTCACGCAACCCGGCACTGGCTGATCTGCTGCTGCGCTGGGCGACCGGAGCGGGCTACCTGCCACCGCTCGACGACACCTGGACCGACCGGCTGCGCCAGGAGCGCCAGGCCGCCGTCGCGTCGTGACCGAGCCGCCGGAGCAGCGGCCGGCGATCGAGGCGGCGCCGGCCCGGCCCGTGCCCCCGCCGGGCCGGGTCAGGCTGGCCCTCCAGCCCGGCGCCCGGCAGCGCTCCGTCGTGCGGTTCGCCGTCCTGGTCGCCATGCTCGGCGGGTTCGGCCTGCTCTTGTTGGTGGCGCCGCCCGACCTGCGGGCCATCCCGGACGCGGTCGACCGGCTCGGGCCCTTCGCGCCGGTGGCGGCGGTCGGCGTCGGCGCGGCGCTGCTGATCGTGCTGGTGCCGCGCACGCTGATCACAGTGGCCTGGGGTGCGTTGTTCGGTCCGCTGGGCGGCGCCGGCTACACGCTGGCGGCCGCTTTCCTGGCCGCGCTGCTCGGTTTCGGGGTCGGACGCTGGCTGGGCCGCGACTTCGTCGCCGAACGGGTACGCGGCCGGCTGGCCCGGCTCGACGGCTGGTTCTCTCGCCAGTCGGTGTTCGGCGTGATCACCGTGCGGCTCCTGCCGATCGGCGGGTTTGGGTTGGTGAGCTACGGCTACGGGACGACCGGTGCGCGGCTGCTGCCGTACCTCGTGGGCAGTGTGGTCGCCTCGGCGCCGTCCGCGTTCGGCTACGCGGCCATCGGGTCCGCGGTGGTGTCCCCGGGTTCGATCAACTGGTTCGCGGTGGCGCCGGCGTCGTTCGGCTTGTTCGCCACGGCGATCATCATCTGGCGGTGGCGTCGCTCCAGCGGACCATCCACACGTCGATCGGGTCCTCCCGCTCCACCGTGAAGCCGTGGCGTTCGTACAGCCGGCGGGCCTTGCTGCCGTTGAGCACGTTGAGGCGGACGTGGTCCGGCTCCGCTGCCAGCAACGTGCGGAGGACCGCCGAGCCGAGCCCCCGGCCCTGCACCTCGGTACTCAGATAGAAGTGCTCCAGCCACCGGCCGTCGTCGGTGGGGCGCATCGCGACGCAGCCCGCGAACGCCCCGTCGACCTCGATGATCGACGTGTGCTGGGGCTCGAACCCGTCCCTGAGCCGCTGGCGCACGCGGTGCGGGTCGAAGCGGCCCAGCCGCTCCAGGTCGGGGCGCAGCACGACCGCCCTGAGCTCGGCGATGGGCTCGACGTCCGCGCTCGTCGCCGGCCGCAACGCCCAGTCCGACGTGGTCATGCGGTGGTGCCGCCGTCGACGACCACGTCGTGGCCGACCACGAAGCTGGAATCGTCGGACGCCAGCCAGAGCACGGCCTGCGCGACCTCGCGGGGCTCGCTGACCCGCCCCACGGGGACGGTGGTGCGGATGCGGGCGTCGCGGTCCTCCCGGCTCTCGCCCGGACGGAACGACATCGGAGTGTCGCTGGCCCCGGGGCTGACCGCGTTGATCCGGATGCCGTCACCGATGTGGTCACGCGCCGCGGCGCGGGTCAACACGCTGACGGCGGCCTTGGTCGCCGCGTAGGCCGCAATCCCGGCGCGGCGTCCGTGCGCCCCGATGTTGGACGCCATGTTGACGATGACCCCGCCGCCGTTGGCGCGCATGTGCCTGATCTCGTGCTTCATCGCGAGGAAGACGCCGGTCAGGTTGACGTCGACGTGCCGCGCCCAGTCGTCTTCGTCCACATCGGCGAGCGGCGCGGGTGGGGTGAAGACACCGGCGCTGTTGAACGCGATGTGCAGCCCACCGTGCCGCCGCACCACCTCGGCGACCAAGGCCGCCAACTGGCCGCTGTCGGTGACGTCGGCGGCGATCCAGTCGACCTCGCCGTCGCCCTCGTCGATCCGCTCGGTCGCTCTGGCGAGCTTCCTGCCGTCACGTCCCGCCAGCACGACGGTCGCACCCCGCTCGGCGAAGGCCTGTGCGGTGGCACCGGCGATCACGCCCGCACCGCCGGTGATCAGGACGACCCGCCCGTCGAATCTCATGGCCCTATTCCTACTGGCCGTCGCGGAGGCGCCCGCCACCGATCGCCGCCGCGGTGAGCCTCGTCTCGCGGACGGAATTGTCGGTGGTCCATGCGACGATCCTGGGCGTGGAAGAGTCGTTGCGCCGCCAGGAGGCCTCCGACGCGGTCAGCCACCTGGGCTGGCGCCTGCTGCTCGGCACACTGCGCACCGGCGTGCCGGTCAATTCCCTGACCGAGGCGGCCCTGGTGGCGACCCACGCGGTCGCGACGTGCGGCGACGACCACCTGCGCATCGACCTACGCCAGGAGCGGGTGATCCTGACCCTCCAGTCACCCGAGCACGCCGCGGTGACGCCCCACGACGTCGACCTGGCCCATCGCCTCACGGCCGCCCTGGCCACCCGGGGACTACGGACGACCCCGGAGCTCGGCACGGGCTCGGTCCAAATCCTGGAGCTTGCCATCGACGCGCTGGACATCCCCCTGATCCGCCCGTTCTGGGCGGCGCTGCTCGGCTATGTGCCCGACGTGGACAGTGAGATAGCGCTGGTCGACCCCCACCGCCAAGGCCCCGCCATCTGGTTCCAGCAAATGGACGAGCCCCGCCCCCAACGCAACCGCATCCACGTGGACCTGTGCGTCCCCCACGACGAGGCTTCCGGCCGCCTGAACGCGGCCCTGGCCGCCGGCGGCCACCTGCTCTCAGCAGCGGACGCCCCGGCCTTCTGGGTCCTGTCCGACCCGGAGGGCAACGAGGCCTGCATCACCACCTGGCAGGGCCGACTCGACTAGGCGGTGTCTCGTGGATCGGGGTGGTGCCGCGGCGAGGTCCTCGCCCGCCGGAACGGGATGGACGACGACGCGCTGGCAGCCTGGCTGACCCTGCTCGCCAGCCACGTCGGCTTCCCCCGGGAATCGGCCGCGATGCGGGCAGTCACGCGGCAACCCGGCCCGGGCCGGCGGCGCGGATGACCGGTAGGCCAAGGCCGGCTGCACGGTCGCAGCGGGCGGGCAGACGTCGCCTCAGGTCGCAAGAGGGCTGGGGACGCCCGACAGCACCGCCAAGCGCAGTTTCGTCTCGTCCTCTGTGTCCGGGGCCGCGGTCAAGATGACGATCTTCCGTTCCCCGTCGCCATCGGTCATGACATCGCAATCCACTGCGATTGGTCCGACCAGTGGGTGTCCAATGATCTTGTGGTCTTCTTCATGTGTCCCGACCGCGCCCGAGGCCCACAACGTGGCAAACCGTTGATTGCCCGCGATGAGGGCGTGGATCAGGTCGTTGAGACGGCGGCTGGTGGGGAAGCATCCCGTGGCGCGGCGCAGGTCGGACACGATGGCGGACTCGATGCTGTCCTGGGCCAAGGAGGTCACCGGCCAGTGCGACAGGCGCGGACCCCCGCCGTCGACCGGGAAAGTGTCGCGGGCGAAATTGCGCAGCCGCTGCGGCGTTGCGGCCGGATCTCCGAGGAGCGCCGCCCAGCTGCGGTTCCACCAGATCAGCTGCCAGTCGGCGGCGAAGACCGCGGCGGCCGCATCGCCCAGCCGGTTGAGCAGTCGAAGCACACCCGGCGGGACGTGGTCGGAGATCTCCCCGTCGGCCGGTGGGGTCAAGCCGGCCAGCCGATAAAGATGATCACGCTCGGCGTCGGTCAGCTGTAGCGCGCGAGCGAGCGCGCCGACCACCTGTCCGGAGGGGGTCGTCGTGCGCCCCTGCTCCAGTCGAACGACGTAGTCGACCGAGATGCCCGCGAGCTCCGCAAGCTCCTCCCGGCGCAGTCCCTTCGCGCGGCGCGCATGCCGACTCGGCAGCCCCGCCGTCGCCGGCGACAGGCGGTCGCGCCATGCGCGCAACGTCGCGCCCAGCGTCGTGTCGGAGGTGGTCACAATGCAGATTCTCGCTCGTGCAGGTCAATCCTAGGGTGGTAAAGGTATTCCTACCGTAGACCCATCCCTGGTTGCCGGCTCGATCGTCGGCGAGCCTCGGTGGCATGAGTAATTCCTTCTCCCACGACCACGTCGGTATCAGCGTGACTCCTGATGATCTCGAGGCCACCATCGCGTGGTACTCGAGCAAGCTCGGCTTCACCATGGAGCGACGGTTCGACTCACACGGCACGACGTTCGTCTTCATGGTCGCCGGCGACGTCAGGATCGAGCTGCTCGCCGGCGCGTCTGACCGCAACAGCGAGACGACGACAAACATCCTGACGAGCATGGATCCGTCGCGGCTGCACCACTTCTGCGTGGCCGTGGAGGACCTCGACGGGACCGTCTCCCAGTTGCGTGACCGTGACGTGGAGCTGATCGGCGGTCCCATGCAGGTAGCCGAAATCGGTCAGCGGCTCGCATTCATCACCGACAACCTCGGCAACATCATCGAACTCGCCGAGCCCGGGACCTGGCGCACTGGGCGCGACAACTGAGCACGGCGACGATCCGAGTGATACCCCGGCCTTCCGATACTCGATCAGGACGCGGCCCCCCGGCTCATCAGCCGGCCGACTCCGCGAGGTCGCGCCACTGCCCCCAGGTCCGCAGCCGCTGCCCGTGCACCGTCTCGGCGATGGCGTCCCGGTAGCTGCCGAGGAACAGCCGTAACGGCGGCTCGTCGCATCGACGAGCGGCAGCGGTCGTGGTCTGGCGAGCCTCGCGCGGCTGCCCGTACGGGTGACAACAGCGGTGGCCACACCGCGGTGATCGGCCCATCGGGCGGATGCGGCTCCACCCGCGCCGACAGTTCATCAGAGATCAACCGACGAACAGTCACGAACTCCCACAACGACCCAATGACGCACGCCCCACCGAGGTCGTGCGGCCGCATCGTGGTGGTGGGGGCCCACGAAGGCCCACCACCGAGAAAGACGCACAGCGAAGCGCGACCAATGGACTGTGATCCACGACCGCGATCGTCACCGCGGTCGGTGGGTGGGTCAGGGCCGCGACCGACAACGGCGAAAGCCCCCGTAACACGGCGCCGGACCGATCGTGGGACGGACCGCAAGGACAGACGCCGTCAGATCGACCAACGACGAAGACCGGGTCCGGCGGGAGCGACGGTCGCGCCCCCGACGGACCCGGGACATGAAGCCGAGTTAAACGACGACGCTGACCATGCGGCCCTTGATGACGATGACCTTCTTCGGCGCCTTGCCGCCCAGAGCCTCGTCGACCGCCGACAGGGCCGCCGCACGGACGTCGTCCTCGGCCGCGTCCGCGGCCACCGACACGCGCCCCCGGACCTTGCCGTTGACCTGGACCGGGTAGGTGACCTCCTCCGCCACCAGCAGCGCCGGATCCGCGACCGGGAAGTCGGCATAAGCCAGCGACGTCGTGTGACCCAGCCGCTGCCACAGCTCCTCGGCCACGTGCGGCGCGAACGGTGCCGTCATCAGGACCAGCGGCTCGACCACCTCGCGCGGGGCCGGGCCGCCCAGGGAGGTCAGGCCGTTGGTCAGTTCGATCAGCTTGGCCACGCCGGTGTTGAAGCGCAGGTCGTCCAGGTCGCCGCGGACGCCGTCGATGATGCGGTGCAGCAGGCGGCGGGTCTGCTCGTCGGCGGGCGCGGAGCCGACCCGGGTCGCGCCGGTCTCCTCGTCGACCACCAGGCGCCAGACGCGCTGCAGGAAGCGCTGCGCACCGACCACGGCGCGGGTCTCCCAGGGGCGGGAGACGTCCAGCGGGCCCATCGCCATCTCGTAGACCCGGAACGTGTCGGCACCGTAGGCCTCACACATCTCGTCCGGCGTGACGACGTTCTTCAGCGACTTGCCCATCTTGCCGTACTCACGCCGCACCTCGACGCCCTCGTGGAACCAGCGGCCGTCGACGTCCTCGACCTCTTCGGCCGGCACGACCATGCCGCGGTCGTCGCGGAACGCGTACGCCTGGATGTAGCCCTGGTTGAACAGGCGGCGGAACGGCTCGAACGACGAGACGTGGCCCAGGTCGAACAGGACCTTGTGCCAGAACCGCGCGTACAGCAGGTGCAGGACTGCATGTTCGACGCCACCGACGTACAGGTCGACGCCGCCGGGGTCGCCCTCGTGCCGCGGGCCCATCCAGTAGGCCTCGTTCTCAGGATCGACGGCCTGCTTGTCGTTGCGCGGGTCCAGGTAGCGCAGCTCGTACCAGCACGAGCCGGCCCAGTTCGGCATCGTGTTCGTGTCGCGGACGTAGCGCTTCGGGCCGTCGCCCAGGTCCAGCTCGACCTCGACCCACTCGCGCGCCCGGGACAGCGGCGTCTCCGGGTTGCTGCTGGCGTCGTCCGGGTCGAACGTGCGCGGCGCGAAGTCGTCGACCTCCGGCAGTGAGACCGGCAGCATCGAGTCGGGCAGTGCGACCGGCAGCCCGGTCTCGTCGTAGACGATGGGGAACGGCTCGCCCCAGTAGCGCTGGCGGCTGAACAGCCAGTCGCGCAGGCGGTAGGTGGTCGCGCCGACGCCGGCCCCGTTCGCCTCCAGCCACGCGATCATGGTCGCCTTGGCCTCGGTGACGCCCAGGCCGTCCAGCACCAGGCCGCGGTCGGGTGCGGCCGAGTTGATGGCCGGGCCGTCGCCGGTGAACGCCCTGCCGTCGAAGCCGTCGGACGGCCGCACCGTGCGGATGATCGGCAGCTCGAAGACCTCCGCGAACTCCCAGTCCCGCTCGTCCTGGCCGGGCACCGCCATGATCGCGCCGGTGCCGTAGCCGGCCAGCACGTAGTCGGCGATGAACACCGGGACCCGCGCGCCGTTGACCGGGTTGACCGCATAGGTGCCGGTGAAGACGCCGGTCTTGTCGCGCGCCTCGGCGGCCCGCTCGACCTCGGTCTTGCGCGCGGCGGCCCGCCGGTATTCAGCCACCGCCTGCACCGGCGTCTCGTGCCCGCCCGTCCACGGCGCGTGGGTGCCCTCCGGCCAGTGCCGGGCGGTCAGCGTGTCGACGATCGGGTGCTCCGGCGCGACGACCATGTAGGTGGCGCCGAACAGGGTGTCGGGCCGCGTGGTGAAGACGGTGATCTCACCCGAGGCGCCGGCCGCGGTCTCGAACGGGAAGTCGACGTGCGCACCGGTCGAGCGGCCGATCCAGTTGCGCTGCATCATCTTGACCGGCTCGGGCCAGTCCAGCGTCTCCAGGTCGTCGACCAGGCGATCCGCGTACGCGGTGATCCGCATCATCCACTGCTTCAGGCGGCGCTTGAAGACGGGGTAGTTGCCCCGCTCACTGCGGCCGTCCGGCGTGACCTCCTCGTTGGCCAGCACGGTGCCCAGCCCCGGACACCAGTTGACCGGCGCCTCCGAGACATAGGCCAGCCGGTGCTCGTCCAGCAGCGCCCGTCGCTCGACGCCCGACAGCGAGGCCCACGGCTTGTCGCCCGGGGTGGGACGGGTACCGGCCGCGTACTCCGCGATCAGGTCGTCGATCGGCCTGGCCTTACCGGCGGCGGCGTCGTACCAGGAGTTGAAGATCTGCAGGAAGATCCACTGGGTCCAGCGGAAGAACTCCGGCTCGCTGGTCGCGATCCGCCGGCGGTCGTCGTAGCCCATGCCCAGCCGGCGCAGCTGCGCCCAGAACCGGACCATGTTGCGCTCGGTGGTGATCCGCGGGTGGGTGCCGGTCTGCACCGCGTACTGCTCGGCGGGCAGCCCGAACGCGTCGAAGCCCATCGGGTGCAGCACGTTGAAGCCGGTCATCCGCTTGTAGCGGGTGTAGACGTCCGTGCCGATGTAGCCCAGCGGGTGACCGACGTGCAGGCCGTCGCCCGACGGGTACGGGAACATGTCGTGCACGTACATCTTGGGAGCGCCGGCCCGGGGGTGCTCGGGGTCGGCCAGCTCACCGACGGGGTTGGGCGCCCGGAACGTGCCCCTGGCCTCCCAGTAGTCCTGCCACCGCTGCTCGATGTCGCCGGCCAGCGCGGCCGTGTATCGGAACGGAGGGACGTCCTGGTCGGAACGCTCGGCTGCCTCGCTCATGTTCGCCACCTCGGTATTTTCATCGTCAGGGCCAGCACCGCGTCGCGCGGGGTGAAGGAAACGGCTGGTTTTGATCAAGCACAGGAGGGCATAAAAAAGCCCCTCACACAGGAGGGGTAGCCGTGCCGGTCGCGTCAGCGCGTCAGCACGGCTCGATAAGGAGCAGGAAGGCCCTGGCCATGGGGGCATGATACCCCGGTCAGCGATAGATCGCGAACGCCGCACTCGCCACCATGGCGCCGACGGCATCGACGATCTCGCGCACCGGGTCCGACAGCTTGGCCCGGATCTCCCGCAGGCGCTGGTCGAGCCCGGCCAGCGGCATGGCGGTGAAGACGTGGTCGTGCAGCAGCACCGCGTGCACCAGACCGCACAGGGCGGCGGTCGGCTCGTCGGGCTGCGACCGGCCGTGTGCCGCGTACCACATCCGGACCGTGATCGACCGCACCACGGTCTCGTCGACCGGGTAGCGGGTCACGGGCACCAGGCCGAGCCGGCGCTGGGCGACCTTGGTGACCACGCCCTCGGCCAGCAGGTCGGCCCGAACGGCGTCGCCGGCCCCGGAGCGGAGCTGGCTCAGCGCCCCCGCCAGCGGTGGCGGCTTGGTCGCGCGCACGATCGCCGCCAGCAGGGCGTCGGTCCCGGCGTCGCCGGTGGCCAACGCCTCGATCACACCGAGCCGACCGCCGGAGACGCCGACCCGGCCGGCGAGCACGAGCTCGACCAGCCGGGCACCGGCGACTCCGATGTCGAGGCTCTCCGGATGGACGGCCGGCTTGCCTCCATTGTCGAAGCCGAGCACGAACAGCTCTTCGCGCAGCCGCACCGAATCCGTCCCTCCCCCTCACGGTCTTGCGCGGTAGCTCTCGGCGAGGGCGCGCAGTCGGGCGTGGGCGCCCTGATACATGTCGACGGAGGGAAGATAGCGCTTGGCCACCTTGGCGACCATCGTGTAGTTGGCGTCACACACATTGCCCACGGGTGCCTCGCCCGCCTGGCTGATCAGTTGATACGAGTCGAGGACGTCCAGCTTGCCGGCGTCGGCGACCCAGGTGACCAGGTCGTGCTGGCTCATCCGGAACGCGTCCTCCAACGGTCGCGCCGAGCCGGCCGACATCAGGTGGTCGTCCGTCTCCAGCCGCGGGGTCGGCGTGGCCACGCCCTTGATGAGCTCGACCGCGACGACGGTGTTCATCGCCGCCTCGACCGCGACACCGCTGACCTCGCCCTGGCCTTGGCGGGCATGCCCGTCACCGAGCGCGAACAGCGCACCCGGCACGTTGACGCCGAAGTAGACGGTGCTGCCCGCGCGCAGCTCCGGAGTGTCCATGTTGCCGCCGTGCACGTCCGGGACGATGGTCATCCGGGCCTCGAAGGCGCCCGGTGCCAGCCCGACCGTGCCGTGCATCGGGTCCAGCGGCAGGTCGACGGTGAAGTCGCTGTTGCGGGCGGTGTAACGGACCAGTCCGTTGGCCTTGTCGATCTCGTAGACCCAGACCCGCTCCTCCAGCGGCTCGTGCAGCATCGCCGTGGCGTGCGTGGCGGTGAGCGCCCCGAAGTGCGGGAACGTCGACGAGACGGCCCAGTCGCGGGCCGGCGTGATCGAGACGAAGTGCAGCGCGAGCGTGTCGCCGGGCTCCGCACCCTCCACGTGGAACGGTCCGGTGACCGGGTTGAGGTAGGGGAACTCGCAGACCTGCGAGGGCAGGTCGCCGACACCCCGGACGACACCACCGAAACAGTCCTCGGTGTACGTGTCCAGGATGTCCCCGGACCTGATGCGGGCCACCGGCTCACGGCCGCCGAAGGTGTAGCTCAGTTCGGCGGCCGTCGGCCGGTAGCGGAGAACGTCGGTCACGCTTCCGCCTTCCGTGTGTGCTGTGTGCGTGATCTTAGGGAGCGGGCGTCAGGTTGTCGTCGGGGTCCACCGTGGTCTCCTCCGACATGCCGGCCAGCATCGGCGTGCGCTTGGTGGCGACCAGGAAGGCGACCACCGCGATGCCGAGCAGCACCCAGATCCCGCCGATCAGCTGGGCGAAGATCTTCTGGTTGACCACCACGTAGACGAGCATGGCCAGGCCGACCGCGGGCAGGATCGCGTGGCGCAGCCAGTCGCGGCTGCCGTTGCGGACCACGTACCACCAGAAGACCGTCACGTGCAGCACGATGAACGCGACCAGGGCGCCGAAGTTGACCAGGCGACCGAGGTCGGCGATCGCGTCGGCCTCCCGGGTGAACCAGAGCGTCAGGCCGAGCACCAGCGACAGGCCGGCGACCAGGAACACCGCGTTGGTCGGCACCGCGTGCTTCGGCGAGACCCGGGCGAGGAACGACGGGAGCTGCTTGTCGCGGGCCATCGCGAAGAGCAGCCGCGAGGTGGCGCCCTGCGCGACCATGGCGTTGGCGATGCCCCAGGCCAGCGCGGTGGCGAGCGAGGTCAGCACGTACATCCAGTGCCCGCTGGCCGACTCGGCCGCCGCGGCGAACTCGTCGCCGGCCACCGGGCCGCCGTTGAGCAGCGCGTCCGGGTTGGGCACGAGCATCGAGCCGAGCCAGGTCTGGAGGACGAACAGCACGCCCGCGACGATCAGCGCGCCGGCCATCGCGCGACCGATCTTGCTGGCTTCCTCGCGGTTCTCCTCCGCCAGCATCGAGATGCCGTCGAAGCCCAGGAAGGAGAGCATCGCGACGCCGACCGCGGCGAAGATCAGCGACCAGCCGAACAGGTCACCGTTGAACAGCGCGGTGCCGGCGGACAGGCCGTTGCCCTTGCCCTGGCCGAGCGCGATGAGGAAGACGACGACCACCAGCGCGAGCACGATCAGCTGGGCGATCAGGAACCAGCGGGTCACGGTCGCGGTGATTTTGATGCCGAGGTAGTTGACGACGGTGTTGACGAGGACGAAGACGACCAGCCACACCGCGGTCGGAATCGAGGTCACGATCGCGTTCATCGAGAATGCCGCGACCACGTAGAGAAGGCTCGGTACGAGGATGTAGTCGAGCAGAATCGCCCAACCCGCGACGAATCCGACCGGCGGCGCGATTCCGCGGCTCGCGTAGTTGTAGACGGAACCGGCCATCGGGAAGGCCTTCACCATCTGCGCGTACGAGTTCGCCGTGAACAGCATCGCCACGAGCGCGACCAGATAGGTGAGGGCGACCATGCCGCCCGAGACCTGGAAGACCGAACCGAAGATCGCGAAGGGTGCGATCGGCACCATGAACACGAGGCCGTAGGCCAGCATGTCGACGAAACGGAGCTCTCGCCGTAACTCCTGGCGGTAACCGAAGTTCTCGAGGGATGCGGATCCCTCTGCCGGTTGCGGACTCACGCCCGCCTGAGGGGAAGCCATGGCGAATCACGATAGTGGTCGATGATCGTTTGTGAAAGATATCAATCCGCCAATTCACCGTGCGGTTTGTCGTTGTTTCCGGTTATCCGACCAACGCCCTCTCGCACGGTCAAAACACCCATCCTGGACAGCGGGGTACCGCCGGGTCGGCGGCCCCGAAAAATCCAGATAGCCTGATGGGACGGGTGGGGCCGGCGGTGTTGCGGCGGCCTGCCGAATTCTGCCCGCACCGGGTGAACCAAACCACGGGCCCAAACGCTCTTGAGTATGAAGCCGCAACACCCCCGAGGAGGAGGCCCGTGACACAGCAGACCTGGGACGACCTGGGCGGACCACTGCCCGGTCCCGAGTTCCGCGCTGCCAGTGACGCCATCGTGACCAACATCGAGCAGGTCATCGAGGGCAAGACGGCAACGGTGCGGCTAGCGCTGGCCGTCCTCCTGGCGGAGGGCCACCTGCTGATCGAAGACGTTCCCGGCGTCGGCAAGACCAAGCTGGCCAAGGCGCTGGCGCGGTCGATCGACTGCTCCGTGCGACGCATCCAGTTCACCCCTGACCTGCTGCCCAGCGACGTCACCGGGGTCAGCGTCTACAACCAGGAGAACCACGACTTCGAGTTCAAGCCGGGTGCCGTGTTCGCCAACCTGGTGGTCGGCGACGAGATCAACCGGGCCTCGCCGAAGACGCAGTCGGCGCTGCTCGAGTGCATGGAAGAGCATCAGGTCACGGTCGACGGCACCACGTACGAGCTGCAGACGCCGTTCATGGTGATCGCGACGCAGAACCCGATCGAGATGGAGGGCACCTACCCGCTGCCCGAGGCGCAGCGCGACCGGTTCACCGCCCGCATCGCGATGGGTTACCCCGACCCCGCCGCCGAGCTCGCGATGCTCGACGCGCACGGCGCGCACGACCCCCTGCAGGCGCTGCGGCCCGTCGCCGACGCCGCCACCGTGCGGCGGCTGATCGCCACGGTTCGCGACGTGCACGTGGCCGACGCGGTGAAGCAGTACGCGGTCGATCTGGTCACCGCCACCCGCGAGGCGCCCGACCTGCGGCTCGGGTCGTCCCCACGCGCGGCGCTGCACCTGATCCGCACCGCCCGCGCGGTCGCCGCCCTCGAGAGCCGCGACTACGTGCTCCCCGACGACCTGCAGGCGCTGGCCGTGCCGGTGCTCGCGCACCGGATCATCCCGACGGCCGACGCCCAGCTCGCCCGCCGCACGACCGACGCGATCGTCGCCGACATCGTGCACCGGCTGCCGCTCCCCCACCACCGCAGCCAGTCCCCATACGACACCCGCCCACAGTCCACCGACGGACGCGGCGACTACCGGAGGATGTGACGTGCGCGAAGCGCTGCGCGGGCTGACCACGCGCGGTCGCTCGTTCCTCGCCGCCGGCGGCGCGGCCGCCCTCTCGGCGCTGATCCTCGGTGAGAAGGATCTGCTCAGGGTGGCCGTGCTGCTGGCGATCCTGCCGCTGCTCGCGGCGGCCTACGTCGGGCGCAGCCGCTACAAGCTGGCCTGCAGCCGGTCGCTCGAACCGCACCGCGTGCAGGTCGGCGCCAGCTCCCGGGTGATCCTGCGACTGCAGAACCTGTCCCGGCTGCCCACCGGCACGCTCCTGCTGGAGGACCGGCTGCCGTACGCCCTGGGCAGCCGGCCCCGGGTCGTGCTGGAACGGCTCGGCGCGCACCAGGCCAGCTCGGTGGCCTACACGGTGCGCGCCGACGTCCGCGGCCGTTACGAGGTCGGCCCGCTGGTCGTCCGGCTCACCGACCCGTTCGGGCTGTGCGAGCTGTCCCGCTCGTTCCCGTCGGTCGACCGGCTCACCGTAATCCCGCAGGTGGTGCCGCTCCCGCCGGTCCGGCTGGTCGGCGAGTTCGCCGGCACCGGCGACAGCCGCGCCCGGTCGGTGGCCGTGCACGGCGAGGACGACGCCGCGACCCGCGAATACCGACGCGGCGACGACCTGCGCCGGGTCCACTGGAAGTCGACCGCCCGCGTCGGCGAGCTCATGGTGCGCCGCGAGGAACAGCCCTGGGAGAGCCGCGCCACGGTCGTGCTCGACACCCGGCAGCACGGGCACCGCGGCGAAGGACCGACGTCCAGCTTCGAGTGGGCGGTCTCGGCCGCCGCCTCGATCGCCGTGCACCTGCGTGCCGCCGGCTACAAGCTGCGGCTCGTGACCGACGGCAGCGTCGACGTCGACGCCTCCGAGGCGGGCGGCGAGGGCGCGCTCCTCGACCACCTGGCCGAGGTCAAGCTGTCCCCGCGCGGCGACATCGGGCTGCTGGTCGAGCGGGTCCGGCGACGCTCCGACGGCGGTCTGGTGATCGCCGTGCTGGGCGGGCTGGAGCCCGGCGAGACCGAGTTGCTGGCCGCGCTGCGTGGCAACAATGCGACCTGCATCGCCGTCTTGGTCGACACCTCGACCTGGCTCAACCTCGCCCCCGAGGCGCGGGTCGAGGCCGACGCCGCCCGCGAGGCGGCCGCGCTCGGCCTGCTCAGCAGCGGCTGGCGGGTCGTCGGGGCGGCGCACGGCGACAAGCTGCCGGCGCTCTGGCCGCAGGCGGCGCGCGGTTCGCAGGGCTTCGCCTACCGGGCCACCATGGCCGAAACGGTTGCCGGCACGTTGGGAGTGGCGCGATGAGGAGCCGGCGGCACATGGGGCTCGTGGCGGCGATCGCCACGCTGATGGCCTCGGCGCCCCTGAGCACGATCTTCGAGCAGTGGACCTGGCTGATCCAGTGCACGATCGCGGTCGCCCTGATCGCCGGCGCGGCCACCCTCGCCCGCACCGCGCGGGCGCCGGTCTGGGCGCAGTTCGTCACCATGGTCGTGACCCTGCTGCTGGCGCTGACCTGGCTCTTCCCGAGCGGCGAGGAGTTCGCCGGCCTCCTGCCGTGGACCGGCACGCTCGAGCACTTCGGCGGGCTGATCACCCAGTCCGGCGACGACATGCGCACGTTCGCGGTCCCGGTGCCCGACCGCGACCCGCTGCTGTTCGTCACCGTGCTGGGCATCGGCGCGGTCGCGGTGATGGTCGACCTGGCGGTGGTCGGCCTACGCCGGCCGGCACTGGCCGGGCTGCCGATGCTGGCCATCTACTCGGTGCCGGTCGCGGTCTACCCGACGAGCGTCTCGTTCCTGCCGTTCGTGATCGGTGCGATGGGCTTCCTCTGGCTGCTGGTCGCCGACAAGGTCGACGGAGTGCGCCGGTTCGGCCGCCGGTTCACCGGCGACGGCCGCGACGTGGACGTGTGGGAGCCGTCGCCACTCGCGGCCGCCGGTCGCCGGCTCGCGATCGTCGGCGTCCTGGCGGCGGTCGCGCTGCCGGTCGCCGTACCCGGGATGACCTCCGGTCTGTTGACCCGCTTCAACGGCGGCTCCGGTGACGGCGTCGGGCTCGGCGACGGCTCCGGCCGCCCCGGCCGGGTCAACCTGTTCGCCGCGCTCTCGGGTCAGCTGCGCAAGTCCGACCTGGTCACCTTCGCACGCGTGACGACGACCGACCCAGATCCGTTCTACCTGCGGTTCGCGGTGGCCGACGACATCAGCTCCGAGGGCTTCCGCAGCCGTTCGCCGCAGGGCCGCAGCCTGTTGCAGCTCAAGGACCCGCGGGAGGAGCCGCGCGCGGGGGTCACCTACGAGCAGTACTCGGCCGAGGTCGAGATGTCGTCCGATTTCCAGATGAACTTCGCCCCGACGTACGGCATCCCGATCGCCACCGACGGGCTCGACAACCAGTGGCTGTACGACACGAACCAGCAGGTCGTCTTCTCCAACAAGGCGCAGTCCAACGGCAAGGACTACCGGTTCGACTTCGTACGTGGCAACTACACCGGAGAGGCCCTGCGCGCCGCCCCCTCGCCCGACCCGGACAGCCTCGAGGTCAAGCGGTTCACCCAGGTGCCGTCGGTGCGCCAGGTGCAGAACAAGGTCGACGAGCTGGTCGGTGGCAAGACCACCACCTACGACCAGGTGATGGCGATCTACCGGTTCTTCTCGGCGACCAACGGCTTCAGCTACGAGCTCCAGACCGAGGGCGGCACCTCCGGTGAGGACATCCTCAACTTCCTGAACAACAAGAAGGGCTATTGCCAGCAGTACGCGGCGACGATGGCCTGGATGGTCCGGGCCGCCGGCATCCCGGCCCGGGTGGCGTTCGGCTTCACGAACGGCACCTCCCGCGACGGCGACGCGATGGTCCTGACGAACCTCAACCTGCACGCGTGGACAGAGGTCTACTTCGGTCCGGAGTACGGCTGGGTGCCGTTCGACGCGACGCCACGCACCGGTGTGCCGGGAGCGGTGCGCCCGGACTACGCCCCGGACCCGGACGCGCCGGTCGTCACCCCGTCAGTGGTCCCGTCGTCGTCACCCGGCGCCGGTGGCAACAACGCCGACGACCTGCCGGGCAAGGAAGACCCGGGTGGCAACGAGGCGCTCCCGAGCGGCCCGGCCCCGACGATGCCGAAGTGGCCGTTCTACACGGCGGGCGCGGTCCTGCTGGCCGTGCTGCTGCTCGGCCTGCCGGCGTTCCGCCGGGGCGCCCTGCGCCGCCGCCGCCGCGCGGCGACCGAGGCCAGTACGTCCCCGGACGCCCCGACGGTGCTGCCGACGACGGAGGCGGCCCGGCGCACGCGGGCACATGCGCACGCGGCGTGGGACGAGCTGATGGACACGCTGGTCGACTTCCGGATCCCGATCGACCGCACGGAGACGCCGCGGGCCACCGCGGAACGGCTGGCGACGGCGGAGCTCCGCGGTGACTCCACCGGCGGCGACGGGGCGCGGCTGCTGGGCCAGGCGGAGGAACGGGCGCGCTACGCCCGCAGCCCGCTGTCGGGTCCGGGCCTGCCCGAGGCGGTCCGGTCGGTGCGCCGGGGGTTGGCTGACCGGGCGAGCCGCCGTACTCGTCTGGTCGCGGCCGTCTTCCCGCCTTCCGTGCTGGGGCGCTGGCGGGGCGCGGTGGTCGACGCCTCGACGGCGGTCGTGACGGCGATGTCCCGGGTCCGCGACCGGATCGGCCGGCTCAGCCCACGCCGGCTGCTCGCCAACCGGGCTCGCTGAGGTTTCCCGAAGGCCGCGCTGCCGAGGTTCTCTCGGCGGCGCGGTCTTCGCCGTTGTCTTTGGGTGGGCGGTCCCGTCAGTGTCGGCGGGCGACCAGGGCCGCGTCGGGCCAGGTGACGCGAAGTTTCAGGGGGTTGCCGTTCAGGCGGCCTGGGATGCCTCCTGGGTCCGAGACCCGGGCTCGTTCGACCACCTGGCCGCCGTGGGCGGTGTAGAAGGCTTGTGCGGCCGCGTTCTGCTCCTGCACCCACAGGTAGAGGGCCGCGGTGGTCCCGCGTTCCGCGGCCGCGCGGGCCGCCCGGGCGAGCAGTGCCGAGCCGAGGCCGCCCCGGCGGCGGGTGTTGGTGACGTGGAGGTTGTCGACCAGCGAACCCCAGCGCGGGTCCTCGTCGACGACGAGATGGACGAAGCCGGCCAGCTCCTGTCGGCTTCCGGACGCTTCCGCCGCGCCGGTGTGCGGCGCGCCGGTGGGGGCCACTTCCGGGTGGGCAGGGCCGGCGGGTTCGGGCTCGGCCACGATCGTCACGTGCCGCGGCTCGGGTGCCGTGAGTCGGGCCGTCCAGGCGGTCAGGCGCTCGGCGGGCATGGCGCCGTCGAGATACTCGTCGCTGTAGGCGCCCCGGTAGAACCGGCTCCAGCTGTCGGCGTGCAGGGCCGCGACAGCCTCGATGTCGGTGCTCGTGGCGGTGCGGAAGCGCATCGGGGGTGGCCTTCCGAAGCCGGAAAAAGGCGTCGGACGCATGGTCCGACGCCACCAGAGAGGTGCCCCCGGTGTGGCGGCCAGAACGCCGCCTCAGCGGGTCGTCAGCGGTGTCCCTCCGGGCGCTGCCGCCAGCGCTCTTCGAGACGGTCGATCAGGCCCGAACGCCGCACGCGCGTGCGGCGGCTGGCGGTGCCGCCCACGACGTGCAGGTCAGGCTGCTGTGCCTTGCGGTGCGACTGCATGGCGAACGCCGCGGCACCCAGCATGATGACGAAACCCGCCACGCCGAGCAGCGGTGTCTTGTTCACCGTGCCGAAGACAACCAGGGCCAGGCCAGCGATGATCACGACGGCGGCCAACAGCAGACGACGCCGCGCGTGGAAACGCGGGTCGCTGGCGCGCACGGCCGAGGCGAACTTTGGGTCCTCGGCAAGCGACCGCTCGATTTGCTCGAACAGCCGCTGCTCGTGCTCAGAGAGCGGCACGGCACTCCTCCCCGGTCGCGAGGTCGACCCGGGCGGGCCGACAGACCGTGACAGTCAAGCGACTGCTTACCCGCAAGTCTACGAGGGGCTTCGCGGGTCGGAAAGCGGGACGACCGACGGCCGGGGTCGAATTTCCATCCGTTCGCCCGTGAGGAGGCTGGCCGGCCGGACGACAGACCGCCCGAATCGGGCAGCTGCCGCATCAGCGGCCGCTTCAGCCTCTCGCCATCCGCGTTCGGGAGCACCCAGCTCAGGCTGTCGCGCGGCACCCGAGGCGACCGCCAGCCCCTCCACCCGCACCCCCACCAACCGGATCCGGTCGCCGGGTCGAAGCGCCTGGTAGAGCGCCCACGCGGTCTCGAAGATCTCGCGCGCCACGTCGGTCGGGGTGCCCACGGTGCGGGAGCGGTTGACGGTGCGGAAGTCGGCTAGTCGGACCTTGATGGACACCGTGCGGCCGGCCTGGTCGGCCTGGCGTAGTCGGACACCGACCTTCGTCGACAACTCCAGCAGCGCCCGCTTGATCACTTCGGGGTCGGCGACGTCAGTGTCGAAGGTAACTTCGGCTCCAATCGATTTTTCGACGTGCTCGGTCGAGACCCGTCGAGGGTCACGCCCCCAGGACAGCTCGTGCAGGTGCGCGGCGGCAGCGTCACCGAGCGCCGACCGCAACAGCCCGACCGGCGCCTCGGCCACCGCGCCCACGGTCGCGAGCCCGAGGCGGCGCAGGGTCTCCGCGGCCTTCTCCCCCACGCCCCACAAGGCGTCGACGGGCAGCGGGTGGAGGAAGTCGAGCACCTGGTCACGGGGCACGACCACCACGCCGTCGGGCTTGGCGCGGGCCGAGCCCAGCTTGGCCACGAACTTGGTCGACGCCACCCCGACGGAGCAGCTCAGCCCGAGCTCGTCGGACACCCGCCGGCGGATCAGGGCGGCGATCACGGCCGGCGAGCCGAGTAGTCGCGTCGCGCCACCCACGTCGAGGAACGCCTCGTCGACGGAGAGCGGCTCGACCAGGGGCGTGACGTCGTGGAAGATCGCCATGACCGCTCGCGAGGCCGCCCCGTAGGCCGCGAAGTCGACCGGCAGGAACACCGCACCCGGGCAGAGCGCCCGCGCCCGCGCGGTCGGCATGGCGCTGCGCACGCCATAGGCCCGTGCCTCGTAGCTGGCCGAGCTCACCACCCCGCGCGCCCCGATGCCACCGACCACCACGGGCCGCCCGGCCAGGTCAGGCCGCTTGCGCACCTCGACCGACGCGTAGAACGCGTCCATGTCGACATGCAGGATCGGGCACCCGGTGTCATCGGCACCGGCCCCGAACCGCGGGTCGCCCCCGCGCGGCACCACCTGACTGCGTCCCACGAGAAGAGGCTAACCAGGGGGTACGACGAAATCCCGGAGGCCGCGTCGCATGATCAATTCGCACCTCCGGCATTCGCGCATTCGGACATCGCCCGCCGCCGCGAACAACCGCACACGGTGCGGTGCCGCGGGCGGGGACCCCGGCCTGGACGACCGCGCACGGTGCGGCGGCACGGGCGAGGACCCGAACCCCGGACAACCGCACAGGGTGCGCCGCTGCGGGCAAGGTCAGGGACTAGAGCCGGCGGCGGGTTCGGACATGTGCCGGCGGGCCGGGAGGGCGGCCTGGGTTGATTCTCTTTGAGGATGCGCTGTCGCGGACCTGGCAGCGCAGCGAAGCGGAGCGGTCTCCGGCGGGAGCGACGGTCCGGACCACGACGGACCCGGGACCAGTGTCTGCGCTCCTAAGGGCTTGGCGCCGAACAGCGGACCTACATCTCCACCGTCGAACACGAGCCCTGGTGTCTGCGCTCCTACGGCCTGGTGATTCCGCCTCTAGGGTCTGGCGACGAGGAGCGGGATTTCCATTTCGACTGCCGAGTACGCGCCGTGGTAGGCGATCAGCATCGCCTTGATCGCGTGCTCGGACTGGGGCGCCACGACCGCGTGGGTGCCGTGGCAGATCGCGACCACGTCGCCGATGCGCGCGAGGTTGCGGGCCGGGACCGGGCCGAACCAGCCCTGGGCGATCACGTCCTCGCGGTGGGCGACCCAGGCCGCGTCGCCGAGGATCTCGGTCCAGGTGGCCAGCACGTCGTCCGTGGCGCCGGGCAGCGTGTGCAGGTAGCGGACCCGGGGCTCGCCGGCCACCACGCGTACGCCCGCCTGGAGGCGCGGGTCGCCGTCGAAGTCGAAGCGGTGGTGTGGCGGCACGTCGAGCTGGCCGTGGTCGGCGGTGACCAGCAGCGCGGCGTCCGGGGGCAGGCCGTGCAGCACCCGGTCGAGCAGGCGGTCGACCTGGGCCGCCGCCTCGCGCCACGGCTCCGAGTCGACGCCGAAGACGTGGCCGTAGCGGTCGAGGTCCGGGTAGTAGCCGTACGACAGCGCCGGTGGCGACCCGGCGTCGCCGAGACCGGCCAGCATCGCCGCGGCGAGCTCGTCGGCGTCGGACGCGGGGCGGTACGCGGCGCCGCGGTTGGCCGCCATCGTCAGGCCGCTGTCCGCGAACTCGGGACGGTTCGCGACGCTGACCGCGAGGCCGGTGGCCTCGGCGCGCTCGAACAGCGTCGGCACCGGCTGCCAGGCGGCGGGGTCCGGGTCGGTGCGCCAGTGGGTGTGCGTGAGGACCGTGTCGGTGCCGGGGATCGCGACGCGGAACCCGAGCACGCCGTGGGTGCCCGGGCTGACACCCGTGCCCAGCGAGACCAGGCTGGTGGGCGTCGTCGACGGGAAGCCGGTCGTGATCATGCGCGGGGCGCGGGCGGCGAGGTCGGCGAGGGTCGGCGCGAACGGGGCCGCCGTCGGGATCTGGTGCCAGCCGAGGCCGTCGACGAGCAGGACCGCGATCCGACGTACGCCCGCCAGCTCCAGCCCCAGGATGTCCTGGAAGCCCGGCACGCCGAGGTGCGCGAGCGCGCTCGGCAGCACGTCCATCAGGCTGTCGGCGCCGTACCTCGGGACGACCTGGTCGAACTCGCTCATACCGGATCGGCGGGGCGGCGGGCGAGCAGGTGGAGCTGGGCGGCGATGTCCCGGTACGGCGGCTGGGCCGCGGCCGCCAGCTCGAGGTCGAGCAGGTTCCGCGGGTCTTCGTCGGCCGCGGCGGCGGGGACGAGATCGGCGAGCACGCGTACGCCGTGGATGTCCTCGACCGCGAGCCCGGCGTCGCGGAGCAGGTCCGCCGCCCCCTCCGCGTCGTACCGGCGCCGCAGCGTGTCGCGGGGGCCGGCGTGGCCGTCCGGGTCGGCGAGCAGCGCGGCCGCCGCCGCGAGATGGCCGCCGGTCGCGCGGGCCAGCACGGCCGCGGCCCGGGAGGCCACCAGCACCGACGCGGCACCACCGGGGCGCAGCGCGGCGGCGATCGCGGCGACCACTCCGCGCGGGTCGTCGACCACCTCCAGCACGGCGTGGCAGAGCACGAGGTCGACGGAGCCCGGGGAGACGAGGCCGGTCAGCGCGTCACCGTCACCCTGCACGGCGCGCACCCGGGGCGCCACACCCGCCTCGACGGCGCGGCGGTTGAGCGCCGCGAGCGCGTCCGGGCTCGCGTCGACGACGGTCACGCGGTGGCCGGCCTCGGCCAGTGGCACCGCGAAGCCGCCGGTGCCGCCTCCGACGTCGAGGATGGTCAGGCCGCCCTCGGGGGCACGGTCGAGCTCGCGGCGCAGCACCTGCCAGACGACCGCGGTGCGGGGGCCGGGACGGACCGTTGTTCGCTCCACGCGCCGAGCCTAACGGTCGCGTGCCTGGCGGGCGTGGCGTGCCGATCCGGGTTCGCTGGAACCCGATCACGGATCACTCCAGTTTCATTGCCGCGGCCGGCGTTTTCGATGGATCGTCATTCCAATGATTTGGTGCTGCTTCCACTGAAAGGTGGTTCGGATGACGCTCGCCGAGAAGCTCGCCCGAGGGGTGCTCGCCGCGATGAACGCCGGTGACATCGCCGCCGTCGGTCCGCTCGTCGCGGAGGATTTCGTCGACCACGGCGCGCCGCCGTGGGCGCCGCAGGGGCGGACGGGCTATCTGGAGATCCTCGGGTACGTGACGCAGGCGCTGCGGATCCGCTACGAGGTGCACGACGTGGTGGCGGATGCCTCCGGCGACAAGGTGGCGATCCGGGCCACCGCCCACGGCGTCAACGAGGTGGACATGCTGGGTTTCGCACCGACCGGCAAGCCGTACGCGATGCCCACCATGCACCTTTACCGCGCCGACGGCGGGTTGCTGGTCGAGCACTGGGGAATCCGCGACGAGCTCGGCATGCTGTGGCAGGTGGGCGCGCTGCCTCGGCCACGCCCCGCCGGTTTCGGCCTTCCGGCGCGGCCGCTGGGAGACTAGTGGGGTGACCACCCGGCGCTACCGGAGCGCGGTCCGCGCCGAGCAGTCCCGCGCCACCAGGCAGCGGGTGCTCGACGCGGCGCGGGCGCTGTTCGTGCGCCGGGGTTACGCCGGCACGACGGTCGAGGCGATCGCGGGTCGGGCTCAGGTGAGCGTGCAGACCGTCTACAACACGGTCGGTGGCAAGGCGGCTGTGCTGAAGGCCGTCTACGACGTGACCATCGCCGGCGACGCGGATCCGATCCCGATGATCGACCGGGAGACCGGCCGGGCCTTGCGGGCCGCGACCGACGGGCGCGAATGCCTGGCCTTGTACGCCCGGATGAGCCGCGAGATCTACGAGCGGATCGGCCCGCTGGTGCCGATCCTGCTGACCGAGGGCGCGGCCGGCGACCGCGAGGTCCGCGGCTTCATCGACACGATCGAGAACGAGCGCGCGCTCGGCACCGCCAACATCGCGCGGCACGTGGCAGAGCGGTTCGGGTTGCGGGCCGGATTGTCGGTCGAGGACGCCGCCGACATCCTGTGGACGCTGACCTCCCCGGATGTGCTCTACCGGCTGGTGCGCCGGCGGCGGTGGTCGCTCGACCGCTTCGAGCGGTGGCTGGGCGAGACGATGGCCGACTCGCTGCTCGGGCAGCAGCCGGAAGCGGGTCAGGTCAGGCGCGGCATTTCGCGGTGACGTGGTCCACGTCGATCCTGGATCTTGCGCGCGGTGCGTCCCGGCGTCACGCGCGCAGGGCGGCGCCGCGGTCCGCGACGGTTTCCGGCCGATAGGAATGGGCCTCGAACGCGCGGAGGATGCGTCGGCTGGCTGAAACCGCCAGCGCGGGCGCACGTCGACCGGCCACCGTGAAGGAACGCCACCGCCGGGGCTTCAGGAACGCTGAACCGTGAGGTGCGCGGCGATGGAGCGGGCAAAGGCTTCGTCGAGGGGTGCGTGCTCGGTCAGCAGGCGGTACCAGATCGCGCCGTAAGTGAAATCGACCAGAGTGTCCAAATCGGACCGCTCGGAGATGAGTCCGGCGTCCTGCCCTTCGGCGAGAAGCTGTCTCAACGCGGCCCGGCGGTGCTGGATAAAGCCCTCACGGAAGGCGGCACGAGCGTCAGGGTCGCTTTGCGCTTCGGCGAGCAGTGCCCGCAGGACAGGTCCGCTCCCCTCGGGACCCACGATGCCCTCGATGGTGTTCGTCAGGAAGTCCTGGAGCCTCTCGGAGAAAGGCGCTTGCGGGTCGGTGGGCGGGACACGCACGAGGGCGTCTTCGACAAGGGCGTCGAGCAGCAACGACGCACGGGACGGCCACCACTGGTAGACGGTGCGTTTGCCGACACGTGCGGCGGCGACGATGGCCTCGATGGTGACCTCGCGGTACGGACGGGTGTGCACGAGGTCGCGGGTGGCCGCCAGGATCGCGCGTCGAGATTCCTCGTTCCGGCGACGGCCGGTGTGCGGCCGATGGGACGAGTCGCGGGGGGAGATGCTGCTCACGTCGTCACTCTATCGCTTGTTGAAACGATCCGTACCGGCAATGCTCTCGTCGGTACGGATCGTTTCGAAAAGAGGTAGAGGCATGACGCAGGGTGTGGTGGTCGTAGTGGGCGGCTCGTCCGGGATCGGCCTGGCCACGGCCGCGCGGTTCGCCGCAGAGGGATACTCGGTGCTCATCACCGGCAGGGACGCGCGACGGCTTGGACGGGCTCTCGCGGAGTTGCGCGCTTCGTCGCCGGACGCCGTGGTCGACGGGACAGCGGTGGACGCGCGGGACCCGCTGCTGGGCGACCTTCTGGCCGACCGTGGTGTCGTGGTGAAGCATCTGGTGCTGGCAGCCAGCGGGGGCAGCGGCGCGGGTCCGTTCGCCCAGGTCGGGATCGAGGCGGTCCGGGAGGGGTTGGAAGCCAAGACCCTGGCCCAGTGGGCGGCATTGCGGTCCGTGCTGCCGCACCTCGACGAACGCGCGTCGATCACCTTCGTCACGGCGGTCAGTGCGCGGGCAGCACTACCGGGGACTGCTGGTCTGGCGGCGATCAACGGCGCTTTGGAGTCGGCGGTGGGTCCCCTGGCCGCGGAGTTGGCGCCCCGCCGGGTCAACGCGGTCAGCCCCGGTGTCGTCGACACGCCTTGGTGGCATGCGCGGATGTCCGACGAGGCACGGCAGGGTTTCTTCACGGGGACCGCACAGGCTCTGCCGTTGGGCAGGGTAGGTCGCCCGGAAGACATCGCCCATGTGGTCACGGCGTTGGCGCAGGCGGAGTTCGTCACCGGCGTGGTGGTGCCCGTCGACGGTGGCGCCCATCTGGCGACCGGCCGATAAGCGACCCCGTCGCTTATGAGAAGGCTCGGCTTGGCGCCGTTTTCGATCTGGGTCGAGGCGGCGTGGAGTCCGGCGTTGGGGCGGCGGCTCACCCAGATGCAACACCGGTATTTGGGTGACAGCGGGCGGCGCTTGGGCCCGTTGCAGCCGGCCCTCGAACCTTGGCGGCCCGTTCGGTGCGGGCCGGTGACGCGCCACGCGCCGGAGGCTCGATAGCGGTTGCCGCCCGGGCAACCGCTGTCGATGTCCGGCCCCGACACCGAGTGGTCGCCTGACGCGAGGGGCGGACGCCTGCGCCTCTCAGCGACACGTTCCTCGGAGGATTGGCCTTGGTCTCAAGGCGCTCGGCATGCCGGGCTCTGGCCGTATCGAACGAGAATGCAATCCGGTCGGCGGCTCGCCCGCGCAGAGCGACCGCCCACCGGCCAGCCAGCCAGCGACCGCGCAGAGCGACCACCCAACGGTCGCGGAGACGGTCGGCGGGTGCCGTCAGCGGAAGTCGCGGGAGGCCGGGGTGACCGGGGGTGTGATGGCGTCCAGCCGGTCCGCGCGCAGGTTGACCACCCCCTCTGCCATCTCCAGGCGGCCGCGGACGATCAAGGCCGCACTGCGCCGAGCGACCCGCTGGTAACGCTGCCAGAGCCCCTGCGAGCAGGTGACGTTGAGCATGCCCGTCTCGTCTTCGAGGTTGATGAAGGTGACGCCGCCGGCGGTGGCTGGGCGTTGGCGGTGGGTGACGATGCCGCCGACGCGTACGCGTTGGCCGTGTTCGTAGCGGCCCAGGCGGGCGATCGGGATCGCGCCGACCGCCGCCAGCTGCGGGCGGATGAACTGGGCCGGGTGGCTGTCGGGCGACAGGCCGGTGGCCCAGACGTCGGCGACCAGGCGGTCGACCTCGCCCATGCCCGGCAGCACCGGTGCCTGGGTCGCGGCGGTCGTGCCGGGTAGTCGGCCCGGACGTTCCTGGGCCGCGGCGCCGGCCGCCCACAGGGCCTCGCGGCGGGTCAGGCCGAAGCAGGCGAAGGCGTCGGCGGTGGCCAGGGCCTCCATGTTGGCGGTGGTGAGGCCGACCCGGCGGGCCAGGTCGGACATGTCGCGGTAGGGGCCGGCTGCCAGCCGTTCCTGCTCGATCTTCTCGGCCAGCTCCGCGCCGATCGTGCGTACGCCGGCCAGCCCCACCCGGACCGCCGGACCGCCCAGGCCCCACTGGTGCGGCGGCTCGCCCGGCCCGCTGCCCCAGCGGGTGTCCTTCGTGGACTCCAGGATCGCCTGGGCGTTGCTGGCGTTGATGTCGGGGCGGCGCACCTCGACGCCGTGCCGGCGGGCGTCGTCGGTCAGGGTCTGCGGCGAGTAGAAGCCCATCGGCTGGGCGTTGAGCAGCGCGGCTAGGAAGGCGGCCGGGTGGTAGCGCTTGAGCCAGGAGCTGGCGTAGACCAGGTAGGCGAAGCTCATCGCGTGGCTCTCGGGGAAGCCGTAGCTCGCGAACGCCGACAGCTTGAGGAAGATGTCGTCGGCCAGCGCGCCGGTGATGCCCCGCTCGGCCATGCCCGCGTAGAGCCGGTCGCGGATCTCGGCCATCCGCTCGGCGGACCGCTTGGAGCCCATGGCCCGGCGCAGCTGGTCGGCGCCGGACGCGTCGAAGCCGGCGACGTCGATGGCGAGCTGCATCAGCTGCTCCTGGAACAGCGGCACGCCGAGCGTCTTGTCGAGCGCCTTCGCCATCAGCGGATGGTCGTGCTCCCACGTCTCCTGGCCGTTCTTGCGGCGGATGTACGGGTGCACCGAGCCGCCCTGGATCGGCCCCGGCCGGATCAGCGCGACCTCGACCACCAGGTCGTAGAACACCCGGGGCTTCAGCCGGGGCAGCGTCGCCATCTGGGCCCGGCTCTCCACCTGGAACACCCCGACCGAGTCGGCCCGGCACAGCATGTCGTAGATCTCGGGGTCGTCGAGCGGCATCGTGCTGATGTCGAGCTCGTCCTCGATCATGTCGTACGCGTAGCGCAGCGCGGACAGCATGCCCAGCCCCAGCAGGTCGAACTTGACCAGCTCGATGACGGCGCAGTCGTCCTTGTCCCACTGGAGCACGGTGCGGCCCGGCATCCGCCCCCACTCGACCGGGCAGACCTCGATGATCGGCCGGTCGCAGATCACCATGCCGCCGGAGTGGATGCCCAGGTGCCGGGGAAAGGTCTGCAGCTCGTTGGCGAAGTCGACGACGTGCTCCGGGATGTCGTCGACGTCGACCTTGGCCACCGAGCCCCACCGGTCGATCTGCTTGCTCCACGCGTCCTGCTGGCCGGGCGAGAACCCGAACGCCTTGGCGATGTCGCGCACCGCCGACCGCGGCCGGTAGGAGATCACATTGGCGACCTGGGCCGTGTGCCGCCGGCCGTATTTCTCGTAGACGTGCTGGATGACCTTTTCCCGCTGGTCGGACTCGATGTCGACGTCGATGTCGGGCGGCCCGTCGCGCTCCGGCGCGAGGAAGCGCTCGAACAGCAGCCCGTGCTGGACGGCGTCGACATTGGTGATCCACAGCGCGTAGCAGACCGCGGAGTTGGCGGCCGACCCCCGCCCCTGGCAGTAGATCTTGTTGTCGCGGCAGAACTTGACGATGTCGTAGACGACCAGGAAGTAGCCCGGGAAGCCGAGCTGCTCGATCATGTTCAGCTCGTAGTCGAGCTGGCGGTAGGCGTCCGGGTGAGCCGCGCGCGGCCCGTAGCGGACCAACGCGCCCTCCATGGTCAGCCTGCGCAGGTGCTCCATCTCGCTGCGCCCGTCGGGCACGGGGTAGTCCGGCAGCTTCGGCGCCACCAGCTGGATGTCGAAGGCCAGGTCACGCCCGTATTCGGCGGCCCGCGCCACCGCACCCGGATAGGCCGCGAACCGCTGCTCCATCTCGGCACCCGTGCGCAGGTGCGCGGTCGCCGCGGCGGGCAGCCACGGGTCGATCTCGTCGAGGCTGCGCCGCGCCCGCACCGCCGCCACCGCGGTCGCCAGCCGTCGCCGCGCCGGCGTGGCGTAGTGCACGTTGTTGGTGGCGACGGTCGGCAACCCCCGCTGGGCGGCGAGCGCGGCCAGCGCGTCGTTGCGGTCGCCGTCGGTCGGATCGCCGTGGTCGGTCAGCTCGACCGCGACGTTGTCCTCGCCGAACAGCCTGGCCAGCCGGTCGAGCTCCCGCGCCGCCGCGTCGACCCCCTCGGTGAGCAGCGCCGCCGGCACCGTCCCCTTGCGACACCCGGTCAGCACCAGCACGTGGTCACGCAGCTGCTCGGCGACGTCTTCCAACGAGCCGTATTCGGGCCGGCCCTTCTCACCGCCGTCGAGCTGGGCCTGCCCGATGACCGACGACAGCCGCGCGTAGCCCTCGTGGCCGTGGGCCAGCGCCAACAGATGCCGCCCGTGCGGGTCGGGCTCGCCCGACCGGATCACCGTGTCCTTGCCGCGTACCCCTTCGGACAGTGACAGCTCCGCACCGAAGATGGTCGGCAGCCCGAGCGCCCGAGCCGCCTCGGAGAACCGCACCACGCCGTAGAAGCCGTCATGGTCGGTCATGGCGAGCGCGGTCAGCCCGAGCCGCCGCGCCTCCTCGGCCAGCTCCTCGGGATGGCTGGCCCCGTCGAGGAAGCTGAAGTTGGAGTGGCAGTGCAGCTCGGCATAGGGCACCGTGTCCTGCTCGGGCGGTGACTCCGGAGGCGGCTCGTAGCGGGGGCGCTTGCGGGTCCACGCCGGCGAGTCGCCACCGTCGGCGTCGACCGCCAGCGGGTCGACGACGTGCAGGTGCCGACCGGAGAGCGTCCCCTCCAGCTGCGACCACGAGATGCCGGGGTTATTGAAGCCCACGGGCACACCACCTGGCTTCAGGAGCGAAGAGCTCAAGAGCCTGTCCCGGGTCCGCGGTGGGCACGACCGTCGCTCCCGCCGGGGACCGCTCGCTCCGCTTCGCTGCCAGGTCCGCGTCTTCATAACCATCACATCGAGATGACCTTGCGAAGCGGTTCATGATTCTTTGGTCAGTCATAGATGGCCTCCACGGACCATTGGCCGGCGGCCAGAGAGAGCAGGAAGGCGCTGCCGTCGGCCAGGGCGACCTGGAACCGGGCGCGGCGGCGGGCCTCGGTCGGTGCCCACCAGCGTTCGTCGACCGGCCAGGGGCCGGCCCAGCCGATGATCTCGGCCGGCGGGCCGTTGCCGATCGCGAGGCGGGCCGGTGCGGCGGTGACCATCAGCCGGGCGGACACGCCCACCGGCTCGCCGGCCGCGTCGCGGACCGTGGCCGGCAGCGGTGCGGGCAGGACCAGCGCGGGCGCCGGCGGTGGCAGCCGGCCCGGCCAGGGCGCGGCGGGTCGGGCCGGTGCCAGCTCGTCGCCCCAGGGCACCAGCCGCACCTGGTCGGCCGGGGAACGACCGCCACCGAGCACGGCGGTGACCACCGACTCGGGGCCGAGGATGCCCTGGATCCGGTTGAACGAACGGTGCGCCCGCTCCTTCTCCTCTCCCGTCTCGCCCCACAGGCCCGGCTGGAGCCCGGCGTGCGGCAGCACCCCTTCGGGCGCGAGACGCAGTCGGATGATGCCGGCGGTCGGCCGGGCCGGCGCGGTCCGGGCACCTCCCCCGCGCCGGGTGGTGCCGGACAGCCACCCGTCGAGCTGCCAGCGCACCCGGTCGGCGATCGCGGCCGTGGTCAGCAGGCCGTCGTGCCGCCAGACCCGGTGCAGCTCCTGGCCGTGCGCGGTGACCGCCCCGATGGACAGCCGGGTGCAGGCCAGCCCGTAGCCGGCCAGCCGCTCGTGCAGCCGCTCGGCGAGCACCCGCGCGGCGAACGCGGCCACGTCGACCCGTTCCAGCGGGTCGTCGCCGTAGTCCTCGCTGACCTCCAGGTCAGGTGGCGGCCGCCGGACCGCGAGGGGCCGCTCGTCACCGCCCGAGGCGAGCCGGTGCGCCAACGCGGCGTCGAACCCGAACCGCGCCAGCACGTCACCCCGGCCCAGCCCGGCGAACGCGCCGAGGGTGGTGATCCCGAGTCGCCGGAGCAGTTCGGTGAGTGCCGGGCGGGCGAGCGCTTCGACCGGCCGGGCCGCCAGGAATGCCACGGTCTCCCCGCTCGCGACGATCAGCCCCTCCCGGGCCGCGAGCCCGGCCGCGAACCCGCCGTCGGCGACCCCGATCTGGCTCTCCACCCCGCACGCCTGCGCGACGTGCTCGACGATCCGCTCGGCGGCGGGCTCCTCCCCGCCGAAGTAGCGGGCCGGCCCGCGCGCCGCGAACCCGCACAACCCGGGCCGGACCACCTCGACCCCCGCGACCATCTCCTCGACGGCGGCGACGACGGGCTCGAACGCCCGCGCGTCCCGCGCCGGGTCGTGGTCGACCACGACCAGGCCGGGACACCGGCTCTGCGCCTCGCGCTTGCGCAGCCCCCGCCGCACGCCCTCGCCGCGCGCCGCCTCGGACGCCGCCACCACCCGGTTGGCGTGCAGCACCGCGACCGCACCGGTCGCCGGAACCCCGTCGACGATCTCGGCCGCGATGACGGGCCAGTCCGGACACCACAGCACCGCGGTACGCGCGACCGCGCCGCCGTCCCTCGCCGGCCGTCCAGCGTCCACACCCGACTCGCCGGCGGCACCTGGGCGGCCGGCGGCGGCCCGCCGCCCGGTCATCAGACCCCACCCGAGACCAGCTTGAGCCGCGGCCGCTCCCCCGGCTCGGCCGGGTCGTCGTCCGTGGCCTGCCCCGACCCGCCGATGGTGACAGCCGGAGCCGGCGATTCAGCGTCGTCCGGTGACCCGGCCGGGTCACCGTCCGCGACCAGGTCGAACAACGACGGACTCCACGCCGCGTCCGAGCCCGACGGACCGCTTCCGACCGACCGGTCCGTGCCGCCCGGCGGGTCCGCAGGGTCGCCGCCGGCGGACCGGGACCCCGACGAAGCCGTCGCGCCGCGCGCGGCCGTGGCCTGATCGCCGCCGGCGGACCGGGACTCCGCCCGGCCGCGCACGGCCGTCGCCTGATCGTCGGCGGGTGGGGGCGGCGGGTCGGGGACCGCGTGCAGGGTCGGCAGGGCGATGGGCTCGAGCGGTGCGATCGCGACCGTGCCGGTCAGGGGGCGGTAGCCCGGCATCCAGACGGTGATCTCGCGGGGTTGGGTGGCGGCGCCCCGGCCGCGGGCGACGATCGTGACCTCGCGGCGGCGGAGGCGGCCTCGGCCGGCGGACAGGCCCTCCCAGCGGCCGCGGGTGACGCGGAGCGTGAGGTCGGCGCCGTCCCAGTGGCCGTAGGGCACCAGGACGCTGCCACGTTGCCGCGCGCGGGCGGCCAGTCGGGCGGTGACCGAGCTCGCGACGGCGCTCTGGGTCGGTACGGCGAGCACGACGACGTCGACCCCGTCGATCAGGGCGGCCACCACCGTGGCCCACTCGGGGCCGGGGTTGGGCACCAGCGCCAACCGCTCGAGGGCGACACCGCCGTCGGCGGCCGCGACCGCGCCGAACGCCGGCACGCCCACCACCGCACACCAGGAGCCGGCCCGGGACGCCTCGGCGATCAGCGCGTGGACCAGCGAGGTGCTGCCGCTGGGTGAGCGCGGGCCGGCGCCCACCGCCACGGTGCTGCCCCGGCGCAGGCCGCGCCCGGGCAGCAGCCCGCGCAGCTCGGCCGGCACCGGCAGCGTGCGGTGCGCGTCGTCGGGTGCGGCGCTGGCGGGCCGTACCAGACCCGACAACGCCGCTGATCCCAGCGTCATCTGCCCCGCCATGCGCTCACCCCCGTCGTGCTGGTTGTGCTGGTTGTGCTGTGTTGCGGTGGTCAGGCCCGCCGCGTCAGGCGGCCAGGCCGTCGAGCGAGGGCTGGTGTGCGATGCCGAGCGCGACCTCGACCACGGCCACGAACTGCTCGGCGGCGCGGAGCAGGTCGTCGGCCTCGCGGGCGGTGACCACCCGGGGGATGCCGGCCTCGGCGGCGGCGCGCTTGGTCGCGCCGGCGGCGAAGTAGGTCGCCCACTCGTCGAGCTCGGGCGCGACCATCACGAGCAGCGCCCACACGCTGGTGATCCGGTTGCGCCGGGTCGGCGACGGGCGGGCGCGGGCCGCGAGCATCGCCGCGGCCGCGCGTAGGGCGGCTAGGTGTGCGGCGGCGTAGCGCAGGCCGTCGGGACGGGTCTGCGCGGCCTCGGCTAGGCCGTGGCGGGCGATCGCGAGCAGCTGGGCCGGCGTGCGGTGTGGCAGCACGTGTGCCGGCACGGTCGGCGCCTGGGCCGGGCTGGTCGTCATGAACCTGTCTCCTCCGCGTCTGCAGCCTGTGCACGGGCCCCGGAAGGACCCGCGGACGTGCCCCGCAGCGGAGGAAGGCGCAGCGGTCGTTCTAGTTGCCGGTCGGGCGTGACGCTTCCCCACACCACACCCGACCGGCAGGTCGGCTGGTCCGTCGCCCACCGCCCGGGGGTCGAGGGCGGCGGCGACGGTCCTGCCTGATGTGCGGCCCGCGAAGCCGCACGTTCCGGAAGCCGCGCCGCGAATCGCGCCTCCCGGACCGTCAGAGCGAGTGTGCGAGCTAATCGAACACGCGTTCTAACTACAAGAAGAGTACACCTTGGGTCCGACAAAAACGCAACGTGCCGCGCGCTGATGTCGGCTGATGTTCCCCGGCAGCCGCCGCCCGGCCACAACACGCCGCCCACCAGCGCGAACACCGCCAGACGGAAACCAGGCGCGCGCAGGCCGCGCGGCATGAGAACGTGTCCCGATGCAACCGCATCCCAACGTCCGCGCCGTCCAGGACGCGCTCGACGCCGCCGGTGCCCGCGACGCCGCCGGCCGGCCCAGCCAGGTCCGGATCCTCCCGGCCGCCGCACCCACCGCCGCGGCGGCCGCGGAACAGCTCGGCGTCGAGGTCGGCCAGATCGCCAACTCGCTCGTCTTCGACGCCGACGGCGCGCCGCTGCTGGTGCTGACCAGCGGCGCGCACCGGGTCGACACCGCGCGAGTGGCCAAGGAACACGGCATCGAGAAGGTCCGCCGGGCCAACCCCGACTTCGTCCGCGAGCACAGCGGCCAGGTGATCGGCGGCGTCGCGCCCGTTCACCCGGGCCGGCCCGCGATGCGTACCCTCATCGACACCGCCCTGTTCGCGTTCCCCGAGGTCTGGGCCGCCGGCGGCATCGCGCACGCCGTCTTCCCCATCACCCCGGCCGAGCTCGAACGACTAACCGGCGGCACCGTCACCGACGTCGCCTGACCGAGGCCCGCGAAACGGTCCGGCCACCGACGGTGGAGACTGGGCGCGATGGACACGGTCGTCACCCTGCACGTCTGGCGGATGCCCAAACGGGCACTCCCCCAGGTGCTCGCCCGGATGGCGACCGACCGTGCCCGCCTCCGCCGTCACCCCGGCGTCCGCTTCGCCAAGCTGCTCGGCACGGGTACCGGCACCGGCTTCGGTCCGGGCGACGTCGACGTCACCCGCTGGGCCGCCCTGCTCGTACACGAAAAAGACAAAACACCCCGAGCGATCGAGAGCTGGACCGACCTCAGCACCGGACACGCCCGAATCGACCTTGCCCCTATCGCCAGTCGCGGCACCTGGAGCGGCAGCCAGCCCTTCGAAGCGAACAAAACCATCCGTACCGACGGAATGGTCCTGGCTCTGACCCGCGCCCGCCTGAAGCCGTCGCGGGCCGCGACCTTCTGGCGCGCCATCCCCCCGGTGGCCGCAACCCTGCGCGACGCGCCGGGACTGCTCGCCCGGTTCGGCATCGGCGAGGCACCGATCGGCTGGCAGGGCACGGTCACCGTGTGGCGGAGCACAACGGATCTGGTCGGCTTCGCGTACCGTCAGCCGGAGCATCGTGCCGCCATCGCGCGCACGGAGCAGACCGGCTGGTACGCCGAGGAGCTTTTTGCCCGGTTCGCGATATGCGGCATCATGGGTGACCGCGGGGTGCTCGGCTGGGAACAGATGACAAGGAGCGATCCGGCATGAGGCTGGTGCCGTGGAAGCCGGACGACCTGGCACGTCGGCTCGACGACGTGGTGGCCGTCTACGGAGAGGCGATGGGTTACCGGCCGGAGCTGATGGAGGCCCGGCGCGGGATCATCGCCACGCACGTGCGCCGTTCCGGGTTTCGTGCCGTCGCCACGCTGACCACCGACGGACACCTCGCCGGTTTCGGCTACGGCTATGTCTCCGGGGCCGGGCAGTGGTGGCACGACCAGGTGCGCTCCGCGCTCAGTGAGGAGCACCGCAAGCGCTGGCTGACGGACTGCTTCGAGGTCGTCGAGCTGCACGTCCGCCCGGCCGCGCAGGGTCACGGCGTCGGCGCCCGCCAGCTGCGCGCCCTGCTGGGGATGGCGCCGGGCGCGACCACGTTGCTGTCCACACCGGAGGCCGACGAACAGCGGTCCCGCGCCTGGCGGCTCTACCGCAGCTTCGACTTCGTCGACGTGCTCCGCGACTTCCGCTTTCCCGGTGACGAGCGGGCGTTCGCGGTGCTCGGCCGAGACCTGCCGGTGCGCGCGCCGTCCGGGGAATGACACGCAGGCTGCCCTGGTACGGGCTGGGCCTGCTGATCCTCGCCCAGATCTGCTATCCGCTGACCGATGGTGGCGCCCGCGCCGCGGTGACCGTCACCACGGTCGTCGTCGGCTACGTGCTGTCGGTCGGGCACGCCGCGCTGACCCGCGGCCCACGGGTGGCGGCCGTGCTGGTGGTGGTCACCACGGGCGGCGGGCTGTTCGTGGAGGCGGCGGGAGTGGCGAGCGGGGCGCCGTTCGGCGAATACACGTACTCGGGCGCGCTCGGTCCGAAGATCGCCGGCGTGCCGTGGGTGATCCCGTTGGCCTGGACGTGGATGGCGTGGCCGGCCTGGCTCGCGGCGGTCCGCCTGGTTCGGCAGCCGGCGCTGCGGGTCGGGGTGGCCGGCGTCGGCCTCGCCGCGTGGGACCTGTTCCTCGACCCCCAGATGGTCGGCGAGGGCTACTGGACCTGGTCGAACCCGTCGCCGAGCCTGCCGGGGGTGCCGGACGTGCCGCTGGGCAACTACGCCGGCTGGCTGGTCGTCGCGGTCCTGATGATGACCGTGCTCAGCGGGCTCGCCGGCCCGGCCGCAGCCGTCGAAGGCCGGGACGCGCCGATGTACGCGCTCTATCTCTGGACCTATTTCTCCAGCATCCTGGCTCACGCCGCCTTCCTCGGGTTGCCCGCGTCGGCCGGCTGGGGCGCGCTGGGCATGGGGCTGGTCGCTGTGCCGCTTGCCATGTCTCTTCGGGTACGCGCATGAGCGCGCTCGCGCTCTCCTGGCTGCCGGCCGTGTTGGCCGGGGTACTGGCGCTGCACGCCGTGGTGAACGCTCGCCTGCTGCGCCGGCCGGTCGAGACGTCCTTTCCGGAGCCGGTCGCGGTGCTGCTCCCGGTGCGCGACGAGGCGGCCCGGGTCGAGCCGTGCCTGCGGTCGCTGCTCGGCCAGCGGGGCGTACCCGGACTGTCCATCGTGGTCCTCGACGACGGGTCGACGGACGGCACCGCCGACGTGGTGCGCGCCGTGGCCGGCGACGACCCGCGGGTCCGGCTGCTCACCGGGGCGGCGCTGCCGCCGGGCTGGCTCGGCAAGCCGCACGCCTGCCAGCAGCTCGCCGCCGCGACCTCGGCCTCGGTGCTGGCGTTCGTCGACGCCGACGTGGTGCTGTCGCCTTCGGCGGTGGCGGGCGCGGCGGCGTTGCTGCGCTCGGCCGGTGTCGGGCTGCTGTCGCCGTACCCCCGGATCGTCGTGGGGTCGTGGGGTGAGCGGCTCGTGCAGCCGTTGTTGCAGTGGTCGTGGCTGACGTTCCTGCCGCTGCGGGCTCTGGAGCGTTCCCCCCGGCCGTCGCTGGCCGCGGCCGGTGGGCAGTTCCTGGTGGTGGACCGGTCGGCTTATCTGGCGGCCGGCGGGCACGCTGCCGTGCGGTCGTCGGTGCTGGAGGACATCGAGCTGGCCCGGGCCGTCAAACGGTCGGGCGGGCGGATCGCGTTGGCTGACGGGTCACGGGTCGCCAGTTGTCGGATGTACGAGTCGTGGGGCTCGCTCGTGGCCGGCTACACGAAGTCGTTGTGGGCCTCGTTCGGGTCGGCGTTGGGTGCTTCGGCTGTGGTGGGGCTGCTGCTGCTCGTTTATGTCGTACCCGTGCTGTTGACTGTGGCCGGGTTGGCGGCGTGGTCGTTGCCGGTGGTGCTGGCCGGTTGTGTCGGATATGCGCTGGGGGTGCTGGGTCGGGTGGCGAGCGCGGCCGCCACGGGCGGGCGGTGGTGGCCGGACGCGCTCTCGCAGCCGGTGTCGGTGCTGCTGTTCGGCTGGTTGGTGGTGCGTTCCTTCCGCCTGCGGCGGGCCGGCACGCTGCGGTGGCGTGACCGGCCGGTGGCGCTGTGAGCCTGGGAGGCGTGCATGGCTGAGGTCGTCGTGGTCGGTGCCGGCGTGGGCGGGCTGGCCTGCGCGGCGCGGCTGGCCGCGACCGGACACCGGGTCACCGTCTACGAGCGGTCGACGGTCGTCGGTGGCAAGCTCGGGCGCCGGGTGGTGGAGCGGCCGGAGGGCACCTACCGGTTCGACACCGGGCCGAGCCTGCTGACGCTGCCGCAGGTGTTCGACGAGCTGTTCGGCGGCGTCGGCGGCGTCACTCCACCGTTGGTGCCGCTGGACCCGCTGGTCAGGCACGTGTTTCCGGACGGCACGGTGCTCGACTCGTGCGCGGACCCGGCCGAGTTCGCCGACCGCATCGCCGCCGCGCTCGGCCCGGCCGCCGCGGCGGACTGGCGGGGGTTGTGGCGCCGGGCCGGGCGGGTCTGGGACGCGTCGTGGCGGGACATCCTGCGCCGCCCGGTCGACTCGCCGACCGCGCTGGCCGGGCTGGCGTGGCGGTTCGGCGACCTCGCGGCGGTCGCGCCGGGCCAGTCGTTGCGCGGCCTGGGCCGGCGGCGGCTGCGGGATCCCCGGCTGCGGATGTTGCTGGACCGCTACGCGACCTACACCGGGGCGGACCCACGCCGGGCGCCGGCCGCGCTGGCGGCGGTGCCGTACGCGGAGCTGTCGTTCGGGGGTTGGTACGTGCCGGGCGGGCTCGGGACGCTGGCCGACGCGCTGCTCGAGCGGTGTGTCGCGCTGGGCGTGTCGGTGCACACCGGCGCGACGGTGACCGGGATCGCGACGGGCGGCGGGGGCCAGGTGACCGGGGTGCGGCTCGGGGAGACCTTCGAGCCGGCCGACGTGGTGGTGTCCAACGTGGACGCGTTGACGCTCTATCGGGACCTGCTGCCGACGCCGCGCCGGTTGGCCCGGCTGGGCGACCGGAGCCTGGCGGGTTTCGTGCTGCTGCTGGGGGTCGCGGGCCGCACGCCGGAGTTGGCGCACCACACGGTGTTCTTCCCGCCGGACTACGACGCCGAGTTCGACGCGGTGTTCGGGGGGCGGCCCGCCGCGGACCCGGCGGTGTTCGTGACGGTCGCCGACGATCCGTTGGTTCGTCCGGCCGGCCACGAGGCGTGGTTCGTGCTGGTCAACGCGCCACGGCACGGGGTCGGCCCGGGTGCGGTCGACTGGGAGCGGCCGGGGCTGGCGTCCGCGTACGCCGACCGGGTGCTGGCGGTCCTCGCCGCGCGCGGCGTCGACGTCCGCGACCGGGTGCTGTTCCGCGAGGTGCTGACGCCGGCGTCGCTGGAGGCCTCGACCGCGGCGCCGGGCGGGGCGATCTACGGGACCGCTGGCGGGTTGCTGCGCCCGGCCAACCGCGGCCCGGTGCCGGGACTGTTCCTGGTCGGCGGCTCGACCCACCCGGGCGGCGGCCTGCCGATGGTGGCGCTGTCGGCGGGCATCGTCGCGGAGCAGATCGGCCCGGCGTAGGTTCGCGTGATGCGCCTGCCGCCACTGCCCGCACCGGCACCTCCGGTCACCGAGGAGTGGCTGCGCGCGCGGAACGTGGGCGATCCGCCGCGGCTGACCGAGCCGATCTCCGTCGTGGCGTACGACCCGGAGTGGCCCGCGCTCTATGCCCGCCACGCGGCCCGGATCCGCGCCGCGCTGGGTCCGACGGCGTTGGCGGTGGAGCATGTCGGCTCGACGGCGGTGCCCGGCCTGGCGGCCAAGTTCCGCATCGACGTGGACGTGGTCGTCGCGGACCCGCGACTGGAGGACGCGTACCTGCCGGCCCTCACGGCGGCCGGCTACGTGCTGCGGATCCGCGAGCCGGAGTGGTACGAGCACCGCTGCCTGCACGGCTTCGACCCGCCGTGCAACGTGCACGTCTTCCCGCCGGACTGCGACGAACACCTACGCCACCTGATCCTGCGCGACTGGCTGCGTACCCACCCGGAAGACCGAGCCCGCTACGCGGCGGAGAAACGCCGCATAGCGACGTCCGGCGTGACCTACATGGCCGAGTACGCGAACCAGAAGTCGACCATCATCATCGAGCTTCTCCGCCGCGCGGGCCTAACCTGACGTTCCCCGCCAGCCGCAGCCCTGCGTCGGTCGGTCAATCGGGTGCGTGGCGCGGACGTGGCAGCGACGCGGAGCGAGCGGTCTCTGGCGGGAGCGACGGTCGTGCCGCCGGCGGACCCGAGTCCATCTTGGATCTGATTGCGCTCTTCGGGTGTCAGCGCAGGAGGCGGCGGACCGCTCGCAGGAGTTGGGCCAGACCGAAGGTCGCCAGGAGGATCCAGATCGCCAGGAAGACGGTCAGGGTGCCCGGGGTCAGGTCTCGGTCGAGACCGCCCGCGGCGGCTGCGACCAGGAAGGCGACCGCGGTGACGCTGACGCGGCTCGGGCGTTCGCCGACCGTGACCGTGCCGATCTCGGTCATGCCGGCCGCCGTGGCGCGCGCCCGAATGTATTCGTGCAGCCAGGAGAGCGCGCCGGCCGTGAAGACGACGGGTGCGGGGGCACCGGCTACCCAGAAGGCGGTCAGCCAGCAGATCTCGCCCAGGCGGTCGGCCACCGAGTCGTAGACGTAGCCCAGGCGGGTCGTGCGGTCGGTGGCCACCGCGACCGCTCCGTCGACGCTGTCGGCGACGGCTGCCAGCAGGACCAGGATCGCCGCTGTGAACAGGCCCTCGGGGGCTCTGGTCGCGGCGATCGGGGTGGCCGCGCAGAGGCCCAGGCCGACCGCCGTGACCGCCGTCGGGGAGATCCGTAGTCGGCCGAGGCGGGAACCTATCTCGTAGGAGAGACGGATCCAGCCTCGGACGACCGCGCCCGCCTGTCTCGGGTCGAAGCCGCCGTGCAGTGCCGCCCATCGGGACGCGTAGTCATGCCAACCCAGCCGTGTGCCCACGTCAGCTCAACCGTCCATCGGCGGTCGAGGTCACACGCCGGCGTTGACCCGTAGGTGCTGCCATACCTCGCGGGTCGCCGTAGACCGGTTGAGGGTGATGAAGTGGATGCCCGGCACGCCCTCGTCGAGCAGTCGGGCGCACATCTCGCTGGCCTGCTCGATGCCGAGCTTGCGCACCGCGTCGGGATCGTCGGCGACCCGGGCGAACTGCTCGGCCAGCGCCGGCGGGAACGGCGCACCGGACAGCTGCTCGGAGCGGGCGATCGTGCTCATCCGGGTCACCGGCATGACGCCGGGCAGGATCGGGGTGTCGCAGCCGGCGGCCGCCACGCGGTCGCGGAGGCGTAGGTAGTCGTCGCCGTCGAAGAACATCTGGGTGATGGCGAAGTCGGCGCCGGCGCGGCACTTGCGGATGAAGTGGTCGGTGTCGCTGGCGATGTCGGCCGAACGCGGGTGCTTGTAAGGGAAGGCCGCGACACCCACGCAGAAGTCACCGGACTCGCGGATGACCCTCACCAGGTCTTCGGCGTAGTCGACGCCCTCCGGGTGGCGCACCCACTCGCCGTTGGGGTTGCCGGGCGGATCGCCGCGCACGGCGAGGATGTTGCGGATGCCGGCCTCGGCTAGCCGGCCGATCACGTTGCGTAGCTCGGCGACCGAGTGGTTGACCGCGGTCAGGTGGGCCATCGGCAGCAGCGTGGTCTCGGTCGCGACCCGCTCCGTGACCGACACGGTGGTGTCACGGGTGGTGCCGCCCGCGCCGTAGGTGATCGAGACGAAGGACGGGTGTAGCGGCTCGAGCTCACGGATCGCCCGCCACAGCTGCACCTCGCCCTCGGGTGTTTTGGGCGGGAAGAACTCGAACGAGAAGGTCGGGCCTGCCTCGCGGATCAGGTCACCGATCGATGGTTGCGATCCCGGAAGGATCGAGGGAAGTCCGAGCGCCACGGGTCGAGCGTACCGGCTGGGCGGTGTGGCGGGTCGCCGCACCGGGCGCCTGTGGATAACGCGCGTCGGCGCTGGTGACGGCACTGCCGGCGGGATGGGGACGGGAAAACGTCGCACCCGAGGGGTACATATGTTCTACGCGCCGCGGGTCGTCCCTACGGTCCATTGGTCGGCGCGTGGGGTGCCGTTCGCGGCATCTCGGGGCCACAGGCGTGCACCGCTTGCTTCGGGGAGGGTCCATGATGTCCGCATCGCCACCGCACCCGTTCGACGCGGCCGATCCGCGTCCGCCGTTCGGTCCCTACCTGGCTCAGCTGCGGTTGCGCCGGGGCTGGAGCCAGCTCCGGCTGGCCGAGCAGCTCTGCGCCGCCTCCGGCAGCCCGACCGTGACCCGGCACGAGGTCAGCCGCTGGGAACGCGAGGATCGGCTGCCGGCCGACTTCTGGCTCGGTTGGCTCGCCGCCGTGCTCGACACGCCGGTCGACGGCCTGGCGGCCGCGGCGGAGCGCAGCCGGCTACGCCACCGCCTGGTCGCACCCGGGCGCGCCGGCCCCGAGCCGCCGGAGACCCGCGACCGGCTGGGTCTCGACCTGCTCGGGCTCGCGCACACGTGGCTGGCCGGCGACCCGCCGCCGATGATCGGTCCGCCGCGGTCCGCTCCCCCGACCGCCGCGTGGGGCGAGCCGCCGACCGTCACCGAGGTGACCGCCCGACTGGTCGCGGCGCGTCGGCTCGACGACGTGCTCGGCGGCGCCGACCTGGCCGCCGCGGTGCACCGGCTCGCGGCCGCCACCGCCCGGGCCACGACGCCGCCGGTCGGTGCGACCCTCACCCGCCGGGCGGCGCGGCTGCGAGCCGAGGTCGCGCAGCTCCGGGGCTGGACGCTGGCAGACTCGGGCGATCCGGTGGGCGCGCTGTCCGCCTATCGGGCGGCGCTGGGCGCCGCGGCGGCCGCCGGCGATCGGCCGCTCGCCGGCCACGTGCTCGGCTCGGCCAGCCATCTGTTGGCCGGTTCCGGCGACCCGGCGCCGGCGTTGCTGTTGGCGCGCACCGCCTACGCCGGGTCGCGGCGGGCGCTGTCGGCATCGGGGCGGGCGCTGCTCCTGCACCGCATCGCGTTCGCGGCGGCGGCGGCCGGGTTGCGCGGTGCCGCCGAGGCCGCGCTGGCCGCGGCACAACGGGCCACCGAGCGGCGGGCGGCGGAGCACGACCCACCCTGGCTCTACTGGCTCGACGAGGGCGAGCTCGACGCGCTGGCCGGTCGGTGCCTGGTCGCGCTCGGGCGGCCCGTCCGCGCGCTCCCGCTGCTGTCGAGGGCCGTGGCGCGCTCCGGTCAGCCGCGCACCGCCGCGCTCGACAAGGCCTGGCTGGCCCGGGCGCGGCTCGACGCGGGTGAGGCCGAGGGCGCGTTGCTGATGGCCGGTGCGGCGGTGCTCGACACGATCCGCTCGGGTTCGACGCGGGCGCTCGACCTGCTCACGGCTTTCGGCGATCGGATCGCTCCGCATGCCCGGCTGCCCGCCGCGCGTGACTACGCCGACCTGATGGTGGCGGCGCGGCCCTACCTGCCACGGCCGCTGCGCGACGATCCGGTCGGTGCTCCTCGGGTGGCCGGCGATGACTAGCGCGTCCCGCTGTCCGGCCGTGGCGCTGGGTGACCTCGGAGCCGGTCCGGCGCGGCGCCGGGCTCGGCCGGGCGCCGGGTGGGCTCGCGGTCCCCCGACCAGCCACGACGGTGATCCACTGATGGCCGAAGGCCAGTCCGGTTGTCGTTCAGGCAGATTGACCCTAGCGTCGTGGCGTGACCGAGCCGACAAGCCCATCCGACGCCGCCGGCGCGGTTCCCGCCGATCCAGGCTTGCCGACTGCCGCCCCGAGCCTTCCCGCGACCGACCGCGTCGGCCTGCGGCAGCGGGTCGACAAGTCGTTGGCCTGGTTCCTGGCCGACCGGCGGGCCTGGATGGCCGAGGTCGACAGCGCGTTGGCGCCCGTCGCCGACGCGATCGAGGGGTTCGTGCTGCGCGGGGGCAAGCGGCTGCGGCCGGCATTCGGCTACTGGGGGTTCCGCGGTGCCGGCGGCAACGACTCCGACCAGGTCGTCACGGCCCTGGCGGCGCTGGAGCTGGTCCAGGCCAGCGCGTTGATCCACGACGACCTGATCGACCGCTCCGACACGCGCCGTGGCGAGCCGGCCGTGCACCGCCGCTTCGCGTCCCGGCATCGGGCGCAGGGCTGGACCGGCGACGCCGACGGCTTCGGCGACTCCGCCGCCGTGCTGCTCGGCGACCTCTGCCTGGTGTGGTCCGACGAGCTGCTGCACGCGGGCGGCCTCGACCCGGCGGCGCTGTCCCGCGCCCGTCCGGTCTTCGACGAGATGCGCACGGAGGTGACGATCGGCCAGTACCTGGACGTCCTGACGCAGGCGACCGGCGACACGTCCGTCGAGCGCGCCGGCAAGGTCGCGCGGCTGAAGTCGGCGAAGTACACGGTCGAGCGTCCACTGCTGCTCGGCGCGGCGCTGGCCGCGGCGCCCGAAGAGGTCGCGGCGGCCTACTCGAGCTACGGGCTGCCGCTCGGCGAGGCCTTCCAGCTTCGCGACGACCTCCTGGGCGTGTTCGGCGACCCGGCCCAGACCGGCAAACCCGCCGGCGACGACCTCCGCGAGGGCAAGCGCACCTTCCTGGTGGCGGCCACCCTCGAGACGGCCGACGAGGCGGGCCGAAGCGACCTGCGTCGCCTGCTCGGCTCCCCGGACCTCGACGCTGACGGCATCGCCCACCTCCGCGAGGTGATCGTGACCAGCGGCGCCGCCGAGCGGACCGAGCAGCGGATCAGCGCGCTGCTCGAAGCCGCCCTCACGGCGATCGAGTCGGCCCCGATCGAGGTTGAGGCGAAGGCGGCCTTGATCGACCTCGCCCACGCCGCCACCACCCGCACCGACTGACCCACAGGCCACGCCGCCGACCCACGACGCCGAGTCATGGACGAGGCGTTCGAGGGTCCGCGCTCGCGTCCGGGGAGGCCAGCGCCGTTGCGGTCGCGGACCGGCGTGGGATCATCGATGGCGTGCGTGGCCTGGACAGCCCGTGGGGTCTGCGCGTCACCGGGCTTGTCGGGGTCGCCGTTGTCGCCGCCGGGGCATACGGAGCGGGGGCATTGCCGGGGCGGGACCCCGGTCTGGGCCTGCGCGGTCCTGGCACGCCCGGAGCCGGGTTCTGGTGGGGGCTCGCCGCCTGGGTGGTCGGGCTGGCGATCCTGTCCGGCGCCTGGTGGCGGCTCGGCTCGCGGCTCGACGGTGTCAGCAGCCGCTGGGTGGTCACCACGGGGGCGCTCTGGGCGCTGCCGTTGCTGCTCGCGCCGCCGCTGGCGAGCCGGGACGTCTACTCGTACGCCTGCCAGGGCGAGATCTGGCGATCCGGGCTGGACCCGTACTCGGTCGGTGCGGCCGACGGCGGATGCCTCTGGTCCGGCGCGGTGCCGGACCTTTGGCAGCACACGCCGGCACCGTACGGACCGGTCGGCATCGCCCTGTCCGGCGCGGCCGCTGCCGTAGCCCGTGCCGTGGGGGGATCGGGCGACCACCAACTGCTCGTGGCGGTCGCTCTGCTCCGGGTTGTCGCGCTGGTCGGTGGTGTGTTGATCGCCGTGTACGCGGGCCGGCTCGCCAACGCCGTCGGCGTCCCGCCGGCATCCGCACGTTGGCTGGGGCTGCTGTCTCCGCTCGTGGCGGTCCATCTCGTCTCCGGCGCGCACAACGACGCCCTCATGGCCGGCCTGATCGTCGCTGCGCTGGCGGTTGCCGTGCCGGCGGTCGCGTCCAGACGGCGGGGCGACGTGGTCCTCGCCACGTCCGCCCGCGGCGCGAACGACGCCGGCACCGGAACGGCCGTCACCTGGTCAAACGCTTCTGTTCCGGAAATTGGGGAGCACTCCCCGCAGGCATCCGCGTCGCGGCAGGGCGCTGCCACGGCTGCGATCCGAACCGGGTTCGCACCGGAAGCCGAGACCGGCATCCCGGCCGAGGCCGCGACCGGAGGAAAGACGGCCGCGATCCCGGACAGTCGGCGTGTGTCGTGGGGATCGGCCGTGGGGGCCGGTGCGTTCCTCGGGCTCGCGGTCGGCGTCAAGGTCACCGCGATCCTCGCCCTTCCCTTCGTCATCCTGCTCGTCGCCGGCTGGCGACTGCGCCAGGGCAAACCCGCGTGGGCCACCATCGCCCTGGCGGGCCTCACCGTGACCGGAACCGGAGCGCTGGTGTTCGCCGCCGCGAGTGCGGCCGCCGGGCTCGATCTCGGCTGGGTCGGCGCGCTGTCCGACACCGGCAGCCTTGTGCAGTGGACCTCGTTGCCCACGGGCATCGGCATGGCGGCCGGCTACGTGTTTCGCGCGGCCGGCTACCCGGGCGCCGTCGACACGGCCATCGCCGTCGCGCGCGCCTGCGGCGTCGTCGCGCTCGCCGTCATCGGCCTCGCCCTCTGCTGGCGCGCGCTCCGCGCCACGCTGGCACTTCGCCCGACCACGACACCCGCGCCTCCAGGCGGCGCCAACACAGAGTCCGCCGCGGACTCCCCGCCCGCCCAACCAGACACCGCCGACACCGAGCGCCGCCGTGAGGTCGTTGCCGCCTGCGGATGGGCCTTGGCCGCCGCCGCCCTGTTGCTGCCGGTGTTCTACCCCTGGTACGCGCTGGTCCCGCTGACCGTCCTCGCCTGCGCCACCCCACCAGGCAAAACCCGAACAGCCCTAGCGACAGCAGCCATCGCGGTCACCGCGTTAACTCTCCCCAACGGCCTAGGACTGCCGGTCCTGACCAAACTCCCAGGAGCAATCCTCGACGTCGCGATCGTCGCCGCCCTGGTCTACCGCTTCCGCAGCCACCGCAACAACCAGGACGTCCCGCTGCCCGCCGACGGCGTCCGCTGAACACCCTGGCGCCCCCACCACACCCACAGCGACAACGTCGACAACACCAACGCGAAGCCGAAGACCAGATCCTCGACGGGCGCGTACACGAGGCGCACCCCCACGATCGCCGACGGGTCGTAGCGGACGATGTCGCGACCCGTCAGCACCCCGTTCGACAGGAGCTGGAAGAACACGATGATCGGGTACGTGGCCCAGAACACCCGCCGGCGGACCAGGCGCGTTCGCAGCACCGCCAGGTCCAGGACCAGTGCGCACAGTGCCCCCAGCAGCGCCGCCGTCGTGTAGGTCATTCGTCACCCGCCGGCAGCCGGAGGACGGCCCGGACGGCCTCGAAGCCCAGGATCGCGCACAGGGGCACGACCAGGAAGAAGAGCAGCTCGTCCAGCGGCAGCCCGCCGGGCAGCAGGACGCCGGTCGTCTGGCGCGGGTCGAACGACCAGTGGCCGGCGGCGATCGCCGCTATGTCCCAGGCCGCGAACACCGCCATCACCGGCACCAGGGTCAACAGCAGGCGGCGCCAGCGGCGCAGGACGTTGACCCGCAGGGCCGGCTCCAGCCACAGTGCACCGGCCAGGCAGCCCACCAGGACCGCCAGGTAGACGAAGCGCAACTTCTAGAAGCCCAATGCCTGGGCTCGGCGCTTCACCTCGGTCGCCTTGTCACCGCCAAGGGCGGCCGCCGGATAGCCCGGCAGCGTCTCGTCGGGCGCGTAGAGCCACCGTAGGCACTCTTCGTCGTTGTACCCAGCGTCGTGCAGCAACGTGATGACGCCTGGCAGGTGCTTGAGCACGGTGCGGTTGGCCACCAGCTCGGCCGGCACCCGCAGGACGCCGTCGCGCCGGACCGCGAGCAGCGAGCCGTCGCGGACCATCTGGTGCACCTTGCTGATCGACACGTCGAGGCGCTCCGCCACGTCGGGCAAGGGCAGCCACTGAGCGGGAACGGTTTCGGTCACCCGCTCACATTGCCACGTCCACGTGGCGTGACACCACCGAACCACCCGGTACGGGTATCCCGTGCCGGCCGATCATCTCGGAGGGAACTCCCGTGACGACCTGGCGGGGCGTGCGCAAGGAGCTCGAGGGCGCGTGGCGGTCGATCCAGTACGACGTGGCCAGGGCACGGTCGCGCCGCAAGGACGGCGAGGAGACCACGGAGCTGATCTTCCCCGAGCATGCCCGCCCACCCCGGCGACTGCGGGCCACCGGCGGCTTCGTCCTGGTCAGCCTGGTCGGCGCGGTCGGCACGTACTTCGCCGTCGTCAACGGCCTCGGCACCCTGCTGGAGACCGGACCCACCGCCGAGGGCGAAAGACCCGCGTCCGTCGTGGCCGGCGCCGACGGCACCGGACAACGCCCGCCCGCCGCGCAGGCCCGCCCGGACCAGACCGTCCGGATCGCCCGCCAGGGTGGCCCGCTCACCGTCGCCGGCCGCCAGGCCTCGGCCGGTGGCGCTGGTTCATGGGATACGCACGACGGTGTCCCGGGCGGCGGCGGACCCGCCAAGAAGCCGGGGCTGCCGCGGGGCGGCCCACTGCCCGAGGACTCCGACGACGCCCCGCCACAGGTCGACCCGCCGGACCCGACACCGTCGCCGACCGCGACGCCGGACCCGACCGTCAGCCCGGACGTGACGCCCAGCCCGTCACCGAGCGCCGGCGACCCCAGCGACGAACCCACCGACGAGGGTCGGAAACGTCACCGGCACCACCGCCATGACCAGGACGAAAACCCCTGAATGCGGGGTTACCGGTGACTTTGCCGGCACGGCTGTGTCGCGCGGCCGGGACGGGCACATAGACTCCCTGCCGATGGACATCCAGGTCGCTGACTCGCTCTTGGGCACACTGGTCGACGGGCGTTACCGCATCCGTGGGCGGGTGGCCCGTGGGGGCATGGCGACCGTCTACACCGCGACCGACGAGCGCCTCGAGCGCACGGTCGCCCTGAAGATCATTCATCCGGCGCAGGCGCGCGATCCCGAGTTCCTCGAACGGTTCACCGACGAGGCCAAGACGATCGCCCGGCTCACCCACCCGAACGTGGTCGCGGTCTACGACCAGGGTCGCCACGCCGGGCTTCCCTACCTGGTCATGGAGTACGTGCGCGGCCACACCCTGCGTGAGGTGCTGGCCCAGCGGCGGCGCCTCAACCCGGGTGAGGCGCTGGCGATCCTCGAGCAGATGCTCGCCGCGATCTCCGCCGCCCACCGCGCCGGCCTCGTGCACCGTGACGTGAAGCCGGAGAACGTGCTCGTCGCCGAGGCACCCAGCGGCGGGCCGGGGAACCTGATCGACAGCGTGGTCAAGGTGGCCGACTTCGGCCTGGCCCGTGCCGTCGAGGCCAGCGCCACCGACGGCGACGGCGGCCAGCTGATGGCCACCGTGGCCTACGTCGCCCCCGAGCTCGTCACCGACGGCCGCGCCGACCCGCGCAGCGACGTCTACTCCGCCGGCATCGTGCTGTTCGAGATGCTGACCGGCCGGGTCCCCTACGACGGCGCCCAGCCGGTCGAGGTCGCCTGGCAGCACGTCGACCGCGACGTCCCGGCGCCCTCGACGCTGGTGCCCGGCATCCCGCCCGTCGTCGACGAGCTGGTCGCCCGGGCCACCCGGCGGGACGCGCAGGCCCGGCCGACCGACGCCGGCGCGTTCCTCTCCGAGGTGCAGACCGCCCGCGACGACTTCGGCACGGCCAACGCCAACACCTCCGTGCTGCCGCAGGTCTCCGCGCGTACCGTGACGATCCCCCGGGTCACCGCGACCACCGCGGAGCCCGCGCGGCCGTCCTGGGCGCGCCTGCCCGGCCAGGCCGAGCCGCCGCCACCGCCCACCGGTCGGCGGCGGGCGCCCGAGCCCGCCTACGACGACTACGACGACGACAGCGGCCCGGGCCTCAAAACCAAGCTCGGCGAGCGCTACCGCATGGTCATGGCGAACCCGCGCGGCCGGATGGCGGTGGCCGCCTCGATCGTGCTGGTCGGTCTGATCTTCGCGATCAGCGGCTGGTGGTGGGGCATGGGCCGCTACACGGTCGCGCCGCAGCTCGCCTCGATGACCAAGGCGGAGGCCGAGCAGCAGGCCACCCGGGGCGGCTTCACGATCGCCTACGGCGAGCCCCAGTTCGACGAGAAGGTCGAGAAGGACGTCGTCCTCAGCCAGCAGCCCGCGGCGGCCGGCCGGATCCTCAAGGGCGGCACGATCACGCTGGTCCTCTCGCTGGGCGCCGAGCGCTACACCGTCCCGGACGTGGAAGGCATGACGCTCCAGCTGGCCACCTCCGAGCTCGAGGAGCGCAAGCTCCAGATCGTCAAGGGACCCGACCGCTACGACGACAACCTGCCCAAGGGCACCGTCGTCGCGACCGACCCGCCGGTCGACACCGAGACCAAGCCCGGCGACAAGGTCACGGTGTTCGTCAGCAAGGGCAAGGCGCCGCTGTCGGTGCCGCGCGTGGTGGGCAAGAACGTCAACGACGCCCGCAACGAGCTCATCGCGCTCGGCCTGGAGCCGCTGATCTCGTACAAGAAGTCCGACCAGCCCCGCGACACCGTCACGAAGCAGACGCCGAGCGACGGCGCCGGGGTCGAGCCGGGCGCGAAGATCGAGCTGGAGGTCAGCGAGGGGCCGCCGCAGGTGCTCGTGCCCCGGCTGATCGGCCTGCCCTGCCAGCAGGCGGTGCAGCAGCTGCAAGGGATGGGCCTGACCCCCAACCCGCAGCTCAACCCCAACGGCACGGTGTTCGCGCAGCAGCCCAACGAGAACACGCCGGTCGAGCCGCAGAGCCAGGTCGTACTCTTTTGTCAGTGATCGGCTCCCACACACCGACGGGCGGGGGCATCGCGAAGACCGCGCTGCCCTACCTCGACGCGGCCGGCTCGCGGGCCGCGCAGGTCTACGTGTCCAACTCGCGCGGCTGGGCGCTGCCGCCCGGCAACCCCGAGCAGGACGCGCTGTTCCGAGCCGGCTGTGCGGACCGCGGCGTGCCGGTCTACGTGCACGCGTCGCTGCTGGTCAACCTCGGCTCGCCGACGCCGGAGACGGTCGAGCGGTCCACCGCGACGCTGGCCCACGCGCTGGCCCGGGGCACGGCGATCGGCGCGAACGCGGTGGTCTTCCACGCCGGCAGCTCGGTCGACCCGGCCCACTACGACGCCGCGCTCAAGCAGGTCCGCGAGGCCCTGCTGCCGTTGCTCGACCAGGACGGGCCCCTGCTGCTGGTCGAGCCGAGCGCCGGCGGCGGCCGGTCGTTGGCGTCGCGGGTCGAGCATCTCGCGGAGTACTTCGACGCCGTCGACCACCACCCCCGGCTCGGGGTGTGCTTCGACACCTGCCACGCCTGGGCCGCGGGTCACGACCTGGCCAAGCCCGGCGGCATGACGGAGACGCTGGACCTGCTGACCGCGACCGTCGGAGCGGGCCGGCTCAAGCTGGTGCACGCCAACGACTCGAAGGACACCTGCGGCTCGCTGCGGGACCGGCACGAGACGATCGGCCAGGGCACGATCGGCACGGCGGCCTTCGCCGAGCTGCTCCGGCATCCGTCGACCGCCGGCCTCCCGGTCATCGTCGAGACCCCGTCCGGCAAGGCCCACGAGGGCCACGCCGCGGACATCGCCACCCTGCGCGGCCTGATGCCGTAATCGCCGGGCGGCGAACGACGCCTGCTCAGGCCGGGCCGCGCTACGAGGCTCACGCCGCGGCCAACGTGCGGACCGCCCGCACACCGAGCGGCGCCAGCGCCGCCGCCGCGAACACCACGCCGCAGACCAACGCCACCCGGGCGCCGCCCCAGAGAGCCGCGGCCGGGCCGACCAGGAGCTGACCGGCCGGGATCGCCGCGAACGACAGCAGGTCGTCGATCGACGAGACGCGCCCGAGCTGGGCCGACGGCACATGCTGCTGCACCGCGCTCTCCCACGTGATTCCTGACGCCGCGAAGCCGACCCCGCCGAGGAACGCACAGGCGGCCAGCCCGACCGGGTGCAGGCCGAGACCCAGCGCGATCAGCGAGCAGGCGCCGAGCGCACCAGCCAGCCGGCCGAAGCGCAGCGGACGACGCGGCGCCAGCTTGTACATCACGACGCTCATCACCAGCAGGCCGACCGCGCGGACGCTGAGCACCACGCCCCAGGCGGCCTCGCCGGAACGTTGCTGGGTCAGCGCCGGCCCGAGGATCTGCCAGGGTCCCACGTTCACCAGATTGATCACCGCGTACGCGAGCGCCACCGGCCAGACCCACGGGATCGCGGCGAAGGCCCGCCAGCCGTCCCGGATGTCGTGGAGCAGTCCGGCCCGCGCCGCCGTGGCCGGGGCGACCCGGGGCAACCGGGCCAGGAACGCGGCCGCCGCGACGAAGCTGACCGCGTCGACCGCGATGGCCCAGCCGCCGCCGGCCGCGACGACCACCAGGCCGGCAACCGTGGGACCGACGATCAGCACCGCGCTGCGGGTCGCCGACAGCAGCGAGTTGGCCCGCTGGAGCTGGTCGGGGCCGACGAGCTCCGGCACGATGCCGCGCAGCGCGGGTGAGGTGAACGCCTCCCACGCTCCGGCCAGCAGCGCCAGTCCGGCCACCAGCCAGAGCCGGTAGGAGCCGGTGATCAGCACCAGCGCGATCGCGCCCTGGGTCAGGCCGGCGCCCAGGTTGGCCGCGACCAGCACCGCGCGGCGCGGCAGCCGGTCGGCGACCACGCCACCGACCAGCAGCAGGGTCAGGTGTGGCACCAGCTGGCACGCCAGCACGATGCCCAGGTGGCCCGGCCGGCCGCTGGCGTCGAGCACGGCGAAGGCGAGGGCGACCGGGGTCATCGCGCCGCCGGCGAGCGACACGAGGCGGCCGAGGAAGAAGGCGCGGAACGGCGGGGTGAACAGCACCCGGGGAGCATTCCGGCCGCACTCGCCCGGCCGCTAACCTTGCGGCGAAAGGCGTAACCATGACCCTCCTGAGACTCTCCCCCACCGCGCTGGCCCGCTGCCGCTTCGCGCTGTCCCCGCTCGCCGAGACGCTGGGCTCGCTGATCGCGCTGCACCGGCCGGCGCCGGAGCCGTGGCTCGCCCATTGGCACACCGTGAACCGGCCCCGCTTCCAGGCCTGGCTGGCCGCCGACCCGTTCGCGGCCGGGCTGCTCGCGCTGGTCTCGGCCACCAAGTGGCTGCCGGACATGGTCGCCGTCCCGCCCACCGGCGGCACCGGGACACGCCTCCGAGACGAGCTCCGCGACGTCGCCGCGTTCACCGACGAGGAGATCCGCGCGACCGTCGCGACGTCCGTCGCCGCGAGCTGGGAACCGCAGGACACCGGCTGGCTCACCGGAGCGGACCTCGGGCGCAGGACGGCCGCCGTGCTGGCCGAGGGCTGGCGGCGGCACGTCGCGCCGGACTGGCCGCGCCGCCGCGCGCTGCTCGAGCGCGACATCATGCACCGCGCCGGCCTGCTCGCCGCGTACGGCTGGAAAGAAGCGGTCCGGAACATGACCCGGCACTCCGTCTGGGTAGGAGACGACGCGATCCGGTTCAGCGAGCAGGACTACCCCGACCGCTGGATCACCGACGAGGGGCTCGTGTTCGTGCCGAAGACGGCCGGCGTCGGCTCGTGGACCTGCGAGCGCCCGCCGCTCTACGCGCTGGTCTACCCGGCACGCGGCCCGGCGGCCGAGGTGACCGGCCCGGCCGGCGACCCGCTGACGACCCTATTGGGGCCGGGCCGCGCCCGGGTGCTCCGCGAGCTGCGCCGGGAGGCCACCAGCACGCAGCTCGCGTACACGTTGGACGTCTCGTTGGGCACGGTGAGCACGCACCTGGCCGTGCTCCGCGACGCGGGCGTGGTGGCCGGCGCCCGGGTCGGCCGAGCGGTCGTCTACCGGCTCACCGAGCGCGGCACGGACCTACTGGCGACCCTGGACGCCTAAGCCCGGCCGGTACGCCGCCACCCGGTCCTTGCCGGCCGCCTTGGCCGCGTACAGGGCGAGGTCAGCCTCGCGCAGCAGGTCACCGGGCGAACGCGCGGCCAGCGCCCCGGCCGTCACGCCGACACTGGCGCTGACCCGCAGCTCGCCGTCGGCCGACGGGTACGGCACCCGCAGCCGGGCGCAGATCGCCACGCCGAACGCCAGCGCGGCCGGCTCGTCGACGTCAGCCAGCAGCGCGGCGAACTCGTCGCCGCCGAGCCGGACCAGGGTGGAGCCCGGTGGGGCCAGCGCGGTCAGCCGGCGGCCGACGCCGACCAGCACCTCGTCGCCGGTCGGGTGGCCCAGCGAGTCGTTGATCTCCTTGAAGCCGTCCAGGTCGACGAGCAGCAGCGCGTGCGGCCGATCGGGCGGGAGACCGGTGAGCTGTTCGGTGAGCACGGACCGGTTGGCCAGCCCGGTGAGCGGGTCGTGCGCGGCCCGGTAGGCGAGCTCCGTCTGGAGCCCCTGCAGCTCACCGACGGCCACGCCGAGTTCCTCGGCCCGCCGGTCGGCGACCCGCGCGAGCAGCGACAGCCGCCACAGGAGCAGCAGCGCGATCAGCGCGGCGGCCAGCACCGGCGGCCCGAAGTCCTCCGGGGACCCGGGGTCGAACTGGCCGAAGGCGACGGCGAGCAGCCAGGCCAGCGGGCCGAGCAGGGTCAGCACGACGAACAGCGCGGCCCGCCCGCGGCTGAGCCGGGCGGCCGGAACGCCCTCGCCACGCCGCTCGGGGACCGTGGCGGTCGAGGGATGCAGCAGGGCCGTGGCGATCAGGACGGCGAACAGGACGGCGAAGGCCCCGCCACCGAAGAGCCGGCCGTCGACGGCGTAGCCGGCCTGGCGCGCCACCAGCCCCAGCGCGCCGGCCAGGGCCAGGACGACCCCGATCGCCACGAGCCTGACCGCGGGAGCACGGGGTCGCACGACGAACAGCAGCCGGACCAGGGTGCCGAGGGCGACCGAGATCCCCACGGGACGCAGCCCGGACACCACCAGCCGGGCGCCGGTCGGGACGATCTGGCCGTGCAGCAGAAACAGCCACAGCAGCACGAACACCCCGAGGGTGACCACCGAGGCGTCGAGACTGTCGGTCAGATCGGCCGCGGCGCCCGTCCCACCCAGCAGGACGAGCCCGACCGCGAGCGCAGGGTAGAGCACCAGGGCACGGATGTCCCCGCCCGCCAGGCCGCCGCCGCGACCACTGACCATCACCGGGCCGGTGACCGTCGCGTAGAGCCGCGAGAACACCACCGATCCCGACGCCACCGTCAGCGAGGCCCAGGCCGCGACGCGGGGCGGTCGGCGGACGACCAGGGCCACTCCGGCCACCAGGAAGGAGGCCGCCGCGGCCGCCGCGCTCAGCACGGGGGCAGCCCCGGCCAGCGTCGCGAGCACCAGAGCGCCCGCCACCGCCAGAAAGGCCCAGGCGGACCACCGCCACAGGCCGGTGTTGGCCATGCCAACCCCCGCTGAGCTGAGTCGTCAACTTCTCAGCAAAGCACGCGAACCTGTCAACCGCGAAAGATCTTTGGGAGGACATCGACGGCGTGGTCGATCGCGGCGTCGTCGACGTCCATGTGTGTCACGAGCCGGGCGACCTTCGGACCGAGCACCGAGACCAGCACGCCGCGCTCACGGGCCGCCGCGGCCAGGGCGTGCGCGTCGAGCGGCGACTTGCGCAGGTCGAGCGGGACCAGGTTGGTGCGCACCGCACCGGCCACCACGCCGAACGGGGCCAGCGCCTCGGCGAGCCGGGCCGCCTTCGCGTGGTCCTCGGCCAGCCGGTCGATGTTGTGCTCCAGCGCGTACGCGCCGGCCGCGGCCAGCACGCCCGCCTGGCGCATGCCGCCACCCATCCGCTTGCGGATCACCCGGGCGCGCTCGATGTTGGCCGCCGACGAGACGACCAGCGAGCCGACCGGCGCGCCGAGGCCCTTGGAGAGGCAGACCGACAGGGTGTCGAACAGCGCGCCGTACGTGCTCAGCGGAACCCCGTCGACGACGTGCGCGTGCCAGATCCGGGCGCCGTCGCAGTGCAGCGCGACCCCGGCAGCCGTGGTGGCGGCCCGCAGGGTCTCCAACGTGGACAGCGGGATGACCCCGCCGCCGCCCCGGTTGTGCGTCTGCTCGACGGCGATCGCCCGCGTCGGCACGGCGTGGTAGCCGGCCGGGCGGATCATGTCGATGACCACGTCCGGGTCGATGTCGCCGCCGACCGGCGTCCAGGTGCGGGTCGACACGCCGCCGATCGCGGACGCCGCGCCGATCTCGTACGTCACCACGTGCGCGTCGCCGTCGCAGAGCAGCTCCTCGCCGGGCGGCACGGAGAGCTGGATGGCGATCTGGTTGGCCATCGATCCGGTCGGCGCGAACAGTGCCGCCTCGTGCCCGAACAGCGCGGCGACCGACGCCTCCAAGGCGTTGACCGTCGGGTCCTCGCCGTAGACGTCGTCGCCGACCAGGGCGGACGCCATCGCGGCGCGCATGCCCTGCGACGGTTGGGTGACGGTGTCGGACCGCAGGTCCACGAGCTCAGCCACGCAGCATCTCCGCAACGAGGAAGGCCAACTCCAGCGACTGCTGGGTGTTGAGCCGGGGGTCACATGCCGTTTCGTACCGGCCGGGCAGGTCGAGGTCCTCGATGCCCTGGGCACCGCCCAGGCACTCGGTCACGTCTTCGCCGGTCAGCTCGACGTGCAGGCCACCGGGGTGGGTGCCAAGCCCGCGGTGCACCTCGAAGTAGCCCAGCACCTCGTCGACGATCCGGTCGAAGTGGCGGGTCTTGTAGCCGTTGGACGACTCGTGGGTGTTGCCGTGCATCGGGTCGCACTGCCAGACCACCTTGGCGCCGGCCGCGGTGACCTTCTCGACGATCGGGGCGAGCGCGTCGCGTACGCGGTGATTGCCCATCCGGGCGACCAGGGTGAGCCGACCCGGGATGTTCTCGGGATTGAGCTTCTCGCACAGCTCGATCGCCTGCTCGGGGCTGGTGGTCGGGCCGAGCTTGACGCCGATCGGGTTGACCAGCCGCGACAGGAAGTCGACGTGCGCGCCGTCGATCCGCCGGGTCCGCTCGCCGATCCACAGGAAGTGCCCGGACAGCCCGTACGCCTTGCTGTCGGAGACCCGGGTCAACGCCCGGTCGTATTCCAACGCCAGCGCCTCGTGGGAGCAGTAGAGGGTGACGGTGCGCAGCGCCTCGTCGTCGGTCATCCCGCAGGCCCGGATGAACGCCAGCGCCCGGTCGATCTCGCGGGCGATCGCCTCGTAGCGCTCGCCGGCGGGCGAGTCACGGACGAAGCCCTTGTTCCAGTCGTGCACGGCGTGCAGGTCGGCCAGCCCGCCGGAGAGATAGGCGCGCAGCATGTTCATCGCGGCGGCCGAGTTCGCGTACGCCCGGATCATCCGCTGCGGGTCGGCCACCCGCGCACCTGGCGTCGTCTCCAGCGAGTTGATCATGTCGCCGCGGTAGGCCGGCAGGCCGAGCGCGTCCGTCGCCGACGAGCGGGGCTTCGTGTACTGACCGGCGACCCGGGCCACCTTGACCACCGGCAGCGAGGCGCCGTACGTCAGGACGACCGCCATCTGGAGCAGCGTGCGGGCGTTGGCCAGCAGGTGGCTCTCGGTGTTGGCGTCGAAGGTCTCGGCACAGTCTCCGCCCTGGAGCAGGAACGCCTGGCCCTCGCAGACCTGTGCGAGCCGCTCGCGGAGCTGGTCGACCTCGTAGGGCGCCACCACCGAGGGCACGTTGTCGAGGACCTGGCAGACCTCGGCGACGACCTTCGGGTCGGGCCACGGCGGCATCTGGTCGCGGGGTAGCTCACGCCACCGGTCGAGGCCGAGTGCCTGGTCCTCGGCGGAGTCGGCGGCCGGGCGGGAGGTCTGCGGACCGAGGCTGGCCACCCCGGGGTAGCTCAGCTGATGCCACTCTTGGCGCATGCCAGCAAGACTACGGCTGCCCGCTCACTGGGAAGGCGTTGGGCCGGGCGCCGAGGGCATCGACGGAAGCACTACGCCCGGGTCCTCACCCGCGATGCACCAGCCTGTATCGATGTTGGTCACGAGGAAGACGACCCCGACCGGGGTGGCCTCGCCGCCGGACGGAGTGACCAGCATCGCGGTCGTCACCTTCTGGCCGTTGCCCTCGGCCCGGACGTCGGTCACGATCCCGCCCGACACCTTGGTCCGCTTGCTGAAGTCGCCGCCCTCGGCCTGGGCGGTCTTGTCGAACGTGCCGGCCAGCGTCGGGCAGAGCTGCTTGCGGCCGGCGGCCACGTCCCGCTTGGCCATCGCCGCGAGGTAGGCCTCCACCTTCTCGCGGGCCTTCTGCGGGCTCTCGTCGATCGGCTTCGGATCAGCGCCGACGATCTGTTTGGCGACCGAGCAGCCGCCGAGCGGGGCCGCGAGCGCGAGACTCAGCGCCACCACGGCCAGGGCACGACGTCGGGACGACACGGTTCGTGAGTCTCGCACACATTCCTGTCGCGTAGCTGTACGGGATCGACGGCCGTTCTGGATTCCGGCCCCGACAGCCCCCAAACCCCGCAGGATGGACATAAGGGATATTTTCGCGGGTACGAAGGGGACGAGCCGATGCAACCGACCGATCCGACGTATCCGGCGCCGGCGGCGTACCCGGTGAACTTCGCCGTCGCCTATCCGGACCGGCCGCTCAACCGGCTGACGAGCTTCTTCCGCCTGTTCATGGTCATCCCGATCGTGATCCTGCTCGGCACCGTCTACAGCGGCGGCGCCGAGTGGGGCCAGTGGGGCGGCGACGACGGCAGCGGAGCGCAGAACGTCGCCTACGGCTTCGGCGGCGTGCTGTTCTTCGGGCCACTGCTGATGATCCTGTTCCGGAAGAAGTACCCGCGCTGGTGGTTCGACTGGAACCTCGAGCTCCAGCGCTTCGCCAACCGGGTGACCGTCTACTTCGCGCTGATGGACGACCGCTACCCGGCCACGGACGACCACCAGTCGGTGCGACTGGACTACGAGTACCCGGGCGGGACGCTCAACCGGTTCCTGCCGATCGTCAAGTGGCTGCTCGCGATCCCGCACTACATCGTGCTGTTCTTCCTGCACATCGGCGGCGTGGTCGCGGTGGTCATCGCGTGGTTCGCGATCCTGTTCACGGGCCGGTACCCGCGGGGGCTGTTCACCTATGTCGAGGGGTTGCTGCGCTGGCAGAACCGGGTCACGGCGTACGCCTTAACGCTGGCCACCGACCGGTACCCGCCGTTCCGCCTGGCGCCGTAGGGGTTGGCCCACGCACGACGGGCCGACCCCCTAACTGAACGAACGCTCGTTTTCGGAAGGAAACTCCCGCGAGCGTTCGTCAATGAACGAACGTTCGCTTTTTGAAGAACTCCGCCCGCAACACCCTTCGATGAACGAACGCTCGCTTTACGAAGCGGACGATGCCGCCTGGCCCCCTGGGGCTGTCCCCAGAGGGCCAAACGGAACGAGCGTTCGTTTTTTACAGGATCTCAGTGACCGTGCCCGCCGCGACCGTCCGGCCGCCCTCGCGCACCGCGAAGCCCAGCCCGACGTGCATGGCCACCGGCCGGCTCAGCTCGACGGTCAGGTCGACCGTGTCGCCGGGCATGACCATGGTGATCCCCTCCCCCAGCTCGATCGCCCCGGCCACGTCGGTGGTCCGGAAGTAGAACTGGGGCCGGTAGTTGGCGAGGAACGGCGTGTGCCGTCCCCCCTCGGCCGCGGTCAGCGCGTGCAGCCGCGCGGCGAACCGGCGGTGCGGCGTGACCGAGCCCGGCGCCGCCACGACCTGGCCGCGCTGCACCTGGTCGCGCTTGACCCCGCGCAGCAGGATCGCCGCGTTGTCGCCGGCCTCGGCCGTGGCCAGCGACTTGCCGAACGTCTCGAGCCCGGTCGCCACCGTCGTCAGCGTGTCGCCGAGGCCGACGACCTCGACCTGGTCGCCGACGCGCAGCGTTCCGCGCTCGATCGCGCCCGTCACCACGGTCCCCCGGCCGGAGATCGTGAGCGTGTTCTCGATCGGCATCAGGAACGGCTCGTCGACCGCCCTCGGGGGCACCGGCACGTACCGGTCGACCGCGTCGAGCAGGTCCACGACGGACCTGGTCCACACCGGGTCGCCCTCGAGCGCCCGCAGTGCGGACACCCGCACGACCGGCACCTCGTCGCCCGGGAAGCCGTACTCGGACAGCAGCTCCCGGACCTCGAGCTCGACCAGGTCGAGCAGCTCGGCGTCCTCGACCGCGTCGGACTTGTTGAGCGCCACCACCAGGTGCGGCACCCCGACCCGGCGGGCGAGCAGCACGTGCTCCCGGGTCTGCGGCATCGCGCCGTCGAGCGCCGACACGACGAGGATCGCGCCGTCCACCTGCGCCGCACCCGTGATCATGTTCTTCACGTAGTCGGCGTGGCCGGGCATGTCCACGTGCGCGTAGTGCCGCGTCGCGGTCTCGTACTCGACGTGGGCGATGTTGATCGTGATGCCCCGCGCGGTCTCCTCCGGAGCCCGGTCGATCCCGTCGAACGCCACGAACCGGTTGGTTGCCGGGTCGGCCTCGGACAGGACCTTCGTGATCGCGGCGGTCAGGGTCGTCTTGCCGTGGTCGACGTGCCCCATCGTGCCGATGTTGAGGTGCGGCTTGGTGCGTAGGTACTGGCTCTTCGCCATGGTCGGTTCAGTCCTCCTGAACTGGATGAAAGGAGGGCAGGGAAAGGAAAGCGCGGGCGGGCGCCACCCCGCGTCGGGGCCGCATGAGGGCCGTTCGATGACAGAAAAGACTCCGCGCCAGAACCGGGCCGGGACCAACCCCTCCCCGCGGGTTCTGCTGCTGCGAGAAAGGGTCAGAGATCAGCGCCGTCGGCGGCACACCGCAGGAAGAAACCTGCGGGCCGCGCGGTGCTGCTGAAGAACATGACCGTCACGGTACGGATCAATTGCGCGCGCGTCGAACGTATTCCGCTCGGGTGTGGAGGTAGCGCTGCTGCGGCGGGCTCATGGTCTTCGCGGCGGCGGTCAGGTAGGCGGCCCGCGCCGCGTCGAGGTCGCCGGAGCGCTCCAGCAGGTGCGCGCGGGCGGTGTGCCAGCGGTGGTCGGCGGCCAGGCGGTCGTCGGCACCGAGCGGGTCCAACAGGGCCAGACCGGCTTCCGGCCCGCGGACCATGGCCACCGCGACCGCGTGGTTCAGCGCCACCACCGGGTTGTCGGAGTGGTCGAGCAGCACCTCGTACAGCAGCGCGATCTGGGGCCAGTCGGTGTCCTCGGCGCGCTCCGCCTCGTCGTGCAGTGCCGCGATCGCGGCCTGGATCTGGTACGGCCCGGGGTCGCCGCTCGGCAAAGCGGCGGACACGAGGGCGACCCCTTCGGCGATCTGGGACCTGTTCCACCGCGAGCGGTCCTGCTCCGCCATCGGCACCGGCGTGCCGTCCGGGGCGGTACGCGCCGCCCGCCGCGCGTCCGTCAGCACCATCAGGGCCAGCAGGCCCGTCGCCTCGGCGTCGCCGGGAAGCAGGCGGTGCACCAGCCGGGCGAGCCGGATGGCCTCGGCGGACAGCTCGACCCGCGCCAGGGTCGGCCCGGTGGTGCCGACGTAGCCCTCGTTGAAGATCAGGTAGAGCACGCGCAGCACGGCGGCCAGTCGGGCGGACCGCTCGTCGGCCGGTGGCAGCCCGAACGGCACCCCACTGTCCTTGATGGACTTCTTGGCCCTGGTGATCCGCCTGGTCATGGTGTCCTCGGGCACCAGGAACGCCCGGGCGACCTCGGCGGTGGTGAGGCCGCCGACCGCGCGCAGGGTCAGCGCGATCTGCGACGCCGGCGACAGCGCCGGGTGGCAGCACATGAACAGCAGCACCAGCGAGTCGTCGGTGGCCGGGCCGGGCGCCGGGACCGGCCAGGCGGCCACCGTGTCCTCGCGGCCGCGGCGGGCCTGGTCGGCGCGGAGCAGGTCGGTGAGGCGGCGGGCCGCGACCCGGATCAGCCAGGCGCGCGGGTTGTCGGGGACCCCGTCGGCCGGCCACTGCCGGGCGGCGGCCAGCAACGCCTCCTGCACCGCGTCCTCGGCCGTGTCGAAGTGGCCGTAGCGGCGCACGAGCGCCCCGAGGACCTGCGGCGCCAGTTCGCGCAGCAGGTCCTCGCCCGACGGGTCGAGCATCAGTCGCCGAACTCCGGCGCACCGGCGATGGGACGCACGTCGACGTACCACTCGTTGGCGAGCTGGGCGCTCTGCGGGTGCGGGGTGTCGGCCAGCTTGGCCGCGATCTCGGTAGCCCGGTCGAAGCTCGCGCACTCGACGATCGTGTAGCCGGCCAGGACCTCCTGGGTCTCCGCGTACGGGCCGTCGGTGACCACCGGGACCCCGTCGCGCAGCGAGACCCGGCGGGTGTGCACCGGCGCGGCCAGCCCCTGGCCGTCGACGAACTCACCCGACTCGACGAGCTCGTTGTTCCACTTGGTCATGAACTCGTGCAGGGCGGCGAGGTCCTCGGGCGTCCAGCCGGAGCCCCCGGCCCCCGTGATCATGTCGAAGTCGCGCTGCGAGCCGGTCAGCATGATCATGTATTTCATCGTCGTCTCCTCGGTGCCGGCGGCGCCCGTGTGGCGCCTACACCCGGGACGTCGGCGCCGGCCGCCCGCTCCGGACATCCTCCCGCACCGAAAGAGAGAGCGGAGGGCCGTCGACCGACCCTCCGCTCCCCGTGGGTGTTGCGTTGACCTAGAGGATTACCCCAGGCCGTTCTTCATCGCCGAGATCAGCTCGCCGTTGGTGGTGTCGCCGGACAGCTCCCAGAAGAAGCCGCCGCCGAGGCCCTGGCTGTTCGCGTACGACATCTTGCCGCCGATGGTGCTGGGGGTGTCGTAGCTCCACCAGTTGCTGCCGCACTTGGCGTACGCCGTCCCGCCGATCGTCCTGTTCGCCGGGCAGCTGTTCTTGAGCACCTTGTAGTCCTCGATGCCCTGTTCGTAGGTGCCGGGCGCGGGACCCGTCGCGGTGCCGCCGGGCGCCTCCTGGGTCACCCCGCTCCAGCCGCGGCCGTAGAAGCCCACCCCGAGCAGCAGCTTGCTGGCCGGGATGCCCTTGCTCTTCAGCTTCTGGATCGCCGCGTCGGAGTTGAAGCCCGCCTGCGGGATCCCGGTGTACGACGTCAGCGGTGAGTGCGGGGCCGTGGGGCCCTGCGGGTTGAACGCGCCGAAGTAGTCGTACGTCATCGGCATGAACCAGTTGACCGAGTTCGCCGCGCCCGCGTAGTCGGTCGCGTCGATCTTGCCGCCGTTCGAGCCGTCGGCCGTGATCGCGGCGGTGACCAGCGCGGACGAGCCGAACCGCGACCGCAGCGCGGCCATCACGTTCTTGAACGCGTTGGGTCCGCTGGCGTCGCAGGAGAGGCCGCAGGCGTTCGGGTACTCCCAGTCGATGTCGATGCCGTCGAACACGTCGGCCCAGCGCGCGTCCTCGACCATCTGGTAGCAGGACTCGGCGAACGCCGCCGGGTTCTGCGCGGCCTGGGTGAAGCCGCCCGACCAGGTCCAGCCGCCGATCGAGTAGATCACCTTGAGGTTCGGGTACATCCGCTTGAGCTTGCGGAGCTGGTTGAAGTTGCCGCGCAGCGGCTGGTCCCAGGTGTCCGCGACGCCGTCGACGCTGTCCGCCGCCGTGTAGGCCTTCTCGTAGTCGGCGTAGGAGTCGCCGATCGAGCAGCGCCCGCCGGTCGTGTTGCCGAACGCGTAGAGGATGTGCGTCAGCTTGGCCGCCGACCCGCTCGTGTGGATGTTCTTGACGTGGTAGTTCCGGGCGTAGACGCCCCACTCGGCGAAGTAGCCGATCAGCTTCTTGCCGCCGCTCGGCGGGTTGGTCGGCGGGTTGGTGGGGTTGCTGGTGGGCGGGTTGGTCGGGTTGCTGGTCGGCGGGTTCGTGGGGTTGCCCGTCGGCGGGTTGGTCGGCGTCGTGCCGGTCGAGCAGGACGCGCCGTTGATGGTGCAGTTGAGCGGCGCGCGGTAGGCGCCCGTGCCGTTGTAGCCCCAGCTCACCGAAGCGCCGGGGTTGAGCGGACCCATCCAGCTCTTCTTCACCGCGACGTAGTGGTTGCCGCTGCGGGTCACGTCGGCGTCCCAGAAGCTGCCGATCGTGGTGCCGGACGGCAGGTCGAACTCGATCCGCCACGTCGACAGCGCCGCCGAGGACCCGTTGGACACGGTCACCCGCGCCTCGTGGCCGCTGCCCCAGTCGGAGGCGACGGCGAAGGTGGCGGTGACGGTGCCGGCGCCGAACGCGGAGGCGACCGGCACGGCGGCGGCGACCACCACCGCCGCGACGCCGGCCCAGAGGGCCCGGCGCACCGAGGTTCTCATAGGACGTCTCCTTTAATTAGGAAAGTTTCCAAATAGATATTGATGAGAAGCTACCCAGCCGACCACACCTCGTCAAGATGCGCATACATCGATGTCACAGTTGATCTAGTAGCATCCCGGCCATGACAGTGCTCGATACCGATATGGACGCCCTCAGCGGTGGCCCGGCGAACCTCAAGCAGTACGCGGGCAAGGCCGTGCTCGTCGTCAACGTCGCCTCGAAGTGCGGCCTCACCCCCCAGTACGAGGGCCTCCAGCGGCTCTACGACACGTACGCCCAGCGCGGCCTGGTCGTGCTCGGCGTGCCGTGCAACCAGTTCAACGGCCAGGAGCCCGGCACCTCGGAGGAGATCGCCGAGTTCTGCTCGGTCAACTACGGCGTCACCTTCCCGCTGACCGCGAAGGTCGACGTCAACGGCGCCGACCGCCACCCCCTCTACGCGGCCATGGTGGACACCGCTGACGCCGACGGGCACCGCGGCGACGTCCGGTGGAACTTCGAGAAGTTCCTCGTCGGGACGGACGGCACGGTCGTCGCGCGGTTCGGCCCGCAGGTCGCGCCCGAGGCGCCGGAGCTCGTCGAGGCCGTCGAGCGCCAGCTGCCCTGACGGCGGGCACAGCCTGCGAGGGTAGGGCCGCAAGTCCCATTCGCGAGATCAAGTCATGAGATCCGCTCGGGGGACGCCGTTCGGCCCACCCGGTCGACCGACCGGACATGATCCGTGCATTGTCAGATTTTTCCACCTTTCAGGACTTGCGGTCCGGTCCGACTGACGGGACTCTGTTTCGCGTGCTGCGATTCTCGTCCGCAGGAGGAGATCTGATGACCTCTGCGCGTCCCGCCACCCACGCGCTGCGCCGGCTGACCGCCGCCGCCGGTGCCGTCCTACTCGGCGCCGGCCTGTCCGCCGCGATCGCCGCCCCCGCGTCGGCCGAGGCCGGCGTGGGCTACGTGCGTCTCGCCCACCTCTCCCCCGACACGCCGCCGGTCGACGTCTACGTCGACGACCTGTCCGGCAAGGTCAAGGGACTCAAGTTCGACGCCGTGGCCTACGGAGTCATGTCCGACTACCTGTCGGTGCCGCCCGGCACCTACGCGGTGTCCATGCGCAAGGTTGCCGCCGACCCGAAGTCGCCTCCGGTGCTGACCGAGGACGTCAAGGTCACCGAAGGCAGCGCGCACACCGTCGCCGGCACCGGGCGCTTCGCCGAGCTCGGCCTGTCGGTCATCGACGACGACATCAGCGCACCACCGGCCGACCAGGCGAAGATCCGCGTGCTGCAGGCATCGGTCAAGGCGCCGTCGCTGGACATCAGGACCACGGGCGGCCAGGAGGTCGGCATGGGCCTCCAGTTCGCCACGACGAGCGACTACCGCGACGTCAAGCCCGGCAACTGGACGCTCGACCTCCAGCCGCAGGGCGGTTCGGCCGCCAAGGCGACCTGCAGCCTGGCCGGCGGCACGACGTACTCGCTGCTCGTGCTCGACGGCAAGAACGGGCTCACCACCGACCTCAAGGTCGACGCCAAGGCCGGCGAGATCACTCCCGTCGGTGGCGTGGAGACCGGCGCGGGTGGCACCAGCAGTGCCGGCACGATCGCGCTGATCGCCGGCCTGGGCCTGGTCCTGCTGGCCGCGGTCGTCGGGGTGGCCGCGGTCGGTCTGCGGCGCAGGACCGCCCGCACCTGGTAAGCGCCGGATGAGCACAGTCGACCGGTCGTCCCCCGCAGTCATCAGGCACCGCGGGGGCTGGCCGGTGCCCGCCGGCCGGTTCGGCGTCCTCGGCCTCACGGCCACGGCGCTCGCGCTCTGCGCCGCGGCCGGCGCCTCGCTCGGCCTGGCGGCCGGCGACTCGACCGCGCCGCCGCCGACCGCGCGCTGGCACGTCGGCTGCTGCGCGCGGCCGGTCGAGGCGGCCGTGGTCGCCGACCCGACGGCGGCGCTGCCACCGCCGTCCGAGGTGCGCATCCCGCGCGTCGACATCCGGTCCGCGCTGGTCGGCCTCGAGCTCGACAGCAAGGGCGAGCTCGAAGCCCCGGTCGACTTCGCCAAGGCCGGCTGGTACGAGCAGGGCACGCGCCCCGGCGAGCCCGGACCCGCGGTGATCGCCGGCCACGTCGACTCGTACCGCGGCCCGGCCGTCTTCTTCCGGCTCGGTGAGCTGCGCCCCGGCGACACCGTCGAGGTGCGCCGCGGTGGGCAGTGGCTGCCGTTCCGGGTGGTCGCGACCGGCCACTACCCGAAGGACAAGTTCCCCACGTCGCGCGTGTACGGCGCCACCCCCGGCGCGGAGCTGCGACTGATCACCTGCGGTGGCGAGTTCGACCGGGACAAGCGCTCCTACCGCGACAACGTCGTGGTCTACGCGGTCGACGCGCGGGTGCCGGCGCTGCCCAGGTCCAAGGGTCACGGACCGACCGAGTGGCAGTGAGGCCGCCGGCTCGTTGACCATGACGTGCTACCCGATCTGACGCACTTCGAGCGACACCGGGAGGCGGCTGACGTCGACCTCGACGGGACCGTGCTGCCGGGACTCTCCGCGACCTTCCACCGGCGGGCGGCCGGCTCCAGGGTCGAGTCCGTCGGCGTCTACCGCTACGCGGGGGTCGAGATCTTCATGGCCTGGGGGTACGCGGACGAACCGCACTGCCGGTTCACCGCGTACGCGGGCCCGAACGGGTGGGGCGCACCGCGCCGGGGCTGCCCCTCCGTCGACGCGGTGCGCGACCTGTTGGCCACCCTGGGGCCGGTGCCCACTCCCCACTGAAACCACGTGTCGGCACCAGGGACCGCGAATCCCCGGTCATGGCTCCAGCGTTCCCCGGGTGGGGCACCGGTCCCGGGCCCGGGCTAGTCGGTCGGCGCGGTGGCGGGTGCCGCGACGGCCGTGCCCGCGTGGGCGGTGGCGAGCCGCCGCACGGTGACGAGCGAGAACAAGGTCAGGGTGAGCGCGGTGACCAGGGCGACGGCGTGCCAGACCGGGTTCAGGATCTGCGCGAAGCCGAGCACGGCCACCGGGAGTTGGACGATCGCGACCAGCGCCACGAGCGGGAGCCGGCGACCGGCCCAGAAGTAGGCGGTCCAGAGCGGAGCCGTCACGACGCCGACGGTCAGCACGTCGAGCGCGGCGTGCAGGTACGGGTTGACGACGTTCGCGTGTGCGAAGGCGGAGGCCGGCGCGGCGATCCAGAGGGCCGCGGCGGTGGCGGCGACTACGGTGGCGAGACGTCGCATGGTCGTACCTCCGTGCAATCAGGGCTTCACCATCTGTAATGAAGGTAAGGCCCCGGGACGGCGGCGCGAAAGTCTCGGCAGCGTGAGTGAATCACCACGAATGGGTGTTCAGGAGTTCTGTTCAGCCAGTTCACGGGCCCGGTCGCGGGCCGCCTCGAGGGCCGCGAGCAGTGCCGCACGGACGCCGTGGTTCTCGAGCTCGCGGATCGCGGAGATGGTCGTGCCGGCCGGCGACGTGACCGCCTCGCGCAGCTTTACGGGGTGCTCGCCGGAGTCGCGGAGCATCACCGCCGAGCCGATCGCGGTCTGCACGATCAGGTCGTGGGCCACCTGCCGGGGCAGGCCGAGCAGGATGCCGGCGTCGACCATCGCCTCGACCAGCAGGTAGAAGTAGGCCGGGCCGGAGCCGGACAGCGCGGTCACCGCGTCCTGCTGCGACTCGGGCACCCGGATGGTCGCGCCGAGCGGCTTGAACATCTCCTCGGCGAGGGTCAGGTGCGCGGCGGTCACGTGCGGGCCGGCCGAGATCGCCGTCATCGCCTCGTCGACCAGCGCCGGGGTGTTGGTCATCACCCGGACGATGGGCACGCCGTCCTGGAGCCGCTTGGCGAAGAAGCTGGTCGGCAGGCCGGCGCAGAGCGAGATGACCAGCTTGTCGCCGGGCACCTTCGGGCCGATGTCGGCCAGCAGGGAGGCCGCGTCCTGGGGCTTCACCGAGATCGCCAGCACGTCGGCCTCGGCCACCGCGGTGAGGTTGTCGACCACCCGGACGCCGTACCGCTGGCGGAGCTCTTCGGCGCGTTCCGCGCGGCGCGAGGTGGCGAGCAGCCGGTCGACGGGCCATCCCGCGCGCAGGAGCCCGGAGAGCATCAGCTCGCCGATCTTGCCCGCGCCGATCACGGCTACCGTCTTGTTCGTCATGGCTGCCCGCCCCCTCGTCGACGTTGCCTAGCTGCCGAAGAAGACCTCGGCCTCGGTGTAGCGCTCCAGCGGGACCGTCTTCAGCTCGCGGGTCGCCTCGACCAGCGGGACCCGGACGACGTCGGTGCCCTGGAGGGCGACCATCTTGCCCCAGTCGCCGTCGTTGACCGCGTCGATCGCGTGCAGGCCCAGGCGGGTGGCGAGGACCCGGTCGAACGCGGTCGGGGTGCCACCGCGCTGGATGTGACCGAGGACGACCGTGCGGGCCTCCTTGCCGGTCTTCGCCTCGAGCTGCTCGGCCAGCCACTGGCCGATGCCACCGAGCCGGACGTGGCCGAAGGAGTCGAGCTCCTGGTTGTGCAGCACCATCTGGCCGTCGAGCGGCTGCGCGCCCTCGGCGACCACGACGATCGGCGCGTACTGGTGCTGGAACCGCTTCTCCACGTAGCCGGCGACCTGCTCGACGTCGAAGTTGCGCTCCGGGAGCAGGATCACGTTGGCGCCACCGGCGAGGCCGGCGTGCAGGGCGATCCAGCCGGCGTGCCGGCCCATGACCTCGACGACCAGCGTGCGGTGGTGACTCTCCGCAGTGGTGTGCAGGCGGTCGATCGCCTCCATCGCGATGTTGACCGCGGTGTCGAAGCCGAACGTGTAGTCGGTGGCGTTCAGGTCGTTGTCGATCGTCTTCGGGACGCCGACGACCTGCACGCCGAGGTCGTTGAGCTTGGTGGCGACGCCGAGGGTGTCCTCGCCGCCGATCGCGACCAGCGCGTCGACGCCCATCGCACCCAGGTTGCTCTTGATCTGCTCGACGCCGTTCTCGATCTTGAACGGGTTGGTGCGGGACGAGCCCAGGATGGTGCCGCCACGGGGCAGGATGCCGCGGACCTCGGGGATGCCCAGCGGCATGGTCAGGCCCTCGAGGGGACCACGCCAGCCGTCACGGAAGCCGACGAAGTCGTGCCCGTAGGTGGAGACGCCCTTGCGGACGACCGCCCGGATCACCGCGTTCAGACCGGGACAGTCTCCGCCGCCGGTAAGCACGCCGATTCGCATGATCTGCTCATCCTCCTGATTGCGATCCTCGCCCCAAAGGGCACACATGGCCAGAAAGCCCCAGGATCGATGATCGGCGTCGTTGCCGGCCCGGGGCGGGCCGCACAACTGCGCACTGTAGTCGCCGGTCAAAACGGCGACCAGCGCGACCCACCTACCGGTCGGTGAACTCTCGGGTGGCCCGCATGGCGTTCCACCTGGCCAGGTTGTGCCGGGCGTCGGCGAGCGCGTCGTGCTGGTCGGCCCCGGCCGGCGGAAGCGGCGGTTTGCCAAGATCGTCCCAGAGCTGCCGGAGCTCCTTGGTGTACCGCGGAATCACCCGTGGCAGCGCCGGCATCGCGCCCCAGAGCTGGGCGAGCACCACGTGGTCGTACGCGGCGAACCAGGCCCAGAGCTCGAGACTGTCGTTCGTGCCGTTGCCGCGCAGGGGCGCGACCAGGAACTCGTAGAGGTCGTCACGGATCCGCTCGCGTGATCGCCAGGCCTTGTCGCTGGGCGACGGCAGTTTGTCGAGCACGTTGCGGCGTACCCAGGGCACGGCCCGTGAGTCGTCGAACTCGGTCGACACGGCATAGAACTCCCTGCCGTGCTCGTCGACCACGCCGATCGAGACGAGGTCGACCGTGCGGCCGTCCTCGATGAACTCACAGTCGTAGAAGTAGCGGTAGGTCATCGAGTTCCATCCTGGCCCATCGACCCGGACATTCGTTACCGTGCCCGGTCATGACGTTTTCGATCGTGGCACGGTCGGCCGACGGGCACTCCCACGGCATCGCCGTCGCCAGCAAGTTCCTCGCGGTCGGGTCCGCCGTGCCGGCCGCCGAGGCGCGGACCGGCGCCGTCGCGACGCAGTCCTACGCCAACCTGGCCTACCGGCCACAGGGGTTGGCCCTGCTGCGCACCGGCGTCGACGCGGCCGGCGTCGTCGCGGGCCTGACCGCCGCCGACGACGGGCGGGCGTCGCGCCAGGTCGGCGTGGTCGGCCCCACCGGCGACGGAGCCACGTACACCGGGGCCGACTGCCACGACTGGGCCGGCGGCGTCGCCGGTGACGGGTTCGCGATCCAGGGCAACATCCTGGTCGGCCCCGAGGTGGTCGAGGCGATGCGGACCGCCTGGCTCGCGTCGGACCCGGACGCGCCGCTCGCCTTCCGCCTGCTGGCCGCGCTGCGTGCCGGCGACGAGGCGGGCGGCGACAAGCGTGGCCGGCAGAGCGCGGCGCTGCTCGTGGTCGCCCGCGGCCAGGGCTACGGCGGCACCAGCGACGTGGTGGCGGACCTGCGGGTGGACGACCACACCGAGCCGGTGCCCGAGCTGGCCCGCCTGCTCGACATGCACGAGCTGCTGTTCGGCAAGCCGGACCCGGCCACCCTGCTGGCCCTCGACGGCGCGCTGGCCGCCGAGGTGCGCGGCCGCCTGGTCGCCGCGGGCCACGACGGCCCCTCGCTGGACGACGCCCTGGCCAGCTGGGCCGGCGTGGAGAACCTCGAGGAGCGGATCGTGCCGGGCAAGATCGACCCCCTGGTGCTGGCGCACCTGCGCGGCGCCTAGCCGGCTTCGACCAACACGGTGTGGGCGGCGGACAGCGTCGCCCGCGCCGCGTCGTCGTCCGGGGTGGACGCGAGGCGGCGGGCGGCGGCGTCGGCCCGGGCGGCCCAGTGGAAGCGCACCAGCACCGGCAGCGCCGACTCGATCTCGTCGCGGTGCACCGCACCCGCCGCCGCGTAGCCGTCGACCAGCTCCTCGGTGCCCGCGCCGTCCGCGTGCCACACGGCCGCGGCGAGGTCGGCGACCAGCGGGCCGGTCGCCGCCGAACCCCAGCAGACCACCGCCGTGCGGCCGGTCGCCGGGTCGAGCCGGAACGCGGCCGGCCCCGGCTGGCCGTGCAGCACCCCGTAGGTGAGCCGGTCGGTGACGGTCAGCCGGGTCACCGCGGCGCAGGCCGAGGCGACGGCGGCGCGCAGCCACGGCCGCACGTCGAGGTGCGGCGCCTCCGGGCGGACCCGGTGCCACGGCGCGAGGCCCGAATGGGCGAAACCGTCCATTCCGGAGTGCAGCCGGCCCAGGGCGTCGCCCCACCACTGCTGGTCGAGCGGGTCGCCGGCCGCCAGCGGGCGGCCAGGTGGGCATCGGACCAGGGCGTACGCCCAGCCGTCGTGCTCGGCGACCAGGGCGCCGGACAGGGTGCGCACCGGCTCGCCGGCGGCCACGCCCCGCTCGGCGAGATGGCAGGCCGCGGTCAGCCCCGCCTCCAGCCGCAGCCGTTTGCCCAGCGCCACCCGGGTGACCAGATGACACGTGTCGCCGATGCTCGCCACCCAGATGGTGGCCGCGGTGCCTTCGAGCGACACCGGGTCGAGGCGGCCGGGCACGTGCTGCCATCCGCCACGCAGGGCCGCGAGTGCGACCTCCTCGTCTGCCACGGCGGGGATTATCCGCCGCCGGTGGGTGCTCGGGCCGGAGAATGGGCGAACGGCCGGAAGAGACACCCCCCAGTGATCTCTCCCGACCGGTCCGCCCCGCGCCCCCCTGAGGGCCCGCCGTTCCCCCGTATGGCCCCCACCAGCAGCGGGTCTGGCAGTCAGCCTGCCCGAACGGACAACACGGGACTGTCACGGAAGCGATTTCAGGGGTGTACAGCACGCGACAGGAACGACATGATCTGATGTGTTGCCGGCCAAAGGGTCGGTCAGTGGGATGTGTCCTAGGGAGGGGTCGGGCTGTGGAGGGTCGCCTGCCAGATCCTGGCGACGCTCTGACCGGGGTCGAGTTGTTCGCCGGGCTGGAGCCCGAGGTGCGGCAGCGCGTGATCGCCGCCGCCGTGCCCCGCACCTATCGCAAGGGCCAGCTGCTCTTCGTCGAGAACGACCCGGGCGAGTCGCTGATCGTGCTGCGCCGCGGCGCTGTCGCGGTGTTCGTCACCGCGCCGACCGGCGAGCGGGCCGTGCTCTCGGTCGTCCGTCCACCCGGCACACTCGGCGAGGTGTCGCTGCTCGACGCGTCGACCCGGTCGACGTCCGCCGAGGCGATCGAAGACTGCACCGCGCTCGCGCTGTCCCGTTCGGCGTTCATGGAGCTCGTGCACTCCAACCCGCGGATCCTCGACGCCGTGATGCGCTCGCTGGGCGCGCTGATCCGCCGGCTCACCGAGCAGAACGCCGACCACGTCTTCCTCGACCTGCCCGGTCGGGTGGCCAAGACGCTGGTCCGGCTGGCCGGTGAGAGCCAGGCGCCGATGATCACGATCGAGCTCAACCAGAGCCAGCTCGCGGAGATGGCCGGCGGCTCGCGGCAGAGCGTCAACCAGGCGATCGGCTCGTTCGCCAGCCGGGGCTGGCTGCGCACCGAGGGCCGGCGGATCGTCGTCACCGACGTCGCCGCCCTGCGCCGCCGCGCCGGGATGCCCGACAGGTAGACGAGAGGCCCCCGGCTCGCGCCGAGGGCCCGTGATCTGAAGCTCAGTCAGTTCGCCGGCGGGGACGTGGGTCCGATCCAGCCATCCGCCTTCGGCTGCTTCGGCTCGGACGTCGGGCCGATCCAGCCCTGCGCCTTCACGTCACCACCGGTCGAGGTGGGTCCGATCCAGCCCTGTGCCTCGACGTCGTCGGCCACGATGCCCTTGGCCTGCAGGTCCGCGAGGGTGGCGGCGTCGACGTCGACGCTCGCCCCCGCGGCGTGCGCGACGCCGGCCGGGTCGGTCCAGTCCTGCTCCAGACGTGCATGAACCATCGATGCTCTCCTGTCATGAGTGGATCTCGGCCGCGGCCGACTCTACCGACCGTCCGCCGAAATGGACTGTCCACTAGCCAACAGGACAGTTCCTGACAGCGGGTGTACGTAGGTAGGCTGCGAGCCCTTGACCGGGTGATACGTCGCTAGGAGTGCGCCATCTCCGCTGCCTGCGCGCGGTGCGGCCGGACCCCCGCCGAGAACGACAGGTTCTGTGGCGGTTGTGGTGCCGAGCTGGCTCCACCCTGCCGTCAGTGTGGTCGCCCGATCCCCGCCGACGCCGCGTTCTGCACGAGTTGCGGCACGGCCCGCGAAGGCGGCGCGCGCACCGAGGTGAGCAGCGACAACAGCGAGGACCGGCGGCGGGTCAGCGTGCTGTTCGTCGACCTGATCGACTTCACTCCTTACGCGGAGCGGGCCGACCCGGAGCAGGTCCGGGCCATGCAGCACGGCTTCTTCTCGGCCGCCCGCCGGGTCGTCGGGCAGTACGGCGGCGTCGTCGAGAAATACATCGGCGACGCGGTGATGGCCCTGTTCGGCGCGCCCGTCGCCACCGAGACCGACCCGCTGCGCTGCGTGCGCGCCGGCCTCGAGCTGCAGCGGGTGCTGTCCCGCTTCGCACCGGACGGTGCGGACGCCGCCGGCATGCGGTTCCGGGTCGGCGTCGCGACCGGCGAGGCGCTGGTCGACGTGGCCGCGGCCCGCGACGGCGGCCAGGCGATCGTGGCCGGCGACGTGGTCAACACCGCGTCCCGCCTCCAGTCGTCGGCCCCGCCCGGCGGCGTGCTGGTCTGCGGCAACACCTATGCGCTGACCAAGGACACGGTCCGCTACCAGGACCAGCCGGCGGTCACCCTGCGCGGCCGCTCGACGCCGACCGAGGTCTGGCTCGCGGTCGCACCGCGGCGCCGCACGCACGTCGAGAAGGAGCCCGACAGCACCCCGCTGGTCGACCGCGAGCACGAGCTCGGCCTGCTGGTCAACGCGCTGCACCGGTCCATGCACGACCGGGTGCCGCAGGTGGTCACCGTGTTCGGCCGGGCCGGCATCGGCAAGAGCCGGCTCGTCCGCGAGCTGCTCAAGCACGCCGAACGGCTGCTCGACGAGCCGGTCACCTGGCGCACCGGGCGCTGCCCGCCGTTCGGCGAGAACGTGGCCTTCGCGGCGCTCGCCGACATCGTCAAGGCCGAGGCCGGCATCCTCGACACCGACCCGGCGGCGGCCGCCGCGCAACGGCTCACCACCGCCGTGTCCGATCTGGTCGGTCCGGGCGAGGCCGATCGGTTGATCGACGCGCTGCGCCCCCTGGTCGGCCTGCCGGCGAGCCGGCTCGCCGCGGAGGACGCCGAGTCCGCCTGGCGCCGCTTCCTGGTGGCGCTGGCCGCGCGCCGGCCGACCGTGCTGGTCTTCGAAGACCTGCACTGGGCCGACGAGAGCATGCTGCGGTTCGTCGAGCTGCTCGGCGCGTCCGCCCGGGACGTACCCCTGCTGCTGCTCTGCACCGCCCGGCCGGAGCTGATCGACCGCGACCCGGGCTGGGCGGGCTCGCTGACCGGCTCTCTCACGATCACGCTGCCACCGCTGCGGGCCACCGGCATCGCCACGCTCTACGCGCACATGTTCGGCCAGGCCGCGTTCTCCGCCGACATGCTCAGCCCGCTGGTCGAGCTGGCCGACGGCAACCCGCTCTACGCGCACGAGTACGTGCGGATGCTGATCGAGCAGGGCGCCCTGCGGCAGTCGGGCCGGGGCTGGTCGCTGGAGAAGCGCCTCGACCTGCCGATGCCCGACAGCGTGCACGCGGTCATCGCCAACCGGGTCGACCTGCTCGACCCCAAGGACCGCACGGTGCTGTTCGCCGCGTCCGTCGTCGGCATGGTGTTCTGGCCGGGCGCGGTCGCCGCGGCGCTGGGCCGCAACGTCGAGTCGGTCGAACGCTCGCTGCGCCGGCTGGAGCAACGGGACTTCGTGCACGAGCAGGTCACGTCCACGATGGCCGGCCAGCCCGAATACCGCTTCGGGCACGTGCTGGTCCGCGACGTCTGCTACCAGCGGCTGCCGCGCACCGAGCGGGTGGCCCGGCACGAGCGCACGGCCGACTGGATCGACGCGCTGTCCCGCGGCCGCGACACCGACCTGGCCGAGGTGCTCTCCCACCACCGCTGGGCGGCCCACGAGATCGCCCGGACTCTGGGCGTCGACCCGACCCCGTTCGCCCCCGCGGCCCGCGAAGCGTTGCACCGGGCGGCGCGGCGGGCGTACGCCCTGCACGCCCTCGACGCGGCGGCCAACCACGTCGAGCGAGCGATCGCGCTGGCCGACCAGTCCGACCCGACCGGCCGACTCCAGCTCGAGCTGCTGCGCACCGAGATCTCGTTCTACCGCGACCGCACCGAGTTCCTCAGCGGCGGCGGCCCCGACCAGCTCGTCGCCCTCGCCGACCGGCTCACCGCGCACGACGACGCGGCCAGCGCGGCCCGCGCCTGGACCCTGCTCGGCCAGGCCGCGTGGCTGCGCGCCGACCGGCGGGCCGCGCTGTCCTGCCTGGACCGGGCCGTCGAGCTGTTCGACGGAGTGCCCGACTCGAGCGAGAAGGCCGACGCGTACGCCGAGCTGGGCCGGCTGCACATGCTCAACTACGAGCGCGAGCCGGCGATCGCAGCGGCCGAGGCGGCCGGTGACATCGCCGAGCGGCTGGGCAACGTGGAGACCCAGACCAACGCCCGCATCACCGTCGCGATGGCCCGCTACCAGGCCGGCGACCGCGGCGCGCTGGCCGAGCTCCACGCGGTGACCGACTTCTGCCGCACGCACGGGCTGCTGGCGCTGACCCGGGCGATCCAGAACCTGGCGTACGCGCTCAGCGAGGAAGGCGACTGGGTCGGCTCCAAGGAGCTGGTCTCCCAGGCCGATTCGGCCCTCCAGGACGGGCACTCGCTGAACACCAACTACTCCGGCGACGTGATGCGGGCGTACTTCGCGGGTGAGTTCGACCGCCTGCTGAGCGCCGCCGACGCGTTCGTCGACACCCCGGACGGGCGCTGGGACATGCAGGTCCGAGGCCTGCGGGCCTGCCTGCGGGTGCTGCGCGACCAGCCGGTGCCGGCCGTCGGCGACACCGACGACATGACCGACGCGCTGGAGCTCGCCCGCGACAGCGGCTTCTACCGGCCGCGCTGGACGACGCTCGGGCTGGCCGCCCAGGTCCGCGCGCTGCAGGGCGAGCTCGGCACGGCCGCCGCCCTGCTCGACGAGCTCGCCGAGTCCTGGTCGGCCGTGCCGGCGCTGGCCAGCGGCGAGTGGGTCTCGGCGGCCGCCTTCGCGGCGGCGCTGGCCGGCCGCGACGCCGCGGTGCGGGTGCGCGGCATGCTCGACCGGGTCAGCCACCGCACGCCGTGGGCGGAGGCGGCGCTGCGGACCGTGAGCGCGGCGCTGGCCGCGTCCGCCGGCGACGAGGCCCGGGCGGGCCAGCTCTACGCGGCGGCGGCCGGCATCTACGGGCAGATCCCCGCCGTGACGGACCGGATGATGGCGCTCGCCCTGGCCGCGGGCAGCTTCACCCGGGCCGAGGAGGCGGCCGCGGCGGAGGTGGCGCTGACCGAGGTGCGGGCGTTCGCGACGCGCAACCGGGCACCGGGCCTGCTGCGCCTCACCGGCACCACCGCGCCCGAGGCCACGCTGGCGAGCTAGGCCGCGACGGCTGTGGGTGGCTCGCTGGCCTTGGCCGGGCCGGGTACGCGCGCGGCGGCGTTCTTCGCCTTCTGCGCGTAGATGTCGACGTACTCGCGGCCCGAGAGCTCCATCAGCTCGTACATGATCTCGTCGGTGACCGCCCGCTCGACGAACCGGTCGCCGGACATGCCCGCGTACCGGGCGAAGTCGATCGGCTTGCCGAACCGGATCCGGACGCGCTTGATCTTCGGGATGACCTTGCCCGGCGGCTGGATCTCGTCGGCGTTGAGCATCACGACCGGCACGACGGGGGCGCCGCTGAGCAGTGCGAGCCGCGCCACACCGGTCTTGCCCCGGTAGAGCCGGCCGTCGGGCGACCGGGTGCCCTCGGGGTAGATGCCCGCCAGGTTGCCGGCGCGCAGCACGCGGAGCTGGGTGTCGAGGGCGGCCTGGGCCGCGCGCCCACCGGACCGGTCGACCGGAATCGTGCCCGTGCCGATGAAGAACATCTTCACCAGCCAGCCCTTGATCCCTTTACCGGTGAAGTACTCGGCTTTCGCCACGAAGGTGACTTTTCGCCGTACTTCCAACGGCATGAAGATCGAATCGGAGAAGGACAGGTGGTTGCTCGCGATGATCGCCGGGCCGTGCTCGGGCACGTTCTCGCGGCCCTCGACGATGGGCCGGAAGATGAGGCGCACCCAGGGGCCGAGGATCACGTACTTCAGCAGCCAGTACAGCAACCGATGTCCTTCCGCCAACCCGGCCCGCCTCGCGTCCTGCGAGCTGACGCTACGACATTGAGCCTACGAAGCGCGTACGCCATGCCACAACGGACTACTGGAAGGGGCAGCGTACGTGTCACGATTGGCGGCACGGCGCGGGCGAACCCCGGCGCCAGGCAGGAGGACATGGTGTCTGCGGGTGGTGCCCGCCGTGGCCGGCGGGACAACGGTCTCGACGCGGCCGACTTCGCCGTGGCCGGCGACGTCGACCCACGGGTCGGCGAGCACATTCTGGACGTGCTCGGTGCGGGCGGCATCGCCGCCTATCTCCAGCCCTCATCCGACCTCAACCCGGTGACCCGCACCACCACGGTCCCGGCGCGGCCGGTCGACCGGCTCTACGTCGACAGCGCCCACGTGGAGACGGCCCGCGGCTACCTGGCCAAGCTGGGCTCCGACGAAGACCAGCCACCGCGCACGAACGGGCACGATCCGGACGTCGAAGCCGCGTGGGCGAAGATCGTCGAAGGCTGGGACAAGGAACCCGCCGCCGCGACCTGGCCGGCCTCGGAGAACCTCCCGCCGCCGGACGCGACCGCCGGCACCCTCGCCGCGGCGAGCGACCCGACCCGCCCGGCCGACCCGCCGCCGAGCTCCTCACCGGCCCGCCGCCCGTCGGCCGCCGACTTCTCCGGCGTGGCGCTCGGCCCCCGCACGGACGACGGCCCGAGCCTGCTCGACGGCCTGGACACGTTCGGCAACGACCTGCCCGGGGAGCCGACGGACGACGAGGGCTACACCCCGCCGCCCCCGCCGCCACTCCCCCGCATCTCGAAATACGCGGTAGCCGGCGTCCTCGGCATCGTCCTGGGCTTCCTGCTCTTCATGTTCCCGGGCGTGGTCCCGATCGACCGCTCGATCGTGACGGTCGTGGCGTTCCTGGCCATCCTCGCGGGCTTCGTCACCCTGATCTCCCGCCTCCGCCACGGCGGCGAAGACGACGACTACGACCCCGACCAAGGCGCAAAGGTCTAGACCTGATCTACAACAGATCGTCTTCTACTCGGGTCCGCCGGGGGCACGACCGTCGCTCCCGCCAGAGACCGCTCCGCTTCGCTCCGCTGCCACCTCCGCGGTAACAAGACCCACGCCGCAGCTTCCGCTCTCCGCGTGACATGCCGGCCGCCTCCCGCGCGCATGCCCGCTCCGCCGAACACGGGTCGGGGTGTCGGTGCGGTTTGCGCGGTGTGTCGGTCGATCTAGGTAATTCGTTGTTGTTGGAGCAGCAATGAATTACGTAGATCTCTTGCGTCGCTCGCCGCGGAGCGGCATTCCGGGAGGCGCGATGCCGCTCGCGCGCGGCGCATTGCTAGATCTTGATGAATTCTCGCTGCCGGAGGCAGTCGATGGGTTCAGCAGAGATCGAAGAGCGACCACCTGCGAATCTGGCAGCGGAGCGGTGTCTGGCGGGAGCGACGGTCGTGCCCCAGACGGGCCCGAGCAAATATTTCTAATCTGTAGAAATAGGACAGTGCGTCACTCCATTGCGCACCGGGTGGTAATTGTCGCGTAACGTGGCGTCAGTAGGAATGACGACTGCCCCCGTCGTCAGCGCTTGAGCGGAGCCTGCTGCCCCATGCGAAGAAGCGCCCTCGTGGTCGTCGCACATCGCTTGCCCGTCGATGACAGTGTCGCGCCCGATGGCGCCTGTGAGTGGCGGCGGTCTCCGGGTGGGCTGGTCAGTGCGTTGCATCCCATCCTGCGTAAGAGTCCCGCCACCTGGGTCGGGTTCGCCGGTCAGACCGGGCCCGCCCGCCAGGTGCCCGACCTCGACGGCGTCCACATGCACTCCGTGCCGCTCAGTGCCGACGACATCGCCGAGCACTACGAGGGGTTCGCCAACTCCACGCTCTGGCCGCTCTATCACGACGCCGTCGAGCAGCCTGTCTATCACCGCCGCTGGTGGGAGGCCTATCAGCGGATCAACCAGCGCTACGCCGAGGCCGCCGCCGCGCTGGCCGAGCCCGGGGCCGTGGTCTGGGTGCAGGACTACCACCTGCAGCTCGTGCCCGGGATCCTGCGTGAGCTGCGGCCCGACCTGACCATCGGGTTCTTCATGCACGTGCCGTTCCCGCCGCCCGAGCTGTTCATGCAGCTTCCCCGCCGGGCCGAGCTCCTGCGCGGGATTCTCGGCGCCGACCTCGTCGGGTTCCAGCGTGCCCAGGCCGCGCACAACTTCGCCCAGCTCTCCGTCAAGGTGCTCGGGTTGCAGGCCAGCGACCGGCGCATCGCGGTCGGCGACCGGATCGTGCGGGTCGGCGCGTTTCCCGTCTCGATCGACACCGCCGACATGGGGTCGTTGGCCAGCAGCGCTTCCGTGGTCGCGCGGGCACGGCGGTTGCGGTCCGACCTCGGTGACCCGCGGCACGTGATCCTGTCGGTCGACCGGATGGACTACACGAAAGGCATCGAGCAACGGCTCAAGGCCTACAGCGAGCTGCTCGACAGCGGGCAGGTCAAGGTGCGCGACACCGTCGTCGTCCAGGTCGTCGTGCCCAACCGGGAGCGGGTCGAGCACAACCGGGCGCTGCGCGAGCGGGTGGAGCGGGAGGTCGGGCGGATCAACGGTGAGTACGGGCGGGTCGGCGAGCCGGCCATCCACTACCTCAACCAGCCGTTCGACCGGGCGGAGCTCGCCGCGCTCTACCGGGTCGCCGACATCATGGCGGTCACCCCGCTGCGCGACGGGATGAACCTGGTGGCCAAGGAATATGTGGCATCCAGGGCGGACGACAGTGGCGCGCTCGTGCTCAGCGAGTTCGCCGGGGCGGCGGCCGAGTTCACCCAGGCCTACCTCTGCAACCCGCACGACCTCGACGGGCTCAAAGCCGTGTTGATGCACGCGATGCGGGCCGGCCCCGAGGACGTCGAGGACCGGATGCGGGCGATGCGCGAACACCTGCGGGCCCACGACATCCGGGCCTGGGCGCGCTCCTACCTCACCGCCCTCGACCGCACCGGCAGCCTGGCCGAGCGGCTCACGACCGGCTAGCGCGGATCAGGTCGCGATACCAGAGGGCGCTGTCCTTGGGCGTACGCGTGAACGTCGAGTAGTCGACGTGCACCAGGCCGAACCGCTTGCCGTAGCCCAGCGCCCACTCGAAGTTGTCGAGCAGCGACCAGGCGAAGTAACCCCGCAGGTCGACCCCCGCCGCCATCGCCTCGCCCGCGGCCGCCAGGTGGGTCCGCAGGTAGTCGATCCGCTCGACATCGTGCACCCGCCCGTCGACCACCGTGTCCGCGAAGGCGGCCCCGTTCTCCGTGACGTAGAGCGGGATCGGGCCGTAGTCGGCGGTGACCCGCAGCAGCATGTCCCGCAATCCCGTCGGGTCGATGGGCCAGCCCATCTCGGTCACGGGTCCGGGCACCTGGTGGTGCACGACCCGCCCGCCGGTCGGATAGGGACTGCCGTCCGCGACGGGGGACGCGGCCGCGCCGACCAGGTCGGGCTGGTAGTAGTTGACCCCCAGCGCGTCGAGCGGCGCGCCGATCGTGGCGAGGTCCCCCGGCCGCACGAACGCCCAGTCGGTGACCCCCTCGGTGTCGGCGAGCACGTCCGCCGGATAAGCACCGCGCAGCACCGGGTCGAAGAAGATCCGGTTGAGCAGGCCGTCGATCCGCCGGGCGGCGTCCAGGTCCTCCGGCGAGTCGGAGACCGCCCGCACGGTCCCCCCGTTGAGCGCGATGCTGACGATCGAGCCGGGTGACCCCGACCGCAACACCGGCACGGCGAGCCCGTGCGCGAGCAGCAGGTGGTGGGCGGCGGCGAACGGGTCGGCGCGCCGGCCGGGTGCGTGCACGCCGGTGCCGTAGCCGAGGAAGGCCGAGCACCACGGCTCGTTGAGGGTGTGCCACATCGCGACCCGGTCGCCGATCCGCTTGGCGACCGCCGCGGCGTGTTCGGCGAAGAGGTACGCCGTGTCACGGTTGAGCCAGCCGCCCGCGTCCTCGACCCACTGCGGCAGGTCGAAGTGGTAGAGCGTCGCGACCGGGCGGATGCCGCGGGCCAGCAGCGCGTCGCACAGCCGGTCGTAGAAGCCGAGGTCGGCGGCGCGGGGCCAGGAGACGGAGAACCGGTACGCGGTCAGACCGAGCGAGGCCATCAGGTCGACGTCGGAGGCGAAGCGCCGGTAGTGGTCGGCAGCCCCCGCACCGGTGTCGCCGCCCGCGACCGCGCCCGGTGTCGCCGCGAACGTGTCCCAGATGGACGGCACCCGGCCGTCCTCCGCCACGGCGCCCTCGACCTGGTAGGCGGCCGTGGCCGCTCCCCACCAGAAGGTGGACGGGAAAGCCATCTGATCACTCCCTTGGAGAGCGCTCTCCGAATCGCTCCCAGCGTCCGGCACCGGCCGAGCTCCTGTCAACCCCACATGCCTTGACATCGATGAATGCCGAGCGCAACACTGCCAACACTGGAGAGCGCTCTCCAAGGAGCTCCGTCCCCTCTCCGGAAAGGCAGTTCCCGGTGAAACCTCGCGTGCTCACGGCCGCGCTCGCGGCCCTTCTCACCATCACCGCCGTGGTGGTGGCCGCACCCGCGGCCAGCGCCGCCGACGCCGTCATCTCCCAGGGCAAGCCCGCGACCGCGTCCTCCGCGCAAGGCGCGGACCTGCCCGCCTCCGCCGCCGTCGACGGCAACCCCACCACGCGTTGGGGCTCGGCCTGGTCGGACCCGCAGTGGATCCAGGTCGACCTCGGCGCCACCGCGTCCATCACCCAGGTCACGCTCAACTGGGAGGGCGCCTCCGCCCGCGCGTTCCAGATCCAGACGTCGGCGAACGGCACGACCTGGACCGACATCTACTCGACCACGACCGGCCCGGGCGGCGTGCAGACCCTCGCGGTCACCGGCTCGGGCCGCTACGTCCGGATGTACGGCACGGTCCGCAACAGCGGCTACGGCTACTCGTTGTGGGAGTTCCAGGTGCACGGCACGATCGGCGGCGGCACCGGGAACCCCAGCACCTGTGGCACCACGAACGCCGCGCAGGGGCGCCCCGCCACCGCTTCCTCCGCCGAAGGCGCCGGCGTCGACGCGGCCATGGCCGTCGACGGCAACCCCGGCACGCGCTGGTCGAGCGCCTTCGCCGATCCACAGTGGATCCAGGTCGACCTGGGCTCCAGCCAAGCCGTCTGCCGGGTCGTCCTGCAGTGGGAAGGCGCCTACGGGCGCGCGTTCCAGATCCAGACCTCGACCAACGGCACCAGCTGGACCGAGGTGTACGCGACCACGACGGGCAGCGGCGGCACGCAGACGCTGAACGTCACCGGCTCCGGCCGCTACGTCCGGATGTACGGCACCGTCCGCGGATCCGGCTACGGCTACTCCCTGTGGGAGCTCCAGGTCTTCACGAGCGGCGGCAGCACGAACCCCGACCCTGACCCCGGCACCTGGCAGACCGTCTGGAGCGACGACTTCACCGGCGCCGCGAACTCCGCTCCGAACGCCGCCAACTGGCTGGTCCGCACCGGCACGCAGTACCCCGGCGGCGCGGCCAACTGGGGCACCGGCTCGGTCGAGACCGCCAGCGTCGCCAACGCCACCCTGGACGGTGCCGGGCGGTTGTCGATCCGGGCCACCCGCGACGGCGCCGGCACCTGGACCTCGGGTCGCGTCGAGACCCAGCGCGCCGACTTCGCTCCGCAGGCCGGCCAGCTCACCCGGTTCAGCGCGGTGCTGAAGCAGCCGGACGTCGCCAACGGCCTCGGCTACTGGCCGGCGTTCCGGGCCACCGGCGCCGCGTTCCGCGGCAACTTCACCAACTGGCCGGGCATCGGCGAGACCGACATCATGAGCGGCGTCAACGGGCGCAACCAGCTGTCGCAGACGCTGCACTGCGGCACCGCGCCGGACGGGCCGTGCGGCGAGTACAACGGCCGGACCAGCGGGCTCGCGTCCTGCACCGGCTGCCAGACCGGCTACCACGAGTACAGCCAGGTTATCGACCGCACGAAGACCGACGAGGAGATCCGGTTCTACCTCGACGGGCGGCAGACCTGGGTGGTCCGCGAGAGCCAGGTCGGCGTCGCCGCCTGGCAGGCGGCCGTGCACCACGGCTTCTACCTGCGTTTCGACCTGGCCATCGGTGGCCTCTACCCGAGCGGCATCGCCGGCTTCACCGTCCCGACGACGGACACCACGTCGGGTGGCGTGCTCAGCGTCGACTCGGTCTCGGTCGCCCGCTCGGTCGGCACGACGCCGGCCGCGATGACCGACCCGGCGGTGCCGGCCGGTCCCAGCGTCGTGCGGGTCACCGGCACGCAGGGCAACTGGCAGCTCCAGGTCAATGGGGCGCCGTGGGAGGTCCGCGGGCTGACCTACGGCCCGCCGCAGGGCGCCGCCGACGGTTATCTGCGAGACCTCAAGAACATGGGCGTCAACACCATCCGCACCTGGGGCGTCGACGACGCGCAGACCCCGGTGCTGCTGGACACCGCCGCCCGGCACGGGATCAAGGTGATCGTCGGGCACTGGCTCAACCAGGGCGCGGACTACGTCAACGACACGGCGTACAAGAACAGCGTCAAGGCGGAGATCGTGGCCCGGGTCAACGCGCTCAAGGGCCGCCAGGGCGTGCTCATGTGGGACGTCGGCAACGAGGTCATCCTGACCATGCAGGACCACGGGCTCGCGGCCGACGTGGTCGAGGCGCGGCGGGTGGCGTACGCCCAGTTCGTCAACGAGGTGGCGGTGGCGATCCATGCCGCCGATCCGAACCACCCCGTCACCTCGACCGACGCGTACACCCACGCGTGGACGTACTACAAGCCGTACTCGCCGGCGCTCGACCTGTTGGCGGTCAACTCGTACGGCGCGATCGGCGGGGTCAAGAACGACTGGATCGCGGGCGGCTACACCAAGCCGTACATCGTCACCGAGGCCGGGCCCGACGGCGAGTGGGAGGTCCCGAACGACGTCAACGGCGTGCCGGACGAGCCGTCGGACCTCGAGAAGCGGGCCGGCTACCAGGCGAGCTGGGCGGCGATCAAGTCGCACCCGGGCGTCGCGCTCGGTGCCACCGAGTTCCACTACGGCCTCGAGAACGACTTCGGCGGCGTCTGGCTCAACGTGACCACGGGCGGCTGGCGCCGGCTGGGTTACCACGCGCTGCGACAGGCGTACACGGGCCAGGCCGCTCCCAACACGCCACCGGAGATCACCAGCATGACCGTCGGCTCGCAGACCGCGGTGCCGGCGGGCGGCACGTTCCCGGTGTCCGTCGCCGCCACCGACCCGCAGGGCGACCTGGTCCGCTACAACCTGATGTTCAGCGACAAGCACATCACGGGCGCCACCGGCTTCTCGAACGTCACGTTCACGGAGACCGCAAACGGCACGTTCTCCGTGCGGGCGCCCGAGCAGCTCGGCGTGTGGAAGGTCTACGTCTACGCGTTCGACGGCCAGGGCAACGTGGGCATCGAGCAGCGCTCGTTCAAGGTCGTGCCGCCGACCATGGCCGGCACCAACCTCGCCCGGGGTCGGCCGGTGACCGCGTCGACCTACCAGCCGACCGGGACCAACGGCCCACAGCTCCCGGCGTACGCCGTCGACGGCGACTATGCCACCCGCTGGGCCAGCGAGTGGGTGCCGACCGCGTGGGTGCAGGTGGACCTCGGCTCGGTGCAGTCCTTCAACCACGTGCAGCTCGCGTGGGAGGCCGCCTACGCGACCGCGTACCAGGTGCAGACCTCGAACGACGGCAACACCTGGACCACCGTGTACGCGACGACGTCGGGCAACGGGGGCTTCGACAGCCTCGCGATCAACGGCACGGGCCGCTACGTCCGGATGAACGGACAGACCCGGGCCACCGCGTACGGCTATTCGCTGTGGGAGTTCGGCGTGTATCGGTGAGCTCGCCCGGGCGGCGGGCGCTCCGGCGTCCGCCGCCCTGCTAGCGTTGGCGCCACCAGGCGGCGGAGAGCGCTCTCCGCTCGCCGGTTCGACACGAGAGGGCCGACGCGCGACGTGACCACTGACAACGCACGCCTGCCGACCCTGGAGGACGTGGCCCGGCTCGCGGGGGTTTCCCGGGCCACCGTGTCCCGGGTCATCAACGGCATCCGCAACGTCAACCCCGAGCTGCACGAGGTCGTGTGGAACGCGGTGCACGCGACCGGATACGTGGCCAACCGCGCGGCCCGCTCACTGGTCACCCGGCGCACCGGCACGATCGCACTGGTCGTCTCCGACTCGGAGAGCCACGACGACGACCCGTTCATGAGCCGGTTCTTCAGCGACCCGTTCTTCGGCCGGGTCGTCGGCGGCCTGATGAGCGCGCTGCGCCCGGCCGGCGTCCAGCTCGCGCTCCAGCTCGTGGGCGCCGACCAGGCCCGTGGCCAGCTCGTCGGGGACCTGCGCCAAGGCCAGGCCGACGGCTCGGTGGTGCTCTCGCTGCACCCCGGCGACACCCTCCCCCAACTCCTCGCGGACGCCGGGCTCGCCGGCGTGGTGATCGGTCGACCGGCCCGTCCCGTGCCGATCAGCCACGTCGACGTGGCCAACGACCGCGGTGCCGCCCTCGCCGCCGACCACCTGGTGGCGCGGGGCCGGCGCCGGATCGGCATGATCACCGGGCCGGTCGACGTGCCAGCGAGCGTCGACCGCAGCAGCGGCTTCCGGGCGGCGATGGCCCGGCACGGCCGATCCTTCGTGCCGTCGGTCACCGGCAACTTCACCTACGAGAGCGGCGACCGCGGCATGCGCGAGCTGCTGTCGGAATATCCGGACCTCGACGCCGTCTTCGTCGCCAACGACCTGATGGCCCAGGGCGGGCTGGGTGCGCTGCACGAGCTCGGCCGCCGGGTGCCCGACGAGATCGCGGTCGTCGGCTTCGACGACAGCAGCGCCGCCCTGGCCGCCCGCCCGCAGCTCACCACGGTCCGCCAGCCCTTGGAGGACATGGCGGCCGAGGCGGCCCGGCTGCTGATGGCCATCATCGACGACCCGCGACGCGAGACCACCGCGATCGTCTTCGAGCCGACGCTGGTGGTGCGGGCGTCCTCTTAGCCTAGTGCTCGCCCTTCTCCAGCCAGTCCAGGATCGCGTCGAGGGGCTCCTGCCAGCGGGCGTCGAGCATCAGGTCGTGGCCCATGCCCGGGAACAGCAGCGGTGCGCCGCCGTAGCGGCGGGCCACCTTGTCGAGCGCGGACCGGGGCACCACCCGGTCGTCGGGGGTGCCGACCACCAGCACCGGCGGGGCGCCGACCGGCTCCTCGGGCGCGCGCGACCGCAACAGCTCCCACTGGGCACGGGACGACGCGTGGCCGATCCGCCGTGCGTACTCCCGGGCGGCGGGCTCCGGCAGGTCGCGGCTGAACAGCTGCCGCCGGGCGAGCCGCAGCCTCCCGCCGAACGCGGCCGGCAGGGTGCCGAACAGGTTGTGCCGCAAGGCGAGCCCGAGCGTCGCCCAGCCGCCGAACACCGGTGCGGCCAGCACGCCGGCGCGGGCCGGATAGCGGGCCAGCGCGTGCGCCACCACGAGCGCACCGGCGCCGTGGCCGACCAGCACCGCCTGGCGCGGGAGGCCGGCGGCGGCCTGCACGACGTCGTGCGCGTACGCGCGCAGCTCCGCCTTCGGCGCCGGCTCGCTGTTGCCGTGGCCGCGCGGGCTGACCGCGTGGGCGGCGAAGCCGCGCCCGGCGGCGTGCTCCAGCCAGTGCTCCGCGTACGCCCAGGCGCCGTGCCCGAAACCCGGCACGAACAGCACCGGCGGCTTGCTGTCGTCGGGCAGCTCGGGGGTCGCGGTGAGCACCTCGCGGCGGGCGGGCGGCACCGGGTGCGCCCAGTCGCGGGAACGCATGATCCGCACGGAGGTCATCGCGTGCTCCTTGCCGTCGCGGTGGCCGGGGAGAGCTCGTCCAGGGCGACCTGGACGGCCCGCAGGTAGTCGACGTGGTTGACCTCGAACCAGTGCCGCGTCGAGTCCTTGACCCCCGCCCGGTTCCAGCGCTTGCCCACGTCGGCCGAGGCGCGCGACCAGAAGGCGGCCGCCCGTTCCAGGTCGCGGTCGCGCAGCCGCAGCCACCGCGCGATCAGCACGGTCTGCCAGTGCACCAGCGGGAACAGCCCGGAATCGGGCTGCAGCAGGCCGGCGACGGCGAGTGTCGGGTACGTGCGCGGGAACGCGTGCAGGTAGAGCGTGGGCCGGCCGTGCTCGTCGGCGCCGAGGATCTCCGGCGCCAGGAACTCGAACCGGGGCAGGTAGCCGGTGGCGAAGACGACCACGTCGGGCTCGATCTGCCGCCCGTCGGTCAGCTCGACCGCGTTCCGGTGGAACCGCCGCACGTCGGGCACGGGCGAGATCGTGCCGTGGCCCAGGTGGTAGATCAGCTGGCTGTTGGAGATGGGGTGGGTCTCGAAGACCTTGTGGTCGGGCTTGGGCAGCCCGAACCGGCTCTGGTCGCCGACGGTCAGCCGCAGCGTGCGGGCGGCCAGCCACTGCCGCATCCCGAGCGGCAGCCGGGCGGCCTGCATCTGGTCGTTGACCTGGTCGGCGGGGCGGCCGAGGAGATACTTCGGCAGGTACCAGTAGCCGCGCCGGGTGGAGTGCCAGGTCTGGCTCGCCGACGTGGCCGCCTCGACCGCGATGTCGCAGCCGGTGTTGCCGCCGCCGACCACCAGCACCCGGCGGCCGCGCAGCTCCTTGGGGTCCTTGTAGGACGACGCGTGCATGGTCTGGCCGCGGAACTCGTCGATTCCCTCGTAGGCCGGTTGCTTCGGCGCCCAGTTGTGCCCGTTGGCCAGCACGACGGCCAGGTAGCGGTGGGTCCGCTCGGAGCCGACCCCGCCGGCGCTGCGGGTGGTCACGTCCCAGCTCGTGTCGTCGGCCGGCTCGACCTTGACCACCTCGGTGCCGAACCAGACGTGCGGGTTGAGGTCGAAGTGCTCGGCGTAGTGCTCCAGATAGGACAGCAGCTGGCTGTGGTGCGGGTAGTCCGGCCAGGTGTCCGGCATCGGGAAGTCCGGGAACTGGGTGAACGGCTTCGACGAGATCAGGTGCGTGTTGGCGTAGACCGGGCTGCGGTCGTGCCGCCAGTTCCAGGCGCCACCGACGCTGGTCTCCCGCTCGTAGCAGTCGACGCCGAACCCGTGCTCGCGCAGGTTCTTGACCGCGGCGAGGCCGCTGGCGCCGGCACCGACGACGCAGACCGTGTCGCGCCGGTCGTAGACCGGGCGGCCGTCGCGCCAGAGGGTGGTGGAAGGGTCGAAGCTGTCGTTGGCGGTGGACACCGCCCGATCCTTCCGACTGCCGCCGTCCGTGTCTAGTCGGGTATCACCAGATCTACGGCGATCGGTAGATGGTCACTGGCCCGGCGCGCCTGCTCGGAATCGACGACCCGGAAGTTGGCCACCTCGATGCGCTTGTCGACGAAGACGCCGTCGATCGCGCGGCGCGGGCCGGACGCCGGATGGGTCGGTGCCGTGCCCGCGATGTGCAGGCCGTCGGCGACGGCGGCCCAGGTCGGGTCGCCGGGCTCGGCGTTGAGGTCGCCGGCCGCCACGACGGGCAGGTCTCCGCCGCGCATCTCGGCCCGCCAGGCCGCCGCCTGCAGCGGGCGCACCGCGGGGTCGGTGGACAGGTGCGAGCCGGTCACCACGAACCGGGCGCCCGGCACCGCGCAGGTGGCGAACACCGCCCCGCGCAGATGGTGGCCCGGCACCAGCGGGAAGCGGACGTCACGGGTCTCCAGCACGCGTACCCGCAGCGTGGTCAACACCAGGTTGCCGAGCGACCAGAGGCCGCCACCGCCGACCACCATCCGCAGCCGGTCCGCGAGGGCCGCGTTCTTCTGCCGCCACCGGAACCGCCGGGCGCCCTCCTGCACGACCAGCACGTCGGGCGCGAGGTCCGCGACGACGGCAGCGAGCGCGCCGAGGTCGTCCTTGAAACTGTGGATGTTGTACGAGACGACCCTGACGCGGGCTGTCATCGGCGCCGGGCCAGGTCGGCCGCGCCCACGAGGCCCGCACCGTTGCCGAGCTTGGCGACGCGCAGGTCAGCCACCGGCCAGCGGCCGCGCTGGGCCAGGGACTCCTGGTAGGACTCGCGGGCCGGACCCATCAGCAGCTCGCCGGCGTCGACCACGCCGCCGCCGACCACCAGCACCTGCGGGTCGAGCACCTGGACCATGTCGGCCAGGCCCATGCCGAGCCAGGTGCCGATCTGCGCGAACGCCTCGCGGGACACCTCGTCGCCGTCGCGGGCGGCGGCGGTCACCATCGGGCCGTTGACCCGGTCGGGGTCGCCGCCGGCCAGGCCGAGCAGCCGCTCCGCGCGGTGCGGCTCCTGCCGGGCGCCGGCGCGGGCGAAGCGGACCAGTGCGTTGCCACTGGCGTACTGCTCGATGCAGCCGAGCCGGCCGCAGCCGCACTTGTGCCCGCCGGGCACCAGGCCCATGTGGCCCAGCTCGGCCGCGATGCCGTTGGTGCCGCGGACCAGCTCTCCGCCGAGCACGATGGCGCCGCCGACCCCGGTGCCGATGGTGAACATCACCATCGAGTCCTCGGCGTCGTGCGCGGCGCCGTAGCGGAACTCCGCCCAGGCGGCGGCGTTGCCGTCGTTCTCGACGATGACCGGCAGGCCGACCTTGTCACTGACGTAGTCGCGCAGCGGCTCGTCGCGCCAGGCGATGTTGGGTGCGAACAGCACGGTCGAGCGCGTGGCGTCGATCCAGCCGGCCGCGCCGATGCCGACGGCGGTGGCCGGGTAGGCCGCGGCGAGCTCGGCGGCGACCTCGACGATCGTGTCTCGGGTGCGGGCGACGTCGTCCGCGGGAGTGTCCCGCCGGACGGTCGTGACGACCGTCCCGTTCTCGTCGACCACCCCACCGGCGACCTTGGTGCCACCCACGTCGACTCCGATGGTCAGCGTCACCGCTGCCGCTCCCCTCTGCTGTGCTGTCGTCGGTCGACGGCCGCCACTCAGGCGTCGTCGTCCGACCGTGGCGCCGGTGGCGCCGTTCGCTTGACGGCCTTGCGGGCCATCGGTTTCGCTGGCTTGCGCTGCGGCTCGACCTCGTCGTCGGCCGCGCGCCCAGCAGCGGTGGCCGCCGCCCAGACGTCACCGGCCGCGGGGCCCGGTCCAACATCATCGCGGGTACGGGTGGCCGCGCGCCAGATCTCGTCGTCGGAGAACCGGGGGGCGGGCGGTGGCGGCGGCTGCGGGTCCCGCACGGCGGAGGAGCTGTTGACCGCCCGGAGCAGGCTGGCCACCCCGGCCGCGAAGTCACCGGCTCCCGTCGCGAGCCGCTCGGCGAACTCGGGGCTCGGGTCGCGCAGGGCCACGATCACTCGGCAGATCGGGCAGACACAGCATTCCGCATCGCCAGTGGCGATCTTTGGCTCAGTGCCGGTCGCGATCTTCGGCCCCGACCGCGTACCCCCGGACGGGTGATGGTCGCCGCCGAAGGCGCTGCCGAGCACGTCGGTCAGCGAGCCGAGCGCGCTAATGCCCGCCGCGAGGCCAGGGCCGTCACCGGCGCGGCGCGCCATGGCGAGCGCTGCGGCGACGAGGCGCTCGGCCTCGCCGCGGGCGGACGTGGGGTCGGGTTGCGGTGCCATCGTCGTTCCTCAGGTAGTGCGGGCTCGGTCAGGCGCGCGGGTAGAGGGACTCCACCCGGCCCTTGAGCTGCTTCAGCGCGGCATCCATGATCATCTTCTCGGCTTTCTTGCGGAACATGCCAAGCATGCCCACCGCCAGGTCGACTTCGAGCGTGTACGTGACCTCGCTCCCACGCTCGCCGACCGGTTCGATGTCGTAGGAGCCGTTCTGCGTCTTCTGCATCTTCGACGGCTCGACCAGATGCCATTCGATGCGCGAGATGTCCTCGGCGTACTCGTATTGGAGGGTGTATTCGTCCACCAGCACGCCGGCATCGATCACGAACCGCACCTGGCTCGCATAGCCGTCTTCGTATTCCTCGACCACCTCGACCGACTTCATCGCCGTGGTCCACTCCGGGTAGCGCACGAAGTCGCAAATCACCGCCGCGACCTGGTCAGGGGTGGCGTCGATGCCGATCGACTGGGTGGAGGAGTCCGCCATGTGGGGCAGGCTACCTCTTTCCACCGTGTCCGCCGGCTGTCGGCTCGCTGGTCCCCCGGATCGGACTGTTTGTCGATACGGGTAGGTTGCATTTAGCTGATCGCGTTCTGTAGGAGGCCAGGTGCGCGAATTCTCCGTTCCCCCCGTCGTGACGATCGGGGACGCGGCGAACCTGACCGATCCGGTCTGGGACAACGCCGCGGCGGCACCCGACGCGGTGCAGTTCCGCCGGCGCCGCGACGGCCGGTGGCTCGACGTCACCTGCGGCCAGTTCCGGGACGAGGTCGTCGCACTGGCCCGCGGGCTGGTCGCGGCCGGCATCCAGCCTGGCCAGCGGGTGGGGCTGATGAGTCGCACGCGCTACGAGTGGACGCTCGTCGACTACGCGATCTGGTCGGTCGGCGCGGTCACCGTCCCGGTCTACGAGACGTCGAGCGCCGAGCAGGTCCGCTGGATGCTGGAGGACTCCGGCGCGGTCGCGATCTTCGTCGAGACCTCCGCACACGCCGCGACGGTCTCCGAGATCCGCGCCGACCTGCCCGACCTCACCGAGGTGTGGCGGATCGAGTCCGACGACCTCGACCTGCTCCGCGAGCGCGGCGCGACGGTCGACGCCGCGGTCATCGACGAGCAGCGGCGCACGTCGACCGCCGACGACATCGCCACGATCATCTACACCAGCGGTACGACCGGCCGGCCCAAGGGCTGCGTGCTGACCCACCGCAACCTGCTCTCCGACATCGCCAACGCGGTGCCGGTGCTGCCGGACCTGTTCCACCAGGGCGGCTCGACGCTGCTCTTCCTGCCGCTGGCGCACTCGTTCGCCCGGCTGATCCAGATCGGCATGGTGCAGGCCCGGGCCACGATGGGGCACCTGCCGGACACCAAGACGCTGGTCGAGGACCTCCAGGACTTCCAGCCCTCGTTCCTGCTCTCCGTGCCGCGGGTGTTCGAGAAGGTGCACACCGGCGCCAAACAGCGCGCGGCCGCCTCCGGCAAGGGCGCCGTCTTCGACAAGGCCGAGCAGGTCGCGATCGCGTACTCGACCGCGATGGAGGGCTCCGGCCCCGGGCTGGCCCTGCGGATGCAGCACGCCCTCTACGACAAGCTGGTCTACGGCAAGCTCCGGGCCGCGATGGGCGGCCGGTGCACCCGGGCGATCTCCGGCGGCGCTCCGCTCGGTGCCCGCCTGGCGCACTTCTTCCGCGGCATCGGCGTCACCGTGTACGAGGGCTACGGCCTCACCGAGACCTCCCCGGCGATCGCCGCCAACCTGGAGAGTGCCACCCGCATCGGCACCGTCGGCCGCCCGCTGCCCGGTGTGACCGTCCGGGTCGCCGACGACGGCGAGATCATGGTGAAGGGCCCGATCGTCTTCAAGGAATACTGGCGCAACCCGACCGCGACCGCCGAGGTGCTGGACGAGGACGGCTGGTTCGCGACCGGAGACCTCGGCGAGCTCGACGACGACGGTTTCCTCAGCATCACGGGTCGGAAGAAGGAGATCATCGTCACCGCCGCCGGCAAGAACGTCGCGCCGGCCGTGCTCGAGGACCGGATCCGGGCGCACTACCTGGTCAGCCAGGCGATGGTGGTCGGCGACCGGCAGCCGTTCATCGCCGCGCTGGTCACCGTCGACCCGGAGTCGCTGCCCCGCTGGCTGGAGTCGATGGGCCTGCCCGCCGACACCGCCGTGGCGGACCTGCGCTCCGACGAGAAGCTGCGGGCCGAGATCCAGAGCGCGATCGACGAGGCCAACAAGGCGGTCTCCCGCGCCGAGGCGATCAAGGAGTTCCGCATCCTGGCGGAGGACTTCACCGAAGCGACCGGTGAGCTGACGCCGTCGCTCAAGGTCAAGCGGGGCGTCGTGATGAAGACGCACCAGGCCGTGATTGACGAGATCTATCGCCGATGACCGCCGAGGCGCCCGCACCGACGCCGATCCGCGCCCACCCGCTCGCCGTGGCCGCGCGGATCGTCATGCTCGCGCTCGTCGCTGTCCTCGTGCTGCTCACGACGCAACAGCTGGAACAGCTGTGGTGGGTGGCGCTGCTGATCGTCGCCGGGCTGCCGGCCGTGATCGCGCCCCGGCACCCGGTGCTCGCCCCGCTCGGACGTTTCGCCGAGGTGATCGTGGTGGGCATCGGTGCCAGCCAGGTCGCCGAGCACACGGCGAGCAACGCGCTCGGGCAGGGCATCGGGGCGGCGGCCCTGCTCCCCTACCTGTCGGTGCCGCTGACCGTGACCGCGCTGCGCCGGCGCTCCGGGGAGAGTGCCGCCCTGCTCGGCACGGCCACCCTGGCGCTGGTCGTCGGTGGCGCGATCAGCTCGACCGGCGACGAACCGCTGATCGCCAAGCCCGGCTACCTGGTGGTCGCGGCGCAGTGGCTGATCCTGGCGTCGCTCGGCACGCTGGCCGCGTCGACCCTCCAGCGGATCATGCAGCAGCGGGAGAAGGCCGGACGACCCCAGCCGTACGCGGAGGCGACCCGGCTCCTGACCCAGCTCCGCAGCGTCGCGCGGCAGCTGCCCGGCGCCACGCTCGACCCGGGTGGCATCTCCGAGCACCTGGTCGAGGAGCTGCGCGGGGTGGCCCGGGCCGACCGGGCCGCGGTGCTCTCCGCGAGCGGCGGCGGCCGGTTGGTGGTGCTCGCCCAGGCGGGCGTCGACCGCGTCGACTGGGAGACCAGCCTCGACGCGGACTCCGCGATCGCCGAGGCGTGGGCCAGCCAGCAGCCGTACACGGCCAACCGGTCGCAGGCCCGTTCCCACCGCCGGGGTGACGTCTCCGCGCTGGTGGTGCCGCTGGTGGCCGGCCTCCGTACCGTCGGATTGGTGATCATCGAGGCCGACGTCCCGGGTGCCTATCCGCCGGTCGTGGTGCAGCAGGTGACCGCCCTGACCGGTCCCGCCGCGCTGCGGCTGGAGGCGGCGCTGCTGTTCGACGAGGTCCGCTCGCTGGCCACCAACGAGGAACGGCAGCGGCTCGCGCGCGAGATCCACGACGGGGTCGCGCAGGAGCTGGTCATGGTCGGCTACGGGATCGACAACGCGCTCGCCACCCTGCCCGACGACGCCAAGGAGACCGCCGAGGAGCTGCGGACGCTGCGCGGCGAGGTGACACGCGTGATCACCGAGTTGCGGCTGTCGCTGTTCGAGCTGCGCTCCGAGGTCGACCGGCAAGGTGGTCTGGCCGCGGCGATCTCCGAGTACGCGCGCACCGTCGGCGCCTCCGGTGGGCTGCGCGTGCACGTGACGCTCGACGAGTCGACCGCCCGGCTGCCCGCGGCCACGGAGGCCGAGCTCCTCCGGATCGCACAGGAAGCGATCACGAACGCCCGAAAACACGCCGGAGCCACTAACCTGTGGGTCTCGTGTTCCATCGATCCGCCGTACGCACAGATCGAAGTGTCGGATGACGGTCAGGGGATCGCTGACCAGCGTCCAGACGGGCGCTACGGTCTTGCGATCATGGCGGAGAGAGCGGAACGTATCCGAGGCCGGTTGGAGATCAGTCCGCGAAGCCCGTCCGGCACGACCGTGGCGGTGGTAGTCGGCACGCCACCGCGGCGCGGTAGCGTGCGCGATAGCGTCACCGCATCAGAAGGGGAGTAACCCGAGCATGACGACCAGCCCATCGCCGGCCACTCGCACCAAGGTCCTCCTGGTCGACGATCACGACCTGATCCGCAAGGGCCTGCGGCACGCGTTCGAGCGCGACCGTCAGTTCGAGGTCGTGGGCGAGGCCGCCACCGCAGCCGAGGGCGTACGCCAGGCCGGTGCTCTGCAGCCCGATGTCGTGATCATGGACCTGCGCCTTCCCGACGGCAGCGGCCTCGAGGCGACCCGCGCGCTGCGCAAGTCGAGCGCGACGATGGGCATCGTGGTGCTGACCATGTACGCGGGCGACGACCAGCTGTTCGGCGCGCTCGAGGCGGGCGCCAGCGCGTTCGTCCCGAAGACCGCCCCCGCCGACGAGGTCGTCGCGGCCGCCCGGCACGCCGCGTCGTCGCCGTCGGCCTTCACCGCCGCCGATCTGGCCGAGGCGATGAAGCGCCGGCTGGCCCCGTCCGGCCCGCAGCTGTCCCCGCGCGAGGGACAGGTGCTGCGCCTGCTCGCCGACGGCATGTCGGTGGCCGGCATCGCCAAGCAGCTCTTCGTCAGCGAGTCGACGGCCAAGACGCACATCTCGAAGCTCTACGAGAAGCTCGGCGCCGCCAACCGGGCGCAGGCCCTGATGACCGCGCTACGGCTCGGCCTGCTCGAAGCACCGGACGCACCGAAGTTCTAGTCCTCCGTGATGACGCGGGCGGCCATGGGCCGTCCGCGCATCCGGCGTGTGGCGAGGTAGAGCTCGCATCCCAGGCACAGCCCGAAGACGCTGTTGAGGAACGCGGCGGCGAGGCCGAACGCTGCCGCCACGATCCCGACCGCCGTGCCGCCGGTGCCGTAGCCGATGGCCGCGGCGACCGCGAACACTCCCCCGAGCGCCTGCGCGAACCGCACGGGCTCGGCGGGCTCCCGCTCCGAGGGTGGGGCCAGTCGGGGCGCCACCACCGTGCGATAGAGCAGTGAGTAAGGGCCTTTGCGGGGGTCGATCGCGGTGAGGGCGAAGACGACGGCCTGCGCGAGGGCTAGCCACCAGGCGCCGGTCACCAGGATCAGGACGAACACGATCGCGGTGAGGCCGGCGGCGAAGCGCGGGCCACGGGGGTCGAGCAACATCGGTCGCACCTTCGGGGGGTCTCGTCGGGCCAGGTCCGTTGCGCGTCGTGCTGGCGTTCAGCGACAGAGACTGGCGGAGAGACGTCCGAGGTCGACGGTGCGGCGGCGGGTGAGCTTGTCGTTCATGACGCCGACGCCGACCGCTCGATCATCGGCGCGATCGCGACGACCACCTGGGCCTTGGCCGGCACGCCACCGGCCCGCTGCACGATCCGGCCACCGGTGACGATCAAGGTGGTCGGCGTGCGCCAGATGTCGAGCGCCCGCACGGCCTCGAGGTGGCTCTCCGCGTCGACCTCGACGTGGGCGACCCCGTCGAGCATCGTGGCGACGTCGGCGAGAACGCGGCGGGTGGTCCGACAGGGTGCGCAGAAGGCGGACGAGAACTGGAGCAGCGTCACGGGGGTCGCGGGATCGACGCCGAGGTCGAGCAGGGTCTGCCCGAAGGCGGCATGCGCGTCGTCCGCGGCCAGGGTCGCGGAGCTGTCGTCGCTGGGCAACGCCGTGTCGCTCCTCGCGTCGTCGGCAGCTCGCGGGGCTGCGGATCGGCTTGCGGTGTTCGGTCCGTCCGTGCCGCCGGGCGTGTCGGCACTGCGCGCGGCGGGTCCCACGGCGACGGGCCGTAGGCGGCCGTCGTGCCGCTTGCGCCACAGGCCGAAAGCGGTCGCCACCACGAGAACGGCGGCGGCCACCACGAGGCCGGTGACGGCGGAGGAGCCCACGGATCCAAGGTGCCACGATCGCGGCCTCCGGCGCCATGACGTGGCCCACGTCTGCGCGTAGGCTCCGTGATCGTGTTGGAACCCGACTTCGTGACCAAGACCCGGACGTCCTACGACACCATCGCCACCGCGTACGCGAGCCAGTTCGAGGACGAACTGCGGCGCTGGCCGCTGCATCGCGCTCTGTTGACCTGGTTCGCCGAGATCGTCGGCGACGGACCGGTCCTGGACGTCGGCTGCGGACCGGGCCGGACCACCGGCTTCCTCCACTCCCAGGGCGTCGACATCGCCGGGATCGACCTCACCCCGGGCTTCCTGGCCATCGCCCGGGCCGAGAACCCCGGCATCCGGTTCACCGAGGGCTCGATGCTCTCGCTCGACCAGGAGCCGGAGAGCCTGGCGGGCCTCCTGGCCAACTACTCGCTGATCCACCTGCCGGACGAGGTGCTCCCGGAGGTCCTCGCCGGGTTCCACCGCGTACTGCGGCCCGGCGGCTACCTGTGGGTGGCCTTCCAGGTCGGTGACCAGCCCCATCACTACACGGAGGCCTTCGGCCACGAGGTCGACCTGCTCTTCCGCCGCCGGCAGCCTGACCAGGTGGCTGTCCTCCTGGACAAGGCGGGCTTCGACATCCAGGTCCGCGTGGTCCGCGAGCCGGTGAACGGCGAACTGACCCCGCACGCCATCCTGGTGGCCCACAAACGCCCGGCCTCCGACCTCCTGTAACCCACGGCCAGCCGCCGGCCGGCGGAACGCCTCGCACCCAGGCGCACCACCTGCGCCAGAGGTGCGGCACAAGCCGGGCACGGCCACCGATGCCGCGAGCGGCACGACGAAAGCAACTCGCCCACGCCAACGCCGCGGCTGGAACACCACCGCCCGGCCTGAGCCCGCCTGTCTACGGACCACGCCCGCGGCCCCCGCGGGCGTGCTCGGTCGGACCCTGCGGGTCTGGCGCCGGACAGGGCTGACGACCACGCCGTGCGGGCGCGCCGTGCGGACCGCGCCGTGCGGACCGCGCCGGCGCTAGCGGGTTAGCAGGGCGCGCATGCGGGTGGCCTGGGTTTGCCAGCGCCAATCGCGTTCTACCCAGGCTCGGCCTGCCTGGCCCATGCGGTTGGCCAGGTCCGGGTCGGACAGCAGGGTGGTGACTCGGTCGGCGATCTGGGTGATGTCCCGGCCGTCGACCACGTAGCCCGTTTCGCCCTCGCGGACCGCGTCCGGGGCGCCGCCGGAGTCGCCGGCCACTACCGGGAGGCCGGTGGCCGAGGCCTCCAGGTAGACGATGCCCAGGCCCTCGACGTCGAGGCCGCGATTGCGGGTGCGGCACGGCATCGCGAAGACGTCGCCCGCCGCGTAATGCGCCGGTAGCTCCTCCCAGGGGACGCCGCGGGTGATGACCACGTGGTCGGTCACCTTCAGGGAGGTCGCCAGGCGGCGGAGGCGGTCGTGCTCGGGGCCGCCGCCTACGAGCAGCAGGACCGCGTCCGGGACGGACTTGACGATCTCCGGCATTGCCCGGATCAGGGCGTCCTGGCCCTTGCGGGGCACCAGGCGGGAGACGCAGACCACGACCGGGCGGTCCTCGATGCCGTGTCGGGCTCTGATCGCGCTGCCGTCGACCGTCGGGTGGAACAGGTCGACGTCGACTCCCGGCGCCAGGCGGCGCAGGTCGGTCAGGCCGTGCAGGGCGCGCTCCAGGCGGGTGCGCTGGTAGTCGGTCAGGTAGGTGACCACGTCGGCGCCGCGGGCGATGCGGCGCAGCAGGCCGCGGGCGCCGGGCAGGGCCGCCCAGCCGATCTCGTGGCCGTGCGTCAGGGCGACGACCCGGGAGATGCCCGCACGGCGGCGCAGGCCGTCGGCCAGGAGGCCCAGCGGCGCGGCCGCGCCGAACCAGACCGTGTCGCAGTCGTGTGCCCGCGCGAGCTCGGCGGCGCGACGGCCGACCGCCGGGGTCGGCAGCAGCACCCCGGTCGACTCGCGGACGACCTCGAACGGCTGCTCGGCGTCGAACTTCTCGGCGCCTCGCCACGTCGACGCGTAGACGACCACCGAACCGGCCGGCTGCCGGACCGCGAGCTGGTGCACGAACTTCTGGATGCCGCCGGGTCGCGGTGGGAAGTCGTTGGTGACGAGCAGGGTGCGACTCACCGGTCTAGGGCCTTTCGCCGCGGGCGTAGGCGCGGGCCGCGGCCATGCGCTCCACGGTGGATGGATGGGACGCACCGAACAGGTATTCCCAGCGCGGGGGGTCGGGGTCGCCGAGGTTGACCGACGACAGCCGGCTCTGCATCGCCTCGAAAATCGTCGGGTCGTTGGTCAACGCGAGGGCGTGGGCGTCGGCGCGGGCCTCGACCCGGCGGGAGATCAGGGCCTGAGCCGGGGACGAGACCAGGCCGGCGACCGCGACGACCGCGACCAACAGCGCGAAAGCCGTGGGCGAGGCGATCGACGTGACGCCGGCGGCGCGCAGCAGGCCCGTCCAGCCGCCCAGCAGGAAGAGCGTGACCACCGCGAGCGCCGCGCCCAGGGCGCCGACCAGCGTGCCGGTGCGCACGTCGTTGTCCTTCGCGTGCCCTAGCTCGTGCGCGACCACGCTGACCACCTCGGCCGGCTCAGCCTCGCGCAGCAGCGTGTCGTAGACGACGATGCGCCGGGTCGGCCCCAGGCCGGAGACGTAGGCGTTGACCGCGCGGGTGCGCCGGGACGCGTCGGCCACCAGCACGTCGCGGACCGGGACCCCGTCGGTCTCGGCCAGCCGCATCAGCTCGGTGCGCAGCGGGCCGGCGGCCATCGGGGTGAACTTGTTGAACACCGGCTCGACCAGCACCGGCAGCACGAACGACATCAGCACGGCCAGCGTCGCGGCGCCGGCCGCGCCCCACGCCCACCACCAGCGCGGTGCGAAGTGGGTGATCGCGTAGAAGCCGAGCAGTGCCACCACACCGATCACGGCGGACACGGCGTAGCCCTTGAGCAGGTCGACCGTCCAGCCGCCCCAGCCCTGGGTGGACAGGCCGTAGCGCGAGACCACCACGTGCCGCCAGGCCGCGAACGGCAGGGTGAGCAGGTCGGCGACCAGGAGCACGGCGAAGGCGCCGAGCACCGCCTGCGCGACCCAGTGGTCACCGAACGGCCGGCCGATCGCCTCGATGAGCCGCGCGCCGAGCGGGGTCAGGCCGAGCACCAGCGCGACCGCCAGGCCGACCAGCAGGCTGGCGTAGCCCGCCGGGCGCAGTGCCGAGTGGAAGGCCTTGCCCGCCGCGACCTGGTCGGCCGGCAGCGAGCGCAGCGCCGCGACCTGGTCGGCCCGGGGCGCCGGCGGCCGGTGCCAGGGCACCAGCACGAGGACCACGACGGCCAGCGCGACAGCGAGCACGCAGAAGGTGACCACCGCCCACATCCGTGGCGTCATCACGTGCCTCCTGCGAGCATCGGATCATAGTAAGGTCAGGCGACTCTGAACCCGGATCGCGAGCCAGGGCGGGGGCGCACCATCCGCAACGCGGCCGGCTGTGCGCTGACCACCTCCACCTCGAAGCCGGCCCGCGCGAACACCTCGATCGCGCGTAGCTCGTCGGCGTCGAGGCCCTCGATCTCGGCCGGAGCGTCGAGCAGCGCGGTGACGAGGCACCCTCGGCACGCATCGCCGCGCACCGCGCAGCTGGAGCAGTCGATGAGCATCACAGGCTCCTGTCTAGGAAGACACCGTCTGTGACGTAAACGCTAGCGAGCGGGTCCGACAAAAATGTGGGGTCAGCTCCGGGACAAGCGTCTGACCAGGGCATCCGCGCCGAGCGGATAGGCGCCGTGCCGGCGTACACCGTCGGCGACCTCACGGTCCGAACTCACGACCACGACCGGCCGCCCGGCCGGCTCGGCCCGGACCAACCGGCGGATCAGCTCGTCGGCGGTCTCCCCCTTGCGGGAGAAGAGCACCCGGACGCCACGCGGCGCCGGCGGCAGCCCGTGCACGCGCTCGGCGCCGTCGAAGACCACCGTCACCTCGTCGCCGGTCTGTGCCGCGATCCCGCCCAGGCCGGTGATCAGCCGCTTGCGCTGCTGCTCGAGCGACATCTCGCCGTACCCCCGTTTGGTGACGTTGTATCCGTCGACCACGAGATGAGCGCGCGGCAGGGCGAGCAGCTGGTCGAGGCGCGCGGGGTCGTCGGTGTCGAGCGCGCGGGCCGCGGAGGCGGGGGTGCCGGGCTGGTCGCCGTGCGCCTCGGCGACGTAGTCGGCCGGGCGCCGGTCGGTGGGTTCGAGGGCGAGCTCACGGCGCAGCCCGACCGCGGCCTGCCCGATCGTCTCCAGCAGGAGCCACAGCCGCGCGTCGTCGACCGAGCGCGCCTCCTTGGCGCTCTGCCGCGCGCTGCCGGCCACGGTCTCCGCCTCGGCCAGGCGGGCACGCACGCGGCGCAGCTCGGCGTCGTGGTCGGCGGCGGCGCGGGCGGCGCGGCCCTTCTCCGTGGCGAGCATCTCGGTCGCCTTGCGCTCGCGGGTCTGCAGCTCGCGCAGCGTCCGCGCCTGGACCCGCAGCTCCTCGCGGAGCTGGCCGAGCTCGGCGCTGACCCGGGCCAGCTCGTCACGCAGCTTGTCGGCCTCGCTGCGGGCCACGGCACGGTCGTGCTCGGCCCGCGCGGTGCGCTGCTCGGCCTCGCGGACCAGGCCGGCTATGGCGGCGCTGTCGGCCTCGGCGCGGACCGCCTCGCCGGCCGCCTCGACGAGCTCGCGCCAGCCGGTCGGCCGGGCGAGATAGGCCAGGGCGGCGACCTCGACCGGATCGGCGGCGGCCGGGCAGATGCCCTCGAGGACGGCGGCTCCCAGGTCACCGACCTCGGCGATCACCCGGGTGGAGATCCGCTGCCGGAACAGCGAGTCGGAGGAGAGCTGCGCGGCGATCGCCGGACCACCCAGCCGGGCCCGTCGGTTGGGCGCGAACTTGGCCACCCGGCGCAGCGGCACGGGCTGCTCGTCGAAGGGCAAACCGGGCAAAGCGGACGCCGCCAGCGCGACCACGCGCTGGCGGACCGGCTCCGGGAGGAGGGGCTCGACTTCCGGCTCCGGACCGGCGTGCGACGGCGCGACCGCTTCCTCGGGAAGGCGGCCGTCGCGCGGTTCGGGGTCGGACATGGAGCAAGTCTCCCACCCGCGGCCACCCGCGCGCCCGTCGATGTAGTCGATCTTTTCAGCCACGGGTACGCGAAACGCCTGAGGCCCGTGCGACAGAAGTGTCGTACCGGCGTTCTAACGTCCTGTCCGTGGTGGAACCGCTCTTCGTCCAGGGCACGCTCGACGGCGTGCTGACCGCTGCCGCGACCAGCCTGCGCGACACGACCTTCGTGGTGGTCGACCTCGAGACCACCGGCGGCGCGCCCGACGGCGGCGGCATCACCGAGATCGGCGCGGTCAAGGTGCGCGGCGGTGAGGAGCTGGGCGTGCTGGCCACGCTGGTCAACCCGGGCCAGCCGATCCCGCCGTTCATCACGGTGCTGACCGGCATCACCGAGGCGATGGTGCTGCCCGCGCCGCCGATCGAGGAGGTGCTGCCGCCCTTCCTCGAGTTCGTCCAGGGCGCCGTGCTGGTGGCCCACAACGCGCCCTACGACGTCGGCTTCCTCAAGGCGGCGTGTGCCAAATTCGGCTACACCTGGCCCAACCCGCGGGTCCTCGACACGGCCGCGCTGGCCCGCCGGGTGCTGATCCGCGACGAGGTGCCCAACCGCAAGCTCGGCACGCTGGCCGCGCACTTCCGCACGCCGAACCAGCCGACCCACCGAGCGCTCGACGACGCCAAGGCCACCGTCGACGTGCTGCACGCCATGATCGGCCGGCTGGGCAGCCACAACGTCACCACGGTCGGCGACGCGATCGAGTTCCAGAAGGCGGTCACCCCGACGCAGCGGCGCAAGCGGCACCTGGCCGACGGCCTGCCGCACGGGCCGGGGGTCTACATCTTCCGGGCCGCCGACGACCGCCCGCTCTACGTGGGCACGTCGGTCGACATCGCGACCCGGGTACGCAGCTACTTCACGGCGGCCGAGAAGCGCGCGCGGATCTCCGAGATGCTGGGCGCCGCCGAGCGGGTCGACGCGGTCGAGTGCGCCCACGGGCTGGAGGCCGAGATCCGCGAGCTACGGCTGATCGCGGCGCACGCGCCGCCCTACAACCGACGCTCGAAGTTCCCGGAGCGGGTGGTCTGGCTCAAGCTCACCGACGAGCCCTACCCCCGGCTGTCGGTGGTGCGCGCGCTGGCCGAAGGCGACACCGCCTACCTCGGGCCGTTCACCTCCAAGCGCGCCGCCGACCTGGCCGCGGCGGCGGTGCACGACGCGATCCCGCTCCGGCAGTGCACGCTGCGCCTCTCGACCAAGACCACGACGCCCGCCTGCGCGCTGGCCGAGCTGGGCAAGTGCGCGGCGCCCTGCGAGCACAAGATCAGCAGGGAGGCCTACGAGGAGGCCGCGGCCGAGCCGTTCCGGGCGGCGACGACCGGCGACCCGAGGACGGTCGTCGAAGCGCTGCTGAGCCGCATCTCGGTGCTGTCCGAGGCGCGGCGCTACGAAGACGCGGCGGTGATCCGCGGCCGGCTGGCCGCGGTGCTACGGGCGGCCGTCCGGATGCAGCGGCTGTTCGGGCTGACCACGATCACCGAGCTCGTCGCGGCACGGCGGGCCGGCGACGGCGGCTGGGAGCTGGCGATCGTGCGGCAGGGCCGGCTGGCGGCGGCGGGCAACTCGCCGCCGCGGGTCCATCCACGCGCGACGATCGAGATGCTCCGTGCGACGGCCGAGACGGTGCTGCCCGGCCACGGCCCGGTGCCGAGCGCGACCGCCGAGGAGACCGAGCGAATTTTGTCCTGGTTGGAGAAACCCGACACCCGACTGGTGGAGGCGTCCACCGGCTGGGCGTCGCCCGTCCGTGGAGCGGCCCGCTACCGGGAGTTGCTCCGAAAGGCGGAAGCCCTGGCCTAATTCGCAGACTCACCCGTTCGCACAGAAGCAACTGACCATTTGGACTACGGTGCGTGACTTAGTCTGGTAGAGAAATGCACTCGTGACTGTCTCGCCCGATTTCCCGGGCGAAGGCACGATTCGCGGGTGCCAGCCTCGTCAGGAGGTGTGCGGGCGTGGATGTCGACGCCGGTCACGGCGCCGCGCTGGGTCGTGTGGTGCCTGTCCAGTCCAGCGACCTGCCCATCTCCCGCCGGCTACGGACGTTCCTGTCCTGGCCCGCGTCCGACGACGATCCGGTCGGGCGGCTGGTCCGCACCCACCGCGAGGTGCACGCGGGCGACGCCGGTGTCCTCCGCCGGGCATACGGCATAGCCGAGAGCATGCACCGCGGCCAGTTCCGCAAGAGCGGCGAGCCGTTCATCACCCACCCGCTCGCGGTCGCGCAGATCCTGGCGGAGCTGGGCATGGACACCACCACGCTGGTCGCGGCCCTGTTGCACGACACGGTCGAAGACACGCGCTACACGCTCCAGGCGCTCGACGGCGACTTCGGTCCCGAGGTGGCCCACCTGGTCGACGGCGTGACCAAGTTCGACAAGGCCTTCTACGGCAAGGCCGCCGAGGCCGAGACGATCCGCAAGATGCTGGTCGCGGCGGGCAAAGACGTACGCGTGCTGATCATCAAGCTGGCCGACCGGCTGCACAACATGCGCACCCTCGACGCCCGCTCCCCCGCCTCGCGCGCCCGGATCGCCAAGGCGACCCTCGACGTGCTGGTGCCCCTCTGCGACCGGCTCGGCATCCAGCTCCTCAAGCGCGAGCTCGACGACGTGGTGCTCTTCCACCTCGAGCCCGACGGCTACGCCTCGATCGACGAGCACGTGCAGGCACGCACCGGCTGGGACGAATACCTGACCGAGGTCGCCCTGCGGGCCAAGGCCGCCCTGCGCCGCGGCCGGGTGACCGCCGCCGTCACGCCCCGGCCGAGGCACTACTACTCGATCTGGAAGGACACGGTCGAGGCCGGCTACGCGGTGCCGCACGACCTGCCGCGCATCGCGGTCGTGGTCGACGGCACCGACACCGACTGCTACGCCGCCCTCGGCGCGATCCACGGCAGTTGGCGGCCGGTCCCCGGGCGGTTCAAAGACTTCATCGCGTCGCCGAAGAACAACCTCTACCGCTCGCTGCACACCACGGTGATCGGCCCCGACGACCGCTCGGTCGAGGTCCTGATCCGCACAGAGGCGATGCACCAGCTCGCCGAATACGGCATCGCCGCGCACTTCCGCTACCCGAAGACCCCGGCGGCGATGGCCGAGGCCCGGGTCGAGCAGCTGGCCTGGCTGCGCCGCGTGCTCGACTGGGAGCAGGCCACCTCCGACGCCGCGCAGTTCCTCGAGTCGCTGCGCTGCGACCTCGCCGAGTCGCAGATCCAGGTCTTCGCCGAGAGCCGCCAGATCGTCCTGCCGTCGGGCTCGACCCCGGTCGACCTGGCCTACGAGCTGTCCACCGAACGCGGCGACCACTGCCTGGCCGCCACGATCAACGGCCGCCTGGCCCCGCTGTCCTCAGAGCTCAGCGACGGCGACGTCGTCGAGATCTTCACCGAGGCCGACTCGACCGAGAGCGCCGCGGTGCCGGCCGGCCCCCGCAAGGAGTGGCTCGGCTTCGTCAAGTCGCCGCAGGCCCAGATGCAGATCAACCGCTGGTTCGCCGACCACGACGAGCCCGGCATCAGCATCCCCGACAAGGTCCGCCTCGGCCGGGCCACGATCGGCCTGGCCCTGCGCCGCCACGACCGCGGCCTGGCCAACGACCAGCCACTGCGGCAGCTCGCCGACGAGATGGGCTATCCCGACCTGGAAACGCTGCTGGTCGCGGTCTTCGACCGCGCCATCACCCCGGAGTCCGTCGTCGACCGCCTGGTCGCCCTCGTCGACCGCCGGGAATAGCACCGACCCGCCCGGGTGACCAAGCTCGCTGCAACTAGCCTTGCTCTGTGGATCCCCGCCGCCGCGCGATGCGCGCTTTCGTCTACGGAGTGTTCTACCGGCTTCCGCATCCGGTGCGCAGGCGGATCGTGCGGACGTTCGTGCCCAAGTACATCGTCGGCGGTGTGACGCTCGTCCGCGACTCGGAGGCGCCCGCGCCCGGCCGGTTGCTGCTGCTCCGCCAGCCGCCCGGTAAAGGCTGGGGGCTGCCCGCCGGGCTGCTGCGCCGCGGTGAGGCGCCGATCGTCGGTGCGGCGCGCGAGCTCGCCGAGGAGTCCGGCATCACTGTGGACCCTCGGGCGCTGACGCCGGCCGTGCCCAACGCTGTCGTGCACGCCAAGGGTTGGGTCGACATGGTCTTCGAGCTGTCCGTGCCCGCGTCGACGACGAAGCTGGAGGTCGACGGCGCCGAGGTCTACGAGGCCGTCTTCCACCCCATCGACGACCTGCCGCGGCTGACCCTCGCGACCGCGCGCCTGCTCGCCTACTACGGCATCGGCCCGCTCGTGGCGCCCGACGACCCGACCAGCATGGCGCGGCCGGCCGCGCCCGACGCCGGCGACCGCGATGGGTGACCTCTGCGCCGTCGTGCTGGCGGCCGGCGAGGGCCAACGGCTGCGGCCCCTCACCGACACGGTGCCCAAGGCGCTCTGCCCGGTCGGCAACGTACCCCTGCTCGATCTCGCCCTGGCCCGCATCGCCGGGTTCGGGCTCGGCGGGCCGGCCGACGTCGCCGTCAACGCGAGCTACCTCGGCGACCAGGTCGTCGCGCACACCGGCGACCGCGCGCACCTCTCGGTGGAGCCCGACCGGCCACTCGGCACGTCCGGCGGCGTCGGCAACCTGCGAGACTGGATCGGCGGCCGCGGCGTCCTCGTCGGCAACGCCGACGCCTACCTCGCCGGCGGTGACCCGGGCGCGCTGCTCGACGGCTGGGACGGCGAGACCGTGAGGCTGCTCGGCCAACCCGAGCGAGACAAGAAGCCGGGCCTGTTCAGCGGGCACCGGTTCGTCGGCTTCTCGCTGCTGCCCTGGCGCCGGGTGCGCGACCTCGACACCACCCCGGCAGAGTTGGTCCGCACGGTCTGGCGACCGGCCGAGGCCGACGGTGAGCTCGAGGTGGTTCCCTTCGACGGGGTCTTCTTCGACACGGGTACGCCGCGCGACTACCTGGCCGCCAACCTGCACGCCGCGGGTGGCGCCAACCTGATCGCCGGCACGGTCACCGGGCGCTGCACGCGGTCCGTCGTCGGCCCGGGTGCCGTCGTCGCCGGCGATGTCACCGACAGCGTCGTCTGGCCGAACGCCGAAGTCGTCGCGGGCGAACGGCTCGACCACGTGATCCGGGCGGGCCGGCAGCTGACCGTCGCGGGCCGATAGCATGCCCCCAGGCACGACGAGAGGAGCCCATCGGTGATCACCGCGATCGTCCTGATCGACTGCGCCGCCGACTCGATCCCCGAGGTGGCCGAGAAGCTGGCCGACATCAACGGGGTCAGCGAGGTCTACTCCGTCGCGGGCGGCGTCGACCTGATCGCGATCGTCCGGGTCCGGGAGTTCGACCAGATCGCCGACGTCATCGCGGGCGGCATCTCCAAGGTCGACGGTGTGATCAGCACCGACAGCCACATCGCGTTCCGGGCCTATTCGCAGCACGACCTCGAAGAGGCGTTCTCGATCGGTCTCCGTGAGTCCGACTGACCGGCGGCACGTCGACCGCGGGTCCGACCGGGTCGCACTGCACCACTACCCGTCGCCCTCGCCGACCGCCCCGGTCGCCCTGGTGCTGCCCGCGATGGGCGCCGCCGCCCGCTTCTACCGTCCGCTGGCCGAGTCGCTGGTCGCGGCGGGCTTCGCGGTGGTCGTCGCGGACCTGCGCGGCACCGGCGACAGCACCCCGCCTCCGGGCCGCGCGTCCCGCTACGGCTACGCCGACCTGGCCGACGACGTCGGCGCCGTGCTCGCCGAACTCAAGGCCGACGACCACCGGGTCCTGCTGGTCGGCCACTCGCTCGGCGGCCAGGCCGGCCTGCTGCACCTGGCGACCACGCCGGACGCCCCGGTCGACGGCATCGCCCTGGTCGCGGCCGCGATCCCCTACTGGCGGAGCTACCCGAGGCACGGCCGGGTCGTCTGGGCGTACACGCAGGCGATCGGCGCGGTCGCGACCGTGCTCCGCTTCTGGCCCGGCTGGACGTTCGGCGGCCGGCAGGCCCGCGGGGTGATGACCGACTGGGCGCGGACCGCGCGCACGGGCCGGTTCCCCGGCGCCGACGCCGCGATGGCCGACGTCACCACGCCCGTGCTCGCGATCAGCATCGACGGCGACTTCTACACGCCGCACGAGGCCGTCGACCACACGGCCGCCAAGCTGCGCCGGGCACCGGTCCGGCGCGAGCGCGTCGCACGGATCGAGGCGGAGGGACGGCCGGCCCACTTCGCCTGGGTACGGGCACCCGAACCCGTCACCACCCTGATCCGGGACTGGTTCGCCGCTCGCGACGGCTCGGAAAAGGCATGAGGGTCTGGGACGAGATGTCGGAGGCGAGCAAGGACCTGCTCTTCGCCGCCCTCGACTACGCGCTGGAGAACGCCGCCATCGCCCCGGAAGGCTTCGTGCCGTTCGCCTTTCTCGACCGGGCCGACGGCACTCGCGGCCTGACCCGGTTCGTGGCCGGCGAAGACAGCGTCGGCGCCGGCCGCGCGGCGCTGGCCACCGTCCCCACCGGTACGACCGCGGTCGCCCTGGCCTGGGACGGCTACCTGAGGGTCGACGGCGACCGCGTCGAGGCGGTGTTCGTCGAGGCGCACCAGGTCGGCCTGGCCAGGAGCGTGCTCCTCAGCCAGCGCTACGCCCGCACCGACGACACGGTCGAGCCGGTGGGCAACCCCACGGTGCAAGCGGAGACCGACCCGCTGGCCCGGACGATCGCGCCGGCCTGAGCCCACAGGCGCCGCAACCGCCCGACCGGCGACGAGACGCGGAGACGCCGACCTGAGCCGACGGGCGCGGCAACCGCCCGACCGCCGACCAGACGCGGAGACGCCGGATCAGGCCGCCGTGCGTTGCACCGGAGCGACCCCGCCCTTGCGGCTCGAACGCAGCCAGACCGTGATCGGTGCGACCACCACGGCCGCGCCGCAGCCTTCGCACATGAGCTCGGGGCCGTCGGCCGGGTGCCCGGCCGGCAGCTCTGTGCCACAGACGGAGCAGGTGAGTTCCTCTTCGCCACGCATGGCGTCTCCTTTCGAAGAGCGGAACCCGAACGCGAGCGGCCGTCGTCACCACTCACGGGCCACGCTGCCACGCTCCGTGGTCGCACCGTGGGAAGTGGGTCGGCGTGTCGCCGTACGCACGAAGGGCGAGGATCCCAGTGGGATCCTCGCCCTTCGGACGAGCTGACCTCAGTGCTTGGACTCGATCTCGCGCCGTTCGGGCGCTGCCTCGACCGGCGGGTGGCCGGGCGAGACCGGAGCCTCGGCGGGGCGTTCGAGCGGCCGGAAGAAGCCCTTCAGCGCCGGGCCGAGCGCGCCCAGGCGGTTCATCTTCTTCGGGACGACCCAACCTGCATAGGGAAGAGCCTCGTGGTCGTGGCCGAGCGGCTGGTGGACCTCGTAGAAGCGGCCGTCCGGCGAGCGCCGGATGATGCCGGTCTCGACGCCGTGTGCGAGCACCTCGCGGTCGTGCTGCTGGAGGCCCAGGCAGATCCGGAAGGCGACCCAGTAGGCCAGCGGCGGCACGATCAGCAACCCGATCCGGCCGGCCCAGGTCATCGCGTTCAGGCTGATGTTGAACTTGTCGGCGATCACGTCGTTGCCGCCGGACAGCGTCAGCACCAGGAAGAACGCCACCGCCATCGCGCCGAGCGCGGTGCGCTGGGGCACGTCACGCGGACGCTGGAGCAGGTTGTGGATCTTGTTGTCCTTGTTGAGCCGCGCCTCGATGAACGGATAGAGCAGCGGCAGTGTCGTCAGGAGCCCGGGCAGCACCACCGTCGGCCAGAAGATCGGCGGGATGACGTACCCGTTGCCTATGCCGATGTTGATCTGCCAGGCGGGCATCAAACGGGTCGAGCCGTCGAGGAACATGACGTACCAGTCGGGCTGCGACGCCGCCGACACGACACCGGCCTCGTACGGGCCGAACAGCCAGATCGGGTTGATCTGGAGCGCACCGGCCAGCACCGCGATCACGCCGGCCACGGCCATGAAGAAGCCGGCCTGCTTGATCGTGTAGCGGGGGAAGAACCGCTCGCCGACGACGTTCGTGTTGGTCCGGCCGGGGCCGGGCCACTGGGTGTGCTTCTGCTTGAACACCAGCGCGAGGTGCACGGAGATCAGCGCGACCAGCAACGCCGGGATCAGCAGCACGTGCGCGATGAAGAACCGGCTGATGATGATCTCGCCCGGGAACTCGCCGTTGAAGATCGACGACGTGAGCCAGGTGCCGATCACCGGGATGGACAGCATGATCGCCGAGGCGATCCGCAGGCCCGTGCCGGAGAGCGCGTCGTCCGGCAGCGAGTAGCCGGTGAAGCCCGCGAGGAAGCCGACCCAGAACAGCAGCGAGCCGATGATCCAGTTGACCTCGCGCGGCTTGCGGAACGCACCCGTGAAGAAGATGCGCAGCATGTGCACGATGATCGCGGCCATGAAGACCAGCGCCGACCAGTGGTGCATCTGGCGCATGACCAGACCACCGCGGACGTCGAACGACAGGTCCAGCGACGACGCGTACGCCGCCGACATGTGCACACCCCGCAGCGGGGTGTAGCTGCCGTCGTACGTGACCTCCTTGAGCGAAGGCTCGAAGAAGAGGGTCAGGAACGTGCCGGTCAGCAGCAGCACGATGAACGAGAACAGCGCGATCTCGCCCAGCAGGAACGACCAGTGGTCGGGGAAGACCTTGTTGATGATGCTGCGCAGCGGGGTGGCTACGCCGAGCCGGTCCTCGACCTCGTTGCCCGCCTTGGCCGGCAGGGTCTTCAGGTCAATCTTTCGGCGCTTCACGGCCGCTCCCAGAAGTCAGGTCCGACGGTGGCCTGGTAGTCCGACCTCGCCACGAAGTATCCCTCGTCGTCGACGTCCAGCGGAAGCTGCGGCAGGCTGCGGCTCGCGGGACCGAAGACGGGCTTGGCGTTGTCGGTGATGAGGAACTGCGACTGGTGGCAGGGGCAGAGCAGCCGGTTGGTCTGCTGCTCGTAGAGGCTCGCCGGGCAGCCCGCGTGCGTGCAGATCTTCGAGTACGCGATGTAGTCGCCGTACATGAAGTCGCTGCGGTCGAACTTGTCGTGCCCGGTGCCCTTGACGTTGTTGGCCCGTGCCACGGCCGCGTCGTCGGGCCGCAGGTGGATCAGCAGCGTCGGCGAGTCGGCGTGCTGGTTGGTGGCGCCACCGGGGATGCCGGGGAACACCGTCATCTGGCCACCGGCGCTGACGTCGGCGGGCCGGATCGGCGTGCCGTCGTCGCGGGTGAGCCGGATCAGCTTGGTGCCGCCGTTGGGCTCCTTGATCGGAGACCAGCCGGTGGTGAACATCTGGTTGTCGGCGTGCGGGTTCTTGATCAACCCACCGACCAGCGGTGCCGCCACGACCACGGCCACCGGTGCGAGGCCGGCCGCGGCCGCGAGTCCGAGCAGGGGCCGGCGCTTCACGCCGAGCTCCTCGACCATGTAGGCCAGGGTCTGGCCGACCGCCCGGCGGTCGCCCTCGGGCGCCCCGCCGTCGTGCCGGTCCTGGATCGAGACCTCCTTGGGCAGCAGCTTCTTGCCCCAGGTGAGGATCGCGAAGGCGAGGAACAGCAGCGCCAGGCCGAGCGTGATGCCGAGCAGCGGCGTGTAGTACTTCATCATCACGTCGCCCTGCTTGTAGCGCCAGGGCCAGACGATGTAGAGCACGACGAACGCCGTGCCGAACAGGCCGACGAGCAGGAACATGAAGGAGACGTTGCGAGACATCCGCTTCTCGAGCCGCGAGCCCCGCTCGGGGAACTGCGGCTCGTAGTGCACGATGTCGACGCCGTCCTGCCGGGCGGCGGCCTTGACCTTCTCGAACCGGGTCGTACGCGGGTCGTCGTAGTCGATCTCCTCCGGAACGGGCGACCCGTGGCCGTTGCCGTTGGATCCGGTGGTCTGGACGGTCATGACTTCCCCGCAATCCACAGTGCCGTGAAGATCAGCGCGGTGATGCCCACCACGAAGACCGCGAGGCCTTCGGTCGTCGGGCCGAGCCGGCCGAGGTTGAAGCCGCCCGGGTCGCGGTCCTTCAGCGTCTCCTGGATGTAGGCGATCACGTCGCGCTTCTGGTCCGGGGTGAGCTGGTTGTCACCGAACACGGGCATGTTCTGCGGGCCGGAGAGCATCGCGGCCCAGATGACCCGGTCGTCGGTGTCGCTGATCCGCGGGGCGAACTTGCCCGAGGAGAGCGCACCGCCGCCACCGCCGAAGGCGTGGCAGGACGAGCAGTTGAGGCGGAAGATCTGGCCGCCGGCCGCGACGTCGCCGCCCGAGTGCAGGTCGTTGCCCTCCGGCAGTTGCGGACCGCCGCCGAGCTCCTGCACGTACTGCGCGAGCTGGCGGGTCTGCTCCTCGTTGAACACGGGCGGCTTCGGCAGCGCCTGCGCGCCCTGCGAGCCGAGGGGCATGCGGCCGGTGCCGACCTGGAACTCGACCGAGGCGGCGCCGACGCCGATCAGGCTCGGGCCGCGACCCTCGATGCCCTGGCCGTTCATGCCATGGCAGCTGATGCAGCTCGTGTCGAAGAGCGCCTTGCCTTCCATGGCGGCCGCGGACAGGGGTGCGTCCTGGGCGGAGATGGCCGGCGCGAACGCTGTGTAGAGGCCACCGGCGAAGACGAGGGCCGCGATCAGCCGGAGCGCCGAAGCGACTCGGCGACGGGCCCGGCTCCGCGGCACGGCGCGCCTCCTGCGCATCCGGGCGAGCAGACCGCCGGACCGGTGCGGAGATGTCATCAGGCTTTGTCCTTCACGGGTGTGCGACCTTGTCCGTACGACGATGCGGCGGTCGGAAACGTGACGCTCATGATCACTGGAGACCGTAGATCATGAGGAACAGACCGATCCACACGACGTCGACGAAGTGCCAGTAGTACGACACGACGATCGCCGACGTCGCCTGCGCCGGGGTGAAGCGCCCCATCGTCGTCCGGATCATGTAGATGATGAAGGCGAGCAGACCGCCGGCCACGTGCAGGCCGTGGAAGCCGGTGGTCAGGTAGAACATCGAGCCGTAACCGTCAGTGTTGATCTTGATGCCCTCGCCGACCAGCGTGTGGTACTCGAAGAGCTGGCCGCACAGGAACGTCAGACCCATCAGGAACGTCAGCGTGAACCACTGCCGCAGCTTGTAGACGTCACCGCGCTCCGCGGCGAACACGCCCATCTGGCAGGTGATCGACGACAGCACCAGGATGACCGTGAACGTCGTCGCGTACGGGATGTTGAGCTCTGGCGTGTGTTCCGCCCAGAGCTCAGGCGCCGCAGCGCGAATGGAGAAGTACATCGCGAACAAAGCCGCGAAGAACATCAGTTCACTGGAGAGCCAGACGATCGTTCCCACCGAGACCATGTTTGGTCTCGTCAGGGAATGGATCCGGCTCTTGTCGATCGCTGGGGCCGCAGTCACGCGGTCATTATTGCGCTCCACCACCGAAGACGATCGCGGGGGTGCGTCCGGCGCGCCGTGGCCCGGCAAATGCCACCAACCCACCCGGGACTAACCTGGCTGCGTGGTCCTGGCAGAAGCGACGCCCCCGCCGTTCACCATCGCGTCGGTGTTCACCGAGATCCGGCTCGACAGCTGGCTGACGGTGCTCCTCGTGGTGGCGGCCGGCCTCTACCTCTACGGCGTGCACCGGCTCCGGGTACGCGGCGACAGGTGGCCGGTCTCCCGCACGGTGTTCTTCCTCGTGCCCGGCCTCGGCGGTATCGCCTCGGTTACGGTCAGTGGCCTGCACGCGTACGACACGACGTTGCTCTCGGTCCACATGGTGCAACACATGGTGTTGTCCATGGGCGCGCCGATCTTCCTCGCGCTCGGCGCACCGATGACGTTGGCCCTACGCACGCTGCACGGCGCTCCCCGCGCCCGGCTGCTCGCGGTGGTGCACAGCCACGTGGCGAAGCTGTTCACCTTCCCGCTCGTGGCGTTCGGCCTGTTCGTGGCCACGCCGTTCGCGCTCTACTTCACCGGCCTCTACGAGCAGACGCTGCGGCACGAGTGGCTGCACGAGCTCACCCACGCGCACTTCATCCTGGTCGGCTGCCTGTTCTTCTGGCCACTGCTGGGCCTCGACCCGTTGCCGGGGCGCTGGCCGTACCCGGCCCGGGCGCTGCTGATGCTGCTGTCCGTGCCGTTCCACACGGTGCTGGGGCTGACCATCATGCAGAGCACGACGCTGCTCGGCGGTGACTGGTACCCGTCGCTGCACCTGTCCTGGGCCAACCCCTTCGACGACCAGCGAGCGGCCGGCGGCATCCTCTGGGCGGGCGGCGAGTTCGTCAGTGTGACGATGATCGCGGTGCTGGTGGTGCAGTGGATCCGCGCCTCCGAGCGGGAGGCCCGCCGGATCGACCGCGAGCTCGACCGGCAGGAGGCCCGGGAGCGGGCTCAAGATCAAAACGACGCGACGGTACGATCGGCGGCGCACGACTAACCACGTGGGAGCCTTTCAATGACCGACCGCACGTACACCGTCCTGCTCTACAGCGACGACCCGAAGGTGCGCGACCGGATGCGCCTGGCCGTGGGCACCCGGCCGGCCGCCGACCTGCAGGTCGAGTTCGTCGAGGCCGACGACTACGACGCCTGCGTGCGCCTGGTCGACGACTACGAGATCGACCTGATGCTGCTCGACGGCGAGGCGACCCCGGCCGGCGGCGTGGGCCTGGCCCGGCAGATCAAGGACGACCGCCCCAACGCCGCGCCGCCGGTCTGCCTCGTGCTGGCCCGCGCCGCCGACCGTTGGCTGGCCGCCTACGCGCAGGTCGAGGGCACCCTGATGTTCCCGCTCGACCCGATCGAGACCGGCCGCACCGTCGCGGCCATGCTCCGCTCGTACGCCTCCGGCGGGCCGGTCACCACCGCCTGAGTTCCCCTGATACCTCCGGCCCGACACGGGAGGCCCGGCATGGGCGATCGGACCTGGCCCAACCTGCTCGCCGCGCTGCTGCGCGACGAGGACCTCGCCACCCCGGACACGGCGTGGGCGATGGGCGAGATCATGGCCGGCTCGGCCACACCCGCCCAGATCGCCGCGTTCATGATGGCGCTGCGGGCCAAGGGTGAGACGCCGGCGGAGCTCGGCGGCCTCGTCGAGGCGATGCTCACCGCCGCGGTCACCGTCGACCTGCCGGAGTCCGTGCGGGCCGACGCGGTCGACGTCGTCGGCACCGGCGGCGACCGGGCGCACACGGTCAACATCTCGACGATGGCCGCGATGGTGGTCGCCGCCTGCGGCGTCCGGGTGGTCAAGCACGGCAACCGCGCCGCGTCGTCGCTGTGCGGCACCGCGGACCTGCTGGAGCACTTCGGCATCCCGCTGGAGCTCGGCCCGGCCGGGGTGGCCCGCACCGTGGCCGAGGCGGGCATCGGCTTCTGCTTCGCGGCCCGGTTCCACCCGGGCATGCGGCACGCCGGCCCGACCCGACGCGAGATCGGCGTGCCGACCGCGTTCAACTTCCTGGGGCCGCTCAGCAACCCGGCCCGTCCGCGCTCGGGCCTGGTCGGCTGCTTCGACGAGCGGATGGCCCCGGTGGTGGCGGCCGTGTTCGCCGGCCGCGGCGACTCGGTGCTCGTGGTCCGCGGCGAGGACGGCCTCGACGAGATCAGCACCGCCGCGCCGACCCGGGTCTGGCTGGCCCACGACGGAGCGGTCCGCGAGACCCGCCTCGACACGGTCGACCTGGGCCTCCCCCGCTCCGCCCCGGGCGACCTGCGCGGCGGCGACGCGTCCTTCAACGCCGACGCGGCCCGCCGCGTCCTGGCCGGCGAGCGCGGCCCGGTCCGCGACGCCACCCTGGTCAACGCCGCGGCGGCCCTGGTGGCCCACGCGGGCGGCGCGGACGACCTGCTGCCGGCCCTGGCCACGGCCCTGGAACGGGCGGCCAACGCCGTCGACAGCGGCGCCGCGGCAGCCCTCCTGGACCGCTGGATCACCGTCGCCCAGGCAGCCAAGGCCGACGGCCTGTAAGCCCGCCGACAGGCGACCGCCAGAAGACCGCCACACAAGCCGGCCATTCCGCTACAGGCCCCGTCGCACGACCCGCAAGCCCACCCAGGCCGCCGACAGGCGGTGACACGCCGGCGCTCGCCTGCCCTACGCCAGACCTAGGTAAATGGATGCTGCTCCAGCAGCAATCTTTACCCAGATCTCGAAGGGGCGACCCACCGCGGACCTGGCAGCGCAGCGAAGCGGAGCGGTCCCCGGCGGGAGCGACGGTCCGGACCAGTGCGAACCCGGGACAAACAAAGCAGGAACCGACAGCAGCAACCACGGTCCGGACCACCGCGAACCCGGGCAAGAGAAAACGCGCAGCGACAAAAGAAGATCCGGAGCTCGGGAAAAGCGAAAGGCCGACCCGCCGGGCCGGCCTTTCGACGAAGAGAATCTAGTGTTCCGCGGTGCGGCGGGTTCCGGTGTAGTACTCGAAGAGCAGGCCGCAGGCCGCGAGGACGACGCAGACCAGGCCGATGGCCAGCAGCCAGACCTGCCAGAACACCATGCCGAGGCCGGCGATCGTGGCGGCCAGGGCGATGCCGAACGGCCAGTAGCTGCCCGGGCTGAAGAAGCCGATCTCGCCCGCGCCGTCGGCGATCTCGCCGTCGGAGCGGTCCTCCGGGCGCGGCTCGATGCGCCGGCTGACGAACCAGAAGAAGCCGCCGCACATCGTGGTGAGCAGGAAGCTCAGTGCGAGCGCGACCGTGCCGACCCAGTCGATGCCCTGGGTCTGCGCGTTGGTCCAGAAGGCGTAGACGAACGTCGCGACGAACAGGAAGGCGGAGATGACGCTGAACAGTTTCCATTCGGTGCGCATGGCCGGCCTCTCAGTTGCCCGTGCCGGCGGCGGTGCCGCCCGGGTTGAAGTTCGAGTCGTCACGCCGCGTCGGGAACGGCGACGTGGTGGACGCCAGCGGGTCCTCACCGATCGCCTCGAGCGCCTGCTGCGTGCTCTGCCCGCCGCGCTTCGCGGCCAGGAACTGGTCGTACTTGTCGCCCGAGACGGCGCGCAGCTCGAAGTTCATCATCGAGTGGTACGTGCCGCAGAGCTCGGCACAGCGGCCGACGTACGCGCCCTCCTGGTCGATGGTGACCTCGAAGACGTTGCGCACGTTGCCCGGGAAGACGTCGCGCTTGAACAGGAGCTCCGGCACCCAGAACGAGTGGATGACGTCGCGGCTGGTCTCCTCGAACCGGATCGTGCGGCCGGTCGGCAGCACCAGGACCGGGATGATCTCGGTGGTGCCCAGGGTGGACGCCACCGTCTCACCGACCTTGCCGCCCTCGGTCGGGCCGGACTGGTAGTTGAACTGCCAGTTCCACTTGAACGCCTCGACCTCGACCGTCACGGCCGGGTCGGCGGTCACCTTGTTCACGTCGGTCTGCACGATGGCCGTGTAGTAGAAGAGCACCGAGACGACCAGGACCGGCGCGATGGTGTAGAGGAACTCCATCGGCATGTTGAACCGGGTCTGCACGGGGAGCTTGTCGCCCCGCTTCCGGTAGCGGATGACGCACCAGAAGATCAAGCCCCAGACGAAGACGCCGACGATCAGCGCCGCGACGGTCGACCCGATCCACAGGTCGTACATCCGCTTGGACTGCTCGGTGATGCCGTTCTGCGGCCAACCGAAGCCGTCGACGTGACTGCCGACGTCACAACCGGAGAGCAGCAACAGCAGCGCACCGCCGACGCCGACACCGGCCAACCGGACGGCCGTCGACCGCGCTTTCGAACGCACTGCGGACACGTTGTGGTCCTGCCCCTCTCGCACCTGCCGTCACCGACGGTCGCACATTACTCGACCAAGGTCCTCACACCGCTCCGGGGGTCGGCGCGCCGCCCGGGGATAACGTTTGATCGTGGGGGTTTCAGAAGCCTATTTCGACACGGCGAGCGCCGCACCGTTGCATCCGGCGGCCAAGCAGGCGCTGGCCGCGGCCCTGGACGACGGCTGGGCCGACCCGGCCCGGCTCTACTCGCGGGCGCGGCGGGCACGCCAGCTGTTGGACGCCGCTCGCGGCGCCACGGCCGAGGTGCTCGGGGTGCGTCCGGACGAGCTGTCGTTCACTGCGGGCGGCACCGCGGCGGCCCACACGGCCGTGCTGGGCGGGCTCGCGGGCCGGGAACGCGTCGGCCGTGGTCTCGTGCACTCGGCGATCGAGCACTCCGCCGTGCTGCACACGGCGGAACGGCACGTCGCGGCCGGTGGCACCGTGCGTGAGGTGGGTGTGGACCGGCTCGGCCGGGTCGACCTGGCGGCGTTCGCGGAGGCGGTCGCCGCGCCGGGCACGGCGTTGGCCGCGCTGATCAGCGCCAGCCACGAGGTCGGCACGGTGCAGCCTGTCGCGGCGGCCGGCACGCTGTGCGCCGAGCACGGCGTGCCGCTCTATGTGGACGCGGCGCAGTCGGTCGGACGCGTGCCGTTGCCGGACGGCTGGTCACTGCTCACCGCCAGTGCCCACAAATGGGGCGGACCGCCCGGTGTCGGACTGTTGGTGGTGCGCAAGGGCACCCGCTTCCTGGCGCCGGGGCCGTCCGAGGAGCGCACGGACCGGTCCACCGACCTGCCGGCGATCGTGGCGGCCGCGGCGTCGCTGCGGGCGGCGGCGGCCGAGGCGGCGACGCTGGCCGAACGGCACCGCGCGCTGGTCGACCGGATCCGGGCCACGGTGGCCGCGACCGTTCCCGACGTCGAGGTGGTCGGCGACCCGGCCGACCGGCTGCCGCACCTGGTGACGTTCTCGTGCCTCTACGTCGACGGCGAGGCGCTGCTGCACGCGCTCGACCGGCGCGGGTTCGCGGTCTCGTCCGGCTCGTCGTGCACCTCGTCGACGCTGACCCCGAGCCACGTGCTGGTCGCGATGGGTGTGCTGTCGCACGGCAACGTGCGGGTGTCGCTGCACCGCGACAGCACGGAGGAGGACGTCGACCGGTTCCTGGCGGAGCTGCCCGGCATCGTGGCCGACCTGCGTGCCGAGGCGGGGGTGGTCGACCTATGACCGAGGTCCTCGACTGCCGGGGCCAGCGCTGCCCGCTGCCGGTCATCGCGCTGGCCCGTCGCCTCCCGGACCTGCCGGTCGGCGCGACGCTGCGGGTGCTGGCCGACGACCCGGCCGCGGCGACCGACATCCCGGCGTGGTGCCGGATGCGCGGGCAGCACTACCTGGGCTCCCCGTCGCCGGACGCCTTCGACGTGCGGCGCGACCTCTAGTCGGTGATCCAGGAGAGGGTGCCAGGCAGCGGGTCGCCGGGCACCGAGGTGTCGACGACCAGGCGGCGGCCGACGTACGGCTCGTACTCGGCCATCCGCAGCACCGTCGCCTCCCAGGTCGGGTTGCCCTCGGGTGCGGCGGCGTGGCGCGTCTCGACCCGGCGCCGGTGCTCGGTCATGTCGCCGCACCAGACCTCGACGACGCGCAGCGCCGCCCCGCTGCGCTCGCAGATCGCCGGCCAGGTCGCCCGGGCCGCGGCCACCGCGTTGACAGCGTCGACCACGACGGTCAGCCCCATCGCGAGCTGGGCCTCGGCCAGGGCGGCGACGACGTCGTACGCGGTGACGCCCGGCGCCGTCTCGACCACCTCGTGCGCGCGCAGCACCCGGTCGACGTGGTCCACGGTGAGCACGGGCACGGCCAGCGCGGTGCCCACCTTGGCGGCCAGGGTGCTCTTGCCGACCCCGGGCAGGCCGGCGAAGACGACCAGGCGGGGAGTCACCCCTTCAGATGCGGCCGCACCTCGTCGGCCGCTTCCTGCCCGTACGAGTCGCCGAGCCGCTTGAGGAACGTGTCGGCCCGCAGGTCGTACTCCTGGCCACCGGCACCCTCGAGGACCAGCCCGGCGAGCAGCGAGCCGATCTGCGCGGAGCGCTCGAGGTCGAGACCCCAGGACAGGCCGGCGAAGAAGCCGGCGCGGAAGCCGTCGCCGACGCCGGTCGGGTCGATCGGCCGCACGTCGGCGGCGATCGGCACGTGGATGCGCTCGATGTCCTTGCCGGTGATCTCGACGCCGTTCTTGCCGAGCGTGGTGACCCGCACGGCCACCTTCTCGATCACCTCGGCGTCGGAGAGGCCGGTCTTGCTCTCCAGCAGCGACTTCTCGTAGTCGTTGGTGAGCAGGTACGCGGCGCCGTCGATGAGCTGGACGATGTCCTCGCCGCCCATCCGGGCCAGCTGCTGCGACGGGTCGGCCGCGAAGCGGTAGCCGCGCTCCCGGCACTCCTGCGAGTGGCGCACCATGCCCTGCGGGTCGTCGGCGCTGATCAGCACCAGGTCGAAGCCGCCCACCCGGTCGTTGGCCGGGGCGAGCTCGATGTTGCGGGCCTCGCTCATCGCACCCGCGTAGAACGAGGCGATCTGGCACATGTCCTCGTCGGTGGTGCAGACGAAGCGCGCGGTGTGCAGCACCTCGGAGACGTGCACCGAGTCGCAGTCGACGCCGTGGCGCTCCAGCCAGGACCGGTAGTCGTCGAAGTCCGTGCCGACGGCGCCGATCAGCACCGGCCGCAGCCCGAGCCGGGCCATCCCGAAGGCGATGTTGGCGGCCACCCCGCCGCGCCGGACCACCAGGTCGTCGATCAGGAACGAGAGCGACACCTTGTGGAGCTGGTCGGCGATCAGCTGGTCGGCGAACCGACCGGGGAAGTGCATCAGGTGGTCGGTGGCGATCGAGCCGCTAACGGCGATCTTCATTTCGGCCCTCGGGGTCGGTGGACAGTGGCGGCACCTGGCTGCGGTGCGCGGGGAAGCTTACCGGCCGGTCAGACACGACGAACGGGACCGCCGGAGGAGGCGGCCCCGTTCGTCAGACGGTGTGTGTGCGGCTTAGTGGAACGAGTCGCCGCAGGCGCAGGAGTTCTGCGCGTTGGGGTTGTCGATCGTGAAGCCCTGAGCGTCGATCCGGTCGGCGAAGTCGATCGTGGCGCCGGTCAGGTAAGGCGCGCTCATCCGGTCGATGACGACCTCGACGCCGCCGAACTCGTTGACGATGTCGCCGTCGAGCGAGCGCTCGTCGAAGAAGAGCTGGTAACGCAGGCCCGAGCAGCCACCCGGCTGGACGGCCACCCGCAGCCGCAGGTCGTCGCGGCCTTCCTGCTCGATCAGGGCCTTCACCTTCACCGCCGCGACGTCGGTGAGGACAACGGTCGTAGCCGCGGTCTCGGCCGACCCGGTCTGCGCTGAAGTGGTCACGTGGGATCTCCCTGCTCGCTGCGATCGCCGGCCCCTGGGACCAACGTGGTCTCTCGGGCCAACGCTAGCCCGTCGGCCGGGCATTCCCCATCAGGGTCGCCGCCAAATTCTACCCCGGTCCCGGACAACGGGACTGTTGAGGCGAATCTCACCGGTCGGCGCTACCGCGACCACTGCCCCGCGAGTCGCGTCGCGAGTTCCCGCAGGCCAGCAGCCGGCCGCGCGAGCGCCTGGGCCTCGTCGCCGAAATGGTCCACGAGGCTGTACGTCTCCGTCACGCCGGCGTTGGCCGCCTCGCGACGACCGGTGCTGACCCGTCCGGCCAGCACCACGCAGGGCACGCCCCGGTCCCGAGCGCCGCCGGCGACCCCCGCGACCACCTTGCCGCGCAGCGACTGATGGTCGAACGAGCCCTCCCCCGTGATCACCAGGTCGGCGGCGTCCAGGGCCGCTTCCAGCCCGATCATCCGGGTAACGAGCCCGATGCCCGATTCGCAACGCCCGCCGAGCGCGAGGACGGCCGCGCCGAGCCCACCGGCGGCACCCGCGCCCGGGAGCGCCGCCACGTCGGGAGGACAGGTCGGAAGGTCCTTCACGAGTACGCCGGCGAACCGCTCGAGCGCGGCGTCCAGCAGGAGGACGTCGGCGCGGTCGGCACCCTTCTGCGGGCCGTAGACGTTGGAGGCGCCGTGCAGGCCGGTCAGCGGGTTGTCGACGTCGGTGGCTGCGACGAGGGTGGCGCCGCGGGTCATCGGCAGGCCGCCGAGCCCGGCCACGTGGGCCAGCGCCGCACCGCCGTAGGGCAGCGCGGCGCCGTGCTCGTCCAGGGGCGCGGCACCCAGCGCGGCCAGCATGCCGGCGCCGCCGTCGTTGGTCGCGGAGCCGCCCAGGCCGATCACCACGGTGCGGGCGCCGGCCTCGACGGCGGCGAGGACCAGCACGCCCAGGCCGTACGACGTGGTCGCCTTGGGGTCCCGTTCGTCGCTTTTCAGCAGGTGGAGGCCGCAGGCCTGGGCGCTCTCGACGTAGGCGGTGGCCCGGTCGGGGCTGAGCAGCACCTCGGCGTCGACGGGCCGGCCGAGCGGGTCAGTGGTGCGCACGTGCAGCCTGCTCCCTTGAACGGGCGCCGCCAGCACCTCGACGAAGCCCGGGCCGCCGTCCGAGAGCGGCCGCAACGTGAGCTCGTCGCCGGGCGCGCGCTGGCGCCAGCCCTCGGCGACCGCCTCCGCCACGTCCGGCGCCGAGATCGTGCCGGCGAACTTGTCGGGGCAGACCAGAATCCGCATAGCGGCAGTGTGACAGCCCACAGTCACCAGGCCGCTGGGGGCGGGCGTCACGGTGGGAAGATTGACCTGTGACGTCGACCTGGACCGAACCCGCCAACACGGCGACCGCCCTGCTGCTGCTCGGGCGTGGCGCCGACCCGTCGTCGGAGAAGGGTGTCGACTGCCCGGGTGACCTGCCCGCGCCGAGCGACCCCGATCTCGTGGCCCGCGCCACCGCCGCGAAGGCCAAACTCGGCTCGAAGGTGTTCGTGCTCGGCCACCACTACCAGCGCGACGAGGTCATCCAGTTCGCGGACGTGACTGGTGACTCGTTCAAGCTGGCGCGCGAGGCGGCGGCCCGCCCGGACGCCGAGTACATCGTCTTCTGCGGTGTGCACTTCATGGCCGAGTCCGCGGACATCCTGACCACCGACGCGCAGAAGGTGGTGCTCCCCGACCTGGCCGCCGGCTGCTCGATGGCCGACATGGCGCAGCTCCAGCAGGTCGAGGCCGCCTGGGACGCGCTGGTCGACGCCGGTGTCGCCGACTCGACCGTCCCGGTCACCTACATGAACTCCTCGGCCGACATCAAGGGCTTCGTCGGCCGCCACGGCGGCGTGGTCTGCACGTCCTCCAACGCCGAGCGGGCGCTGCGCTGGGCGTTCGAGCGGGGGCAGCGCGTGCTGTTCCTGCCCGACCAGCACCTGGGCCGCAACACCGCCGTGCTGGAGATGGGCTTCGACGCCGACGACTGCCTCCTCTACGACCCGCACAAGCCCCAGGGCGGGTTGACCCAGGCGCAGCTCGGGCAGGCCAAGATGCTGCTCTGGCGCGGGCACTGCTCGGTGCACGGCCGGTTCACCAAGTCGGCCGTCGACGAGGTGCGGATGCGGGTGCCGGGCGTCAACGTCCTGGTCCACCCCGAGTGCCGCTACGACGTGGTGACCGCGGCCGACTACGTCGGTTCGACGGAATACATCATCAAGACCATCGAGAACGCGCCGGCCGGCTCGGCCTGGGCGGTCGGCACCGAGCTCAACCTGGTGCGGCGGCTCGCCCTGGCCCACCCCGATAAGCAGGTCATGTTCCTCGACCGGCAGGTCTGCTACTGCTCGACGATGAACCGGATCGATCTGCCGCACCTCGTGTGGGCGCTCGAGGAGCTCGCCGAGGGCCGGCTGGTGAACCAGATCACGGTCGATCCGAAGACCTCGGCGGAGGCTCGGTCCGCATTGGACCAGATGCTCGCCCTGCCCTGATCTTCCCGTGACTCTTCGTGGCGCCCGGCATTACCGGGTGCCACAGTCGTCCTGATTTCGTGCCAGACAACCCGGTGTGTGTGGCCCCACGCCCATCACCGAGCGCTATGCTGCCCGGGCGCCACTCCCGATCAACCCGCGATTCAGCGCATTGGTTACGGCCTACGTGTCGAATCGCTGCCCGCCCCGGAGGTTGCCTTGCCCGATGACGTCCTGGTCGTACACGGCGGCACGCCCCTGCATGGTCAGATCCGGGTCCGCGGAGCCAAGAACCTCGTCTCCAAGGCAATGGTCGCGGCCCTGCTCGGTGACGAGCCCAGCCGGCTGTACGACGTGCCCCGGATCCGTGACGTCGAGGTCGTCCGCGGCCTGCTCGGCCTGCACGGCGTCAAGGTCACCGACGGCGCCGAGGACGGCGAGCTGATCCTCGACCCGGCCAACGTCGAGCGGGCGTCGACCGACGAGATCAACGTGCACGCCGGCTCCAGCCGGATCCCGATCCTGCTGTGCGGCCCGCTGCTGCACCGGCTCGGCCACGCGTTCATCCCGGACCTGGGCGGCTGCCACATCGGCCCGCGCCCGATCGACTTCCACATCCAGGCGCTGCGCGAGTTCGGCGCGGTGGTCGACAAGACCCCCGAGGGCATGCACCTGACCGCGCCCGCGGGCCTGCACGGCACCAAGTTCGAGCTGCCGTACCCGAGCGTCGGCGCGACCGAGCAGGTGCTGCTGACCGCGGTGCTGGCCAACGGCGTGACGGAGCTGCGCAACGCGGCCGTCGAGCCGGAGATCATCGACCTCATCTGCGTGCTCCAGAAGATGGGCGCGATCATCACGGTGCACACCGACCGCGTGATCGAGATCGAGGGCGTCCCGCGCCTCGGCGGCTACACCCACCGGCCGATCCCCGACCGCATCGAGGCGGCCTCCTGGGCGGCCGCGGCGCTGGCCACCCGGGGCGAGATCGAGGTCCTGGGCGCGCAGCAGGTCGACATGATGACCTTCCTGAACGTGTTCCGCTCCATCGGTGGTGAATACAAGGTCACCGACACCCTCCCGCCGCGGGGCTCGTCCGCCGGCACCGAGGGCGGCATCCGGTTCTGGCACCCAGGCGGCGAGCTTCGTGCCGTGGCGCTGGAGACCGACGTGCACCCGGGCTTCATGACCGACTGGCAGCAGCCGCTGGTGGTCGCCCTGACCCAGGCGCGCGGGCTGTCGATCGTCCACGAGACGGTGTACGAGCAGCGCCTGGGCTACACCGAGGCCCTGAACACGATGGGCGCGACGATCCAGGTCTACCGGGACTGCCTCGGTGGCACCCCGTGCCGGTTCGGCCGTCGCAACTTCAAGCACTCCGCGGTGATCGCCGGCCCGTCCAAGCTGCACGCGGCCGACCTGGTCATTCCCGACCTGCGGGCCGGGTTCAGCCACCTGATCGCCGCGCTGGCCGCGGAAGGCACCTCGCGCGTCTACGGTGTCGACCTGATCAACCGTGGCTACGAGGACTTCGAGAGCAAGCTCTCCGCGCTGGGCGCACACGTCGAACGTCCCTGACCTCTGTCGATGCCGAGGCGAGCTGATCTTGGGGTCGGCTCGTCTCGGCGTGTCCGGGCCGGTTAACCTTCTGGTAAGCGCCGCGCCGCAGAAGGGCATCCCGTGCAGTCGCTGTTTCGCCGCAAGTCATCCGATGTGGTCGAGGAGACCCCTGAGGCTCCCGAGACGCTGGAGTCCGCCCGTCCCAAGGGCTACACGCCCGCCAAGGGCCGGGAGACCCCGAAGCGCCCGAACGCGGGGCGCCAGCCGGCCGGCAACGCCAAGGCGCTGACCAAGGAAGAGGCCAAGGAGCGCAAGCGCACGCTGCGCCAGGAGGCCGCCGCCGAATACCGCCGCGAGGGCGGCCCGCGCGACCGCGGCCCGGAGCGCCAACTCGCCCGCAACGTGGTCGACTCCCGCCGCACGGCAGGCACCTACTTCTTCGGCGGCGCGCTGATCGTGCTGATCGGCTCGAACGGCGCCATGCCCGATCTTGTCCGGACGGTCGCCACGTCGCTCTGGGGCGTCCTACTGCTCGCCGTGATCGTCGACGCGGTCCTGATCGCCCGCAAGATCAAGCGACTGGTGCAGGAGCGGTATCCCAAGACCGAGCAGCGGATGGGGTCGCTCTACATGTACGCGATCATGCGGTCGCTCACCTTCCGCCGCATGCGCGTCCCCGGCCCGGCGGTGAAACTGGGCGAAAAGGTCTAAATCTCTCCGTTGTGCGGTAAGGCCCCTCGTTCGAGGGGCCTTTTCCGTATCAGTCGACGGCAGCCAGGCCGGCCTGGCTGCCGTCACGGCAGCAGTCGAAGCCGGCCAGCGGGCAGGGCGGCCGTGGCCTCCCCCTGGCGTCAGCCGAAGCCACCCGGGCGGCCATGCCCGCCGCCGTCGCATCAGGCGAAGCCGGCCAAGCGGCGCAGGGCGGCCTTGGCCGGGGACATGGCATCAGGCCCGGCGCAGGGTGGCCGTGGCCGCCGCCGTCGCATCAGGCGACGCCGGCGAGGCGGAGCAACGCGGCTGTGGCGGCGGCCGCGACCACCACGACGACGAACGGGGCCCGACGCCAGGCCAGAACGGCGCCTACGGCGACGCCGGTGGGTCTTGCCACGCCCGCGAAGACGCCTGAGTCGTAGAAGGTCGCCGTTGCGGCCAGAGCCGCGAGCAGGGCGGCCGCGGCCATCGGGAGCAGGACCTGGACGCGGTCGGGCAGCGCGACCCGCTCGCGCAGGATGACACCGGCCAGCCGGAACGCGTAGGTGCCGATCGCCAGGCCGACGATCACCGCGAGGATCATGACGATTTCTCCGACCGGGTACGGCGCCGCAACGCCACCATGAGCAGGCCTGTCAGGGCCAGGAGGACCGGCAGGCCGGCGGGCAGGATCGGGGTGGTGATCAGGGCGACCAACGCCCCTGTCAACGCGACCAACCGGATCGTCGGGTCCCGTAGCGTCGGCAGCAGCAGTGCGAACAGGCCCGCCGGGAACGCCGCGTCGAGGCCGAGGCGGGACGGGTCGCCCACGTTGCCGAGCAGGACACCCAGCGCCGCACCGATGTTCCACAGGACGAAGAGCGTGCAGCCCGTCGCCCAATAGGCGCGGCGCCGGCGGGCGGGGTCCGGTTGGGCCAGGGCGAACGCGACCGACTCGTCGATCAGCAGGTGGGCGCCGACCAGGCGTTGCCACCAGCGGGTGCCGATCACCTCGCCGATCGCCAGGCCGAACGGGAGGTGGCGGGCGTTGAGCAGGAGGCCCGCGAAGATCGCCGCGAACGGGTTGCCGGCCGCGATCAGGCCGACCGCCAGGAACTGCGAGCCGCCGGCGAAGACCACCAGCGACATCAGGATGGTCAGCCCCGGGCGAATCCCCGCCGCCACCGCGATCGCGCCGAACGAGATGCTCACCGCGAACACCGCCAGGCCCAGCGCCCCGACGTCGCGTACCAGGGAGCGATCGCCAAGGATGGACCCGACAGTCATGGTTACCGATCGTGCCCGCACGGGGTAGCGTTCGTCAAGGCGAACAAGTAGACCGATGGAGCGAACAGTGACCCAGCCGACCATCGCCGCCACCATCGCCGCGGCTTTGCGGCACGAGCGGGAGCGGGCCGGGATCTCGCTGACCGAGCTGGCCCGCCGCGCCGGCATCGCCAAGTCGACGCTCTCCCAGCTCGAGAGCGGCGTCGGCAACCCGAGCGTCGAGACCCTCTGGTCCCTCGGCGTCGCCCTCGACGTGCCGTTCAGCCGGCTCGTCGAGCCGCCCGCGCCCGCGCTGCGGGTGATCCGGGCCGGCGACGGGCCGCGGATCAAGTCGGACCAGCTCGACTACACGGGCACCCTGGTCGCCGCCGGGTCGCGCGCGGCACGCCGGGACATCTACGTCATGACGATCGAGCCCGGCGCCGTGCGCCACGCCGAGGCGCACACCCCCCGCAGTGTCGAGCACATCGTGGTGGCCGCGGGCCGCCTGCGCACCGGGCCGGCCGGCGAGACCGTCGACCTCGACCCCGGCGACTACGCGACCTTCGCCGGAGACGTCCCGCACACGTACGAGGCGATCGAACCGGGCACCTTCGCCGTGCTCGTCATGGAGCATCCGTGACCGGCACACCGGTGTAGAGCCGAGCCACCACGTCCTCGATGTCGGGCTCCACGATGGACACGTCACGGATCGCCAGGCCGGCCAACCGGACCAACAGCTCACCGGCGGTCGCACCGGTCAGGTCGTACTCGAAACGCAGTGGACTGACCGCGCTCAGCGTCGCGCCCGGCACCTCAGGCGGCGACGAAGGCGACTCGAGCTCGACCACCACCCGGCGGCGCGAGCCGTAGCGCGCGTGCAGCGCCTCGATCGTGCCGTCGTGCACCACCCGGCCGTGGTCGATGACCAGCAGCCGCCGGCACAGCTTCTCGATGTCGGCCAGGTCGTGGGTGGTCAGCATCAGCGTCACGTCGCCGGTCGCGCCGAGCTCCGCCAGGAAGCCGCGGACCGCCTGCTTGCTGACCACGTCGAGCCCGATCGTCGGCTCGTCCAGGAAGAGCACCTCGGGACCGTGCAGCAACGCCGCGGTCAACTCGCCGCGCATCCGCTGGCCCAGCGAGAGCTGGCGGACCGGGGTGTCTACGAACGCGTCGAGGTCGAGCAGCGAACGGCAACGGAACAGCCGGGCGGCGTGCTCGGCCGGCGGCACCCGGTAGATGTGGCGCAGCAGGTCGAACGACTCGCGCAGGGGCAGATCCCACCAGAGCTGGCTGCGCTGGCCGAAGACCACACCGATCCGGCGGGCGAGCCGCGTACGCTGCCGCACCGGCGAGAGCCCGCAGACGCTGACGTCGCCGGCCGTGGGGGTCAGCACGCCCGTGAGCATCTTGAGCGTGGTCGACTTGCCGGCGCCGTTGGGGCCGATGTAGCCGACCATCTCGCCCCGCTCGATCGCGAGGTCGACGCCGTCGACCGCGGCCACCGTGCGGCGGTCGCGCCGCAGCCGCCCGACCTTGACCCGGACCGTGAACTCCTTGCGCAACCCGCGCGCCGCGATGACCGTCATCATGACCCCGTGCTCGTGTAGCGCCGCAGACCGGCCCGCCAGATCAACGCCGCCGCGGCGGTGGCCGGCAGGGCGACCAACGGCGCGACCCAGCCGACCCAGTCGGGCAGGCCGATCGGGTCGCGCTTGCCCAGCAGCGCCAGCGCCGGGTAGTAGGAGACGAAGGCGAATCCCAGCCCGTACGCGAAGGCGTTCCGAAACCATCCACTGTAGACGCTGACCGGATAGCTGGTGAAGTCCCGACCTCCGTAGGTGAAGGCGTTGCCGAACTCGCCGGACTCGGTCCACCAGAACGCGACCGACGCGGTGATGACGAAGACCGCGCCGAAGAACACGATGCCGCCGACCGGGGCGAGGACGGCCAGCAGCACCCGGCCCGGCGTCCAGGTGATGTCGGCCGCGCCGAGCGCGACGAGGTAGACGGTGGCACCGAAGCCGGCCCGGGACAGCTTGTGCAGCGGCAGGTCCATCAGCACGAGCTGGGGCAGCGCCCGCAGCGGGCGCACCAGCACGGCGTCGAAGCGGCCCGTGCGCACGTACAAGGTGATCCGCTCGATGTTGCCGACCAGCATGTCGCCCGTCGCGAACGCGCACGCCGACATGCCGGTGACCACCAGCGCCTCGCGCAGGTCGAGGCCGCCGAGCGTGCGGGTCACGCCGAACAGCACGAACACCGTGAACACGTCGAGCACCGTGGCCCAGACGTTGGAGACGACGTCGATGGCGAAGGACAGCCGGTACGAGGTCTGGCTGCGGGCCTGGCCGCGGAACAGTGCCCAGTAGGCGCGCATGGCGCCGGGCTCAGCCACCCTGCACCACCAACCGGCGCTCGGCCCGGCGTTGCACCACGCGGCAGAGCACGAGCACCAGCACGACCCAGCCGGCTTGCAGGGCCACGAGCCAGAGTTGGCGCGGCGTCGGGTCGATCTCGACCAGCACGTCCAGCGGCGTCTGGAACAGGCTGGGCAGGGGCGTGAGCAACCACAGCGGCACGACGAGAGCGTCCGGCAGGAAGCGCAACGGGAAATAGAGCCCACCGAGTACGCCGGAGACGAGCGCCCACAGGATCATCGGCCCGCGGATGTCGAGCAGCCAGTAGCCGGTGGCGTTGACCAGGTAGCGGCAGCCGAAGCAGAGCACGGTGGCCAGCAGCACGGAGACCACGAACAGCGGCACGGTCGTCCAGCGATGCGGGACATAGAACGGGAAGAACAACGGACCGGTGAGCACCGGGGGTACGAGTCGCGTCACCAGGGCGTGACCGGCCCGGCCCAGATCCGTGGCCAGATAACGGGTCACCGGGTCGACCGGGCGCAGCAGGTCGGCGACGACGTCGCCGGTGCGGATCCGGTCGGCGAGCTCGGTCCAGCCCCACAGCAGGACGACAGCCAGCAAACCCTGTCCGAACCATACGAACGTGGCGAGGCGGGCGGCGTCGTAGCCCGCGACCGTGGCCGTGCCCGCGCCGGCCGCCACGGCCAGCAGCACGTAGCAGCGCAGGAAGCCGAAAACGGTGTTGGTGAACGCGCCCGCGACGGTTGCCTGCCGATAGGTCGAGTATCGGCGGAATCCCGCGCCCATTAGCGCCAAGAATGTCCTGATATCGCTGGCGACATTCGCAGAACGCGGGCGGGGGACAGTGGCGGTGACCAAGTCCACGCCGTTACCCTCCATCCGCGACATACGCCGTATCGGGCCGCATGACAGTATCGGGTGCCGGCGGATGCCGCGCGACACAAATTCCGACGAGGTGACCCGCCGTGAACGATCGACGCGAACCGCGCTCCAGCGGCTCGCGCGCGGGGAACGAACGGCGGATCGGCGTGCCCGGATGAGCAACGAACGGGCAGATCGGCGGCGCCGCGACGGCGGCCGGGGACGCGACCGCGACCGGCGCGCCGACGACGACCGACTAGACAGCGGCTGGGGCGACGAGGACGGCTGGCTCCGCGAGCTCGGCCGCAGCGACACCGGCTCCACCGGCGGCGGATACAAGGACCCCAACGACCCGTGGGCCTGGGCCAAGGACCGCCCACCGGCGCCCGGCTGGGAACCGACCGGTGTACCAGCCGGTCCCGGCGGACCCGGCTGGGACGACGGCCCCGGACAGCAGCCCGGCCAGGCGTTCGGCCCCGGACCCCGGCGGGTCGCGTCCGCCGAGCCGTCGTGGGTGAGTGAGCGCACCGACGAATGGGCGGCCTCCGCCGGTGAGCGCTACCCCGGCGACCAGCCGCAGCAGCGTTCCGGGCGCTCGTCCGGGCGCGCCGTGGTGCGCGGCCGGGCCGGTGCGGCGCCGGATCCGGTCGCCGAGAGCTACAACGCGGACCCGCGGCTGGCCGACCCGAGCGCCACCGACCCGCACATGCCGGACCCTCGTGCGCCGCATCCGATCTCACCGGTCGACGGCGCCGGACGGCGCGGCCGCGGTGCCGACCTCGACGGCCCACCGGCGCGGCGCGGCGCACCCGCCGGGCGCGAGGCCGCCCTCCACGACGAGCGCGGGCGCGGCCCGGCGCACGACGACCGGCTCGCCCCGCCGCGAGGCGACCGCCGCGCTCCCGCTCCCGGATGGGCCGACCGGCCGCAGTCTCCCGCCGGCCCCGGGTGGGCCGGGCGACCGCAGTCGCCGGACGGACCGGACCGGGCCGACCGGCCCCAGTCCCCCGCCGGACCCGGCTGGGCCGACCGGCCCCAGTCCCCCGCCGGACCCGGCTGGGCCGGCCGACCGCAGTCGCCCGCCGGACCGGAGCGGGACGACCGGCGTCCGGGCCGGCGTGGTGCGCCACCCGGACGCGAGGCCGCCTTCCACGACGAGCGCGGAGCCGAGCCGTGGGACCGCGGTGGTCGGCCGCCGGTCGACGGCGGCCGGCGCGGGCCGGCGGGACCGGTGTCGCCGGGCTACCCGCACGAGCAGTTCCCGGACGAGCGGCCGCCCGGCCGGCGCCCGGCGGGTCCGCCGCGCCAGGTGGACCGGCCGGCGGCGCTGCACGACGAGACCCGGCGCGGGCGCCCCTACGACGAGCGCCCGCCGTTCGACGACCGTGACGGGCCGCGCCGTGCCGACCGCCCGGGTGGTTGGGACGAGCGGCGCGGTGGGCCGCCTCCGGGCTACCGGGACCGGCCGGTCGAGCCGATCTCGCCCGCCTACCCGGACGAGCCCGTCCGTCGGGGCGAGCCGGACCGCCGGCCGTACCGCGACGAGCGCCCGGCCGCGTTCCGTCAACCGGGGCCGCCACCGCCGCCGTACTCGGACGCGCCCGACGGTCCGCGTCGCGACGAGCGGCCCGCCGCCTACCGCGACCAGGCGCCGCCACGGCACGCGCCAGGGCGCGACGAGCGCGTCGTGCCGTTCCGCGAGCCCGACGAGCGGCGCCGCGACGAACGGCCCGCCGCTCGGCACGAGCCGCCGCCGCGGCGCGAGCCGGTGCCGCCGCACGCCGAGCCGCCGCGTCGCGACGAGCGCCCGGCCGCGTTGCGCGAGCCGGCGCCGTTCACCCACGATCCCCAGGTCGACCGGCGGCCCGCCGCCCGTCACGACGAGCGCGTCGCTCCGCGTCCGCCGGTGGTCGACGACCTGCCGACCGCGCCGCTGTCGCCGCCCCCGCCGCGCCAGCCCGAGCGGCTGGGCGAGGCACCGACGCGGTCCGACCGCGACGGTGGCACGCCCGAGCCGTGGCTCGTGGCGCCGCCGGCGCCGTTCGTGCCCGAGTTCGGCGAGTCCCGGCCCGCCGAGCAGCCGCCCGCCGCCGAGCCGGCCCCGGTGGCCGAGGTGCCGCCGCCGGTCGAGGTGCCGGTCCAGGCGCCGGTCGCGGAGACGCCGGTTGTCGGGCTGCCGGTGGCCGAGGTGCCACCGGCGGCCGAGGCCGCCGCGTCCGTCCGCGTGCCGGCACCGCGCACGGGAGACTCCGCACCCGCCTACCCGCGGCGGATCTCGGACGCCGAGCTCCACGCCGCACCGACGGACGAGACACCGGAGCCGGCCCCGGCCCCGGCCCCGGCCGAGCCACGCCGCGACCGCGGCTGGTTCGCGGCGGCCCAAGCCGAACCGGCAACCCCCACCGAGCCGATCGCAGAGCCGGAACCGATCGCAAAGCCCGAACCCGTCGCGGAGGCCGAGCCGGTCGCGAAGGCCGAACTAGTCGCGGAGGCCGAGCCGGTCGCGAAGGCCGAACCCGTCGCGGAGGCCGAGCCGGTCGCGAAGGCCGAACTAGTCGCAGAGCCCGAACCCGTCGCAGAGCCCGAACCCGTCGCGAAGGCCGAACCCGTCGCAGAGCCCGAACCCGTCGCAGCGCCCGAACCCGTCGCAGAGCCCGAACCGGTCGCGAAGGCCGAGCCGGTCGCGAAGGCCGAGCCGGTCGCGGAGCCCGGGCCGATCGAGGCCGCCCCGACCCCTCAGACGGAGCCGGTCGAGGCGACAGCGACGGCAGAACCGGCGGAGCCGGCCGAAGAGACTCGACCCGAGCCGGTCGCGGCGACGGAAGAGAGCGAACCCGACGCCATCGCGCCGGTCGAGGCGCCGAAGCCGCCCGTCATCGACGGCCTCCGGCTGGACCTGCAGGAGGCAACCCGACCGGTGTCCGCCCCGCCGGCTACCCCGGCCCCGGTGGACGAGCCGACCGCGGAACCCCCGGACGCCGCGCCGGCGGACGGCGGCACCGTCATCGAGACGGCGACCCGGGCGGACGCGGGCACGGACGAACCAGCCGCGGTGGAGGACGCCCCCGAAGAGGCCGACGAGGTGCCAACCACGAGGGCGGACGAGACCACCGAGTCCGGCGAGGGCGAGGCGGATTCAGCACCGGACGACAGCACGACCGAGGACACCGGTCCGGCACCGTCCCCCGTATCCCCGGAAGAGCCGGAAGCAGCCGCGGACCCGGCACCGACCCCCGAGTTGGAACCGAGGACCGACCCGGCACCGACCCGCGAACCGGAACCAGAAACCGACCCGGAACCCATCCTCGAACTGGAAGGGAAGACCGCGCCGGAGGCCGAGCAGAAGGCTTCCGCGGATACCGTGCTGCCGGTGCCGGAAGGCACCGCGGCCGGCGCGGCGACCGCCCTACGGGCGCCGACGATGCTGCATCCGGTCGTCACCTCCGACGCGGACAAGGACGAGGACACCGCCGACGAGCCCGAGCCGGACCAGCCGAAGGATCCGGAACAGGTGCTCGCGGCCTATCAGTGGCGGTTCCACCACGAGACCCTGCGCGAGCTGGTCGAGGACCCCGACGAGCTGCGGACGATCCGCGACCAGCTCACCGTCAAGGTCGACGCCGCGACCGACAACGCCTCGCGGGCGAGACTGCTCAGCCTTCGGGCGGTCGTCTCGCGGATCCTCGGCGACCTCGGCAAGGCGCTCGCCGACGGCAAGCTGGCCCTCGCGCACGCCGAGGCGACCGGCGAGCTGCGCCGGATCTCGATCGCGCAGGCCCGCCTCGCGCACGTGCTCCAGTGGCGCGGTGACTACGCGGAGGCGGACCGGCTCAACGCGCTGGCCAACTCCCCCGAGCTGCCGGACCGGCTGCGGGCGACCATGCACGAGCACGCGGGCCGCTCCTGCTACGACCAGGGCCGCTACATCGAAGCCTGCAACCACTTCGAGAAGGCCTTGGACCTGCGCAAGGTGGACGATCCGGAGCTGATCGCCCGCACCGAGCAGGCCCTCGACGCGGTGCTGGCCAAGGTGGCGACGAACGGCCTCGGCCCCTATCCGCGCGACGAGGACGAGATCCTCCAGATCCACAAGCCGCCCAAGCCCAGGTTCAGCGAGAAGGTGCAGAGCTGGGGCTACGTGGACGCGGACGGTGAGTGGGCGATCGCGCCGAGCTACGCCGAGGTGCAGCCGTTCCGGGAGGGTGTCGCCTGGGTGCGCCGGCCCGAGACCGAGCCGTGGGAGCTCATCGACGAGTCGGGCGAGGTGCGCCTCTTCGCGTCGCTGGGCTATCTCGGGGTCGGCTCGTTCCACGACGGGCTCGCCTGGGTCTCGCACAACGGCCGGGGCAACTGGCTGGCGATCGAGAAGTCCGGCGAGGTCGTCATCAACATCGGCTTCGAGGACGTACGCCCGTTCCGCGGCGGTGTCGCGGCGGTCAAACGGGGCGCCTGGGGAGCGATCGACAAGGGTGGTCGCACGGTGTTGCCACCCCAGTACACCGGGTTCGCGACCGCGTTGACCGATGGCCGCTATGTGGACGGTTTCACCGACGAGGGACTGGCGGTCGTGGACTCCGGCGGGCGCAAGGGCGTGGTCGACCGCAACGGCCGCGTGCTGGTGCCGCCGCGCTTTCCGGCGCTGGTCATCCACCCGGTCGCGTTCCTGGTCGGGGGCGGCCAAGGGCTGTGGGGCGCACTCGACCGGCGCGGCGAGCCGCTGATCGACATCGTCCACGGCAGCCGGGCCGCGGTGACCGAGGAGATCGACCGGCTGTTGGCGGACACCAAGCCCGTTCTCTAGGACAAGATCATCCGCGTGGGTTACAAACTTCGCGCGGGGTTAATGTGTGCCACATGGAATTCCGTCACCTAGGCCGATCGGGCCTTCAGGTCAGCGCGATCTCGTACGGCAACTGGATCACCCACGGCTCCCAGGTCGAGGAGGACGCCGCGGCCGCCTGCGTCCGTGCCGCACTCGACGCGGGCATCACGACGTTCGACACCGCCGACGTGTACGCCGGCACCCGTGCCGAGGCCGTGCTCGGCCGCGCCCTCAAGGGCCAGCGCCGTGAGGGCCTCGAGATCTTCACCAAGGTGTACTGGCCGGCCGTCCCCTCCGGGCCGGACGACACCGCCACCCCCGGACACAACGACCGCGGCCTGTCGCGAAAGCACATCATGGCCTCGATCGACGGGTCGCTGCGCCGACTGCAGACCGACTACGTCGACCTTTACCAGGCGCACCGGTTCGACTACGGAACGCCGCTGGAGGAGACCATGTCGGCGTTCGCCGACGTCGTGCACTCCGGCAAGGCGCACTACATCGGCGTCTCCGAGTGGCGGGCGGAGGAGCTGCGGGCGGCCCACGAGCTGGCCCGTGAGCTGCGCATCCCGCTCGTCTCCAACCAGCCGCAATATTCGATGCTCTGGCGGGTCATCGAGACCGAGGTCGTGCCGACCTCCGAGGAGCTCGGCATCAGCCAGATCGTCTGGTCGCCGATCGCCCAGGGCGTGCTGACCGGCAAGTACCTGCCCGGCCAGCCCCCGCCGGCCGGCTCGCGGGCGACCGACGAGAAGTCGGGCGCCGGGTTCATCTCCCGGTTCATGTCCGACGAGGTGCTGACCGCGGTGCAGAAGCTCAAGCCGCTGGCCGAGCAGGCCGGGCTGACCATGGCCCAGCTCGCGGTCGCGTGGGTGCTCCAGAACCCCAACGTGGCGTCGGCGATCGTCGGCGCGACCCGCCCCGAGCAGGTGCACGACAACGTCAAGGCGGCCGGCGTGAAGCTGGAGGAGGGCATCCTCAAGCAGATCGACGAGGCGCTCGGCGGCCTGGTCGAGCGCGACCCGGCCAAGACCGAGTCGCCCCGCAACATCCGCGCGTGACCCTCGCGGCGGCGCGGCCCACCACGGGCCGCGCCGCTGTCACGAGGGCTGCCAGAACCGGATCAGCTCGCGGCCCAGCGCGTAGAGCTGGTCGGGCAGGCCGAGGCCGTCGCCGACGAAGAACACGAAGTCGAAGAAGTAGCGGTTGATCTCCGGCTGCCAGAGCAGCACGAACAGCAGGATGAAGCCGTACGGCGCCAGGATGTTGTACATCCGCTGGGTGTTCGGCTTGAGCCACGGCGTGAGGGCGTTGCCGCCGTCGAGCCCGGGCACCGGAAGCAGGTTGAGCACGGTCGCGGTGAGCTGCAGGAAGGCCAGCAGCGCGACGCCGGACCAGAACTCGTAGTGCAGGAAGACGTCCGGGTCGAACGCGAACGGGATCAGCAGGACCAGCGTGAAGGCCAGGTTGACCGCCGGGCCGGACAGGCTGATCAAAGACTTGCGCAGCCGGCCCCGGATCGCCGCGTGGTCGACCCAGACCGCGCCGCCGGGCAGGCCGATGCCGCCGAGCAGCACCACCAGCAACGGCAGGATGATCGACAGCAGGACGTTGCTGTACTTGAGCGGGTTGAGCGTCAGGTAGCCGCGGTGGGCCACGTCGGTGTCACCGGAGCGGTAGGCGACCAGGGCGTGCGCGTATTCGTGCAGGCACAGCGAGACCAGCCAGCCCGAGATGACGAACAGGAACACCGCGAAGCGCGGGGTGACCTGGTGCCACGCCATGAACCCGCTGACCGCGAAGATCGCCACCAGCGCCAGGAAGATGCCGCTCGGCCGGAACGCCGCACGGGGCAGGCCGAGCACCAACGGGTCGCCCCGCCGCCAATCGCTCATTCGCCCGCCGGTGCCAACGGCATCCGGTATTCGACCCGGTCGTCCTCGGCGAGCGCGACGGTCGCCACACCGGCGCCGGCGAGGTCGCGCCAGGTCTGACCGATCCAGGACTCGGCATCGGCCTGGCTCCCGAACGTCTCGGCAGGACCGGTGACCGGCTTGCCGTCCGCTCCCTCGTACCGCCAGCTCCACGGCATCGTGTCGACTCCCCTCGTGATCTGGACAGCACACAGCCTAGTCGGGCGACCACCGCTACCCCGAGGCATAGCGCGCGCCCGTAAGGTACGGGGCATGTCCGTAGTCGGCTGGCGCTCCGTTCTCGTCCTCGGCGGGATCCGGTCCGGTAAGTCAGAGTTCGCTGAGTCCTTGGTCGGCGAGGGCGGCCCTGTCCGTTATGTCGCGACCGGCTCCCCCGCCGGCCCGCGTGCCGACGGCACCGACGACCCCGACTGGGACGCCCGGGTCACCGCGCACCGCGAGCGGCGGCCCGCCTCGTGGCCGACCGAGGAGACCGGCGCCGACCCGACCCGCCTGCTGGAGATCATCTCCGGCGCCGAGGACGGCGAGACGCTGCTGGTCGACGACCTCGGCGGCTGGGTGACGGGGCTGATCGACCCGGAGCGGCAGCCGGCCGACGACGTGGCGACGATCACCGACCTGGCCACGGCGGTACGCGACAGCAAGGCGCGACTGATCCTGGTCAGCTCCGAGGTCGGCCTGTCCCTGGTGCCGCTGACCCCGGTCGGGCGGGCCTACACCGACGCGCTGGGCGCGACGAACCAGGCGGTCGCCGACGCGGCCGACGCCGTGGCGCTCGTGGTCGCCGGTCAGGTCGCCTGGCTCAAGCAGGCCGCCGCCGCTGCCCCGACCGCCGCCCCGACCGCCGCACCGGCTTCGCCCGAGCCCGCCGCCGCACCGGCCGGCCCGGTCGTGCCCGCGACCTCGCCGGCCGTGCTCACTCCCACGCCCACCCCGGCGGCCGAGGTCAACGGCTCCGGCGCCGACGGGCAGCCCGCCTGGTCGCAGCCGACCATGACGCTGCCCGCGCTGGCCACCGGGCTGGTCATCCAGCAGGGCATGTCCCTGCCGATGCCCGACGAGTACACGCCGCCGCTGGCCCGCGAGCGCCTCGGCACCCTCGACCTGGGCGGCGCCGGCTTCGGCGGCCTCCAGCGGGTCGTGGAGTTCGCCGCCGCGACCCAGGGCCGCGGCACGCCACAGCCGTGGCGGAAGCCCCGCGTGGTGCTGATCCGCGGCGACCACAACGGTGGCGCCGCCGCCGGCACGCTGCCCGGCGAGTCCCGCCGGCGCGCCGACCAGGCCCGGGCCGGCGAAGGCCCGGTGGCCCGGCTGGCCGCCGCCGCGGGCGCCACCCTCCAGGTCGTCGACGCGCCCACCTGCGCAGCCATGGAGGAGCGCGAGGTCCTGACGCTGGAAGAGGTCGACTCGGCGCTGCGCTACGGCTGGCGGCTGGCCGAGGAGGCCTCGGACGACGGCGTCGACGTGCTGGTGCTGGGCGCCCTGGGCAGCGGCTCCGAGACGGCCGCCGCGGCCGTCCTGGCCGCGACCACCGGCGCAGAGCCCGCCGCCGTCCTCGGCCGGGTCGTCGTGCCCGGTGCCGAGATCGACGACGACGCCTGGATGATCCGCTGCGCGGCGGTCCGCGACGCCATGCACCGCGTGCGGCGCAGCGCCCGCAGCGCCAAGCAGGTGCTGGTCGACGTCGGCGGTGGTGACATCGCGGTGGCCACCGGCCTGATCCTCGGCGCCGCCGCACGACGCGTCCCGGTGCTGCTCGACGGGCCGGTGGGTGTCGCCGCCGGCCTGGTCACCCGCGACCTGGCCGGCCAGGCCCGGCACTGGTGCCTGCTGCCCGACCACGGCAACGACCCGGCCGTCAAGCTCGGCGCCGACGTGCTCGGCCTCCAGCCGGTGCTGGACCTGCGGCTCGGCCTCGGCGAGGGCGCCACGTCGCTGGCCGCGCTGCCCCTGCTGGTCTCCGCGCTCGCGCTGGCCGCCGGCCTGCCGGTGCACCCGGCCGTGGCGCCCGACGACGAGACGCTGGCCGCCGCGGACTCCTTCGACGAGCCGGCCGACCCGGCCGAGCTGCCGGCGTCGGCCTGGCAGGGCCACCCGGACCCCGACCCGGTCGACCCCTCGCCCGCCACCTGGTCGGCCCCGGCCGCGGAGCCGACGTCGGCCTGGCCGGCCACCCCTGCCGCGGAGTCCGCCACGACCTGGCCGGGTGGCTCTGACCCGGACGCCGAGCCCGCCACGACCTGGCCCACCCAGGCGGCCGACCCGGTGCCCGCGCCGCGCGACGCCGGCGACGACCACGCGGCCGGCAACGGCACCGCGGCGGCCGAGCCGGAGCCGAGGCCGTCGGCGCTGGACACCTGGTTCAAGCCCGCCGACACCGAAACGGACCAGCCGACCCGCGGTGCCTGACGGCCTGCGGCTCGCGCTGACCACCTTCACCGTCCTGCCGGTCCGCGCCGGCCGGGTCGACCGGTCCGCCGCAGCGACCGCGATGGGGCTGGCCCCGCTGGTCGGCGTCGGACTCGGCGCCGCCGCCGGCGGCACGGCCGCCCTGCTGCACGCCGGGGGCGCACCCGGGCTGGTCGCGGGCGCGGCCGGAGTCGGGCTGGCCGCCCTGCTGACGCGTGGCCTGCACCTCGACGGCCTCGCCGACACCGTCGACGGCCTCGGCTCCTACCGGTCCGGCCCGGCCGCGCTGGAGATCATGAAGCGCCCGGACATCGGCCCGTTCGGGGTCGTCGCCCTGGTCGTGGCCGTGCTGCTGCAGGCGGGCGCCCTGGGCGGACTGTCCGGAGCGGCGGCCGTGCTGGCCGGCACGGCGGCGTTCGCCACCGGCCGGCTCGCGGTGAGCTGGGCCTGCCGCCGGGGTGTGCCGGCGGCCCGGCCGGACGGGCTGGGCGCCCTCGTCGCCGGCACGGTCGGCACGCCGGCGCTGGCCCTCGGAACCCTGCTGACCGCCGCGGTCGCGCTGCCCGCGGTGCCCGGCCGCCCGTGGCAGGGTCCGCTCGCGGTGGCCGCCGGGCTGGCGGCGAGCCTGCTGCTGGTGCGGCACGCGGTGCGCCGCTTCGGCGGGATCACCGGCGACGTGCTCGGCGCGGCCGTCGAAACGGCCACCAGCGTGGCCCTCGTGGTGCTGGTGTTGCGCTAACGCACCGAGGGCGTGACGAACGGCGGCTTGACGACCTTCATCTCGGCCCGGCGGCCCCGGATGTCGACCTCCACCGTGTCGCCGTCCTTGAGCCCGGCGGCCGTGTCGAGCAGGGCCAGCGCGACGCCGACCTTCTTGGTGGGCGAGAACGTCCCGCTGGTGATCTCGCCGACCGCCTGGTCACCCACGTACACGGTCATGTGCGGGCGGGGAATCGCCCGGCCGACCGCCTCCAGACCGCGCAGCGTGCGGCGCGGCCCGGCGGCCTTCTCGGCCAGCAGCGGCTCGCGGCCCCAGAACTCGGGCTTGCTCCAGCCGACGGCCCAGCCGACCCGGCCCTGCAGCGGCGTGATGTCCGGGCCGAGGTCCTGGCCGTGCAGCGCGTACCCCATCTCGGTGCGCAGCGTGTCCCGGGCGCCGAGACCGCACGGCAGGATGCCGAACGAGTCGCCGGCGGCGAGCACCGCGTCCCAGACCGCGCCGGCGCCGTCGGCCGGCACCACGAGCTCGTAGCCGTGCTCGCCGGTGTAGCCGGTGCGGCAGACGACGAGGTCGACGCCGTCGAGGGTGGCCGGCTCGAAGCTCATGTAGTCGTGCTCGGTCGGCAGGCCCAGCGCCCCCAGCACCGCCGCCGACGACGGACCCTGCACCGCGAAGATCGCGTGCCAGGTGTGCTCGTCCGTCACGGTCAGCCCGGCCGGAGCGGCCGCGGCCAGGCGGCGGACGACCTCGGCCGTGTTGGCCGCGTTGGGGATGAGGAAGACGTGGTCGTCGGCGTAGCGGTAGGCGATGATGTCGTCGACCACGCCGCCGGTCGACGGCTCGCAGCACAACGTGTACTGCGCCTGGCCCGCGCCGATCCGGTCGAGGTCGTTGGCGAGGCAGCTGTTGACGAACGCCGCCGCGCCCGCGCCGCGTACCCGGGCCTTGCCCAGGTGTGACACATCGAAGATGCCGACGCCCGTGCGCACCGCCGTGTGCTCGCGGATCACGCCGCCGCCCGGGTACTCCAGTGGCATCTCCCAGCCGCCGAACGGCGCGAACTTCGCGCCGAGCGCGACGTGCCGGTCGTGGACGGGTGAAAGGAGCGGTACGGCGTCGGTCATGGGTGGCAACTTACCGGGATCGGTCCGGATGGTTAGCATCGGCGGGACAAGACGGCTCCGGGTCGGTAGGTTTCGGCAGCGGAGACCGTCCCTCGACCGGCCGGCCGTCATGAGCGGCCGCCCCGCAGCCCAGCCCGGAGCCGCCGCGTGACCGCGCCCTTGACCACCGAACTTCGCCTCGTCGACACCGACCCCGCCGAGCTCACCACCGACGCGATCGTGATCGGCGTGCACAGCGTCGCCGACGCGGGTGGCGACGGCCCGCCGGGTCTGGCCGGCACGCTGCTGCTGGCCAGCGGCGCGGAGAGCATCGCCGCGGCGTTCGACGGCAAGCTCACGGAGACGCTGGCCCGGCTAGGCGCGTCCGGCTCGGCGGGCGAGGTGACCAAGGTCGCCACCCTCGGCACCGTCGCCGCTCCCGTGGTCGCGGTCGTCGGGCTCGGCCCGGAGCCGACCGGGGCGGCCCCCGCGCCCGAGACGCTGCGGCGCGGCGCCGCCGCCGCGATCCGCTCCCTGGCCGGCAACGCGTCGGTCGCGGTCTCCCTGCCGCTGCCGGACGACGAGGACGGGCCGGCCGCGCTGCGCGCGGTCGCCGAGGGCGCGCTGCTGGGCGCCTACAAGTTCGCCGGCTACAAGACCAAGCCGGCGCCGCGCGGCCCGGTCGGTGACATCGCCGTGCACGTGCCGGACGCCGCCGACAAGACCGCGCAGGACGAGATCACCCGCGCCCAGGTGGTGGCCGGCGTCGTCGGGCTCTGCCGCGACTGGGTCAACAGCGCCCCCAACGAGCTGCGGCCGCCGCAGTTCGCCGACGCGGTCGACGCGGCCGCGAGCGCCGCCGGCCTCGAGGTCGAGGTGCTCGACGAGGAGCAGCTCAAGGCGGGCGGCTACGGCGGCATCCTGGCCGTCGGCCTGGGCTCGTCGGCCCCGCCGCGGCTGGTCAAGCTGACCTACAAGCCGGTCGGCGACGGTGCCCGCAAGCGGGTCGCGTTGGTCGGCAAGGGCATCACCTTCGACAGCGGCGGCGTCTCGATCAAGCCCGCGCAGGGTATGTGGGAGATGAAGAGCGACATGGCCGGCGCGGCCGCCGTCGCCGCGACGCTGCTCGCCGTCGCGGAGCTCAAGCCCGACGTCGAGGTCACCGGCTACCTGCCGATGGCGGAGAACATGCCGTCGGCCACGTCCTACCGGCCCGGCGACGTCGTGACGATGTTCAACGGCAAGAACGTCGAGGTGCTCAACACCGACGCCGAGGGCCGGATGATCCTCGGCGACGCGATCGCCCGGGCCTGCGCCGACGGCTGCGACTACCTGTTCGAGACCTCGACGCTGACCGGCGGCCAGGTGATCGCGCTCGGCAAGCGGGTCTCCGGCGTGATGGGCACCCAGGAGATGTGCGAGCGGGTCCGCGACGCCGGCGACGCGGTCGGCGAGGCCGCCTGGCCGATGCCGCTGCCCGACGACGTGCGCACCGGCATGGACTCCGACGTGGCCGACATCTCGCAGGTCAACGCCGTGATGGACCGCGCCGGGCACATGCTCCAGGGCGGCGTGTTCCTGCGCGAGTTCGTGGCCGAGGGCGTGCCGTGGGCGCACATCGACATCGCCGGCCCCAGCTACCACTCCGGCGAGCCGACCGGGCACTGGTCGAAGGGCGGCACCGGTGTGCCGGTCCGCACCCTGCTGGAACTGGTCGACCGCATCGCCGCCGAATAAGACGAGTTCAGGCCCCATCGCGTACGCGGTGGGGCCTGTCGTTTTCCCGGTTCAGTTGGCGGCGCGCTTGCGTCGCTCGTTGTAGTCACGCATGCGCTGCGGGTATCCGACCAGACGCACGTCGTAGACCGGGATCGCCATCCGGTGCGCGAAGCGACGAGCGCCCTCGGGGCTGTCGACGCGGCGGCGGGTCCACTCGCCGTCGTGTGCGATCAGCATCACTGTGGTCTCCGTGACCGTCGTCTTCGGCTCGATGAACGCCTCGACGCCGCGACGTGAGCGGACAAAGTTCTCAAGATGGTCGAGATCGGCTCGTGCGGCCGGTCTTTCCGCCTGCCGACCGGGTGTTCCTTTCCGGCGCCGGAACCAGGACACCGACCCTCCCCTACGAAACGGACATCGAAGACTGCGGCAAGCGTACGTCCCAAGGCAACATCGGCGGGTACCTCGTTACGCGGCCTGGCTCCACAAGTGACAAGATGGCCGAGGTAGCCCGCGCGACCTGGGAGATGACTGTGAGCCAGCCGAACGACGCAACCTTCGACGTCGTGATCCTCGGAGGTGGCAGCGGCGGCTACGCGGCCGCGCTGCGTGCCGCACAACTCGACCTGTCCGTGGTGCTGATCGAGAAGGACAAGCTCGGCGGCACCTGCCTGCACCGTGGCTGCATCCCGACCAAGGCGCTCCTGCACGCCGGCGAGATCGCCGACCAGACCCGCGAGTCCGAGGCGTTCGGCGTCAAGGCCGAGCTGCTCGGCGTCGACATGGCCGGCGTCAACACCTACAAGGACGGCGTCGTCGGCCGCCTCTACAAGGGCCTCCAGGGCCTGGTCAAGGGCTCCAAGCTGATCACGTACGTCGAGGGTCACGGCACGCTCGTGGCGCCGAACGCCGTCGAGGTCGACGGCACCCGCTACACCGGCCGCAACGTCATTCTCGCGACCGGCTCCTACTCGCGGAGCCTGCCGGGCCTCGAGCTCGACGGCAAGCGGGTCATCTCCAGCGAGCACGCGCTCACCCTCGACCGGGTGCCCACCTCCGCGATCGTGCTCGGTGGTGGCGTCATCGGCGTCGAGTTCGCCAGTGCCTGGAAGTCGTTCGGCGCCGAGGTGACGATCCTCGAGGCGCTGCCCCGCCTGGTCGCCGCAGAGGACGAGGACCTGTCCAAGGCGCTGGAGCGGGCCTACCGCAAGCGCGGCATCAACTTCAAGGTCGGCAAGCCGTTCGAGAAGGTCGAGCACACCGAGAACGGCGTACGCGCGACGCTGGCCGGCGGCGAGACCGTCGAGGCCGAGATCATGCTGGTCGCCGTCGGCCGCGGCCCGACGACCGCCAACCTCGGCTACGAGGAGCAGGGCGTCACGCTCGACCGTGGCTTCGTCACCACCGACGAGCGCCTGCGCACCAGCGTCCCCAACGTCTACGCGGTCGGCGACATCGTGCCCGGCCTGCAGCTCGCCCACCGCGGCTTCCAGCAGGGCATCTTCGTGGCCGAGGAGATCGCCGGCCTGCACCCACCGGTCATCGACGAGGCCGGCATCCCCCGGGTCACCTACTCCGACCCGGAGCTCGCGTCCGTCGGGCTGACCGAGGCGAAGGCCAAGGAGCGCTACGGCGACGACAAGGTCACCGCCTACAACTACAACCTCGGTGGCAACGGCCGCAGCGCGATCCTCAAGACCCAGGGCTTCATCAAGGTCGTCCGGGTGGACGACGGGCCCGTTGTGGGTATTCACATGGTCGGCGCACGGGTCGGCGAGTTGATCGCCGAGGCGCAGCTGATCTACAACTGGGAGGCCTACCCGGCCGAGGTCGCCCAGCTCATCCATCCGCACCCGACGCAGTCGGAGGCACTCGGCGAGGCCCACCTGGCCCTGGCCGGCAAGCCGCTGCACGCGCACGCCTGACGACCTCGGTCGCACGACAAAGGAGTCCTGAGAGAGATGCCGGTATCGGTCACCATGCCTCGCCTCGGCGAGAGCGTCACCGAGGGCACGGTCACCCGCTGGTTGAAGCAGGAGGGTGACACCGTCGAGGTCGATGAGCCGTTGCTGGAGGTCTCCACCGACAAGGTCGACACCGAGATCCCGTCGCCGGCCGCCGGCGTGCTCAGTCGGATCGTCGTCCGCGAGGACGAGACCGCGGAGGTCGGCAGCGAGCTCGCGGTGATCGACGGCGACGGCTCCGGTGGCGGTGCCCCGGCGCAGGAGTCGGCTCCGGCGGAAGAGGCGGCACCCGCCGCCGCGGCCGAGCCTGAGGGCGTCGAGCCCGAGGCCGAGCCGGCCGAGGAGAGCGAGCCGCAGCCCGCCGCCGCCTCGGCGTCCGCGTCCGGCGACTCCGGTTCCGGCGGTGGCGAGTCCACCACGCTGACGATGCCCGCGCTGGGCGAGAGCGTCACCGAGGGCACGGTCACCCGCTGGCTCAAGGAGGTCGGCGACACCGTCGAGGTCGACGAGCCCCTGCTCGAGGTCTCGACCGACAAGGTCGACACCGAGATCCCGTCGCCGGTCGCCGGCACGCTGCTCGAGATCAAGGTCCCGCAGGACGAGACCGCCGACGTCGGCGCCGCGCTCGCGGTGATCGGTGCGGCCGGTGCCAGCGCTTCCGCGCCGGCCGAGACCGTGCAGCCCGAGGCGAAGCCGAAGGAGGAGCCCAAGGCCGAGCCGGCTCCCGCGAAGGCCCCCGAGCCCGCGAAGGCCCCCGAGCCCGCGCAGGCGAAGGCTCCGGCACCGCGTCAGGCGCCCGCCCGCGAGCCCGCTCCGGCCGCGGCCGCTCCGGCCCGTCCGGCCCCGTCCGCCGCGCCCAGCGGCGACGAGAGCAACGGCTACGTGACCCCGCTGGTCCGCAAGCTCGCCAGCGACCAGGGCGTCGACCTGTCGACGCTGAGCGGCACCGGCGTCGGTGGCCGCATCCGCAAGCAGGACGTGCTCGACGCCGCGGCCAGGGCCAAGGCCGAGGCGGAGGCCCGCGCGGCCGCACCCGCACCCGCTCCCGCCGCGGCAGCCAAGCCGACCGCGGCCCCGGCCCCGAAGGCGGCGCCGAGCCCGCTGCGCGGCCGGGTCGAGAAGCTGAGCCGGATCCGCCGCACGATCGCGACCCGCATGGTCGAGTCGCTGCAGGTCTCGGCCCAGCTGACCACGGTCGTCGAGGTCGACGTGACCCGCATCGCGCAGCTGCGCCAGCGGGCCAAGAACGACTTCCTGCAGCAGCACGGCGTCAAGCTGTCGTTCCTGCCGTTCTTCGCGCTCGCGTCGGTGGAGGCTCTGCGCACCCACCCGTCGGTCAACTCGAAGATCGACATGGAGGCAGGCGAGGTCACCTACTACGACGCCGAGCACCTGGCGATCGCGGTCGACACCGAGAAGGGCCTGGTCGTCCCGGTCATCAAGGACGCCGGCGACCTCAACCTGGCTGGCCTGGCCAAGCGGATCGCCGACGTGGCCGACCGCACCCGCAGCAACAAGATCAGCCCGGACGAGCTGTCCGGCGGCACGTTCACGCTGACCAACACGGGCAGCCGCGGCGCGCTGATCGACACCCCGATCATCAACCAGCCCCAGGTCGCCATCCTGGGCACCGGTGCGGTGGTGAAGCGGGCGGCCGTCATCAACGACCCAGACCTGGGCGAGGTCATCGTGCCGCGCTCGATGGTCTACCTGTCGCTGTCCTACGACCACCGGATCGTCGACGGCGCCGACGCGGCCCGCTTCCTGACCGCGATCAAGGAGCGGCTGGAGGCCGGCAACTTCGAGGCGGACCTCGGTCTCGCCTGACCTGTTCGCGCGAAAGGCCCGGCTTCGGCCGGGCCTTTCGCTTTTCCGGAGTACGCGCGAGCATGTGCGGGTGTCCCGGCGACTGACGTTCCTGTTCGCCGTGGCGGCCGGCGTCGCGATCGGCAACCTCTACTGGGCGCAGCCCCTGCTCGACCTCATCGCCGACGACCTGCACGCGTCGCCGTCCGGCGCCGGCTGGCTCATCACCTCGACCCAGGTCGGCTACGCCCTCGGCGTCCTGCTGATCGCACCGCTCGGCGACGTGGTCGACCGGCGCCGGCTCGTACCCGGGATGCTGCTCTGCTCCTCCGTGGCGTTGCTGCTCTGCGCGGTCGCACCCACGGCCGGCGCGCTGCTGGCGGCGACCACCCTGCTCGGCCTGACCACGGTCGCGGGCCAGATCCTCACCCCGCTGGCGGCCGACCTGGCCGATCCCGCACGGCGCGGCGAGGTGGTGGGCAAGGTGGGTGCCGGCATCCTGACCGGGATCCTGGCGGCGCGCACGGTCAGCGGGCTGGTGGCCGGCACCGCGGGCTGGCGCACCATCTACGCCGGCGCCGCGGTCGTCGTGGTGCTGCTCGCTTTTCTTCTCCACCGCGCCCTCCCCCCGCTGGTGCCGAAGACGGCGCTGCCCTACCCGGCCCTGATCGCCTCGGTGGCCACCGTCGCCCTGCGGGAGCGTGCGGTCCGCTGGACCCTCGTGCTGGGCGCGATCGGCTTCGCGGTGTTCGCGATGTTCTGGACGGCGCTGACGTTCCGGCTGAGCTCGCCACCGTTTCTCTATTCCGCACCGGTCATCGGCCTCTTCGGCCTGGCCGGCCTGTCGGGGGTGATCGCCGGCCAGCGGGGCGGACGCCTGCACGACCGTGGCTGGTCCCTCCCGGCCCAGGGCGCGGCATGGCTGCTGGCCCTGCTGTCGTTCGTCCTCGTCGGTTTTTCGGGCCGCTCGGTCGTCCTGCTGGTGGCGGGGATCATCACCCTGGACGCGGCCCTGCAGACGGCCTCGCTGCTCAACCGAGCCCGCCTCTTCGACGTCTCCCACGAGGCCCGCAGCCGCATCAACACGGCCTTCGTCGTCAGCAACTTCATCGGCGGCGGCCTCGGATCGGCGGCGGCGACGATGCTGTGGTCCTCCGGTGGCTGGCCCGCGATCACGACGGCCGGGGTGGTGCTCTCGTGCCTGGCCCTGGCGGTCTGGGCGGCCGGCCGTCGCGGTGCGCTCGTGGTGGAGCCGTCTCCGGCGTGAAACTTTCGCGTTGGGCGCGGACACGCGAGCATGGCGGGGTGCAACCGCCGCCGCCGGTCATGGACCGCCGCCTGACGTTCCTGTTCGCCGTGGCCGCCGGCGCCGCCGTCGCCAACCTCTACTGGGCACAGCCCCTGCTCGACGCGATCGCCGACGACCTTGGCGCGTCCACGACCAGCGCGGGCTGGCTGGTCACCGCCGGCCAGGTCGGCTACGCCACCGGCGTCCTGTTCGTCGTGCCGCTCGGCGACATCCTCGACCGCCGCCGGCTGGTGCCGGCGATGCTGCTCTGCTCCGCGGCCGCGCTGCTGCTCTGCGCCCTGGCGCCGACCATCGGCCTGTTGCTGGCCGCGGTCACCCTGGTCGGGCTGACCACCGTGTCGGGCCAGATCCTGACCCCGCTGGCCAGCGACCTGGCTCGCCCTGAGCGCCGCGGCCAGGTGGTCGGCGTCGTCGCGTCCGGCATCCTCACGGGCATTCTGGCCTCGCGTACGGTGAGCGGCCTGATCGCCGACGCCGCCGGCTGGCGCGCCATCTTCGCCCTCGCCGCGGCGGTCGCGGTCCTCTTCGCTCTTCTGCTCTACCGTTCCCTGCCGCCGCTGGCCCCGAAGGCCCACCTGCCCTACCCCGCCCTGATCGCCTCGGTGGCGACGGTCGCCCTCCGCGAGCGCACGGTCCGCTGGACGCTGGTCCTCGGGGCGACCGGTTTCGCGGCCTTCTCGATGTTCTGGACGTCGCTGACGTTCCTACTGTCCGCACCGCCCTTCGGCTACCCGGTATCGGTCATCGGCCTCTTCGGACTCGCGGGGTTGGCCAGCGTGCTCGCCGCGCAGCGCGCCGGACGCCTGCACGACCGGGGCTGGTCGTTGCCCGCCACCGGCGCCGCCTGGCTGCTCGTGCTGGTCGCGTTCGTGGCGGCCGGATTCGCCGGCCGATCCGTCACGCTCGTCCTGGTCGTGGTCGTCGTCCTCGACGTCGCGCTGCAGTCACTCCAGATCCTCAACCAGACCAGGGTCTTCGCCGTCTCCCACGAGGCCCGCAGCCGGATCAACACGGCGTATGTCGTCAGCAACTTCGTCGGAGCCGCCATCGGCTCGGCGGCCGCGACAATCCTGTGGACAGCCGGCGGCTGGTCCGCGGTGACCACCACCGGCGTCGTGCTGAGCGTCTTTGCCCTGACCGTCTGGGCGGTCGGACGCCGCGGCGCCCTCGTCGTGGCGACCCGCTGATGACCCGCCGGCTGACTGTCCTTTTCGCCGTCACGGCCGGCGTCGCGGTCGGCAACCTCTACTGGGCGCAGCCGCTGCTCGACCTGATCGCCGACGACTTCTCCGTCTCCACCGCGACCGCCGGGTGGCTCGTCACCACCACCCAACTCGGCTACGCGGTGGCGGTGCTGCTGATCGTCCCGCTCGGCGACGTGCGCGACCGCCGCCGGCTGCTGCCTGCTCTGCTGTTCGGCTGTGCGGGCGCGCTGCTGCTGTGCGCGGTCGCGCCGAGCATCGGCGTCCTGCTGGTCGCCACGACGCTGCTCGGTCTGACGACGATGGCCGCGCCCGTCTTGATTCCGCTCGCCGGCGATCTGGCTGATCCGGACCGCCGCGGTCGGGCGGTCGGCACGGTCGTGTCGGGTGTGCTCGCCGGCATTCTCGCGGCCCGCACGATCAGCGGCCTGCTGGCCGCGGTCGCAGGCTGGCGCTCGGTCTTCGCTCTGGCCGCCGTGGTCGCGGCGGCCCTGGGGGTGGTCCTGCACCGCGCCCTGCCACCCCTGCCGCCGAAGCTGTCCATCGGGTACCCGGCACTGATCGCGTCGATCCCCAGGGTGGCACTGCGCGACCGCACGGTCCGGTGGACGCTGACCCTGACCGCGCTGGGTTTCGCCGCCTTCGTGATGTTCTGGACGGCGCTGACGTTCCTGCTCTCCTCCCCGCCGTTCGACTACCCGGTCTCGGTGATCGGCCTGTTCGGGCTGGCGGGACTGGCAGGCGCTCTTGCCGCCCGCAACGCCGGCCGCCTGCACGACGCGGGCCGCTCGGTCCCGGCGACCGGGGCCGCGTGGCTGGTCATCCTGGTCGCCTTCGGAGTGGCCGCCTTCGCTGGCGGCTCGGCCGTCCTGCTGGTCGTGGCGATCGTGGCGCTGGACGTGGCCTTCCAGAGTGCGTCGATCCTCAATCAGATCCGGATCCTCGCGGCCTCGGCGACGGCCCGCAGCCGCCTGAACACGGCGTACGTCGTCGCCTGCTTCGCCGGCGGCGCGGCCGGCTCGACCCTCGCCACCACGCTCTGGCCGGCGGGCGGCTGGTCCGCCATCACGACGGCGGGCCTGCTGCTGAGCGGCGCGGCCCTGACCGTCTGGGCGATCGGACAGGGGGCTTCTCGGGCCGCGCTGACTGGTCCATAGTCGACGGATGGCGGAGAAGCTGAGCTACGCGTACGCGGCGCGCCTCCTCGGCGGCGGCGAGAGCAGGCTGGTGAAGGCCCTCGACGCGGCGACCGGCGGCCTGCTGCTCGGCCTGTCCGGCCCCGTGCCCGGGGTGCTGAGCCTGTTCGACGCGAAGTCCGAGTTCATCCGCCTGTCGCACGAACTGGTGCGCAAGGCATCGGAACACCGCAGCGGCCTGTCCCGCTACGATCGCACCCAACGCTTCGAGGCGGCTCACACGGTCATCGTCATCGCGGCCTTCTTCGAGGCGCTGCGGGACGACGACCTCCCGTTCCGCCTCGCCGATCTCGAACTGACCGCGGGCGAACAGGTGACCATCGCCACGGGCACCACCGTGACGGACGAGCTGCGCGGCCTGCTGACGAGCGCGCCGCCCGTTCCGTTGGCCCACTACGGCCACGACGTCAACCTCGCCGCCGTGAACGGGTTCTATCGGGACATGGGCCAGCGCCTGAGCCAGTTCGTCGGTCAGCTCGCGATCTGGGAGCGGTTACCCGAGCACGGCCGGACGGCTTTCGTCACGCGGCTCGAGGCGCTGCCCGACGCGGCCGTCGACCGCTACGCCGAGCTGTTGCGGCAACTGGCCGCAGACTTTCCCGAGGTCAGTTTCTGGATCAACCTGGGTCAGCACGCGGAGACCCGCACCGAGGTGCGCGCGTTGCGCGCCGGGCTCGCGCGGCTCGAAGACGCGCTCACCCGAAGCTCCACGGGGCACTCCCCCCGCACACGCAGAGGCGCGCTGGCCCGCGCATACCGAGACGAGCTGGACAAGCCGGTGGTGAGCGGTGGAGAGGTGCCCGACAACCTTCGGGTGCCCGTGCTCGGCGCCGCCTACCTCGCCCCGCGGTTTCGGGTCAGTGATGGCGGCACCGCGGACAAGCCGAACGAGGAAGGCTGGTGGGACGGGCACGAGGTTCGCGACGACTTCGACGAGTTCCTGGTCGGCCACCTCACCTCGAACGTCGCCCTCTCCGCTCCCCTTCTGGTGCTCGGCCAACCGGGCTCGGGCAAGTCGGTTCTCACGAAAGTGCTCGCCGCCCGCCTGCCACCGGCTGACTTCATGCCGGTCAGGGTCCCGCTCCGTGAGGTACACGCGGCTGCCGACCTCCAGGAGCAGCTGGAACAGGCGATTCGCAAGGAGACCGGCGAACGCCTGGAGTGGCCCGCCTTCACCGCGTCGGCCGAGGGCGCCCTCCCGGTCGTGATGCTCGACGGTTTCGACGAGTTGCTTCAGGCGGTCGGCGTCAGTCACACGGACTACCTGCGCAAGGTGGCCGAGTTCCAACGCCGCGAGGCCGTGCAGGGCCGTCCGGTCGCGGTGCTGGTCACCAGCCGCACCGCGGTGGCCGACCGCGCCTACGTGCCGGCGGGAACGGTCGTCCTGCGGTTGGAGCCGTTCGACCAGCCGAGGATCGAAGCGTGGCTGGACATCTGGAACGAGCTGAACGCGGCTTCCTACCGGGCGACGGGCGTCGCACCGCTGTCGGCCTCCGCGGTCCTGGCCCAGCGCGAGCTGGCGGAGCAGCCGCTGCTCCTGCTGATGCTCGCGATCTACGACGCGGACGCCAACGCGTTGCAGCAGCTCGGTCCCGACATCGGCCGGTACGAGCTCTACGAGGCTCTGCTCACCACGTTCGCCCGCCGCGAGGTCGAGAAGCACCGCGCGGGTCTGTCGCAAGCCGAGCTCCACCGGGCCGTCGAGGAGGAGCTGCGCACGCTGTCGGTGGTGGCCTTCGCGATGCACAACAGGGGCAACCTCTGGGTCACCGAGGAGGAGCTGCAGTCCGACCTGCCGGCGTTGTTCGGCATCCCCCGGGTCCCAACGGCCGGCACCGACCTGCGGGTGCCGCTGCGCGCCGCGGAGCTGATGGTCGGCCGGTTCTTCTTCGTCCACCGTGCGCGGGCGGAGGCCGGTGGTGAGGACCGCCGCGAGACCTACGAGTTCCTGCACGCGACCTTCGGCGAGTTCCTGGTCGCCCGCCTCACCTGCCAGGTACTCCAGAACATGGCGGCGCAGGAGAGGGCGACGATGATGTCGCTGGCCGCGGCTCCCGTCGACGACGACCTGCTGCACGCCCTGCTCTCGTACACGCCGCTGACGTTCTCGACCGCCATTCCCGGGTTCATCGAGGAGAGGCTCGCCTCGGACGAGGGGCTGGCCGGCCTCACGACCCGCCTGTACCTGGCGGCCGGGACCGCTCCCGCCGCGCGTCGTTACGGCGACTACCGCCCTCAACGCCTGCCGGACGCGGCCCGGTTCGCCGCCTACAGCGCCAACCTCCTGCTGCTGCAGCTCTGCGCGGTCCGCGAGATCTGGTACTCGCAGCTCTGCCCTGCCGGTGCGGACGTGGTCGAGACCTGGCGCCGCCAGGCACTGCTGTGGCGTTCCCAGCTCCCGGCCGACCCGTGGGGCAGCCTGGTCGCGGTCGTCCGGGTGGAACGCCTCTGGAGCGAGGGCCGCCGCGAGATCCGCCTCACGTGGGCCGCCGAGCTGAGCGCCGACCGCATTGATCCATATTGGACCTACGATCTCCCACCCGGCGACGCCGGCGAACACCACGCCTTCACGCACTGGAACGACGGTCCGGACGCGTTCCTGGACCGGGCACGGTTCGAGTGCGATCGCATCGACGACGTCATCGGCCACGCGATCGAACCACTGCTGCTCCCCCTCGGCGCGAGCATCCACAGCTTCGCCGCCCAGCGGCCGGACAGCTTGGCATCGGCCGCCCACCTGCTGCTGGACGCCTGGCTGATCCCGACGCGGGAGCTCACCACGGGCGAGCGGGAAGCGGTCTACGAACGGGTTGCCACGGCGGCGACCTACGACTGGCCGATGTGGGGCGACCAACAACGGTCGAACGTCGCCAGGCTTCTCCTCGACCGCCTCACGACCGACGACGAGGTGCCGACTCCGCTGGCGGCGAAGGTGGTGGAAAGGCTTGCCGCCGACCTGGATCTCGACCTCGAGCAGTCCCTGCCGAACCCCTTCGTGAGATGCCTGCTCGCGTTGACCGGCAGGGACGGCGACACCGACCCGATCCTCTTCGACATCCTCACCCGCTACGTGCGGAGCTACGCCTACGTCCTGAGCCCGCCCGCGGACCACCTCATCATCGAAGCCGTGCTGCGGTTCCACGAGCTGGGCTTCGCGGACGAGCAGCTCCTCGGCAACGCGCGGCGGAAAGACTGGGACGAGACGCTGGCCGGCCGTCCGGACCTGGCACGGCGGCTCGAAGCGTTAACGGCCGACGGCGTCGCCGACCTGGGTGCGTGAGGTGACGCCGAGCTTGTGCAGGATGTTGCTGACGTGGACCGCGGCCGTCTTGGGTGAGATGTAGAGGCGCTTCGCCAGCTCCGCGTTGGTCAGGCCGTCGGCGATCAGCAGTGCGACCTCGCGCTCGCGCGGCGTCAACGCGGCCGCTCCCGTGACGCCCTTGTCGCGCGGGGTCAGGCCCAGTTGGTCGCGTACCCGCTCGAGCGCCGCCACCCGCCATCCGCCCCAGCGCGCCAGCAGCTCGCCGGCCCGAGCCGCCTCGGTCGCGGCCTCCGCCGGGCGGTCGAGCGCGAGCGCGCACCGGGCCGCACCCACCGCCGCGGTCCCCCGCACGGACGGTGGCAGGATCAACGACCCGCAGACGGCCTGATAGCCGGCCAGGGCCTCGGGCAGCCGCCCGGCCACCTCGGCGAGCTGGGCGTCGACGAGCGTGCGGTAATCGTCCCAGACGCTGTCGTCCAGGAGGGCGTGGGTCAGCTGCGCCAAGCGCTCCTCCGGCAGCCCGCCCTCGATGGCCGCGGCCAGCAGGTCGTGGGCCTGGGAGCCGCTGCGCCAGCTCTGTTCGGCCACCGCCGCCAGCACCTCGTCGAACAAGGCGGACGTGTCCCCGTCGCTCCGGCAGGCCAGGTGGAAGGCCAGTCCCGGCACCGTCAGCGGCTCGACCGTCGGCCCCGAGCGCAGCGACTCGATGATGGTCGCGACGCCGTCGTGGGCGCCGGACTCCAGATAGAGGCCCGCCAGGAAGACCGCGTGGTAGTCGGCCCAGCGCCCACGGCGCAGATAGCTCCGGTCGCGCTCGCGACCCTGCTCCAGCGCGGCGATCGCGCGCCCCAGATCGCCCTCGCGGACCGCGATCCGCGCCTGGCCCTGGTAGTAGGCCGCCACCGCCAGCGACTCGAAGCCCGCTCGCTCCGCGTCGACCCGCATGCGCTCCAGGAGCTCGGCGTGCTCGGCCGGAGAGTTGGGCGGCACGCCCTGGACCAGCTCGTTCAGCGCGCGGGCGGCCAGCACCCACTCGCCCGCCTTCTCGGCCTCGTCGACCAGGCCCGCCAGGATGGCCTGGCCCTCGGCCGCCGTGGACGGCCACTCGGTCATCGCCAGGCCCTTTTCGACCAGGGCGGCCAGGCGGACCCGGGGCAGGTCGAGCTCGGACGCCAGCGCCAGCGCGCGGTCGGCCCAGGCGATGGCCTCGGCGGTCTCGTCGCGCAGCATCGAAGACTGGGCCACGGCGGTCATCGCGAGCGCCTGGTCGGCGCCCGGTGGCAGCTCGGCGATCAGCAGCTCGACCTCGTGGGTCAGCTCGTCCATCTCGGCGACCTCGTCGGCCTCCCAGGCGAGCCGGATCATGAGGTAGAGCGCGTCGTTGCGGTCGGTGGCCGAGCGGGCGCGGTCGCGCCAACGGCGGGCGTAGCCGATCGCGTCGGGCAGCAGGCCGGCCAGCCAGGCCGCGCGCGCGGCGCCGGCCAGCAGCGACGGGTCTTCGGCGTCTTCGGCCAGGCCCATCTCGGCCAGCTCCAGCGCCTGGTAGGCCGAGCCGATCGACAGGTAGAGCGCGACCCCGCGCCGGGCCGCCGCCAGCATGTCGTCGTAGCGCCCGGCCGCCTGGGCGTGGTGCGCGAGCATCGCCGGGTCGTGCGGGAGCCGGCCCTCGGTGTCGGCGAGCAGGGCCTCCAGGGCCGCCTCGTGCAGCCGACGACGCTGCCGGCCGATCAGGTGGCCGGCGATCGCCTCGCGGAGCAGGGCATGCCGGAAGCTGAACTCGTCGTCGCCGGTCTCGACCAGCACGTCGCGGGCGACCAGGGCGCCCAGCGCGCGGATCAGCTCGTCTTCGCCGGCACCGGTCACCGCGGCCAGCAGGTCGAAGTGCACCCGGTGGCCGAGCACGGAGGCGGCCTCGACGATGCGGCGCTGCTCGGGCTCCAGGTCGTCGACCTGGCGGCGGAGCACCTCGGCCAGGCTCCACGGCAGGGGCTGCTCGTAGACGGCTTCGAGGTCGTCGCCCTCGTGGCCGCGGAGCAGCTCTTCGAGGAAGAACGGGTTGCCGCCGGTGCGCTGGTGCAGCGCGGCGACGGCGCGCGGCGGTGCGGGGCGGCCCGTGACGGCGGCGAGCAGGGTGGCGGTGTCGGCCTCGTCGAACGGATGCAGGTCGAGCCGGGTCAGCGCGTGGCGGCGGCCGAGCCGGGCCAACAGCGCGGTCACCGGGTCGCGACCGGTCACCTCGGCGGGCCGGAAGGAGCCGATCAACACCAGCGGACCCTCGAGGTCGGCGATGCGCTCGAACAGCGCCGCGCTCTCGGAGTCGGCCCAGTGCAGGTCTTCGAAGACGATCACCGCCGGGCGCCCGGCGATCAGCTCGGTCACCAGGCGGACGCCGCTGTGCAGGCGCTCGACGGGGCTGCGGGCGGAGTCGCCCAGCTCGCCGAGCAGCACGGGGTCGACTCCGTCGCGGCCGTCGAGCGCGTCCATCAGCACCTCGTAGGGCCGCGACAGCGAACCCGGCTCGGCCTGGCCGACCAGCACCACGGTGTCGGCGTCGAGAGTGGACAGCAGCTCGCGGACGAGCCGCGTCTTGCCGACGCCCGGCTCGCCGGCGATCATGGCCACGCCGGAGCGGCGGGCCGCGACCAGCTTGCGTAGCTGGCGCAGCTCGCGATCGCGCCCGATCATCACCGGGCTGGCGCCTCCCCGCGTCGTCCGCACGCGGACAGGCTACCCGTGACCACCGACAACTCCGCAGCGCCCGAAAACCAGGGAGAATGCGGGCATGCGGATTCTCATGGCCGGCGCGTCCGGCTTTCTCGGCAACCGGCTCATCACCGGCCCGCTGCGCGGCCACGAGATCGTCCGGCTGGTGCGGCGGGCGCCGCGCGGCGCTGACGAGATCCGCTGGACCCCGGCCTCCGGCCAGCTCGACCCGGCCGTCCTGGACGGCGTCGACGCGGTGATCAACCTGTCCGGGGCCAACATCGGCGACCAGCGCTGGACCCCGGCCTACCGGCGGCTGCTGCGCGACAGCCGCGTCGAGCCGACCCGGACGCTCGCGGAAGCCATTGCGAAGAACAGCCGCCCGAAGACCTTCATCAGCTCCAGCGGCATCAACATCTACGGCGACACCGGCGACCGGGTCGTCGACGAGACCGCCACGCCCGGCGAGGGCTTCTTCCCCGACCTCTGCCGCGTCTGGGAGGCGTCGACCCGGCCCGCCGAGGAGGCGGGCGTGCGGGTGGTCCTGCTGCGCAGCGGCGTACCCCTGGAGAAGGACGAGGGCTTCCTCAAGCCGCAGATGCTCCCGTTCCGGCTCGGCATCGGCGGCCCGATCGCAGGTGGTCGGCAGTGGGTGCCGTGGATCTCGTTGGACGACTGGCTGCGCGCCGTGGGCTTCGTCCTGGAGGAGCGCACCGACATCGCCGGCCCGGTCAACGTCTGCTCTCCGGTGCCGGTCACCAACGCCGAGTTCACCAAAGCGTTCGGCGCCGCGCTCAAGAGGCCCGCGGTGCTGCCGGTGCCCGAGTTCGGCGTGCGGCTGGTGGTCGGCGGGGTGGCCGAACTAGCTGTCATGAGCACGCGTGCCGTGCCGGGCGTGTTGAGCCGGGCCGGGTTCGCCTTCCGTCACCGGGACGTCCGTTCCGCGCTCAGCGAGGCCCTCGCGGATCGGTGACTGCCGATTCGGCAGACTGCGCATCCGCGCCCGAATAGCCTGACCGCATGTCGGCGGCATCGGGCGACAACAACGCGCTTTCGCTGTTGGCGTGCGTGTTGTTCGTCCTGGGACTGGTGATAGTCGCGTTGGCGGTGGCCCGCCGTCGCGCGGGCGACCGCGCCAAGCCCCGACACCGCCTCGATCGGGACTCCGGTCACACCAGTCACCGCCGCCGCAGGAACCTCTTCCGGCGCGAGCGGGAGCGGGCGGAGAAAGCAGCCAAGGCTGAGCCGGCGCCGCCGGCGCCCGAGCCGGTGCGCGTCTTCGACGAGCCGCCCGCCTCGGCGTGGGCGCCCCCGGACCAGGGCGGTTGGGCACCGAGCGACGAGACCGGCGGCACGACGCGGCCGGCGGGTCCCGCCGGTCCGGCCGAACGCGCCGGTCCGCGCGACGACGCCGACACCCTCGACCTCGGCGGCGACCTGCCCACGGCCCGCCTGCTCGCGCAGGCGGACGCGGCACTGGTCGCCGCCGACAACGCCCTGTGCACAAGCGAGCAGGAGCTGGCGTTCGCGCAGGCCCAGCACGGCCGGGACGCGACGGTGGCGTTCGTCGAGGCGGTCACGGCCGCGCGGGCCGACGTCGCGGAGGCGTTCCGGATCCGGCAGCACCTCGACGACCACGAGCCCGAGGACGAGTTCAGCCGGCGGCGGGTGCTGCGGGCGATCGTCGAGCACTGCGCCGCCGCCAGCCAGCGCCTGGACGCCCGGGCCGAGCCGTTCGAGCTGCTCCGGTCCAGCGAGGAGGCGCGCCTCGGCGGCCGGCTGACGGTCCGCCGCGACGAGGCCAGGGCACGGCTCACGGTCGCGGGGACGACCTGGAAGGAGCTGACCGCCGCGTACGCCGAGAGCGCGCTGCGCCCGATCGCGGACAACCTGACGCAGGCGGCCGCCAGGATCGACTTCGCCAGCGCGGAGATCGAGCAGGACGGCCGCCGGACCGGCCTGCGGACCGCCCAGCAGGCGCTCGGCCAGGCCGAGGCGTTGTTGGACGCGCTGGACACGTACGCCGCCGACCTGGCCACGGCCGAGGACGCCGCCGCCGAGCTGCTCGCCGACCTGCACGCGGAGGTCGCGGCCGGCAAGGCCGTGCTCGCGATGGCCGGCCGCCCGCCCGGCAACGCGCGGGGTGACAAGGTCGGCCTGGCCGCCGACGTGACCCGGGCCGACGAGGCCGCCAGCGCGCTGGCCACCGAGCTCGCCGAGGCCCGACCGGACCCGGTGGCCGGCCTGCGGCGGCTGGAGGCGGTCTCCGGACCGCTGGGCGAGTCGCTGGGCGCGGTCCGCGACCCTTCGTCCCGGGTCGCGCACGCCCGCGAGCAGCTCGACCAGGCCATGTTCGCGGCCCGCGCGACGATCGACGCGGCGGCCGGCTTCCTGGTGACCCGGCGCGGCGCGGTCGGGGCGCGGGCGCGCACGCGGCTCTTCGCCGCCCGCTGTGAGCTCGGCCAGGCGGCCGTGGCCACCGAGGCCGAGCCGGTGGAGGCGCTGGCCGCCGCCCGCGCGGCCGAGTCGCTGGCGAACCAGTCGCTGGCCGCGGCCCGGGCCGACGTCGAACGCTGGTCAGCTCCCGAGCTCGAGGGTCTCGAGTCCGCCCTGCTCGGCGGCATCGTGCACGCCCCGGACCGGACGGGCCGCCCCTACGGCAGCCGCTTCGGCGGCCCCGGCACCAGAGACCGGGACCGCGCGGCCTAGAAAGCGGATCAGCAGCCGACCACCCAGAAGTCCGGGCCCGTCTGGCGAAGTGCGTTCGTCTGGAACACGTTGTAGAGGCCCATCGCCTGGTTGGAGCCTCGGGCGTATACGTACCCGAGCTGCTGGTAGGCCCGTCCGGCGGAGACGTGCGCGTAGTTGGTCGCGGTGACGCAGGGACCCGACGTCGGTGGCGGGGTCGTCGGCGGCCCGGAAGTCGGCGGCGTGGTCGGCCCGCCGGTGTTCAACCCGAAGAACGTCGCGTCGTGGTACGCCGAGCAGATGGTGTCGAGGAAGTAGGCCGCCGCCGTGCCGCACTGGTCGGCCGCGCCGCCCGGGTCGACCGGCGTCCCGTGCCCCATCCCGGACACCCGGTAGACCCGCACCTGGTCGTTGCCGTAACGCTCCACCGTGGTCCCACCGGTCAGCGAGGACGTGCTGGTCGGGCTGGCCGAGATGCCGAGCACGTTGGTCCACTGGTCCCGCGACTCGTTGGCGTTCGCGGTCGCGACGGTGAAGTCCGAGCTGCCGTGCCAGACGGCCACCTTCGGCCGTGGACCGGTGTAGCCGGAGTACGCGCCGCGGACGAGGTCGCCCCACTGCGCCGGTGTCTTGTCGACGCCCGGGTTCATGCAGCTGAACGCGTTGACCATGCTGGTGGCGCAGCGGTACGGGATGCCCGCGATCACCGAGCCCGCCGCGAACACGTCCGGGTAGGTGGCGAGCATGACCGCGCTCATCGCTCCCCCGGCCGACAGCCCGCTGACGTAGACGCGGTTGGCCGCCGTGCCCCAGGTGCTCACCGCGTACGCGACCATGTTGCGGATCGAGGCCGCCTCGCCCTGCCCCCGCGCGGTGTCGCCCGTCTCGAACCAGTTGAAGCACGACGACGAGTTGTTGCCGCTGTTCTGCTGCGGGATGACGAGCGCGAACCGCCACCGGTCGGCGAACGTACGCCAGCCGCTGTTGGTGAAGTAGCCGTTGGCGTCCTGGCCGCAGCCGTGCAGCAGCACCACGGCCGGAGCGCCGCTGGGCAGGCCGTCCGGTCGGTACGCGTACATGGCCAGGTTTCCGGGGTTGGACCCGAAGCCGCTGACCTGGGAGAGCTGTGCCGCCTGCGCGGGCGCGGCCAGCGCGAGCACAGCCGCGACGACCAGCGCCGCGCCGGCGGCACAGAGGGACAGGATTCGTTTCGTCACGGCGACCTCCCTGGAGGTGTTTCAGGGAGGCTACGATTCGCGACCATCGATCTGACATGGTCGACGAGCCCACACTTCGCCGGTCATCGATGTGGCGGAGTTAACAGTCCCGGAGCTCGGGAGACTGGTTGCGGAGCTGGGCGCGCGGCGAGACGAAGTCCCGGTAGACCGCGCCGTCGACCGCGCCCGGCGGGAACGCGGCGACGCGGTGGCAGTTCTGGAAGGCCAGCTTGACGCTGAAGTGGCGCTCCAGCGCGCCCCGGATCGCGTCGCTGGCCAGCGCGCGCAGCAACTGGCCACGCTCGGCCTCGCTCGGCGGCGGCACCGCGTGCTCGGCCACGTCGGCTCCGGCCCGGGAGGCGACGTCGGAGACGACCTCCCAGGCGTACGGCAGGGAGGTGCGCACGCATTCGACGAAGTCGGCGTCGTCGACGGGGCCGGCTTCGGCGCGGTCGAGCAGGTCGGCGGGAACGGTCAGGGACATGTCTCTCTCCTCAGTGGACGAGCAGGTGGTGGTCACCCAGCACGAAGTCCGGGTCGATCTGGTCGGTCAGGTCCGCTCCGGCCCGGTCGTTGGCCCAGGCGGTCGCGTTGCGGCGATGGAACTCGGCGGCCTGGCGGGCGTAGCGCGGCCAGTCCTTCTCCGCGGCGTCAGCCGCGCGCCGCAGCAGGTGGAGGGCGGCGTGGTTGTCCGGTTCGAGGGCGTCCAGCGGCCGCACCTCACCGCGCTCCGCGGCCCGGACCCAGTCGGAGCGGCCGAACCAGGTCAGCAGGTCGGCGCCGGCGTGCGTGCGGAGGAACTCCACGTCCGACGCGTCGGTCACCTTGTTGCCGACCACGTGGACGCGCACGTCGTGGTCCCGGGCGTAGCCGAGGTACTGCCGGTAGACCCCGACGCTGCGCAGGGTCGGCTCGCAGACCAGGAACGTCGCGTCGAAGCGGGTGAACAGGCCGGACGCGAACGAGTCGGCGCCGGCGGTCATGTCGACCACGACGTACTCGCCCGGGCCGTCGACCAGGTGGTTGAGCAGGAGCTCGACCGCGCCGACCTTGCTGTGGTAGCAGGCGACGCCGAGGTCCTGCTCGCCGAACGGCCCGGTGACCGCGAGCCGCACCCCGTCGACCTCGCGGACCGTGGCGTCGTACACCGGATTGGTGCCGCCGACGGTGAGCAGCCGCGAGCCGCGACCCGGCGGCGTGGTCTTGACCATCGCGGCGGCGGACGCGATCCGCGGGTTGTCGCCGCGCAGGTACTCCTTGATCTCCGCCAGGTGGTCACCCAGCGCCGGGAGCACGGCGTCCTCACCCCCGCCGAGTGCGGCGGCCAGGTGCTGGTTGATGTCGGCGTCGACGGCCAGAAGCGGTGGGCGGTCCGGCGCCGCGGCCAGGTGGCGGGCGAGCAGAGCGGCCAGTGTGGTCTTCCCGCTCCCGCCCTTTCCGACAAAGGCGATCTTCATGGTGACATTGGAAGTCATTTTCAATAAGATCGCAAACAACGGGCGCTTCCTGGGCGTGTCGTCCCGATTGGTAGCCTCCGCCCGTGTCGATCGCGTCCCCCGCTCCCCCAGACGTCGCAGAGGCGGCACCCGCACGCACCTCCCGCCGGCGGGCAGACCTGCTGGTCACCGGCATAGCGCTGGTCCTCGCGGTGTGGGTGACGAGCGGCCTGTGGATCGACCCGAACGGCCGCGCGATCAAGGTCAACTCCAGTGACCAGGCCCTGTTCGAGTGGCTGCTCTCCTACGGCGCGCGGGCGATCACGCACGGGGAGAACCCGTTCTTCACCCACCTGATCGGATTCCCGGACGGCGCCAACCTGGCCGTCAACACGTCGATCACCGTGTACGCGGTGCTGTTCGCGCCGCTGACGTTCCTGCTCGGCGCCCCGGCGACCTTCCTGGTGGTCCTGACCCTCAACCTGGTCGCGACGGCGTACGCCTGGTTCTGGCTGCTCTCCCGCCACCTGGTCACCTCGAGGCCGGCGGCGGCGACCGGCGCCCTGTTCATCGCCTTCGCGCCGAGCATGGTCTCGCACGCCAACGCCCACCTGAACTGGACAGCCGGCTGGCTCGTGCCGATCGTGGTCTGGCGGGTGCTGCGGCTGCGCGACGGGCACTGGCTGCGCGACGGCGCGATCCTCGGCGTGCTGGTCGCCATCGCGTTCTCGATCGCGGCCGAGGGCCTGTTCTTCATCGCCCTGGCCTGCCTGGTCTTCCTCGGCGTCTGGTCACTGTCGAAGGCCACCCGGGCCGAGGCGCGCGCCGCTCTGCCGTCGATGCTGCGCGGCCTCGGCGTCACCGCGGTCGTGGGTTTCGCCCTGCTCGCGTACCCCATCTGGATGCATTTCCTGGGTCCGCAGCGGTTCCACGGCACCGGTTTCGACGCGCGCGTGCACAGCGAGGACATCGCGGGGTACTTCGCGTTCCCGCAACGCTCGCTGGCCGGCGTCCTCGGCCTCGACACCTCGCTGGCCCCGAACGAGACCGAGGAGAACTCGTTCTTCGGCCTGCCGCTGGTGCTGCTGGCGGTGGGAGCGTTCTGGTACCTCTGGCGGGTCGCCGAGCCGGGCCGCCGCGCCACGCTGCGCGCGCTCGGGGTGACCGCGCTGGTCTTCGCCGTGCTGTCCTGGGGACCGGCGGTGAAGATCTTCAAGAACTACACCGACATCCCGCTGCCGTACGCGCTGCTGAACCCGCTCCCGGTCTTCAACGCCGCGTTGCCGCAACGGCTGGCCCTGGTGGTCACGCCGATCGTCGGGCTGCTGCTCGCCCTGCTCGTCGACGCGCGGCCGCGGGGCCGGGCCTGGCTGGCGGCCTTCGCGGTGGCGCTGGTGCCGATCCTGCCGGTCAACCTGCTGACGGTCGCCCGCGAGCCGATTCCGACCTTCATCACGTCGGGTGCGTGGACCTCGGTCGTCCCTCCTGACGGGGTGATCGCGACCGTGCCGTTCACCCTCGACACCGTGCCGGACGGGCAACGCTGGCAGGCGTACGCGTGGACGCACGGTCAGGGTGAGTTCTCGCTCGCGTCCGGCTTCTATCTCGGCCCAGGCGGCCCCGACGGGCGTGGGCGGATCGGGCCGGTGCCGCGCTACACCGACGGGATGCTCTACGAGGTGGCGCGGACGGGCGTGGTCCCGGCGATCGGGCCGGCCGAGCAGGCCCAGGCGCGGGCGGACGTGGCCTACTGGCGACTCGACGCCCTGGTGCTGGCCGACCGGATCCACGGCTCGAAGTGGCCGGTCCAGCACGACGCGCTGCTGACCGCGACCAGGGCGCTGTTCGGCCCGGGCGAGCGGATCGACGACGTCTGGGTGTGGCGGTTCACGTAAGCCGGCCGTCCCGGCGCCCGGACAGGTGCAGCACGAGGGCTTCGATCGGGCCGCTGACCACGGTGCCGCTGCCCACCGACCAGTCGGCATCGGTGGCCTCGAAGCGGTGGCCCGCCAGCCTGCGGCGGGCGTGGAACGGCCAGCCCATCTCCCAGATCCGGGTCGCGGCGGCACAGGCCGCGTCGACGGGCATCGGTCGGCACAGACCCAGCGGGATCGCCACGTCCTGCACGTGGATCAAGGTGTCGAAGAGGGCGTTGCGGTAGTTGGTGACCGCCGGCAGTCTCCGCGAGGCGGCGTGGGTGCGGAGCTCCTCGACGAGCGCATCGGTGTCGCTCTTTGCGGCGTGCGCGACGGCCACGTCGTGGTTGAGCCGGTCGAAGCTGCCGCGGGCCGCGATGGCCGCCCGAACCATCGCCGACGGGCCGGGCGGGTTCGGCGCCATCGCCACATGGGCGGCCACATCCCGCACGCGCCATCCGGCGCACAGCGACGGCGTCTCCCACTGCTCAGGGGTCAAACCGGTCAGCAGGTCGACCAGGGCCAGCCGCTGCGCGGTGATCACCTGCCAGCTCGTCTCGCGATCCATCGCCCGCACCCGCTAACTTAGTCAGAGTATCTTACCAATTAAGTCAGACTCTCTGACTATCGTCAAGGAGCGCTGGGTGGCCGACGACTCGCTCAACCTGGGACTGCTGCTGTTCATCCCGTACCGGGCGCTGGAGAACCGGGTCTTCGCCGCGTTGCGCGCCCAGGGCTTCGCGGACTTCACCCCGGCGCAGGCGCGGGTGTTCCAGCGCATCGCCCCGGGCGGAACACGGTTGACGGACCTCGCCGAGCGGGCTCAGGTGACCAAGCAGACCGCCGGCTTCCTGGTCGACCAGCTCGAGAAGGCGGGCTACGTCGCGCGGGTCCCCGACCCGGCCGACGCGCGCGCCCGGCTGGTGCGGATCGCCGCGCGGGGTGCCGCTGCGATCCCGATCGCCGCCGCGGCGGTCGCCGAGGTGGAGGAGGAGTGGGTGGCCCACCTGGGGGTCGAGGCCACCGAGCGGCTCCGCGGCACGCTCACCCGGCTACGGGAGATCACCGACCCGTTCACCGCAGATAGCTGATCGCGAAGGCGGTGCCGACCAAGGCGAACATCGCCAGCGCGGCGACCCCCGCATGGACGAGGACCAGCGCCCGGGTCACCATGACGCGAATCATGTCAGGCGGTCCCCCGGCCGGGCGAGGGCTACGCTTTGGGGCGTGACCAGCGTGCTTCCCAAGCTCCAGGCCCGCCGCCTCGGCACCGTCGACTACCAGGTCGCCTGGGACGAGCAGCGTCGCCTCCACGACGAGGTGGCCGACGGTGTCACTCCCGACACCGTGCTGCTCCTGGAGCACCCGTTCGTCTACACCGCAGGCAAGCGCACCGAGCCCTGGGACCGGCCGACCGACGGCAGCCCGGTGATCGACGTCGACCGCGGCGGCAAGATCACCTGGCACGGGCCGGGTCAGCTGGTCGGCTACCCGATCCTGCGCCTGCCCGCCCCGATCGACGTGGTCGCCTACGTCCGGCGCACCGAGCAGCTGCTCATCGACACGTGCGCCGAGCTGGGCCTGGCCACCACCCGCATCGAGGGCCGCAGCGGCGTCTGGGTGGCCGAGGACGACCGAGGGCCGGCCCGCAAGGTCGCCGCCATCGGCATCCGGGTCTCACGGGGCGTCACCCAGCACGGGTTCTCGATCAACGCCGACTGCGACCTGGCCGCGTACGACCACATCGTGGCCTGCGGCATCCGCGACGCCACCACGACCTCGCTGACCGCGGAGCTCGGCCGTCAGGTCACGGTCGACGAGGTGCTGCCGATCGTCGAGCGGCGCCTGCCGACGCTCCTCGGCTGAACGGTGCGGCGGCTTCCGCTGCCGCCCGGCTGAGCGAGGAGCGCCGGCTCTCCGCGTCGTCTACGGCGTCAGGCGGTGCAGGTCGCGCGGGAAGACCGCGACCTCACGCACGTTGGTCGCGCCGAGCAGGCGGGCCACGAAGCGCTCCAGGCCGATCGCGAAACCGCCGTGCGGCGGCATGCCGTGCCGGAACGCCTCGACGTAGGTCTCGACGCCGGTCAGGTCGCCCTTGAGCGCCGCGACGTAGTCGGCGTACTCGTGCAGCCGCTGCCCGCCGGTGACCATCTCCAGGCCGCGGAACAGCAGGTCGAACGAGTTCGAGTGGGTCGGGCGGCCCGGCTCGGGATGCGTGTAGAACGGCCTCTTGCGCATCGGGTAGCCGGTCACGAACAGGAAGTCCGAGCCGTGCTCGCGGAGCGCCCACTCCCCCAGCGCCCGCTCGTGCGCGGGGGCCAGGTCCGGCTCGTCCTCCGGCGCACCGGCGATCTCCAGCGCGGTCGTGAAGTGGACGGCCGGGATCTCGGCCGGCACGTCCGGCATCTTCACACCGGGCAGCCGGTCGGAGACCGCGTCCGTCATGCCGGCCACGACGTCGCGCAGCACCGCCATCACGTCCCGGTGGTCGTCGATGAAGCCGAGCTCGACGTCGAGGGACGTGTACTGGGCCAGGTGCCGGGCGGTGTCGTGCGGCTCGGCGCGGAACACCGGGCCGACCTCGTAGACCTGCTCGAACACGCCGACCATGAGCTGCTTGTAGAACTGCGGGCTCTGGGCCAGGTAGGCCCGGCTGCCGAAGTAGTCGATGCCGAAGACGTTGGCCCCGCTCTCCGTGGCCGAGGCGACGATCTTCGGCGTGAAGATCTCGGTGAAGCCGCGGGCGTCGAGGGTGGCACGGAACCCCTCGGCGGCGGCCGCGGCGGCGGTGACCGCTCGGCGTCGGGTCGCGTGCCGCAGGGCCACGGACGCGTGGTCGAGCTGGGTGGGCAGGTTCGCCGTGAGCAGGGGCCGGTACAGGTCGAACGGGGGCGGGGCGGCGGCGGCGCTCAACGCGCGTACCACCGGTTGGGTGAGCTCGACCCCCAACGGCGCGGCGCTGTTGATCGTGACCACACCGGTGACCTCGACGACCGTCTCCTCGGTCAGCCCGTCGAGCTGCTCGCGGGTCTTCTCGTCGCTGACGACGATCTGCACCAGGCCGGCCCGGTCGCGCAGAATAAGGAAGGCGACCGCCTTCAGCACGCGGCGGCGGTGGACCCAGCCGGCTACGGTGACGGTTCTGCCGGCGTGGGCGGGAAGTTCGCTGGACAGGATGCGTTGCATGGTGGGCCTCCTCGTCGGTCGCAACGCGATCCCCGGGAGGTGTGGGCGAGCGGGTTCCTCGCGGTGCCACCACACCTTCGCCCCAGGTGTTCCGGGGCCTCGTTTTCCTTGCTGGCTCGGGAGTGTCTTCGCGACCGGCGCCGGGCCACCGTCACAGCAGCTGGTGGCTCTCTCTGCCGGCGTGGTCGATCGCTACTTGGTTCCGTCTGCGCCGTTGCGGCAGAGATTACCGGATGCCGGCAAACTGTTCGACGCGTGACCGCCGTCACAGCTCTGGTTGCACATGTGTTCCGTGTCGCCCTGTATGCGGGAAGGATGAACACCGGGATACGCTCGGATTCGTGACGATCGCTCCAGAAGGCCGCCGGCTCCTGCGCATCGAGGCGCGGAACGCCGAGACGCCTATCGAGCGCAAGCCACCGTGGATCAAGGTCAAGGCCAAGATGGGCCCCGAGTTCACCTCGCTCCACGGTCTGGTTCAGCGCGAAGGCTTGCACACCGTGTGCCAGGAGGCTGGCTGTCCCAACATCTACGAGTGTTGGGAAGATCGCGAGGCCACCTTCCTGATCGGCGGCGACCAGTGCACCCGCCGCTGCGACTTCTGCCAGATCGACACGGGCAAGCCCGCCGAGTTCGACGCCGACGAGCCCCGCCGGGTCGCCGAGTCGGTCGCCACGATGGGCCTGCGCTACGCGACGGTCACCGGCGTGGCCCGCGACGACCTGCCGGACGGCGGTGCCTGGCTCTACGCGGAGACGGTCCGCCAGATCCACGCCCTCCAGGAGGGCTGCGGCGTCGAGCTGCTCATCCCGGACTTCAACGGCACGCCCGCGCTGCTGCGCGAGGTCTTCGAGTCGCGGCCCGAGGTGCTGGCCCACAACGTCGAGACGGTCCCGCGGATCTTCAAGCGGATCCGGCCGGGCTTCCGCTACGAGCGGTCGCTCGACGTGATCACCCAGGCCCGCGAGTTCGGCCTCGTGACGAAGTCCAACCTGATCCTGGGCATGGGCGAGGAGCGCTCCGAGGTCTCGCAGGCGCTGCGCGACCTGCACGCCGCCGGGACCGAGCTGGTGACGATCACGCAGTACCTGCGCCCGTCGCCGCGGCACCACCCGGTCGAGCGCTGGGTCAAGCCGGAGGAGTTCGTCGAGCTGGCCCAGGAGGCCGAGCAGATCGGCTTCGCCGGCGTGATGAGCGGCCCGCTGGTGCGCTCCAGCTACCGGGCTGGTCGGCTCTACCAGCAGGCCCTGGCCGCGCGTACGCCGGCCGTCTAGCTCTGTTCGGTGGCCCGGGCGCGCCAGCGCTGGGCCGCCGACCGGTCACCACGTTCGTCGGCGTCGTCAGCGAGCTCGACCAGCTGGTCGGCGGTGGCGGCCCGCTCCGCGCGGCGGTACCACCGGTTCGCCCGCCGCTGCGCGCCCTGCCGCTGCGCGAGGATGCCGAGGCCGTTCATCGCCAGCGGGTCGCCGGCCTCGGCGCCGTGCCCGTACCAGCGTTCGGCCTCCGTCAGTTCGCCGGCCCTCTCGTACAACCGGCCCAGGTTGTAGCCGGCGAAGACGTTCCCGGCGTCGGCGGAGCGCTCGTACCAGAGCCGGGCGCTGTCCAGGTCGCCCTCCTCCTGGTGGAAGAGCCCGACGCTGAACATCGCGTTGTGGTGGCCGGCCTCGGCCGCGGCGTGGAACCAGCGCCGGGCCTCCGCGCGGTCGCCCCTGGTCTTGCACAGGACGGCCAGGGCCTGCATCCCCCGGTCGCTGCCGGCCTCGGCCGCACGCCGGAACCACCGCTCGGCGTCCGCCGGATCCCGCTCACGCAGCGACCAACCGACGATGTGCATCGCGTCCGCGTCGCCCTCAGCCGCTCCGCGGCGGAACCAGCGCTCGACCGCCTCCTCGTCGACCGTGCGCGTCGTCAACTCGACGAGGCCGTAGAGCGACATCGCGTCGCCGGCCTCGATGCCCTGTAGCCACCACCGTTCCGCGTCCGCGCGGTCGCCGCTTTCCCATCGGAAGCGACCCAGGTTCCCCATCGCCGTGGCGTTCCCGGCTTCGGCGCCGTGCCGGTACCAGCGCTCGGCCGTCTTCGTGTCGCCGCGCTCCCGGCAGAAGTCGCCCAGCCGGCTCATCGCGTCGGTGTCACCCGCCTCGGCCGCCTTCAGGAACCAGCGCTCGGCGTCCGTCCGCTCGTCCTGGCGGTCGTAGAAGGCGGCGAGGTTGAACAGCGCGGTCGGGTGCGCCGACTCGGCCGCACGGCGGAACAGCCGCTCGGCCTCGTCGCGTTCGCCCCGCTCCTGGAGCAGGGCGCCGAGCTCGCACATCCCCCACATGCTGCCGGCGTCGGCGGCCCGCTGGAACCACGGCTCGGCCGGCTCACCACGACCCGCCATCAGGTGGCCCAGCTGGAGCATGGCGTACTGCGCTCGCGGCGTCGTCCTGGCGGATCAGCCGGCCCAGGTGGAACATCGCGTCGGGGTCGTCCTCGTCGGCGCCACGGCGGAACCACCGTGCGGCTTCGGCGTGGTCCCCGCGATGGTCGAGCACGACGCCGAGGTTGACCATCCCCTCGACATCGCCGGCCTCGGCCGCGGTCCGGTACCAGTGCTCGGCACCGGCGGGGTCGGCGCGCTCGTCGAGCAGGTTCGCGAGGCGGACCATGGCGTCGGTGTCGCCGGCCTCGGCACCGCGGCGGAACCACCGCACGGCCTCGTCCTGCCGGCCGCGGTCGAGGAGGGCGCGAGCGAGACGGGTCATGGCCTCGGGCTGGCCGTCCGAGGCGCCGCGGCGGTACCACCGTTCGGCCTCGGCCGGCTCACCTCGTTGCTCCAGCGTGCTTCCCAGCCAGACGACCGAGTCCGGGTCGCCGGCATCCGCGGCGAGTCGATGCCACCGCTCGGCCTCGGCCGGGTCGCCGTGCTCCTCGCCCATCTCGCCGAGGTAGTGCATGGCGACGGAGTCCCCGTCGTCCGCGGCGCGCCGGAGCCACTTTCGCGCCCTGGCGACGTCGCCGGTCGCGCGCAGCAGCTGGCCGAGCACCACCATCGCGTCGGTGTCACCGGCGTCGGCGCCCTGGCGGCCCCAGCGCAGGGCGCCGGCCCGGTCGCCCCGGCGTTCGAGGAGGATGGCGAGCTTGGCCATCGCGCCGGTGTCGCCCGCGTCCGCGGCCCGCTCGATCCGGCGGGCGGTCTCGGCCGGATCCTCTTCCTGGGCGGGCACCCCACTGTCCGCAGTGGACGCGGTCGGGTCGCTCCGGCCCTCGTCGGGCCAGGCCAGTGCGCCGACCAGCCCGCCGACGACGAGCAGCCCGCCGAGTGCGCCGAGCCAGTCCTCGGCCTCGCCGCCGCTCAGGTCACGGGCGAGGTAGCTGACCACCACGATGAGGCCGGCGCCGGCTGTCGCCCACATCAGCCATCGTCGACGCATGGCCACATGGTCGGCCATCCGGTCCAGCCGGGACGAGCCGCCGACCGGCTCGACTTTCCGGACCGCTCGTGCCGTGACCGCGACCCGGCGCGGACGTGGCAGCGCAGCGCAGCGGAGCGGTCTCCGGCGGGAGCGACGGTCGCGCCCACGACGGACCCGGGACCGGCTATGGATGGCTCTCTTCGCCGGCCCGCGTGGCCAGCAGGTCGAGCGCGCGCGGTGCACGGGTCTCGGCGATGAGCTCCAACAACCGGCTGCGGACGTCGTGGTCGGTCTCGGCCCGGAACGCGTCGATCAGCCGGTCGACGTGCTCGGCCGCCAGGGCGCGCAGCCGCCGGAAACCGTCCTCGGCCAGCTGCGGGTCACGGCGTCGCATCAGAAGCAGGGCCCGCGCGAACTCGTCCGCCATCGTCGCAGGTTAGACCTCCGCGTGCCGCGTGCGCGAGAGTCAGTCGTCGCGGGACGCGCGCAGGCTGCCGAGGTTGACCTTCGCGTGGTGGTTGCCGGCCGCGGCGGCGCGTTCGTACCACTCCTCCGCCGCCGCCAGGTCGCGGCGTTCCTCGGCCAGGACGCCGAGGTTGAACATGCCGCTGGCGTTGCCCGCGTCGGCGGCCAGGCCGAACCACCGCCGGGCCTCGTCGACGTCGCCGCCCGTGCCGGCGAGGATGCCGAGGTTGACCAACGCGTCGGTCTCGCCCGCCTCGGCCGCGCGGTGCAGCCACTGCTCGGCGCCGGCCCGGTCGTCGCGGTCCGCCAGGAGCCCGGCCAGGTTGATCATCGCGTCGGTGTCGGCGGTCTCGGCCGACTGCCGGTACCAGCGTTCGGCCTCGGCCAGCTCGCCGCGCATCGTGAGCAGGACGCCGAGGTTGACCATCGCGCCGGCGTGCCCGGCGTCGGCGGCCCGCTGGTACCACTCCTCGGCCTCCGCCAGGTCCCACCGGTCCTGCATGATCTGCCCGACGGCGGCCATCGCGTCAGCGTCCCCACCCTCGGCGGCCCGTCGCAGCCACCGCTCCGCACCCGCCATGCTCCCCATCCTCGCTCACACGTGCAGAAGCAGCTCGGCGAACTCCCGTACCCGGGCGGTGGTGATTCCCTCGCGCTGCTCCACGGCCAGCGGGTGGTCGGTCGGCTCGAGCCGCAGGATCGGGCGCTCGCCGACCGGCTGGGTGACCACGTGGGTCTTGAGCCAGAGCGTCGAGGGTTCGTAGCCGGGCAGGTCCGTCGACAGCCAACCGAAGTAGTGCGGCTCCCGCTCGCGGCCTTCCGTGGTCCACAGCTCGGTCATGCGCCGGTAGTTCGGCTCGCTGAGCGTCGTCCACACACCCCAGTCGAAGGTGGTGTCCGCGTCGACGACCGGGATCAGGATGCGGGCGCGCACGAAGAAATGCTCGCCGCGGATGACGCACCGCTCGTCGCCGAGCTCGCTGTCGTCGTCGGCGGCGAACTGGTCGCTCCAGACCGCGGGCGCGTCCGAGCCGTAGGAGAACGGCGGCCCGGCGTGGTCCTGCGCACAGGAACCACAACGAAAACTCGTCTCGATCACTGCGGCACAGTACAGCGCGACTCAGCGCTTCGACAGCCTGCTCAGCCCTTGGCGTACGTCGTCGGCCGTCATGGCGGGAGCGAAGTCGATCCTGGCCTTGAGGCCGGCGAAGAAGGGCTCGGCGACGTCGATCATCCGGGCGGGCTCGTCGAGCTCGAAGAACATGTACATGGTGCGCAGGCCGTCGCGGGTCGTGAAGTAGACGGCCTCGGGGTTGAACCGGTCCATCGTGGAGTCCATCACCGTGGCCATGCTGCCGTCGGCGATGGCGTCGTTGGCCGCCTCGGTGTCCATCTGCATCGTCATGACCATGCGCATCGCGGTTCCCCCGTCCAGCCACCAAAATCCAGACCAGTCTCCCGCGTACGCCCGGGGATGCGTTGTGATTTGTCAGCTTTCCTCTCGGCCGGGCTCCCGCGTCACCGACGCCAGCCTCGTGCGGACGCGCGCCCACCGCGGATCGCCGGTGACGTCCACCGCGCCCAGGCCGATGGACGACGCGCCCAACGCGATGGTCCCGATCCCGAGCAGCAGCAGGCCGCCGGCGATGAACGCGGCCCCGACAGCGATCCCGGACACACCCAGTCCGATGTACGCCGACCCCAGGAGCAACGGCCGGTCCGCGGAGTACGCCACCCACGCGCAGCTCAGCGACAGGCCGACGCCGATGCCTCCGATGCCGAGCAGCACGAACCCTGCGGTGATGGCGGCCACCCCCACGCCGGCCACCGCCACGCCAGCCCCGACGAACGCGGCGCTCAGCAACATCTCGCGGCGGAGGATGACAGCCAGCCCGACACCGATCAACGCCAGCCCGCCGCCGAGGGCGCCGATCCCGAGCAGGCCGTAGTCGTCGACGAGGAAGGCCACCCCCATGCCGATCATCGGGACCCCGACGGCGATCCCGGCCACGCCCAGCCACCCTTCCCGAGCCGCCGCCACGCCGACGCCGACCCCGAGCAACCCGACGCCGATCCCCATCAGCCCGATCCCGGCCAGCCGGTGTCCGTCGACGACCAACGTCGCCCCGCCACCGATCAACGCCACGCCACCGCCGACGGGCGCCAGCCCGCCGAGCACCTGCCACCACGTGCGGTCGCTGGTGATCAGCAGGACCGCGGCGGTGCACGCCACCGCCACGAAAACCGCGTACGGGACGACGGAAGCCGGGCTCATCGCGGAGACCACGACCGACACCAGGCTCACGGTCAGCAGCCCGCGGCTGCTGTAACGGACGATCGGCGCGCGCCGCCTCCCACGCAGCCACACCGCGGCCGTCAGCAACCCCGCGGTCGCCAGGGCGACGGCGAGACCGCGGTAGCCCGTCTCGTCGCTGAGCAGGTTGACCGCCATGCCGCCGGCCCCACCGAGCAGCACGGTGGCGAGCCGGGCCGGCCAGTCGGTGCGTTTGTCGGTCACGATCCCACGGTCGCAGAGCCCGACAAATCGGCGGTAGTGGCCGGTCGGTCCAATGGCGACAGCGGATCGGCGCGCGAAAGCGGCGAGCCGCCGACCGCCCCCTCCGGGGCTTGGTCGGCGGCTCGCCGGTCGCTGCGTGGATCAGACGTCGTAGTTCTAATGGCGCGGGTGCCGGGAGCTGGTTCGCTCTGTCGGGAATGGCCCTTGAGCTGGGCAGACGCTACGCATCAATTGTCATCAGTTTCCGGTGGTTTCGAGCGCGACTTGTACCGGCGTTGTGCCCGTGGATCACGGCTGGCCGTGAACCGGCGACCCCTTCCGTGTCAACTAGGTCAATCCGCCTGCGCGACATGGACTCTTGCCTATACGCGCTGCTCGTGGTCTGGGTGGTCGTCGGCCTCAGACGGCTGGCGTGGCGTCGGGTAGGAAGATCGTCTCCCAGATTTCTCCCTCCAGCGGTGTGCGTTTGGGTCCGCCTAGGGCGTACCGCCGCTGTCACCCACAGTGCTCGCGTCAAGAGCATGCGTGTAATCGCCACCGCCGCCCTTACCGCGCAAGCTCCCTCGCCGCGTGCTTCGGTTCTCTCTCGCGACCTGCCGTGTGGCACGTCTGGCTCGCCGCAGCAGTTCATCTCGGCTGAGGGCTCGGGAGGCTCGGGAGGCTCGGCGGTGCATGACCCACAGCGCCAGTGCCGCGAGGGTCAGCAACGCGACGGCGACCACTACCCAAACCGTGAGCCGGCTGTCCACGTCCGCACGGTAACCGACGACGTCGACGTTTCTGTATCCGGCGTACAGGCTGACTCGCCCGTCGCACTCCCGGTAGCTGGCCTGTTCACCCTGCCTGACCTGCTGGTTCGAACGTCGGTACCGGTCGACGTTGGTCGATGTCGGGTGGCGTTTGACGGCCCGGTGACGGCCCGGACGGCCCACAGACGGCCCGGCGGAGATCGTTTACAGCGGCCTGTCTGCTGGTTTTTGACCTTCGTGCTGGTGGCGGTTGTGGGGGTCGGTGGGCCATCCCGTCGCGCAGGCTTCGCCCGGCCGGATCGCGCCTCGGTGGTGAAGGTGGAGGGCCCCACTGGACGAACGACCTTCGCCACCGAGGCGCGATCTGGCTGCCTGTGGTGTGCGGCGGGCGCACCAGATCTGCCGGCCATCCCAGAGCCGCCGAGGGTCCAGGGGCGAGTAGCCCCGGCCGCCGGAGGCCATCTCCGGGTCGTAGGGCCGGAGGCCCTACCCGCCGGAGGCCCGGGTCGACGGCGCGCTCGTCCGCGGATCCCGAGCCAGCATCAGAGACGTGGATTCGAGTGTCAGCGGGACAGTGCCCGGGTCCAGGTGGATGTGCGCGCCCGGCGGGGCGCTGCCGTCAGACAGCGCGAGGCACCATCGTGCAAGGTCGCGAAGACCGGCGGGGTCGCCGAAGATCTCGACCGTGCCATCACGAAGTTCGACGGTGATGTTCCCGCCCTCGGCGGGCGCGACGACGCCGCGATTGGCGTCGTACGCCGGTACGGCCAATGTGTTGTCACCCACGCGCGAAGTATGCCGCCATAAACGACTGTGGTCCGAACCGGGCTGCCCGGCGTCGCCAAGTTAGGCGGCGTCGGGCTTTGTCATGTCCGACGAGCCGACGCGTCTGCTGCCGGCCCCGCCGTCGCCGGAGGCGTAAGGCGGGAGTCGGCCGGGCAGGACAGCGACGCGCGGCCCGGAGGGCCGCCTTGAAGACGTATAGAAAGTTCTCACCGGCTACGGCTACCGGTGCTGTCCGGTCTCAGGACCTCCGTGACAGATCGGTCTCAGGACGTGCGTGACACTCCGCCGAGTGTTGGTGGAGTTGACCGTGACAGAACAGCGGTACCGGGCCGTGTTGGAAGTCGAAGCCGGGGTGCCGGTGATCGAGGTAGCCGAGCGGTTCGGTGTGTCTCGTCAGGCGGTGCATCGATGGCTGCGCTGGTATGCCGATGATGGCTTGGACGGCTTGGCGGATCGGTCCAGCCGCCCCAACTCGTTCCCGGGGCAGACCTCGCCCGAGGTGGAAGCGCTGATCTGCGAACTGCGAGGGCGCACGGATTCCACGCTCTCCGCCACACCTACGCGAGCGTGTTGCTCGCTGACGGCGTCGACATCCGCACGCTCGCTGAGTACCTCGGACACGGTGACCCCGGGTTCACCTTGCGCACGTACACGCACCTGATGCCGTCGGCGCCAGACAAAGCGCGGCGAGCCGTCGACCGTGCCCTAAGCGGGCTGGCCGACGGCTCGCCAGTTGTACCGATGCTGTACCCGGAGGGTCTCGACGATGCGTAGCCCCAGGTCAGCGCTTTGTTTGATCAGACGTCGTAGTACATGGCGAACTCGTGCGGGGTCGGGCGCAGGCGGACCGGGTCCACCTCGTTCGCGCGCTTGTAGTCGACCCACGTCGAGATCAGGTCCGGCGTGAAGACGCCGCCTTCGAGCAGGTAGTCGTGGTCCGCCTCGAGCGAGTCCAGGACCTCCGGCAGGGAGCCCGGGACCTGCTTGACGGAGTTGTACTCCTCCGGCGGCAGGTCGTAGAGGTCCTTGTCGATCGGCTCCGGTGGCTCGATCTTGCTCTTGATGCCGTCGAGGCCGGCCATCAGCATCGCCGAGAAGGCCAGGTAGACGTTGGCCGACGGGTCCGGCACGCGGAACTCGACGCGCTTGGCCTTGGCGTTGCTGCCCGTCACCGGGATGCGGGTGCAGGCCGAGCGGTTGCGCTGCGAGTAGACCAGGTTGACCGGGGCCTCGAAGCCGGGCACGAGACGGCGGTACGAGTTGACCGTCGGGTTCGTGAACGCCAGCAGCGACGGGGCGTGGTGCAGCAGACCGCCGATGTACCAGCGGGCCGTGTCGGACAGGCCGGCGTAGCCGGTCTCGTCGTAGAACAGCGGCTCGCCGTTGAGCCAGAGGCTCTGGTGGGTGTGCATGCCGGAGCCGTTGTCACCGAACAGCGGCTTGGGCATGAACGTCGCGGTCTTGCCGGCGGCCCAGGCGGTGTTCTTGACGATGTACTTGAACAGCTGGAGCTGGTCGCCCGCGTGCAGCAGGGTCGAGAACTTGTAGTTGATCTCGGCCTGGCCGGCGGTGCCGACCTCGTGGTGCGAGCGCTCGACGGTGAACCCGCTGTCGACCAGGTTGCGCACGATCGAGTCGCGCAGGTCGGCGTAGTGGTCGACCGGCGGGACCGGGAAGTAGCCGCCCTTGTACGGGGTCTTGTAACCGCGGTTGCCGCCTTCTTCCTCGCGGCCCGTGTTCCAGGCGCCCTCGACCGAGTCGATGTAGTAGAAGGCCTGGTTCGCGCTGGTGTCGTGGCGGATCGAGTCGAAGATGTAGAACTCGGCCTCGGGCCCGAAGTAGGCGGTGTCGGCGATGCCGCTGGCCGCCAGGTAGGCCTCGGCCTTCTTCGCCACGTTGCGCGGGTCACGCGAGTACGCCTCGCGGGTGAACGGGTCGTGGATGAAGAAGTTGAGGGCGAGCGTCTTCTGCGCCCGGAACGGGTCGATGAACGCGGAAGCCACGTCCGGCAGCAGCAGCATGTCGGACTCGTGGATCTGCTGGAAACCACGGATCGACGAACCGTCGAACGCGAGGCCGGTGGTGAAGATGTCGTCGTCGATGCTCTCGACCGGGGCGTTGAAGTGCTGCATCACGCCGGGCAGGTCGCAGAACCGGACGTCGACGAACTTCACGTCCTCGTCTTTGAGGTATCGCAGGAGTTCCTCGGGATTGGCGAACAACACGTCCTCCTGGCACGTCGCTTACTTGGCTCGTTCGGTCTCTTCAGCAAGGCTGGCAGCGACGGTATGGCGAGGCCGTTGCCCGAGCGTGTCGCAAAAGTTTCTGCCGTGTTACGTCACCCGCGAGCCGCCAGGAATGCCCGTTTGACCGGTGATAGAACCGGCCAAACCTGAACATATACCCGCGAGTGCGTACGACCTGTGGACTCGCCGACCATGTGACGCCGGTCGCGGATACGCGGAACCCCGCGCTCCGCCGTCGTGTCGGCGGGGGCGCGGGGTCCGGTGTCGGTCAGCGGCCGCGGGTCTGGCGGAAGGCGCCCTTGGACGGGCGCATGTTCTTGGGGATCGCGCCCTTCGGCATCTGCGGCCGGGCGGCGGACAGGGCCGTGAGGCGCTTGTCGAGGGAGTTGACGTCCTTGCCGCTCAGCGCGCGCGGAAGCCGGGTCAGGGTCATCCGGAGCTTGCGGATCGGGACCTCGTCCTCGCCGTTGCCGATCACGTAGTCGTGCAGCGGCGCGTTGCCGATGACCTTGGCGAGGCGGCGCTTCTCCTGACCGAGCATGCTGCGTACGCGCTGCGGGTTGCCCTCCGCGAGGAGGATGACGCCGGGCTTGCCCACCACCAGGTGGATCATGTCCATCGCGGTCGTGGAGCTCACCGCAGGGCGGACCCGCCAGTCACCGCGCATGTTCTCGATGATCGAAGCGGCGGCGCCGGGCTGCCCCTCGGCCGCGTTCATCATGGCGCGGTTGGAGCGCAGGTTGAGGACGATGAGCAGAGCGAGCAGGGCGACCAGGATGCCCAGCGGGATGAAGATGATGCCCCAGCCGAGCACCACCGCGAGGGCGGCGAGCAGCAATGGGATGAGCACCGCTCCGGCCGCCAACGGGACAAACATCTTGTCCTGTTTAGCGGTGAACGAGAAAACCATCCCGATCTGCTTAAGGCGTCCGCCGAACGACACCTTCTCTTCTGCCCTGGCCATGCGACGCAGTCTAGTGTCCGGATGCCGTGGTCTGTCCGCCGGCAATCAGGTCCGGCCCGAGCAGCCCCAGCCGGTGGGCGACTGCTGCCGCTTCGATCCGATTCGTGACCTCCAACTTGGCGATGATGCGTGAAACGTGCACGCTGACCGTTTTCGGCGACAGATAGAGCTCCGCGCCGATTCGGCTGTTGCTGTGCCCGGCTGCGACCAGGCGGAGCACGTCGCGCTCGCGCGCGGTCAGCACGTCCGGCCCGGCCCGGACCGCGCCGCGCAGGCCGACCCGCCGCGCCAGCCGGGCCACCTCGTCGCGCAACGGACGGGCGTCGAGGTCGGCGGCGATCGCACCGGCCTCTTCGAGGGCCTCCCGGGCCGCGGTGCGGTCTCCGGCCGCGGCTGCCGCCTCGGCCTGGCTGACCAAGGTGCGAGCCAGCGCGTAGGGCTGGCCATCGGTCCGCCACGCATCCACGGCCGCAGCCCACAGCTCCAGCACATCGCCTGCCTGGACCCCTGCCGCACCGCCTCCTGTCACCGCGGGTGCGCCCGGCGGTGAAGCGGCGTCGGCCAAGCAGGCGGCGATCTGCGCCGCGTAGGCACGTTCGGCCGGGTGCTGGCGGTCGACCCGCGCGGCCAGACCTTGGATGCCGGCGCCGAGCACGCCGTCGCCGGCCGCGACCGCCGCCCGCGCCGAGGCCGCCAGCAACGGCCAGGCATAGCGGGGATTGGCGAGCAGGTCGCCAATCCCGGCCGGAGCCTCGCCACCCGAGGCACTGCCCGAAGCCATGCCTGCCCCGGCGACGCCACCGCCACCGCCGGGTCTGGGGGCCGGCATCGCGAGGCCGGCAGGTGGCCCTTCGCCGGAGACGCCGAGCGCGCCCCGTGCCGCGTCGACGGCTCCGGCCAGGTCTCCCGCGGCCAGGGCCGCCTCGATTCTCAGGGTCACCAACGGCAGTCGGTGCTGCGCGCTCACGTAGGGCCGCCCCAGGAAGGCGAGGGCGCGACCGACCAGTTCCGGTGCCGAGGCGTCGCCTCGGGCCAGGCGTAGGCCGGCGCGTAGCTGGAGCCAGTGCAGGCCCAGGTGGCCTGGCGGGTCGAAGCGCGCCGACTCCGCGCAGATCGCGTCGGCCTCGTCCCAGCGGCCCAGCGCGACCAGGGCCTCCGCGTGGTTGGAGCGCAGGAACGCGCCGCTGGAGCGGTCGACGCCGACCTTGCCCGCGTCTTTCGTGCCCAGCGCCGCCGCCTTGGCCGAGCCCGCGTAGTCGGCGATCTCGAACAGCGCGTCGGAGATGCTGACGCGGGCGTGGACGAGGCCCTCCAGGTCGCCCAGGGCCTGCGCTCTGGCCTCCGCCTCGCGCAGCAGGGCCACGCTGTCGTCGGAGGTCACCGTGCGGCCGCACACGCGGGCCAGCGTCAGCGTCGCGTGGATCGCCGCGCCCTCGTGGCCCAGGGACTCGGCCGTCGACCGGGCCAGCATGGCGATCCGCGCACCTTTGTCAGGGTCGACCCGGCTGATCTGGTAGGCGCTGTCGGCCAGCAGCATCGCCCGCGCCGCGTCGTCGGGTGCGGTCTCCGCGAGGGCGACCGCCTCCTGGATCTGGGCCACGCCGTCGCTCTTGCCCAACGAGGCCAGCAGCTTGCCGCGCCGCGTGAGCAGCCTGGCCGCCCGCAGCGGCTCGGACCCGCGGTCGATGGTGTGCAGCGCGGCCCGGTTGAGGCTCAGCGCCCGCTTGAAGTCGCCCGCCGTGTAGGTGGCGACCATCGTCTCCTCGAGCAGCGTCAGGTGGTCGAGGCCGAGCCGCTCGGCCGCGTCGGGGACCTGCTCCCACAGCTCGAGCACCCGCTCCAGCAGCCGGGCCTGCTCGGCGTGCGCGTAGCGCTCCCCCGCCGCGACCGCTGCCGCGTGCGAGGTGACCAGGGCGCGCGGAGTGTCGTGGGCGGCGTACCAGTGGTGCGCGATCTCCGCCGGTGCCCGCCCCGCGCCGACCAACGCCGGATCGGCCTCGATGGCGGCGGCGTAGCGCGCGTGCAGGCGCGCGTGCTCGCCCGGCAGCAAGTCGTCGTGGACGGCCTCGCGGACCAGCGCGTGCCGGAACTCGTAGCCGCCCTCGGCGTCGGCGACCAGCAGCTGGGCCGTGACCGCCGTGCGCAGGGCGGCGTCGAGCGCGGCCTCCGGCAGGCCGGCGACCGTGGCGAGCAGCTCGTGGCCGATCCGGTTGCCGCCGGCGGCGGCGATGCGCAGCACCGGCTGGGCCGACTCGGGCAGCCGGTCGACCCGGGCCAGCAGCAGGTCGCGCAGGCTCTCGGGGATGTCGGCGCAGGCGGCCGGGTCGCCCGAGGCCGCCAGCTCCTCGACGAAGAACGGGTTGCCCTGGGCGCGCTGATGCACCTTGTCGATCGCGCGCTGCCCCGGCTCGGCACCGTAGACGCTGGCCAGGATCTCGGCCGTGCCCTCCCGGTCGAGGCGGCCGACGTCGAGCCGCTCGACGCCGCGGGCACGGTCGAGCTCGGCGACGAAGCCACGCAGCGGATGGCCGCGGTGCAGCTCGTCGGTGCGGTAGGTGCAGACCAGCAGGACCCGGGCCGTGCGGGCGGCGCGCACCAGGAAGTCGATCAGGTCGCGGGTCGAGCGGTCGGCCCAGTGCAGGTCTTCGAGGACCACCACCAGGGGTCGGTCGGCGGCCAGCCGGGCGAGCAGCGCCGAGACCCGGTCGAACAGCACGCCCCGGTCGGGCTCGGGCGAGACCGCGCCCAGCTCCGGCAGGAGGCGGGCGAACTCGGCCTCGTGACCGTCGAGGACAGCGACGCCCTCGGAGCGGACGAGCTCGCGCACGATGCCGGCGAACGGCGCGTAGGGCAGGCCCTCCTCGCCGAGCTCGAGGCACTGGCCGGTGAGGAACCGCGCACTGCCCGCGTGCTTGGCGAACTCTTCGAGCAGGCGGGTCTTGCCCACCCCGGCCTCGCCGCCGACGAGCACCATAGCCGGCTCGTCGGTGCGGACCCGCTTGAGCGCCTCGCGCAGCGCCGCGATCTCGGCGTCACGGCCGACGAACGCGGTGCTGCGCGTGCGAGTGGTCACGGCATCGAGAATGCCATGCGGGTACGACATGTCGCCGCCGAGATTTCGTGCGCTCAGGACGGCCGGCTCCGCCGCGTGGACGCCCGCCTGCGCAGGGCGCGGGCCAGGCGGCCCGTGCGGGCGTCCTCGGTCAACGTCTCGACGCGGGCGCGGTGCAGTTCCAGTGTCAGGTACGGGTCGTTGATCATTGCCAGCTCCTCGGCGTCAGTGGTGTTGACGTTGACCATCCGCGCGCAGGTAGCCCCGCCACACCCGGCGCCCGCCCTAATCCCGCCCTCCTTACCTGCCTTACCTCGCGCCGGGACCCCGCCTGAGGTGGGTAAGGTACTCAGCGCGTCAACGCATCGTTGACAAAGGCACCTGAGCCCCGCATCATCACGACCGTGGAATCCGATGCCGAGGCCGACCTGCGCGCGCTGCTCGCCGCGGCCCGGGACGACGACCCGCGACGCGCCCTCGACGCGCTCCCCCTCCTGCGCGCCGTCCGGGAACGACTCGACAGCACCGAACGCGCACTGATCGAGTCGGCCCGGGCCGGCGGGGCGAGCTGGGCGACGGTCGCCGCGGCGCTGGGCCTGGCCAGCCGCCAGGCGGCCGAGCAGCGCCACCTGCGGCTCACCTGCGACCAGACCCGCGAGGTCGCGCCCATTCGGATCACCAGACAGCGTCAGCGATCCGTTGACGTAAGCCACGGCCCAGCCATCGCCACTCTCCGCGCCGCCACCAAGGCCTTGCTCCGCAGGGTCGAGGCCGACGACGCCTGGCCCGCCCGATTCACCCGAGCCGCCTTGACCAGGGACACCCTCGCGATGGCCGCCGACGCACCCCCGGGAGCCCTGTTCGCCCTGGCCACGAGCGTGATGGACGACCTGCCGCAGGCCACCGACACCGAGCTCCCGCCACCGATCGCCAAGGCCGCCGAGGACCTGAGGAAGGCCCTGACCTGAGCCGACCAGACTCAACCAACGGTTGACACGCCATCACCACCTCCCTCAGGATCTGAGTCGCAACGACTCAAGGGTCCTGGGGAGGACACGTGCCACCGACTCTCGGTGCGCGCTTCGCGGTGCTGCGACTGCGCGACTTCCGCATCTTCGTCGCCGGCTACGCCACGTCCACGCTGGGGACGCTGATGTCCAGCGTCGCGCTCGCGTTCGCCGTGCTCGGGAGCGGTGGTTCCCCCACGACCCTCAGCTACGTGCTGGCGGCGCGCATCGTGCCGATGGTCGCCGTCCTGCCGCTCGCGGGCGTGCTGGGCGACCGCCTGCCACGCCGCCTGGTGATGGTCTGCGCCGACGCGCTGTGCGCGGCGACTCAGGCGGCGATCGCCGTGCTGTTCTTCGTCGGCAGCCCCGGCCTCGGCCCGCTCCTGGCGCTGGCGGCGCTCGGCGGCCTGGGCGAAGCCATCTTCCGCCCGTCCTTCGACGGCCTCGTCCCGCAGCTGGTGCCCGCCGACCGCCGTCACGAGGCCAACACCCTCCTCGGCTTGATCAGGTCGACGGCCACCGTGGCCGGCCCGGCGCTGGCCGGCGTGCTGGTGGTGCTGACCTCGCCGGCGACCGTGCTGCTGATCGACGCGATCACCTACGTGCCCAGCATCGTGGCCCTGCTGTGGCTCCGTGTCCCCGACCCGGACCCGGCCAGCCGCACCTCGATGGTGCGGGAGATGCGTGAGGGCTGGCGGGTGTTCGCGTCGCTGCCCTGGCTGTGGACCATCACGCTCCAGTTCACGTTGTTCAACCTCCTGCTCTGGGCGCCCTACCTCGTGCTCGGGCCGGTTTCCACCGACCGCTGGTACGGCGGCGCCGGTGCCTGGGCAGCGATCACCGCCACCTACGGCGCCGGCGCCATCCTCGGCGGCGTCGTCGTTCTGGGCTGGAAGCCCGAGCGCCCGCTGCTGGTCGCCACCGCGGCCACCATCCTCTGGGCGGCCCCTTCCGCGACCCTGGCGACGCGAGCCCCACTGCTGATCGTCTGCGGCGGTGCCCTGGTCGCGGGCATCGTCAGCGCCATCTTCGGCACCCTCTGGATGACCGCGATCCACCAACGCGTACCCCCGGAAGCCATGTCCCGAGTCAACTCGTATGTGGTCTTCGGCTCGTTCTCGGTGGGACCGATCGGCCTCGCACTCGCCGGACCCGCCGCGACGGCCACCAGCATCACCACGGTCCTCTCCGTGGGCGTCATCTGGCAGGTGATCTCAGCAATGGCATTGTTGATGCTGCCGGCCATCCGTCGGTTTCGACAGGAGATCACGGTGACGGCAGAACCCGAGCTGACAAAGGCATGAAGACCGATGTCCCGGGTCCGCCGGGGGGCGCGACCGTCGCTCCCGCCGGGGACCGCTCCGCTGCGCTGCGCTGCCAGGTCCGCGGTGGGTCGCGCTACAAGCCGAAGGACGGAACGACGACGCACCCCAGCGCGTCTAGTTGTCATGGCCTCGCGCAGGATCGCCGCCGCCGCCGCCCTCGTGGTGCTGCTCGCTGTCGGCGGTTGTGGCCGCGCGTCGGGCGAGCGGGTCGCCTATCAAGGCGACTACCCCCACTACGAGAGTGTGGCCGCGCTGCTGGAGAAGGCCACCCTCGTCGTCGAGGTGACCACGGCCAACCCGAGGTTCGACAAGCTCTATCCCATCGACGGCCCGAAGACGGACGACACCGCCGTCGTCATCACCGTCTACGACGCCACGGTGACGAGAGTCCACAAGGGACCAGCGAAGACCGGCGACGTCATCGAGGTCCAGCAGACCGGCGGCGAGAGCGACGGCGTGGTCTACGAGCAGCCCGGCCAGGTTCCCTTCCACGAAGGCACCGCGTACCTGCTGTTCCTGGAGACCTACCCGGACTCGCCCGCGTCGTTGTTGAACCCCGACCAGGCCCAGTACGAGGTCGACCCGGCCGGCGGCTACCGGTCGGTCGGTGAGAACACGCTTACCGTCACCGGGAAAGACCTGACGCCAGTTCCCTGACCACCGAGACGAACAGCTCGATGTCCCGCGAGGTCGTGCGCCAGTTGACGATCGCCGGCCGGAGGGCCACCTTGCCCTCGTAGACGGTCGTGCCCGCGAACACCCGCCCGTCTTCCAGCAGCGCCTCGCCCACCCGCCGGTTCAGGTCGTCGAGCTCGGCCGGCGGCACCCCGGGCGGACGCACCCGGAAGCAGACGATGCACAGCGGCACGTCGGCCAGCCGCTCCAGCTCGGGCGCCGCGTCGACCAGCCCGGCCAGCTCCTGCGCCAGATCCAGATGCCGCTCGACCATCGCCCGGTAGCCGGACCGCCCGTACGCGGCCAGGGTCGCCCAGATCGGCACCGACCGCGCCCGTCGCGACGACTCCGGCCCCAGCAGGCCGTAGCCGCCGCGCGGTGAGTCCGCGCCCGGCAGGTACGGGGCTCCCGGCATCCCGAACGCCGCACCCAGCCGGGCCGGTTCGCGCAGGAAGGCGAACCCGCTCTCGTACGGCACGTTGAGCCACTTGTGCCCGTCGCACGCGATCGAGTCGGCCCGGTCCACGCCGGAGACCAGGTGCGCGGTGCGCGGCGACAACGCGGCGAACAGCCCGAACGCCCCGTCGACGTGGAGCCAGGCGTCGTGCCGCGCGACCACGTCCGCCACCTCGGCCAGCGGGTCGAAGTCGCCCGCGTTCACCTCGCCCGCGTTGGCGATGACCACCGCCGGCCCGGACGAGGCCAGCGCACGGTCCAACGAGGACGGATCGACCCGTCCCGCGCCGTGCACCGAGACCGATTCCCGCCCGTGGCCGAGCATCTGGAGCGCCTTGCGCGCGCTGGCATGGACGTAGCCGCCGGAGAACACCGGCATCCGCGGCAGCCCGTGCAGACCCGACGCGGCCACGTCGACCCCGTGCCGGGAGGCCCACCAGTGGGTCGCCGCGCCCAACGCCGTGAAGTTCGCGAACGTCGCGCTGGCCACGAGCGCACCGCCGAACGACGGCGGCAGCCCGAACAGCGACCGCAACCAGTCCAGCGACGTGGTCTCCACCGATGTCGCGAACTCCGACGCGGCCCGGGAGAACGCGTTCTGGTCGAGCAGCGACACCGTCCAGTCGGCGGCCAGCGCGGCCGGCGTCACGCCGCCGGTGACGAAGTGGAAGAACCGCGGCCCGGCCGAGTGGGTGGCCGACTCCAGGCCCACGGACAGCAGCTGAGCCAGGACCGAGGCCGCTCCGGCGCCGTCAGAGGGCAGGGCGCCGCCCAGCTCCTCCACCCGCGCGGAACCCGCGTACACGGGCCGATCCACCAACGAGGAGAGGTACGGCCCGGCCGCGTCGAAGACGGCGCCCAACGCCGCCTCGGTGCCGTCGTCGTGCAAGGGGTCCATCAACCCTCCAGAACGTGCTCCAATGCGGTCCGCGCGCGCCGGGCGGTGCGTAGGTAGTCGTCGAGGAACTCGCCCGCGTCGTCGCGCCCGAGCAGCCGGACCACGCCGGCCAGCTCCACGCCGTGCCGGGGCAGCTGGTCGCCCGGCTTGCCACGGACCAGCGTCAGCGCGTCGCGTACCCGGGCCGCCTGCTGCCAACCCGCGGCCAGGGCGGCGGCGTCCACGTCGGAGAGCAGCCCGGCCGCCTCGGCCGCGGCGATCGCGTCGACGGTCCGGGTGGTCCGCAACGACGGGTGCGCGCCCGCGTGCCGGAGCTGGAGCACCTGCGCCGCCCACTCGACGTCGGCGAGCCCACCCCGGCCGAGCTTGACGTGCGTGGCCGGGTCGGCGCCGCGCGGCAGCCGCTCGTTCTCCACCCGGGCCTTGATGCGCCGGATCTCGACATGCTGTTCGCGGGTGAGCCCCGCGGCCGGGTAACGCACCCGGTCGGCCATCGCGACGAAACGCTCCCCGAGCGAGACGTCGCCGGCCACCGGCCGCGCCCGCAGCAGCGCCTGCGCCTCCCACACCTTCGACCAGCGCGAGTAGTACTGCGCGTACGCGGCCAGGCTGCGCACCAGCGGACCCTGTCGGCCCTCGGGGCGCAGGTCGGCGTCGACGCCCAGCGGCGGGTCGGGCGCCGGCATGCCGAGCAGCCGGCGCAGCTCCTCGGCGACCGCGTGCGCGGCGGCCGAGGCGGCGTCGTCCGGCAGGCCGGCTGGCTGGTCGTACACGAACAGCACGTCGGCGTCCGACGAGAAGTTGAGCTCCAGGCCGCCGAGCCGACCCATCCCGATGACGGCGAAGGTCAGCCCAGGCGGCAACGGATAGACCCGAGCGGCCGCCCGCAGCGCCGCGCCCAGCGTCGCTTCGGCCACATCGGACAGTGCGGTGCCGACGCCGCGGATGTCGAGCACCGGAGACGGCGCCAGCGAGCCGTGGCTCAGCGCGTCGGCGCAGGCGATCCGGAACAGCTCGCGGCGGCGCAGCCCGCGCACCGCGCGGATCGCCCCGACCGGGTCGTCGTGGCGGTCCGCGGCGGCGCCGAACCCGTCGCGGAGGACGTCCGCGGGGCGGGGCGTGAGCTCCGCGTCCTCGGCCAGCAGCCGCAGCGCCTCCGGGTCACGGGCGAGCAGGTCGGCGGCGTACCGGGACAGCCCGAGCACCCGGGCCAGCCGCGTGGCGACCGGACCCTCGTCCCGCAGCAACCGCAGGTACCAGGGCGTCGAGCCGAGCGCGTCGGAGACCTGCCGGTAGCTCAGCAGGCCGCGGTCCGGCTCGGCGGCGTCGGCGAACTCCTGGAGCAGCACCGGCAGCAGGGTGCGCTGGATCGCCGCTGTGCGGCTGACCCCGCCGGTGAGCGCCTCCAGGTGGCGCAGCGCGCCGGTCGGGTCGGCGAAGCCGAGCACCTCGAGCTGGCGCCGGGCGGCCTCCGGGGTCAGCCGCAGCGACTCGGCCGGCACCCGGGCGACCGCCTCCAGCAGCGGGCGGTAGAGCAGCTTCACGTGCAGCCGGCGCACCTCGCTGGCGTGCGCCACCCAGGCGGCCCGGAACGTCTCGACCGCGTCGCGCCCCGGCTCGGCGGTGTAGCCCAGCGCGGCGGCCAGCCACCGCAGCGCGGCGGGGTCGGCCGGCACGGTGTGCGTGCGACGCAACGCCTGGAGCTGCAGGCGGTGCTCGACGGTGCGCAGGAACCGGTAGCCGCGCAGCAGCGTCTCGCCGTCGGCCCGCCCCACGTAGCCGCCGCTGACCAGCGCCCGCAGCGCCGGCATCGTGCCGGTGACCCGCAACGTCTCGTCGGCCCGGCCGTGCACGAGCTGGAGCAGCTGGACGGCGAACTCGATGTCGCGCAGCCCGCCCGGCCCGCGCTTGATCTCGCGCTCCATCTCGCGGGCCGGCACGTTCTCGACGATCTTCCGCCGCATCGCCCGCACGTCGTCGACCGCCTCCGGCCGCTCGGCCGCGTGCCACACCAGCGGTGCCAGCGTGTCGATCCACTCCTGGGCCAGCGCGGTGTCGCCGGCCGCCGGGCGGGCCTTGAGCAGCGCCTGGAACTCCCAGGTGCGCGCCCAGCGCTGGTAGTAGGCCTGGTGGCTGGCCAGCGTGCGGACCAGCGGGCCACGGCTGCCCTCGGGACGCAGCGCGGCGTCGACCGGCCACGCGACCAGACCGCAGACCTCGATCAGCCGGGTCGCGATCCCGGTGGCCGCGGGCAGGTCGTCGTCGGTCGCCGCGACGAAGATGACGTCCACGTCGGACACGTAGTTGAGCTCGTTGCCGCCGCACTTGCCGAGCGCGACCACCCCCAGCCGGGGGTCACTGCCGACCTCGGCCGCCGCTATCGCGTACGCCGCCCGCAGTGTCCCGTCGGCCAGCGCCGACAGCGCCGCCATCGTCTGCTCCAGGCCGCGCCCACCGGTCAGGTCCGCCGCGGCGATCTTCAACAGCGCCAGGCGGTACGCGAGCCGCAACGCGGCCACCGGGTTCGGCCCCTCGACCGGCTCGAGCTCGCCGGAGGCAAGCGGCGCCCGGCCGTTCTGGTCCCGCAACGCCGTCCACTGCCCGGGGTTGGCCACCAGGTGGTCGCCGAGCGCCGACGACGCGCCCAGCACCGCGACCAGCCGGCGCCGCACGCCGTTGTCGACGAGCAGCGCGTCGAGCAGCTCCTGGTGCCCGCCGTCGCGGTCCAGCGCCTCGGTCAGCCGGTGCAGCTGGCGCAGGGCCAGGTCGGGGTCGGCGGCCCGGGACAACGCCGCGATCAGGCCGGCCGCGGGCTCGCCCACCGGCTCCTGGACCGTCGGGTCCCAGAGCCCCAGCCCGCCCGGGCCGAGCACCTCGCCCGCCCGATCGCCGAAGCCGAACCGGGCCAGCCGGTTGGTCCGCTCACTCGCCGGCCGGGCCACGGCTCACCGCCCGAGCAGCGGAAGCGTCGTCCGGGGCAGGTCCAGCTCGCCCTCCGCGAGCGCCGCGAACCGGATGGCGAACGGTTGCCAGACGTCCTCGAGGTCGGGCAGCACCGACGCGCAGGCGCCGACCACCGCTTCCTCGGACAGCCCGAGCTCTCTCAGCTCCGTCGAGCCGGCCGCCCAGGAGGCGATCATCTCGGCGTCGCACTCGATGTGGAACTGGAGGCCCCAGGCCCGCTCCCCCATTCGGAACGCCTGGTTCGGGTAGTACGTCGAGGCGGCCAGCAGCACCGCGCCCCGGGGCAGCTCGGTGATCTCGTCCTGGTGCCACTGGAGCACGTCGGGCGCGATCGGCACCCAGCGGAACAGCGGGTCGTTCTCGGCGGCGTCGCGCTTGGCGACCAGCGCCGGGCCGATCTCCGGGCCGGAGGCGCTGCGCTCGACGGCGCCGGCGTGCGCGGTGGCCAGCAGCTGCGCGCCGAGGCAGATGCCCAGCGTCGGCAGGTTGGTGCGGACCGCCTTGCGCAGCAGGCCCTCGACCTTGGGCAGCCACCAGCCGTCCCAGACCCCGTCGGCGTCGGGGTACGCGTTCTGCTCGCCGCCCATCACCACGAACGCGTCGTAGCCGCTCAGGTCGTCGGGCAGCTGGTCGTCGTCGTACGGGCGGAGCACGTGCTGTTCCAGGCCGCCCTCCGTGAACCACTCGCCGAGCCGGCGCAGGTCGTCGGTCGGGTCGTTCTCGATCACGAGTGCGGTAGCCACGATGTCGACCTTATCGGGAGCTAGGGTCGGGTCGTGCACGCGATCAAGGCGCCCGCTCTGCGTCCCGGCGACGCCGTGATGCTGGTCTCACCGTCCGGCCCGACCCGGCCCGAGCGGATGGAGCGCGGGCTGGCGCTGCTCGAGTCGTGGGGGCTGCGGGCGGTGCTCGGACCCCACGCGTACGCCAGGACGGGTTATCTGGCCGGCGACGACGCGGCCCGGGCGGCCGACGTCAACCAGGCGTTCGCCGACCCGTCGATCCGGGGGGTGTTGTGCACCCGCGGCGGCTACGGCGCGCAGCGGATGGTCGACGCGCTCGACATGGCCGCCGTCCGCCGCGACCCCAAGGTGGTGGCCGGCTTCTCCGACATCACGGCGCTCCAGTTCGCGCTGTGGCGCGGTGCGCGCCTGGCCTCCGTGCACGGGCCCGGGGTGGCCTGGAATGACGAGCGAACGCCGGCCGGGTCGGCCGAGTCGCTGCGGTCGGCGCTGATGAGCACGGACCCGGTGACGATCGCGAGCGTGCCGACCGAGGACACCGCGGGGGTACGCGTGCCCGGCCTGGCCGCCGGTCCCCTGCTCGGCGGCAACCTGTGCCTGATCACCGCTTCCGTCGGCACGCCGGACATGCCGGACCTGACCGGCGCCATCCTGCTGGTCGAGGAGGTGCAGGAGCCGCTCTACAAGATCGACCGGATGCTCACCCACCTGCGCCGGGCGGGAGCGCTCGACGGCCTCGCCGGTGTCGCGCTCGGCCAGTTCACGGACTGCTCGGACGACTGGGGCACCGGCCTGGCGCCGCTGCTCCTGGACCGGCTCGGCGACCTCGGCGTGCCGGTGCTCGGCGGGCTGCCGATCGGCCACGGCCCGGGACAGCTCAGCGTCCCGGTGGGCGCACTGGCCACCGTGGACGCCACCGCCGGCGTGCTGACCGTGGAGCCCGCGGTCGGCTGAGGAGCTTGGCGAGTAAGTCCTAACGGCCCCGCGTTGAAGGCCTGCCTCGGCCCGTGGGCTGCGTGGGCCGTGGGCCGTGGCCGTAGCCCATAGTGCCCGTCAGTCGTGGCCGTTGCCCGTGGCCCGGGGGCAGCGGGACGTGGCCCATACGCCCGTGGCCCGTCAGTGTCCGTTGGCAGTGGCCCGGCCGTTGGCAACGGCTCGTGGGCCGTGGCCCGTAAGCGCCGGGCTGTGATCGGGTGTGAGCTATCTGGAAGATCCAGGGCCGAAACGTTGATCGGGTGCGCCAGATCTGGTCGACACGCCGTCCCATAACCAGACCGGCCACACCCGATCAAGGCCCACACCCTTTCGGGACCAGACCAGCCACACCCGATCATTGCCCGCGCCGCCAACGACCACCCGAGTCGCGACACCCCGCCAGCACGGTCCGAGCCAGCCACCGACCTCTACGCACAGCCAGCCCAAACGGATGTTGATCGCTGTCGTCGGTCGTTAGGACCTACTCGTCTAGGCGATGCAGGCGGCGACGATCAGGGCCACGCCGAAGTGGCTGGCGGCGCTGACGCGGGCCGCCGGGTGGGGCTGGTCGTCACAGATGATCTCGCCAAGCTTGCCCGGGGTCAGCATGTCGAGCACCAGGAACGCCAGGCCCATCAGCACGATGCCGAGCAGTCCGAAGAGGACGGTCGAGGCCAGGCCGTAGCCGAAGTCGGTGTAGCTCGTGATGATCGCGGTGAACACGATCACCGCGATGCCGAGCTGGTTGGCGGCGAGCAGCAGCGAGGCGTTGCTGTTGCGCTGGACCCAGATCAGCTCGCGCAGCTTGCCCGGGGTGAGCATGTCGACCAGCACGAAGCCGCCCGCCATCAGCGCGATCCCGACGACGCCGTACACGATGCTGTGCCAGGCTCCGGTGAACAGGTCCTCCCACATGGTGCACGCCCTCCAAAGCCAGGCCCGTCGATGCCACCCATGTGGCGTTCAGGGGACGATAGCGCGATCATGCAAACCGGGCTATGCCCGTTCGGGTGTCACAGCCAGCCGTTCTGCTCCGCGATGCGGACCGCCTCGGCGCGGGTGCGGGCGCCGGTCTTGCCGATGGCCGCGGACAGGTGGTTGCGCACGGTGCCCTCCGAGAGGTGCACGACGGCCGCCAGGTCGGCGACGGTCCCACCGTCACGGGCGGCGCGCAGCACGTCGGTCTCCCGCGCGGTGAGCGGGCTGCGGCCGGCGACCAGCGTCTCGGCGGCCAGCGACGGGTCGACCACCCGCAGGCCCGCGTGCACCCGGCGGACGGCCTCGGCGAGCTGCCGGGCCGGGGTGTCCTTGACGACGAAGCCGCTGGCACCGGCCTCCATCGCCCGGCGCAGGTAGCCGGGTCGCCCGAACGTGGTGACCACCAGCACCCGGCAGCCGGGCACCGCCTCGGCCAGGGCCGCGGTCGCGGCGATCCCGTCGGCGCCGGGCATCTCGACGTCGAGCAGCGCCACGTCGGGGTCGCTGAGCCTGGCCGCGTCGACCACCTCGTCGCCCCGGCCGACCTCGGCGACGACCTCCAGGTCGGGCTCGAGCGACAGCAACGCCGCGAGAGCACCACGGACCAGCGCCTGGTCGTCGGCGAGCAGCACCCGGATCGTCACGCCGGCACGCTCACCCGCAGCACGAACCCGGAGCCCGGAGCCCGGCCGACGGAGAGCTGTGCCCCGCACGCCTCGGCGCGCTCGCGCAGGCCGCGCAGCCCGGAACCGCCGGTGCCGTCGCCGGGGCCGCGGCCGTTGTCGGCGATCTCCACCGCGTCGGGGCGCACCGTGATCACGCAGCGGGTCGCGCCGCTGTGCCGCACCACGTTGGTCACGCCCTCGCGGACGGCCCAGCTGAACAGCGTGCCGCGCGGCTCCGGCACGTCGACCTCGGCCGGCACGCGCGCCTCGATGCCGGCCGCCGAGAGCGCGGACCGGGCGCTGGCCAGCTCCTCCTCCAGGCACACCTCGCGGTACGCCCCGACGGTGCGGCGGATGTCCGCCAGCGCCTCCCGGGCCAGCCGCTCCATGTCGTTGACCTCGGTCCTGGCGCGGTCCGGCGCGTCCGGCAGCAGCCGTCCGGCGAGCTCGGCCTTGATGGTGATCACGGTCAGCGAGTGGCCGAGGATGTCGTGCAGGTCGCGGGCCGCGCGGGCGCGCTCCTCGGCGACCGCGAGCCGGGCGATCTCCCGGTTGGCCGCGGTCAGCCGCATGTTGTGGTCGATCATCCGGGTCACGCCGAACATCGCGAACGCGGCGAGCACGATCGAGAAGAACAGCCCGTTCTCGTGCTTCCACGCCGGCACGAACACCGGAAGCAGCAGGGGCTGCGCGGCGACGACCACCACGACCGGGACGGCGACCCGCGGCGGCAACACCATGATCGCCGAAGCCGCGATGTAGACCAGGCCGACCATCCAGTCGCCGCCCGCACCCGGGATCATCGCGAGCCCGAGGGCCAGGGTGACGGCGAGCCAGGCCAGTCCGTCGCGCAGGCGGGGCTGGCGCTGCTGCAGGTGCACCCGGCGGGTCCACAGGAACACGAGGACGTACGAGAGCCCGAACGCGACGAGCGCCGTCAGGCTGAACCACTTCGGGAAGCCACCCGGGTGGTTGAGGATCGTGTGCAGCGGCTGCCCGAGGTAGAAGAGCCAGACCGCGCCCAGCACCCAGCCGAAGCCCTGCTGGAAGAACCGGCTCGGCCTCGGGATCGGCAGGCCGAAGGTGTGCATCCCCGGCACGTGGGTCGGGTGGATCCCGATGCCCGACGCCGGCCCGGCGGATGCCGGGCCGGTCGTCGGGGTCGTGGCCGTCATGCCAGACACGCTATCCGCGTTCAGACGCGGGCGGTATCGCGGCGGAACAGCAGCGCGGCGCCCAGGCCGAAGACGGCCGTCCAGCCCACCACGTTGAGCACCGCCACCCAGCTGAAGTCGTGCGTGAGCGGGCTGCGGGCGATCGAGCCGACCCCGTACACGGGAGTGAACTTGGCGATCGTCTGCATCACGTGCGGCAGCACCTCCAGCGGCACGAACAGGCCGCCGAACAGCGCGAGCAGGGCCAGGATCGGGCCCATGAACTGCATCACGTTCTCGGCCGGCGCCAGGTAGCCGACGAACAGGCCGAGCGCGGCGAAGACCAGTGACCCGAGCCACGCGCCGAGGCCGGCCAGCAGCCAGACGTGGGCCGGCATCCGCACGCCGCCGATCGAGCCGACCACGAACTCGACGAGCACCGAGAGCAGGCTCAGCGAGAGGGCGGAGAGCACCTTGGTCGCCACGTACGCCGGTGGCCGCAGCGGGGTCAGCCGGAGCTGGCGGCTCCAGCCCTGTGCGCGCTCCACCGCCACCGCGCCACCGGTCGCCGTCGAGGCGGTCATCGCGCCGTACACGGCCAGGCTGATCATGATGTACGCGATGGCTGCGGCGCTGTTGGCCTGGTCGATGTTCTGGCCCTTCTGAGGCAGGCCGAAGAGCAGGAAGAACACCGCCGGCATGACCAGGATGAAGAAGAGGCTGCGGCGGTTGCGCAGCACCCGGCGGATCTCCAGGCTCAGGTAGGTCAGCGAGAACCCGCCCATCGGCGGACGCCGGTCGACCTCGGTGCGGGGCAGCGCGGCGGCGGTCATTTGTTCATCCCTTCCAGGTCGGTGTCCTCGCCGCTGGTCAGGGCCAGGAAGGCGTCCTCGAGGTTGCGCGAGGTGATCTCCAGGTCGCGGGCGTCCGTCTGGGTGAGCAGGTAGCGGGCGACCCCGTCCGAGTCGTTGGTGTGCAGCAGCACGGTCTCGCCGCGCACCTCGGCCCGGTCGACGCCGGGCAGCGCGGCCAGCCGCACCTCGTCGGCACCGGGCAGCGTCGCCCGGACCTGGCGACCGGCGGCCAGCGCCTTGACCTCGCTGGCGGTGCCGTCCGCGACCACCTGCCCCTTGCGGATCAGGACGATGCGGTCGGCGTACGCGTCCGCCTCCTCCAGGTAGTGGGTCGCGAACAGCACCGTGCGGCCGGCCTGGGCGTCGGCGCGGATGGCGTTCCAGAAGTCGCGCCGTCCCTCGACGTCCATCCCCGTGGTCGGCTCGTCCAGGACCATCAGGTCCGGATCGGGAAGCAGCGCGAGGGCGAACCGCAGCCGCTGCTGCTGGCCGCCGGAGCACTTGGCCACCCGGCGGTCGGCGATGTCGGCGATGCCGGCACGCTCCAGCACCTCCGCCACCGGCCGCGTGTGTGCGAAGAACGACGCGGTCATCCGCACGATCTCCTCGACCGAGACGTCCTTGAGCAGGCCGCCGGTCTGCATGACGGCCGCGATCCGGCCCTGGTTGATGGCCTCGGTCGGCGTCAGCCCGTAGACCTCGACCGAGCCCGCGGTGGGGCGGCCCAGGCCGAGCATCATGTCGATGGTGGTGGTCTTCCCGGCGCCGTTGGGGCCGAGGAACGCGACCACCTCGCCCGGTTCGATCCGCAGGTCGAGCCGGTCGACCGCGGTCACCGAGCCGAACTTCTTGGTCAGACCCCGCAGGAGCACGGCCGGCGTGCGGGTCCCCGTGATCTCGCCAGCAGCGAGAGTGTCCGTTCGCATGAGAACACTGTCGTGGCCGCGCGGCCCTGCGCCTGGGGCCGCGCGTCACGAGGCGACCGTGACAAATGTCAGGTGATCTAGAGCGCCCCGAGGTAGCGCTCGCGCTCGTAGGGCGTGACCTCGCGGCGGTACTGCTCCCACTCGGCGCGCTTGTTGCGCAGGAAGTAGTCGAAGACGTGCTCGCCCAGCACCTCGGCCACGAGCTCCGAGCCGGCCATCACGTCGATCGCCTCGGCCAGGTTCTCCGGCAGCGTCTCGTAGCCCGCGGCCTTGCGCTCCGCGTTGGACAGTGCCCAGACGTCGTCCTCGGCGCCCGGGGGCAGCTCGTAGCCCTCCTCGATGCCCTTCAGACCCGCACCGAGCATGATCGCGAAGGCCAGATAGGGGTTCGCGGCCGAGTCGATCGAGCGGACCTCGACCCGCGCCGAGTTGGGCTTGCCGTAGGCGGGCACCCGGACCAGCGCCGAGCGGTTGAGGTGACCCCAGCAGACGTACGCCGGAGACTCGGTGATCCGGTCCGGCAGCGCCTGGGGGAACAGCCGCTTGTAGGAGTTGACCCACTGGTTGGTGACCGCGGTGTATTCGCGGGCGTGCACCAGCAGGCCGGCGATGAACGCGCGCGCGACCTTCGACAGCTTCATCGGGTCGCCGGCGTCGTGGAAGGCGTTGCGCTCGCCCTCGAACAGCGACAGGTGCGTGTGCATCCCGCTGCCCGGCTGGTCGGTGAACGGCTTCGGCATGAAGGTGGCCTTGACGCCGTGGCTGAGCGCCACCTCCTTGACCACGTGCCGGAAGGTCATGATGTTGTCGGCGGTGGTCAGCGCGTCGGCGTAGCGCAGGTCGATCTCCTGCTGGCCCGGCGCGACCTCGTGGTGGCTGAACTCGACCGAGATGCCGATCCGCTCCAGCGCGAGCACCGCCTGGCGGCGGAAGTCGCGGGCCACGGCGTGCGTGGTGTGATCGAAGTAACCACCGGCGTCGACCGGCACCGGCACCGAGCCGTCGTTGGGACCGTCCTCGAGGAGGAAGAACTCGATCTCGGGGTGGGTGTAGAAGGTGAAGCCCTTCTCGGCGGCCCGGGAGAGCATGCGGCGCAGCACGTGCCGGGGGTCGGCCCAGGACGGGGTGCGGTCGGGCAGCAGCACGTCGCAGAACATCCGGGCGCTCTCGCCGCTGACGCCACCCTCGAACGGGAAGACCTGGAAGGTGGTCGGGTCGGGCATGGCGATCATGTCGGACTCGAAGACCCGGGCGAAGCCCTCGATGGCCGAGCCGTCGAACCCGATGCCCTCGTCGAAGGCGGACTCGAGCTCGGCCGGGGCGACCGAGACGCTCTTGAGCGTGCCCAGGACGTCGGTGAACCACAACCGGACAAACCGGATGTCACGCTCTTCCAGCGTACGGAGCACGAACTCCTGCTGACGATCCACGGCCAACCCCTCTGAGCTGCATGTGTGCTAGCCGACCAGTGTTGCTCGGTGTCGTTACGCCAACGTTACGGTAGGACGATGCCCGCCGATGCGGCGGGTTCGTGGTGATCACGCACCCGCTCGCGGTGGGAGGATCGGAGTATGCCCACGTTGCGTATCGCGCTCGCGCAGGTGAACCCGACGGTCGGCGACCTCGCCGGCAACGCCGAGATCGTCCGCTCCAGCACGCGCGCCGCCGTCGACGCGGGCTCCCGTCTCGTCGTTTTCCCCGAGATGATGTTGACCGGATATCCGATAGAGGACCTGGTCTTCCGGCAGTCCTTCCTGGCCGCCACGTGCTCGGCGCTGTCGCGGCTGGCCGCGGACCTCGACGCGGACGGGCTCGGCGACACCCCGGTGGTGGTCGGCTACCTCGACGCCGACGGCCCACCGGCCGTCAACGTCGCGACCGACCCGAGCGCCGGCCCCCGCAACGCGGCGGCGGTGCTGCACCAGGGCCGGGTGGTGGCCCGCTACTTCAAGCACCACCTGCCCAACTACGGCGTTTTCGACGAGGACCGCTATTTCGTACCCGGCAACACGCTCGTCGTGGTCCGGATCGAGGGCATCGACGTGGCGCTGACCATCTGTGAGGACATGTGGCAGCCCGGCGGGCCGTTCACGGCAGCCCGCCTGGCCGACGTCGGCCTGGTGCTCACGATCAATGGTTCGCCGTACGAGCTCAACAAGGACGACACCCGACTGGCGCTCGTCCGCCGGCGGGCGGCCGAGGCGAACGCCACGGTGGCCTACCTCAACATGGTGGGCGGCCAGGACGAGCTCGTCTTCGACGGCGACTCCATGATCGTCACGGCCGACGGCGAGGTGCTGGCCCGCGCGCCGCAGATGGCCGAGCACCTGCTGATCCACGACCTCGACCTGCCCATGGGCCTCCTGCCGCCGCCGCCGTCGAGCCCGCCGTTCGCGCCGCCGACCAGGGCCGAGGTGGGCGGCGACCAGATGGGCATCGAGCGGGTGCACGTCTCGGACCCGCATCCGGCGTTGGGCGAGCCCCCGGTTCTCGGTGGCCATGCCACCCGGCTGGACGACGAGGCCGAGGTCTGGCAGGCCCTCGTCCTGGGTCTGCGTGACTACGTCCGCAAGAACGGCTTCCACAAGGTCGTCCTCGGCCTCTCGGGCGGCATCGACTCGGCGACGGTCGCCGCGATCGCGGTCGACGCCATCGGCGCCGGCGACGTGATCGGCGTGTCGATGCCGAGCCAGCACTCGTCGTCGCACTCGCGCGAGGACGCCGCCGACATGGCCAAGCGCACCGGCCTGGAACTGCGAGTCCACGAGATCCAGGCGATGGTCGACAGCTTCCAGACGAAGATGTCGCTCTCGGGCCTCGCCCTGGAGAACCTCCAGGCCCGCGTCCGCGGCGTGGTGCTGATGTCGATCTCCAACCAGGAAGGCCCGCTGGTCCTGACCACGGGCAACAAGAGCGAGCTCGCGGTCGGCTACTCGACCTTGTACGGCGACTCGGTGGGCGGCTTCAACCCGCTCAAGGACGTGCCGAAGACGCTGGTCTGGAAGCTGGCCCGCTGGCGCAACGACGAGGCGCTGCGGGTCGGCGAGGAGCCGCCGATCCCGGAGAGCTCGATCTCCAAGCCGCCGAGCGCGGAGCTGCGGCCGGACCAGCTGGACACGGACTCGCTGCCCGACTACGACCAGCTGGACGCGATCCTGCTGTCCTACGTCGACGGCGACCAGGGCCGCGCGGACCTGATCGCCGCGGGCCACGAGCCGGCCCTGGTCGACCGGGTGCTGCGCCTGGTCGACCTGGCGGAATACAAGCGCCGCCAGTCGGCCCCGGGCACCAAGATCTCCATCAAGGCCTTCGGCCGCGACCGCCGCCTCCCGATCACCAGCCGCTGGCGCGAAGTCGGGCCTTCTGACCGTTAGTCGGGCTCCCGGTCCATAGCGTCCCGTCCAACCCGGCGATCGAGGAACTGGAGGGTGGCGCTCACAATCGCGCCGATCGCGCCGATAGCGGCGACACTCTGCATGCCGTCACCAACGGCAACGATCAACAAAAAGACAATGATCGCGATCACCGCCGACAGTACGGCGACGACCACCCCGATACTCCAGTCGATCTCTCGATTCCACACGTCCGCCTCCCTCGTGGTCAGGGAAGCAGGGCGTTCCGCAGGGGACCACGACAAGGCCCGTAGATGAAAGAATTTTGCGTGACTCGCAATTCATCGCCGACAGTGAACCTGTCCTCCCGTAGCTGTCCCGGGAGTGCCGATGACCGAGGAAAAGAACTGGCTGGATCTTCCCGAGGCGCGCCGGGCCATCGCCAACGGCGACAACGGGACGCTGCTTCGTGTGGCACGCACAGCGAAACGCTGGACGCTCGCGGAGGCTGGTAGGCGTTGCGGGTACTCCGCGGCCACCCTCAGCCGGATCGAGCGTGGTCGCCAGCCTTTGCTGGACGTCGCGCTCCTCCGTCGGCTGTGCGGCGTGTTCGACATCCCTCCGGAGCATTTCGGGCTCGCCACGCGGGCCGAATCTGTTGCGTCACCCGCCCCTGTCGATAGGGTGCGCGGAAGGCCCGCGCAAGCGGATGGAGAGGGAGCAGTGCGACGACGAGATCTCCTGGGTGGAGTCGTCGGCGTTGCCGGATTCGCGTTGTCCGACGGCGCTGCGGCGTCGCCCCGTCCACGGGCCCTTCGGCCGGACGACATCCTGCTCGGTTCCACGCTCGACGGCGCCCCTGTTGGCCCCGCCGAATTGCGTGCAGCTCTGACGGCAGCTCGCTCAGACTTCGTCGCCTGTCGATTTCAGCAGCTCTCCGCCCGGCTGCCACGGTTGATCGCCCAGGCGAGAGCCAACCGCGACCGCGCCGACTCGGAAGGCGTGGCGCTGGCGTCGACTCACCTGGCCCAGGCGTACGGCATAGCCACCGCTTTGCTGCTCAAGCTGCACGACGACGTGCTGGCCTGGTCAGCCGCCGACCGTGGCCTCCAGGCCGCGCATGCCTCCGGTGATCCGGTGACGCTCGCCGAGGCGAGCCGCCTCACGGCAACGGTGATGCGCCGGACCCCACACCGGGACGGCGCACAGCGGTTCGTCCAGACCGCAGCCGAACGTCTGGAGCGCGACACCGGTTTGAGGGACCAGCGACAATCGGCGATGTACGTCCGTCTGCTGTCCGCAGCCGCCTACACCGCCGCTCTCCAGGACCAGCGCGACCGGGCATGGGCGTTGTTGCGTGAGGCGGACGAGGCGACCGCCCGGACCGGCAAGAGCCAGGCGATCGCTCTGGACCTGGCGGTCTACCGCGTCAGCGTGGCCCGCGTCCTAGGCGACTTCGGCACGGCCGTCGACTTCGCGAAGCGGATCGATCCCACGCAGATCAAGATCCCCGAGCGTCGCGCCCGCTACTGGGAGGACACGGCCCTGGCCTGCCATGGCCGTGGTCGACCCGCGGCCGCTTTCCAAGCCCTGCAGATCGCGGAGCGAGACACACCCCAGGAGGTCAGGTTTCGTCCCTGGGCGCAAGATCTGGTCGGCGATTTGCTCTCCGGTGACACGCGGGGCGCGTTGCCAGGGATCCGCGAATTCGCCGCCCGCGTCGGCGCATAGCGCGTCCGACGTGTGAAAGATTCCACGCTCGTCTCTCCCCCGGGGGTCTCCGGTGGGACCATCGGAGGGTGCCCAGGGACCGCACCGGAGCGGCCTTGAGGCGAGAGGAGAGCTGCGATGAGCGAGCAACCGTCCCTCTACGGCGGACCCCCCAACCGCCGCGTCCGCACCCGGGAGCTGATCGCCGCCAAGGAGCGCGGTGAGCGGTGGCCCATGTTGACCGCGTACGACCAGTACACCGCCGCGATCTTCGACGAGGCCGGGATTCCCGTGCTGCTCGTCGGGGACTCGGCCGCCAACAACGTGTTCGGGTACGAGACCACCCTGGCCGTCACCGCCGACGAGTTGCTGCCGCTCGTGCGGGCCGTGGTCCGCGCCACCAAACGCTCGCTGGTCGTCGGTGACCTGCCGTTCGGCTCCTACGAGGAGGGGCCGACCCAGGCCCTCCGCACCGCCGTGCGGTTCATGAAGGAGGGCGGCTGCCACGCCGTCAAGCTCGAGGGTGGGCGGCGGACCGCGCCGCAGATCGAGGCGATCACCGCGGCCGGCATCCCCGTCATGGCGCACGTCGGGTTCACCCCGCAGAGCGAGCACACGCTCGGCGGCTACCGGGTGCAGGGGCGCGGCGACGCGGCCGAAGAGGTGATCGCCGACGCGCACGCGGTGGCCGACGCCGGCGCCTTCGCCGTGGTGCTGGAGATGGTGCCAGCCCACGTCGCCAAGCGGATCACCAACGAGATCGCGGTGCCGACCGTGGGCATCGGCGCCGGACCGGAGACCGACGCCCAGGTGCTGGTCTGGCAGGACATGGCCGGGCTGCGCACCGGCAAGCTGCCGCGGTTCGTCAAGCGGTACGCCGACCTGCACGGCACCCTCCGCGACGCCGCCGCGCAGTTCGGCGAAGAGGTGCGCGGCGGCCAGTTCCCCAGCTCAGAGCACAGCTTCTAGCTCCGCTCGCGCCACGGCCAGGGACGGGCCGTACCAGGTCAGGTAACGGCCGCTGACCAGCGCGTACGGCAGGTCCGGAAACGCCTCGGGGCCGTCGTCCGCCGTGAACGCGTACGGCTCGTCCGGCAACACCAGCAGGTCCGCGCCCGCCCCTCGCAACTCTGCCAGCGGTGGGCGCGGATAGCGCTCGGCGGCCGTGGCGTAGACGTTGTCGACGCCGAGCCGGGCGAGCAGGTCACCGGCGAAGGTGTCCGAGCCCAGCACCACCCACGGCCGCCGCCAGACCGGGATCAGCGCGCGGCGGCGTACCCCTGTGAACGGTGTCGACCAGGCCTCCCGCGCGGACCGCAACCAGTCCGGCGGCGCCGCGCCCAGCGCGGCCAGCAGCCGTTCGAGCGAGGTCAGAGCGGATGGCACCGTGCGGGGAAAGGTCACCCAGACCGGCACGTCCGCCGCCCGCAGCGCCTCGACGTCCGCGCGGCGGTTCTCCTCCGCGTTGGCCAGCACGAGGTCGGGCGCGGCGGCCCGGACGCGGTCGAGATCGGGGTACTTCGTGCCGCCCACCCGCGCCACGTCGAGCCCGGCGGGCTCCACGCAGAAGTCGGTCGCACCGACGAGCACCGCCGGCACGGTGCGGGCCACCGCCTCCGTCAGCGACGGCACCAGCGAGACGACCCGGCGCGGCGGGCCGGCCAGCGGGACGGGCGTGCCGAGGTCGTCGTTCAGACGTCCGTCACCCGGAACCCGGCGTGCGCCTTGTAACGGCGGTTGATCGCGATCAGGTTGGCGGTGAGCGCCTCGACCTGGTGCGCGTTGCGGAGCCGGCCCGCGTAGATGCCGCGCATGCCCGGGATCCGGGCGCACAGCCCCGCGACCACGCCGGCCAGCTGCCGGTCCTCGGCGCAGATCAGCACGTCGAGGTCCATCGACTCGACCGCGGGGTCGGCCAGCAGCGGCGCGCTCACGTGGTTGAAGGCCGCGGCCACGGTCGACTCGGGCAACAGCGCCGCCGCCTGCTGCGCGGCACTGCCCTCGTCGACGTGCAGCGGGTACGGCCCGTGGCTGTCGAAGCCCAGCGGGTTGACGCAGTCGACGACCAGCTTGCCGGCCAGCGGGTGGCGCAGTGCGGTGACGGTGTCCCGGTGGCCGGCCCACGGCACGGCGATGACGGTCAGGTCGGCGGCCGCGGCCACGTCGGCGTTGGCGCCGCCCTCGACGGCCCGGGTGACGCCCGGCAGCGCGGAGATCTCGGTCGCGGAGGCGGTCGCGCGGGCGGCCTGGCGGGAGCCGATCAGCACCGGCTGACCCGCGCGGGCCAGCCGGTACGCCAGACCCCGGCCCTGGTCGCCGGTGCCGCCGATGATGGCGACGGTCAAGCCGGAAACATCGGGGAGCGCGCTCGCGTCGTAGGCCATGCACGCATCGTCGCAAACCTTTACTTCCGGCTGAACAGCACCGTCCGTTTGACCGGGTCGGCGGTGACCAGGGTCACCCGGACCCGCTCGCCGAGCGGGAGGTCGCCCGTGCAGCGCGCGCGGACAGCCGGCTCGTCGAGGGCGACCGTGCCGCCGGGCTGGCGGCCGTCCGGGTTGGCCGGCGCCGGCGCGGTGCGGCGCGGGCCGTCGACGTCGACCACCGCCGCGTCGAACGTCTCGCCGATCCGGTGCTGCAGCAGCATCGCCTCGGTCAGGTCGACGGCGCCCCGGGCCGCCGCGCCGGACACCCGGTCGGTCCCGCTCATCACCTTGGGCAGCTTCGGCAACGCCTCGCGCGCCCAGTCGGGCACCGCCAAACCGGCTGAGAGGGCCAGAGCGGCCTCGGTGGCATACCGGTCGGCCAGCCGGCGCAACGGGGCCGTCACGTGCGCGTAGGGGGCCGCCACGCCCCCGTGCCCGGACTGCTCCGGAGCGGTGCCGTCGAAGGCGGTGTAGCCGGCGCCGCGCATGAGCTCGGCCGCCTGGTCGAGGAACGCGGCGCCACGCGGGTCGGCGGCGTCGACGGCGGCGATGACCCGGCCCACGGCCGCGCCGTCCGGCCAGGCGATGCCGAGCGCCTGTGCGGCGGCGCGCAGCCGGTCGACGGCCGCCGGGTCCGGGGCCGGCATGGTCCGCAGCAGGCCGACGCCGCCCGCCAGCATGATGCCGGCGGCGGCCACGCCGGTCAGCAGCGAGATCTGCGCGTTGTGCTCCTCGGCCGGCAGCGGCGCCCGCAGCATCAGCCGGTAACCGGCGCCGTCGCGTTCGATCTCCTGTTCGGGCAGCGGCAGGTTGATCGCGCCCCGGTCGAGGCCGCGCTCGGTCAGTCGGGCACCGATCTCCGGCAGCAGGGCGATCGGCTCCGCGGCCGTGCCGGCGGCGAACTGGCCCTGCACGGTGCCGTAGTCGAGCTGCGCCCGGCTGCGCACCAGGGCGCGCTCCAGCGTGACGGCGGTGGTGTCCCCGTGCGCGTCGAGGTCGATGGTCCAGAGCACGGCGGCCCGGGTGACGTCCGGCAGCAGGCTGGCCGCGCCCTCGCTGAGCGCGACCGGGTGCAGCGGGACGTTGCCGTCGGGCAGGTAGACGGTCTGGCCCCGGCGCCAGGTCTCGTCCTCCAGCGCGCCGCCCGGACGCACGAACGCCGCCACGTCGGCGATCGCGTAGTGCACGCGATAGCCGCCCGGGCGGCGCGTCAGGCACATCGCCTGGTCGAGGTCGCGGGACCCGATCGGGTCGATCGTGACGAACGGGATGTCGGTGCGGTCCGGCCGCTCCGGCAGCGGCGCGGACGCCGCCTGTTCGGCCTCGCGCTGCGCCGCGGGCGGGAAGCTGTCGGGCAGCTCCAGCTCGCGACGCAGCGCGGCGAAGTCGAAGTGGGGCGCTCGGACACGTCTGGTCAGCACGCGTACTTCTTACCAGCGTGCCGAGCGCCCCGCTCGGGTCGTGCTCCGTGCGGTTATCGAGCGGACTTGCGGGCGGTCGTCTTGCGCGGGCTGGCCGCCTTGCGCACCGTGCTCTTGCGCGCGGTGGTGGTCCGCTTGGTAGCCGTCTTACGGGCGGTGGTGGTCTTCTTGGCCGCCGTCCGCTTGGCGGGTGCCTTCTTGGCTGTCGCCCGCTTCGCCGGCGCGCGCTTCGCGGCCGTCTTGGCGGTGGTGGCCCGCTTGGTGGCCGTCTTGCGCGCGGCGGTGGTCTTCTTCGCCGTCGTCTTCTTGGCCGCGGTCTTCTTGGCGGTGGCCCGCTTCGCGGGGGCCTTGGTGGCCGCCTTACGCGCCGTGGGGCGCGTCGTGGTCTTCTTGGCGGCGGTCTTGCGCGCCGTCGTGGCCTTGCGCGCGGTGGTCTTCTTGGCGGTGGTGGTCCGCTTCGCCGCGGTGGTGCGCTTGGCCGCGGTGGTGCGCTTGGCCGCGGTGGTCCGCTTCGCGGTGGTGGTGCGCTTGGCGGGCGTGCGGGTCGTGGTCGCCTTGCGCGCGGTGGTCTTCTTGGCCGTTGTCCGCTTGGCGGCCGCCCGTTTCGCGGGCGCCTTCTTGGCGGTGGCCTTGCTGGTGACCGTCTTACGCGCGGGCGTCTGCGCCGAGACGGTCTTCCGGGCGGTGCCCGAGGCGCGGGTCGCCGCGCTCGTACGCTTGGCCGCGGGCTTCTTCGGAGCCGCGCGTTTCGCGGCCCTCGGTGTCTTGGCCTTCAACGCTTCGGCCATGGTGGGTTCCTCCTTGCGAGACGTGCGTCGGGTCCGGCTCCGTCGCGGAGACCGCGGAGTTGCTCGCCGTGTACGAGTGCCGCGGCGCTTACCTCTCCTCCCCTGCCCAGCGGCGGTCCTCCTCGTCCCACGCCTCGTTGCGCTCCTGCACGGATTGCAGCGCGTTCTCGGCGTCGGCCTTGGACCTGTAGGGACCGAGCACGTACATCGCAGGGCAAACGTCAGCCTGCGTCTCGACCCTGTGGTGACGGGTGCACCAGTAGTACTCCGTCCCACGTCCGCTGTCGCTCATGGGACCACTGTGCACCGCAAAACGGCCAAGCGCCACCGTTTCACACAAAAAGAGGGGGTCCCATCCACTGTAGACCGGCTGCGACGGGAAGGGACTGAATCGCGCCTGGCGTGTCCCTACCGAGTGAAGGGCCGCGGATTCGCGCCGTTTTCCGTCTGTAACATACAGTCATGAACGCGGACGACTCCGTCATCGGCCGAATCGAGACCGAGGTCGCGCTCCTGATGCGCTTCGCCGAGGCGACCAGGCGGGCCACCCCCGTGGAGGCGCACCGGTCCCTGGACCGCGCGGCCTACGTGATCCTGCGCCACCTCGACGAAGCCGGCCCGCAGAACGTCTCCGCGCTCGCCGCCCGCCTCAACCTCGACGGCTCGACGGTCACGCGGCAGGTCGGCGCCATGGAGCGCGAAGGCCTGATCTCCCGCGAGGCCGACCCCAGCGACGGCCGCGGCACGCTGGTCTCGGCCACCGCGGCCGGCCTGCGCCGGATGTCCGTCGTCCGGAACGCCCGGGCCGAGCTCTACGACGAGATGCTCGCCTCGTGGACGGAGACCGACCGGTCCGACCTGGCCACGCTGCTCACGCGGCTCAACGAGGCGCTGTCCGCGCGCTCCCAGGCCCGCCGGCGGTCGTAACCGGGTCGTGGGGCCGGGCATACTGCCACGCATGACTGCCTCCCCCACCCTCGTCACCGCGGACGGCACGCAGCACCCCGACCCCGATCCGGCCCAGATCACGGCCGCCGTGCGGGCGCTGACGATCGACGACTGGTTCGCCATCCTCGAGTTCGGCGACGACACCTTTCTGCAGGTGGCGGTGAAGGCCGATTTCTACGTGCTGGAGCGCCGCGCGGGCGGCGACGAGACCCACGTTGGCGCCGAGGTCCGCACGCTCGACGAGGTGGTCGAGGCATTCCAGGCGTACGCCCGCCAGGATCCGTCCTGGATCGCGCGCCACACATGGGCACCGGTCAAGCTGTAGTGCGCGAGCTGACGCTCTCGCTGGAGCGCACGGGCGGTCACGATTTCCCGTACTACGGCTCGGTCACCGGCCGCCGCTGGCTCCTGGTCGTGCTGTCCGTCGTGGCCGCACTGGCGACGTTCTTCGTGGTGGGCTATTACCTCCACGGTCCGTTCAGTGTCTTCGTGCCGACCGCGCTCTTCGTGGCAATCCCGTTGGCCGCGTTGGCGTACGCCACGGGTGGTCGGATTTCCTGCCTGTTCGCCCGAATCCGGTGGCGCGACGTGCGGGCGATGGTCGGGTACGGGGTGCTGTCGATCCTGGCCACGATCCTGGCGGGCTACGTCGTCGGGCCGCTGGTGGGCACGGTGCCGCCGAACCCGGTCTTCGCGCAGATCGCCGACGCCTCCCCGCTGTGGCTGGCGACGTTCTATCCACGGACGGCGTTGCAGCTGCTCGGCGAGGAGCTGCTCACCGTCCTGCCGTTCCTCGCGCTGCTGCACTGGTTCGCCGCGCGCCGTGGGCGTACCCGCGCGATCGTCCTGGCCTGGATCGTGTCGTCGGTGTGGTTCGGGCTGGTCCACCTGCCGGCGTACGGCTGGAACGTGGTGATGTGCGTCCTCGTCGTCGGTGCGGCGCGGATGGTGCTGACATGGTCGTACATCCGGACAAAGAACCTGTGGGTGGCCACGGGGGCGCATATCGCCCACGACTGGCTGCTGTTGACGCCCTTCGTGATCGCGGCGCTCTATGGTGCTGGCCATGATTGACGCGGTGCTGGCCGAGCTGGCGGAGCTGGAGGACCCGAAGGCCCGCGCGGTGAACGAGAAGCACGGCGACGACCACGGGGTCAACCTCGGCAAGCTGCGCGAGGTCGCGAAACGGCTGAAGACGCAGCAGGAGCTCGCGGTCGAGCTGTGGGAGACGGACGACACCGCCGCACGGCTGTTGGCGCTGCTGATCTGCCGCCCGAAGGCGTTCTCGCGCACCGACCTGGACGCCATGCTGCGCGCGGCGCGGGCGCCGAAGGTGCACGACTGGCTCGTGAGCTATGTGGTCAAGAAGAGTCCGCACGCCGAAGAGCTGCGGCTGGCCTGGTCCGCCGATCCGGACCCGGTCGTGGCCAGTGCCGGGTGGGCCTTGACCACGGACCGGGTGGCGAAGAAGCCCGCGGGCCTGGATCTCCCGGCGCTGCTGGACGTCATCGAGGCGGAGATGAAAGACGCACCGTCACGATTGCAGTGGGCGATGAACCACTGCCTGGCCCAGATCGGCATCGAGCACCCCGCGCACCGAGCCCGGGCGATCGACATCGGCGAGCGCCTGCGGGTCCTCGAGGACTACCCGACCTCCCCGGGCTGCACATCCCCGTTCGCGCCGATCTGGATCACCGAAATGGTCCGGCGGCAAACATGATCCGGAGCTACCGCACGGCTCGCCCTGGTCCATTAGGTTGTGCCGGTGGCGGAGGACGTACAGGAGCTGACGAGTCCCGACCGGGTAGTTCGCGTCGCCGCGTTGGACCGGCTGGTCGACCGGGCGGCCAAGGGCGACCAAGCGGCCGTGTCGACTCTTCGCATGGTCGTGACCGGCTATCGGCGGTACGACGTGGAGATCTACACACGGACCCTGAATCGGCTTTGGCTGTTCGGCGACCAGTCGTTGGAACAGCCGCTTCTCGATGCGCTGGCCGACAGCGACTACGGCTGTCAGGCGTGGACGGCCACGGCGTTAGGGCGGCTCGGGCTCAGGGCCGCGGAGCCACAGCTGATCGCTCTGTCGAAGCATCCGGATCCGCTGACCCGCGAGAGCGTCTGCCGTGCGCTGGGGAAGCTGTCGAGCACTGCGGCGGTGGCGTCGCTCCTCACGGACGAGATGGAGTTCGTCCGGGCTGCCGCCAGCGATGCGTTGGCCGATATCGGCGGCGATGACGCCCTCGCATACCTGTGGGCCGCCTTCGAGTCGCGGCAGTACGTCCGCCTGGGCTACCTTGCGGTCGCGGTGGCACGCTTCGGGCCGGCGGTGTTCGACCGGCTTGTTCGGGCCGCCGCTGACGACGACGCCGAGATGCGGTTCTGGGCCGCCCGCGCGCTGGGAGCGACAGGCGATCAACGAGCCGCCCCTGTTCTCAGCCGCCTGGCGGCCGACGATCATGCCACGACCCGGACCGGCGCCCATGTCAGCACGGCGGCGAAGCGAGCCTTCAAGACGTTGCGCCGCATGCAGCCCGCAACTGGTTTCTAATCTGGCGGTGGCAAGAAAATTGGGTAAGGCCCGATCCCTCTCGGCCTACTCGGTGAAGGCGGGGAATGAGCGCATCTTGTCGAAGCGGCCGGCGGCCAGGTCGTCGAATCTGATCAAAAAGCGTCCGAAGTGGACCTCGTATTCGGTGGGGAACTGGGCGAGCGGCACCCATTCCCGAATCAGTCGGGACTCCTCTTCGCGGCGCCAGCGGATCCTCTCGGGCCGCGGAAGGCCAGGTTCGGTCTCCAGTCGAGCGCGGAGGCCGGCACGCGCCATCTGCTCCTCCGGAGAGTCCGCGCCTCCGATTCTTCTCGTGTATCCACCGATGCGCAGGGATGACAGGCCCATCTCCGCCGGCCAGAGATCCTGGACCAGTGCGATGAGCTCATCGATGTGCGTCAGCTCACCGACCAGCTCCTTCACGGTGTCCGACGCGAACATGAGGCGGTCGTCCAGGTCCTCTTCGTCGGGCTCGAGCCCGGGCGGCAGCTCCGGCACGACCTCGGCATAAAGCCTGTACTCGGGGTAAGGGCGCAGGATCTCACCGCCGGACGGCAGCGGCCGGACCGCTGTCTCGGCGGCCGCGGGGACGTACAGGACCCGCGCGTAGGCGTCGTAGCCGCGACTACAAGCGTCGAAGGCCTTCTCAGGATCCAGGAAGAAGAGCAGCGAGCCATCGACCGGCAGGGGAAGCTTCTCGACCTTCGGAAGGGCCGCGCAGTCGAGAGACGCGACGAACGGCAACGGAATCCCGCGCTCGGACGGCCACTGTGTGCCGGCAGGTAGCCGCGGCAGCCCGCCGCTCTGCCCGACAACATCCCCGCCGCGGTCACCGCCACCTACCCAGATCGCGAATCGCAGTTGCTCGGCGAACCTGTCAACCTGATCCGCGGGAATGCCCCGCTCAATCGCCTCGCGACGAAACGGCCCGTACAGTTCCATGGCGGAGCATCCTCGCAGATGGGTGTTCCGGGTCCGCGACAGGCCGGTCAGCCACTTCGACACGGCTCCTGATCTGAGGGGCGGCTACCAGGAGTGCGACGGGCGAGTCGGCCTGTACGCCGGATTCTGTTCCGGCCGCCTCGCGGCGGTCGGTGGCGGCCATCCATCTAGGCCTGCCGTTGCCGGCAGGCTCGAGCGGCCTACCCGCAGGCTCGGGCGGGCAGCCCTCGAACACCTGCGCAGGTCGTCCAATTGGACGGCCCTTTTGGCCTTGCTCCGGGTGGGGTTTACCAAGCCGCTCCGGTCACCCGGTGCGCTGGTGGGCTCTTACCCCACCGTTTCACCCTTACCGGGCGCGTGCGCCCGGCGGTTTGTTTTCTGTGGCACTTTCCCGCGGGTCACCCCGGGTTGCCGTTAACAACCACCCTGCCCTGCGGAGTCCGGACGTTCCTCGGCGGCGGCCCGAAGGTCGCCGACGCGGCCGCCCAGCCGACTCGCCCGTCATGCCCCATCCTACCGGTGCGGCTAGGCTGCCCTCCGATGGATCTCTCCCAAGCCGTGTTGCTGGTCGCCGCCGGGCTCGCGGCCGGCCTGATGAACGCGATCGCCGGCGGGGGATCGCTGATCACCTTCCCCGCCCTGCTCGGGGTCGGGCTCGCGTCCGTGCCCGCCAACGTCAGCAACAGCGTCGCGGTCTGTCCGGGCTACTTCGCCAGCGTGTACGGGAGTCGGCACGAGCTTCGCGGCCAGGTCCGGCGGACCCTCCTCCTGCTGCCCACCGCCGTCGGTGGGGCGATCGCCGGGTGCGTGCTCCTGCTGCTCACGCCGGACTCGGCGTTCGACAAGGTGGTGCCGTTCCTGGTGCTCGGGGCGACGGCCGTCCTGGCGTTCCAGGACCAGCTGCGCCGGGTGGTCGGTCATCCGGCCCGGATCAGCCCGTCCCGCCAGCAGGCGATGCTGCACGGCATGGTCGCGGTCGGCAGTGTCTACGGTGGATACTTCGGCGCGGCGTTGGGCGTGATGTTCGTGGCCGGGCTGGCGTTGGTGCTCGACGAGACGCTGGCGCGGGTCACCGCCGTGAAGAACCTGCTGTCGGCCACCGTCGGGCTGACCACCGTGGTCGTGTTCGCGCTCTTCGGCCCGGTCAACTGGGCCACCGTCGCGGTCCTGGCCCCGGCCACGATCGTCGGCGGCTACTTCGGCGCCCGCCTCGCCCGCCGCCTCCGCAGCGGCGTCCTGAAGGCGATCATCGTGGTGTTCGGCACGGGTATCGGCCTCTACCTGCTCGTCCACGCCTTCGTGTGACGAAAGCCGCGGTCGACGACGCGACCTAAGCGCCGACAGCAGGCCTCACGTCCCGAGCCCGGCTCCGCCACCGATCACCGTCAGCGGCGGAGCCGGAGCGGGCGTTCATGCCTGCGACGGATCCAGAGACCCCGCGCCTACTGCTGGGCGTACTCCTCGACGGGCGTCGCGGCCCAACTCCGCTGCGGTGCCCGTGGAGCGAGCGCCGTAACGGCCGAGAGCAGCATCGGCAGCGCGGCCACCGCGAAGCACAACGCCAGCGGCAACCGTCCGATCAGCAACCCGACCGCCGCTGTGCCGCCTGATGAGCCGGCGTTGAAAGCCGTGTTCACCCACGTGCCGGCTCGGGTGCGGGCCGAGGGTGGTGCCTCCCGGTCCGCGAGCAGGTAGGCCGTCGTCAGCGCCGGTGCCACGAACAACCCCGCCAGCGCCCCGGCCGCGGCCAGCACCGCGACGCCGGGTGCCAGGCCGAAGCCGGCCAGCACCGCCGCCAGTGCCAGCGTCAGCGAGGCGAGCTGGGTGCGCTGCGGCTGCGCCCAGTCGCGCGCGCCATAAGCGATGCCGCCGATCGCGCTGCCCGCCGCCATGGCCGCCTCGAACCCGGCCACCGCCACGATCTGGTTGTGGCTCGTGGCGAAGGCGACGACCAGGAGATTGGCCGCGCCCAAGCCGAGGCCGATGCCCCACGCTACGAAGACCGGGTCGAACAGCGTCCGGCCGATGCGGGCGCGGCCAGCGACTCCGCCGGCCACGGGTCGTGGCCACGCCGCGGCGGCCGGGGACGAGACCATCGCCAGCGTTCCGGTGATCACCAGCCCGGCGCTGACCGCCACGCCGAGGGCCGGCCTTCCGAGCGCGATGAACACGCTCGCGAGCAGCGGACCGGTCACGAACAGCAGTTCCTCGACCACCGTGTCGAGGGCGAACGCCCGCTGCCGCCCCGACGGGTCGTCGGGCAGCAGGTTGCTCCACATCGCCCGCATGACCGGGCCGAGTGGTGGTGAGCACACGCCGGCCGCGGCGGTCAGTGCCAGCAGGAGCCCGGCCGGCGCGCCGGGTCGCCAGGTGGCGGCGGCCAGGGCGGCCAGGAATACCGCATAAGCACCGGCGAGGGGCGGCAGGATCCGGCGTGGCCCGTGCCGGTCGATCAACGAGGCGCGCAGCGGCGCCACGAGGACGACGCCGAGGCCGAAGAGCGCGATGGTGCCGCCGGCCAGGGAGTAGGAGCCGGTCGCGCCGGTGACCGCGACCGTGAGGGAGACGAAGACGACGCCGTAGGAGAGGCGGCCGACCAGGGCCGCGACGAACGTTCGGAGGGCATGCGGAGTACGCAGCACGGCACGGTAGGACATGGGGTTGTTCCTCTGAAGAGAGTGAGCAGGGACGCCAAGGGGCCGCGGAGAGGCGGCGGCGTCGTCCTACGCACGAGGGAGGAACATGCCGGCGATCCTACGATCATGGGCGCCCCCTGTCGACCAGGGGGCGCCCACCGGGAGCTCAGACCTTCGGGGACGGAGCCGGGTCGAGATCGGGGTCGGTGCTGCTCGGCTGCGCCGGCACGGAGACCCGCGGGTCGCCCTCGTCGGCGAAGTAGTCGTCCTGCGCCGTGTCGTCGCCGCCGTCCGGCACCTTGCCGGCCCGCAGCGCGAGCGTGGCCAGGGCGGCGACGGCCAGGTTGACGGCCACGGCGACCAGACCGACGTACACCGTGGTCTTGGTGTCGAAGCCGAACTTGTCGAGTGAGAACGCCGAGCCGCCGAAGTGCGCGCGGCCGGTGGTGGGGTTCCCGATCTGGTAGAGCATCCAGGTGCCGAGGCCCATGCCCGCCACCCAGCCGGCGATCAGGCCGCCGCGGTGGAACCACCGGGTGTAGATGCCCAGCGCCACCGCCGGCAGGGTCTGCAGGATGATCACGCCGCCGATGAGCTGGAGGTCGATCGAGAACTGCGGGTCGAGGAAGACGATGCAGGCGACCGCGCCGACCTTGACCACCAGCGAGGTGATCTTGGAGACGTTGGCCTCCTGCGCCGGCGACGCGTCGCGCTTCAGGTATTCCTTGTAGATGTTGCGGGTGAACAGGTTGGCCGCGGCGATCGACATGATCGCGGCCGGCACCAGGGCGCCGATGCCGATCGCGGCGAACGCGATGCCGGTGAACCACGACGGGAACTGCTGGTCGAACAGCAGCGGCACCACCGTGTTGCTGTCGACCGAGCCCTCCTTGGCGCCCGGCAGCGGCTTGACGCCGGCCGCGATCGCCATGAAGCCCAGCAGCGCGATCAGGCCGAGCAGCAGGCTGTAGGCCGGCAGCGCCGACATGTTGCGTTTGATCACGTCGCGGTTCCTGCTGGCCAGCACGCCGGTGAGGCTGTGCGGGTAGAGGAACAGCGCGAGCGCCGAGCCCAACGCCAAGGTGATGTACTGCCACTGGTTGCTGGCATTGAGCGTGATGCCGTCGTTGGGATTCGGTGAGGCGGCGAACTTCGCCTCGGCCGCGTCGAAGATCGAGCCCCAACCGCCGAGCTTGTAGGGCAGGTAGACGACCGCCACCAGGATCACGACGTAGATCAGCGTGTCCTTGACGAACGCGATCAGCGCCGGCGCCCGCAGCCCGGACTGGTAGGTGTAGGCGGCCAGGATCGCGAACGCGATGATGATCGGCAGGTGCCGGGCGATCGCGCTGTCACCGGTCACGCCCATGGTCTTGAGCACGGCCTCGATGCCGACGAGCTGGAGCGCGATGTAGGGCATCGTGGCCACGATGCCGGTGATCGCGATCAGCAGCGCCAGCGTCGGCGACTGGAAGCGCGACCGCACGAAGTCGGCCGGCGTCACGAAGCCGTGCCGGTGCGACACGGACCAGAGCCGCACCAGGACCAGGAAGACCAGCGGATAGATGATGATCGTGTACGGCACCGCGAAGAACCCGGCCGCGCCGGCGCCGAAGAGCAGGGCCGGCACCGCGACGAAGGTGTACGCGGTGTAGAGGTCGCCGCCGACCAGGAACCAGGTGATCCAGCCGCCGAAGCTGCGCCCGCCCAGGCCCCACTCGTCGAGGTGGGCCATGTCGTTCGGCGCACGCCACCGGGCCGCGACGAAGCCCATGCCGCTGACCAGCAGGAACAGCACGGAGAAGATGACGATTTCGGTTACGTGGTCGCCCATCGTGCTCACCGCCGCTTCTTGGTCATCTGGTAGACGACGGTGGTCGTCGACACGCCCAGGACGATGAACAACAGCTGCAGCCAGTAGAACGTCGGGAAGCCGAACAGCCGAGGCGAGTCATGGTTGAACAGCGGCGTGATCAGCGGGACGAGGATCGGCACGAACAGCAGCCAGTTCCACGGACTCTTGTCCTTGGCCCGGGCCACCGCGGGCGCAGGCGCGGGTACTTCAGGATCACTCATGACAAACCTCCGGCCGTCATGGATCGTTGGACGGCCGGAGGTTATCTGGACGGTGTGACGTTAATCGCCGTTAAGCGGAGCCGACGCGCTGAACGGCTTCTCAGCTGCGCCGAATGGCTACGGCGTCCATAGGCCCAGGTGAAGGGTCTTCGTGAGGGTGGCATTGTCGTCGTCACCGTCGAGCGACCAGACCATCGCACCGCCGAGCCGCTCCGAGCGGATCCACAGTGCCTTCTGGAGCACGACCGCCGGGTCGTCGTAGTTCCAGAACGTGGTGCCGTTGTAGAGCCAGGCCGTGCCGGCGCGCAGGTCACGGTAGACCTGGTAGCCGTCGGTGCCGACCTTCGTCTTGAGGACCTTGTAGTCCTCCGAGCCCGGCTCGAACGTCGCCGGCGCGGCTCCGCCGGTCGCGGTGCCGAACAGGCCGTTGCGCCCGCCGGTCACCCCGGTCCAGCCGTGGCCGTAGTACGGGATGCCGACCACGAGCTTGTCGCGCGGAGCACCGCGGTCACGCCAGGCCTTGATGGTGTTCTCGATCGAGAACGACGGCCCGGGTGCCCCGGCCGGGATGCGCAGCGCCGACTGCTGGTTGGCGACGGTCTCCCACGTGCCGTGGAAGTCGTACCCCTGGACGGTCGCGAAGTCCAGGCTCTTCATGACCTTGGAGACCTCGAACCCGGCGTCGATGGCGGTCGGGTTGGCCGGCACGAACGCGGTGAGCTCGAAGTGCTTCTGCTGGCTCTTGCCGTACGCGTCGAGCTGCTTGCGGAACTCGGCGACGAGCTTCGTGAAGTTCTGCTTGTCCTCGGGGCGGTAGACCGTGTCGACGTCACCGGGCGAGCCCGGCCACTCCCAGTCGAGGTCGATGCCGTCGAAGACGCCCTTCAGCGTGCCCGGCCCGCCCGCGCTGCCGTCGGGGTTGGGCAGGTTGCCCTTCAGGTAGAGGTCGATGCAGGAGCTCACGAACGCCTTGCGCGACGCATCGGTGAGCGAGGCGTCGGAGAAGTGCGTCGACCAGGACCACCCGCCGAGCGAGATCAGGACCTTGAGCTTCGGGTACTTGGCCTTGAGCTTCTGCAGCTGGCCGAAGTTGCCGTTCAGCGGCTCGCCCCAGTTGTCGCCGACCCCGTCGACGCTCTCCTCGGCCGGCACGGTCCGCTGGTAGTCGGCCCACGAGTCGCCCTCGGGCGCGGCACCGTCCACGTAGCACTTGCCGTCCGGACTGACGTTGCCGAACGCGTAGTTCAGGTGCGTCAACCGCGCGGCGGCGCCGGAGGTGTCGAGCTTCTTGACCGGGAACGCCCGGCCGTAGATGCCCCACTGGGTGAAGTAGCCGACCTGGCGGAAGCTCTGACCCTTGCGCTCGGTCGCCGATGCCGGCGCGGTGCCAAGAGCGGATACGAGGAGCGTTGCTACGGCCGCCACGGCGGCGATTCTGCGCATCTGGACTCCTGTCGGAAGGAAACAGTAAGGCTTCTTTCCTGTACGGGCAGAACGTAGGCTGTCGAATCGATGCCCGTCAAGCGGCCGGCTCCTTCGATCGGGTCGGAGGGTGCGCGACGCTGGGTGGCTGCGGCATCCTGATCCGGTGACGCGACTCTTCGTCTCGTACGCCGGACGGGACCGCGCCTGGGCCGAGTGGGTGGCCTGGCATCTCGAGGCGGCGGGCCACACGGTCGAGTTGGACGTCTGGGACTGGTCGACCGGCGACAACGCGGTGCTGCGCATCAGCGACGCCCTGGAGCGGGCCGACCGCGTCGTGGCCCTCTACTCGCAGGCCTATTTCGACCGGCACCGTTTCACGACGGACGAGTGGACGGCGGTGCTGGCCGGGAAGGACCGCCTGGTGCCGCTGCGCCTCGAGGAGGTCACGCCGCCGGCGGTGTTACGGTCGATCGTCTGGCGGGACCTGTTCGGGCTGGGCCAGGAAGCGGCGCGGACGGCGCTGCTGTCGGCGGTGACGGGTGGCGGCCGACCGGGTCGACCGCCGGGGTTCCCACCGCCTCCCCGCACCCCGCCCGACCAGGGACCGCGGTTGCCGGGCGAGCTGCCGCCCGTGTGGAACCTGCCCGGCCGGAACACGGCTTTCACCGGCCGCGACGGGATGCTGCTCGGGATGCGCGAGCGGCTGAGGGCACAGCACCCGGTCGTGGTGCAGGCGTTGCACGGCTGGGGAGGTGTCGGCAAGACGCAGTTGGCCATCGAGTACGCCCACCGGTTCGCCGCCGACTACGACGTGGTCTGGTGGGTGGACAGCGAGAAGCCGGAGCTGATCGGCGAACGCCTGGCCGGCCTGGCGGTGGCGCTGGGGCTCGCTTCCGCCGAGGGCGGGGTGGCCGCGGCCGTGCAGGCGCTGCGGCCCGAGTTGGGCGGCCGCGGGCGGTGGCTGATCGTGTTCGACAACGCCCCCGGGCCGGCCGAGGTGCACGAGTGGCTGCCGCAGGGTCCGGGCCACGTGCTGGTCACCTCGCGCGACCCCAACTGGACCGGCGTCGCCCAACCGCTGCCTGTCGACGTGTTCGCCCACGCCGAGTCGGTGGCCCTGCTGCGGCAGCATCTGCCGAGCCTGGCCGACTCGGACGCCGACACCCTCGCGGACGCGTTGGGCGACCTCCCGCTCGCCGTCGCCCAGGCCGGCCGGCTGATGGCCGAGACCGGTCTGACCGCCGCCCAGTACCTGCGCGAGTTGCGTACGCACGCGGCGGCGATCACCGCGGCCGGCACACCCGTCGGCTATCCCACGTCGCTCGCCGCGGCGGTCCGGCTGGCCGCCGCCCGCCTCGACGACGAGGACCCGGCCGCCGCCCACGTGCTGCGGTTGTGCGCTTTCCTGGCCCCGGAGCCGATCCCCACCGACCTGTTCAGCACCGCGCCGGACGGCGTGCTCCCCGAACCGGTCGCCGCCGTCGCCGGCGGCGCCCTCGCGCTGGCCACCACGGTCGGCCGGCTCGGTCGCTACGGTCTGGCCCGGGTCGGCCCGGTCGGGATCCTGCTGCACCGCCTGGTGCAGGCCATCCTCCGCGACGACCTCACGGACGGACAGCAGACCACGGCCCGCCTGCGCGTCGAGCGGTTGCTGGTGGCCGCCCGGCCGGACGACGGCACGAACCCCGTCCACTGGCCACGCTGGGCCGCGCTGCTGCCCCACATCCTGGCCGTCGACCCGGCCAACACGGCCGACCGCGACCTGCGCTACCTGGCCTGCTCGGTCGTCTGGCACCTGCACGCTCGCGGTGACGCGCGCGCCGCGCTGCCCCTCGCCGAACACCTGTTCGCCGAATGGCGACGCCAGCACGGCCCGGACGACCCGACCACCCTGTCGGCCGCGGAGAACCTGGCGCACAGTCTGCGCCTGCTGGGCCGCTACGACGAGGCCCGCCTGCTCGACGAGGACACCCTGGAGCGCCGCCGCCGGCTGTACGGCAACGACCACCCGGCCGCGCTGAACTCGGCCCACAACCTGGCCACCGGCCACTACGAGCCGGGCGACTACGAGGGGGCCCGTGCCCTGTTCGAGGACACCCTGGACCGCCGCCGCCGGATCCTGGGCGACGACCACCCGGACACGCTGAACTCGGCCACCGGCCTGGCCATCACCCTGCGCCGGCTGGGCGAGCACGAGCGGGCGCGGGCTCTGGACGAAGACACCCTGGAGCGCTACCGCCAGGTCCTGGGCGAGGACCATCCGCACACGCTGAACTCCGCCAACGGCCTGGCCAACTCGCTGTTGGCGCTGCACGAGTACGAGCAGGCCCGAGCCGTGTTCGAGGACATCCTGGACCGGCGACGCCGGACCCTGGGCGAGGACCATCCCGACACGCTGAACTCGGCCGCCGGGCTGGCCGCCGCCTATTTCCGCCTGGGCGACCACGACCGGGCGCGTGCCCTGGACGAAGACACCTTCGAGCGTTACCGCCGGACGCTGGGCGAGGACCACCCGCACACGCGGAACCTGGCCCACAACCTGCGCCTCTCCGGGTCCCGCCCTATGAAGGAATAAGGGCGTCGACCACGTCCGGCCACGACTCCACCCGGTGCACCGCGGCCAGGTGCTGGCCGAACTGCTCGATCTCCGTCTCCGAGGGCCGGAAGAGGAAGCGATGCGGCACCGTCGTCAGGTGCGAGAGCACTTCGAGGCGGTCGTCGACGAAGTGGGTCAGGCCGAGCCGTGCCGCGATCGGGGCCTTGCCCTCTCGCGTACGGCAGAAATGGATCCGGTCCGCGGTGATGCCCGTGCGGCGGAAGAACTGGTGGTGGGCCAGCCATTCCCGGGTACGCGGTTCCGTGGCCGCGGCGCACTTGGAGACGACGAACATCCGCTCGCCGAAGCGTTCGCGCGCCAGGCGGGCCAGCGCGTCGATCGCGCCGGACACCTCGGGGCGGGCGAGATCCTCGGAACCGTCCGTCGGCGTGATGAGGACGCCGCCGACGTCCACCCCCAGGGCGTCCGGCATGGCTAGGCGTCCTGCGTCGGGCTGACGCGTGCGCCGTACATGGTCTCCAGCTGCTCCATGCGCCGCGCGATGTGTTGACCCGGTTCGAGGGCGAACTCCGCCGTCAGGTGCCCGAGCAACGCCGCCTCGGTCGGGTCGTCGGGCGGCCCGCCCCGCTCCAAACGGTTGATCATGTCCTGGCGGTCCCAGGCGTACGCGAGGCTCTCCAGGCCGAAGTAGCCCGCGTGCGTGCCCAGCGCGAGGAACTCCCGGATGTCGCCCGCCAGGATGTGGTTGGGCTTGTCGAAGGCCATCGGCACCGTCATCACCACCGGGGCCACGCCGTCGCAGTCCACCAGCGAGAAGTGCACGCCGTTGACCCCGGTCGCGGCGAACGTCGTGGCGTGCGCGGGCGTGCAGTCGTAGCCCCACGCGCGCGCCAGGGTCGGGTCACCCAGGAACAAGCCGACCGGCGCGAAGACGGTCTCCGGGTCTCCCCCGAGCCGTTCGGCCAACCGCCACAGCCTGGTCCACCCGGCAGTGAATGATTCCGGCCCCATGGTCATTCGCAGATGATGCCAGGCGAAAGGTCCGGGTGCGCGAGGGGCGTGTCAATCACCCCGGCCGTCCCGGGTCAGCGCAGGTGTGACGTGTCGTTGACCGTGCGGACGGCAACGCCGCCGTCCGGCCAGGTGTCCACCGTGGACACGCCGGCCGGGTCGAGATAGAGCCGGTGCAGGAAGCCCGGCCCGCCCACCAGCGCGTCCTGGAGGATCAGCTTGATCGGGGAGACGTGGGAGACCACGACCACCGCGCTCGACGGGTACGTCTTCTGCAGCGCCGACACCGCTCGGCGGGCTCTCGTCGCGACCGCGGCGAACGACTCGCCTCCCGGTGGTGCGACCGACGGGTCGGCCAGCCACGCGTCGAGTTCCGCCGCCCAGCCGGCGCGGACCTCCGCGAACGTCAGGCCTTCCCACTCGCCGAAGTCGCACTCGATCAGGTCGTCGTCGATCCGGATCGGGACGCCGCCGCCGAGCTCCGCGGCGATCGCCTCCGCGGTCGAGCGGCAGCGGGACAGCGGCGAGCTGACCACCGCGACCGCGTCCGGGGCGCGGGCCGCGACCAGGACGCCCGCCGCCGTGGCCTGGGCCTCGCCGACCGTCGACAGCGGGATGTCTCCTCGGCCCGAGTAGCGGCCCTGCGACGTGAACGCCGTCTCGCCGTGCCGGACCAGCAGCATCCGGGTCGCGCCCTCCAGCGGGCGGGGCTCCCACGACCGTGGGGCCGAGGCCGCCGCCGGCTCGGCCGACGACACCGGCGCGATGCCCGCCGCCGCGTCCATGGCCGCGTTGGCCAGGGCGTCCGCGTGGGTGTTGCGGTCGCGCGGCACCCACGTGAAGGTGACCTTGTCGAAGCGGCTGACCAGGGAGGCCGCCTCCGCCGCGAGGGGGCGCAGGCCGGCGTTCTTGATCTGCCAGCGGCCGGACATCTGCTCGACCACGAGCTTCGAGTCCATCCGGATGTCGGCCTCGACCGCGCCGAGGTCGGCGGCGGCCCGCAGGCCGGCGATCAGGCCGCGATATTCCGCGACGTTGTTGGTCGCGATGCCCAGCGCCTCGGCCCGTTCGACCAGCACCGAACCGGACGGCGTGCGGACAACCGCACCATAGCCGGCAGGGCCGGGGTTGCCCCGCGCGCCGCCGTCGGCCTCGATGATGACGCGGGTCGGGGCACTCACAGGCCGGACTCCTGGGTGCGGACCATGATCCGGCGGCATTCCTCGCAACGGACCACGTCGTCCGCCGGGGCGGCCTTGATCCGGGCGAGGTCGGCACCGAACAGCTCGATCCGGCAGCCTCCGCAGCGGCCGTGGGTCAGCAGGGCGGCGCCGAGGCCGCCCGAGGACTCGCGGATCTTGTCGTACAGGCCGAGCAGGTCCTCCGGGATCTCCGCCGCGACCGGGCCGCGGGCGGCGATCCGGGACTGCTCGTCCGCGTCGATCTCGGCCAGCAACTGGTCGCGCCGGACCTCGGTGTCGCCGCGCTTGCCGCGGGTGGCCTCCAGCCGGCCGAGGACCTCGTCGAGCCTGCCTTGCGCGGTCTCCCGCTGCTCCATCAGCTCGAGCTCACTGTCCTCGAGCTCCGACTGACGGCGGGTCAGCGAGACCAGCTCGTGCTGGATCGCCTCCAGCTCCCGGGCCGGGCCGCTGCCCATCGTCAGCCGGGCCTGGTCGCGGTCCTTGCGGGCGCGGACCTGCTCGACGTCCTTCTCCATCCGGGCGATGTCCCGGTCGAGGTCGTCGACACCCACCTGGGCGCGGACCCGCTCGTCCTCGAGCGCCGACAGCTCCCGGGCCAGGGCCTCCAGCTCCCCGTTCTCCGGCAGCGTCCGGCGCCGGTGTGCGATCTGGGCCAGCGCGGTGTCGATCGCCTGGAGGTCGAGCAGCCGGCGCTGCGCCTTTGGTTCGGCCTTCACGGAAGCGGCTCCTTCGGCGGGGAGAAACGGGCGGACGTCGCGTGCAGCGTCCACGGATCGGTGTCGAGGTCCGAGACCAGCACGTCGACCTCAAGCGTGGCACGCAGGAACGCGGCCAGGTCGTCGAGCCACGGGCGCTCGGTCGCCCAGTGTGCCGCGTCCAGCAGCGCGGGGCCACCTCCGGCGACCGCCTCGCTGGCCGGGTGGTGGCGGAGGTCGGCGGTGAGGTAGGCGTCGACGCCCGCCGCGGCGGCCGCGGCAAGGAACGAGTCACCGGCGCCGCCGCAGACGGCCACCGTCTCGATCACCCGGTCGGGGTCGCCGGCGGCCCGCACACCCCAGGCCGTCGGTGGGAGGACGGCGGCAGCCTGCTCGGTGAGCGCCGACAGCGGGCGCGGCACCGGCAGGCGCCCGATCCGACCGGTGCCCCGGCCCGGATCGGCGGCCGACGGCACCAGCGGGCGAAGGTCGACCAGCCCGAGGCGGCCGGCGAGGGCGTCCGAGACGCCGGGCGAGGCCACGTCGGCGTTGGTGTGCGCGGTGAACAGCGCCACGTCGTTCTTGACGAGATCGCTGACGATCCGTCCTTTGTAGGTGGTCGTGGCGACCGACGAGACCCCGCGCATCAGCAGCGGATGGTGGGCGACGATCAGGTCGGCGCCGGCGGAGATGGCCTCGGCGACGGTCTCCGGAACGGCGTCGACCACGCACAGCACGCGGGTCACCGAGGCGGAGGGATCACCGACGACCAGACCGACCCGGTCCCACTCTTCCGCCCATGCGGGCGGATAACGGTCGTCAAGGGCCGCGACCGCCGTCGCCAGTGTCGTGCTCATCGGCGCAGAGCTTACCGGGGGCGATCGAAGGTCAAGGACAGGATGACTCGGGTCCGTCGTGGGCACGACCGTCGCTCCCGCCAGGGTCCGCTCCGCTGCGCTCCGCTTCGGCGTCCGCGCCCGGTCGCTCAGGAGAACCGTAACGACCCCGCGCGGTGGTCGCCGCCGAGCCGGGCGTCGAGCGCGTCCAGGGCCAGGTGCCAGGGGAACACGTCGACCAGGTCGCCTCCGGTGCCCGGCGGGTGCAGGGGTAGGACCTCGTCGCCGAAGAGCACCGTGATGCCCCACGAGCGGAGCCGGTCCATCGACTCGCGGAACGCCGGGTGCGCGCCCATCGCCACGTTCGTGAACGGCATCGCCACGATCGGCAGGTCCTTGCCCTGGCCCTCGACCACCAGACCGAGCGCGAGCGTGTCGGCGATGCCGACCGCCCACTTGTTGATCGTGTTGACCGTGGCGGGCGCCACCACGATGGCGTCCGCCGCCGGCAGCACGTCGGGGTCGCCGGGGTTCTTGTAGAACGACCGCACCGGGTGGCCGGTCAGCCCGGCCAGGGCCGCCACGTCGACGAACTTGCGGCCGTCGGGCGTGGTGACGACGCAGACGTCCCAACCGCGCTGTTTCGCCAGGTCGACGAGTCGGCCGACGCCGCGGGAAACGGGCGAGCCGCAGCAGATCGCGTAGAGGACCCCTCTCATACCACCACTAAACTCCGACGCCCATATGCTCCGCCAGTTCGGCGACCGCCGGTGGTGGCGTGCCTCGGGTGCGGCGCAGGACGTCGGACATGACCTCGTGGGCGATCGGACGGCAGCGGATCTCCGACGGGGCGAGCCGGTCGCCCTCGAGCAGCATCTCGCTGGCCTTCTCGACGTCACCCATCTGGGCGAAGCCCCGGGCGATGTCGAGCATGTGGTGCGCCCGGCGTTCGGGGAGCAGGCTGTTGAACCCCGTCGGGTCGATGCCCTCGTGCACCTCGACCGCGGCGCGGCCCTCGCCGAGCTCGACGGCGGCGGCCGCCCGGTGGAGCTTGACGTTGGTCGGCCCGAAGCAGGTCCAGTAGTGGTTGTGGTCGCCGCCCATCTCCGCGGCGGCCTCCTCGGCACCGTTGAGCAGGTCCCGCACGGTGGCGCCGTCGCCGATCCGGGCGGAGGCCATGGCGCCCTGGAGCAGCAGCATGCCGTAGACCGACAGCCGGGCCGGCGTGCTCTCGTTGCCACCGCCGGGCGCGAGCCGGTTCGCGATGTTGACGTTGACCTCGAGGGCCGGCCGGGCGCGGCCGAGGGCGAGCAGCGCGTTGCCCACCCGGACGGTGGCGATCCCCGCCAGGAGCGGGTCACCGGCCCGTTGCGAGACGGCGATCGAGCGGTCCGCGGCGAGCCAGGCCAGCTCGTGCTCGCCCAGCTTGCGCAGGGACGAGGAGGCGATCTGGTAGATCTGCCCGAGCAGGTTCGCGGCCTCCTGCGCGCCGTCGCTTCCGGCGTACGCCGTGTCGGCCGCCTGTGCGTCCCGCAACAGCTTGGGCAGCGCCCGGGCGAGCACGCCGTACTTCGCGTGCTGGAACGTCAGCCACGCGTGGCTGACCGCCTTCTTCATCTCGGTCAGCGGCTGCGGGTTGGGTGTGGTGTCGAAGAACGCGCTGATCGAGTCGTAGCGCTCGAGCGCCGCGCGGATCTCCTCGACCTCGACCTGGTCGATGCAGTTGATCGCGTCGGGCCGGCGTTCCGGATCCTTGCCCAGCAGGAGCTGCACGTCCAACTGGAGCACGTCGGCGATCTCGTAGACCACCGAGAACTTGTCTAGCCGGCGGACACCTCGCTCGACCTTGTCGACCCAGCTCTTCGACTTGCCCAGCCGGTCGGCGAAAACCTGCTGTGACATGCGGCGACGCGCGCGCCAGTAAGCGACGCGGCGGCCGATGGGAAGCTCATCCATGTCCGTCCTCCCCCCTCGCTCGTTCAGGGGCTGTCTGATTAGGGGCTTGCTGGGCGGTGCTGCGGATATCACCCGTTTGTGCCGATCGCACATCGAGTGCGTTCCCCGTCACAGCTGCACTCGTAGTTTTCGATTGCAAGTTGCATTCAGCTATCTGTCAAACGCAACGACCGCGTGTTGATCCGAGTAACGGCGCCGATCGCCTGCTAAGGCGAGTCGACCCCACACGTAGGGAGTTTCTGACCATGCGGTGGAATATCCGACCACCATTCGCCCGAGTCGCGCTGCGCCGATCGGCCGTGCGATACGCCGATCATCACTGGGATGTGGTGCCCGGCGCGTGGCTCGACGGCGGCCGGTTCGCGTGCGAGCGGCCGGGCTGCCCGACGTCGAGCTGCCACCCTGCGGTCGACGGCTGGGAGCGCAGTGCCAGCGCGGATCCGTCCAGGGTGGAGCAGTGGTGGAGCCAGCGGGCGCACGCGGTGCTGCTGGCCACCGGACGGGCCTTCGACGTGCTCGAAGTGCCCAACACGCTGGGCGGCCGGGTGCTGGCCGCGGCGCGCCTGCACGCCGGCGTGCTCGGCCCCGGACGCCTCCAGGTGCGCGGACCCGTGGCCGCGACGCCACTCGGCCGGTGGATGTTCCTCGTCCGCCCGGGTGACCCGCTGCGGCCCGAGCTCGAGACGTCGCTCGACGTGGTGCGGCACGGCCACGGCTCGTGGGTGCCGGCCCCGCCGACGCGACTGCCCGAGGGTGCCGTGCGCTGGGTGGTCGCTCCGGAAGAGGTCGCCTGGACCCTGCCGGATTCCTACGCGGTCCAGCGGATGATCGTGGACTCGCTGTTCACCCGGCTGGGCTCCATGCCGCCCCTGCCCCGCCAACTGTCGACCGCGCGCCGCGCCGCCTGACCGCCACCCCAGGAGCAGATCACCGGCGACCCGCAGCCCAACCGGCTCCGCTCGACGCACCATGTGGCGCGCCAACTCTCGACCGCACGCCGCGCCGCCTGACCGCCATCCCAGGAGCGGATGACCGGACACCCGCAGCCCACTCGGGTCGGCTCGATGCCGCATCTGCCCCGCCTGCTGTCGACCGCGTGACCGCCATCCCGGGATCCGCGAATCTCGGATCCCGTCGGCGAGACCGGCGAAGATCCCGTCAACAGGACGCGCTAACTCGCACGTCCGGTCTGACGACCGGTCGTTGATGCAGGTGGCGGCGCACATCGAGGCGCGGCGGGGAGGGGCGCTCATGCTAGGTGACAAGGTAACGGTGGTGTCCGCCGAGGTCGACCCCCTGAACGGCGGACATCGATGCCAACGATGGGCCGGCACGCGACCCTCCGGGTCGCGGCCCAGCGGTTCCCGCCCGAACGGGTCACGACCCGCCGGCACCCACCGTCCGATCAGGCGCTGACCATACACGAGTTACCATGGTAGTCGTCCTAAGGTACCGACGACAGGGCGGAAGAACTGAGCTTGCGTCCTTCGTCGGTGACGACAACACAGGCATAACCGGCGATCCCGCTCAGCCACCGCACACCGGCCGAGCCCATCGCGAGCGCGGCGGTCGCGTACGCGTCGGCCGTGCCGAGGTCCGGGCCGACCACCGTGACCGACCGCAGCCCCGTCGCCGGGCGCCCGGTGTGCGGGTCGACGACATGGTGGCCGCGCTCGTAGACGCCGGACGTGGCGATCGCCAGGTCCGTCCCGGAGACCACGTGGCAGGACGCCGAGGCGTTCCACGGATGCCGGATGCCGACCCGCCACGGACGCCCGGCGGGCGACTGCCCACGCACCCGCACGTCCCCACCGGCGTTGACACAGTGGTCGGCCGCGCCCGCCGCGAGCAGGCGGTCCGAGGCGACCTGCACCGACCAGCCCTTCACGAAGCCCGAGGGGTCGAGCCGGCCGGTGGCGTACCCGTCGAAGAAGCCGTCGGTCTCCCGCCACAGGTCGGCGCAGCGGTCGAGCACCAGGCGCAGGTCGGCGGACGCGTCCGCCAGCGCGAGCTCACCCCGGTCGAGCCGGCAGACCTCGCTGTCGGCCTTGAACGTGCTGAACCGCGCGTCGACCTCGTCGAACCAGGCGAAGACCTCGTCGAGCAGCGCGGCCGAGCCCCCGGACGCGAGCTCGACGCTGATCACCGTGCCCATGCACTCCCGGACGCGGAACTCAGTCACGCTCGCCCTTCTTCATCCGGTCGATGGCGACCCGCAGCGACTCCTTGTAGGACTCGCTGGTCTCCGTCGCGCCGGAGACGGTGTCGAGGTCGGCGCCCTGCTCCCGCACCGCCTCGTCACCGAGCTGGCTCTCGACCTGCGCGCTGAGCTGGTCCGAGCGCGCCTCCTGGTCGGGCATCTCCAGCGTGCGCACGTTGACGATCCGGTTGCCGTCGAGCTCGAGGACGACCTGGACGGCACCGTACGGGTTCTCCACCCGCGGCCCGACCACCTTGTTGGACTTCGGCGCGGCCGGGGGCGGCGCGGCGGCCGTGTTCTTCCTGCCGGACTTCGGCTTCGCGGTCGTGGTCTTCTTGGCGTCGGGCGCCTTGCTGGCCGGCGCGGAAGGGTCGGCCGCGTCGGGAGCACCGGCCGCGGACGGCGACGGCGTCGGGCCGGCGTTGGCCGCCGCCACCGTGTCCGGCGCGGCGCCCGCACCCCCCTTGACCACGACCAGCAGCGAGGTGCCGGCGGCAAGACCGGCGACCGCCAGCACAGCACGGCGCACGAGAAGCTCCTAGAGTTCGAAGGCGGCGAGATGGATCTTCTTGCGTGGCACGCCGGACCGCCGCACGATCTTGTGAGCCGACTCAACGAAGCCCGGCGGGCCACACAGCCAGACGTCCCGGGCGGCCAGGTCGGGCACCAGCCGGCGCAGGCCGTTGGGGCTCATCACCTGGCGCGGACCGGGGTCGGTGCGAGCGCCGATCACGTACCAGACGTCGAGGTCGCGCGCCCGGGCCAGCCAGTCGATCTCCCTCTGCAGCACCACGTCGGCCGGGGTGCTGGCCCGGTAGATCAGCGTCGCGCCGGGCGGCAGCTCCTCCATCATCGCCCGGATCGGGGTGATGCCGATGCCGCCGGCGATCAGCAGCGAGCGCTGGGCGGTGCGCTGCGCGGCCGTGAACGAGCCGCGCGGTCCGATCGCCCAGACGCGGGCGCCGGATCCGAGCTCACGCAGCTCGCGCGTGTAGGCGCCGACCACCTTGACGGTCAGCCGCAGCCACCGGCCGTTCTTGGCCGCCGACACGGAGAACGGGTGCGACTGCCACCAGAGCCCGCGGCCCATGAACCGGAAGCGGAACCACTGTCCACCCAGGAGCTTGAGCCGGTCGAGCCGGCGGCCGGTCAGGTAGATGGAGATGGTGTCGGGACCCTCTGGGACCACGTCGGCCACCCGCAGGGCGTACCGCAGGTTGAAGAACAACGGCGCGATCACCCGGCCGTACGCGAGGACGACCACGACGCCGACGTACGCGGCCAGCCAGCCCGTGCGTACGACACCGGGCTTGAACAGCTGGTTGCCCAGCGAGAACTGGTGCCCGAAGGACAGGTAGAGCACCAGGTAGGTGGACATGTGCAGCCAGCGCCACAGCTCGTACGGCATGGCGTTGCGGACGGCCCGGATCGAGAAGAGCCCGACCGCGGTGAGGATTCCGGCGGCCAGGAACGCGGTCAGCATGTCGGGGACGCCGGTGGCGAGGACCCTGGCCTCGACCAGCGGGTTGAACCCGTCGAGCGCGCCGTAGCCGACCAGGATCAACGCCATGTGGCCGAGCACCGCGACGATCAGCGCGCCGCCGATGTCCCGGTGCCAGCGGGTCATCAGCTCCTCGCCGGCGAGCCGGTCGAGCAGCCGCAGCCGGCTCATGAGCAGCACCTGGACGAGCATCACGTAGCCGGCGACCAGGCCGACGATCCGCCCGGCGGCCAGCGTCACCGCGCCGGTGTCGGAGAGCGAGCCGGCCGGGGTGTCCAGCCACCAGGGCAGCACGGCGAGCACCAGGCCCACCCAGAAGAACAGCACGAGCACGCGGCGGCCGGTGCCGCCGCGCCGCGCCGGGACGTTTGCGGGCATGGGGGCGGGGCGACCGTCGGACCGGGGCGGGGGGTCCCCGGTCCGACGGCGGCCCGCTACTACGGTGCCCGAAGGGAGGTCACGCAAAGAGCTTCACCGGGGCGTACTTCTGTCGGGGGAAGATCTTGTCCACCTCGGCGTTGGTCAGACCGAACCGGCCCTGCGCGACGGCACCGTAGACGTTGAACATGTTGTTGTATTCCGGGACGTTGCCTCCGTCCAGCTTCTCCAGACCGTCCCACCGGCCCAGCAGGTTGCCGGCCAGCTTCTTGCCCGACAGCACCGCGATCACGCCGCCGTGCCCGTGGTCGGTGCCGGTGCCGTTCTGGCTGACCCGGCGGCCGAACTCGCTCGACACCATCACGGTCACGTCGGCCGCCGCCGGACCCAGGTCGTCGAAGAACGCGGCCAGGGCGCTCGCGAGCTCGCCCATGTGGTTGAAGACGTAACCGCCCTGGGTGCCCTGGTTCTCGTGGGTGTCCCAGCCGCCCATCCCGATGGTGGCCACCCGGACGTTGGCGCCGCCCTTGATGAGCTGGGCGAGCTGCCGGAAGGCGTTGCCGATGCCCTGGTACTCCACGCCGTCGCGCGGCTCGTAGCCGTCCGCGGCGAGCTGCTGCGCCAGGCGCAGCGCCGCGAGGCCCTCCTGCACCGAGTCCTGCACCGGGTGGTTGATGCCGGTGAACAGCGTCTTGATCGCCTTGGCGGTGGCGTCCTTGAACCGCTGGTCGCCGTTGAGGTTGAACGATCCGACGCTGTTCATCGCGATCGCGCCGTTGTTGCCGACCAGCGAGCGCGGCAGCGTGCTGCCGATGCCGACGCTGCGGAACGCGGTGCCCGGCCCGAGCGCGTCGACCAGGCTGTCCAGCCAGCCGCGACCGCCGGTCTCCCCCGGCAGGCCACCGAGGTTGCAGGCGTCGGCGGCCTGGAAGTGGCTCAGCGACAGCCGTGGGTCGGTCACAGCGGGCACGAAGCCGAGCTGGCCGGCGTCGAGGTATTTCTTGAGCGGTGCGAACGAGCCACTGAGCCGGAACCCGCGCTGGAGGGCGATGCCGCCGTTCTCGGGGATCAGCTGATCGGGGCGGACCTTGGCCAGCACCGGGTCGTCGGCCGGCGCGATCATGGCCAGGCCGTCGAGCCCGCCGTAGAGGAAGACGTGGATCAGCGTGCCGGTCTTGGTCGCCGCGAACGAGGCCCGGGTCGAGACGAACTGCGTCGTGGCCAGCGCCGTCGCGGTCGCCGCCGCGCCCGTGACGAACGTCCGCCGGGTCACGCCACGGCCGTCCTGCTGCGCCTCCTCGATCTCGTTGAGGTCCCTGAGCCGGTCGCGCTCGGCGCTGTCCTCGGCCGTGACGGCCGCCGCCTCCGCGCGCAGCACGGCGTCGAACCGGTTGTCCGCCAGCCGCGCCAGGTCGGGGCAGTCCGGGTGGATGGGGAATCTGGACACGCTGCTCTCCAAGGGAATCACCGGAGGTGGTGCTGCGGGGATGCGAGCAGCGCCCGCACGACGGACGTCAGCGCGCCGTTGAACGACGCGTCGACCTTGGTGCTCGCGGTGACACCGGCGATGCCGAGGATCGCCGCCCGCTCCTTGGCGCTGAGCTTCTGGTGCACCAGCCGCTTGGCCAGCGCGTCGACGTAGGCGCCGGCGGTGTCCGGCGGTGTCGCGCCGGCGAAGCGCTCCGGCTTCAGGTACGAGAACATCCGGCGGTTGCCGTTGACGATGTCGTGCGCCTCGTTCCAGCCGTTGATCATCGTGCCGGCCGAGGTCCAGGCGACGAAGACGTCGGGATAGCCGTTGGGCGTCGCCTGGCCCGTCGGGAACTGTCCGAGCTCGTCCATCTTGTTGCGGATCTGCCGCAGCCCGTCCGCGAACGGGGTGCGGTTGCTGTTGCCCTGCTGGAAGCCGGGACTGGGCACGGGCGAGACACCTAGCGTGCGGTACGTGGCGACCAGGTACTCCATCGGCCGGCGCACCTTCTGGCCGACCGCGGCCCAGAACTCCGACGAGCTGAACATGGTCATCAGCACGGGCTTGATCGCGCCGCTGTGTGCCAGGTAGGTCTTGGCCAGCCGGTCGACCAGCGACTTCGGCGGAGCGTCGGAGACGAACCGGGTGGCCAGGTTCATGGCGACGTAGCGCGCCGTCGAAGGGTGGAGGCTGAGGAAGCGGAAGTACTGGTCGCTGGCCGCCTCGCCGCCCTCCGCGGTGGAGTTCGGGTGACTGAAGCCCATGATCTTGACCGGCCCGACGTGGTGCCGCTCGGGCTGGTAGACGTACTGGTCGTCGCGGACGCCGCGGCCGGTCTGCAGAAGCGCGGCCTGCTTGACGTCCTTCTCCGTGTAGCCGCCGTCGACGCCGACCGAGTAGAGCTCCAGGTTCTCCCGGGCCAGGTTCTCGTTGACGTTGTCCTTCGAGGACTGGTTCTGGTTGAGGTAGATCAGCAGCGCCGGGTGGCGGTTGGCCGCGACCAGCATGTCCGAGTAGTTGCCGAGCGCGTGCTTGCGGATCACGTCCCGGTCGAAGCTCGACCGCACCATGTCGGAACCGTCGAAGAACGGCCCGACGTGGAGGAAGTCGTTCCAGAAGTCGACCATGACCTCGAAGAGCTGCCGCTCCGAGAAGATCATCCGACCGACCGCGGCGTCGACGACCTCCTGGTCGGCCTGGGTGCCCTTCTGGTTGAGCGCCTCGCGGTCGGCCCGCAGCTGCGGGATCGACATGGTCAACGTGCGCAGCTCCGCGAGCTTGAGCTCGCCCGGGGTCGGCGCGATCTTCTCAGGTGCGAGCTGGGCGCGGAGCCAGGCGTCGATGCCGAGCCGCCGGATGTCGCTGAGCACCTTGGGCGTCGGCCCGAACGTGGCCCGGCTGGCCAGGTGCCGGATCGGGTCCTTGGCCAGGACCGTCTTGACGGTCACCTTCGTGTTGGCCGCGGCCTCGCTCGGCGACGAGTACGCGCGCCCGGTGGCCGGTGCGTTCCTGCGGAGCTCGTTGCCGGCCCGCGAGCCCATGTAGGACTCGTTCTGCTCGGTGTAGGTGCGCACCTGGCTCGGCTGCTGCTGGGCCGGCGAGTTCGAGATCGCGTTGTTGAGCTGCTCGGCCGTGGTGTCCACCCCGCCGTCGCCGAGCAGCTTGTCGATCAGGTCCCGGCCCTGCGAGGTGAAGCTCAGCGCGGCGCCGCCGCCGGCCACCGCGAGCGCGCCGCCGAGGGCCAGCAGCGCACGCCGCCGCCCCTTGTCGGGGCCGGCGTCGTCCTCGTCCTCGTCGTAGATCTCCGGCAGCCCGGCGACCGAGTCGATGTCGACACCGCCGTCCGGCCCCACCCAGCGCGGCCCTCGCTGCTGCGTCGTCGCGGGCCGCGACCGGTACCTGTCGGTCGTGGGGTGCGGCCGGCTGTCCCAACGGCCGTCGTCGCCCGGCCAGTCGGGCGGCGTGTTCCGGTTGGCCATGTGCGGTTCCCGCTTCTCGCGAGTGCGCCGCGGTCGTCCACGGCGCGATGGGGTGTCGAAGGGTCGTCACGGAAGCTAAGCCACCCGGATGGCCTGCTCAAGGGCTGTTTCGCGACCCACGAACCGGCGACTTAAGGCGCTTGGGAGCGCGTCCGGCGCCGTGGTCAGCGCAACACGCTGCTTCGATGTCTGCCGGCGTCACCCACCGTGCCCGGCCGCACAACATGCCTGGCAGTGGGCCTAATCAATCGGCACAGGAAAACTTAAGGACCGGCTAAGCCCGACCAATGCCCGTCGGCAAGCAACTGTCCGGTGTCGATCCCCGACTCCCAGATGGTGGACATCACCTTGACGCCGCCGTCGCTCCCAACCCACTCTTCCTATCAATCAAGTAGGAAAACAATGGATTGGATGGGCGATGAGACGTCTCCCCTTGCGCAGGCTCGGCAACCTGGCCACCGTCGCGATCGTGGCCGCCGCGACGCTCGGGGCCGCCGCCGCGTGCGGTGGCGACGACGAGAGCGGCGGCGGTGAGGCCGGCAAGCCGGTGACGCTGCGGCTCGGCTACTTCCCCAACATCACCCACGCGCCGGCGATCGTCGGCGTGGAGAAGGGCATCTTCGCCGAGAAGCTCGGCAGCAACGTGACGCTGGAGCCCAAGACCTTCAACGCCGGCCCCGAGGCGATCGAGGCCGTCTTCTCCGGCGCGCTCGACGCCACGTACATCGGCCCGAACCCGACCGTCAACGCGCACTCGAAGTCGAAGGGCGAGGCGGTCCGGGTGGTCTCCGGTGCCGCGTCCGGCGGCGTCGCGCTGGTGGTCAAGCCCGAGATCACCTCGGTCGAGGGCCTGCGCGGCAAGAAGATCGCGACGCCGCAGCTCGGCAACACGCAGGACGTGGCGATCCGCTACTGGCTCAAGGAGAAGGGCCTCACGACGACCAAGGAGGGCGGGGGCGACGTCAGCATCGTCCCGCAGGCCAACTCCCAGACGATCGAGACGTTCCGCAGCGGCGCGATCGACGGCGCCTGGGTGCCGGAGCCGTTCGTCTCGCAGCTCGTCAACGCCGGCGGCAAGGTGCTGGTCGACGAGCGCGACCTGTGGCCGGACGGCAAGTTCGTGATCACGAACCTGATCGTCAGCACCAAGTTCCTCAAGGCCCACCCCGACGTGGTGCAGAGCCTGGTCAACGGCCAGGTGGCCGCCAACGACCTCGTCAACGAGCAGCCCGACCAGGCGCAGCAGGCGATCTCCGACCACATCGGCAAGATCACCGGCAAGCCGCTGGACCTCAAGCTGATCAAGCAGGCCTGGCCGACGCTCCAGTTCCTCGACGACCCGATCGCGTCGTCGCTCAAGACCGGCCTCGACCACGCGGTGGCCGTGGGTCTCACGCAGCCGGTCGACCTGAACGGGCTGTACGACCTGAGCTACCTCAACAAGGCGCTCAAGGAGCAGGGCGAGACCGAGGTCCCGCTCCCGTGAGCACGACGACCACCACCCCGGGGAGCGCGACCGCCGCGGTCGCGCTCTCCGGCGTGACCAAGGTGTACGGACGGGGCGCGGACGCGGTCGTCGCCCTCGACCGGGTCTCGCTCGACGTGGCACCCGGCGAGTTCGTCTGTCTCGTCGGGGCCTCCGGCTGCGGCAAGAGCACGCTGCTCAACCTGGTCGCCGGGCTCGACACCGTCAGCGGCGGCGGGATCCACGTCGGCGACGACGCGCGGCCCGGCCTGATGTTCCAGGAGCCGGCGCTGTTCCCGTGGCTGACGGTCGGCGCCAACGTCGAGGTGCCGCTCAAGCTGCGCGGCCTGCCCGCGGCCGATCGCAAGCGCCGGGTTGCCGAGCTGCTCGACACCGTGCACCTGGGCGACTTCGCCCGGCGCCGGCCGCACGAGCTCTCGGGTGGCATGCGGCAGCGGGTGGCGCTGGCCCGCACGCTCGCGCTGGACACCCCGGTGCTGCTGATGGACGAGCCGTTCGGCGCGCTCGACGCGATGACCCGCGACAGCCTGCACGACGAGCTCGAGCGGCTGTGGACCGGGCGCAACGCCGCCGGCACGCCGTTGACCGTGCTGTTCGTGACGCACAACGTGCGCGAGGCGGCCCGGCTCGCCGACCGCATCGTCCTGCTCTCCAGCCGGCCCGGCCGGGTCATCTACGAGACCTGGGTCGACGTGACCCGCCCGCGCCGGATCGACTCCCCCGAGGTGGCCGCGGTGGCCGCCGACGTCACCGACCGACTCCGCGCGGAGGTGGGACGCCATGGCCACTGACGTGGTATCTGATCACGAGACCCTGTCGGGCCTCGACGCGCTCGAGATCGCCAGCCAGCAGAAGGTTCCCGGCCGGGCGTACCGGCTCTGGGCGGCGACCTGGCCCAAGCTGACCGCGTTGGCGCTGGCCCTGGCCGTCTGGCAGGTCGTGGTCTGGACCGGTTGGAAGCCCGAGTACGCCCTGCCCGGCCCGGTCACCGTCGGGAAGGACCTGGGTGCGTACGCGACCAGCGGCGCCCTGTGGGACGGCCTGCTCATCACGGCACAGCGCGCGGCCATCGGCTTCGGCGCCGCGGTCGCGGTCGGGCTGCTGCTCGGCCTCGCGGTCGCCCGGGTCAAGGTGCTGCGGGCCGCGCTCGGCTCGATGATCACCGCCCTGCAGACGATGCCGTCGATCGCGTGGTTCCCGCTGGCCATCCTGCTCTTCCAGCTCAGCGAGCAGGCGATCTTCTTCGTCGTGGTGCTCGGCGCCGCGCCGTCGATCGCCAACGGGGTGATCCACGGTGTGGACTACGTGCCGCCGCTGCTGTTGCGCGCCGGCCGCAACCTCGGTGCGCGGGGGCTCAACCTCTACCGCTACGTCATCGCGCCGGCCGCGCTGCCGGCCATCGTGGCCGGGCTCAAGCAGGGCTGGGCGTTCGCCTGGCGCAGCCTGATGGCCGGCGAGCTGCTCGTGGTCATCGCCAAGTCGACCTCGATCGGCGTGCAGCTCACGTACGCGCGCGAGCTGTCCGACGCCCCTCGGGTGATCAGCGTGATGATCGTGATCCTCGTGCTCGGTCTCGCCGTCGACCTGCTGTTCACCAAGGCCGACCGGGCGATCCGCCGCCGGTGGGGTCTGCTGGACCGGAGCTGAGCCGGGATGCAGGTCTCGGCACGCACCGACTACGCGCTGCGCGCGATGCTCGCGGTGGCGGACGCACCCGGCCGGGTCACGGCGGCGGCGTTGGCCCGGTCGCAGCAGATGCCGCCGGCGTTCCTCCAGGGGATCCTCGGTGACCTGCGCCGGGCCGGGCTCTTGCACGGCCAGCGCGGCGGCGAGGGCGGGTACACGCTGACCCGTCCCGCCGCCGAGATCACCGTCGGCGACGTGGTGCGCGCGGTGAACGGCGCGCTGACCACCGTGCGCGGCCTGCCGACCGAGAGCGCGGCCTATCCCCCGGCCGCGGCCGGGCTGCGCGAGGTCTGGCTGGCCGTGCACGAGCGGATCGCGGACATCGTCGACCGGACCACGCTGGCCGACCTGCTCAGGCCGCCACCGTCACGGAGGCCAGCCGGGGCAGCAGGAACTCACCCACGGCCGCAGCATCGCTCGTCGACGAGCGCGGTGCCGGCGCCCTCGCGGACCAGGCCGACGCCGGCCCACAGGTTCGGCGCTGGGCACGCATGACCGGAATCCTGTCGGCTAAGTAGCGATTTGGTAAATCCCCGACCGCCTTGTGGACGCCGGACGCCGCTGACAGCGTCTGGTCCTTCAGGAGGTTGTGGATGACGTTCGAGGAGTACGTCGGCACGCGCGGTCCCGCGCTCGTGCGGCTGGCCCGGCTGCTGACTGGCGACCGCGACCGGGCCGACGACCTGGTGCAGGAGGTGCTGGGCCAGGCGTTCGCGCGGTGGCGGTCGATCAGCCGGATGGAGCGGCCCGAGGTCTACCTGCGGCGCATGCTGGTCAACGCGAACGCCTCGTGGTGGCGCCGGAGCGCCAACCACGAGCGGCCGACTCCGCACGAGGCGATCGTCGACGCCCTCGACCTGCACGGGCCGGCGCACGACGCCGGCACCGCGCTCGCCGAATGGGACGCGCTGTGGCGGCTGCTGCTCGACCTGCCCCGGCAGCAGCGCGCGGTCCTCGCGCTGCGCTACTACGAGGACCTCGACGACGCGACCATCGCGTCGATCCTGGGCTGCTCGGCGTCGACCGTGCGGACCCATGCCCTGCGGGCGACGCAGACCCTCCGCCACGCGCTGCAGAACACGGCGACGGAATGAGAGGCGAGCCGATGCCGGACCTGGACGAGCTCATCCGAACCACCCTCGACCGGCACGCGGCCGGCGAGGTCGACCGCGACCGGCTGATCGCGCAGGCCGTGGGGCGGGGGCGGGCATATCGGCGCCGGCGCCGGGCCAGGCTGTGGGGCGCGGCGGCGGTCACGCTGGTGGTCGCGGTCGGCGGCACGGTCGCGCTCGGCACCACGCCCCGGGACGGCGGCGGGCAGTCCGGCGCGGTCGCGCTGCCGACCGCGAGCGTGCCGGGCGCCGCCGCCGATCCGACCGCGGTCGGCACGGACCCCCGGTTGGTCCACTTCGGCGCGCCCGCGATCGAGGCCGCCGCCCGGTTCCACACCTGGACCAGCACCGAGGGCTACGAGCAGCTGGAGGCCGAGGTCGACGACGGTCTCGTCATCGTCACCCTCGGGCCCGGGCGGGCCGCGGTCGAGGGTGCGGACCGCCGGATCGACAGCGGCGCTGTCCTGGGGTCCGAGCCGGTGCCCGGGCTGTGGCTACGCGTCGAGGGCTCCGACGCCGGCCGCGCGGCGCGGGCCGCGGCCGCCGTCGACCTGCACCACGCGCAGCGGCTCATCCTGCCGTTCCAGCTCGGGAGCCGGCCGGCCGGCAGCAGGCCGGTGACGGCCTACGTGGGCTTCGTAGACGGCCGCTACGCCCAAGGCGGCGTCATCCTGCGGGGCGTCGACGACGCCCGGATGGAGGTGCAGGCGCAATATTCGCGGGGCCGCACCGACCGCGACGGCAACCACACGGTCGGCGGGCGACCCGCGTTCCTCTACCCCGGGCAGGACGAGGTGGCCCTGCGCGGGGTGCCGCACCTGGAGGTCAGCGTGCGGATCGGGAAGGCGTACGCGGGCTACGCCGTCCCCGACGCCGACGCGGTGCTCGCCGACCTCACGGTGACCGGCCAGGTGGAGCGCATCGCGACCTGGCCGACAAGCATCACACGGTGAAGTCGGCGAACAGCAACGCGGCCAGGGCGAGGGCCAGGCCGATGTTGACGACCGTCGCGCTGGCGAACACCGCGATCGGCCGCCAACCCGCCTCGCGCAGCGCGGTCAACCGGAACTCCAGGCCGATGCTGACGAACGCCAGGATCAGAAACCAGGTGCGGAAGTTGGTCGCGACGGCCTGCGCCGCGCTGTTGTCGGCGGCGCTGACCGTGTTGGCGAACCAGGTGCCGATCACCGACGCGGCCACGAAGCCGAGCACGAACTTCGGGAACCGCCGCCAGAGCTCACCCGCGCCGGGCCGCGCGGAGTCGGCCGTGCGCTCGACCTTGAAGGCGAACCAGGCGGTCAGCGCGACGGCCACGATGCCGATCAGCGCGTTCTGGGTGACCTTCACGATCGTCGCGATCTTCAGCGCGTCCTCACCGGCCAGCGTGCCGGCGGCGGTGACGGCCGCGGTGGTGTCGATGTTGCCGCCGATCCAGGCGCCGGCCACCGCGTCGGAGAGCCCGAACACGCCCGCCAGCCAGGGCAACAGGAAGATCGACGGGAGCGCGAACAGGATGACCAGGCTGGCCGCGTACGCCAGTTGCTCACGCTTGGCCCGCACGGCGCCCGCAGCGGCGATCGCCGCGCTGACACCGCAGATCGAGACCGCCGAGGCGAGCAGCGCGCGGAGCTTGTCGTCGAGGCCGAGCTTGCCGCCGAGCCACCAGGTGAACAGGAAGACACCGGAGATCAGCAGCAGCGCCTGGACGATCGCGGGGCCGGCCGCCGTGACCAGCAGCGACAGGTTGATGGAGACGCCGAGCAGGACCAGGCCGGTCTTGATGAAGAACTCGGTGCGGAAGGCCGGCGCGAGCCGGTCGCGGACTCCGGTCGCGGTCAGCACGGCGTTGCCGGCCAGGCCGACGACGATCGCGTAGACCGGGTACTCGACCGACTTCGCGACCCGGTTGAGGCTGGTGTCGGCGAGCCAGCCGGGCACGTTCTTGTCGAGGTATCTCGTCAGCCAGGCAAGGGCGAGCACCAGCACGACACCGGCACCCACCCACGCCCAGTCGACCTTGCGCTCGGCCTGCTCGGCCGGGACCAGGGCCTCGGTCTCGTTGACCGTGGTCATTGCAGGATTCCCTGGCTGATCGCACCGGTCAGGATCAGGACCAGCAGCACCAGCCCGACCACGGTGGCCGCCCAGTCCTCACTGATCCGCGTGGGTCCACTCATCGCATCTCTCCTTCTTATCCTATCGGATTGATAGGTTAACTAGGATCGATGCCCCTGGGCAATCCTCAGATTCCGCGATGCGACGGCGTACGCCTGGGCGCGGATCTCGGGGATCGCCGTGGTCTCCCACCAGCGGCCGCGGCGCAGGCTGCCGAGGACGTGCAGGCGCTCGGTCGGTCGGCCGTCGCGGCCGACCGGGCGGCCAGTGTCGTCCACGTCGATGCCCAGCGCCAGCGGGTCCGCCCGGGCCAGGCCGTCGGCGACCAGCGAGCGCACCAGCGGGATGCCCGCCGGGTGGCCGGGGCCGGTGCAGTTGACCACCGCGTCGAAGGTTCGCGTGCCCGAGCCCGCCAGGGTCACCTCGAAGCCCCGCGGGGCGGTGCGGATCGTCGTCACCCTCGTCGCGATCACGTCCAGGGCGCCGGCCGCGCGGGCACCCGCGACCGCGGCCGCCACCTCCGGCGCGCAGCGGTGCCGATGCACCTCCCAGTACCGCGCCAGGTGGCGCAGGAACCGCTGCTGCTCGTCGAGGCTCAACCCGGACCAGACCCGGTCGACCCGCGGGCGCAACGCGTCCACACTGGCCCGCCAGTCGGGGCTGCCGCGCAGCACCCGCAGAAGCTCGCGCAACCCGGTCGCGTCGACGCCGGAGCCCGTGGGCGCGGCCGGCAGGTCGGCGTGCGCCTGGGGCAGCAGCCCGTGCCGGGAGACGGCGACGATCCGGCCCCGGTGACCTCGGGCCAGCAGGGTGAGCACCGCGTCGACGGCGGTCAGCCCCGTGCCCAGCAGCAGCACCCGGTCGGTGGGGGTGACGGCGTCCAGCGCGCCCGGCGACCAGGGCACCGCGACGTAGCCGGGCGCCCGGCGCACCGCGACCGACGCTCCCGCCGGGAAGACCGGCGGCGGCGGACCGACCGCCACGACGACGTCGGACGCCACACGGGTCGTGCCGTCGCTGAGGTCGACCGCCCAGCCGTCCGCGGCGGCCCGGATCCGCAGAGCGCGACGCGCGACGTGCGGCACCGCGCCGAGCCGGTCCGCGAGATACCGGCCGTAGACCTCTCGCGGCAGGAACGCGTCCGGGCGACATCGGGCCCACGCGGCGAAGTCGCCCGGGTCGTCCGGATCGACCGACATCGTCCCGGCCCGTGAGTTGAGCAGATGCTTAGGTTCGCGGGTGGCATACGCTGAGCCCGGTCCCAGTTCGGGAGCCGGTTCGACGACGGTCACCGCGCGTCCACTGTGTCGGGTGATGGCCAGCGCGGCCAGTGCCCCGGCGGGGCCACCACCGATGATCAGGGTATCCATGCGCCATCGCCGCCCCTCAAATCCTATAGGTATTGTAGGTTAACGTCGGAACCAGGCAAAGGAGTCCCGCGATGCCGTTGTGGAAGCCCGACCCGACCTTCTACCCCTCCCCCCGACAGGCGGTGTCCGCCCCGGCCGAGAAGCTGGCCTACGTCGCCGCGTTCGACCGCTCGGCCGAGCAGCCCGACGCGATCGCGGTGCTCGACGTCGACGAGACCTCCGACAGCTACGGCCGCGTGGTCGGCTGGACCGACCTCCCCCACCGCGGCGACGAGCTGCACCACTTCGGCTGGAACGCGTGCAGCAGCGCGCTCTGCCCGTCGTCGCCGCACCCGCACGTCGAGCGCCGCTACCTGATCGTGCCGGGGCTGCGGTCGTCGCGGATCTACGTGCTGGACACCAGGGACAACCCGACGGCCCCGACGATCGTGCGCACCATCGAGCCCGCGGAGCTGGCCAAGGCGGGCTATTCCCGGCCGCACACCGTGCACTGCGGTCCCGAGGGGATCTACGTCTCCAACCTGGGCGGTGCGGACGGGGCCGACGGGCCGGGCGGCATCGCGCTGCTCGACCACGACTCGTTCGACGTGCTCGGCGCCTGGGAGATCGACCGCGGCCCGCAGTACTTCGGCTACGACTTCTGGTGGCACCTGACCCGCGACGTGGTGGTCACCAGCGAGTGGGGCACGCCCTCGATGATCGAGGACGGCCTGGTCGGCGAGCTGCTGCTGGGCCGGAAGTACGGCCACTCGATCCACTTCTTCGACCTGCGCAAGCGCCGCCACCTGCAGACGCTGGATCTGGGCGACCAGCACCAGATGGCGCTGGAACTGCGGCCCGCGCACGACCCCACGAAGGAATACGGCTTCGTCGGCGTGGTCGTCAGCGTCGAGGACCTGTCGGCCTCGGTCTGGCTCTGGCACCGCGACGAGTCCGGGGAGTTCGCCGTCCGCAAGGTGATCGAGATTCCCGCGGAGCCGGCCGACGCGGCCGACCTGCCGCCGATCCTGGCGCCGTTCGGGGCCGTGCCGCCGCTGGTCACCGACATCGACCTGTCGGTCGACGACCGCTACCTCTACGTGTCCGCGTGGGGCATCGGCAAGCTCCTGCAGTACGACGTGTCCGACCCGTTCGCACCCCGGCTGACCGGCGAGGTGCGGCTCGGCGGCATCGTCACGCGGGCCGCCCACCCGGCCGCGCCGGACCTCGCGCTGGCCGGCGGCCCGCAGATGGTCGAGGTGTCCCGCGACGGGCGCCGGGTCTACGTGACCAACTCGCTCTACGGCGCCTGGGACGACCAGTTCTATCCGGACGGTGTCGGCGCCTGGGCGGCCCGGCTCGACGTCGACCTCGACAACGGCGGCCTCTCCCCCGATCCGCGCTTCTTCCCGCACGGCGACGAGTTCCGCGGCCGCCGAGTTCACCAGACAAGACTGCAGGGCGGCGACGCCTCCTCGGACTCATACTGCTTTCCGTGAGTTGGCTGGAGATCCTGACCCTCGCCGGGCTCGGCGCGTTCCACGGCCTCAACCCCGGCATGGGTTGGCTCTTCGCCGTCGCCATCGGCCTGCAGGAACGGTCGGCCCTGGCGGTGCTCCGGTCGCTGGTGCCGATCGCGGCCGGGCACGCGCTGTCGGTGTTCGCCGTGGCCGGGCTGGTCGAGGGTCTGCGGTCGGTGCTGGCGACCCGGGTGGTCGCCATCGCCGGCGGCCTCGTCATGGTCGGCTTCGGGCTGTGGCGCGCGCTGTCCCGCCGCCACTTCACCTGGGCCGGCATGCGGCTCACACCGTGGCAGCTCACCGGCTGGTCGTTCCTGATGTCGTCGGTGCACGGCGCCGGGCTGATGCTGGTCCCGGTGCTCGTGGCCAACCCGCCGCCCGGCGTGCACCAGGACCACGCCCTGCACGCGCCGTCGGACCCGAGCGCCCTGCTGTGGCAGGGCCTCGCGGCGACCACCGTCCACACCGTCGCGATGGTGACCGTGGCCGGGGTGATCGGCCTGCTGGTCTACCGGGTGCTCGGGCTCGAGGTGCTGCGCAAGGCGTGGGTCAACCTGGACCTGGTGTGGGCGGTCGCCCTCATCGGCTCAGGAGCGGCGGCCGTCGCGCTCACCCTTTGAGCGAGCCCGTGCGCCTGGTCGTCGGATCGGTGGCGACGCAGGTGACCCCGCGGTCGCCGGCCGTCCACGAGAGCTCGGTCGGGTGCAGGTAGAACAGCTCGACCTTGTCGTCGGCGACCGACGACGGCGCGTAGCTCTCGAACCGGTCGAGGCACTCCTGCCGAGCGCGCAGACCCAGCGACTCGTCACCCGGATACGGTCCGGCCGGCAGCTCGACGATCGCGAAGACCTCGCCCTCGTGCGGTTGCTCGCACGGCAGCACCGGCAGCGCGGCGACGTCGTCGCTCTCGCGCAGCCCGTCGACGCAGTGGCCCACCGCCAGCTTGCCCGCCGAGACCTCGCCGCCGGACGAGGACGCGCCGGCACCGGCGAGCGCGACCGCGGCGCCGACCACCGCCGCCACGACGATGACCACCGCGAACAGCACGCCGAACACGAGCAGGCCGCGCGCCGGCGCTTTCGTGGGTGCCTCTGCCGACATCACGCGCGGGAAACTAGCACCGTGAGCGGGCCGCGGGCGAACCTTGTGACACGATCGCGGCCATGTTGCGCAGCGTCCACGACCGCGCCGAGCTTGCCGCGTTGCTCCGCAAGGACCCTGCTCTGCACGCGTACCAGCTCGGCGATCTCGACGACTTCTTCTGGCCGTTCACGACCTGGTACGCGCACGGCGAGACGGTGGCCCTGATCTACCACGGCCAGCCGACTCCGACGCTGCTCGCGTTCGGCCCGGACGATCCACTGCGCGACCTGCTCAGCCGGCTCGTGCCGCTGTTGCCGCGCAGGGTCTACGCGCACCTCTCCCCCGGCGCCGGCACCGCACTGGCACCGGCGTACACCCGGACGCACGACGGCGGCCCCCACCACAAGATGGCGCTGCGCGGCGCACCCGAAGGTCCCGCGGAGGGAGAGCCGCTCGGGCCCGCCGACCTGGACGAGCTCGAGGAGCTCTACGCGGACGCGTACCCGGGCAACTGGTTCGACAGCCGCATGCTGGAGACCGGCCAGTACGTCGGCCTCCGTCGCGCGGGAAGGCTCGTCGCGGTGGCCGGCGTGCACGTCTGGTCGCCCGTCTACCGGGTCAGCGCGATCGGCAACGTCACCACGGACCCGGCCCATCGCGGCCAGGGGCTCGCCCAGCGGGTCACCGCCGCGCTCTGCCACCTGCTGCGCGAGACCACGGACGTGGTCACCCTCAACGTCCATGCCGACAACGCACCCGCCGTCGCGGCGTACCGCCGGATCGGTTTCCAGATCATCGGCGGGTACGAGGAGGCCACCTACGTTTCGGCCGGAGCCGAAGGGTCCCGCACATAGCGTGACGGCGTGAGAATCGCTGCCGCCGTCGCCACCACCGTCCTCCTCTGGGCCTCCGCGTTCGTCGCCATCCGGCACCTCGGCGCCGACGTGCGCCCCGGCGCGCTCGCCCTCGGCCGCCTGCTGGTCGCCGCGGTCGTGCTCGGCGCCCTCGTCGCGGTCCGCCGGCCGCGCTGGCCGGACCGCGCCGCCTGGCCGCGCCTCGTACTGTGCGGCGTCGCCTGGCTCGGCGTCTACAACGTGGCCCTGAACGCCGCGGAGCGCCGGGTCGACGCCGGCACCGCCGCGATGGTGGTGAACCTGGGACCGGTGCTGATCGCCGTCCTGGCCGGGCTGTTCCTCGGCGAGGGCTTCCCGCGCACCTTGTTGCTCGGCCTGGGCACGGCGTTCGCCGGCACAGTCCTGATCGGCGTCGCGGCCGCCGGCGACGCGCGCGCCGACCCGTGGGGCGTCGTGCTCTGCCTGGTCGCCGCCGTCGGCTACGCGGTCGGGGTGGTCGCGCAGAAGCCGCTGCTGGCCGGCTCCGACCCGCTCGCCGTCACGTTCCTGGCCACCGTCGTCGGAGCCGCCGCCTGCCTGCCGTTCGCCGGCCAGCTCGTCGCCGACGCCACCGAGCCGGCGACTGTCGGCTGGCTCGTCTACCTCGGCGCCGGGCCGACCGCGCTCGCGTTCACCACCTGGGCGTACGCGCTGGCCCACACCGGCGCCGGCAAGCTCGGTGCCACCACGTACCTCGTACCCCCGCTGGTGGTGATCCTGGCCTGGGCCCTGCTGGGCGAGGTGCCGGCGGCGCTCGCGCTCGGCGGCGGGCTGCTCTGCCTGGCCGGTGTCGCCGCGACCCGGGCTAAAAGCTTGACCCTCACGCGACGGCAGGGTGTTTCGTGGGAGGTCGAAAGGGGGTGAGCCCGGATGGGTTACCCGGTGAGCCGGGTCGCGGCGTTGGCCGGTGTCACGGTGCGCACGCTGCACCACTACGACGACATCGGGCTGCTGGTGCCCGGCGAGCGGACCTCGGCCGGCTACCGCGTCTACACCGACGCCGACCTGGAGCGGCTGCAGCAGATCCGGTTCTACCGCGAGCTGGGCTTCGGCCTCGACGAGATCGCGGTGCTGCTGGACACGGCCGACCCGCGGGAGCACTTCCGCCGCCAGCACCGGCTGCTGCTGGAGCGGATCAAGAAACTGACGGAGATGGCTACCGCCATCGAGTTCGCGATGGAGGCACAGAAGGTGGGTGTGAACCTGACCCCGGAGGAGCGCTTCGAGGTGTTCGGCGACTTCGAGCCCGAGCGTTACGCCGACGAGGCCGAGGAACGGTGGGGTGGCACGGAAGCGTACGCGCAGTCGCAGCGGCGGACCAGCCGCTACGGCAAGGACGACTGGCTGCGGTTCCGCACCGAGAGCGAGGACTGGGGCCGCCGGTTCGCCGCGGTGATGGACAGCGGGCAGCCGGCCGAGAGCCAGGCGGCGATGGACCTTGCCGAGGAGCACCGGCAGCAGATCAGCCAATGGTTCTACGAGTGCACGTATGAGATCCACACCGGCCTGGCCGACATGTACGTCGGGGATCCCCGGTTCACGGCGTACTTCGAGAAGCTCAAGCCGGGAATGGCACGGTTCCTCAACGAGGCGATCCACGCCAACGCGGTGGCAAGGTCATAACCTTGGCCACATGAGTGGTCGCGCGGTCGAAGCGCTCGAAAACGCCGGAGTGGCGCACCGGGTCGTCAACCACGGCCCGGTGCGCAGCCTCGCCGAGGCCGCCGCGGCCCGCGGCGTGGAGATCCCGGACGTGGTGAAGACGATCGTGGTCCGGCGGGGCGAGGGTGACTACCTGTTCGTCCTCGTGCCCGGCGACCGGGTGATCTCCTGGCCCAAGCTGCGCACGCTGCTCGGGGTCAGTCGACTGTCGATGCCCGACGCCGCGACCGCGTTCGACGCCACCGGCTACGAGCGCGGCACCATCACCCCGTTCGGATCGCTGGTGCCGTGGCCGGTGGTCGCCGACGAGCGGATGGCCGGGCGGGAGATCACGCTCGGAGCCGGCGAGCACGGCGTCGCGGTGGCCGTCGACGCCGACACGGCCGTGCGCGCGCTCGGCGCGACGGTCGCCGATGTCTCGGATCCGGAGTAAACCGGCCGATAACCCACCGTTTCCGGCAAGTTCCGGCGGAAGCGATACGGTCGGAAGAGGCGTCCGTCCCACATCGGCGCGCGCCGCTCCGATTGGGGCGCGAGGGCCGGTAGCGTTCTGCGGGGCGCCAACGGCGGCGAGACCCGACGACCGCGCGACACGAGGGGTACGCATGAACGGCGACCTTGGCCCGGCCAACGAGATCCGGATCAACGGCGACGGCGGCGACGACCGCAAGGCGCCGCCCGGTGTCGTGGTGATCTTCGGCGCGTCCGGCGACCTGACCGAGCGCAAGCTGATGCCGGCGCTGGCCCGACTCGCGCAATACAAGCGCCTCCCCGACGAGTTCCGGCTGGTCGGCGTGGCCCGCAGCCACCTGAGCGACGACGAGTTCCGCCAGCGCTTCCCCGCCGGTCCGGCCGCCGAGGCCCCGGGCCTCGTGGAGACGATGCGCTACGTCAGCGGCGCCTACGACGACCCGCAGACCTACGCCCACCTGCGCGAGCTGCTCGACAGCTTCGACCGCGACGCGGGCACCGCCGGCAACCGGCTGTTCTACCTCGCCACACCGCCGCAGGCGTTCGTGCCGATCATCGAGAACCTGGCCGCCGCGGGCCTCAACCAGCCCGGCGCGCCGGGCGGCTCGTCCCGCCTGGTGATCGAGAAGCCGTACGGCCACGACGAGGCCAGCGCCCGCGACCTCGACCGCCGCATCCACGCGGGGTTCGAGGAGGACCAGGTCTTCCGGATCGACCACTACCTCGGCAAGGACACCGTGCAGAACGTGATGGCGCTGCGGTTCGCCAACACGATCTTCCAGCCGATCTGGAACCGCACGTGGATCGACCAGGTGCAGATCACGGTGGCCGAGACGCTCGGCGTCGGCACCCGCGGCGGGTTCTACGAGCACGCCGGCGCGATGCGCGACATCGTGCAGAACCACGTGCTCCAGGTGCTCGCGCTCGCGCTGATGGAGCCGCCGGCCTCGTTCGCGCCCGAGGCGCTGCGCAACGAGAAGGTCAAGCTGCTCCAGTCGATCCGGCACCCGGCCGACGGCGACATCGACCGGATCGCGGTCCGCGGGCAGTACACGCGCGGCGGCACGAGCGGCGACCTGATGGCCGGCTACCGCGACGAGCAGGGCGTCGACCCGCTGTCCCGCACCGAGACATACGCGGCGATGCGGCTCGACGTCGACAACTGGCGCTGGGCCGGCGTGCCGTTCTACGTGCGGACCGGCAAGCGGCTGCCGCGCCGGGTCACCGAGGTGGTGCTCCAGTTCACCCGGCCGCCGCACCTGCCGATCAGCGCCGCCCAGGTGACCGGGCTCCAGCCCGACGCGCTGATCCTGCGCATCCAGCCCGACGAGGGCATCACGCTGCGGTTCGGCGCCAAGGTGCCGGGCCACTCGTTCCGCGTCCGCACGGCGACCATGGAGTTCTCCTACGAGTCGACGTTCCGCGAGGAGTCGCCCGAGGCCTACGAGCGGCTGCTGCTCGACGCGCTGATCGGCGACCCGACGCTGTTCATCCGCTCCGACGAGGTGCTCCAGAGCTGGCGGATCGTCGACCCGATCATCGAGCACTGGGCCAACAGCAAGGGCCGGATCCCGCTGTACGAGGCGGCGTCCTGGGGTCCGGACGAGGCCGACCAGCTCCTGGCCCGGGACGGCCGTTCTTGGCACAACCCCGGCGGCCGTCGATGACCTCGGTCTACGTGCTCAACGGGCCCAACCTCAACCTGCTGGGCACGCGGCGTCCCGAGGTCTACGGCAGCACCACGCTCGCCGACGTCGAGGACCTGTGCCGCCAGGAGGCCGGCAAGCTCGGGCTGGAGCTCGAGTTCCTCCAGTCCAACCACGAGGGCCAGCTGGTCGACTGGGTGCAGGAGGCGGGCGCCCGGGTGGCGGCCGGCGAGTCCATCGGCGCGGTGCTCAACGCGGGCGCGTACACGCACACCTCGGTCGCCCTGCACGACGCGATCGAGGGCGCCAGCCTGCCGGTGATCGAGGTGCACATCTCCAACGTGCACGCGCGCGAGGAGTTCCGGCACCGCTCCTTCATCTCGCCGGTGGCCCGCGGCATCGTGGTGGGCTTCGGCGTGCACGGCTACGTGCTGGCCCTCCAGGGCCTGCACCAGCTCGCTAGCTAGCCACCACGCCGGCGCCGAACAGCTCGACGCTCTCGTCGTCGGACACGCCGAGCTCGGCCAGGATGGCCGCGGTGTGCTCGCCCGGCTGCGGCGCCGGGACCGGCAGCGGGGGTGCGACCGGGTCGCCTCCCGGATCGGTGGTGAACCGCGGCGTCGGCGTGACCTGCACCGCGCCGTCGTGCCCGGGCACCGGCGCGTAGAGGTCACGAGCCACCGCCTGGGGTGCGCCGGCCGCCTCGGCCAGCTCGAGCACCGGCGTCACGCACGCGTCGCGGCCGGCGAACCGCTCGGCCCACTCGTCGCGGGTCGCGCCGGCGAACGCGGCCGTCAGCGCCGCGCGCAACGCCGGCCAGGACGACGGGTCGCGGTGCGCGGCCACCAGGTCGGCGTCGTCGGCCAGCCCGAGCCCGGTCAGCAGGTTGACGAAGAACCGCCGCTCGATCGCGCCGACAGCCACGTAGCCGCCGTCCGCGCACCGGTAGACGTCGTAGTACGGGCAGCCCGTGTCGATCAGGTTGGTGCCCCGCCGGTCGGACCAGAGCCCGGCCGCGCGGAAGCCCTGCACCATCGCGAGCAACGACGTGGTGCCGTCGTGCACGTTGGCGTCGACGACCCGGCCGCCGCCGGCCCAGAGCGCGCACATGATCCCGTAGACGAGGAACAGCGCACCGCCGCCGAAGTCGCCGACGAGGTTCATCGGCGGCTGCGGCGGGCCGTCCGCCCGGCCGAGCGCGGCCAGCGCGCCGGTCAGGCTGATGTAGTTGATGTCGTGGCCCGCGTCCCCCGCCAGCGGACCGGTCTGCCCCCACCCGCTCATCCGCGCGTAGACCAGCTCGGGACGCACCGCGAGGCAGGGCACCGGACCGATGCCGAGCCGCTCGGCGACACCCGGCCGGTAGCTCTCCACCAGCACGTCGGCCCGGGCGACCAGGCGCATGAACAGGTCGACCCCCTCGGGCGCCTTCAGGTCGAGGGCGATCGACCGGCGGCCCCGGTCGAGCACCGGGTTGGGCGGGTACTCCGGCGCCGGGCCGTCGGGCCGGTCGACCCGGATGACGTCGGCGCCCATGTCGGCGAGGAGCATCGCGGCGTAGGGGGCGGGACCGATGCCCGCGAGTTCCACGACAGTCAGGCCGGATAGCGGGCCACTGGACATGTGCGGTTGGCCTTAAGCTGAAGGGACTGGGGCCGGGCGTCGGGACGGGCGTCCGGCCCCAGGCCCGCGCGGCCGGGTCAACCGCAGGCAGCGGACGCCGAGATAGAACAGCAGGCCATAGCCCGGCAGGGTGGGCAGGCCACCGACGAGCGCGCCCCACAGCGAGATGTTCGCGCCCGGTGCGCCCATCGTGAGGAAGAGGCCGCTGACCATCATCGCCAGCACGGTGCAGAGCGCGGCGACGCCGACGGTCCGCACCAGGCCGACCGGCGGGGCGGCGCGCCGCGCCAGCACGTGCAGCGCCAGCAGCGCGACCGCGAAGCTGACGCTCGCGACGATCAGGAACAGGTCGGTGGCGCGCGCGAGGTCGAGGTAGGCGGGGCCGGGCGTGACGCCGCCGCTGCCGCCCCGCCACATCAGCGTGGTCAGCGCCATCACCAGCGGCAGGGCGATCGCGAACACCCACGCGGTGCGCCAGGCCTGCGTGACGGCCAGCTCGGCCTGGAACTCCGGCGCGATGTCGGGCACCGGGCCGAACTCCTCGACGGCCTGCCGCTCGGCCTCGGCCGGGCTGACCCCGGGCGCGTCCGCCCGCACCGCCTCGGCCGCGTCGCGCAGCCCGTCGCGTACCTCGACGATCATGTCGGCCTTGCGCCGGCGCGGACCGTGCAGCCGGCGGTCGAGCTCGCGGACGTAGCTGTCGATCGCGGTCACGTGGTCCATTGTGCCGGTCCGGCCTCTCAGCGCATACGTGCTTGGTAGAGCTCCGTGTCGACGGCGACCCGGACCTCGTTGTCGAGGCGCCCGAGGACGTCGGCGAACAGCGTCGAACGGGCCTCGGGCTCGAGCGCCCCGTAGGCCGAACGGGTGGCGAGGGTGGCGACGAAGTCCACCGTGGGCATCGTGACCTGCCAGCGGTAGACGTGGGAGTCACGGTGGGCCAGCCCGTGGATGCCGGGCCACGGCGGCGGGTCCGGCAGCATCTCGCGGTCGAACGGGATCCGCGGCGCGTGCACCTGGTGGGCGGCCCTGATCTCGTCGTTGACCGCGCGGTCGGCGGGGCGCTCGCGGTTCCAGAAGAGCGCGACCACGCCGCCCTGGACGACCGCCTCGGCCGCCTTGCGCCACCGCACCGCGGGGTCGACGCGGTGCCAGGCCTGGGCGCTGAACAGCAGGCCGTAGCGGCGGTCGGGCACGTAGTCCTCGAAGGTGCTGACGGCCACCGTGACCGGCGCGCCCGCGACCCGGCGGGTGAGCACCGCCGCCAGTCGCGCGTTCGGCTCGACGGCGGTGATCGGGATGCCGCGGGCCACGAACTTCATCGTCGCCCGGCCGCTGCCGGCACCGACCTCCAGTGCCGGCAGACCGCCCAGCCGCGCGTACGCCAAGACGTCGGCGACGAGCTCGTCCGGGTAGCCGAGCCGTAGCCGGTCGCGCTGGCCGGTGCGGCGGAGCCGCTCTGGCACTTCTGTCACCCGTCGTACCTATCATCCCGACCGCATGCCGCGCACCCCGGCATCCGACAGCTGGGCCATCCGGTGCTGCCTAAAATCAGCGCACCATGCGATACGCGATGCTGATCCTGCCGTCCGCCAACCGGGTCTACGCCGAGTCCTCCGTCGGACTGACCGGCGCCGAGCTGGAGATCTTCGCCGACGCGGTGCTCGGCGGTGACCTCGGCGACATCACCTCCGACGAGATCGCCGGTGTGCCGTACGTGACGTTCGAGTCACCGGAGCTCGACGAGCGGGCGACCCGCTACCTGGCCAACCTCTCCTCGGTCTACGCGCTGTTCGCCGTCGAGGGTGGCGGGCTGCTGCGGCCCGTGCCGCTGGTCCGGCTCGACCGCTTCGACGACGACCTCATCACCATTCCGAAGTACGCCGGCAAGACCAACGAGCAGTTCACCAAGCTGCTGCTCAACGCCACCGTGATGGGCTCGGCGTTCGCCGGCACGATGCTCGAGAAGCGGTTGACCGTGCTCGACCCGCTCGCCGGCCGCGGCACCACCCTGCACCAGGCGATGATGTACGGCTTCGACGCGTACGGCGTGGACCGCGACCAGAAGGACTACGAGGCGTACGGCGCGTTCATCCAGCGCTGGCTCAAGGAGAAGCGGATCAAGCACCGCACCGAGAGCGGGCCGGTGCGGCGCAACGGGAAGGTGGTCGGCCGGCGGCTGTCGATCACGCTGGCCCCCACCAAGGAGGAGTACCGGGCCAACGACACCCAGCGGATCGACATGGTCAACGCGGACACCACGCGGACGCTGGAGTTCTGGAAGCCCCGGTCGGTCGACCTGGTGGTGGCCGACGCGCCCTACGGCGTGCAGCACGGCAGCCGCACCGCCGACCGCGGCCTGACCCGCGACCCGCTGGACCTGCTGCGGGCCGCGGCTCCCGTCTGGGCCGGCGTGCTGCGCCCCGGCGGCGCGCTCGGCCTGTCGTGGAACACGAACGTGGCCGACCGCGCCGACGCCGCGGCGGTCCTGGAGGACGCGGGCCTGCACGTGGTGGACTCGGACGCTCACCGCCGGCTGGTGCACCGCGTCGACCAGGCCATCCGCCGCGACATTCTGGTGGCAAGGAAGCCGGGCTAGCCGATCTCGGCCAGACGCGGCACGACCTTCTCGCAGAACGTCGTCGTCCAACCCACCGGGTCGTTGCCCCGCGGCACCATCTCGACGAGCTCGACGCCGAGCTTGGCGTACCCCTCCATGTCGAACAGGAACTGGTCCGGCGCGTTGATCGGGTCGCCGTGGCCGAGGATCGTCTTCTGGATCTCGAGCGGGTCGCGGCCGACCGCCGCGCAGTGGTCGGCCAGCACGCGCAGCTTGTGCGCGACCTGGTCGTGGTTCTCGGCGAACAGGTTGCACGCGTCCGCGTACTGGGCGACCAGCCGGAGCGTCTTCTTCTCACCCATGCCGCCGATCAGCACCCGGGGCCGGGGCTCGGAGAGCGGCTGCGGCTCGCAGATCGTCTCGGCGAGCCGGTAGTGCCGGCCCTCGAACGGCCCGTCCTCCGGCGACCACATCTGCTGGCAGATCCGCAGCGTCTCCTCGAGACGTTCGAAGCGCTCCGCGATCGGCGGGAACGGCACGCCCATCGCGTGGTGCTCGCGCTCGTACCAGGCGGCGCCGAGACCGAGCGTCGCGCGGCCGCCGGACAGCACGTCGAGCGTGCTGACGGTCTTGGCCAGCAGGCCCGGGTGGCGATAGGTCACCCCGGTCACCATCAGCCCGAGGTTGATCCGGCTGGTCCGGCCGGCGAGGAAGCCGAGCGCGGTGTAGCCCTCGAGCATGGGGTCACGCGCGTCGGCGACGTGCTCCATCTGGAACCAGTGGTCCATCAGCGTGAACGTCGCGCAGCTGCCGTCCTCTGCGGCCCGGGCCGTGGCGGCGAGTGTCGGGGCGATCGCGGCGGCTCCGCCGGGCAGGGTGAAGTTGATGAAATGGACTCCAGCGAGCATTGGGGGATCATCCTCCTGGGGGGTCGGTAAACCGACGCTATCCCCCGTATGGACCACTCGGCGAGCGCTGGCGTCTATCGTTGGCGCCCGTGAAGTACATGCTGCTGATCTACAACAACCCGGCCGCCATCGACGCACTGCCCGAGCAGGAGCGCAACCGGCTGTTCAGCGAGGTCGACACGATCATGGCGGAGCTCACCGCGTCCGGTGAGCTGATCCGCGGCGAGGCCCTGGCCGGGGCGGCCAAGACCGTGCGCCTGCGCGGCGGTGCACCCGTCACCACCGACGGCCCGTTCATCGAGGCCAAGGAGCAGTTCGCGGGCTACATCGCGGTCGACGTCGCCAGCGAGGAGCGGGCCATCGAGATCGCCGCCCGCTGGCCGGACTCCGAATGGGGCGCGATGGAGGTCCGGCAGATCCTGGGCTGACGCTGTCGAACCGGTCGCGCCGGCTCCGACGTGTCGGTGAGGAGGTTCGACATGACGACGCTGAAGGTTCCCGGTGCCACGCTCCACCACGAGGTGCGCGGCACCGGACCCACTCTCCTGCTGGTCTGCGGCGGTGTCTACGACGCCGCCGGCTACGCCGGGCTGGCCCGGGCGCTGGCCGACCGGTTCACGGTGGTCACCTACGACCGGCGCGGCAACTCGCGCAGTCCGTTGGACGGCCTCGACGGGCCGCAGTCGCTGCCGGAGCACGCCGACGACGCGGCCGCGCTGCTCGACGCGGTCGGCGGCGGCCCGGCCCACGTGTTCGGCAACAGCTCCGGCGCGATCATCGGGCTCGACCTGGCCGCCCGCTACCCGGACAGGGTGCGCACGCTGGTCGCGCACGAGCCGCCGCTGTTCGACCTGCTGCCCGAGCGCGACCACTTCCGGGCCGTGATCGACGAGGTGGAGCAGACGTTCGCCGCCGACGGTCCCGAGGCCGCCAACGCCGTGCTGGGCCGCGGTCTCGACATGGGGCCGGTCGAGGAGGAGAACCGGGCACCGGGTGGCGGCCCCGCCGAGACACCCGACGCCGAAACCCTCGCCATGTTCGGCCGCCTGGAGAAGAACTTCGCCTTCTTCATCGGGTACGAGGTCCCGCCGTTCGCCCGGTACGTCCCGGACTACGCGACCCTGCGCTCAGGACCGGTGCGGATCGTGCCGGCGGCCGGCGAGGCGTCCGTGGGCCAGCCGCCGCACCGGGCCGCGCAGGCGCTGGGCGAGCGGCTGGACGCACCCACGGCGCCGATGCCCGGCGACCACGGCGGCTTCGGCCAGCGGGTGCCGGAGTTCGCGGCCCGGCTCGAAGGGCTGCTAGGGCCGCAGTAGCACCGGTCCGGCGTCGATCGGCACCCGGAAGACGGCGTACGGCGGCTGGCGCAGGTCCTTGCCGTCGTTGTACGCCGCCTGCCGGTGCAGCTGGTTGGCGGTCACGTAGAGGTGGCCGTCGGTCGCCACCGCCATGGTGTCCGGCCAGAGCAGCCGCGGGTCGTGCACCAGCGTGTCGAACCCGCCGTCGGGGTCGATCCGGAAGATCGCGTTCTGCTCGTACGCGGTGAGGTAGATCCGGCCCGCGTCGTCGCTCTCCAGTCCGTCGGAGCAACTGCCCTTGTCACCCTCGTCGACCACCGTGGCGGCGACGGCGTCGTCGTCCAGCGACCGGTCGCAGAGCGCGTCGACCGAGACGCTGTAGAGCCGGCGGGACATCAGCGGGCAGTAGTAGAGCCGGCTGCCGTCGGCGGAGATGGCGATCCCGTCGCTGCCGAAGGTGAGCTGGGACGGCTCCGTGTCACCCGGCCGGTTGAGGAAGTAGCGACCCTCGACCACCGGCCGGGTGGCGCGTACCGCCGGCGCCTTCGTGGACGGGTGGTCGTGCAGCCGCCGCCACGAACGGCCGGTGGCCAGGTCGACGACGATGATCCCGTTGGGACCCTGGTAGGCCGAGTCGGTGACGAAGGCGGTCCCCTGGTCGCCGCGGCGCAGGTCGAAGCGCACGTCGTTGAGATACGTCGACGGCAGGGCGACGTCCGCCGGGAACGTGATGACCTGGCAGACCGCGCCGCTGTCGAGGTCGACGCGGACGAGCTTGGGCCCGCCGTGCCGGGTCGGTCTCAGCATCGGCGAGCCGGTGTCGACCGCCCACAGCCGGTCGAGGGGGTCGACCACCACGCACTGCACAGAGACGAACGCGTGCGCGTCGTCGTCGGAGTCGGGCTGGTTCCAGGGCTCGTCGGGAAACGGGATCCGTCTGCCGTCGCGGAGCTCGACGACGGAGGCGGCGACGTCGTCGCCCCACTTCGGATGGTTGAGGAAGATCCGGCCAGAGTGGGAGACTGCGACACCCGTCGGCATCGGCGGGTCGACGGTCGCCACCAGCTCCAGGTTGCCGGTCGGTTGGTCAGTACTCGTCATTGGGATCAGGTACCCGCGATCCGCCCGTTTTATCGCGGTAGATGTAAGGCCGCAACGGTCCTTGGTCTTCCGTATGACCCGATGTTAGGGTCACCGACCGAACGCTTGGTTTCATCGGAGGCCGCCGTGAGCGATTTTGACCTACGCCTCGCCCGCCGGGCGGCCGGCAGCGGCGACGAGCTGAGCGCGATCCTCTCGCTCGTCAACACGCCTGGGTTGATCACCTTCTCCGGCGGCTTCCCGGCGCACGAGATCTTTCCCGTCGACTTCGTCCGCGACGCCGCGTCCGCTGGACTCGGCGCCGCCGCGCCGGTGGCCCTCCAGTACACGCCGACCGAAGGGCTCGCCTCGTTCCGCGACGCGCTGGCGTCGTGGCTGACCTCGTCCCAGGGCGTCACGCCGGACGGGCTCATGGTGACCAGCGGAGGCATCGAGGCGCTCCAGCTGATCTGCCGCACCTTGCTCGACCCGGGCGACCGGGTGCTGGTCGAGTCACCCACCTACCTCGGCGCGATCACGGCGTTCAGCGGCTTCGAAGCGCGCATCGACCCGGTGGTGGCAGACGGCGACGGGCTCGACCCCGCGTCGCTCGAGGAGGCGCTGGCGACGGGACCGGCGCCGAAGCTGCTCTACGTCATCCCCGACTTCCAGAACCCGACCGGCGCCTGGCTGTCGACGCCGCGCCGGCACGAGCTCGTCGCGCTGGCCCGGCGCCACGGGCTGCTGGTGGTCGAGGACGTCGCGTACCGGGAGCTCGGCTTCACGGGCGAGCAGCGGCCGTCGCTCTGGTCGCTCGCCCCCGACGTGGTGGTCCAGGTCGGCACCTTCTCGAAGATCCTGTTCCCGGGCATCCGGCTCGGCTGGGCGGCCGGCCCGCCGGCGCTCGTCCCGCACCTGGTGCGCGCCAAGCAGAACTCCGACCAGTGCGCCGGCGGCTTCGGCCAGTGGCTGGCCGAGTCGTTCCTCCGCGACGGCCGGCTCGACGCGCAACTCGCCCGGGCGCGGGCGGCCTACGCCGAGCGCTGGGCGGCGATGTCGGCCGGTCTGGCCAAGCACCTCGGTCCGGAGTACTCGTGGAGCGAGCCGGGCGGCGGCTTCTTCACGTGGGTCACCGGCCCGCCCACTCTGGACACCGCCGCCCTGCTGCCGAAGGCCCGCGCGGCTGGCATCGCCTACGTGCCGGGCGCACCGTTCCACCCCCGCCGCGACACGCACAACACGTTGCGGCTGGCGTTCAGCGCGACCACCCCCGACGAGATCGCCGAAGGAACCCGGCGGCTCGGCCTTCTGTTAGGAGCAGGCGCATGACCAACGCGGACTCGCACTTCGGCAGCAGCGGCGGCACGCCCACCACGCCCGGCCGGTTCGTCGACCGCGCGAAGATCGACCCGCACGAGATCCTGCCGGGGCTGCACTTCCAGCCCGTGCTGGGCGAGAAGAGCCTGCTCAACTTCGTGCGGTTCGACGCGCACGCCGAGGCGCCGCTGCACACGCACGAGGAGGAGCAGGTCGTGCTGGTCCTCGAGGGCGAGATCGAGTTCGAGGTCGACGGCGACGTGCGGATGCTCAAGCCCGGCGACGTCGCGGTGATCCCGCCGTGGGTGCCGCACGGTGCGCGTACCACCGGCACGCCCTGCCTCGAGGTCGACTTCTTCACGCCGCCGCGGGCCACGCTGCTCGACCAGGCGCGCGCCGCCCTGGAAAAGGGTGACGCGTGAAGCTCGGGCTGACCGGCCGGCACGCCCTGGTCACCGGGGGCAGCAAGGGCATCGGGTACGCCATCGCCGCCGAACTGCTGGCCGAGGGCGCCACGGTGGCGATCTGCGCGCGTACCCCGGACGAGGTGGCCGCGGCCGCGAAGTCCTTGTCCGAAGTGGACGGCGCGGTCGTCTCGGGGCACGTCTGCGACGTGACCGACGCGGATGCGGTGCAGGCCCTGGTCGACGCCGTCGCGGCCGAGCACGGTGGCATCGACGTGCTGGTCAACAACGCCGGTGGTGCCCACCCGGGTGGCTTCGAGGACCTCACCGACGAGGACTGGAAGGCCGACCTCGACGTCAAGCTGTTCTCGCAGATCCGCTGCACCCGGGCGGCCCTGCCGCAGCTGCGCCGCAGCGCCGCACCTCGGGTCGTCAACGTCAACGCGGTCTACGCCCGCTATCCCGACCCCACGTTCTTCGCCACGTCCGTCAACCGGGCCGCGTGCCACAACCTGACCAAGGTGCTGGCCCAGCAGTACGGGCCGGAGGGGATCCTGGTCAACAGCGTGAACATCGGCTTCGTGGTGACGCCGCAGTGGGCGAACATCCGCGCTCGCCGGGCGCCGGAGCTCAGCGAGGAGGAGTTCTTCGCCAAGCTCGCCGCGCAGGAGGTGCCGCTCGGCCGATTCGGCACGGTCGACGAGGTGTCCGGCCTGGTGGCGTTCCTGGCCGGCGACCGGGCGAGCTACATCACCGGCGCCTCGATCGACGTGGCGGGCGGGATGGGCAAGTTCTCTTAGCGCTCCTCGCGGAGCTCCGCGATCAGGCCGTGCACGAAGTCCTTGCGCGGGGTCTCCGCGAGGCTCAGCAACGTCTCGGTGCGGGAGACACCCGGGATCTGCCAGATGCCCTCGAGCAGGATGGCGCGCAGGTGCGCCTGATCGCGCACGCGCAGCCGGGCCAGCAGGTCGATCGACCCGGTGACGACGCTGACTTCCTCGACCTCGGGGATCGCGTGCAGCGCACGGATAATCGACGCCTGGTCGGTCGCGGCGATGACCGACAGGAATACCTGCATCGGAAAGCCCAACGCGGCCCAGTCGATGTCCGCGCGATAACCGCGAATGACGCCGAGCCGTTCCAACCGTGCGATCCGGTCGCCGACCGCGGGCGGCGACATCTGTAGCTCACGCGCGAGCCCGCGTTGGCTCGTCCGGGCATCCTGGACGAGCAACTCGAGTAGGCGGAGGTCGATCGCGTCGAGCGCGGCCGGCGCCGCCGGAGTGCTCACCACATCAGCGATCGCCGCCAGTGGGCTGCGCTTCTTCGGCAGATCTTCCGTCACGCGGGAACTATAACGGTGCGGGCGATCCGGCCAAACATCCCGTAAGGGGCCCGGCTATAACCGGCCGAGCCCGACTTATCCGTTGCATCTCCCCACGTGCGCCAGAACGCCCTGTCGACTTGGCAAGTGATCGCGACAAGCGGCCAGCGAAAAGTTGGCCGTAAGGCATTATCTGATGTCCACTGTTCGATATAACGTGTGCGGTGCGAGGCGGTCGTTACCCGGCCGCTTTTTGGTCCCCCTGCCCCGAGAGGCACCGCATGGCCATCACCATCAGAAAGGGCTTCGCCGCCACCGCGGCGGCGCTCCTCGTCCTGGCATTCACCCCCGGTGCCGCCGCCGCCGATCCGGATCCCCGGATCGGGCTCACCGGTGGCTGGCTCGACGCGCAAGAGGCCGCCAGCAACATCGAGCGGCTGGCGCACGTCGACAAGCCCGCCGGCTCGTTCGACCCGGCCAACCCGTCGAACTTCTCCTACGTCGCCTCCGACCTCGCCTTCAAGGGCAACGTCGCGTTCATGGGCGGCTACAACGGCTTCACCGTCTACGACGTGGCGAACCCGTCGGCACCGTCCATCCTGACCACTGTGGTCTGCCCGGGCGGCCAGGGCGACGTCTCCGTCTTCGGCAACCTGCTCTTCATGTCCGTCGAGGAGACCCGCGGCCGGGTCGACTGCGGCACCAACCCCGCCGTCGGCACCCGGTTCCAGGGCGTCCGCGTCTTCGACATCAGCGACGTGACCAACCCGCAGCAGGTGGCCGCGGTCCAGCTCTGCCGTGGCTCGCACACGCACTCGCTGGTCACGAAGCCCGGCGACACCGACAACGTGTACGTCTACGTGTCGGGCACCGCCGGCGTCCGCGGCGACGGCCTGGCCGGCTGCAACAACAACCCGGCCTCCGGTGTCGACCCGTCGCGCTGGCGGATCGACGTCATCAAGGTTCCGCTCGCGGCGCCGTCGACGGCTGCTGTCGTCAACAACCCCCGGCTGTTCGCGAACGAGGAGACGGGCGCCGTCGACGGTCTGCAGAACGCGCCGCAGACTCCGCGTCACCCGTCGGGCAGCAACTGGAGCCCGTCGCCGGTCACCGACGCCTGCCACGACATCACGTCGTACCCGGCGATCGGCCTGGCCGCCGGTGCCTGCGAGGGCAACGGCATCCTGATCGACATCTCCGACCCGGCCAACCCGAAGCGGCTCGACGAGGTCTCCGACCCGAACTTCGCGTACTGGCACTCGGCGACGATCAACAACGACGGCACCAAGGTCATCTTCACTGACGAGTGGGGCGGTGGCACCGGTGCCCGGTGCCGCGACACCGACCTGCCGTCGTGGGGTGCGAACGCGATCTTCGACATCGTCGACGGCAAGATGGAGTTCCGCAGCTACTACAAGCTGCCGGTGCCGCAGACGGTCGTCGAGAACTGCGTGGCCCACAACGGCTCGTTGCTCCCCGTGCCCGGCCGCGACATCATGGTCCAGGCCTGGTACCAGGGCGGCCTGTCGGTGCTGGACTTCACCGACTCGGCCAACCCGAAGGAGATCGCCTTCTTCGACCGCGGCCCGGTCAACCCGAACGCCCTGTCCCTCGGTGGCTTCTGGTCGGCCTACTGGCACAACGGCCAGGTCTACGGCAGTGAGATCGCGCGCGGCTTCGACACCTTCGGGCTCAAGCCGAGCGAGTTCCTCTCCGCCGCCGAGATCGAGGCGGCCCGCGAGGTCCAGGTGCCGCAGACCAACCCGCAGCACCAGCAGAAGTTCACGTGGACGCCGAGCCTGGAGAACACGCGGGCGCGGTTCGACCAGCTCGTCCGCACCTGCACCACGACGATCACGGGCAACCGCAACGGCGTCGTGGTGGCCGACGGCGTGACCTGCCTCGACGGCGCCACCGTCCGGGGCGCGATCACGGTCCGGCCGGGTGCCTCGCTGCTGGCGATCAACTCGACGATCAACGGCGCGCTGTCGTCGTCCTCGGCGTCCGCGGTGCACCTGTACGACACCACGGTCAACGGCGCGATGGCGGTCAGCGGCACGACCGGCAGCCTCGCGGTCGTCGACTCGACGATCCGGGGCGCGGTCTCGCTCAGCGGTGCCCGCACGTCGGACATCGCGTCGGTCATCGCCGGCAACGATGTGGCCGGTGTGCTGTCCTGCACCGACAACACCCCGGCGCCGATCAACGTCGGCTCGAAGAACAAGGTGCGCGGACTGGCCGTCGGCCAGTGCGCCGCGCTGGACTGAACGCCGCGCGTGGCGCCCGCCTCAGCTCCCCCCGCTGACCGGGCGCCACGCCGGTGGCACGCCGCCGGCGCCGGTCCACCGGCCCGGCAACGCGTGCCGAATCAGGGCGCTCATCCCTGCTCCCCCCGCAGGGGTGAGCGCCCTGTCGACACCACACTGTCGACGCCACACCGTGCATCTGGTTCCCTGTCTGGAATGAACGAACGCTCGCTTTTCTGCGCGGCGTGCCGGACGCGGGCGCCAGAGAACGAACGCTCGCTTTCCGGCGCGCCCCCGCCGGTCACGAACGTCAAAGAACGAACGCTCGCTTTCCGGCCCGCCCCGCCGGTCACGAACGTCAAAGAACGAACGCTCGCTTTCGGTAGGCGCAGCGGAAACACACGTCGCGGGCGGTCCGGCGCAGCCGCGACCGCTCGCGCGAATCGGAGATGACGAAGGTCCATGCAGGTCAACCGCCGTGCTGTAATCGTGTCGCTGGTCGCCGCCGCGCTGATCGCGGGCGCTGTCGGGATCTCGGTGGCGGCCAACCGCGACGGGTCGCCCGCCGCGCACACCCCGCCGTCGCCCGGTCGGGTGGTCCAGCCAGGCGCGCCCGGTCAGGACTCCCGCACCCTCTCCCCCGACGAGCTCACGCGCCTGTCCGCGCCGCCGCACTCGCCGGCCGACGCCGAATTCATGCGCAAGATGGTCACGCACCACCTGCAGGCGCTGGAGCTGACCGCGTTGGTCGCCGGACGTAGCCCGAGCACCGACGTCCCGCAGCTCGCCAAGCGGATCGAGGTGTCGCAGAAGGACGAGATCGCCCAGCTCCAGCAGTGGCTGGTCGATCGCGGCGAGCCGCTGCCCGAGCCGCACGCGAACCACGTCGGCCACGGCGGCCTGATGCCCGGCATGCTCGACGCCACGGACCTGACCGCGCTCGCCGCGACCAACGGCCCGGCCTTCGACAAGCGGTTCCTCGAGCTGATGATCCGCCACCACGAGGGTGCGATCACGATGGTCGGTCAGCTCTACCGCGACGGTGGCGGTGTCGAGTCCGCAGCCGACCGGGTCGCCCGCGAGGTCAACGCCGACCAGTCCATCGAGGTACGCCGGATGCGCGACATGCTGGCCGCCCGCGCGGGCTGAAACGTCCCACTTCCTCATCACTTCGTCGCTTTGGGTAGCGATCTGAGTACCCAACGTGATAGGAGTAGGTCGATTCGTCGATGCGGAAGGGGCGCGGGGGCCATGCGGGTCGAGATGCTCTCCGACCACACCGCGCCGTGCGAGCCCTGGCTGCCCAGCACCTCGATGGCCGCGCGGCAGTTGTGGGCACGGGTCCGGACCGCGCGGTCGCTGTGGCGCCGGCTGCTCGACGCACCGCCGGCCCGCGACCCGGCTCCCCCCGCCGAGGCCCGCGCCGACTGGCAGGAGGTGCTGCTGACCGGCGATCGCCCCCCGGCCCGCGCGACCGGCGTGCTGGGCGAAGACCCGCTGACCGCCGCCCTCGGCGTGCTGCCCGACGACTGGGTGATGCTGCGCGGCTACCGCAACCGCCGCGGCGGGACCGACCACGTGCTGGTCGGGCCGCAGGGCATCTGGACGGTGGAGGTCGAGCGGCGCCGGATCCGCCTGCACGCCGTCGGCGACCAGTGGTGGTGGGAGAAGCTCGACGCCCGCGGGCACAGCGTCGAGACCGGGCGGGCGGTCGACCGCGCCGGGCGCGCGATGCCGCGCCGCGTCAACGACATCGCCGACGACCTCGCGGCCTGGCTGCGCCGCAATCGCCACGACGTGCCGGTGCGCACGGCCGTCGTGCTCACCCACGAGCAGGCCCGGCTCGGCCACTGCCAGGACCCGACGGTCAGCCTCGTCGGCACCCACCCGCACCACCTGCTCGACGCACTCGCGCGCTACGCGGCGCCACTGGCCGCCTGCGAGGTCGCCGACCTCGTCCGCCGGGACCACCACTTCCATCAGCGCCGCCGCCACCGCCGAGCCTGAACACGGCGGTGCTCCCCGGTAGTGGAACCACCGGGGAGCACCGTGCCCCTTGCTACTGCGTGATGACGAACTGGGTGCCCGGTTGCCGGACGATGTCGCCGTCCGCCGAGTTGGTGATCGTCACGTTGGACAGCGTCGCGCTGCCCTGGGCGCCGCTCATCGCGAGGATGCCCGCGCCGTTGTTGGACTTGTCGATGCGTACGTTGGTGATCGTGGCCGTGATCCGACCACCGCCCGTCTTGAACTGGATGCCGTCGTACGTCGAGTCCACGATCTCCGTGTCCCGGATGACCACCCCCGGTATGCCGGTGCTCGGTGCGAAGAGCGTGATCGCGCCGAACTCCTGCGCCTCGCCCCAGAACGCCCCGCCCGTGCGGTAGAGGCCGTTGTTGGCGATCGTCGTCGTGCCGCTGAACGGGATCGGCGAGTGGTCGGTCGCCAGCATGATGCCGGGATAGTTCATCGTGTCGTACACCAGGTTGTTCTCGATGGTGTTGCCGTAGCCTCCGTAGACCGCGATGCCGTTCGCGCGCCACGGCAGGGCGATCGTGTTGTTCGTGAAGTGGTTGTCGTGTCCGACGTCGACCGACTGGTCCTTGACGTAGGTGCTCGACCAGACGGCCAGCGAGTCGTCTCCCGTGGTGCGGAACGAGGAGTTGAACACCGTCGAGTTGCGGGTGCTGTTGGCGAAGTTGATGCCGTCGGCGTAGGTGTCGCGAATGCGCATCCCGGAGAACTGCAGACCGTCGCCCGGGTTCCAGTACGCCGGCGTGTCCGAGTAGTCGCGGCCGACCCAGGCACCGACGTTGACGTGCTCGATCCACACGTTGCTGATCTTCGTGTTCTTGCCCAGCCGGCCGTTGATGCCGTGCCCGCGGGTGTTCCGGTTGGTGGTCATCCCGAAGATGGCCAGGTCGGAGATCTGCGTGTTGTCGTCGATGTCGAAGCCGACGTTGCCCTCGTGCGGGTGGTTGATGTTGCCCTGCACGTTCTGCGGCTCGGTGTTCGTGTAGAGCTTCGTGTGCCACATGCCGGCGCCGCGGATGACGGCGTTGCGGATGCCCTTCTGGTTGTAGCCGTTGCGGGTCGGATCCGGCGACAGGATCTTCTGCTCCTGCCGCCACTGGCCGGCCGGGATCCAGACGCAGGAGATGACGCCGTTCTCGTCGTCGGTGACCGCCCGCTGGATCGCGGCCGAGTCGTCGACGTTGTCGTTCGGCACCGCGCCGTAGGAGGTGATCGACGTGCACCCGGCCGGCTGGCTGAGCGGCGGCGCGACCTGTTCGAGGTCGATCAGGTCGATGTAGTAGAAGGCCGCGTCGTCACCGGAGTCCCGCTGCAACTTGAAACGCGTGCCCGCCGGGTACGAGGACGCCAGCAGCGCCTGCGACTCGTCGAAGAGCCGGCGAGCATTGGACTGCGGCGTGTTCGACAGGCCCTCGGTGTCGTCGGTCAGCCCGTAGAGCCAGCTGTTGCGCGACGAGAGCGTCAGCTTCTGCACGAACTGGTCGTTGGCGTAGAGGCTGATCGTCGCGGTTGTCCCGCCGCCGCTCGCGGAGTCCGGGATCGAGTTGCGCACCACGATCGAGTTGGTCGGCACGGTCGAGGTGAACTGCACGTACTGGCCCTGGCCGGACAGCCGCACCGACTTGCGCCCCGACGACTCGGTGCCGAAGTTGGTGTGCCCGAACGTCCGCAGCGCGTCGGCCTCGACCAGCGTGCCGGTGTACTGCCCGCTCTCGGCCTCGTACGAGGTGAACGGCACCGCGGCGCCGCGACCGACCACGATGGCCTGCGTGCGGGTGTTGTTGCTCTCGTTGGTCTCCGCCACGACGTTGGTCGCGTCGGCGGTGGCCGTGATGGTCGCTCCGCCGCTGGTCGCGGTCCAGGTGCCGCTGACGGCCACGGTCGCGGTCGCGCCGGAGGCGATCGTGCCGGTGTTGGTGTTGAGCGTCGTCGACCCCACGGTCAGCCGGGTCACCGACGCGGCCGCGGTGGTCGTGCCGCGGTTGTTGACGCTGACGGTGAACGACACGGCCGCGCCGACCGCCGGGTTCGACGGGTTGGTGGTGATGCCGGTGACCTGGAGGTCCGGCCCCGGCGCCTGGGCGACGACGAGCTGCGACGACGCCGTGGCGCTGTTGTTGGCGTCGTTCTGCTCGATGATCGTGTTGCTCGGGTCGACCACCGCTGTCACCGCGTAGCTGCCCTGTGAGCGGGTGCCCGCGTTGAAGGTGACGGTCTGGGACGCGCCGGCAGCGAGCCCGCCGACGGTGGCCGAGCCGACGACCAGGCCGCCGAGGCTGAAGTTGAGGGTGGTCGCGCCGGCCGCCGCGGTGCCCGCGTTGCGCACCGTCGCCGACAGGGTGATCGCGCTGCTCTCGTTCGGCGACGCCGGACTCCAGCTCACCGAGTCGACCACCAGGTCCGGGTTGGGTGCCGGGGTGCCGCAGACCTCGAGCTCCGCCACCTGGCCCGACGGGGCGCCGGTGTTGGAGGTGAACCGCAGCCGCACGTCCGCGGCGGTCGCCGAGACGGGGATCGCGACGACGTTGTTGCCCTGGACGAACTGGTACGCGGTCGCCGGCACCAGGCTGGTGAACGTCGAGCCGCCCTGGTCACGACCGAGGACCTGGATCGTCTGGGTACGGGTGCCCCAGGCTGCGTCCGGGTTGAGCTTGACGTTGACGCCGGTGATGCCGTGGTTGGCGCCGAGGGCCACGGTCAGGTCCTGCGGGTAGCCGCCGCCACCCTCCCAGTAGGTGCCGAGCTGACCGTCGTTGGCCTTCTCCGGGGTGAACGTGAAGGTCGAGCCGGTCGCGGTCATCGACTTTCCGGCGGCCACGTTGGTGCAGCCGGGCGGCTGGGTGCCGGTGCGTGTCACGGTGTTGCTGTTGCCCGACAGGTTGCCGGCGTTGTCCCGCGCCCGCACGTAGTAGGACACCGTCGCGGTGGCCGGCTGGCTGTCCTGGTAGGACGTCGCGGTGCCGGCCGTCGCGATCTGGGTGCCGTTGCGGTAGACGTTGTAGCCGGCCAGGCCGCTGCCGCCGGTGTCGGTGGAGGCGCCCCAGCTCAGGGTGATCGTGGTCCCGTTCGTGCTGTGGGAGAGCGTGCCCGGCACACTCGGCGGGGTCGTGTCGCCGGGCTGCGTGCCCGTGCGGGTGACCGTGTTGCTGTTGCCGGACAGGTTGCCGGCGTTGTCCCGCGCCCGCACGTAGTAGGACACCGTGGCCGTCGCCGGCTGGCTGTCCTGGTACGACGTGCCTGTGCCGGTCGTCGCGATCTGGGTGCCGTCGCGGTAGACGTTGTAGCCCGCCAGTCCGCTGCCGCCGGTGTCGGTGGAGGCGCCCCAGTTCAGGGTGATGGTCGTGCCCGACACGGTGTACGAGAGCGTGCCCGGCACGCTCGGCGCGGTCGTGTCCGGCGTGGTGCCGCCCGGGCCGTAGACCTCGACCTCGGAGAGCTGGCCGGCCGGCCACGCGCTGTTCGCGGTGACGTTGATCCGCACGTACCGCGTGGTGGCTTGGTTGAAGGTGACGGTGACCGAGTTGCCGGCCACCGCCGGGTTGAACGTGTAGGTCTGCGAGCCGGCCAGGTCGCTGAACGACGTGCCGTTGGTGCTGCCCTGCACGCTCAGCGTCTGGGTGCGGGTGCCCCAGCCGCTCGTCGGGAGCTTGAGCACGACCCGGTTGACGGTCTGGGCCGAGCCGAGGTCGACCTGCACCCACTCGGGGAAGGAGTTGTTGGTGCTCTCCCAGTAGGTGCCCTGGTTGCCGTCGACGACGTTGCCGGAGCCGTAGACGTCGGCGTGCCCGCTCTCGGCAGTCGCCCTGCCCTGCGCGAGGTTGCCCGTGCCGGTGCCGCCGGCTCCGTACACCTCCAGCTCGGACAGTTGCGCCGCGCCCCAGCCGGTGTTGGCGGAGATGCTCGCGCGCACGTACCGCGTGCTGGTCGCGGCGAAGGTGATCGTCACGGGGTTGCCGTTGAACGCGTAGCTCTGCGCGCCGGCGAGGGTGCTGAACGAGGTGCCGTTGGTGCTGCCCTGCAGGGTCACCGTCTGGTTGCGCGCGCCCCAGCCGCTGGGCAGCTTGAGCACGACCTGGTCGATGCTGGTGCTGGCGCCGAGGTCGATCTGGGCCCACTGCGGCAGGGCGCCGGAGCTCTCCCAGTAGCTGCCGGCGTTGCCGTCGTTGAGGTTGCCGGCGCCGAAGCCGCCGTTGGTCGAGCTGGCCGAGGCGGTCTTGCCGAGCGCGAGGTTGGGGCCGCCGACCGCGGCGGCCGGCACCTGCCAACCCACGGTGACGAGGGCCGCCGCGAGCGCGGCGGCCAGGATTCGGGTGCGTCTCATCGCTGTCCTTTTCGCAGTGGGGACGGGGGTGCGCTGCGCGAAAATTCCAGAGGTGCACGACGGAGTTTTCATGACTCTGTCGCAATCTTGCGGCAAGTTGGGCGTCAGGTTACCGACGTGCTACGGAAACCGTCAACACGTGGATGGCAATCGATGCTTGGCCTGAGGCAAAAGACGGTGGGCGGAGTCGCGCGGACCGCCCCCGTGCGGGCGTTCCTAACCGGCCTGGCCGGTCTCCCCGGTCGCCCCGATCCGCGCGGCCGCTCCGCCGCTCCGGTGTGGACGATGTCCACACGAGCAATGTTGACACCGTACACCACAGTCGTGGACCCTTCCAGGGTGTCTTACCACCACGGTGACCTCCGGGCCGCGCTGATCGCGGAGGGCCTGCGGGTGGCACGGACCGGAGGGGCTGCCGCGTTGGCGATGCGGGACCTGACCCGGGCCGTCGGCGTCTCGCCCAACGCCGCGTACCGGCACTTCGCCGACCGCCGGGCGTTGGTGCTCGCCGTGGCGCTGGAGGCACAGGACCTGCTGGCCGACGCGATGCGGGCGCGGATCGCGCCGTCCGCGTCGGCTCTGGACCGGCTGCGCGCGGTCGGCCTCGGCTACATCCGTTTCGCGCGCACGGAACGCGGCTGGTTCGAGCTGGCCATCCTGACGCGCGACGACGGCCCACCCGTGGCGAACGGCTCGTTCCCCGCGCCGTTCCAGCTGTTGCTCGACGCCCTCGACGCGCTGGTGGCCTCGGGCGGGCTGCCGGCGTCGCGCCGCACCCACGCCGAGTGGGCGTGCTGGTCGACCGTGCACGGCTTCGCGGACCTGACCACCCGCGGCCCGATGCGCCACCACGACGCGGCCACGGTGGACGCCCTGGCGTCCTATGTGGTCGACACCGTCATCGAAGGCCTGACCTCTGGAGGAACCACATGACCGATCGGCTCGACGCGACGTTCACGGCCCCGATCCGGGTCGACGGCGCCTTCCCGACCTACATCGAGCTGCCGGGCTCGCACGAGCTCCTCGGCACCCGCAAGGCCGTGAAGGTCAGCGGCACGATCGACGGCCACCCGTTCGACGCGACCCTGATGCCGTCGGGCCAGGGCCCGCACTGGCTGCCGGTGCGGGCGGCCCTGAAGAAGACGGTCGGCAAGGACGCCGGAGCGGAGGTCACGGTGCACCTGACGGCGCGCCGCTGACCCCCGCCCGAGCTGTCCGATCGGTCAGCGGTGGCCGGCGCCCACCGGCTCGCGCTCCTCGGACGGGGCAAGCTCCGCGCGGAGCTTCTCGCCCTCGATGTCGACGTTCGGTAGCGCCCGGTCGAGCCAGCGCGGCAGCCACCACGCCGCCCGGCCCAGCAGTGACATCACGGCCGGGACGATGGTCATCCGGACGACGAACGCGTCGATGGCGACACCGAGCGCCAGCGCGAACCCGATCGACTTGATGATCGGGTCGTCGATCAGCACGAAGCCGGCGAACACACTGATCATGATCAGGGCGGCCGCCGTCACGACCCGGGCGCCGTGGCCCATGCCCGAGATCGTCGCGTGCTGCGCGTCGGCGCCGTGCACGTGGTCCTCGCGCATCCGGGACACCAGGAAGACCTCGTAGTCCATCGCGAGTCCGAAGAGAATGCCCACCAGCAGGATCGGCAGGAAGCTGATCAGCGGGCCTGGCGTACCGATGCCGAGCAGGTCGGCCAGGTGCCCCTCCTGGAAGGTCCAGACCGTGATGCCGAACGTGGCGCCGACCGTGAGCAGGAAGCCGAGCGCGGCCTTGACCGGCACCAGGATCGACCGGAAGACCAGCATCAGCAGCAGCACCGACAGGCCGACGACGATCAGCAGGTAGATCGGCAGCGCGTCGGCCAGCTTCTCCGACACGTCGACGCCCACCGCCGTCTGCCCGGTCACCGCGACGTCGGCGCCGCCGAGGCCGTGGGTCTTGGCCCGCACGTCGTGCACCAGCGTCTCGGTGCTCGCCGCGGTCGGCCCTTCCTTCGGGATGATGCCGAGCAGCGCCGTCCGCTGGTCACCGCTCGTCGTGGGCGGGGTGACGGCGACCAGGTTGGGCGTACCCTCCAGCGCCGGACCGACCTGCTGCACCGCCGCGGCGGTCTGCTCCGGCGAGTCGCTGGAGACGACGAGCGTGATCCGGCCGTTGAAGCCCGGCCCGAAGCCCTCGGAGACCAGGTCGGCCGCGACGCGGGCCGGGGTGCCCTCCGGTCCGGCGCCGGCGTCCGGCAGGGCGAGCCGCATGTCGGCGGCGGGCAGGGTCAGCGCCCCGAGGCCGAGGATGCCGACCAGGATCACCGGAATGCGGCCACGCCGCACCAGCCGCGCCCACCGGAAGCCGAAGCCCTCCTTGTGCTGCTGCGGCGCCGCGCCCCGCTGCTTGCGCGGCAGGACCTTCAGGCCGGCGAACCCGAGCAGCGCGGGCAGCAGGGTGATCGCGACCAGCACGGCCACCGCGACGGTGCCGGCCGCGGCCAGACCCATCGCGCTCAGGAACGGAATGCCGACGATGGCCAGGCCGGCCAGCGCGATGACCACGGTGATGCCGGCGAAGACGACCGCCGACCCGGCGGTGCCGACCGCGCGGGCCGCCGCCTCCTCAGGATCGACCCCCTCACTGAGGTGCTGGCGGTGCCGGGAGGTGATGAACAACGAGTAGTCGATGCCGACCGCGAGCCCGAGCATCAGCGCCAGCACGGGGGTGACACTGGTCAGCTCGACCACGCTGCTCAGGGCGAAGAGCCCGGCCATGCCGGCACCGACCCCGATGAGCGCGTTGAGCATCGTCATGCCGGCGGCGACGAGCGAGCCGAAGGTCACCAGGAGTACGACCAGGGCGATGGCCACACCGATCGCCTCGGTGCCACCGACCTCAGGCGGAGAGTTCATCACCTCGCCGCCGTGCCCGACCCGCAGCCCGGCCTGCTCGGCGGCCGCGCCGGTCTCCTCGTACGCGCTGCGCTGTGCCTCGGTGAGCTCGTCGGCGCGGCCCGCGAACTGGACCTGGATGAGCGCGTACCGCGTGTCCTCGGAAATGGCCTTGCTCTGGAAGGGGTCGACCGCCCCGACCACGCCGGGCAGCGCTTCGGCTTCCTCCACCACCTCGTGGACGGCCTGGGTGAGCGGCCCGTCGGTCAGCGTGCGCCCCTCCGGCGCGGCGACGACGATCAACCCGACCGCCCCGGCCCCCTCCGGGAACTCCTGCCGCAGCGAGTCGATCGCGCGCTGCGACTCGGTGCCCGGCATGGTGAAGTTGCTCGACGTCGGCCCCTTGAAGGCGAGCGCGGCACCGCCGAGTGCCGCCAGCAGCACAAGCCAGAGCACGACGACCAGCCTGCGGCGGCGGTACGAGGCGCGACCCAGCCGGTAGAGCAAGGTAGCCATGTCAGTCCTTCCCGGGGATGAGCGCACGACGGGCGACCGCGACCAACGCCGGCCGGAGCTCCACCTCGTCGCGCTTGTCGTCGATGACCACGGCGGCGATGCCGGCCAGCAGGACCTTGGCCGCGGTCTGGTCGTCGGGGTCGGCCGAGCGACCGGCGAACCCGGCCACGAGGGCGTCGGTCAGCTCGCGCACGCGTACGAACGCCGGCTCCTGGAGAAATTGCGGAGTGACGTCGTAGATGAGCGCGACCTCGCGGCGGTAGCGCAGCACGAGGTCGATGAACCCCCCGATGGCGGCGTCTCTCACTCCCTTGTCGTCGATGCCGGCCAGGCGGGCGACAAGATCGATCAGGGACTGCCGCGCAGGCTCGACAAGAGCGAGCAGAATCGCGTCCTTGTGCGCGAAGTGGTAGAGCAGGGTCGCCTTGGAACACCCCACCTCAGCGGCGATGTCGTGCAGCGAAGTGCCCTTGAAGCCGTACCGGGTAAACAGCTCCGCGGCGACCCGCAGGATCTCGTCACGCGTCCGGATGCGAACCACAGACGCATTCTCCCTGACCGCTCGGTCAGGTTCTGACCGAGCGGTCAGGTTGGTGGCTCAGGTCACACGTGTGAGTGACGGCCCATCAGCTGGTCGATCTCCGCGAAGCCGGTGCCGAGGGAGTGGTAGGTGCCGTCGGTGAGCAGCTCGCGGGCGGCCTTCTGCACCGCGGCGTACGCGGCGAGGGTGATCGCGGGACCGACACTGACCCGAGCGACGCCCAGGCCTCGGAGCTCGTCGACGGAGGGCGCGCCGGGCCCGGCCATGACGTTGAGCGGTGCGTCGAGCTCCTTCGCCAGGGCGGCGATGGTCTCGGGGTCGGTCACACCGGGCACGAAGACGCCGTCCGCCCCGGCGGCGACGTAGGCGGCGGCGCGGTCGAGCGTCTCCTGAAGTCGGGTGGCGGGATCGCCGAGCTGGCGGAGATAGGTGTCGATGCGCGCGTTGAGGAACAGCCCGCGCCCGGCCGCGCGGCGCGCTGTCTCGATCCGCTCGGGGTGCGACAGCTCGCCGTCCTCCAGGTTGACCCCGACGGCGCCGGCGTCCATCACGCCCCGGATCGTGCTCGCGAGATCGTCGTAGCCGTCCTCGATGTCAGCAGTCACCGGGACACGAACGGCAGCGACCACGCGAGCGACAAGCTCGACGACCCGCTGCCGACCGATGGATCCGTCGTCAGCGGCCGCGACGGCCGCCCAGGCAACGCCGGCGCTGGTGGTGGCGATGGCCTCGGCACCTGCGTCCTCGATCAACCGAGCGCTACCGGCATCCCAGGCGTTCGGCAACACCAACGGCTTCGCGCCGCGGTGCAGGGAGTCGAAGAAGCGGACCAGTTCATCGTGCGAGTTCGTCATGCGCCCAGCGAACCCGCCACGGGCGGCCCTGGTCTGGCGGAAATCAGACGCGAATCGCTCGAGCCGGCTGCTCTCGAACCGGCGGTCACGGGACGGATCGGGCCCGGATGCCGTGGGTGAGACGGTCGATTCGGGTGGTGAGTCGCGCAGGCTGAGCGCCCAACTACCGCTCGCAGGCGGCGGATCCGCTGTCGCCGGGAGACCGGCGTCGCTTCTGAATGATCGGTAGGATAAAGGCCTATTTCTACCTGTTTGCGTGGGAGCTGGTGGCCGTGAATGAGTGTTGTCCGGGCCGGTCGCCGCGACCGGGCGGCGGATGCCTGGACTCAGGTTTCGCTCATGCGCGGTCTCCATTGTGACGAGAAGCCCCGAGCAGAGCGATTCACCGCCGGTCACCCGCAAACGGGAGTTCTGGGCTCTGCTGGCCTGGGCCATCCTCCTAGGGGTGTCCGGCGCGTTCACCGCCCTTGGCTTCGTCGGGATCATCACGCTCGGAGGTAGGTGGTACAGCGACTCCGACCCCGGCTGGCTCGGAGGACGTTGGTGGTGGGTGGCGGTCGGCGCGGCAGCGGGTGCGGCGGTCGGCTTGGCACGCCGCCTGACCGGCCTGCCCTGGAAGACCCCCGGTTTGTTCGCGGACCTGCAGACCGAGCACGTGGACGCGCGGCTGGTGCCCGGGATCGCAGCCGTCTCCGCGGTGTCGCTGGTCGGCGGGGCCAGCCTCGGACCGGAGAAGGCGCTGGGTGCGATGGGTGGCGGCTTGGGCAGCTGGGTCGCTGTTCGGAGAAAGTTCAAGGCAGAGGACGGGCAAGTGAACACCCTGGCGGGCTTCGCGGGCGCGTACGGCGGACTGTTCTCGAGCCCAGTGATCGTCGTCATGCTGATCATGGAGGTCGCCCGCCCCGGAGGCAAGCGGTTCACCACGGCCCTGGCCGCACAGATCGTGGCGGCGAGCGTCTCTTTCGGAATCTACTTCGCCATCGCCAGTGCCGTCTTCCTGGGCAACTACGAGGTGCCGCAGTTCGACTTCAAGAGCTGGCAACTGCTCGCCGGGATCCCGCTCGGCCTGTTCGGGGCCCTGGTAGTGATCGTGCTGGTGGCTTTCACGCTGGGGGCCGCACGGGTGTTCGACCGGCTGAAGGTCCCGGACATCGCCAAGTCGGTGATCGGCGGAGTGATCTTCGGGGTCGTCGGCGTGGCCCTACCGCTGTCCATGTTCAGCGGTGCCGACCAACTCAAGACGGTGCTGAGCCACGAGGCGACTCTCGGCATCGGCGTCATCAGCGCCACGCTCATCGCGAAGATGCTCACCTTTGGCGTCAGCCAAGGCAGCGGTTTCGTGGGCGGTCCGATCTTTCCGTCCCTGTTCATCGGCGGGACGGCGGGGGTCATCGTCCATCAGGTCATCCCCGGTGTGCCGCTGGGGCTGGCGTTCGCCTGCCTGCTCGCAGCCGTTCCGGGTGCGCTGGCGGCGGCCCCGTTCGCGATGGTCCTCACCGCCGCGTTCCTCACCGAGGTAGGTGCGCTGCAAACCGCGCCCGTTCTCATCGCCGTGATCACCGCGTACCTCACAATGGAGAGTGCGAAATACTTCCTGGCCAGCCGGAAGAGGGCGCGTACAGACAGCACGAGGTCAGCCGCCTGAGCGGTCCGCACTCAGCTGCGCCAGCACTCGAGTTCCGGACAGGCTCGAACCGAGGGCAGGATTCCAACCAGCGCACCCGTTGCGGCGGATCGCCAACCCTCAGACTCGGGCCGCCGTGGCAGCATCGTGGTTTCTGCACGACTACGACGCCGAGCCGTGGGGCGTCCGGGGGTCGCCCCCGGTATCGGAATGACAAAAGGCCACCTAGATCCTGACCGCGAAGCGGACAGGATCTAGGTGGCCTTTTGTGGGCGCGGCAGGGTTCGAACCTGCGACCCCTCGCTTGTAAGTTCTGGGCGGTCAGTCCGGCGGCGTCTGTACGTGGTTGCGACCTCGGGATCTCGTCCGGCAGCGTGGCGCTGCGGCCGTGATCATCTGGGGCGGTTGCTGTCACGGTTGCTGTCAGCAGCTACCGACCGACCAGCGCCAGCGGTCAATGCTCACTCAGTTAGTCACTCAGCAGCTCGCCCACCACGTAGGAGGATCTAGAGAACCAAGGCGACGCTAGCTGCCAAAGCTACGGCTATGTATCGAGGAAGTCGAAGTCTTCACCGAGGACCCATCGAAGGGCCGAGAGGTGACCATGGACGTAGCCCCAATGCCAGTCGTCCCATGGGCCGACCTTGTCCTTGCCATACTTCGTCTCGATACGCGTGCGAGCGGTCATGATCGTCGCGCGTAATTCGGGCGACACGTCGTCGCGTCGACTGTCTTCGATCTTCTCATCACGGATCAGGCTCCGGACGTACCAAATTTTATCGAAGAATTCTTGTTCTGCTTCGAGGATCTCCGCTGATGTACGCATTCCTTGGATGAAGATCTCATGGCTGTCCATGAGCCCGGGGTGGTCGCTGAGCATCCTCGCCAGCGTCGGGCGCTCCCAATGACGGATACGAAACGGTGGCCTGCGGTTGCGCTCGTAGTCACCGAGTCCATCCTTGGCCCCGTTGGACAAATAGCCCGAGGCGATCACGAGCGCGACGTCAGGTCGTTCCGCCTCGGCCCAGGCCAGCAGGTTCTGAAGCGGCTCCAGGGAAACTCCGGTCTTGTAGTGCTTGCAGTCAACGAACCAGGTTTCGAGCCGACTGTGACCGTCAACGTCTGCCAACTCGCGCTGGGCGACGAGATCACGACCACGGTCTGACGGGCTTGCCCGCTTAGGAGTTCCTTTGCGCCAGTCGACGTTCACAAAACCAAGATCGATCAAGAGGTCGTGGCAGAACTCCTCGAAGTCTGTCGGATCAAGGTTGTCGAACGAAATGTTCTTGGGCGCCGGCCGCGCAATCGAGACCTCGTCAGGGACCGGCCGCACAATCGGGACGTCGTCTGGGACTCGCCCACTCGCTTCTGACATGGATGTCACGGTACTGAATCGAGCGCCTCGGTCTACTCATCCATGCCCGTCACGCGCCCGACCTGCGAATTTTGCGGAGGCTAATGATCAGTTTGCGGGTAGTCCCCCGCACCGCTTGCCTTCCTGGCGTTGTGGCGACGGCTCGGGATCTTGCTAGTTGGCTTCGACCCGGAGGCCGGCGGTGAAAGATCACGCCGCTCGGTGGTTGCTGCAATCGAGTGGTACTCGTCGGTTCCCACCCTGCGGTTTCGACCGCTCCCGACTGAGGCTAGAGTTCTCGCCGGAATGTGAAGATCATATTAGGAGGTAAAACCTATGGCCGACACCCCGCCGGCGAGCTCGGCCCCGCCACCGCCACCGCCGCCGCCACCTCCTGCGCCCCCTCCGGTCTCGACCACGCCGACTGGCTTCATAACTACGGTCGACGTGAGAAACAGCAAGGGGCCGCGCCGGCGAACTGGCCCGAAGCCTGATTGACGGATTCCGACTGTGGCGGCGCAGACTGACGTTTACGCGGATTTTATCGAAGTCGAACTAAAGGCTGAACGAGAGCGCAAGTCGGCCATCGACACACGTGCAGCGTCTTTGGTCACCACCTCGGGGAGCCTCGTCACGATTCTTGCGGCCGTGGGGGCGTTTGTGGGGAAGGGAATTGACTCTTCGCTTCCCCGGCAAGCGCTTCCGCTGCTGATTCTTGCGTTGGGCGCTTTCTCCTTCGCGGCTCTTGCAGGCATAAACGCGGGTTGGAATAGGCTGTATGGCGTTCCGGATATCGCACCCTTGAGACTTATGCTGAATGACCGCTGGTCGGATGACGAGGCATTAGCTTTAAAAGAAGTAGCAGATGCCCGAATCCGAATGATTGAAAGTCTCAGGAAAAGCAACAAAGCCAAGGAACGTTACTTGCGCGCAGGATGGGTTTGTCAGGTCCTAGCGCTCGTCTTCCTGGCGGCTGTCGTCCTAATCATTCTGGCGACCAGGTAGCGCTTTGCTGGATCACGTACCCATTTCGTTGGCCCTCCCGTCTGCCGTCGACCCGCACCTCTGGTGGAGCGGGGCGCCGCCCGGCGGGCCACGTCAAGCGGACCTTGACATTCGGGCGGCGGCTGGCGCGCCGGGCGGGGGTCTGCTCGGTTTGCCCGGGTCGACGGCAGGCGGGCGGCTGAGCAACCACCCACGGCCCATCGCCCCCAATGGACCTCCCGCCCCGGAGCCCGAGGCCCCCGCCGGAGGCGCAGTAACCGCGACCCCACGCGGCCCCGCAGCTCGCCGACGCACGGCGCGCGGCGACCAGGCCGCGCGCCACGGACGGCTGCCGGCCCCTAGCTCGAAGCCGACACCAGCACTGTCTTTTCGGCGGTCCCGACTCCGCACCATCGCGCCAGCCGCGGGCGTTGGCGTGCCCGCCGCGTGCGACAGCTAAGCGGCGGGTGCGCGCCCTGGCGGCGGCGCGAGCGGCCCGTTTCGGGCCGCCTTGAAGATGTACAGAAAGTTTGCACACGTCGGCAGCCGGTCGGTCGATCCGCCTGCGTCCGTCGAACATACGTTCTACGATCGGTCCATGGGGCGACACTGGTGGAACGGGACTTGGAGCGCGACGGGGCTCCGTCGAGACGTCTTCGTGCACACCTTGCCTTGCCAGGTGGAGGCACGAGTTGGAGGCCCGGAGGGAACCAGTCGGTTCTACCCCGCCGACGACGAGGAATCCGCCGTCCGACTTGCCGAGCAGCTCATGGCCGCCGTCGACGACCCCTGGCGAGAGCTCACGCCCAGGTGACGTTGCCTTGGATTGCGCGTCCAGTACGCGATAGCGGGTTTCCGCGTCAGACCGCTAGGGTCTTAGCTGTGTCGCTTGTTGAGTGGGCTTACGCCGTCTCCGAGGAGAGGCTGGCAGATACGCTGCCGGTTCGGTGGTTGCATGTTCAGGGGGTAGCTCGAAAGGCGAAGTCCTTCGCGTCAATTGTGGGGTCTGACGCTGGATTGCTTGAGGCTGCGGCGGTTCTACACGACGTAGGTTATGCACCTGACCTAGCGACTACCGGATTTCATCCACTCGATGGTGCAAGGTTCCTGCAATCGATTGATGCTCCAGAGCGTCTCGTTCATCTGGTCGCGCATCATTCGTGCGCGGTTATCGAGGCGCGCTTGAGGAACCTGGAAACCGACCTGTCCGCCTACGTGGATGAGGCGACGCCGGTACGTGACGCATTATGGACCTGCGACCTCACAACGACACCCGCCGGGGAGCCGACACGTCATACGGACCGGATCGAAGAGATCAAGGCACGGTACGGCCTGGATAGCATCGTCGGCCGCTTCATCGTTGAAGCCGAACCTCAGTTGGTCAGTGCGATATCTCGTACGGAACGCAGAGTTTCTGCCGCTCCGCGTCACCTACCCGATGTAGGGCTCCGTTCGCCGTTGGATGCCATGGACGGCTCGTAGGCGCATGGAGTCCTGCATTGGTAATGCGTCGAGGGAGTCCAGAGACACCCAAGCAAATTCCGTGGATTCCGGGCTGGTCGTTAGGGAACCGCCAACTGGCACGGCATGGAAGCAGATAGAGAATTCTTGCCGGACTTCACCATTGTCGTAGGCAATGACGTGGTTCGGGTTGGAGTAGATCCCGGAAATTCCCTGGATCTCTACAGTCAGCCCCGTCTCCTCCTGGACCTCCCGAACGGCGGCCTCCGCCGTCGACTCTCCAATTTCTTGCGCTCCACCAGGAAGAGCCCACAGTCCATTATCTGAGCGCCGGAGCAACAAGATTCGGTTGAGGTCATCTCGCACCGCTGCCGTCACGGCAACGACGAGGCTGTTTGCGCGAGGCGCACTGGGATCGTCCAGGTAGTCAGTCTTTGGCACGGTCGTCCTTCTTGAATGCGGGTGATGCGCTTGTCCAGACAGTCTCGAAGCTCTCGGCATAGCTGGTAAAGGCGTCGTCGGAAGTGACTCGTCGGAGGTGGAGTGCTGGCGCATGAGGGGCGGTTTTTCCGTACACGTGCGGATTAACGATCATGTCATTATCGAAGATGTAGATCGAGTTATATAGGGTGGTGTCGTGGATTCGGATACTTACCCCTGGCTCATCGGCGAGCATGTGAAAGAACGAGAGAGATTGGTCGATTTTCGCTGATATCGTGTTTTTGCCGATTCCTTCGTCGATGCTTCGCTGAATTACCGCTGAGCTGTCGCGGTCACCGAAGGCAAGCCTGATCTTCGTTCCCGCTCTCGCCTTCGTGCGGAGGTCGCTGATCATGTGCGGCCTCTCAGTCAAGAACATCCCGACGTAGACCAAGACAGATACTTCGCGACTTGCCTGGGACAGAAGTCGATCCCAGAGATTCGATGGCACGTTCGACCGATGTGGGTAGAACTGAACGAGCCCCTCAGAATCTGCCGTCTCGACCCGAGCGTGATCTGCGCCGGGCCAGAGAAAGCTCTCATCCTCCTTCAGCCGCTTTGCGATCTTAAAACGCGTTCGCGGGTGAGGAACTCTTCCCCCAAGCCAACGACTAACCGTCTTGGAATCGTGCTCAGTGAACGTCGCTAGTTCAGGGATCGTAACGCCGGCACGGTTCATGGCGGCTCGGAGCCGTTCGTTCGCCATTGGCGCTGTCCAATCGATCGGATGGGACGTTTAGTCCACTATAAACGTCCCAAGCGTCACCGGAAAGACCTACCAGCGTCACTCTGAGCGCGGTCTTCTTGAGATGCGACCAAGTCGCGCAACGAGCAGTCGTCCACTGGGGACGCGCTCAAGATCTCAGGAGGTCTGTTGTGAAGTTGTACGTGGACACCAAGGCCAAGCAGGTTCAGGTGTCGAAGGAGCCAGAGCCGAAGAAGGACCAGAACGGCAATCAGCGCTCGGACAAGGGAACGGGCCGGCTCATGTGGTCCACCCAGGTCTTCGTTCTCGACGAGAACGGTGGCGAGGTCATCACCATCACGACGGCTGGTGAAGTGCCGAACGTGAAGGTGGGGGATCTGGTCACGGTCGAGATGTTGGAGGCCATCCCGTGGGCGACCAACGGGCGTAACGGCGTGGCGTTCCGTGCCGTGTCGCTGAAGCCGCTGGCTGGCGCTTCGAGCAAGTAGTTCTCCTCGCACATCGTGCTGTGTCAGCCCGTCTGGTGTCTGGGCTGAGCCTCAGCGGCCAATGGCCCGCTGATCCGTAGACGGTCCGGGAACGGTTCTGACTCCGTACGTTCCTGGCCTGTGCCACCTGTGTGGCAGTTCCACCTGAGGGCGTGGGGCCGGTACTGGTGCTAGTGCCTGCCGGCCTCGCTGCCGATCGCGGCTAAGCCGCTTGATCCGCAAAGCAAAAACGCGGGGTCGGTCTGACTCCGTATCACCCGACCCGCGCGTCTGCCGACAAATCCCAACCCTGGAAGGGGTGGACTCGTCATGTCCAAGTCTAGCTCTGTTCGGCCTCTCAAGCGTAGAGGCGGCACGGTGACGGTCCTTGAGGCCAAGGTTCACCGCGCGTCGGCCCGTAACGCCAAGGTGGCGTTCTGGCTGGCTCTGGTCACCGTCTGGGCGTTGACGGCCGCGGTGGCCTCCTCGTATCTGGACCCGATCCTGGCGATGCTCCTCGGCGTCCCGACTGGCCTGCTGGTCGCCGGCGTCGTCTGGTCGCTGGTCCGCATCTGGCCGGTGCTTCGACTGCTGTGGTGGTGGTCCTTCGAGATCGTCGCCGTCGTCGGCCTGACCTACGGCTGGGTGCAGCTGGCGACACACACCAACCTCCTCGTGCGCCTGGTCGTGCTCGCCACGATCGCCGCACCGATTGCCATCGGCCCGGCTCGCCGGTACGTGATGGCCTGGCTGTGGTGCGTCATCGTCCGCCACCGGCTGCGGGTGTGCTTCGCCCAGTTCATCATCGCCAACCAAGCCGGCTCTCTGCCGCTGATCGGCCCAGCCCGACCGACCCCGGTCGGGGAACGGGTCTGGATCTACCTACGTCCCGGTCTGTCCCACGCCGATCTGACATCGCGGCTGGACAAGATGGCCGTGGCCTGCCACGCCTCCGCCGTCGTGGTCGAGCGTGCCTCGACTCGCACCGCTGCGCTGCTGCGCGTGGACATCAAACGTCGCACGGTTCTCAACGCCAAGGTGAAGTCAAACCTCACCGTGGTCGTCCCCGACGACTTCGAGCCCGCCGAGCGGGCCACTGTGGACGTCCCTACGGCGCTGGATCTGCCTGACGTGGCGGACCCCTCAGCCACGCCCAAACCAGCGCCTGCCGTCAAGGCGAACTTGACATCGGTGAAGAACGGCAACGGCAAGCCGGCACCGCAGAGTGTTCCGGCCAACGGCGTCCCGGTCGAGAACCTCGAGGACTGGATCTGACGCCGGTCCGTGTCTCGCGCTAGAGGCCCGATCGCAGGGTCGGCGCGTGCTGACCCTGCACCACTTCACATCACCTCGAAGAGAGGACCCCATGTCCACCCATGCCGACATGACGTCGGGTGATCGGGTTCCGGTCGGGCCACAAGCTCCTATCGGGCCGCCTCGGTCCGTTCCGGTCGGCCCGATGCTGTCGATGTTCGACCCGATGTTTATCGGCATCGACGAGTTCGGTGAACCCGTCTACCTCGACGTCGTCTACCACAACCTCCTCGTTGCCGGTGAGCCCGGCGGAGGCAAATCCGTACTACTGAACAACGTCACCGCGACCGGCGCACTAGCCGAGAACACCCGCCTCGTGCTGTTCGACGCCAAAGTCGTCGAGCTTGGCCCGTGGGAAGACATCGCCGACGAGTTCGTCGACGCGGACATCGACAAAGCCCTGTCCGTACTGCGCCGCCTACTCACGGTGGCCCTCAACCGCTACGCCTGGCTACGTGCCAACCGTCGCCGAAAGATCAGCCGCAACGACGGCCTGTCGGTGATCCTCACCATCATCGACGAGCTGTTCATGTTCTCCAAAGTGCTGGGGACCAAACAGCAACAGGAGCAGTTCGACGAACTGCTGTTGGCCGTAGTGGCACTCGGCCGCGCGTGCGGCATGCCTGTCGTCGCCGCAACCCAGCGACCCGCCTTTGACATCATCCCGACCACCCTGCGGGACGTCTTCGGCTACCGGGCCGCGTTCCGTTCCACCACCGTGGGCAGCTCGAACGTCATCCTCGGCCAGGGCTGGGCCGAGCAGGGCTACAACGCCCTCGACATCAGCCCCGAAAACCCGGGCGAGGCCTTCCTCCTCGCCGACGGCGGCATCCCCCGGCGGATCAAAGTCGCCTACCTGTCCGACAAAGAGATCTACCAACTCGCGGACTACGCCGCGTGCATCCGCCGGCCTACCGGCATCACCCCGACCACGGCCCAACCGGGCCACACCCGTACGGAGGAAGCAGCATGACTACCCGAACCCGCCGCGGAACAACCGACGTTCCCGCGACCCGCATCGTCTACTACCCCGACCCCACAGCAACCACCGACCCGCACGCGGCACTCGTCCGCCACACCGTTGCCGAGCTGCAAGCCCGCCGCCGGCGCGACGACGTTCTCTACGCCCGCTGGGTCCAGCGCCAGGCCGTCATCGCCGAACGCGACCGCCGCACCCGCCGCGCCCTGCTCTGGGCATTCGCCGGCATCGGCACCACCGTCATCGCCGTCATCGTCACCGCCTGCTGGCTGACCTACCGGGCCATCACCACCGCCGCCACCTTCGACGGCTCCTGGCTGCTCGGCATCGCCCTCGGCGCAGTTGTCCTCTCCGGCATCGTCGCCGGTGGCCACAAGTGCATCACCGTCATCGAACACCGCCACTGACACGGCACGGCCGACAGGACCCGGCATTCGCTTCCCGGCATTGACGGGTCCTGCCGACCACACACACCACCAATCCCGTCTTCTCACGAAAGGACGTGGGTGCCATGAAGGCTACCCAAAAACCGGCCCAACCCGCCTCTGACGTCCAGGTGACACCCGCAGACATCCTGCGCGGCGCAGCCGCCTACCTCCAGCTCAACGGCTGGATCAAAGGTTACTTCTTCGACCTGTCCATGAACCCCGGCCCGGCGTTCCCGCCGGCCTGCACTGGCAGCGCAATCTGCACCGCCGCCATCGGCCACCCGTTCACACCCGGCGACCTGCCTTCCGGACCAGACGGCACCAACGCGCTACGCGCCCTGGTCGCCTTCGCCGGCTACATCGTCGACTACGCCTGGGACTTCGACTACGTCCGAGACGCGGCCAGCGACATCGTCGCCGACTGGAACGACGAAGCCGAACGCACCTTCACCGAAGTCAAAGCGGCCCTCGAAGACGCCGCCGCCCAATGGGACCACGTCCACCCGGCGGTGACCCCATGAACCCCATGAACCCCGTGAACCCGGCCAACCGCCCGGCCAAGCCACGCCGCCGAGATGTCGTCGAGAACGACGACTTCGCCGCCTTCGCCCGCCGGATCATCCGCGCCCACGGCAAACGAGTCGCCACCGGCGACGTCGAAGCACTCCGCGACCTGACCGCCCTATCCACCATCCTCGACGACTCGATCACCACAGCCGTCAAAGGCCTGCGCGGTCACGGCTACTCCTGGCAGGACATCGCCGACCGGCTCGGCGTCACCCGCCAGGCCGCCCACCAACGCTGGGGCGGAGGTGGCCAGTCATGACCACCACACCCACACCCGTCCGCACCGATGCGGACTACTTCCCCGACGCGTGCCGACTCGGCGAACTCATCGCCGGTATCCGGGTCTGGGTCGAAACCCTCGACGAATACCCGCAGTACTTCACTGCGGCCGACGCCATGGAACAGGTCCGGCTTCTCCTCTACCGCCACGACGCCAACGACGCGTCCTCCACAAAGGAGGAAAGGCGATGACGGTTCCGTTCCTCAACCAGGCCATCGCGCGGGGCACCTTCGTGGAGTTCTACGACCCGACCGCGCAACGGTTCCCGATCCCCACCTACCCGTACCGGTGGGCTCCGCAGGAGTACGTCACCCGCCGCCAACTCCGCAGCCTCGGCCTGCGTCCCGGCGGGCAGGACATCGCCGCGCAAATCCTGTGGCGACGCGGCAAACGAGTCGCGTTCCTCTACCGCCTCGACCTGGCCAAACCCAAACGGCCCGCGACACCGGCCCAACTCGCCGCCGTTGCCAAGGCCCTCCTGGCCCGGCGCACCTGCGGCACCTGCCACCAGGTCAAGCCCTACTACATCCCACGCCGCTACGGCGAATGCCTTGACTGCTACGGAGGTCACTGACATGGCTCCCCTCGTCACCATCGGCGTCATCATCTTGGCCGGCATCCTCTTCGCGTGGATGGCAGGGACTCTGCGATGACACACCGCGCGATCAGCACCCACGGCACCGTGTACCTGCTGCACTTCGACCGGCCCTACCAGCACGCGGCCCACTACACCGGCTGGGCCTCCAACCTGACCCAACGCCTGTCCGAACACGCCTCCGGCCGCGGTGCTCGGCTGCTCGCTGTCATCCAAGCCGAAGGGATCGGCTGGACCCTGGCCCGCACCTGGACCGGCACCCGCACCCGCGAACGCGCCCTCAAGAACCAGGGCGGGGCCTCACGCCGCTGCCCCATCTGCCGCCGACGCGCCAACCACACCCGCGCTCCGCACCGGAAAGGCGGTGTCTGACCATGTCACGCTCTCGCGGTCTTGAGGGCCTGGTCCTGGTCCTCATCCTCATCACCGTCGGTGCCGCTGCCGGCGCCGCGTCGTTCACCCACGTCCACGACTGGACGATGGACAACTCACCGGAACACACGCCGGGCTGGTTCGGGTGGGCCAACGCCGTCATAAGCGAACTCGTCCCCATCGCCGCCCTACTCACCATCCGGCAACGCCGCCGCACCGGCGGCCCGATCGGCTATCCGATGTTCCTGCTTATCGCCGCCGCCGGTCTGTCCCTGGCCGCACAGCTCGCGGTCGCCAAGGCTGGCCCGTCCGGCTGGCTGCTCTCAGCCGTCCCCGCTATCGCGTTCATGGCCCTGGTCAAACTCGTCCTCGCACCCGTCCAGACGGCCACTGAGGCGACCACAGAGGCCCACCCGGTCGACGACACCGCACCCGCACCGACAGCCGCTCCCGAGGCCACACCGGCCGTGTCCGAGGTTGTCGAGCCTGTTCCGACCCACCTGGTCGGCTCCGCTCGGTTCGCGGTCGTCAATCACGAACAGCACACCGGCCGGCCCATCACCGCCGACGAGCTCGCCGCCCGCATCGCGGTCACACCCGACGTCGCCGGGCAGCTCCTCGACCAGATCCGGCCCACCACCCTGCCGGCACGCACCATCAACGGCACCCCGGTCTTGGACGGTGTCCGGTGACCATCCACGTCGTTGACGTCCACCAACGCACCCACCAGTGCCCGGCATCTCCGGACGCGCACGTCTACGACACCCAACGGACCCTGATCGCCGTCATCGACGGCGGACCCTGCCGCGCACCGGTCACCATCCGCTGCGGCACCACCATTGCCACAGTCCCTTGTGGACGTGCTCGGCCTGCTGACGCCCGGTGTGGCGCCTGCCGGGTCATCGTCACCGAACGCACCATCGCCACCCACCAAGTGGCCGCGTGACCCACGTCGAAGCTCTCGCGCCCGCAGCCAACCCGGTTGCGGGCACGGGAACGCCGCTGAACTGCTCGGCGGCGACCGCTACCGAAAGGAACCGACCATGTCCCTCGACCCCGTCAACGTCCAAGCCCCTGTCGACGACCGCGAGGTTGACGTCTGGAAAAACGCTCTCAGCGAAATTGCCGAGCGCGATGGCGGCAGCTATCAGCCCTGGATGGTCCAGAGGCTGCGCCGCGCATTCGACGAGATCTGGCACCAGCACAAGCCAGCCGACTGCGACCTGGCCGAAGACTGCCACATCTGCGTCAACGTGAGCTTCATCGTGCCGCTTCTCGCGGCCCACGAGCAGCTCATCGGTACGGCCGAAGCCACCCCGGTTGAGGCCAAGTGACCCTCTCGACGCTGGACACCACACCCCAAGCCCCGGCCTGGGGTGTGGCCTCGAACGCCGAGACACCCGCCCAACTCGGCTACACCGCCGCCGGGCAAGCCTTCCACCGCGCCACCCAACCCAACTACGGCGACTGGCTCGACCACGTCCGCGCCGCCGCCGGCTGCACCCGACCCATCCGCCTGACCGGCAACCTCTACACCCTCGAACCAGGCACCGGCCGCATCCTCGACGAACGCTCCACCGCAGCCATGCCAGACGGCGCGATCTACAAGGGCTGCGGGAACCGGCGCGGCTCGGTGTGCCCGGCCTGCTCGCGGGTCTACCAGGGCGACGCGTACCAGATCCTGCACACCTTCCTCGTCGGCGGCAAAGGCATCCCCGCCACAGTCGCCCGGCACCCGGCCGTGTTCGCCACCCTCACCGCGCCAAGCTTCGGGACCGTCCACACCCGGGTCGTGGGCAAGCACACCTGCGTCAACCGGAAGCGGTGTGACTGCCGGCCTGAACCGTGCCATGCCCGCCGCGACACGGGCCTGTGCGAGCACGGCCGACCGGCGGTCTGCTGGGCACGCCACGAACGCACTGACGCCATCCTGGGCCGGCCGCTGTGTTTGGACTGCTACGACCACGACCACCAGGTCGTGTGGAACATCTCGACCGGCGCTCTGTGGCATCGCACCAAGCAAGCCGCGGAACGCTACCTCGTCGCACTGTGCCGCCGCCGCCGTATCCCGTTCCACGTCGTCTTCACCGAGACCGGCCGCACCCGCCGCGTTCCCCCGGTCAAGCTATCCCACGGCAAAGCCGCCGAACTACAAGCCCGTGGCGCCGTCCACTTCCACGCTCTGCTGCGGATCGACGGCGTTGACCCCTACGACCCGGACGCCGTGATTCCGCCACCGGCCGGTATCGATGTCGGCGACCTGGTCGACGCGCTCGACACCGCCGCCCGGCACACCGCCCTGACCACCCCGCCGCACCCCGACCGGCCCGAAGGTTGGCCGATCACCTGGGGAGACCCCGACAAAGGCTTGGACTTCCGACCCATCACCCTCGCCGGTGACGGCGACATCACCGACGGCATGGCCGCCGGGTACCTTGCCAAATACGCCACCAAAAGCACCGAGGCCACCGGGCACACCTCTACCCGCATCACGCCGGACAACGTCGACGACCACGCCGACCCCGACGGCGACCACATCGCCCGCCTCATCGACGCCTGCTGGCGCATCGGCCGACCAACCCACACCCCGGCCCCACTCGCCGACCGGCCCCGAATCGACCGACCCGAACCCGGCTTCATAGCCCGCTGGGAATGCCCCGACTGCGGCACCCACACCCGCTATCCCGCCTGCCCGGTCTGCATCGCCGAGTGTCAAGCCATCCTTGACAGCCAACCGGCCAAACGCGTCGCGGCCACCGACTACACCCGGCTACGCCGCGCCGCCCACATGCTCGGCTTCGGCGGCCACTTCCTCACCAAAACCCGCCGCCGCGTCATCGCCTTCCGGCTGCTGCGGGAAAGCCGGATCACCTATCGGCGCGCCACCGACCACGAGGACCAGGCCGCCACCGTCATCCGGCTTGCCGACCACATCGACGAGGAAACCACCCTCATCGTCGGCACCCTCACCTTCGCCGGCGCCGGCTGGCACACCACCGGAGACGCCCTCCTCGCTAACACCGCCGCAGACCTCGCCCGGTCCCGACGGCAAGCCGGACGCGAAGAACTCGCACACGAACTCGGCACCACCACAGTCGGCGTGGCGTCCGCCGCCGCGTGACCCCCTCTCGCCACACGAGGAAGGCCAACCGTTGCACACCCCCGCACCGATCACTCCTCGCGTGTTGCGCGTCGAGGAAGCCGCCCAAGCGCTCGGCATCGGCCGGTCGCTCGTTTATGACCTCATCCGCTCTGGCCAGCTCCGTTCCTTCAAGGTGGGCAGCCGGCCTCATCCCTGCCGCCGCGATCGACGAAGTCATCGCCACTCTCACAGAGGAAGCCGCCTGATGCCGAAGCAACCGAAGCGATCCCAATCAACCGCCGTCCGGAATCCCAGCGGCGAGGGCTCCATCTACCAACGCTCCAGCGACGGTCGCTGGGTTGGGCAGGCATACGTCCTGACAACCAACGGCACCCGCAAACGCAGGTCCGTATACGGCGCCACGTGGGAAGAGGCCCACGCCAAGCTCGTCGAGCTGAAGTCCCAATCACAACGTGGGATCCCCATCCCTGACCGCGCTTGGAAGTTGGCCGACTACCTGCCGTACTGGCTCGCCGCCTACGTCATCGATCTCAAGCCGACCACGGCACGTGGCTACGAAAGCGCCGTCCGGCTGCATCTCATCCCTGCTCTGGGAACGAAGCGGGTCGATCGTCTCCAGGTCCAACACGTCAAGGTCTTTCTCGACGAGTTCCGGCGTAAATGCCTCTGTTGTGCCGCCGAGCTGGACAAGGATCGGCCGCTTAGCCGTCAATGCTGCTCGGCACGCAAGTGCTGTCGGCGCTATCCCGGTGTCCGCCAGGTCCAGTTCGTACACGCCGTCCTGCGGAATGCCCTACAGCACGCCATGCGAGAGGAGCTGGTGTCACGCAACGTTGCGAAACTGGTTCGGGTCCCGTCCCCGCGCTACCGAGTCGGCAAAGGTCTCACAGTCGACCAGGCACGCGCGGTGCTTGCCGCTGCCGAGGGCCACCGGCTGTATGCGCTGTACGTCGTTGCGGCCACGATGGGCCTGCGCCGGGGCGAACTTCTCGGTCTCCGCTGGTCCGATCTTGACCTCGACGAGGGCACCATGACGATCGCTCAGACCGTTCAGCGGGTTGGCGGCGTGCTGCTTCTGCAAGGGACAAAGACCGAAGATTCGGAGAGCGTCCTACCCTTGCCCGAATGGACGTGGATCGTGTTGCTTGACCACCAGGAAGCTCAGCAGCGCGAACGGGAACGTCTCCGCGAGATCTGGCAGGACCATGGCCTCGTGTTCCCCTCTGAGCTAGGTACGCCGATGGAGCCACGGAACCTGAACCGACATTTCGCGCAGCTCCGCGAGAAGGCCGGATGTCAGGGAACGCGGCTGCACGATCTACGACACACTGTCGTATCACTTCTCATGGAGCTGGGAGTGCCGCCGCACACCGTCCAGGCCATCGCCCGTCACGCGGACGTGAAGATCACTCTGAAGATCTACTCGCATGCCAACTTGGACAGCATGCGCCAGGCCCTGGGCAAGCTCGATGGGCGGCTGTCATGACCCACGCTGCTGTCACCGTGGCTGTCAATCGCCGTCTAGCCGATCTTGCATGCGGCGTTTCGGCCGGTCGCCGGGGTGGGCGCGGCAGGTTTCGAACCTGCGACCCCTCGCTTGTAAGGCGAGTGCTCTTCCGCTGAGCTACGCGCCCCGGACCGGCCGTAGCTTACCCGACCGGCGGCCGGTCAGCTGTCGTCCAGGGAGGTCACTGCGGCCAGCCACGCCGCCGTGTCTCGGGACGACCCGGGGCCCACGTGCTCGGCCCACCTGATCACCCCGGCCCGGTCGATCAGGAACGTGCCGCGGTCCGCGAAACCCGCCACGGAGTTGAAGACCCCGTACAGCGACGCCACTCCCCCGTGCGGCCAGAAGTCGGCCAGCATGCGAAGAGACCAGGATTCGCGTTCGAGCCAGATCTTGTGCGCGTAGGACGAGTCGACGCTGATCGTCAAAACCGACACCCCGGCAGCGGCGAAAGCCGGCAGCGCCTTCTCCAGCGCCGCCATCTCGCCGCTGCAGGTGCCCGAGAAGGCCAGCGGATAGAACACCAACAGGACCGAACTGGACCCAAGGTACGACGATAGTCGTACCTCCTGGTTGTTCTGGTCCTTGAGCGTGAAGTCCGGTGCCGGCGTGCCGACCTGGAGCATCACTTCTTGCGGGAGCCGCGGGGCACTACGAGCCGGGCGGCACTCCAGTCCTTGCCGGCGTTGACCGTGGAGGTCTGCTGGAGACCTGCCGTCGGTGCCAGTTCGGTGATCTCGCTCGGCTCGACGTGCCCGTCGCGGCCGGCCTTGGGCGTCAGTAGCCAGACGACGCCGTTGCCAGCCAGCGGGCCGAGTGCGTCGACGAGCATCTCGAAGAGGTCGCCGTCGCCGTCGCGGTACCACAGCAGCACCGCGTCGACGACCTCGTCGGTGTCTTCGTCGACCAACTCACCGGAGCGGTCGGTCAGGGCGTCGCGGAGATCCTGGTCGACGTCGTCGTCGTACCCCATCTCCATGACGACCATCCCCGGCTCGATGCCGAACCGGTCCGCCAGGCTGCGTACGCCGTCGGCGGCCTGACCTGCGGTCGCGCTCACTGTTGCGTGCCTCCCTCATTCGTTGCAGTTCCCGCAAAGTCCACACAGTCGGCGGCCCGCGCGCAAGTGGCGCACCGACCGATCCGGCTTCGATTTTCTGCCGGACCGGCTCGATTCTGCGGCAAACCCCCGGACTTTTCGGGTCCCCCGGGAAACTTACCGTGCCAGGAGGGCTCGGGCACCCTGAGTGATCGCATCCTCCGCGACCAGCACTTCTCTGGCCGCCGGTCCCAGCGGGACGAACGAGTCGACCGAGGCGATCCGGCTCACAGATCCGACATATCCGGCGTCGACCAGGGCCGCGAGAACGCCTTCTCCGACTCCGCCGGAACGGCGTGTCTCGTCCACGACAAGAACGCGTCCCGTGGCCGACGACTCCCGGATCACGTCGGCGACCGGCAGCGGGGCGAGCCAGCGCAGGTCGACCACCCGCGCGCCGATGCCCTCCTCGACCAGCCGGGCGGCGACCCGCAGCGACATCCGTACCCCGTTGCCGAACGTGATGATCGTCAAGTCCTCGGCCGATCCCACGTTGTAGACGCGCGCCCGGCCGATCGGCACGTGCGCCTCGGACCAAGACGCGGGTCCCAGGTACGGCGCCAGCCACTCGTTGTCGCCCTCTTCGTAGAGGTCACGGGTGTGGTAGAGGGCGATCGGCTCGAGGAACACGCAGACGCTGCCGTCGACGGCGGCCGAGGCGAGGCAGGTGCGCAGCAGCGGCGCGGCGTCGTCGGCCCGGGCCGGCACCGCGACCACCAGGCCCGGGATGTCGCGCAGCACGGCGACCGAGTTGTCGTTGTGGAAGTGCCCCCCGAAGCCCTCCTGGTACGCCAGCCCGGCGACCCGCACGACCATCGGGTTGCGGTAGGCGCCGCCCGAGAAGAACTGCATGGTGGCGGCCTCGCCCCGGAGCTGGTCCTCGGCGTTGTGCAGGTAGGCCAGATATTGGATCTCCGGCACCGGCAGCATCCCGGCCAGCCCGGAGCCGAGGGCCAGGCCGAGGATCGAGGTCTCGTCGAGCAGGGTGTCGAAGACCCGCGTCGCGCCGAACCGGTCACGCAGGCCCTTGGTCACCCCGTACACGCCGCCCTTGAGCGCCACGTCCTCGCCGAAGACGGCCATCTTCGGGTTGGCCCACAAGCCGTCGGCGAGCGCGGCGTTGATCGTCTGGGCCAGCGTGAACGGGCCGGCGTCCTCGGGGAGTCGTCCGCCGAAGGCGGCGGCGCGCTCGGCCACCGAAGCAACCGACAGATCAGCCACGGTGCGGGCGACGCGCACCGGCCGGCGGGGCGCCAGCGTGGCCACGACCTCGGCCGGCGTGGTCAGCTTCGGCTCGCCCAGCACCTCCTCGGCGACCTTGCGCACCTGCCAGCCGATCTCGTCGTAGCGGGCCAGGATCTCCTCGGCGGTGGCCAGCCCGCAGGAGACCAGCAGTCGCGCGGTGGCCACCACCGGGTCGCGGGTCAGGTCGCGTTCCAGGTCGGCGGCCGGCCGGTAGGCCACCTCGGCGTCGGCGCCGGCGTGCCCCATGAACCGCACGGTGGACAGGTGCAGCACGGCCGGTCTGCGTGACCGTCGCACATGGGAAGCGGCCTCGACGGCGGTGGCGTACGCGTCGGCCGGGTCGTCTCCGGAGGCCGCGAAGTAGCGCAGTCCCGGGCGAGCCCGCAGCGTCGACGCGACCCACCCGGCCGGTGACTTCACGCTGATGCCGATGCCGTTGTCCTCGCAGACCAGCAGCAGCGGCAGCCGCAGCCCGGTGTGGTCGATCCAGCCAGCGGTGTTGAGCGCCGCCGTCGCCGTCGCGTGGTTGACCGAGGCGTCGCCGAAGGAGCACACCACGACCGCGTCGGCCGGCCAGGGAGCGTCCGAGGCGCCGTTGCCGTTGACCTTGCGCAGCCGCTCGATCGCGAACGCCGCACCCACCGCGCGGGGCAGGTGGGACGCGATCGTCGAGGTGGTCGGCACGACGTGGTGCGCCGCGTTGCCGAAGACCTTGTGGCGGCCGCCGGCGATGGGCTCGCTGGTCGAGGCGACCACGCCGCGCAGCACGTCCCGGGCCGCCTCGGCGATCGGGTCACCGACCCCCGCCTGGGCGACCCGGGCGGCGTAGAACGCGCCCGAGCGGTAGTGCAGGAAGGCCGGGTCGGTGTGCCGGAGCGCGGCGGCGACGGCCGCGTTGCTCTCGTGGCCGGACGACCCGATCGTGTAGTAGCCCTCGCCGAAGCTGCGCAGCCAGCGCGCGGCCAGGTCGAGGTGCCGGCTGGTCAGCTGGGCGTCGAACACGGCGCGCGCCAGCTCGGCGGTCATCCCCTCGGGGAGGCCGGCGGTGCCGGGCGTCAGCGCGCCTACCGCCGCCCGGAACCGTTCGTCGAGATCTTGCGGCGTGGTCACGTCGAAAGCATTACCGACGCAAGCCACTCACGGCCAGTCACCTGCCCCATCGGTCACGCCAGACCCGGCCACGGAAAGCGTGGATCGTCCCTAGAATTGACCGGATGCGGAGTGAGGTGATCACGGTCGAGACGGGCCGCCGCCCGGCGGTGCGCGACGTGACCGCGGAGGCGCAGCAGTTCGTCTCCGGTGAGGGCGACGGGCTGCTGCACGTGTTCGTGCCGCACGCCACCGCCGGCATCGCGATCATCGAGAGCGGCTCCGGCTCCGACGACCCCGATCTGATGACGGCGATCGACGGTTTCCTGCCGGCCGACGGCCGGTGGCGACACCGGCACGGCTCGCCGGGGCACGGTCGCGACCATGTCCTGCCCGCCTTCGTCGCCCCGTACGCGTCGATCCCGGTTCTGGGAGGTCGGCTCGCCCTGGGCACCTGGCAGTCCATCTGCCTGGTCGACACCAACGGGGACAACGCTGTCCGACAGGTCCGCTTTTCCTTCCTTCCGGGGTGAGTTACCGGTTGGTATGTGTGTCGAGTGTCGCGTCTGGCAGTACGCGACGTGACGCCGGAATGAGAAACGGGGCAGTATGGCGTTGGAGACGAATCCCACACCCGGGACACTTGGCTCCGAAATGTCAGTCGTCCCCACAATCTGAGGAATGCCTGTGGCTACGGAACGCAAGCGCCCGGTGATCAGTGACGGCCTGCCGAGCCAGCTTCCGGACATCGACCCCGAGGAAACCGCCGAGTGGGTCGAGTCTCTCGACGGAGTCATCGACGCGGCCGGCGCCAAGCGCGCCCGGTACGTGATGTTGCGGTTGCTGGAGCGCGCTCGTGAGCGCAACGTCGGCGTCCCGCCGCTGACCACCACCGACTACATCAACACGATTCCGCCGGAGCGAGAGCCCTGGTTCCCGGGTGACGAGTTCGTCGAGCGCCGGATCCGTGCCTACATCCGCTGGAACGCCGCGATGCTCGTGCACCGCGCCCAGCGTCCGGAGATCGGCGTCGGCGGTCACATCTCGACCTACGCCAGCGCCGCGGCGCTCTACGAGGTGGGCTTCAACCACTTCTTCCGGGGCAAGAGCCACCCGGGTGGCGGCGACCACATCTTCTACCAGGGCCACGCCTCCCCCGGCATGTACGCGCGCGCGTACATGGAGGGCCGGCTGTCCGAGGAGCGCCTCGACGGCTTCCGCCAGGAGCTCTCGCACGCCGGGCTGGGCGGCGGCCTGCCGTCGTACCCGCACCCGCGCCTCATGCCCGACTTCTGGGAGTTCCCGACCGTCTCCATGGGCCTCGGCGGGATGAACGCGATCTACCAGGCGCGGTTCAACCGCTACCTGCACAACCGCGGCATCAAGGACACGTCCGACCAGCACGTGTGGGCGTTCCTGGGTGACGGCGAGATGGACGAGCCCGAGTCGCTCGGCGCGATCGGCGTCGCGGCCCGCGAGGAGCTCGACAACCTGACCTTCGTGATCAACTGCAACCTGCAGCGGCTCGACGGCCCGGTCCGCGGCAACGGCAAGGTCATGCAGGAGCTCGAGGCGTTCTTCCGGGGTGCCGGCTGGAACGTCATCAAGGTCGTCTGGGGCCGCGAGTGGGACCCGCTGCTCGCCGCCGACTCCGACGGCGCGCTGGTCAACCTCATGAACACCACGCCAGACGGCGACTACCAGACCTACAAGGCGGAGTCCGGCGCGTACGTCCGCGAGCACTTCTTCGGCCGCGACCCCCGTACGCGCAAGATGGTCGAAGGCATGACCGACGACGAGATCTGGAACCTCAAGCGCGGCGGTCACGACTACCGCAAGATCTACGCGGCGTACAAGGCGGCGACCGAGCACACCGGTCAGCCGACGGTCATCCTGGCCAAGACGATCAAGGGCTGGACGCTCGGCTCCTCGTTCGAGGGCCGCAACGCGACCCACCAGATGAAGAAGCTGACGCTCGACGACCTCAAGTCGTTCCGCGACCGGCTCTACCTCGACATCCCCGACAAGGCGCTCGAGGAGAACCCGTACCTGCCGCCGTACATCCGTCCGGAGGACAAGTCGGACGAGATGGAGTACCTGCACGAGCGCCGGCGTGCGCTCGGCGGCTACCTGCCGTCGCGCAACACCAAGGTGATCCCGCTGCAGATCCCTGGCAGCGAGCGGTTCGGCGACGTCAAGCGCGGGTCGGGCAAGCAGAAGGTCGCCACCACCATGGCCTTCGTACGCCTGCTCAAGGACATCATGAAGGACCGCGAGTTCGGCAAGCGCTGGGTGCCGATCATCCCGGACGAGGCCCGTACCTTCGGCATGGACTCGCTCTTCCCGACGGCCAAGATCTACTCGCCGCACGGGCAGAACTACACGCCGGTCGACCGGGAGCTGTTCCTGTCCTACAAGGAAGCGCTCGGCGGCCAGATCCTCCACGAGGGCATCAACGAGGCGGGCTCCGTGGCCTCGTTCACGGCGGCGGGCACCTCGTACGCCACGCACGGCGAGCCGATGATCCCGCTGTACATCTTCTACTCGATGTTCGGCTTCCAGCGCACCGGCGACAGCTTCTGGGCCGCCGCCGACCAGATGGCCCGCGGCTTCGTCCTCGGCGCCACCGCCGGCCGGACCACGCTCAACGGTGAAGGCCTCCAGCACGAGGACGGCCACTCCCACCTGATCGCGGCGACCAACCCGGCCGTCGTGGCGTGGGACCCGGCGTTCGCGTTCGAGATGGCGCACATCGTCGAGCGCGGCCTGCACCGGATGTACGGCGAGGAGGCGGAGAACGTCTTCTACTACATGACCGTCTACAACGAGCCGATCCTGCAGCCGGTCGAGCCGGTCGACCTCGACGTCGAGGGTCTGCTCCGCGGCATCTACCGCTACTCGCCCGCTCCGGCGGTCGAGGGCGGCGGGCTCAAGGCCAACATCCTGGCCTCGGGTACGGGCATGCAGTGGGCGCTCAAGGCCCAGCAGCTGCTCGCGCAGGACTGGGGCGTGGCCGCCGACGTGTGGTCGGTGACGTCCTGGACCGAGCTCCGCCGCGACGCGGTGCAGGCCGAGGAATACAACCTGCTGCACCCGGGCAGCGAGCCGCGGGTCCCGTACATCCGTCGCAAGCTGGCGGGTGCCGACGGCCCGGTCGTCGCGGTCAGCGACTGGATGCGCGCCGTGCCGGACCTGATCTCGCGCTGGATCCCGGGCGACTACACGTCGCTGGGCACCGACGGTTTCGGCCTGTCCGACACCCGGCACGCCCTGCGCCGCCACTTCAACGTGGACGCCGAGTCGGTGGCGGTGGCGACGCTGCGCCAGCTCGCGGTCCGCGGCGAGATCGCCCCGTCGATCCCGGTCGAGGCGGCCCGCAAGTACGCGATCGACGACGTCAACGCGGCGCCCGTCGGCGAGACCGGCGGCGACTCGTAGGCTTCGGTTCTTCAAGGGCGCCCCGCTTTTCGCGGGGCGCCCTTTTTCTTCGCTCAACCTTTCTCGCGCGCGGGTGGATGACGAGGAACGGTTCCGGCAGTTCGTCCGGGACCAGTGGGGGCTGCTGCTGCGGACGGCGTACCTGCTGACCGGCGACGTCTTCAGCCTGCCGGCCTAGTCGCTGCCGCCGCCCGATCCGCCGCCGGAGTCCCCGAAACCAGCGCCGCCGCTGTCGTCGCCGTGGTGCTCGTCGCCGTACTTGCCGAGCTTCGTGCGCCAGAAGTGCTCTCCGTCGCCGCGCCCGCGGCTACCGCGCAGGAGGCGACTCTCACGGCGCATCTCCCGCGTCGCGCGGCGCGCCTGCTCCATGGTCGACATCCGAGCCTGGCCGCGCCGCCGAACCGAACGGAAACCGACGACGAGCAACAGCCCGACCGTCGTCACGACGGTCACCATCCAGGTTCCCCTCATGTCGACGAGGGTAGATGCGCCGCGCGAACCGGGTAGCCGCCGTTCAGGACGGCGCCGGGTCCGCGTACGGATCCGCCTGCTCGTCCCACTTCCGCCTGTCGAGATCGACGACCCGCACGTCGGCCGGAAGCGGCTCGGCGTTGAAGATCTCCAGCAGGCCGTCGTGCTGCGCGAACGCGTCGCACAGCCGGTCCAGGTACGGGCGCCAGATGACCGCTGACCGGCGACCGATCCCCCGGTTCGCGGCGCGCGAACAGCACCTGACCGTCGATCCGGTCGAACGTCCCGGGTCGGTAGTAGGCCAAGTAGCTCATGCTCCGTGCTTCGAGATCACCAGCTGCCGTGGGATCTTGTACCAACGCACGGCGATCACCATCTGCGCGCCGTTGTCGACGAGCCCACGCGTCTCCACGTCGAGTTCCGAGACTCGAATGAGGCTCATGGTGGCTCTCCACCGGAACGGCCTGACCGTGAAGATCCGCACCAGCACGATGCCGAGCACGAGGGCCGGCATGATCACGCTGAGGATCGCGCAGCAGAACGCGATGACCGCGTGGCTGGAGTTGCCCTGCTCGGCCGGGAAGTCCAGCACACCCATGATCGCCGCGGCAACGTCGAAGAAGAGCCCACCAGGTGGCACCCCACCCATAGGCGGCCGCCGAGCTCGTCAACATCAGCGCCGCCGTGGCGACGGCGGACGACGCGACGACTACCCCGAGCAACGCACACACCGCGACCCACGCCGGAGCGCCGGCGATCAGCCACCGCAGTGAGTTCTGGTGGGCCGGATGCCCTGCCGGCGATCTCAGCAGTTGTAATGCCATCCGCAAGTATCGCCGGTGATGAATGCCGCGATACATCGTCCGGGCGGGCGATGAGCGCCAACGAGGGCTTCGCCGACGCTTTATCGGCTGTAACCTGTTTAAGTGGTTACCAAACTGAGCTGGGACCAGGTCCTGCGTTGGCGGATGCGCCGGCACCACCTCGCCGACGACAAGGCGGCCGATCCGGTCGCCGTGGCGCGTCGGGTGGTCGGAGTGCACGCCCAGGTCGCCGCTTCGGCGGTCACCGCGACCAACCTCCGCACCCGCCGACCCGGCGCGCTCGACACGCTGCTCTGGGACGAGCGCACACTGGTCCGCACCTGGGCCGCCCGCGGCACCCTGCACCTGCTGCCCGCCGACGACTTCCCGCACTGGGTCGCGGCCATGTCGACGCGCACGCGGGACAGGACCAACTCGTGGCTCAGGTACAACGGCGTGACGGCCGCGCAGATGGTCGACATCCTGGCCGCCCTGCCTGACGTGTTGACCGATCAGCCCCTCACCCGTGAAGAGCTAGCCGACGCGATCATCAGGGCCACCGGCCACCAGGAGCTGCGAGACAGGCTGACCCAGGGCTTCGGCACGATCCTCAAGCCGGCCGCCTTTCGCGGGCTGCTCTGTTCCGGGCCGCCGCGCGGCCGCAACGTCACGTTCGTCGCACCTCGCCGGTGGCTCGGGAGCTGGGAATCGGTCGGCACCGACGACGCGATCGACCGGCTGGCCACCGACTACCTCGGCGCGTACGGCCCGGCCACCCCCGACGAGTTCGCCCGCTGGTTCGACCTCACGCCGGCCCTGGCGAAGAAGTCGTTCCGGCGGCTCGAAGGGCTCGCGACGGTCGACGTCGACGGGACGGACATGCACCTGCCCGAAGAGCACCTCGAAAGCCTCACTTTGAAAGGCCCGCGAACGGCGGCCCTGCTTCCCGCCTTCGACCCGTACATCACCGGGAGCACCCGCCAGCTCGAGCAGATCGGCGCCGCGGGCCACAAGGCCGACGTGTCCCGGCCGCAGGGGTGGATCTCCCCCACCGTCGTCGTCGACGGGTGGGTGCGTGGTGTCTGGGAGCCCGACACAGGCGAGATCAGCTGGTTCGGGACGATCCCGGCGACGGTACGCCGCACGGTCCAAAGCTTGGTCGACGCGAACCTCTCGACTGGCGGGTGAGACGGGGGTTACAGTCCGAGCCAGTTTCGGCTTACTAGCCGGTAACGCTAGCTAGGAGGCGCGGAAGCTGATGCCGGAGCTGCCAGGCGGGTTCCTCTGGGGAGTGTCGACCTCGGCGCACCAGATCGAGGGCGCGACCACCGAAGACGGCCGCGGCGTGTCGATCTGGGACACCTTCAGCGCGACGCCCGGTCGTATCGTCGACGGGACCACCGGCGCGGTGGCGACCGACTCCTACCACCGCTTTCCCGAAGACATCGCGCTGATGCGGGAGCTCGGCGTCGGCGCGTACCGGTTCTCCGTCGCCTGGCCCCGGATCCAGCCCGACGGCACCGGGCCGGCCAACGCGGCGGGGCTCGACTACTACGAGCGCCTCGTCGACGGGCTGCTCGACGCGGGCATCGCGCCGGTCGCCACGCTCTTCCACTGGGACCTTCCGCAGAGCCTCCAGGATCGCGGCGGCTGGCTCGACCGTGAGACCGCCCACCGGTTCGGCGAGTACGCCGCGCTGGTCTCGCACCGGCTCGGCGACCGCGTCCGGATGTGGATCACCCTGAACGAGCCGTTCGTGCACATGTCGCTCGGCTATGCGCTGGGCACCCACGCGCCCGGCGAGCAGCTCCTGTTCGACGCGTTCCCGGTCGCGCACCACCAACTGCTGGGCCACGGCCTGGCGGTGGCGGCGCTGCGCGACCATTCCGGCAGCCCGGTGGCGATCGCCAACAACTACTCGCCCGCCCGGCCCGTGTCGGGCTCTGCCGCCGACCTGGCCGCCGCGACCGCGTACGACGCGTTGCACAACCGGGTGTTCACCGACCCGCTGTTCGGCCTCGGCTATCCCGAGGGCGCCGCCGACCTCTCGGTCGTCCGCGACGGTGATCTCGACGTGATCGCCGCGCCGATCGACGCGCTCGGGGTCAACTACTACAACCCGACCGGCGTACGCGGCCCGGAGGACGGCAGTCCGCTGCCTTTCGAGATGGTGCCGCTGGACGACTACCCGACCACGGCGTTCGGCTGGCCCGTGGCCCCCGACGGGCTGCGCGAGCTGCTGGTGACGCTGCACGGGCGCTACGGACGACAGTTCCCGCCGATCTACATCACCGAGAGCGGCTGCGCGTACGACGACGTGGTGTCTTCGGACGGCCGTTGTGACGACCCGGAGCGGATCGCCTACCTCGACGGACATCTGGCCGCCCTCGGCGACGCCCAGGCTGACGGCGTCGACGTGCGCGGCTACTTCGTCTGGTCGCTGCTCGACAACTGGGAGTGGGCCGAGGGGTTCACCAAACGCTTCGGGCTGGTGCACGTCGATTTCGAGACGCAGACGCGTACGCCGAAGAGCTCCTTCGAATGGCTGCGGGAGCGCATCCGTGACCACCGTTGACCCGGAGGCGTCCGCCCTTCCGGCGGCGCTGGCCGAGCCGACGGTACGGGTCCGCCGGGGCTGGATCGCGCTGCTCTTCTCGGCGAACCTCGGCGTCTGGATGGCCTTCTTCACGCCGATCCAGATCCTGCTGCCCAACCAGGTCGCCGACATCGCGCCGGGCCACAAGGAGACGGCGCTGGCCTGGGCGATGGGCTTCGGGGCGCTGGCCGCGATCGTCGCCAACCCGGTCGCCGGGGCATTCTCCGACCGCACCACGCTGACCATCGGCGGCCGCCGCTTCGGTCGCCGGCACGTCTGGACCTTCGGCGGTGCGGTGCTCGGCGCGCTGTCACTGCTCGCACTGGCCCAGCAGCAGACGATCCTCGGCGTCACGCTCGCCTGGGTCGCCGCGCAGGCCTGCTTCAACGCGATGCTCGCGGCGTTGACCGCCGCGCTCCCCGACCGGGTGCCCGTCGACCAGCGCGGCGGGGTGTCCGGCTGGGCCGGCATCCCGCAGGCGCTCGGCCTGGTGATCGGGGCGGTGCTGGTCACCACGGTGTTCACCGGCACCCTGTCGGGCTACGTCGCGGTGGCGGTGGCCGTACTCCTGCTGGGTCTGCCCTTCGTCTTTCTCACCGGGGACGACCCGCTGCCGCGCGAGCACCGGCCGCCGTTCTCGTGGAGCGGCCTCGTCCGGGGCATGTGGATCAGCCCGCGCCGCCACCCGGACTTCGCCTGGGCCTGGGGCACCCGCTTCCTGGTGCAGGTCGGCAACGCTCTGGGCACGCTCTACCTGCTCTATTTCCTCGAGGACGGGGTGCACTACGCCGATCCCGAGGGCGGGCTGCTGATCCTGATCCTGCTCTACACGGCCGGGATGATGGCGACGGCCGTGTACGCGGGGCGCCTGTCCGACCGCTCCGGCCGGCGCAAGGTCTTCGTGATCTGGTCCGGCGTGATCATGGCCGTGGCCGCGCTGATCCTGGCGGTCTGGCCGGTCTGGACGGCGGCGGTGGTCGCGGCGGTGCTGCTCGGTGCCGGCTACGGCGCCTACCTGGCGGTCGACGCGGCGCTGATCACCCAGGTGCTGCCGGCGGCGACGAGCCGCGGCCAGGACCTCGGCGTGATCAACATCGCCAACTCGGCGCCGCAGGCGCTGGGGCCGTTCGCCGCCGCGTGGATCGTGGTCTACCTGGGCGGATACCCGACGTTGTACGCCGCGACGGCAGTGGTGACGCTGCTCGGCAGTGTGCTGGTGCGCAAGATCCGCTCTGTTCCGTAGTTCTACCCCTCCCTTCCGGCCGAGGTCGAACCGGACATCTCTGGCGGCTTTGCTCTGCACCCAAATACGCACCACCTCGCCGCCGGGGGTGGTGCGTATGTGGGTGCAGAGCAAAGCCTGAAACCTGGTGGCGGACCGCCCCCGGGGCGCCCGTAGGCTTGGCGCGTGACGGTACGCGTGCGGTTCGCCCCATCCCCGACGGGAATGTTCCATGTCGGCGGCGCCCGGTCGGCGCTGCAGAACTGGATCTACGCCAAGCAGCACGGCGGCGTGTTCGTGCTGCGCGTCGAAGACACCGACGCCGCGCGCAACCGCCCCGAGTGGACCGAGGGCATCCTCTCCGCGCTCGACTGGATCGGGATCGAGCGGGGCAGCTACGAGGGTCCGTACTTCCAGTCGGCCAACGCCGACGAGCAGCGCGCCGCGGCCGGCCGCCTCTACAGCGCGGGCCGCGCGTACTACTGCGACTGCACGCGCGAGATGGTGCAGGCCCGCACCGGCAACTCGTACGCCGGATATGACGGTTTCTGCCGTGACCGCAACCTCGGTCCGGGCGAGGGCCGTGCGCTGCGGTTCCGCACGCCGGACGAGGGCGAGACGAAGGTCGTCGACCTGATCCGCGGCGAGCCGACCTTCGAGAACGCGAAGATCGAAGACTTCGTGATCGCCCGGGCCGACGGCTCGCCGGTGTTCCTGCTGGCCAACGTCGTCGACGACATGACCCAGGGCATCACCCACGTGATCCGCGCCGAGGAGCACCTGCCCAACACCCCCAAGCAGCAGCTGCTCTGGGAGGCGCTCGGCGTCAAGCCGCCGATCTGGGCGCACGTGCCGGTGGTGGTCAACGAGAAGCGGCAGAAGCTGTCGAAGCGCCGCGACAAGGTCGCCCTGGAGGCGTACCGCGACGAGGGCTACCTCGCCGACGCCATGCGCAACTACCTGATGCTGCTGGGCTGGGCGCCGAGCAACGACCGGGAGATCGTGCCGTGGTCGGTGATCGAGGACGAGTTCCGGCTCGAGGACGTCAACCCCTCCCCCGCGTTCTTCGACGAGAAGAAGCTGCGCGCGTTCAACGGTGAATACATCCGGGCGCTGTCGGTCGACGAGTTCATTCTCGCGTGCCAGCCCTGGCTGACCGGCACGGCGACGATCCCGGCGCCGCCGTGGGAGCCCGCCTCGTTCGACCCCGCTGCCTTCGCGGCGGTGGCGCCGTTGGCGCAGACCCGGGTGGCGGTGCTCAGCGAGATCGTGCCCAACGTCGACTTCCTGTTCCTGGCGTCGCCGGCCGTCGACGAAGCGGCATGGGCGAAGGCCATGAAGGACGGTGCGGCCGACCTGCTCGACGGGGCCGACGCCGCGTTCTCGGCGCTGTCCTCCTGGGACGCGGAGACGTTGAAGAGCACGCTCGAAAAGGTCGGCGCGGCGCGCGGGCTCAAGCTCGGCAAGGCACAGGCACCCGTCCGGGTGGCGGTTACCGGCCGTTCGGTGGGGCTGCCGCTGTTCGAGTCCCTGGCGGTGCTGGGCCGGGAGCGCACGCTGGCCCGGATCCGCGCCGCCCGCGCCCGTCTCTGACGGGACCGGGTCCCCACCACGTTGTGCGGGCCGGTTACGATGCCGGCCTGCCGATGATCACGGCGACGTCCCCCGCGAGGGTCACCGAGATGGCAGAAGCTGCAAATAACCCGACGGTTGTGTGCAACCTGTGGGCCGTTCGCGGAGTCTATGCAGTAAGCACCAGCCAGCCATCGGAACGGGGCGAGGAGGACGGTGGTGGGGCGATCGGTTTTCAGACGGTTGTTATTGGTGGCCGCCGCGGGTTTCATGTTGGCCACCACCGGTGCGGCCTCGCCCGCGCTCGCGACCACAGTGGTCGGTCAGGCGCCCAAGGCTCCGAAGCCCACCGGGCTGACCCTCACGTCGGAGGGCATGGCCGACATCACCGTGACCGCGGCCGAGAAGCCGCAGCTCTTCGCCGACCTGCTCAAAGAGGTGAGCTTCCTCGGCGGCACGACGGGCCAGATCGCGGCGCCGAAGCCGGCCAACCTGGGCCGCAAGTTCACCGTCGTGGTGCGGTTCGACGACAAGCCGCGCTACACCTACGACCTGTACCCGCTGGCCAACGGCGGCCCGAAGGCCTTCCGCCCGGCCGCGCAGCCGGACAAGAAGAAGACCTCCGCCGCGTGGTTCCTGGGCCGCATGACCATGTCGGAAGCCCTCCGCATCGCCGGGGCCCCGGTCCCCCAGAAGCCCGACGTGATGAGCGGCGGCATCGGCGGCGGCGAGCGGGTCATCCCGGAAGACTCCCTGCCGACGGGCCGTGACCTCGACACGCTGCTGGCCGAGCTGCGGCGGTTGGTGCTGCTCAACGGTGGTGTGGTGCTGGTCCTCGCGTTCATGGTCGCCGGCGTCGCGCTGATCATCCGCCACCGCACGCGCTAGGCGGCGCCTGATCGGGCGATGATCTGCTCGATCAGCCGGATCTCGTCGTCGAGGTCGGCGGCAAACTCGCTGTCCCAGTCACCCTCGGGCGGCCGCGCCCCGAAACGGCCGTTGACCTCGGAGTTGGCGAAGCCGAGCAGCAGGGTGGAGAGCAGCCGCTCGAGCCGCGGCACCTCGGCGCTCGGGACGCCGGCCGCGAGCAGGATCTCCGAGATCAGGTCGTCGAGCCGCCTGGACTCCGCGGTGGCACCCGGCCGCGCGACGATCAGTGGGTACGCGCCGGGATGCCGGCGCGCGAGCTTCCGCACCGCGGTCGACACCGCCCGGAGCCGATCCTGCCAGCCACCGGTCGCGGGTGCGGTCGCCAGCAACTCGCCGAGCATGCGCTCGACCATGCCGTCGAGCAGCGCACCCTTGCTCCGCAGGTAGGGGTAGATCGCCATCGGACTAAGCCCGAGCCGCTGCCCCACGGCCCGCATGGACACAGCCTCGATCCCCTGCTCGTCGGCTATAGCGATCGCCTGGTCGATGATCTGCCGCTGCTTCTCGTCCATATCGGACAAAATCTACATTGCACCCGGCGCCGACACCCACCGCTCCACGCGCCATCACCCGGACACGCCACAGCGCACACCACCACGAGCCGAAGATCCAGCCTCCGGCGCGTACCGGCGCGTACCGGGCGCAGCCCGAGCCGGGCGGGCAAGGCCCGAGCCGGGCACCGCTCCATGCGGCCGTGTGGGAGACCACGAACCGCGCGAGCGCTCCACGACACGCGTCCGGGCGCGGCACGCGCCAGACAAGACCCGAGCCCGGCAAGGCCTGAGCCGGGCAGGGCCTGAGCGGCGCAAGCCGCGAGCCGGCCATCGCTCCACGAGGCCGTCACCGCAACATGCCGCAGTGCGCACAAACGTAAGCCGCGCGAGCGGCGCACGACCTGCGTGCGTCACCGCAACCCGGAGCCGCGCGAAGCGCCCAGCGCCGCCGACACCCGCATGCGTCCGCTGCTTCGCGCGAATCAACCAGACACTTCGCTTGTGCGGACGCGGCCGGCGGACCGACCGCCGGCAGGTGTTGCGAAGGCGGGGAACCGCGCGGAGGCGGCACACGCGAGACGCCTGCCGCGGTGTCAGCCGGACGGAACCGCTTCGGTCCGCAGCAGGCTCGGCGCTGGAACGAGTTGGCGAGGGGTCAGCACCAGCGGTCTGGTGGGCGTTCCCGGCGCGAGGCTCGTCGGCGCGGGCGGACCGCTCCGTGGCGGTGAGCTCCTGCCCAGCCTGGGCGGTCACTGCGGCACGCTGGTGCGCGGCCGAAGAGGATCGGGCCCTGGTCCATTGGGGGGTCGTCCGTGGGGTCGGTTTCCGGACGTTCTTTGCGAGCGCGTTCCGCCGTCGGTTCCGCACAGGTCCGCCGGATTTGTCTGCCCGGCGGCGTGCGCCGGGAGTCGTCCGGTATGTGCGGTTGGCTGTCCGCGTCGGCGCAGCCGGGATCGGCCTCCCCGTGCGCCATCACGGCCTCCTGTTCTCCGCCGTCTCGCCACCCGGCCGCCACCGGGTGAGCCACTAGGCCTCCACACCCTAATGGGCTGAGCAGCGGAAATCCCGCCCGCGGGGCCAGGGTGACTGGCTGCATACTACAGCGATCCGCTGCGTCAACGGAACGCGTCCTCTTTGGCCCGACCCGGGAAGAGTGTCGCCCATGCGGGGCCGACGACGAACCAGATCGCGGCTACCCAACCCATCCGGGTCAGCCAGCCGAGCAACGCAGCGGAACGCGACGCGTCGCCGACGAGAAGGATGCCGGCGCCGAGCAGCGCGGCCGAGATCGTGCATGCGGCGACCGCCTTGCCCCATTCGCGCCACTCGTGCCGCGCTCGCGCCCACCCGCCCTTCGGCGGCTTCCACGGCGGCGGACCGCCGGCGAAGCGGTGCGCGAACCGCTGGTCCGCCCACCGGATCATGGCGTGCCCGAACACGACCGAGAAGCCGAGGTAGACCGCGGCCAGGCCATGGAACGGACCAGCCGTCGCACCCCGGCGCAGGTCGACGACCGTCGCCACGAGCAGCACCAGGTCGAGCACCGGCGAGCCGACCAGGAGCACCACGCTGAGCCGGCGCAGCCGCAGCAGGTAGCGCGCGATCAAGCCCGCACCCAGCAGCACCCAGAACCCGATCTCGCTGGCCACGATCAACGCCACGATCATGTCGGTCTCCCCCCATGCACGGGACACGGCCGTGCGTATCCATGAGAAGGCCGAAGATCGACTACCGCGTCGCCGGCGCTGACGAACCCCGTCTCATCCCCCGGGCGGAGGCGCCTCCTCTCGCAGGCGGACGAGACGGCGGCGCGCGTGTGGTTGCATCGGTGGCGTGATGCGCCTCCCCCCGCGCGGGTCGATCAGCCGCGACCTCCTGCTGGCCGCCGTCGCGCTCGCGGGCGGGACGCTGATCATCGCGTCGGGGGCGTACAAGACGATCGGGCTCGGCGCCGCCGACGAGGCCAACTGGCTGCTCTATCCGCCGATGGTCGCGGCCAGCGGCGCCGTCGCGTTGCGGCGCCGGGCGCCGCTGCTCAGCCTCGCGATCGGCACCGTCGCGGTCACGGTCGACCTGGCCCTCGGCGGGTCGCTCGGCACGCTTCTGATCTACACCCAGGTGTTGTACGACGCCTGCGTCTTCGGACCCCAACGGCTCTGGCGGCGCGCGCTCGAAGTGTCGATCGCGTTGGTCGTCGCGACCTCGGTGATCGGTGTGGTGACGTCGGGCGAGCTCCGCGGGATCGTGCTCGGCATCCCGGCCGTGCTCGTGCTGGTCCTGCCGATCCTGACGGGGTTGAGCGTCCGCCAGTACCGCGACCAGGCCGCCCTCGAACGTTCCCGCGCCGAGCAGACCGCCCGGGTCGCCGAGCTCGACCGGCGCCAGGCCGTCGTCGCCGAGCGCACCCGGATGGCGCGCGAGCTGCACGACATGGTCGCCAACCACCTGAGCGTGGTGGCGATCCACGCGACCGCGGCGCTGAGCGTGAAGAACCTGTCGGCGGACCAGGTCCAGGAGTCGCTGCGGGTGATCCGCGAGAACAGCGTGCAGGGGCTCGGCGAGCTGCGACAGATGATCGACGTACTGCGCGGTCCGGAAGCGGAGCCCGGCGACGACCCGGTCACGCCGGGGCTGAGCGAGGTGGAGCGGCTGGTCAGCGGCGCGCGGGCGGCCGGGCTCGCGGTGGAGCTGATCACGACCGGCGAGCCGCGGGCGTTGCCGGTGGGTGTGGACCTGGCCGGCTACCGGATCGTGCAGGAGTCGCTGACGAACGCTTTGAAACACGGCACGGGTACGGCCAGCGTGACGGTCGACTACGGAGCCGAAGAGGTACGGCTGACCGTGCACAACCCGGTCGCCGACCCCGGACCGCTGGACCACCTCGGCGCCGGCGCCGGGCTGATCGGCATGCGCGAGCGGGCCGCCCTCCTGCGCGGACGGCTGGACGCGGGGCCGGCCACCGGGGCGCGGTGGCGGGTGCACGCGGCCCTACCCGTCGACGCGGCCTAGACGAGTGAGTTCCAACGGCCCCGCGTCGCAGGCCTGCCGTGGGCCGTGGCCCGTAACGCCCCGTCAGTCGTGGCCTTGGCCCGTGGCCCTTAAGCGCTGGGCCGTGATCGGGAGTGAGCTATCTGGTAGATCCAGGGCCGAAACGTTGATCGTGTGCGCCAGACCTGGTCGACACGCCGTCCCAGGACCAGACCAGCCACACCCGATCAAGGCCCACACCCGTCCGAGACCAGACCAGCCACACCCGATCACGGCCCGCGCCACCAACAACCAGCCGCGTCCCGACACACCCCTAGACCGACGGACCACCCGCCACCGGCGCTCCGAGCCAGTCACCGACCTTCACGCACAACCAGGCCTGATCTCTGCCGTCACAAACCGGACCACCCACTCCCCTGGCAACACCCATCAGCGGTGGTTAGGACGTACTCGTCTAGGTCGGTCACCCGAGCGGCGACCGCGTCAGCCGGTGCGCGCACGCGGCCGAAGGCCCGCGAGCCGCAAAGATGGCGGCGAACACCGACTCTCACCCGTTGACGCGGCCAGCGGCCCGCGAGCCGCGAGTCCCGGCCGCTGCGGCGACCGAACGCCTCATCCCTCGACCCGGCCCAGGTTCGCGATCCGAGCGGCGATCGGCACCAGCGCCAGGGACAGCAGGAAGCCCCCGATCACGTCCGTCGGCCAGTGGGCCAGCAGCGCCACCCGGGTGAAGCCGATGAACACCGCGAACGCGATCACGGCCAAGGCGGTCGCGAGCCGGGTGGCGGCACCGGCCCGGGGCCAGACGAGCAGCACGACGGCCACCGCGAAGGCGGCGGCGTTGCTGGTGTGACCGCTCGGGAAGCCCGAACTGGAGACCACCACGAAGCCGTCGACCGGACGCGGGTTGTGCAGCGCCCAGTGCATGACCCCCCACGCGATCGGCACGGCCGCCGTGACAAGGGCGCAGAACAGCGCCGGCCAGCGCTCCCGGCGGACCGCGAACAGCAGCGTCGCGGCGGCCCCGACGGCGACGAACGGGATGGTGGCGGCGAACGAGGTCAGTGCCCGCAGCCAGTCGACCAGCACCGGCCGGGAGGTACCGAACGAACGCAGGGTCGCGCTGACGGAGTCGTCCCAGCGAACCAGCGGCGGCCAGTCGGCGGCCACGAGCCCGAGCAGCACCCCGAACGCGGCCAACGCGGCCAGGGGCAGGGCGGCCGGCGGGCGCGCGGGAGAGTGGTGCATCCCGACAAGCCTATGGTGTACGCGTGGACGACCAGACCGCTGACGGGCTCGCGGCGACCCTGCGCCGGATCGAGCGGTCGGCGGGCGCCCTCGCCACGGCCAGTGTCGCCCGGATGGATGAAAGCCTCGCCTGGTTCCGCGCCCTGCCTGCCGACCAGCGCGCCTGGGTGATGCTGGTCGCCCAGGCCGGCGTCCGCTCGCTGGTCGAGTTCATGCGCCAGGGTCCGCAGACCCGGCCCCGCGAGGTCTCCGACGAGGTGTTCGCGACCGCACCCCGCGCGCTGGCCCGCAGCATCAGCCTCCAGCAGACCGTCGCCCTGATCCAGGTCACCATCGACGTCGTCGAGGAGCACGCCGGCCAGTTGGCCGCGCCCGGCGAGGAGCGGGACCTGCGCGAGGAGGTGCTCCGCTTCTCGCGGGAGATCGCCTTCTCCGCGGCCCGGGTCTACGCGCGCGCCGCCGAGTCCCGCGGCTCGTGGGACGCCCGGCTCCAGGCCCTGCTCGTCGACGCGCTGCTGCGTGGCGACTCCACCGACACCCTGGCCAGCCGGGCCGCCGCGCTCGGTTGGGCGGACCCGCCGCCGGTGGCGGTGGCCGTCGGGCGCTCACCCGGCGGCGAGGTGGCCCCGGTGCTGCACACGGTCTACCGCGCCGCGCGCCGGATCGGCGTCGAGGTGATCAGCGGCGTGCACGGCGACCGCCTGGTCGTGGTGCTCGGTGGCGCGACCGACCCGCTCAACGCGACGGAGAAGCTGCTCGACGGCTTCGGCACCGGGCCGGTCGTGGTCGGGCCGGCGGTGGCCAGCCTCGACGAGGCGACCGAGTCGGCCCGGGCGGCGCTGGCCGGGTTCCGGGCCGCGCCCGCCTGGCCGGACGCACCCCGGCCGGTCGCCGCGGCGGCGCTGCTGCCGGAGCGGGCCCTCGCGGGTGACGCCGCGGCCCGCCGCGCTCTGCGAAGGGACGTCTACGGCGCCCTGGTGCGGGCCGGCGGCGAGCTGATCGAGACCCTGGACGCGTTCTTCGCGGCCGGCGGCGTGCTGGAGAGCGCGGCCCGGGCGCTGTTCGTGCATCCGAACACGGTGCGCTACCGGCTGCGGCGGATCGGCGACGTCACCGGCTTCTCGCCGCTGTCCCCGCGGGACCTGTTCGCGTTGCGGATCGCGCTGACGGTCGGCCGGCTGGATCCCCGTGGCTCCACGCCGCCGGGTGACGCCTGAACGCTCGTTTGGGAAAAATGGCTCCATACCGTACGTGATCGCAGCCACTCATTGTAGAAACCATACAAAACCAATAGTGTGGTTTGGTGCCTGCCGGCAACCACATGACCCACGAGTATCCCGCAGAGTCGTAAACGTGCTAGCCGTACTCTCTCCTGGCCAGGGCTCGCAGAAGCCCGGTTTCCTCGCACCGTGGCTCGAACTCCCCGGTGCCGAGGCCCGCCTCCGTTGGTGGTCGGCACTCTCCGGAGTCGACCTCGTGCACCTCGGCACGCAGGCCGACGCCGACGAGATCAAGGACACGGCGCGCACCCAGCCCCTGCTCGTAGCGGCCGCGCTGCTCGCCGCCGAGCGGCTGCCGATGCACGACGTCTCGGTGGTCGCCGGCCACAGCGTCGGCGAGCTCGGCGCGGCGACGCTGGGCGGAGCGCTCTCCGCCGAGGCCGCGGTGACGCTGGCCGGGGTCCGCGGTCGCGAGATGGCCGCCGCCTGCGCGCTGGAGCCCACCGGCATGTCCGCCGTGCTCGGCGGCGACCCCGACGAGGTGCTCGCGGCGATCGAGACGCACGGCCTCTACCCGGCCAACCGCAACGGTGCGGGCCAGGTCGTCGCCGCCGGCGCGCTCGACGCGCTGGCCAAGCTCGCCGCCGAACCGCCGGCCAAGGCGCGGGTCATCGCGCTGGCGGTGGCCGGCGCCTTCCACACCCCGTTCATGGCCCCCGCCGAACAGGCGCTGGCGGCCGTCGCGGCCGGCATCACCCCCGCCGACCCGACCCGGATCCTGCTGTCGAACCTCGACGGCGCCGCCGTCGCCCACGGGCGCGAGCTGCTCACGCGGCTGGTGCGCCAGGTCACCGCGCCGGTCCGGTGGGACCTGTGCATGCGTACCCTCGCCGACCTCGGTGTGACCGCCGTGATCGAGCTGCCGCCCGCGGGCACCCTGGCCGGGCTGGTCAAGCGTGAGCTCAAGGCCAACGGCATCGAGATCGTGACCCTCAACACCCCCGACGACCTGCCCGCCGCGCGCGACCTGATCGCCCGCCACGGCTCAGCGCCCAGTCACGAGCCCAGCCCGCAGTTCCGGGTCGTCGTCGCCGGCACCGCCGGCCTGTTCCTCCCGGTCGACGGCCTGGCCGAAGGCGATAGCGTACGTACTGGTCAGATCATCGGGCACGTCTCCACTCGGCAGGGCCCGGTCGAGGTCACCGCGCACGGCGACGGCCTGCTGACCGAATGGCTCGCCCATCACGACGACCCGGTCGCACCGGGCCAGCCGCTCGCGCGCATCGGAGGACATCCCGCATGACAGGCTCCCGCATCCTCGCCTTCGGCCACTACCAGCCGTCGCGGGTGCTCACCAACGACGACCTGGCCCAGATCGTCGACACCAACGACGAGTGGATCCGCGATCGGGTCGGCATCGCCACCCGGCGGATCGCCGACAGCGAGACGGTCGCCGACATGGCCGGGTTCGCGGCCGAGAAGGCGCTCGCCAACGCCGGCCTCACCCCGTCCGACATAGACCTCGTCGTGGTCGCCACGTGCAGCTCCGTCGACCGCAGCCCGAACGTGGCCTGCCGGGTCGCCGCCAAGCTGGGCATCAACGCCCCCGGCGCCTACGACATCAACACCGCGTGCTCCGGCTTCTCGTACGCCCTCGGCACGGTCGACCACGCGATCCGCGCCGGTGCGGCCCGCAACGCCCTGGTCATCGGCGCCGAGAAGCTCTCCGACTTCACCGACTGGACCGACCGCTCGACCTGCATCATCTTCGGTGACGGTGCCGGCGCGGCCGTGGTCACCGCGGCCGCCGAGGACGAGGCGCCCGGGGTCGGCCCGGTGATCTGGGGCTCGGTGCCGGAGAAGTCCGACGCGGTCCGGATCGAGGGCTGGCGCCCGTACATCCAGCAGGAGGGCCAGTCGGTGTTCCGCTGGGCGACCACGGCGCTCGCGCCGCTGGCGCTGCAGGCCTGCGAGCGGGCCGGCGTCGCGCCCGAGGAGATCGCGGCCTTCGTGCCGCACCAGGCCAACGCCCGCATCATCGACGGCATCGCCAAGCGGCTCGGCATGCCGCAGGCGGTCGTCGCCAAGGACATCGTCGAGTCCGGCAACACGTCGGCGGCGAGCGTGCCGCTGGCCCTGTCGAAGCTGATCGAACGGCGCGAGGTGCCGTCCGGCGCACCCGTCCTGCTGTTCGGGTTCGGCGGCGGCCTAACGTACGCCGGGCAGGTTGTTCGTTGCCCGTAAGCGCAAGACACATCACCACCCACCGAGAGGACACCACCGCAATGACCCGTGACGAGATCACGTCGGGCCTGGCCGAGATCCTGGAAGAGGTCGCCGGGGTCAACCCCGACGACGTGGCCGAGGAGAAGTCCTTCACGGACGACCTCGACGTCGACTCGCTGTCCATGGTCGAGGTCGTCGTGGCGGCCGAGGAGAAGTTCGGCGTCAAGATCCCCGACAACGAGGTGCAGAACCTCAAGACCGTCGGCGACGCCGTCACCTACATCGAGTCGAACGCCTGACATGAGTCGCACCGACGTCGTCGTCACCGGGCTCGGAGCGACGACCCCGCTCGGCGGGGACGTCGCGTCGACCTGGGACGCCATGCTGGCCGGCCGCTCCGGGGTGGGTCCGCTCACCCAGGAGTGGGCCGGCCAACTGTCGGTCCGGATCGCCGCGCAGCTCGCGGTCGAGCCTTCCGAGAAGATCGATCGGGTCAAGCTCCGCCGGCTCGACCGGTCCGAGGCGATCGCGCTGATCGCCGCGCACGAGGCGTGGGCCGACGCCGGCCTGGCCGACACCGGGCTCGACCCGGAGCGGCTCGGCGTCAGCATCGGCTCGGGCATAGGGGGCGCGACCACCCTGCTCGCCCAGGACGACATCCTGGAGGCCTCCGGCCCGCGCCGGGTGTCCCCGCACACCGTGCCGATGCTGATGCCGAACGGCCCGGCCGCCTGGGTCGGGCTCGAGCTCGGCGCCCAGGCCGGGGTCCACTCGGTCGCCAGCGCCTGCGCGACCGGCGCCGAGGCGATCGCGCTCGGCCTCGACATGATCCGCGCCGGCCGGGCCGACGTGGTCGTGGCCGGCGGCACCGAGGCGGTCATCCACCCCCTGCCGATCGCCGGTTTCGCCTCGATGCGGGCCATGTCGACCCGCAACGACGACCCGGAGCGCGCGTCCCGCCCGTGGGACAAGGGCCGCGACGGCTTCGTGCTGGGCGAGGGCGCCGGCGTCGTGGTGCTGGAGCGCGCCGACCACGCCGCCGCGCGCGGTGCGCACGTCTATGCCCGGCTCGCCGGTGCCGGCCTGACCTCAGACGGCTACGACATCGTCCAGCCGCACCCGGAGGGGCGCGGCGCGATCCGGGCCATCGCCAAGGCGATCGCCGACGCCGGCATCGCCAAGGGCGACATCGTCCACGTCAACGCGCACGCCACCTCCACCCCTGTGGGTGACGTGGCGGAGATCGCCGCACTGCACGCCGCGCTCGGCGACCATCCTGTGATCACCGCGACCAAGTCGATGACCGGGCACCTGCTCGGCGCGGCGGGCGCGTTGGAGTCGATCGCCTCGATCCTGGCCATCCGTGACAGCGTGGTGCCGCCGACGATCAACCTCGACGACCCCGACGACAAGCTCGACATGGACGTGGCCGCGCACAAGGCGCGACCGCTGGACATCCCGGCGGTGCTGAACAACTCGTTCGGCTTCGGCGGGCACAACGTGGCGCTGGTGTTCACCCGCGGGTGACCATCGCGCCACTGACGGGGGGAATGTGGTGACCAGGAGCATGGCTGTCGACGACACGGCCGGCGCGGACTACCGGGACCCGGAGCTTCGGCTGCGCGCCCTGTTCGACGCCGGCACCCTGCGCCTGGTCGCACCCCGCGACGACTCGGGGGTGCTCGCCGCCCGCGGCGAGATCGAGGGCACCCCGGTGGTCGCGTACGCCACCGACGCCACCCGGATGGGCGGCGCGATGGGCAGCGAGGGCTGCCGGCACATCGTCGAGGCGATCGACGCCGCTGTCCAGGAGCGCGTGCCGGTGCTCGGCCTGTGGCACTCCGGCGGCGCGCGGCTGGCCGAGGGCGTCGTCGCCCTGGACGCTGTCGGCCAGGTCTTCGCGGCCATGGTCCGGGCGTCCGGCCAGGTCCCGCAGATCTCCGTGGTGCTCGGCCCCGCGGCCGGCGGTGCCGCCTACGGGCCGGCGCTGACCGACATCGTGGTGATGAGCGGCGCGGGCCGGATCTTCGTGACCGGCCCCGAGGTCGTCCGCAGCGTCACCGGCGAGCAGGTCGACATGGAACGGCTCGGCGGCCCCGAGCCGCACGGCCGGCGCTCCGGCGTCGTCCATGTGACCACCAAGGACGACGAGTCGGCGCTCGACGAGTCGCGCAAACTGGCCGCCCTGCTCGGCCGGCAGGGGCGGATCTCACCGGCCGACGTCGCCGTCGACGACCCCACGCACGACCTGACCGGCACGATGCCGGAGACCGCCAACCGGGCGTACGACGTGAAGCCCGTGGTCAGCGCCTTGCTCGACGAGCCCGGTGTGGAGCTCCACGCCAAGTGGGCGCCGAACGTCGTCACCGCCCTGGGCCGCTTCGCCGGCCGCACGGTCGGCGTGATCGCCAACAACCCGCTGCGCCTGGGCGGCTGCCTGGACGCGGCCAGCGCCGAGAAGGCCGCCCGCTTCGTCCGGATGTGCGACGCGCTGGGCGTGCCGCTGGTCGTGCTGGTCGACGTCCCCGGCTACCTGCCCGGCCTCGGCCAGGAGTGGGACGGCGTGGTGCGCCGCGGCGCCAAGCTCCTGCACGCGTTCGCCGAGGCAGTCGTGCCCCGGGTGACGCTGGTGACCCGCAAGGCGTACGGCGGCGCGTACATCGCGATGAACTCCCGCTCGCTGGGTGCCACCGCGGTGTTCGCCTGGCCGGACGCGGAGATCGCGGTGATGGGCGCGTCGGCCGCGGTCAACGTGCTGCACCGCAAGAAGCTCGCCGCCGCGTCCCACGAGGACCGCGAGGCTTTGCGGGCGCGGCTCGTCGAGCAGCAGATCAAGGAGGCCGGCGGCGTGCAGCGGGCGCTGGAGATCGGCGTCGTCGACGACGTGCTCCAGCCCGGTGAGACCCGTCGCCGCCTGGCGGAGGCGCTGGCGGCCGCACCCGCGGCGCGTGGCGGGCACGGGAACATCCCGCTCTAGCTCCTGTTACGCGGGTGGTTCTTGCCCATGCGCTCGTTGCCCCGCCGGTAGTTGCCCGTCCAGCGGGCCATCACGCCCTGCGGGTCGGCGTCGACCTCGGCCAGGAACTCCGCCGCGCGGCCGCCACGCAACGTCGTCGCGGTCCGGCCGTGGTGGAAGATCACGACCGATCCGTCGGCGCGCTCCTCGTACGCGAAGCCGTGTGCCTCGGGCATGCCGGGCAGCGTAATAGGGTGAGTGCCGTGGAAGCGACCGAGATCCGCAAGCTGGCCGCGCTCGAGGACCGCCATTGGTGGTACGCCGAGCGCCGGGCGCTGCTCGCCCGTGCGCTGCGCGGGCTCGGCGCGCCCGGTGCGGCGCTCGACATCGGCGCGGCCGGCGGCGGCAACACCCGCGTGCTGCGTGCGCACGGCTGGCGTCCGGTGGCGCTCGAATACAGCACCGAGGGCGCGGAGGTTGCCCGCGAGCGCGGGCTGTCGGTGATGCGGGCCGACGCGCGGCGGCTCCCGGTCGGCACCGGGGCGCTCGACCTGGTGACCGCGTTCGACGTGCTGGAGCACATCGACGAGGACCACGAGGCCACCGCGGAGATCTTCCGCGTCCTGCGGCCAGGTGGCGCGCTGCTGGTCGCCGTACCCGCGGACATGAAGCTCTGGTCGGCGCACGACGTGGCCGTCGGGCACGTGCGCCGCTATGACCGGGAGGGCCTGCGCGCGGTCGTCGAGAAGGCCGGGCTCGTGGTCGACGAGCTGTGGAGCTGGAACGTGCTGCTCCGGCCGATCGCGGCGTGGCGCCGGCGCACCTCGACCGGCAGCGACCTCGACGACATCGCGGCCCCGGTCAACCTCGGCCTGCGTGCGGTGGTCGCGACCGAACGCTATCTTCCGGTGAAGTCGTTGCCCGGCGTCTCGCTGATGCTGCGCGCCCACCGTCCCGAATAGGAGACCCGTCCCCGTGCTGGCCCCGCTCAAGAACCTGCTCGGCAACGTCACGATGTACGTGGCCCTGCAGAAGGCGCTCGGCTCCGACCGCCTGCGCTACCGCTGCCTGGCCGAACTCGACCTGCACGACGGCGACACGGTGATCGACGTGGGCTGCGGACCGGCGTACTACTTCGACAAGCTCCCGGCGGTGACGTACTTCGGCTTCGACACCTCCACGCGGTACATCGAACATGCTTCGGCCCGCTACGGCTCCGAGCGGGCGTCGTTCTCCACTGAGATCTTCGGCGAGCGCCACCTGGGCGTGCTGCCGCCGGCCAACGCGGTGCTGCTGCTCGGCCTGCTGCACCACCTCTCCGACGAGGACTCGCGCTCCCTGCTGCGGGTCGCGTCGCAGGCGCTGGCGCCGGGCGGGCGGGTGATCGCGGTCGACACCTGCTACGCCCCGGGCCAGGGCCGCATCTCGAAGTGGATGAGCGACAACGACCGCGGCGAGCACGTCCGCGAGCCGGCCGCTTTCGAGGCCCTGGCCCGCGAGTCCTTCGCCGACGTGACGGGCGAGGTCGTCGACGACGCGATCCGCGTCCCCTCCGCCTTCTGGCTGATGCGCATGGCCACCCCCCTGCACGTCGCGGCGGCGTAAAGCACGATGCGGTGATGCGCCGTGTGCATCTGGAAGCTGCCGAGGACCATGTGCAGCGGCTGGCGCGCGAGAGTGACCCACTCGGCGCCGTCAAGGAGCTGATCTGGAACGCGCTCGACGCTGACGCGACCCGGGTCGACGTGGTGCTGCATCGCTCGCCGCTCGGGGCTGTCGAACGCGTCACCGTGCGGGACGACGGCACCGGCATGGCTCCCGAGGCGCTGGCCGCGGCGTTCGATCGGATCGGTGGCTCCTGGAAGAAGTGGACCGCCGGCACGCTACTCAAACAGCGGACCCTGCACGGCAGCAACGGGCAGGGGCGGCTGCGGGCGTACGCACTCGGCGACCACCTCCGCTGGACCACCGTGGCCGACGGCGTGGGTGGCCGGTCCCGGACCGAGGTGACCGCGCACGCCGGGACGCGCAACGACTTCCTGATCGGCGACAGCGAGCCCACCCGGTCCCCCACCGGCACGCTTGTCGAGGCGTGGGGCAAGCAGTCGCCCCGGCTCGACCGGCTGCCGCTGCGGGCCAACCACCGCCGCCTGACCACCGAGCTCGCGCCCTACCTGACCGCGTACCCGGAGGTCACGGTCGTCTACGACGGCGTGCCTGTCGACCCGCGCACCTCGGTGCAGCGCACCGCCGTCTATCCGCTGACGTTCGCCGAGGGCGAGGAGGCGCAGCTCAAGGTCATCGAGTGGTCGTCGCCCGTCGACCGTGAGCTGCACCTGTGCGACCGGCACGGCATCCCCGTCGGGTCCGTCGACGTCGGCATCCGAGCGCCCGGGTTCGACTTCACCGCGTACGTGCTCTGGCACGCCACCTCCGACCACGTGGGCGACGTGCACCTCGGCGACGGGCACGACAGTGAGATCACCGCGCTCGTCGCGGCGGCGCGGGAGCAGTTGCGCGCGCATTTCCGGGGAAGGGCCGACGACCGCCGCCGGGAGTTGGTCGAGCGGTGGCGCACCGAGGGCGACTACCCGTACCAGGGCGAGGGTGGGCTCGAACAGGAGACCTTCGACCTCGTCGCCACCACCGTGCACCGGCACATCCCCCGCCGGGGCAACCAGCGTCGGGCCACCCTGGCGCTGCTGCGCGAGGTGCTGCGCGCCCGGCCGGACCGGGTCGCCGACCTGCTCGGCACGATCTTCAAGCTTTCCGACGACGACCGGGCACAGCTCGACCGGGTCCTGCGGGACTCCGACGGACCGATCCGGGCCGCCGCCACCGTCGCCGACCGCCTGGCGGTGATCGCCGCGCTCCGGAAGCTCACCACGAACGGTGCCGAGCCCGAACGGCTCCGCCCGGTGCTGGCCGACAACACCTGGGTCTTCGGCGAGCGGCACGGGCTGTTGGCCGCCGACCGTACCCTCGACGTGGTCCTGGACCGCCACGCCGGACCCGACGCCGACCTGCTGGTGGCCCGCACGCGCCGCGAGCACGAGCGCCTCCAGCACCTGGTCGTCCTCGGGGCCGACACGGCCGGAGCCAAGGACCTGGCCCAGCTCACCGCCTACGCCGAGGCGATCGCGGCCGACACCCGGTACCGCGGCATCCGGGTCGACTGGGACGTGTGGCTCGTGGTCAACAGGATCGAGACCGAACGCGCGGCAGTCCGGGTGCGCACCTGGAACGAGGTGCTGCTGGAGTGCACCGACCGGGTGCGCTTCTTCGAGCGGAGCGCCGCCTATCCGGACCGGACCCTTCGGGCCTGATCCTCGTCACGCTCGATCCGCAGCTCCCGTTCCAGCTCGGCCAGCGCCGCCCGCAGGTCGTCGATCCGCTGGGTGACCGCTATCCGGTCGACCTCGTCGGGCACGCCGTCACCGTCGCGGTCGGCCATCCCCTCGCTGATCTCCAGCCGGCGGGCCTCCTCCATCGAGTTGACGATGACCGCGATGAGGATGTTGAGCAGCAGGTTCGCCGTGATCAGCACGTAGCTGACGTAGTAGACGAGGGTCCACGGCGAGACCGTCAGTCCCTGTCGGATCAGGTCGGGCAGCGTCTCCTGGGAGAGCAGCACGAACAGGGTCAGCACCGCCTGGCCGAGGTTCCCGTAGTCGTCCGGGAAGCGCTCGCCGAAGATCAGCCAGCCGGCCATGCCGTAGACGTAGAGCGTGACCAGCGCCAGGGCGAGGAAGCCGCCGACCCCGGGCAGGCTGCGCAACAGCGCGGTGACGATCGTGCGCAACCCGGGCGAGAACCGGACCAGCCGGAGTACGCGCGCGATGCGCACGATCCGCAGCGCGGTCGAGTCGTGCAGGCCGGGCAGCGGCAGGAAGGCGGCCGCGATGACCAGGAAGTCGAAGACGTTCCAGCCGTGCTTGAAGAAGTCCTGGGGGCGGCGGCCGTACGCCCCGAGCCGGATCGCGATCTCGAGCACGAACACGGCCCGGAACACCCATTCCAGGCCGAGCAGCAACGGCCGGAACTCGCCGAGGTGCGGGTAGGTCTCGATGCCGAGTGCCACGGCGTTGGCCCCGATCACCGCGACGATGACCACGTCGAACACCCGCGAGTCGACGATCGCCGCGCACCGGCGCGCCAGGGGCGACGGATCCTCGGGTGCCGGCCGCTGGCGAGGGATGGGGCGCCGGAACATCAACGAAGCTTAGTTGTCCGGTCAGGACACGATGGCCGACCGCCGGGCCAGGACCGCGTCGGCGATCGCGCGGGGTGCGGTGTCGGGGTTGCCGGAGGCGTACGGCGGCCGCGGGTCGTACTCGTGCGCGAGCTGGATCACCTGCGCCACGCCGTCGCCGGCGATCCGGCCGGCCAGGGCGAACGCCATGTCCAGCCCGGCGGAGACGCCGGCCGCCGTCACGTACTTGCCGTCGAAGACGTACCGGTCGGCGATCGGGATCGCGCCGTGGTCGGCCAGCAGGTCGCGGACCAGCCAGTGGCTCGTGGCCGTGCGCCCTTCCAGCAGGCCGGCCGCCGCGAGCAGCAACGAGCCGGAGCACACCGAGGCGGTCCAGGTGGTGTGCGCGTCGACCGCGCGCAGCCAGCGCAGGATCGGGCCGTCACCCATGTGCGCGGTCTGGCCCGGGCCGCCGGGCACCACGACCACGTCGGGCCGGGGCACGTCGGCGAGCGCGGCCTCCGCGACCAGGCTCAGGCCACCGACCTCGTTGGTCACCGGACCGGGCCGCTCGGCGACGAACACCACCTCGGCGCCGGGGAGATGACTGAGCACGTCGTACGGCCCGACGGCGTCGAGCGCGGTGAAGCGGTCGTACAACAGGATGGCGATCTGCATTGGACTCCTTCAGCTCAGAAACGGCAGGACCGCGGCGTGGAAGCCGGCGGGGTCGTGGCTGTGGACGCGATGCCCGACCGGGATGGTGACCAGCCGCGCGGCCGGGATGGCCCGGGCGACCTCGGCCAGCCGGGCCGGCGGGACGTGGCTGCGCGGGCCGCCGGAGACGAGCAACGTCGACGCGCTGACCGAGCCGAGGCGGTCCCACCAGGCCGGGTCGGGCGAGCGGAGCTGGCGGACGGCCGAGACCACGGCACGCGGGTCGAAGCGGCGGCGCGCGGCCAGCACGGCCAGCGCCGGCAGCAGGAACCGCCGGCCGGACGAGGTGCCGGGCACCGGGAGCTCCTCCAGCACGAGGTGGCTGACCTGGTGCGGTCGCGACTGGGCGAGCAGCAGGGCGGTGTGCGCGCCGAGCGAGTGGCCGACCAGCGCGACCCGGTCGAGGCCGAGCAGGTCGAGCAGGTGCGCCACATCGTCGTGGAACCTGGTCAGCGGGTAGCTCCTCGCCCGCGGGCTGGCGCCGTGCCCGGGCAGGTCCACGGCGACCGTCCGCCGGCCGGCCGTGGCCAGCACCGCCGCGAACCGGTCCCAGGTCGCCGCGCTGCTGGCGCCGCCGTGCAACAGCACGACCGGCGAGCCGGCTCCGCCGGAGTCGCGATAGGACAGGCGGCTCATCCGCGTACGTACGCGTCGAGCGCGGCGGACACCAGGGGCTCGGGGTCGTCCTCGCCCGTGGCGAGTTGGAGGCTGCCCCAGCCGCCGAGTTGGGCGATGCCGTGCAGGTTGGCCCAGAGGGCGCCGGCGACCACCCGCGGCGGTGCTGCCGAGCGGGTGCCGACGCCGGCGACCAGGTCGACCAGCCGGTCGAACAGCGGCAGGCTGGTCTCGCGCAGGCCGAGGTGACCGCTGGCCAGCAGGTCGTGCCGGAACATCAGCGCGAACATGCCGGGATTGGCCCGGGCGAAGGCCAGGTAGCCCCGGGCGAGGGTGGCGAGCTGTGCCCGGGGGCCGTCGCCGGGCCGGGGCCGGACCGCGACCTCGAGCTGCGCGAAGCCCGCACGGGCGATGGCCGACAGCAGCTCGAGGTGGGTCGGGAAGTAGCGGCGGGGCGCGCCGTGGGAGACCCCGGCCCGGCGCGCGATCTCCCGCAGCGTCAGGGCCGGCAGCCCCTCCTGCTCCAGCAGCTCGACGCCGACCCGCACCAGTCGGTCACGCAGCGGCTCGTCGCACATAGACAGTGTCTACCAGTAGTAGGTAGACACTGTCTACAGCGTCACGAGAGCGCTCGGGGACACGGAAGAGCGCCCCGGCGGTTGGCCGGGGCGCTCTTTCGATGGAACTCTGTGGTGGAACTCAGGCTTCGAAGACGCCCGCGTCGACGAGGCGCTTCTCCGTCACGTCCCAGCCGTGGCCCGGGAAGGCCTCGGCCAGCCCGTTGAGCTCGACGCGGATCTTCGCCGCGTGGCCGGCACCCGCCAGCGTCCGGATCTCCTCGACGAAGGCGTCGGAGTCGGTGCGCAGGTGGTTGGTCTTGCCGTTCGTCAGGTTGCGGACGTAGACGAACTTCCCGTTGTTGAGCGGGATGAGGTACTTGAACTCACCGAGCACGCTCAGTGCGCCACCCTGCCCGGCCTGGCCAGCCCGGACGGACGCGCGCGCGGTCTTGGAGGTGTTACTCGCCACGGGGGGACTCCTTGCAAGGGCGCGTACATGGGAAATGGACCGCAGGGGCCCAGTGAAGGGTAGCACCAGCGGTGGATCGGCCATCCGGACCAATCGTCCCAACCAGTTTTCCGATTCCCTGGCGCAACATCGGCAACAGGCGTCATCATGATTGCTGACTACTCGGAGTGGCGCGAGGTCGTAGGGGAAGACGCACCTCGTGTCTTCGGGAGGTCACCGTGCCAACGCGTGGCGTCGTTTACGTCCACTCGACCCCGCTCGCCGTGTGCCCACACGTCGAGTGGGCGATCGCGCGCGTCCTCACCGCGCCGGTCACACTGCACTGGACAGCGCAGCCGGTCGACCCCGGCGCGCGGCGCACCGAGTGCAGCTGGACCGGCCGGGCGGGGACCGGCGCGGAGCTGGCTGCTGCCCTGAGGCAGTGGCCCATGATCCGTTTCGAGATCACCGAGGAGCCCAGCCCGGGCTGTGACGGTGAACGCTTCATGTTCGTGCCCGGCCGCGGGCTGTTCCGGGCGACCGCCGGGGCCGCCGGTGACATCCAGCTCGGCGAGGACCGACTGCGCGCCATCATGGCGAGCTCGCGCGCCCCCGAGGCGCTCCAGCACGCGCTCGACAAGGCGCTCGGCACCGCCTGGGACGGCGAGCTAGAGCCCTACCGGTACGCCGGCGACGGCGCCCCGGTGACTCTGCTCACCCGCGTGGGCTGATCGCGGCCCCCCACCGGGGCCGTTCGGCCGACCGGGAAACCACCCACCGCAGGCCAGGGCCGACCAGGGGCAGCCAGTTCGTGCGAATTCCGGACCGACCGTATCGTCTGCTTCACTTGCTCATTCAGCAACGACCTGGCCATCATGGCTCGATGGCCTCCCCCCGGAGCCGCCTCGCGTTGCTTTTCGCCGCTGTGGTTGCCGCGATCCTCGTGGCCGTCGCTGCCTGCGGCAAGCCGGCGCCCCGCGCGGCAGCACCGTCCTCGTCCCCGCCGTCCGCGACGGCCGCACCCGCCAGCCCGAGTCCGGCCGGCGATCCCGCGGCCCGCGCGTCGGCACTGGTCAAGACGCTCTCGGACGAGCAGCTCGCCGGGCAGGTGCTGATGCCCTACGCCTACGGCGCCTCGGCCACCGACGTGAGCGCGGGGTCGGCGACGGGCAACCAGAAGCTCGGCAAGGTCGACACCCCGGCGCAGATGATCCAGAAGTACCACCTGGGCGGGCTGATCCTGGTCGGCTTCTCCGCCGACGACCCGACGTCGACCAACCAGGCCACCACCAACGTCGACAACCCGAAGCAGATCACCGCGCTGACCGACGGGCTGCAGAAGGCGGCCGGCGGCCAGGCGCCCATCTTCATCGGCACCGACCAGGAGTTCGGCGCGGTCACCCGGATCAAGAGCGGCGTCACGCTGCTGCCCAGCGCGATGGCGATCGGCGCCGGCGGCAACTCCGCTGCCACCCAGCAGGGCTGGAAGGTCGCCGGCGACGAGCTGCGGGCCATGGGGCTCAACGTCGACTTCGCGCCCGACGCCGACGTGCTCGGCACCCCCGACGGCGGCGTGATCGGCTCGCGCTCGTTCGGCTCCGACCCGAAGGCCGTCAGCGACCACGTGGCCGCCTCGGTCCGCGGCCTGCAGGGCGCCGGCGTCGCCGCCACCCTCAAGCACTTCCCCGGGCACGGCAGCACCCCGTCGGACTCGCACACCGACCTACCCGTGATCGGCAAGAGCAAGTCCGACCTCGCCAAGGTCGACCTGGCGCCGTTCAAGGCCGGCATCGACGCCGGGGCGCAGATGGTGATGAGCGGCCACCTCGACGTGAAGTCGATCGAGCCGGGCGTGCCCGCGTCGTTCTCGCACAAGGCGCTCGTCGACGTGCTCCGCGGCGAGCTCGGCTTCAAGGGCGTCGTGGTCAGCGACGCGCTCAACATGGCGCCGGCCGAGAAGTGGCCGGCCGGCGAGGCCGCCGTGCGCGCCCTCAACGCCGGCAACGACCTGCTGCTGATGCCACCGGACATCGGCGGCGCGCACCAGGGCCTGCTCGACGGGCTGCACAACGGCTCGCTGAAGAAGGACCGGCTGGTCGAGGCCGTCACCCGCGACCTGACGCTGCGGTTCACGCTGGCCGACGCGCAGGTCGGCGACCAGAACGTGCTCGCGTCGCAGTCGCACCTGGACGTCGCGAGCGGCCTGTCCGCCGCTGCCGTCACCCAGCTCCGCGGCCAGTGCGGCGTGCCGGTCAAGGGCCCGGTCACCGTGACCACCTCGGGAGGCCGGGACACCGCCAAGGCCAACCTGGAGAAGGCGCTCCGGAGCGCCGGTGTCGAGGTCAAGCCGAGCGGCGGCCGGGTCGTGCACCTGGTCGGCTACGGCGACGGCGCGGGTGACCTGAGCGCGACCGCCGACGTGACGGTCGGGATGGACACGCCGTACGTCCTCGGCAAGGCGAAGTCGCCGAACGTGCTGGCCACGTACTCGTCCACCCCGGACTCGTTGAAGGCGCTGGCCCAGGTCCTGGCCGGAAAGCAGAAGCCGACCGGCAAGTCGCCGGTAGATGTGCCCGGTTTGCCCCGTAGCGTGTGCTGATTTGCCCCGGCCCGCCTGATACGGTTCCCCCGTTCGAAGTGCGGGAGGAGCACGGGCGGGATGGCTCAGCAGGATCCGGCACTCTCCGTGGTCGTGCCGATGTACAACGAGGAGAGCGTGCTGCCGCTGCTCGCGGAGCGGTTGCGCGCGGCCCTCGACGGGCTCGCCGAGCCCTATGAGGTGGTCGCGGTCGACGACGGCAGCACCGACGCGACCGCGGCCGGCCTGAGCGGGTTGCGGCAACGCTGGCCCGAGCTGCGGGTCATCCGGCTGCGCCGCAACGGCGGCCACCAGGCGGCACTGATCGCGGGCCTGCTGCGGGCGAAGGGCAGCTACGTGGTCAGCATCGACGCCGACCTGCAGGACCCGCCCGAGCTCATCCCGGACATGCTCGCGCTGGCCCGGGCCGAGAGCCTCGACATCGTCTACGGGGTACGCGGTGACCGCAGCTCCGACACCGCGTTCAAGCGGCTCACCGCCGGCGCGTACTACCGGCTGATGCGGCAGCTCGTCGGCAAGCAGGTGCCGGCCCAGGCGGGCGACTTCCGGCTGCTCAGCCGGGCCGCGATCGAGGCGCTGCGGGAGCTGCCCGAGCGCAGCCCGGTGCTGCGCTTGGTCGTGCCCTGGCTGGGCTTCCCGAGCGGCGAGGTGCGCTTCCTGCGGGCCGAGCGGGCGGCGGGCCGCACCAAGTACCCGCTCTCCCGGATGCTCGCGCTCGCCGCGGAGAGCGTCACCAGCTTCTCCGCGGCGCCGCTGCGGGTGGCGACGTGGCTCGGCCTGGCCGGCGTCGCGGTGTGCGGGCTGCTGGTGATCTCCGTGATCGTCGCGTTCGCGTCCGGCCGCACCGTCACCGGCTGGCCGTCGATCCTGGTCGCGGTGCTGTTCCTCGGGGCCGTCCAGCTGCTGTGTCTGGGCTTGCTCGGGGAGTACGTGGCCCGGATCTACACGGCGGTGCAGGCCAGACCGGCGTACTTCATCGCCAGCGACAGCGATCCCGGCGACGGCGGTGATCCCGGTGGAGCACCGGAGCAGCGCCCCGCGGCGGACGACGACCCGGCCGTGCTGGCCGACAGCCGCCGGTGACCGCCCCCGCCGAGCAGCCCGCGCAGGAGCGGGCCGCTGACGTCACCCCGCCAACGGTTCCGGTCGCGAGGCCGCCGGTGCCGGCGGAACCCGCGCCGGCTTCGTCGGTCTCCTCCGAGACCGGTGCGCCCCGTCGCGCGTATCCCCTCGTGCGTGTCCTGCCCTTCCTGGCGACGGTGCTGTACGTCGCGTGGGTGCTCGTCGCCGCGGACACCGCCGTCCTCGACCTGGTGAAGTACGCGCTCTACGTGGCCCTCGCACTCACCCTGCCGGGCACCCTTGTCTATCGCGCGCTGCGCCGCACGCCGCACTCGCTGCTCGACGACCTCGCGATGGGCACGGCCGTCGGCCTGGTGCTCGAGCTGCCGGCGTGGACGCTGGTCTCGGTGCTGGACATCCGCGGGGTGCTGTGGGCCTGGCCGTTGATCGTGGTAGCGCTGTTCGCCGGCGTGCCCCGACTGCGCCGCCACTTCCTTCCCCGCTACGAGCACGCGGCTCCGCTCGGGTTCTCGTGGGCGGTCGGGGGCGCGGTGGCGTTCTTCACCACCTACCTGTCGTCGACGTTCCTCGAACGCAACCCGATCCTGCCGACGTCGGAGAACACCCGGCAGTACCTCGACCTGGCCTACCAGCTGTCCCTGGCCGGCGAGGCCAAGCACCAGTTCCCGCTGCACGTGCCGCAGGTGGCCGGCGAGCCGCTGTTCTACCACTGGTTCGGCTACGCGCACATGGCGTCGAGCAGCATGATCGGCGGGATCGACCTGCCGGTGATCGCGCTGCGGCTGGCGATCCCGTTCCTGTGCGCGCTGGCGATCGTGCTGACCGCGGTGGTCGGCTGGCGGATCAGCGGCCGTGCGCTGGTCGGCGCGGTCGCGGCGGCGCTGTTCTTCGTCGTCGGCGAGACCAACTTCACCGACCCGGTCACCATGCCGTTCGGCACCCAGAGCTCGTTCGTGATCTGGCACGGCATGTCGATGATCTACTCCTGGGTGCTGCTGCTGGCGCTGATCGGGGTGGTCTGCGCGCTGCTGACGGGCTCCCTGGGACGCGGCGGTTTCGTGCTCGCGTTCCTGTTCCTGGTCGCGTCCAGCGGTGCCAAGGCCAGCTCGCTGCCGGTGGTCGCGGTCGCGCTGCTGGCGACGTTCGTCGTCGTCCTGCTGGCCCGCCGGAAGATCCCGTGGACGCTGCTGACCCTGGGCGTGCTGACGGGCGCCGCGCAGCTGTTCGCGATGGCGGTGCTGTTCCGGTTCCAGGCGTACGGCGTGACGCCCGAGCCGATGTGGAGCTTCGAGCGCTTCTGGACCCCGCCGGACGGGCCGATGTGGCTGGCCGTGCTGCCGGTCTGGTTCGCGTTCCTGGTCAACATGCAGCTGCGCGCGGCCGGCATCGTCCCGCTGGTCTGGCTGCGCCGGGGCCGGCTGGAGCCGACCCAGGTGTTCCTGCTGGCCGGCGGCGTCGGCGGCCCGCTGATCTACCTGATGGTCAAGCAGCCGGGCGACGGCAACCAGTACTTCACCCGGGCGGGCTTCACCTTCGCGGTGCTGCTGTCGGCGTGGGGCTACGCGATGGTGTACGACCGGGCCAAGCTCTCCCGCGTCGGCCGGATCTTCCTCGGCGTCGAGGCCCTCGCGTTCGCGGTGGTGCTGGTGCTCGCACAGTTCCGCCTGGCCGGCCCGGCGGAGGCGTCCGTGCCGCCTCGTGCGATCGACCCGTTGATGCCACTGCTGCGCTGGTCACTGGTGCTGGCCGCGCTGGGGCTGCTGTTGGCGGCGCTGTGGCCGGCCCTGAGCCGCTGGCGACCTTCGTTGCGGGGCCGGGGTGGGGTGGTGGCGCTGACCGCGATCCTGGTGGTCGGCGCCCCAGGCCTGATCATGGACATGCGCAAGTCGGAGCGGTTCTCGAACGGCGGCGCGTACGCCACGGTCCCGCTGCCGCGCTCGCGGGTCGAGGCGGCCCGGTGGCTGCGCGACCACAGCGCGCCGACGGACGTGGTGGCCACCAACGCGCACTGCATCAACGCGCCGACCGACGGCTACTGCGACCCGAGGTCGTTCTGGCTCTCGGCGTACGCGGAGCGCCGGGTGCTCGTCGAGGGCTGGGCGTTCGCGCCCCGGGTGTCGGAGTCCGGCTCGTGGGAGTTCTGGGACCCGGCCCTGCTGGCCCGCAACGACGCCGCGTTCACGGCACCGACGCTCCAGTCCCTGGCGGCGTTCCGGGCCGACGACAAGGTCCGGTGGCTGGTGGCCGACCGACAGGCCGGCCCGGAGTCCCCGGACCTGGCAAGCCTGGCCGACCTGCGCTACTCCAACGACCGGATGGCCGTCTACGAGCTGCGCTGACGGTTCGGTCTCTTGGCACATGTCACTCGAAAGGCGAATACCTAGCATGCCAACCGCGACGTAGCGTTTGCGCGTGAATCTTCCGCGCTGGTCGGCTTCGCCTCCGCATCAGCGCAGCGTGCTCGTCGCGGTGGCGCTGGTGATCGCCGCTCTCGCGATCGTGATCAGTCTGGCCGGCATCGTGCTCGCCGCGCTCGCGCTCGGGCGGGACGACGGCGGGCTGGCTCAGGACAGCGGCAGCCACTCCGTCGCGGTGGTGATCTCGGTCAGGTAGTCGAGGTCCGGCGTCACGCCGAGGCCCGGGCCGGTCGGCACCGCGACGTGACCGTCGGCGTCCAGGACGAATGGCTCGGTGACGTCGCGGGCGAAGTAGCGGTCCGACGCCGACGTGTCACCCGGCAGGGTGAAGTTGGGCAGCGCCGCCAGGGCCACGTTGGCCGCCCGGCCGAGGCCCGTCTCGAGCATCCCGCCGCACCAGACCGGCACGCCGTTGGCCGCGCACACGTCGTGCACCCGGCGGGCCTCCAGGTAGCCGCCCACCCGGCCCGGTTTGACGTTGACCACCGAGGTGGCGCCCAGGGCGATCGCGTCGGCGGCCGCCCGGGCCGAGGTGATGGACTCGTCGAGGCAGACCGGGGTGCGGATGAGCCGGGCCAGCGCGGCGTGCCCGCGCAGGTCGTCCTCGGGCAGCGGCTGCTCGATCAGGAGCAGGTCGAACGGGTCGAGCCGGGCGAGGTGCCGGGCGTCGGCCAGGGTGTACGCGGTGTTGGCGTCGACCTGGAGCAGCAGGTCGTCGCCGAAGCGCTCGCGGACCGCGCGGACCGCCTCGACGTCCCAGCCGGGCTCGATCTTGAGCTTGATCCGCACGTAGCCCTGGGCGCGGTAGCCGTCGACGGCGTCGAGCAACTCCGGGATCGACGACATGATGCCGACCGAGACGCCGGCCGGGACGGTCGAACGGACCGCGCCGAGGTAGGTGCCGAACGACGTGCCGGACTCCCGCAGCGACAGGTCGAGCAGCGCGGTCAACACGGCGGCCTTGGCCATCGGGTGGCCCTTGATGCGCTCCAGCGCCGACTCCAGCCGCGGCACGGTCAGCTCGCCCGCCTTGGCTAGGGCGACCACCTCGGGCAGCAGGAAGCGGCGGATCACCTCGGCGGCGCCGTCGACGTGCTCGCTGGAGTAGAGCGGCTCCGACATGGCCACGCACTCGCCCCAGCCCTCGGCGGCGTCGCCGGCGGCGCGGACCAGCAGCACGTCGCGGGCGGTCTCGGTGCCGAACGAGGTGCGGAACGGGCTGACCAGGGGAAGGGCGATGCGGCGGAGCTCGAGACCACGCAGGTTCAACAGTTGTCCTTTACTCGGCTTCCATGACGTACCAACCATCGCGGGCCATCCCGGCGATGCGATATCCGGAGTCGAACGCGGCGCAGAGAGCCTCGCCCACCTCTCGGCGCCAGGCGACCGCGAGGGGCGGGTCGGTGCCGCGCAGGGCCTCGATGTCCAGCGGCACCGCGACCAGCAGCGGGCGGCCGTCGTGGACCGCCTTGCCCGGGCTGGGGCGGCCGAAGTCGTCGCGGGCGAGGGCCACTTCGGCGCCGGCGGCGTACACGGCCTGCATGTTGATCTCGCGGGAGTCACCGGCCGCGGCCGCGATGGCCTCGGGCGAGGCGACGTCCCACTGGATGTAGAGGCGGTCGCTGGTGGCGTCGCCGGCGTTGATGCCGTCGGTCATCACGCCGTAGAAGTCCGGCAGGTACTTCACCGCCCGGGCACCGAGCTTGTGCAGGTTGAAGTAGGCGTTGCGGCGGACGAGCGGGTCGAACGTCCAGTGCACCGACTCGATCCGCCGGTCCAGGGCCCAGGCGCGCTGGTGCAGCTTGATGGCGTGGCCCGCGCCGCGACTCTGCGTCGCCGGGTCGACACCGGTGATGTGCGAGTGGAGATGGTCGAGGCCGAAGAAGGCCACCGCCGCGCCGATCATCCGCTCGTCGCGGAACGCGCCCACCACGTAGTTGCCGGCGTAGGACAGCGCACGCATCATCCGCGCGTCCAGCAGCTCGTTGGGCGAGTCCGTGCGCCAGATCCTGCCGAACAGCCGTGCCGCCTCGTCGTGCGCGGCGGGCTCGCGGAGCTCCCGCACGGTGATGCCCAGCCGGGTCGCGGCGGCGGTCGCGACCTCTTTCGCCTCCGCGATCAGCTCGTCCACCCAGCCTCCCATTGTGCAGACCGAGTCCTTACTTCAACAGGTGAACAGGCCTCGTGTCGAGGCTACCGTAGGTAATTGACGGTTTTCTTTACGTTGCCACCCACGGCCCAGCCGCCCATCCAACGCACTTTTGGCGAAACGGGGTAAAACGGATCTTCGATCTAGCGTCCTGAACGCAGCTTAAGGCATGATTGTTACTGCCCGGTATGCACGTGGGTAAGAACATCGGTGCGGAATCCTCGGCCTTGGAGGTGACCATGCCGGAGCGGAGCTCGGTGACGCTGCCCGACGGCGTGCGGCTGCACGTCGAGATCAGCGGGGCCGACGACGCGCCGATCACCGTCTTCCTGCTGCACGGGTGGACGCTCGACACCCGCACCTGGCACCGCCAGCTGGCCACGCTCGAGGAGACGCTCGGCACGCCGGTGCGGATCGTGGCGTACGACGCGCGCGGGCACGGCCGCTCCAGCGGCACCAACCGGGCCGGCGCCAACCTGGCCCAGCTCGGCGACGACCTGGCCGAGGTGATCACCGCCGTCGCACCCACCGGCCCCGTCGTGCTCGCGGGTCACTCGCTCGGCGGCATGACGATCATGGAGTTCGCCCACGGGCATCCACGGTTCTTCGCGCTGCGGGTGGCCGGGCTTGTCTTCATCTCGACGACGGCCGAGGGACACACCCACACGGTGTACGGCCTCCCCCCGCGGATCACGCGCCTCATCCGCCTCGCGGAGACCACCGGAGCCGGCATCCTCGCGCGTGGCGGCTCCTGGCGGGTGCACCGCTACGTCCTGCGCGCGCTGGCGCCCTCGCTGCGCTGGCTGCTGTTCGGCGACCGGTGCGTGCCCGAGGACCTGATCGTCACCACCGCCGCCGTTGCCCGGGCGCAGCTCCTCGCGATCGGCGCGTTCCGCTCGTCGGTCGGCGAGCAGCAGCGCCTGGCCACGCTGGCCGCGCTGGGCGACCTGCCGGCGGCGGCACTGGTCGGCGACCAGGACCGGCTCACGCCGCCGCCCTGCGCCGTCTCGATCGCCGCCGCCCTGCCGAACGCCGAGCTCACCGTCTGCCCCGGCGCCGGCCACATGCTCATGCTCGAACGCCCCGCGATCGTCACCGCGGCGCTGGCCCAGGTCACGAGGGCGGCCCTCGGCCCGGATCCGGCCACCGAGGACCTCCAGGCCGCGTAGGCCCTGTCGCGCAGCGGCGGCCAGCCGGCGCCTGGAGCCCCCGCGACCTGGCCTCGGACGCGGAACGGGCGGGCTAGGGAGCGGTGACCACCACCCGGTCGAGCTGCGACAGGAAGTCAGGACCAAAGGCGGTGGCCGGCGTGTGCGCGCCGGGTGCGACCGCGCCGCCATCGCGGCCGCCCGTGCCGGCCAGCAGGTGCTCCACCGCGCGGTGCAGGGCGTCCGCGGTCAGGTCGTACGCGTTGGGGCCGGTGAGCGTCGCCGTGCGCACCTCACCGGCCGCGTTGCGCACCTCGCCCCACACCTCGCAGGTGGTCGCGGCCCGGGTGGCGGCGGTCGGGCCGGGCGGCTGACGCTTGATCGCCCGGGCGGCGAGCGCGCGGACCGGCGCGAACCGGATCAGCCGCGACAGCAGGCTCGGCGCCGGTACCCGGGTGTAGACCACGATGTCGCCGATCCCGGTCGAGTGGTGCGCGGTCACCAGGTCGCCCCACGGCACGGCGCCGACGCGGCGGACTTTGGTCGGGAACGGCACGTCGCGGGCCGGGGTGCCCATCGGCGTCGGCACCAGCGTGCCCGCGATCCGCCGCCACCCACCGCGAGCGTTCATCGACAGGCCCGTGGTCGCGGTGCCCCGGCTCAGCCCGCCCGGTGCGACGAAGGCCAGCTCGAGCGCGGTCGCGTCGGGCAGCGCCGCGTGCAGCAGGTTGGCCAGGCAGTCGGTCGGCACGACGTCGAAGCCGGCCCCGGTGAGCAGCACGACCCCGGCCGCACGGGCGTCCTGCGCGCGGGCCAGCACGGCCTCGAAGACCGGGTGCTCGCCGGTCACGTCGAGGTAGTGGGTGCCGGTGTCGAGGCAGGCGTCGACCATCGGGCCGGACGTGGCCACGAACGGGCCGGCACAGTGCGCGACCACGTCGACCTCGGCCAGGTGACGGCGGGTAGCGGCGGAGTCACGCAGGTCGAAGACCACGTGGTCGAGGCCGAGCTCGTCGGCGAGGGCGCGGACGGCGGCGGCGTTGCGGCCGGCGAGAAGCGGACGGGCACCGCGGCTGACGGCCAGCCGGGCGACGAGGTCGCCGGTGTAGCCGTTGGCGCCGTAGATCATCCATCGTTGATGCGACACGGCATCAACCTAAGGGCTCAAGGGCAATCTTATCGAGGTGCGAGTACGCGCACATCGACCCGGTTACCGATTCGTCCGGGCTCGGCGACCCGTACTCTCGTTCGGGTTGGTCGCACGACCTGCGGCCGAGCCATCGCACGAGGAGCCATCCGCTTGACCGACGTCACCACGCTCCAGCAGGAGATCGCGACCGAGCAACAGCACGTGGACCGGGTGTACGCCCGGGTCGACGAACTGCGCCGGGCGGCCGCGCACGCCGAGCGGGAGGGTTACCGCCAAGCCTCGGTCGGCAACTTCGGCGCGCTGGTCGAGCGTGACGCGTTCGTGTTCCACGCCGCCCGCCGGCGCTACCTGCTCGACGCCGAGCACGAGGGGCTGGTCTTCGGCCGGCTGGACCTGCACGGCGGCGCGAGTTTCCACGTCGGCCGGCTCGGGGTCCGGGACGAGGACGCCCAGCCGATGGTGGTCGACTGGCGCGCGCCCGCCGCGGCGGCGTTCTACCAGGCCACTGCGGCCGAGCCGCGCGGCGTGATCCGGCGTCGCATGATCCAGTCGTCGGGCGTCAAGGTGACCGGCATCGAGGACGACCTGCTGGACCCGGAGGCCGCGCCCGAGCACATGCGGGTCGTCGGCGACGGCGCCCTGCTGGCCTCGCTGTCGAAGGCGACCGGGCACGGCATGCGCGACATCGTCGCCACCATCCAGCGGGAGCAGGACCAGGCGATCCGCTCCCCCGGCGGCGGCGTCACGATCGTGTCCGGCGGCCCCGGCACCGGCAAGACGGCAGTGGCCCTGCACCGGGCGGCGTACCTGCTCTACTCGGACCGCAACCGGTTCGCCGGCGGCGGCATCCTGGTGGTCGGGCCGTCCACGGTCTTCGTCGAGTACATCGCGTCGGTGCTGCCCTCCCTCGGCGAGGAGTCGGCGACCCTGCGCTCGCTCGGCACGCTGGTGCCCGGCTGGTCGGCGACCCGCACAGACCCCGGCCCGGTGGCCGCCGTCAAGGGCTCGCTGCGGATGCGCCGGCTGCTCGAACGGGCCTCGCACGACGCGGTGCCCGACGGCCCGACCACGCTGCGGCTGCTCTACCGGGGCACGCTGCTCCAGCTCGACCGCGCGCAGCTCGACCGGATCCGGACCCGCGCGCTGCCCCGCGGCGCCCGCCGCAACGAGGTGCGCCGGGCCGGCTTCGACGGGCTGTTCGACGCGCTCTGGGCGCAGGCGCAGGAGCGCAAGCTGCCCGGCCTCAAGAAGGCCGAGTTCGAGGGCGCGCTGGCCGAGCGCGAGGACTTCCGGTCGTTCGCGAAGGAGTGGTGGCCCCGGCTGCGCCCCCGGCACGTGCTGGCCTGGCTGCAGGACCCGGCCCGGCTGCGGCGGTACGCGGAGGGCCTGCTGTCCCGGGCCGAGGTGGAGCTGCTGACCGGCAGCTTCGACGCCGAGGACCCGACGATCGCCGACGTCGCGCTGCTCGACGAGCTCGACGCCCTGCTCGGCCGGCCGGCGCAGGCCGCGCGTCAGCAGCGCAACCAGTTCGAGGTGGCGCGCGGCGTCTACGAGCTGAGCACGTCGACCGAGCGGGCGCGTGCCGCCCGGGCCGCCGCGACCGCCCGGCCCGACGACTACCGGGAGTACGCGCACGTCGTGGTCGACGAGTCGCAGGATGTCTCGCCGATGCAGTGGCGGATGCTGGGCCGGCGGGGCCGGCTGGCGTCCTGGACGGTGGTCGGCGACCCCGCGCAGACCGCGTGGACCGGCGACCCGGGCGAGCTCGACCAGGCCCGGGAGCGGGCGCTGGGCTCGCGGGCGCGCAACACGTACACGCTGACGACCAACTACCGGAACTCGGCCGAGATCTTCGAGGTGGCCGCGGCGGAGATCCGCACGATCGCGCCGGACCTGCCGCTGCCGACGGCCGTGCGGTCGACCGGCGTGCCGCCGGTGGCGCTGACGGTGCCCGCCGGAGAGCTGCCCGAGGCTGTGCGCGACGCGGTCGACGAGCAGCTTCGCGAGGTCGAGGGCACGGTCGGCGTGATCACGGCGGTGCCCCGGGTCGGCGAGGTCGCCGGGTGGCTGGCCGGCCTCGACGACCCGCGCCTCCAGGTCGTCACCAGCCTCCAGGCCAAGGGCATGGAGTACGACGCCGTCGTGCTGGTCGCGCCGAGCGAGATCCGGGCGGGTGGCGCGGCGGGCGTACGCACGCTGTACGTCGCCCTGTCCCGCGCCACCCAGCGGTTGGTGACCGTGGAGGTCAGCGCCTGACGGCGACCGCCTCGTAGGGCGTGTCCGGGGTGGGCGCCGTCGTGAACTTCGCGTTGGGCAGGTAGAGCCGCTTCCCGTACGCGGCGATGGTGGTCGGCACGTTGAAATGCGGGCTGGTGATCGTCCGGACCAGCGTGCCCCGGCTGCCGGACCGGTTGAGGTCGACGACCGCGATCTGGTTGAGCAGGTTCTGCACCACGTAGAGGCGCCGGCCCTCGAGCCAGAGCCCGTCGCCGTTGGTCATCGGCACGCCGCCCAGGTCGACCCGCGTCGCGACCCCGTCCGGGCCGACCACGAACAGCAGGCCGGTGTTGGACTGCACGACGAGCAGGTTCTTTCCGTCAGGCGTACGCGCGATGCCGTTGGCGTTGGTGGCGCCCGCTGTGAACACGAAGTCGCCGGTGAGCGGGATGGTCTCGAACGTGTCGCCCAGCTTGCCGTGGTGACCCAGCGGGACCTTGTAGAGCACGGGGCTTCGCGAGTCGGTGAACCAGGCGGCGTCCGGCGTCAGGATCACGTCGTTGACGAAGCTGGTGCCGTCGGTGAAGTTCCAGACCTTGAGCGTCTTGCCGGTGCGCGCGTCGACGACCCGGCCGTCGCCGCTGGTCTGGCCGGCGACGAAGAGCCGGCCGCGGTCGTCCAGCTTGAGCCCGAGCGACCCGGTGCCGAAGCCCGGGTTGATGATCTCGCCTCGGCCGGTGACCAGGCTGGCCCGGTAGATGGCCCCGTCGACCCGGGATCCGAAATAGGCATACGGGAGCGTGCCGATGGCGATGCCCTCGGGCTGGAAGCCGTTCGGCAGCGCGATGGTGGTCGGGAACAGGTCGTGCCTGTCGTGTGCGTTGGCTGTGCCGGCCGGTCCGAGCAGGGTGGCGGCGAGCACCGCGGTGAGTCCCAGCGCGATTCGGTGGCGCACGATGGCGTCTCCTCTCGACGTGACGTCCGTTCAGGGAGACACGCACGTCATGTCGATGCGGTTCAATCTTCAACCAACTTGCGGCGGCGGGATGGGCTCGCCGCTGGCCAGCAGGTCGGTCAGGTCGACGAGTCGCCTGGCGCGGGCAGCCGCGCTGGGTGCGCTGGTCAGCTTGAGGATCACCGAGTAGCGGCTGGTCTTGTCGAGCGCGGCGAACCGCGCGGCCGCGGCGGGGCTCTTCGCGAGAGCCGCTTCGAGGTCCTCGGGTGTCTTCGCGTCCCGCTGGGCCGGGTACGCCGCGGCCCACCGACCGTCACCCTTGGCCGCCTCGATCTGGGCGAACCCGGCGGGCCGCATCCGGCCGGCGGCCACCAACGCCTCGGCACGGTCCACATTGACCTGCGACCAGCGCGCGCCCTTGCGGCGGGGCGAGTAGCGCTGGAGGAAATGGGAGTCGTCGAACCCGCGGCGCTGGCTGTCGATCCACCCGAAACAGATCGCCACGTCACCGGCCTCGGCCGCGGAGATGGTAGGCGTCGTGGCTCCCTTCTTGGCGATCACCAGCCAGGCCTCGCCGGCGGTGTCGTGGTGGTCGGCCAGCCAGGCCTCCCAGTCGGCCAGCGCGCGAAAGGTCATCGGATCCATGCGCGCGAGGCTATCGCTCCTCGGGGTCGACGAAGCCCGGAAGGAACCGTGGCGACGGCCCGCCGTGCTCGACCCACAGGTGCGCGCCGCGGAACTCCACGCCGGGCACGTCCGGCAGCATCCGGTGCGGCACGAGCACGCTGCCCAACGCCTGCGGCAGGTCGGTCCGCAGCTCGGCCACGGCCTCGTCGAGCGTGTCCGGCTCAGCGGACCAGTCGAGGTCGGCTTCCGTGAGCTCCCGGACGGCCAGCTCCCCTACGGCGGCGGGATCGCGGACCAGCACCTCGACGCGGCAGTAGACCTGCATGACGACCGGCTCGTTGGACATGCGCGTCAGGGTCGCACAAAGGCTTGCGGGTATACCCCCTGGGGGTATAGTGAAGACATGCGAGGAGACATCGACACCGTGCACGGGCACCACGAGTCGCACCATGCCGCGGCTGGGCACGCCGGCCACGACAAGCACGCCGGTCACGACCCGGAGCAGTTCCGCCGCAAGTTCTGGCTCTCCCTGGCCCTGACCGTGCCCATCGTCGTGACCAGCGAGATGGTGATGGACTGGTTCGGCTACTCGCTCGACTTCCCGGGCATCGACTGGATCGGCCCGGTGCTCGGGTCGCTCGTCTTCCTCTACGGTGGCTGGCCGTTCCTGGTCGGCGCGGTCCGCGAGGTCCGCGACCGCGCGCCCGGGATGATGCTGCTGATCGCGATGGCGATCACCGTGGCCTACGGCGCCTCGCTGGCCACCGCCGCCGGGGCGTTCGACCTGGACTTCTGGTGGGAGCTAGCCGCGCTGGTGACCATCATGCTGCTCGGCCACTGGCAGGAGATGAAGGCGATCGGCCAGGCGCAGGGCGCGCTCGCGGCGCTGGCCGCCCTGCTGCCCGACGACGCCGAGCGGGTCACCGACGGCGGGATGGAGACCGTGCCCGTGGCGGCACTCCGGCTCGGCGACGTCGTGCTGGTGCGTCCCGGTGGCCGGGTGCCGGCCGACGGGCGGCTCGTCCAGGGCTCCGCCGAGGTCGACGAGTCGATGATCACCGGCGAGTCCCGGCCGGTGCCGCGCGAGCCGGGCGACCGGGTGGTCGCCGGCACGGTGGTCACCGACTCCGCGGTGCGCGTGCGGATCGACGCGGTCGGCGCGGACACCGCGCTCGCCGGCATCCAGCGCCTCGTCGCGCAGGCGCAGGCGTCCGGCGGCCGTGCCCAGGTGCTGGCCGACCGGTTCGCCGCGGCGCTGTTCTACGTCGCCAGCGCGGTCGCCGTGGTCACCTTCTTCGCGTGGTGGGCCGTCGGCAACCTGGACGACTCCGTGGTCCGCACGATCACGGTGCTGGTGATCGCCTGCCCGCACGCGCTGGGGCTGGCCATCCCGCTGGTCATCGCGCTGTCGACGGCCGTGTCGGCCCGCGCCGGCATCCTGGTCAAGGACCGGCTCGCGCTGGAGCGGATGCGCACCGTGGACGCCGTGCTGTTCGACAAGACCGGCACCCTGACCAAGGGCGCGCACAAGGTCACCGGCGTGGCGGCGGTCGAGGGCGTCACCGAGCAGGACGTGCTGCGCCTCGGCGGCGGCGTCGAGGCCGACAGCGAGCACCCGCTGGCCAAGGCGATCGTGACGGCGGCCGGCAGCCCGGCCCCGGCGAGCGACTTCCGGTCGCTGACCGGCCGAGGCGTGCAGGCCACGATCGACGGCACGGTGTACGCCGTGGGCGGGCCGGCGTTGCTGCGCGAGCTCGCGGTGTCGGTGCCGGACGGTCTCACGGGACGCACCGACGGCTGGGCGGAGCGCGGCGCCGCGGTGCTGCACCTGCTGCAACTCGGTGGGACGCCCGAGGTGCTGGGCGCGTTCGCCCTCGAGGACGAGGTGCGGCCCGAGGCCCGGGAGGCCATCGCCCAACTGCGCGACCAGGGCGTACGCACGATCGCGATGATCACCGGCGACTCGCGCGCCGTGGCCGAGGCGGTGGCCGCGGACCTGGGCTTCCGGCCCGGCGTCGACGAGGTCTTCGCCGAGGTGCTGCCGGCCGACAAGGACCGCGCGGTCGCCGACCTCCAGGCGCGCGGCCTACGGGTGGCGATGGTCGGCGACGGCGTCAACGACGCGCCGGCCCTGGCCCGCGCCGATGTCGGCATCGCGATCGGCGCCGGCACGGACGTCGCGATCGAGTCCGCCGGCGTGGTGCTGGCGTCCTCGGACCCACGCGGGGTCAGCGGGGTCATCCGCCTGTCCCGCGCGGCGTACCGCAAGATGATCCAGAATCTGTCGTGGGCGGCGGGCTACAACGTCGTCGCGATCCCGTTGGCGGCGGGCGTGCTGGCGTGGGCCGGCCTCACCCTCAGCCCGGCGATCGGCGCGGTGCTGATGTCCGCCTCCACGATCGTCGTGGCGCTCAACGCGCAACTGCTGCGCCGCGTGCGCCTGACACGGGAGGGCTCGTAGCTATGGTTGACGACATGACAGCCCCGACGCGCGGTTACACCGCCAGCAAGGACCAGCTGGTCGGCCGGCTGCGCCGGATCGAGGGACAGGTACGCGGAATCGAGCGGATGGTCGACGACGACCGCTACTGCATCGACGTGCTGACCCAGATCTCCGCGATCCAGGCCGCACTCGACAAGGTCGCCCTCGGCCTCCTCGACGGCCACGCCCGCCACTGCATGAAAGAGGGCGCCGAGGAGGGCCGCGCCGACGAGATGGCGGGCGAGATGATGGCGGCGGTCGGCCGCCTCATGAAGCGCGGCTAGTCGCCGGCAGCGCGGTTGGTCGCCGGCAGCGCGGTTGGTCGCCGGCAGTGCGGTCAGTCGTCGGCCAGTGCCGCGACGACCGGGAGGCGGGCGGCGCGGCGGGCCGGCAGGACGGCCGCGAGCAGGGCCGCGCCGGCGGCCGCGAGCACGACCAGGGTGAGCTGGCCGACCGGGAGCACCGGGACGCCGTGGCCGTAGGTGTCGATCAGGGCCGCCGCCGCGACCCAGCCCACGCCGCCGCCGAGGGCGACGCCGCCGATCGCACCGACCACCGCGACCAGGCCGGCCTCGAGCAGGAGCATGCCGCGTAGCTGGCGCCGGGACAGTCCCAGCGCGCGCATCGTCGCCGACTCGCGGCGGCGTTCCACGACCGACAGCGCCAGGGTGTTGCCGATGCCGAACAGGGAGATCAGCACCGACATGCCCAGCAGCGCCGCGAAGATGCCGAGGAGCTCGTCCAACGAGGCGGCCAGTTCGTCGGCCTCGGCCGCGCGGCTGGTCACCTGGACCACCGGGTACGCGCGCAGCTCGTCGTCGAGGATCCGGCGACCGTCCGTCGTGGACACTCCGGGTGCCAGGTCGACCAGGATCTCCACGGCCGGGCGTTCGCCGTACGCGGACGTGAACGCCTCGTAGGACACGAGCGCCGAGCCGTCCAGCGGCGAGTCGTCGAACAGCGCCACCACCCGCAGCGTGCCGAGCGCCCCGAACGGCACCGGTGTGCCCACCGACAGCCCGCGTTCGGCCGCCCAGTCCCGTGCCAGCGCCACCGTGGCCGGCCCGAGGTCGGTCAGTGAGCCCGCGGTCACCTCCGGGCGGATCGCGCCGCGGAGCTGGGACGGCGGCACCGCGGCGACCCGGGTGCGCTCCCCCGGCAGAGGCACCTCCGAGCGCACCTCCGCGATGGTCGCGAACTCCGGGTGCCCCCGCAGGGCCGACGCCAGGCCCGCCGGCATGCCGGCCCGCATCGACTCGAAGGTGCCGTCGGTGCGCGCCCGGTTGAGGGTGAACTCGACCGGGAAGTTCTCGGTCAACTCCCGGCCGCTCTGGTCCCGGGCGGTGGCGAGCAGCACCGCGAACAGCGACATCAGCGCCACCCCGATGACCAGCGCCAACGTGGTGGCCGCGGCCCGGCGCGGGTTGCGCCGCGTGTTGGCCACCGCGAGCGCCGGCACCGTGCCGAACAGCCGGGCCGGCAGCCAGCCCACCAGCGCGACCGCCCGGGGCACGAGCAGCGGGCCGGCGACCACGGCGGCGACGAACAGCAGCATCCCGCCGCCGAGCACCAGCGGCAGGCCGGGGAAGCCCAGCGGGACGCCGGCGACGACCGCGAGCAGACCGAGCGCGGCCAGCAGGGTGGCGGCGACCACCCGCGCGGTGCGCCGGCCGCCGGCCACCGCCCGCGGCTCGGACAGTGCCGCGTCGCGCAGGGCGGCCAGCGGCGCGACCCGACCGGCGGACAGGGCCGGCACCAGGGCGGAGACCACCGCGACGAAGGTGCCGAAGCCGACGGCGACGAGGAAGGTCGGCCAGCGCACCACGGGCGTGTGCAGCGGGATGTCGGTGGCGACGAGCTCGCGGCCCCAGATCAGGCCGTACCCGATGAGGACGCTCATCAGCAGGCCGCCGACGGAGGCGACGATGCCGAGCAGCAGCGCCTCCAGCAGCACGGTGCCGCTGACCTGGTGGCGGGACGCGCCGACGGCGCGCAGCAGCGCCAGCTCGCGGGTGCGCTGGGCCGCCAGGATCGCGAACGTGTTGTAGATGACGAACGCCGACACGGTCACCGCGACCAGGCCGAAGCCGAGCAGCACGGCGACGAAGCCGGTGACGTACTTGCCGGCCTCGACGGCCAGCCTGTCGCGGAGCTCGGCCCCGGTCAGCACCGGGTACGCGTGACCGAGCGCGGCCGCCACCCGGTCGCGCAGCACCGCCTCGGACACCCCGGGCCGGGCGGCGGCCACCACCTCGGCGAACCGTTCCGTGCCGGTCAGCGCGGTGAGCTCGGCGTCGGTCAGCGCGGCCACGGTGGACCCGCCGTAGAGCCGGTTGACGCCGAGGTCGAGCACCCCGACGAGGGTCAGCGTTCGTGGGTCGCCCTCGGCGTCGAGCACGGTCACCGGGCCGCCCACCGTGAAGCCGGCGCGGGCCACGGTGTTCTTCTCCACCGCGAGCTCACCTGGCCCGACGGGCAGGCGGCCGGCGAGCAGGTCGTAGGCCGCCAGCGCGGGCACGTCGGGCACGGACAGCCCGTAGCCGACGTGGCCGTGGTCCATCATCAGCCGGCCGTCGCGGTCGAGCATGCTGAGCCAGGCCGCCATCCGGCCGTCGACCGCGGCCACCCCGTCGACCGCGGCGACGGTCTCCACCGTGTCCCGCTCCGCCAGCAGCGCGGCGGGTTCGACGGCCACGTCGACGTTGCGGGCCGAGCGCGCCAGGTCGTCGTAGAACGCCGCACGCGCGGTGTCGCCGTAGACCAGGGTGCCGGCCAGGAAGCCCACCCCGACCATCACCGCGAAGCCCGTCAGCACGAGCCGGACGGCGTGCGCCCGGAAACCGGTCACGGCGAGGCGAAGGAGAGGCCGTTTCACGTGCCCCAGTCTGATCAACAACCACGGAAACCCGCCACGCCCCACGGGTAAACAAGACGACAGTCGCGTCGGGCGGACAATGGGAATGGTTCCCGGTGTCACCTTTGCATACATAGCGATGTTTGCATAAGACTGTAGTGAGCAGCGGAGACGGAGGGCTGGAGGACCGGTGGGGGCAGGACACGACCACGGCGTGCGCGACGCGGGCGCCCAGCACCGCGGGCGGCTCTGGGCCGCCTTCGGCCTGCTCGCGGTCTTCATGGTGGTCGAGGCGATCACCGCGTTCGCCACCGGCTCGCTCGCCCTGCTCTCCGACGCCGGCCACATGTTCACCGACGTCCTGGGCATCGGCATGGCGCTGGCCGCGATCACCGCCGCCCGGCGGGCCGCGCGCGACCCGCAGCGCACGTTCGGCCTCTACCGGCTGGAAGTGCTGGCCGCGCTGGCCAACGCGGTGCTGCTCTTCGGCGTCGCGCTCTACGTGCTGGTGGCCGCCGTGCGCCGGTTCGGCGACGCCCCCGAGGTCAACACGACGCCGATGCTGGTGGTCGCCGGGCTGGGCCTGGTCGCCAACATCGTCGCGTTCGTGCTGCTGCGCCGGGGCGCGAAGGAGAGCATCAACGTCCGGGGCGCCTATCTGGAAGTGCTCGGCGACCTGGTCGGCTCGGTCGGCGTGCTGGTCGGCGCGGCGGTGATCGCGGGCACCGGCTGGTTCGTGGTCGACCCGTTGATCGCGGTCGCCGTCGGCCTGTTCATCCTGCCCCGCACCTGGAAGCTCGGTCGCGAGGCGCTGCGGATCCTGGTGCAGGCCGCACCCGAGCACCTCGACGTCGCCGCGATGCGCACCTCGCTCGGCGCGGTGCCGGGCGTGTGCGACGTGCACGACCTGCACGTCTGGACGCTGACCTCGGGCATGGAGGTGGCCTCCGCGCACCTCGGCATCGAGGGTGACGCCGAGCTGTCGGCGGTGCTGACCGCGGCGCGCGAGACCCTGCACGACGGCTTCGGCATCGAGCACGCCACCCTCCAGGTCGAGCCGGCCGCTACCACGGGTGGTTGTCACACCGCGCGCTGGTGACCGTGGGTGCTTAGCGCGGCCTTAACTTTGGTGACCTTCGCAGTCAATTTGCCCGGATAAATGCGGGCAAGAGCCACTAATGCCTCTTTAACGGGCCTCCCGCTCCGTAGGCATCGTGGGTAACGTCCAGACCGATCTTCGCCGGACGGGCGTGCACGAGCGGTAGGGATCTTCCGACCCGAACCCGACAGCTGACCCGGTCGGCGGCGTGACGGAAGGACATGCCCCAGATGATCGATCCCCCCAGTCATCCGCATCTCCGACGACGACGATGGTTCCGGGTCGCCACGGTCGTGCTGTTCGGCCTCGTCCTCGGGCTCGTGGGCCCGACGGCACCGGCCAACGCCGACCCTGACGACGAGGGCGGCACCGCCGAGCTGCGGGACCAGCTCGACAAGGCCAGCCGGGGCTTTCTGGACGCCCAGACCGCGCTGAAGAGGTCGCAGGGCAAGCAGAAGGAGCAGGAGACCGCGCTGCGGAACATCGAGCAGGAGCTGGCCACGCACGTCGAGACGGTCGCCGAGATCGGCCGCTCGGCCTACCGCACCGGGCGGCTCGGCCCGATGTCCGCGCTGATCAACGCCGACTCGCCCGAGCGCTTCCTGGAACGGGCCAACGCGCTCGGCATGGTCGCCGCCAACGAACAGCGGGAGATCCGCGGCCTGGAGCAGTCGAAGGAGAAGGCGGCACAGGCCACGGCCGCGATCCGCACGGAGGTACGCGAGCAGGAACGCCAGGTGGCGTTGATGAAGGCTCGCAAGGACCAGGCCGAGCGGGCGCTGGACGTCGCGGCCAAGGCGCAGAAGGCGGACGCGGCCAGGGCGGCCCGGTCCGGCGGCAGCGGCAGCAACACCGGCGGATCCGGCGGCGCCACCGCGACACCCACCAAGCGCAACAGTGACGGCAGCTACCCGACCGAGTCGTGCAGCGTCAACGACCCGACCCCGGCCAACGGCTGCATCACGCCGCGGACCCTGCACGCGTTGAACCAGGCCAAGGCGGCCGGCTTCACGCACTACGTGTCGTGCTACCGCAGCGGTGGCTCCGGCGAGCATCCCAAGGGCCGGGCGTGCGACTTCGCGGCCGCGAAGGGCGGCTTCGAGGGCGACGCGACCGGTGCCGAGAAGACCTACGGCACGAACCTGGCGAACTATTTCATCCGCAACTCGGACCGGCTCGCCGTGCTCTACGTGATCTGGTACCGGCAGATCTGGTTACCCAGCAGTGGTTGGAAGGCCTACAGCGGCGCGGGTGGGGACCCGTCCAGCGACCACACCAACCACGTGCACCTGAGCGTCTACTGAGGTCCCGAAGAAACATCAGGGGGTACGCCGTCCGGCGTGCCCCCTGATGCGCGCTCCAGCACCGCGGGAAGCCGCTCCGCCAGCGCGTGGTGGGCCTTCTGGGCCTGCTTGAACGCGTACCCGAAGAGCAGCGTGGGTGCGGTCAGCGTGATCCGCACCTCGATGTGGCAGCCGCCGTCGGACACCGGGTAGATCTTGGTCCAGTTGTCCAGTGTGGTGCCCGGTCGCTGGCGCGCGACAGTGAGGATCTCGACGACGCTCTCGCCGAGCGTGTTGATCGCCTTGACGTCGGCCGTGTACGTGGTGGTGAAGTGGAACGGGCCGAGCGGGAACCGGTCGTTGATCACGAAGCTCCGACGCGCACCGTCCACCGGCGGCACCTCGGTCACCTTGACGATGAACGGATGGAGCTCGGTGTGCCGGCTGAAGTCGGAGAGCAGCGCCGTCGCGTCGGCCACGGTGCAGCCGGCCCGCAGGTCGTAGGTGAACGAGCCGGTCTTCGCCAACGATGACCCCTAGTTGAGGCGGTGGAGGGCCGGCGCGGGGAAGGTGTGAGGCAGCGGAGCGGTCGCCGGCATGATCGATGACCATAGACCGATGGCGACGTCCGCGCTGCCCGGTCGGTCTGCTGGTTGGCGGCTCATCGTCGCCCGGCACAGGTCGGCGACGGCGCGCGGCAGCCCGGGCACGGTCAGCACCGGCGCCGGGCGTGGACCCTGCTGCTCGGGCCACCCCGTGAGCATCCGGAGCAGCAGCGCGCCGAGGGCGAGGACGTCGTCGGCGGGCAGCCCGGGTGCGCCGGCCGGACCGGCCAGACCGAAGTCGATCATCTTGGCGCCGGCCCTCGTCAGCATCACGTTGCGGGCGGAGACGTCGCGGTGCACGACGCCGCGGCGGTGGGCCACGGCCAGGACGTCGGCGATGGTCGCCGCGATCCGCACGGCCTCGGGCCACGGCAGCGCGCCGCTGACCAGCCGGCCGGCCAGCGGGACGCCGTCGAGCAGTTCCAGCACGACGTACGGGGAGACGGAGCCGTCCGGTAGGCGCGCGCTCCCGTGGTCGTACACCTTGGGAACGCTGGGATGGCGGAGCCGCTCGGTGATCGCGGCCTCGCGGCCCGCGGCGTCCGCGTGGGTGGGTGTGATGACCTTGATGGCCAGCGGCCGGGCGGAGTGGCTGTCGAAGCCGTGGTAGACGGTCGACACGCCACCGCGCGCGATCGGGGCCAGCAGGACGTACCGCCGGAGGATGGTCGTGCCCATCCGCAACCACGCCACGATGCGGGACTCTGCCGTATCGCACGAGCCCGGACAAGAGCCGACGGGAAGGCTTTAACCGCCCATAAGGGTCAGGCGCCCGCCGGCGTGTTGAGGTCGCCGAGATAGGGCTCCGGCGCACCGAAGAGGCCGAGCAGACCGGTCACCCAGAGTTGGCGGTGCACGAACCGGCTGGGCTCGGTGACCACCAGTTTGACGCCACTCACCTCGGCGGTCTGGAAGCCGGCCACCATGGCGCTGATCCCGACAGAGTCGATGAAGCTCACCAGCCGGAGGTTGAGCTCGATCCGGGTGGGGCGGTCATCGGTCAGCGCAGTGGCGATGGCCTCTTTGACCTCGTGGGCGGAGTCGACGTCGATCTCACCGCGGGGGGCAATCTCGAGGACTCCGTTGGCACGCCGAGTTGTCACGATCGACAGACTCACGCAACTACCTCCGAGCTCGAACCTCGGTCCGCATCCAGGGGACCTTTCGACAGTACGCGGACCGCGACCGAGAGTATTCGCATCCATCACATGGTCGCCAGCCTTGCGGCCGCGTACTTTCCCCTTTCTCGTATTCCGAAACCGGCATAGCCGGCAAAAACATGAATATGTGACCTTCGACTCGTGTGAACCGAACACACGTGTCGAATTCGGCCGCGGCCAGCCTACCGCACGTGGCGGCCGTCACACTGAGTGAGGCCATGCCGACCGTCCACAGTGAGCTTCGTCGCGTTCCGTGGTTTGCGCCCACTGACCGGCGGGCACTCACCAAAACAGCCGGACGCTCCGTTGCGTCCGAAGTGGCAGGTTCGGCGACCGAGGAGGACAGCAGGGATGTTCGGAACCAACCTCATTGACCGCCGGAGCAGGGCCGAGCGGATCAGTGACGAAGCCTGGGACCACCTGCACGCCTTCGTCGACTCGGCGCGCCAGGCCGGCCGGCGCACCGCCGATCTGGCCGGCGGCGCCGGCAGCACGGTCACCGGTGCGGTCGGTGCCGTCGGCGGCGCGGCGAGCGTCGTCGGCGACGCGGCCGACGAGGCCCGGCGGCGAGCCGGCCTCGCGTTCGACGCCCTGGCCGGCCGCCGGATGCCCACCCCCTGGGTGCTGGTGGTCGCGGCGGCTGCGGTCGGCGCGGCGATCGGCTGGGCCGCCGGCTCGGCGTCCCGGGCCGCGATCGCCCGGATGGGTGACGACGCGCAGGGTGCCGGGGTCGAGGAGATCGAGTTCGTCGATGCCGACCGGGCGAAGTCGACGCTGGACAGCTGAGAACAGGGCGGGGTTGCCGAACAGCCACACCGGCAACCCCGCTCTGCCGCCCGATTGACGTGTGACTCTGCCCGAGCGATGCTCATGGTCATGCGTCACGGGGTGACCACTGAGCGTGGCGATCCGTTGCCCATCGAGGCACACTCGGTCCGCACCAGCGACCTCGACGAGGCGCGGGCATTCTGCGCGGAGTTCTACTACGACGTCGACCTGAACCTGCTCGACCAGGCGCGGCCACTGGCCCTCGCCGCCGACCTGGTCCGGCTCGGCCCGATCACCGTCGGCGACATCCAGTTCGGTGCGGACGTCGCGATCGGCGCCGACCTGATCGACGCCTACCACGTCAACATGCCGATCGCCGGTGCCATCGGCAGCGAGCACCGCGGCGCCATCACGGTCGCCAACCCCCGCCGCGCGGCCGTCTACCGGCCCGGCGCGGGCGCGCACACGGGCCGCTGGGGCGCGGAGTGCCGCAGCCTCGGCATCCGCTTCGACCGAGCGGTCCTGGAGGCGGAGCTCGCGGCGCTGCTCGGCCGACCGGTGAGCGGGCCGATCCGGTTCGGAGCCAGCTTCGACACGACCCACGGCCCCGGCCTCACCTGGTGCCGCATGATCAATCTGCTGCGGTCGGAGATCGCCAACCCGCACAGCGCGCTGCGCCAGCCGCTGGTCGCGGAACGCTACGCGCAGGGCCTGCTCGGCGGGCTGCTGTACGCGGTCGACCACCAGTACGCGGACGCGCTCACCGCGCACACACCCCCGGTGCGCCCGCGTACGGTCCGGCGGGCCGTGCAGGTGATGGAGGCCGACCCGACGCACCCCTTCACCACCGCGGAGCTGGCGCGGATCGCGGGGGTGTCGGTGCGGTCGCTGCAGGAGGGCTTCCGCCGGCACGTCGGCCTGTCACCGATGGGCTACCTGCAACACGTCCGGCTCGGCTACGCGCGCGACGAGCTGCGGCACCCGGTGCCGGGCCGCGACACAGTGGCCGCGATCGCACACGCCTGGGGCTTCGGCCACCTGGGCCGTTTCGCGGCGGCCTACCGCGAACGCTACGGCGAGTCCCCCTCGGCAACCCTGCGCGGCCGGTAAGGGAGGCCGTCGCCAGCGTCAGGCGCGCGGGGCCTTGCGCCGGGTCGCAGGCGGCGCCTGGCCGGTACGGACGGCCGTCGCCAGCGTCAGGCGCGCGAGGCCTTGCGCCGGGTGGCAGGCGGCGCCAGGGTCAGGCGTCGCTCGCCGCGGTCGACCGCACCCGGCGCGGGCTCTTGGCCGCGGGTGGCCGGCCGTCATCCGGTTGGGGCGCGGCCCCTTTCTCCTACTCCCCCGGGTCGCCCGGGCGGGTTTCGCCGGAGGTGCGTTGGGCCGGGATGAACGGCTCGGTGCGGGCCGGGCGCCCGTCGGGTGAGCGGAGGGTGTCCAGGACCCGGTGTGCGGCCGCCAGGCCGTCTTCCGTCTTCGTGGTCAGCGCCGACGGCGTGGCGCCGGTCTCGATCCGGAGTGCGGCCTGCAGCCGGTCGTAGCGGTGCAGGAAGTCGACCGCGCCGCTGAGTGCCGCGACCGCTCGCAACATGTCACCTTCGAGGTCCTGCATGGACGCGTCCCTCCCCCAGATCCGACGGACTGTAGGCCGGTGCCTGTTGTGCGTCGATCCACTTCACGCCGGGGTTATCCGGATCGCGCGTCTCTCCTAGCCCAGCGCCCGCTCGACAACGTCACGCAGCGTCGCCGGGTCGCGGCCCAGCACCCGGCGCAGGTCGTCGGTCTGCCGCTCCAACGCCCCGGCCCGGGCCAGGCCCATCAGGAAGCCCATCGGGCCGGGTACGGTCTCGTCGCGGTGCTCGACGGCTTTTCCGCTCACCTCGCCGAGCGCGGCCGCCAGTTGTGGATAGGTCCAGACCGGACCGGTCAGGTCGTACGCCCGGCCCAGGTGGGTGTCGGAGGTCAGCACGTTCGCCGCGACCTCCGCGAGGTCCGCCCGCAGCGCCGTGTTGAGGCCGCGCCCGCCCGTGGCGGAGACCAGCACACCCGATTCGACCGCCTCCCGGAGCCGGGCGTTGACGAACGCGTCGGTGTAGAACGGATGGCGCAGGACGACGTGGCCCAGTCCGCTGGCCAGGAGCGCCCGCTCGGTCTCGTGGTGTGCGGCGTTCAGCGCGTCGCCACCGCGGTCAGCGCCGAGGAAGCTGGTGTAGGCGACGGCCCCTGCTCCGTTGGCGACCGCCGCGTCGATCACCGCGCGGTGCTGCGCGACCCGCCGGTCCGTGGCGAGCTCGGGTGAGGAGATCAGCAGCACCCGCTCGGCCCCGGCCAGCGCCGAGCGCAGGCTCGCCGGCTCGTCGTAATCACCGTGCCTGACCTCGGCACCCTCCAGGTCGGCCGCCCGGTTCGGGTCGCGGACGGCGGCGACCACGCGCTCACCCCGCGCGACAAGCTCCGCGACCACCAACCGACCCAGCGCACCCGACGCCGCGCAGACAACGATCATGCCCATCCCTCTGCCGCCACCTGTTGATCTGGCGACGTCAGCGAACACCGCGTCAGGCGTACCCGCCACCGAGTTTCGGTCTCGACCCTCGATCCCATTAGCCTGTGCCGATGTCGTCGCGCCTCGCGGTCCTGATGTCCCTTGCGGCGCTCGTCGCGGTCGCGGCCGCCGCGTTCGGCAACCCGACCGTCGCGGTGGTCGGCGCCGCCACGTCGCTGGGGCTGGCCGCGGCGCATCCGGCGGTGCGGGACCCGCGCGTGCCGGTGGCGAGCCGTTTCCTGCTGCACGGCGTGCTCCTGCTGTGCGCCGCCGCCGTCGCGGCGCTGATGTGGCGCTGGCCGGCCGCCACGGACGGCATGCTCGCGGCGGTCGGTGACCCGCGGTGGGAGCGCCGGCTGTTCGTGCGGCATGCGACCGTGGCCGGCCTGCTCGTGCTGGCCTGCGCCTGCCTCGGAGTCGCGGTCGGCCGGCTGCCCCGCGACCGGCTGCGCGATCTCGGCCCGGCGACGGCCACCGTCGCTCCGCTCACGCTGCTGGCGCTGGTGCTCGTTCCGCTGATCGTCGCCGTGGTGGGACCGATCACGGCGGCGGTCGAGGTCCTGTGCGTGCTCGGCGCGTACGTCTGGCTGGTGCGACGGACGGCCCGCCGGCACGGTGCCGCCGCGATCGCCGCGGTAGGCATCACCCCGTTCGTCCTGCTCACCTGGCTCGCGGTCGAACAGGCCTGGCGGAGCCGACCGGAGCCGCCCAGCGACGTAGCGTTCCTCGTCGTCGGGGTGTCCGTAGACAGTGGACCCGACGTCGAGTCCGGCAGCGTGCTCGCGGCGTTGCTCGTCGGCGCCGCCCTGACCGTGCCGGCCTGCGCGCGGCTGGCCCACCGCGAGCCCGACACGCCCTAGGGCTCAGCCGAGTTTGCGGGCCACGCCGGCGTACTCGGAGGCCGGGGTCGTGTCGTTGCCGTCCGGCCGCCACTGCGAGCAGGTCACCAGCCCCGGCGGGACGAGCTGCCAGCCGTCGAAGAAGCGGTGAAGGTCGGCCGGGTCGCGGACCGCCATCGGTGCCGCGCCGCTGTCGTTCCACATGGCCACCGCGCGGTCGACCGCCTCCGGGTTGACCTCGCGGGTGGGGTGCGAGATGACCAGGTAGCTGCCGACCGGCACCGCCGCGGTCAGCGCGGTCACGATCTGCCGGGCCTGGGCGTCGTCGGTGACGAAGTTGAGGATGCCCAGCAGGATCACGGCAACCGGGCGGTCGAAGTCGAGCGTGCGGTCGGCGGCCGCGAGGATCGACACCGGGTCGCGGACGTCCGCGTCCAGGTAGTCGGTGGCGCCGGCCGGGTCGCTGGTCAGCAGGGCCCGCGCGTGCACCAGCACCATCGGGTCGTTGTCGACGTAGACGACCCGGGAGTCGGGCGCCACGGACTGGGCGACCTCGTGCGTGTTGCCGGCGGTGGGCAGGCCGGTGCCGAGGTCGAGGAACTGCCGCACCCCGGCCTCGCCGGCCAGGTGGCGGACCGCCCGGCCGAGGAACTCCCGGTTGGACCGCGCCGACCGCACGAGTTCCGGCAGGAAGGCCAGCACCTGCTCGGCCGCCTCGCGGTCCGCGGGGAAGTTGTCGGTGCCGCCGAGCAGGTAGTTCCACAACCGCGCCGAGTGCGCCACGCCGGTGTCCAATGAGGTCAGCTCGTCCACGCCGCACAGCATAGAGGCACTCCGATACACCGAGGTCGTCGTGTCCGCCGCGCACACGACCCTCTTCGAACAGGCCGGCATGATAGCCCGGGCCGACACCGTGAGCGTGGGCGTCATGGCGTGCTCACCCTCGCGCGCCGGGCCGGTGGCCACCTTCCGCGACTTCCGGCTCGGCCCGCCGATCTCCCGGAAGGGCCTCGAACAGCGACCCGACCACGCGTTGACAACAGGGTGGGTTGACAGTGGACGATGCGCGGATGCGCATTCTCGTGGTCGGTGCGAGCGGTTTGGTCGGCGCCCATGTCACAGACGTGCTGCGTGAGCGCGGACACACCGTGACCACCGCGGCGCGCACCGCCGCGCCGGGCATCGACCACCTGGTCGACGTCAAGTCCGCCGAGCCGGACGAGCTCCGGCGGCTGCTCGCCGGCCACGACGGCGTGGTCTACGCCACCCGCACCGACGAGCAGCGCGGGCTGCCCAAGCCCATCTACCCGGTGTTCCGGCAGGACCTCGTCGACCCCGTGGTCCGCCTGTTCACCGCCGCCCGCGCGGAGGGCCTGAGCCGCGGTGTCGTCATGGGCTCGTACTACACGCTCTTCCACCGGAGGCACCCCCAGTGGCGGCTGCCCGAGCGGCACACGTACATCCGGTGCCGGGTCGAGCAAACCGCCGAGGCGCGCGCGGCGGCCGGGCCGGACCTGCCCGTGGCCGTGCTGGAGCTGCCGTTCGTGTTCGGCCGGGCCGGTGACCGGCTGCCCAACTGGTCCGGCCCGCTGGACCGGTGGGCCAGGTCCCGCGCACCCCTGCTGGTGCCGGCCGGCGGCTCGGCCGCCGCGTCGGCGCGCAGCGTGGCGGAGGTCACGGCCGACGCGCTCGAGCAGGCCAGCGGTGCCGACATCCCGATCGCCGACGAGAACCTCAGCTGGGCGGAGATGGTCGCGCGCATCGCCGGTGCGGTCGGTCGCAGCCGCAGGGTCTTTCGCCTGCCGGCCGTCGTCGTCCGGGCGTCGACGCGGCTGGGTGGCGCGCTGCAGGCCCTGGGCGGCAAGGAGTCCGGCGTCAACCCCACGTACGCGGGTGACCTGTTCCTCGCCGAACTGTTCATCGAGCCGACCACCGGACGAGACCTGGAGCCGGCGCTCCGCGAAACCTTCGCCAAGGTCTAGTGGGGACGGTCCGGATCCCTTTGCGTTTTGGGCGTTGGCCGGATTAGTGTCCGCCGTCGCGGCTGTCGAAGCCCGAGACCATCCCGAACCGCAAGGAGAGCACGTGTCGACGAACCATCGTGTACGCCCCGCCACCGCGGACGACGTGTCGGGTCTCAAGTCCGTCATCGCCGCGGCTTTCATGGGCGACCCGATCGCGCAGTGGGTCTTCCGCGACGAGGACCGTCGGCCGGACCACCACCTGGTGTTCTTCGGCGCGTTCGTGGACCTGGCGCTGGCCGGTGGCCGGGCGGACACGCTCGACGGCCACAAGGGACTCGCGCTCTGGATGGACGTCGACGGCGACGCGCCGGAGTCCGACGACGACGGTGGCCTGGGCGCGGCCTTCGAGGCGGGCCTCGACGGCGAGACGCTCAAGCGGGTCGCCGAGCTCGACGACCTGATGGTCGCCAACCACCCGCACGACCGCAGCCACGCCTACCTGCCGTTCATCGCGGTGCACCCCGACCACCAGGGCACCGGGGTGGGCGCGGCGCTGCTCCGCCACCGCCTCGCGGAGCTCGACGCCGCCGGCCGGCCCGCCTATCTGGAGGCCAGCACCCTGCGCAACGCCGCCCTCTACGAGCGCCTCGGCTTCGAGCGCATGCCGCGGACGATCGACCTGCCGGCCGGGCCGTCGCTCTACCCCATGTGGCGCGACCCCCGGTAACACGCACGACGGGCGCGGCGGTCCCGGCCGCCGCGTCCGCCCGCCGGTGTACGGTCGAAATATGCGCGTTCCCACCGCCGCGGTCACCGCGGGGTCCCTGATCGGCGGCTGGCAGTTGGCCCGGCGCACCGGCATCCGGCCGCTCGGCGGTGCCGTCCTCGCGGCCGGCGGTGTGGTGGCGGGCCGCGAGTGGGCGAGGAGCACCAGCCCGGCGGTCACGGGCGCGCTACTGGCGACGTACGTCGGCGCTTTCGGTCTGTCGCACCCCTTGGCCAAGAGGATCGGTGCCTGGCCCTCGGTGCTGGCCGTCGCGGCGCTCACCGCCGCCGTGTCCTACGCCGCCGCGGACCGCCGTCACAGGTAGTCCCGGATCAACGCCGGAGTGAGTCCGGCCTGGTGGATCGCCCGCAGCGCCGCCAACAGGTCGTCCATCAGCCGCGGCCGGAAGTGCATCAGCAGGACGTCGCCGGGCTGCACGCGCTTGTCGGGCGTCTGGTAGCGCACGATTCCTTTGTCGACAGTCTCGGTCCAGTAGAAGAGCGCCTCGGCCCCACAGTCCCTGGCCGCGCGGATCGTGGTGTCGTCGTGGTCGCCGAACGGCGGACGGAACAGCGTCGGGCGCTTGCCGAACAGCTGCTCCAGCTTGTCAGCGGAGCCGCAGATCTCCTGCTTCTGGTACGCGTACGACATACCGCGCAGTGAGGTGTGGTGGATCGTGTGGTTCTCCACGACGCCGCCGGCCGCCTCGATGGCCTTGAAGTAGTCCGTGTGCTCCGTCGCGGCCGGCGAGTTCAGGAACATCGTGACCGGGATGCGCGCGTCGCGGATGAAGTCGGGCACGGCGGCCGGCTGGGCCAGCGCCCCGTCGTCGATGGTGATGAACGCGACCTTGTCCTGCGTCGGCACGCGGAGCCAGAACGGCGGCAACCCGTTCGCGGGCAGCTTCACCGGGTGCGGCTGCACGGGTTCGTACGCGGGCGCCTTGGCCACGTACCACTCGAGGCTCTTGGGTCTGGGCTTGACCGTCGGGGTCGGGGTCGGCTGTCCCGTGGGCGTGCTCGAGGGCGTCGGCGACGGGCTGGGCGGGCCTGAGCGGGCGACGAACTCGGGCTGGTGCTGCGCGGCGCAGGCGTTCAGTGCCAGCAGGACCATGAACACGGCGAGCACCCGGGCGGCGGGTTTGAACGACACGCAGGGAAAGGTAGCCGCGTCATGTCATGGACTTGTCAGCACCATGCACCGGATTCACGTTTTCCACCAGGCGTAGTCGGTCGGTTACGGCGTCGACTCCCGTTCCGCGGCCGACCGGGTCAGGCAGAACTCGTTGCCCGCCGGGTCGAGCAGCACGACCCAGCCGTCGCCGTCGGGCGTGCGGTGGTCGGCCAGGGTGGTCGCGCCCAGCGCGTGCAGCCGCTCGACCTCGGCGTCGCGGTCGCGGTCACCCGGCTGGAGGCAGACGTGCACCCGGTTCTTCACGGTCTTGGCCTCGGGCACCGCCTGGAAATAGAGCCGAGGGCCGCCCGGAGGCTCGATGACGACCTCACTGTCACCGGGAGCGAACCGCGGATCCAGCGGGTGCCCGACCACCTCGCTCCAGAACCGTGCCAGGGCATACGGATCAGCGCAGTCGAACGACACGTTCCGGATGAACGACACCATGACCGGTCAGCGTAGCTGCCTCAGTCGTCGTCTCCGTCGTCGTCATCGTCGTCTCCGTCGTCCCCACCTGGGCAGGCGGTCAGGCTCAGGAGCCCGGCGGTCCCGCCGGCGATGGCGAACGTGCGGCCGAAGAACACTCGACGGCTCATCGCGGGGCCGGTGCCGGGACGGCTCGTCGCATCGAATTCACGGTCTTCCATTCCGGCATGATGGCATCCGCCGAGGGCAACCGGAACCCTTGTCTGCCCTAGAAGGCGGCGGGCCAGCCCGAGGTGCTCTCCTTCCGGGGCTTGTCCGGCATCTGAGTCAGTCGAGGCAGTGCACCTGGACCGCGATGAGCTGGGACGGCCCCCCGGCCATCGCCCGGTGGAGGACCTGAAGCTCGACCCGGTGCCGGTCCATGGAGACCGGGTCCTCGCCGACACCGGCCAGGCAGGTCGGATAGGTGCCGTCGCTGTGCGACGTCCCGGCGGCGTCGTACCAACTGTCGGCGAACACCGAGACGATCGTGTCGCCGCCGCCAGGTACCCGCGGGGCGCCGTCCTGTTCGAAGGCGATCAGCCTGGACACGTCGTTCGACCAGGTGACAATGCCGGTCACGGTCTCTGTCTCGGCGGTGTGCGGGTCCTCGCCGAGCTTGGCCGTCGAGAAACCGACAGCCAGCGCGACTGACGCGACCCCGACGACGAACGCGGTCAGCTTGCGCGCGTCGGTCAAGTCAGAGCTTCGATCGAACTTGACCGTTGGCATGCCGCAAATGTACGTGACCTGTGCGGCCCTCACGCGCCGACGCCCTTTCTCGTGCATGCCGCGGCCGAGCGAAGAACCTTGCACGGCGGACGGTACGAGAATCGAAGGCCAGTACAGTGTGCCGGTGGCGGACCTACGGCAGCAGATTCTCGTCGAGCTCGGCGTCAAGAAGAGCATCGATCCCCCGGCCGAGATCCGGGAGCGGGTCGAGTTCCTCAAGGACTACCTGCGATCGACGCCGGCCACCGGGTTCGTGCTCGGGGTCAGCGGCGGCCAGGACAGCACGCTGACCGGCCGGCTGTGCCAGCTCGCCGCCGAGGAGGCGCGGGCCGAGGGCCTGGACGCCACCTTCGTCGCGGTCCGGCTGCCCTACGGCGTGCAGGCCGACGAGGACGACGCGCAGGCCGCGCTGCGTTTCATGCGGCCCGACCGGTCGCTCGTGGTGAACGTGAAACCGAGCACGGACGCCGTCGCCGCCGGGGTGGCGGAGGCGCTCGGCGGTGACCGCAAGCTGCGCGACATCGTGCGCGGCAACATCAAGGCCCGTGAGCGCATGGTGGCCCAGTACGCGATCGCCGGGCAGCTCAACATGCTCGTCGTGGGCACCGACCACGCGGCCGAGGCGGTGACGGGCTTCTTCACCAAGTACGGCGACGGCGGCGTCGACCTGACCCCGCTGACCGGCCTGACCAAGCGCCAGGGCGCCGCGCTGCTCCAGGAGCTCGGCGCGCCGCGGAGCGCCTGGGAGAAGGTGCCGACGGCCGACCTCGAGGACGACCGCCCCGCACTGCCCGACGAGGAGGCGCTCGGCCTGACCTACCGGGAGATCGACGACTACCTCGAGGGCGTCGAGGTCTCACCGGAGGTCGCGGCCAGGGTGGAGTCGGTCTACCGAGCGACCCGCCACAAGCGGACGGTCCCCGCCACCCCGGCCGACGACTGGTGGCGGGCCTAGGCCTCCGGCACCGCGAGCTCGCCCAGCGCCGACCAGTCGTCCTGGGGCAGCGTCGCGTTGATGATCTTCGGGGTGGCCGTCAGGTAGGCCGGCAGCGTCTTCCGCGCCTGCGCGAAGTGGTCGGAGCCGACGTGGGCGGCGCCGGCGTCTCCGTCGCGGAAGGCCTCGACCAGGACGTACTCCGTCGGGTCGTCGAGGCTGCGCGACCAGTCGAACCACAGGCAGCCGGGTTCGGCCCGGGTCGCCTCCGTGAAGTCGCGCGAGATCGCCGGCCACTGCTCGGCGTGCTCGGGCTTGACCCGGAACTTGGCGGTAATGAAGATCATCCGAACCCCTCCTCGTGGCCGTTCGGGGTCATTCTCCCCGTGCCTGGCCCAGGTCAGTGTCGCAGAATGATCCGCGTGAGCGAGAACGTGATCGTCGACTGCGACCCCGGCCACGACGACGCGCTGGCGCTGCTGCTGGCGGTGGGCGACCCGCGGCTGCGCGTCCTCGGCGTCACGACGGTCGCCGGCAACCAGACGCTCGACAAGACGACGCGCAACGCGCTCAGGATGCTCGCGCTGGCCGGCGTCGGCGACGTCCCGGTCGCGGCCGGGTGCGGCCGCCCGCTGGTCGGCGAGCTCACCGTCGCCGAGAACATCCACGGCACGTCCGGGCTCGACGGTCCTGACCTCGACCTGCCGGTCGGGGAGGTGGCCGGCGTACACGCGGTCGATCTGACCCGGCGGTTGATCGCGGACTCCCCCGAGCCGGTCACCCTCATCGCGCTCGGGCCGCTCACCAACGTCGCGTTGCTGCTGCGTCGTCATCCCGAGGTCGCGCCGCGCGTACGCCGCGTCGTCTTCATGGGTGGCTCGACCGACCGGGGCAACACGACGCCACTCGGCGAGTTCAACATCGTCACCGACCCCGAAGCCGCCGACATCGTGCTGCGCTCGGGGCTGCCGACCACGATGATCGGGCTGAACGTCACGCACCAGGCGCTCGCGACCGAGCAGATCATCGCCGAGTTCCGTGGCCTGGGCACCCGCCTGGGCGCGGTCTGCGCGGAGCTGATGACGTTCTTCGCGAGCGCCTACCTCCGGGAGTTCGGGTTCCCGCATCCCCCGGTGCACGACCCGATCGCGGTGGCCACCGTCATCGACCCGTCGGTCGTCCGGACGGTCGCCGCACCGGTCGCGGTCGAGCTGACCGGCACGCACACGCGCGGCGCGACGGTCGTGGACCTGCACCACCGCACGAGCGCCACCCCGAACGTGGACGTGGCGGTGGGCATCGACGTGGACGCCTTCTGGCGCCTGCTCATGACCGCGGTAAAACGGCTGGGCGCACCGGCCTAGACCACGCAGTCGGCCGGGCAGGTGTGCCGGGCGGCCGCACGGACCGCGTCGGCGGCCGCCAGCGCGGCGCGGGCGCGCGGGAGCGGACCGTCCCGCCGACGTACGGGCTGGAGAACCAGGACCCGGCGGTGGACCTCGACCTCGCGCGCCGGCCGACACCCTGGGAGCCGGGGCCGGTGCTGTCCAACAGCTTCGGCTTCGGCGGCCACAACGGCGCGCTCGTCCTCACGCCAGCTCCTCGGCCAGTCCGACGATGATCCCCTCCGGCCCGCGGACGTAGCACAGCCGGAAGACGTCCTCGTAGCGCGCGACCTCGCCGACGAGCTCGGCGCCGTGCGGGCGCAAACGGGCGATGACGTCGTCGATGTCGTCCACGGCGAACATGATCCGGCGGATGCCGAGCGTGTTCGCCGGTGCGTGCCTCGGCTCGGGGCTGATCGCCTTCGGGGTGTGGAACATCGCGAGCTCGATCCCGCCGTGGCCGTCCGGGGTGCGCAGCATCGCCACGTCCTGCCGGACGCCGTCGATCCCGATGATGCTCTCCACCCACCGCCCCTCGACCGGCCCCTTGCCCCGCAGCTCCATGCCGAGCTCGACGAAGAACGCGATGACGGCGTCGAGGTCCTCGACGACGATCAGGACGTTGTCCATCCGCTTGAGCGCCATACCGGTGTCTCCCTGCTGTCGTGGCGGCCGTTCGCTCCAGGGACGGAACCGCGAGGCCACTCTCGACATCTTCCCGTCGGAAAGGCCGAGCAGCAGACTGCGGCTATGACCATGACGACTCGGATGCTCACGCCGGAGACCTGGGACGACTTCGCCGCGCTGGTCGAGGTCAATAACGGCGTGTGGGGTGGTTGCTGGTGCATGGGGTTCCACCCAGAGGGCGTCGGCGCCGGGCACACCCGGGAGGGGAACCGGGAGGCCAAGCTTCGCCACGTGACGGGCGGCACGGTCCACCAGGTGCTCGTCTACGACGGCGACCGCTGCGTCGGCTGGTGCCAGTTCGGCCCCCCGCCCGAACTGCCCAACATCCAGAACCGGCGGGCGTACTGGCGCGGGGCCGACGAGCTCCCGGACTGGCGGATCGGCTGCGTCTTCACGAACTCCAAGGACCGCGGCAAGGGCGTCGCCGCCGCCGCGGTCGCCGCGGCCCTCGAAGAGATCAAGCGCGCCGGCGGCGGTGTCGTCGAGGCCTACCCCGAGCAGACCGCGGAACGCCCACCGCAGCGCGGCGCCTACCTGCACACCGGCCCGGAGGAGCTCTACACGCGGTGCGGCTTCACCCGGGTCCGGAAGATCGCCAAGTGGCGCTGGGTCATGCGGGCAACGGTCTAGGAGTCGTAGAGCTCGTTCTCGCCGATCGCCGCGGGGCCGCCGACCTCGCCCCGGCCCAGGCGGGCCGCGGAGCCGAACATGGTGCCGCGGGCGCGTTGGACGCCGGCGAACCGGCCGAACCCGATCGGCTTGGGCACGTCGTCGTACACGGCTTCCATGCCGCCCTTGACCGAGTAGGTCTCGTGCCAGAACCCCGTGCCGCCGGAGTCGCGCAGGAAGTCCAGCCACCACTGCCGGTGCGGCTCGGACCGCGCGAACTCGAGCAGCGACGGCAGGTCGCGCCAGTACTGCCGCATGCCCATGTTCATCGGGAAGATCGAGTAGTAGACGGGCTCGTGCAGCAGCAACCCGTCGGGCTTGCCCGCGACCGACTCGCTGATCTTGCGGCCGAAGCTGAAGAAGGTCCGGATCCCGTAGAAGTGGTTCACGCGCATGCCGAGGTACAGGACCAGCAGGTCCGGGTAGGCGGACAGGTCGACGGTCTGTCGGGTGACCTTGGTGGGCATTCTCCGGCTCCCTTCAGCGGGCGGCGCGTTCGACGAGCTCGGCCGTGGCGGCCGGCTGCGAGATCATCGCGACATGGGAGGCGCGGACCTCGCAGACGCGCGAGCCGGCCCGCTGCGCCATGAACCGCTGCGTCGCCACTGGGATCACCTTGTCATCACGGGCGACGAGATACCACGAGGGAATCGTCTTCCAAGCGGGCACGCCGGACGGCTCCCCCAGCGTCCGCACGTCGGCCGGGCGCTGCGTCGCCCGCATCACGTCGGTCGTCGACCTGCGCAGGTCGCCGGCGAACACGTCGTGGAACGCCTCCTTCTTGATGTAGCCGTCCACCCCTTCGGCGTACGAACGGAAGTCGAGTGCCGCCTCGGTCAGCTGGGTGTTGGGGAACCTCGCCTGGACGTCCAACAGCGACTCGCCCTGGTCGGGAGCGAACGCGGCCACGTACACGAGGGCCCTGACCGCGGGGTTCCCGGTGGCGGCGTTGGTGATGACGATGCCGCCGTACGAGTGCGCGACCAGCACGACCGGGCCGCTGACCGTCGCCAGGACACTGGCCAGGTAGGCGGAGTCGGAGGCCACGCCACGCAACGGGTTCGCCGGCGCGATGACCGGATAGCCGGCCCGGATGAGGCGCGCGGCGACCTCGTTCCAGCCCGAGGCGTCGGCGAACGCGCCGTGCACGAGCACGACGGTCGGCTTGGCCTGGCTCGAATGGGCCTGCGCCGCGGGCGCACCGAGAACAGCGCCGGTGGCTGCCGCGACGGATCCGGCCAGCAGCGTGCGTCGGGTGGTCGTCATCGAATCTGTCCCCTCGAGATCGTTTCAGCCAGCCGGCCCACCGTACGAGCCGCTAGTTGACGATCACTGAACGAGGACTTCCCGGAGCCGCGGAATTCGGGTGGCCGGCCGCGCTGTCGTCGCGGATCATCGTTGTCCGTGAGCGACGAACCGGTGGTGCACTCGACCGAGCGGCTGACTCTGCGCGTGCCCGAGCCGGCCGACCTAGACCGCCTGTTCGCCCTCTACTCCGACGAGCGGGTCTGGGGTCCGGACCCGCTGAGCCGCCACGAGACCCCGGCGCAGACCGCGCGGATGATCGACAACTGGCGGGCGGCCTGGGTCCGCGACGGGCTCGGCATGTGGACCGCCTGGGACGACGACGACTTCGTCGGGATCGGCGGCTGCATGGTTCGCTACGGCGTCGCGTGGAACCTCGGCTTCCGGCTCTCGCCGGCCCGGTGGGGACGCGGCTACGCGCAGGAGATCAGCGCGGCCGGGATCGCCGCCGCACGCGGGAAGCGGGCCGAGCTTCCCGTCACCGCGTACCTGCTGGAAGGCAACGACCGTTCGCTGCGCTCGGTCGAACGCCTCGGCCTGCACCGGGTCTGGCGCGGCCCGGACGCCGGCAACCCGGACCCGACTGCGATCCGGCTGCTCTACAGCGACCAGCCCTTGCCACCGCGGGTGCTGGGCGCCCTCACCGACCGCTGACGGCCGGCAGCACAACTGACGGTCACAGGGGTTTGGCGCCCTTGCGTTCGAGGAGCTGGGTGAGGGCGCCGATCTCGGACTGCTGGGCCGACTTCATGCTCTCGGCGAGCCAGTGCACGTCCTCGTCGTCGCTCTGGGCCAGCGCGGCGTCGGCCATGACGATCCCGCCGAGGTGGTGGCGGAGCATGAGCTGTCCGAACAGGACGTCGAAGTCGCGGCCGGTGGCGGTGCGGAGCCGGGTCATCTCCTCCTGGGTGGCCATTCCCGGCATCGGGCCGTCCGCGGCGTGGCCCTCGTGAGTGGCCATCCAGGCCATCCGGGGTTGCTCGCCGGTCGGCAACAGGTCCCAGTCGCGCAGCCAGGTCTGCATGATGCCGATCTGGCCGTGCTGCGTCAGCGCGATGTCACCGCCCAGCGTGCGGACGTCGGGATCGTCGGAACGGCCGTGCGCGAGCATGCCCATCTCGACCGCCTGCGCGTGGTGCGAGGACATGTCGCGCGCGAAGCCGGCCTCGACCGAGGCGTCGTCGTGGCCGTCCTGCGCGAAGAGCCAGCCGCCGACACCACCGGCCAGCGCGGCCAGGAGCACCGCGACGGCGACCAGGACGAGATTGCGCGGGCGGTGGTCCGTCTCGAGCGCGTCGTCATCAAGCACGCGAGCAGCGTAGCGAGCTTCCGGCGCCGTTCCGCGGTACGCCGTTAGGCTGGCCGGCATGACTGGCATGGAGACGCACACCCTTGCCCTGCCCGGCGTCGACCTCGTCTACGACGTGCGCGGGCCGTTGCCTCCCGCGGACGGGCAGCCGGTGCTGCTGATGATCGGCCAGCCGATGACGGCCGAGGGGTTCACCGCGCTCGCCGGGCACTTCCCGGACCGGACGGTCGTCACCTACGACCCGCGGGGGCTGGGCCGCAGCGTCCGGAGCGACGGCCGCACGGACAACACGCCGCAGCAGCAGGCCGCCGACCTGCACCAGCTGATCGAGGCGCTGGGCGCCGGGCCGGTCGACGTGTTCGGCAGCAGCGGCGGTGCGGTCACCGGGCTCGAGCTCGTCGCCACCCATCCGGGTGACGTCGCCACGCTGGTCGCGCACGAGCCGCCGATCAACGCCGTGCTGCCCGACGCGGCCGCCGCCGAGCGTGCCCGGGCCGGCTTCCACGACGCGTACCAGGCGAAGGGCACCGGCGCCGGCATGGCCGCGTTCATCGCGATGACCTCGTGGCAGGGCGAGTTCACCGACGAGTACTTCGCGCAGCCGGCGCCCGACCCGGCGATGTTCGGCATGCCCGCCGAGGACGACGGCGGCCGCGACGACCCGCTGCTGTCCAAGGCCTCGTGGGCCGTCTCCGACTACCGTCCGGACGCGGCGGCGTTGACGGCCGCGCCGACCCGCGTCGTGGTCGCGGTCGGTGAGGAGTCCGCGGGTACGTACACCGCGCGAACCGCCCTCGGCCTGGCGGCGCTGCTGGGCCAGGAGGCGGTCGTGTTCCCGAGCCACCACGGCGGATTCATGGGTGGCGAGTTCGGATACGCGGGCAAGCCGGCCGAGTTCGCCGCCCGGCTGCACGAGGTCCTACTACCTTAGGATTTATGGCGAAATTCCTGTTCACCGCGGCGTACACCCCCGAGGGCCGTCGCGGGCTGCTCAAGGACGGCGGGAGCGGCCGGGTCGACGCCGCGCGCAAGGCGGCCGCGAGCGTCGGCGGCAGCGTCGAGGCGATGTACTACAGCTTCGGCGACCACGACGTCTACATCATCTGCGACCTGCCGGACAACAAGGCGGCGGCCGCGCTGTCGATCGCCGTGGGCGCGAGCGGCGCCCTGGACACCAGGACCGTGGTCCTGCTGACGCCCGAGGAGGTCGACGGGGCAGCCCGGGCGGCGGTCGACTTCCGGGCGCCCGGCGCGTAGACCGGGTACGTGCGGCAACGGATCGATCAGGTGGCGTTGGACGGTGGCACGACCCTGGCCTACGCCTCGGCCGGTGCCGGCCGGCCGTTGGTCTACGTGATGGGCTGGCTCACCCACCTCGAGCTGGGCTGGGAGCTGCCGGCCGAGCGGGCGCTCTACGAGGCGATGGCGCAGGGCTGTCGGCTCGTCCGTTACGACCGCGCCGGTTCAGGGTTGTCGCCGGCCGCGGACCGCCCGGCGTCGTTGGCGTTCGAGCTCGAGCAACTCGGCGCGGTCGCGGCGACGCTGGACGAGCCGTTCGACCTGATGGGCACCTCGATGGGTGCGCCGGTGGCCGTCGCCTGGGCCGCGGCCCACCCCGACACGGTGCGGCGCCTGGTGCTCTACGGCGGCTGGGCGCGCGGCGACGACCTGTCCCCACCGGCCGTACGCGACCACGTCCTCGGCCTGGTCGAGGCGCACTGGGGCCTCGGCTCCGACGTGCTGACCGACATCTTCGCCCCCGACGCCGACCGCGGGACCCGAGCCGAGCTCGCCCGCTACCAGCGCGCGTGCTCGAGCGCCGCGACGGCCCGGGAGCTGCTGGCACTGAGCTACGCGCTCGACGTCAGCGACCGCCTCGACCAGGTGCGCGCCCCGACGCTGGTGGTGCACCGCGCCGGCGACCGGGCGGCACCCGTCGCGCAGGCCGAGGCCCTCGCCGCCGGCATCGACGGTGCCCGGCTCGTGGTGCTGCCCGGCCGCTCGCACCTCCCGTACGCCGGTGATCGGGACGCGCTGGTCCGCGTCGTCCGCCGGTTCCTCGGCCTGCCGGTGGCGCGGCGCAGCGGGTTGACCGCCCGCCAACGCGAGGTGGCCGAGCTGGTGAGCCAGGGGCTGACGAACCGCGAGATCGCGACGCGCCTGGGCATCGACGAACGCTCGGCCGAGGGACACGTCGAACGGATCCGCCTGCGCCTGGGTTTCCGGTCGCGCGCCCAGATCGCGGCGTGGTGGCGGGACCAGCTTTGAGAGTGGGGTAGTTCTACGCCTGACGGGCCCCCTGCGACCCGCGCACAGTGGGTGGTGTGACTGATACCGGCTTCGTGGTGCACGAGGGGCGCGGCGCCTTCAACGCGGCGTTCTTCAGCGTGATGGGTCCCTACATCGAGTGGAACGTGCGCCGGCACAAGCGGCGGGTGTTCGCGGACCTGCCCGAGACGGTGGTGGAGCTCGGCTCCGGCGTGGGTGCCAACCTCCGCTACCTGCGCCCGGGCTCGACCCTCGTCGCGATCGAGCCGAACGCGCCCATGCATCGGCGGCTGCGGGCGGCCGCCGAGCGCCGAGGCGTGCGGCTCGACCTGCGTGACCGGTCCGCCGAGCGCACCGAACTGCCCGACCGGAGCGCCGACAGCGTGATCTCGTCGCTGGTGCTGTGCACGGTGGCCGACCCGGCGGAGGTGCTGGCCGAGGTGCGCCGCGTGCTGCGGCCGGGCGGCACGTTCCGTTTCGTCGAGCACGTCGCCGCGCCTCCGGGCTCCCCGACCCGCGCGCTCCAGCGGATGCTGCGGCGGCCGTGGGCCTGGACCTTCGAGGGCTGCTCCTGCGAGCGGGATCTGGCGAGCCTGCTGCGGGCGGCCGGCTTCGCCCGGGTGGACATCTCGGCGTACCGGCTGCACAGCCCGTTCATCACCTTCAACACCCAGATCGCGGGCGTCGCGTACGCCTGACGAGGCGGCGCAGGGCGGCCTGGGCGGGTGGACCCCAGGTGGGCTTGCCGCCGGGTGGGCCGGCGTTGGCGATCAGGATGCCGCTCAGGGCACGGGCCACCGCCCAGCCGCGGGCGCGGCGCATGGTGGCGTCATCCGCCGTCGGCCCGTACGCCGCGTAGAAGAGGTCGATCGCGTCGTCCGGCAGCAGGAGCCAGGCGGAGGCGAGGTCGTACGCCGGGTCGCCCGCGCACAGGTCGCCGAAGTCGACGACGCCGCAGATGCTGCCGTCGGCCGTGAGGACGTTGGCGGGGTGCAGGTCGGCGTGGAGCCACAGCGCCGGTCCGGTCCATCGTGGAGCGTCGACCGCGTCCTGCCAGACGGCGCGGACGGCGTCCGGGTCGGCAATCAGCCCCTGCTCGGTGGCGTGGGCGAGCCCGCTCGTGAATCCCTCGGTGCGGTCGGCCAACGGGCCACCACGGTCGCGACCCGCGGGCGCTCCGTCGGGAGCCGGTCGGTGCAGGGCCGTCAGGAACGCCGCCAGGTCGCCGGCCGCTCGGCCCGCCCGCGTGACGGGAGCCAGGTCCGCCGGGGTGCCGCTCAGCCAGGTCGTGACGAGCCAGGGCCGCGGGAAACGCTCGGAGGGCTCACCGAGTCGCTGCGGGACGGGGATCGGCAACGGCAGGCGCGGGGCCAGGCTCGGGAGCCAGCGGTGCTCGTTGCGCAGCAACGCGTCGGCGTCCGCGGTCGCCCAGGGCAGCCGGACGGCCAGGTCGTCGCCGAGCCGCCACAGCTGGTTGTCCCAGCCCCGCGCACCGAGCCGCACCGGTCGCCCGGCGAGGTCGGGATGCTGGTCGCGGACCAGGCCCTGGACCAGCTCCGCGGTGATGTCGATCCTCACGCGGACCAACCGTAGCCGTGGCTCCTACGTGGCCGACTTCGGGCGTGTCGAACAGCTGGAGCCGCGCTGCCGTGGCACGTACGCCTTCGGTAGGTCGATGGGGTCGACCTGTTCCCGGCCGCCCATGGTGAGCAGGTGGCGGCCGAGGTGGGCGCGCATCCCCGCCTCCCACACGTTCTGCTCCAGATGAGCTGGTGCGATCCAGCGATGTGAGCCGTCGCTGTAGTGGAAGTGCTCGTCGCCCCGTCCGAGGGTGCTCATCGGGTCCGCCTCTCGCCTTGGCGCCGTATCGTCACGGCCCGGCGCTCGTAGCGAGCCTCTCGGTTCTGGCCTGTCGAGATAACGGACACCTCGCTGACATTGCGAGGGTGGCTTACGCGCCTGGAGGCGGGTGGCCACCGAGACATACGCCAGGTGGCGGATATCCAGGTGGCTCATCACTCTGTTTCGTCACGACCGCGCCGCGTGACGCCGACGCTGGCCACAGAAACCAGGATCAAAGCGGCGATCGGTACAACTCCGAGGCGCTGATCGAGGATGAGCAGGCCCGCGATCGCCGCAGCGGCCGGTTGCAGGCTCATCAGGACACCGAAGACGCGCGTCGGCAGGCGGCGCAGGGCGATCAGCTCGAGGGCGTAGGGCACGACCGACGACAGCACGGCGACCGCGACCACGGTGGGCAGGAGCCCCGGCCGGCCGAACACGTCGCCGGCGTCCGCCCGGCCGAACGGCAGGACCAGCAACGCGCCGACGGCGAACGAGACCGCGAGACCGCTCAGGCCGGGCACGACGCTGCCGACGCGGGCACTGAACATGATGTAGCCGGCCCCGCACGCACCGGCCGTGAGAGCGAGCAGGAGTCCCGACAGCGGCACGTCGATCCCGGTGCGGAGGCCGAGTAACACGACCCCGGTGCCGGCCAGGACCGCCCAGAGCAGATCGGCCGGACGCCGGGTCTGCACCAGCGACAGCATCAACGGCCCGGCGAACGACGCGGTGACGACCACCCCTTGCGGCGCGACGCTCAGGGCGAGGTAGGTCAGCAGGTTGAGACCGGCGGAGAACATGCCGAGCAGGACCACGGCCCGCCAGGCCTCCCGCGACCAGGACCGCACCCGGGGACGGGTGGCGACCGCGAAGACCAGGGCCGCGATCGACAGGCGCAACAGGAGTACGCCGGGTGGGCCGAGATCGTCGAACAACGTACGCGCGAGCGCCCCACCGACCTGAGCACAACAGACCGACAACAGCACGAGCAACGTCGGCGTCGGACTCATCGCGTCGACCTGGTCAGTAGGCGCGCAGTCGCTCCCGATTGCCGATTGGTGCGCCTGCGTCCGGCGGGGCGATCTTGTATCCCATGCGGTCGAGTACCTCCGCCGCGTCCGCGGGCGCGTCCCTCACCGCCGCCCGTAGCTGGGTGCGGCGCCACTCCTCGCGACCTTCCTTCACCGCCGCCTCCCATCCAGTCGGGCAGTCGACGTTGAACTCGGCGACGATCGCCTGCAACAGATCTTCCAGGCAGGGTCGAAACCGGTGGCCGCCGAGCGGGAAGTGGAACTCGGAAAGACGTGGCGGTTTTCCCTTCAACCATCTGTGTCGGGACTTGGCGAGGCCGCATCAGCGCGTAGCCGAACTCGTCGCGGTGTGCGTGGATCTGGAGATGTGCGACCGGAACGTTGCCCGTGGCACTCCGGACGTACTCGTAACGGAACAGCGGGATGGGATCGCCGGCGGGCAGGACCAGCATCCAGGAGTTTGTCGACGGCCAGGAACTCGCCTGCGGAGTCCTGGCAACAGAAAAGCGCAGCGAAAGATCCAGGGCATGATTGCCGTCGATGGTGAGCGGGAAGCTGCCGACCAGGTTGTCGGCGCCTCGCGCGTGTTCATTGATCAAACCGACCGCCACCCGGCTGTTCCGGTTGCCACGCAGGACTATGGAGGTGAGCGCGCCGGTGGTCGTCACGACCCGATGGATCCGAGCGGTGATCTCTTCGGCGAACACGCCTGCGATGGCGCGGAGTTCTTCGGTAGCGGCGTCAGCCTCAGTCATCGCCCAGGAGGTAGTCGATGGTCCGGAGAGTCTCGTAGACCGCCCGCTCGTCAGCGCGGAGCTCGTAATTGCGGCCTAGGTCGTAGAACTCGTCCTTGCCCATGTCGGCGGGGATCTTGGACATGAGTCGATCGCGCCATGCCTCAAGCTCTTCTCGCGTCTTGACGATCGCGGTGGGCATAGCTCCTCCTCCGGCCCGGCGAGTGGCTGTGAGGGCTCATGCTAGGCGTCCCCTCCGACATTGGTCACGAGAACAGAAACGGTCTTATCGCAAGGCAGTCGCGGTTGTGTCACCAGTTTGGTTGCCTCGGCTTGTCCTGTGCGAGTCACTCGAAGGCGCCGGGAATACCCTCGTGGCGGGTTGCGATCGCGGCGGCGCGGGCGTGCAGGGTTGCGCGTAGCCATTGCGGGGCAAGGGCTTCCCCGTCGGCGGCCAGTTGCCACATCGCCCATTCGGCGTGTCTGTGGTCCTGGAACGTCACCTCCAGCCGCAGGCGGCCGTCCGGGGTGGCACCGCGCTCCAGAACGGCACCGACCCGCACTCGCAGCCGGGGAGCACCACGCCGGCCACGGACGCGACCGGCACGGCGAGCGCGGGACGCCGGGGAAGGGCCCTGGACCAGAACGAGGGCGGCACGAACACCGCGATCACCGCGGACAGCACGACACCGAACACCAGGAACGGCACGGCCTGCACCATCACGGAGACGAACACGGTGGTCCAGGTCTGCAACCGGGGGCTGGAGATCGCGTCGGACACCGGGCCGCGGAAGATGACCAGCAACACCAGCACGGCGGTGAGCACCTCGACGGACCCGATCCGGTCGCCGAACAACCGCCGAGGCGGCGCTTCGCCGACGTCAGCCGGCCGGTCGCGCCCGTCGGTGAGGGGTGCCGTCACGACGGACACGGTAGCGACTGCCCTGCCCGTGCGCGACGGACTCCCGGCGAGTCGCCGCCGTCAGAGGGTGAGGTCCCGCAGGTCGACGGATTCCGCCATCGCCTGTGCGCCGGTGTCGTCGAGGTGCATGCCGTCGCCCGCGTCGAAAGCGGGGTTGATGTGGTCAGGTGAGCGCGGGTCCGCGACCGCCCGGGCCACGTCGAAGACACCGTCGAACACGGTCGTCCGGCGGATCCACTCGTTTACCTCGCGGCGGGCTTCGAGAGCCTCGACCGCGACCCCCGCGCCGGCGAAGGGTCCGATGGTGGCCACCACGATCTTCAGGCCGGCCTCGTGCGCCTTGTCGGCCAGCGTGGTGAAGCCGGCGACTAGGTCGTCGGCGGTCGGCGGCCCCTCCCCCAGCATGCCGGGCAGGACCAGGTCGTTGATGCCGAGGTTGACCAGCACGTGGGTCAACGCGGGTATCGGCACGACCTCACGGTCGAACCGGGTCAGCGCGTGTTCGCCGACGCCGTCGCGCAGCAGGCGGTTGCCCGCGATGCCGAGGTTGACGACCCAGCCGTTGTCGAGCCGGCGGTTGAGGAAGTCGACCGAGCGGTGGTTCGCGCCCGGCGTCGTGCCGACTCCCTCGAACCACGAGTCTCCGAAAGCCGCGCCGATCATGGTGCCGGTCGGGGCCGGGACGTCGACGCCCGAGAGGTAGTACCTGGCTTCCACGCGTTCCGCTCCCACGGACGGGTGGGTATGCGTCTGATCGCCGGCCACGACCCGCGTGATCTCACCGGCCAAGCGCAGCAGCTGGCTCACGGTCTGGTCGGCGAAACTCCGCGGCTGGCCGAACTGAAGCTGGTCGTACGGGTTGATCACGGCGCTGCGGAACGCGGCCGTCCACATCACGGTGTTGTCCACGCGAACGACCATAGCCCATTAGTCCAACTAATGGACGATCAAAAAGCGTGACCAAAACGAGCGCCGCCGCCTCGGCCCGGTTCACGGCCTATGGCTGGAATTCGGCGGATACTGACGCGGTGTCCGATCGAGCGGCCCTCCCACGTACCAGGCCATCGCTCGTCCTGGTGCCGCTGTTGATCGGCGCCGCGGTCGCGGTCGCGCTGGGCGTGTTCGGCAGCGTGCACACGCCCACCGGCGAGGTTCCCTGGCAGCGGCCCTTCCCGTCGATCTACGCGATGAAGGTCTGGTTCAGCCTCGGCGTCCTCCTCCTGGCCGCCGTCCAGCTCTGCACCGCCTTGTGGATCTACGGCAAGCTCGGCCTGCGCGCCCGGCCGTGGCTCGGTCCGGTGCACCGCACGACCGGCTACCTGGCGTTCCTCGTGAGCCTGCCGGTCGCGGCCGCGTGCCTCTGGGCGATGGGCTTCCAGTCGTACGACGCCCGGGTCCTCACGCACAGCATCCTCGGCAGCATGTTCTACGGCGCGTTCGTGGCCAAGGTCCTCGTCGTCCACAGCAGACGGTTGCCGAGCTGGGCGCTCCCCGCGGTCGCCGGCCTGCTCCTCGCCACCGTCGTCGGCGTCACCGCCAGCAGCGCCCTCTGGTACGTCGCGACGTACGGGCTGCCGCGATAAATCGCGCGCGTAGGGTGCCGCGCGGCGGTTAGGTTGCCGGCGTGGGTCGGATTCTCTCGGTCAACCTGGCTGTGCCTGAGCCCAACCCGGCCAAGGACGTCGGCATCACCGGCATCAACAAGCGGCCGGTCGACCACCTGGTGGCCGTGCGCGCGCCCGGGCCGAAGACGACCGGGCTGCACAGCGGCCTGGTCGGCGACCAGATCTTGGACATCGCACACCACGGCGGCGACGACCAGGCCGTTTACGCGTACGCGCGGGAAGACTACGACTGGTGGCAGGCGCGGCTGTCCCGCCGGCTGGCCAACGGGCTCTTCGGCGAGAACGTGACGACCGAAGGCGTCGACGTCAACGGAGCGGTCATCGGCGAGCGGTGGCGCCTCGGCCCGCAGTTGGTCCTTCAGCCGACGTTCGGCCGCATCCCGTGTGCCACGTTCCAGCACAAGATGGGCGAGCCCCGCTGGACGAAGACCTTCGCCAGGTCCAACCGACCCGGCGCGTACCTGCGTGTGCTCGAGCCCGGCGCCATCTGCGCCGGCGACCCGATCACCGTCGAAGACCGCCCGGCCCACGGGGTGACCATCGCGCGAGCGTTCCGGGCGTACCTGACCGAGCCCGCGCTGGTGCCTGAACTGCTCGCGATCGACGGGTTGCCCGACGACCTGCGCACGACCCTCGCGGAGCGGCTTCCCCGGCGGCGTTCCCGCGCCCGGCGGGGCGCGTCGGACATGGGAACGAGCTGACCATCCCGACACGTCATGTCGACGCGCGGACCACCCTGTCCGTGGGGTCGGCGCTGTCGGGGGTACGCAGCCGATCGGTCACCAGAAAGCCGGGCAGCACCAAGCCGGCGTGCTCCGACACCAGGAACCTCCCGCCGCGCTGCTCGGGCCGCCAGCCGCGCCGGAGCGCGTGGTCGATGAGGACGCGCACATCGGAGGGCGTCGGATAGGAGCCGTCGGCAGCACACGCCCCCCACGGCGCGGGCCAGTATGTCGAGAGCAAATCGGCCTGGAGCACCTGGCTCGTCTTCCCGTCACCCCACACCCGCACCCGAATGCAGCGATGACAGTCGCCGCTGCCTCGCACATGCCTGATCTCCGCCCGCCACGCGAAGACCCGCCCGTCGACTCGCAACCGCCGCAGCCGAATCCGCACGCAGGCCACCTCCGGACAGATCCTCCCTACTCCGCCCTGGCCCTTCAACGCATTTGCGCTGAGCTGGTCACCGTCCTGGGGCGCGTTCCTTCACCTCCTGCAGCAGCCATCCATTGCCGTCCGGGTCCGTGAACGAGGCGAACGAGGCGTAGCTGCGGCCGTCCGTGGTACGACCCGTAGAGCCAGCCCTCGCGGTCGTCGCTGGCCTGCCGCAGCATCGCCCACGACGCCGAGACGATGTACGCGCAGCTCTGCGACAGGTGCCACTCGCCGCCCTTGCACGGGCTCGGATAGAACACCGACGGCTGGGTGGTCGACGTGCCGTCGGCGAACGTGGCCGGGAAGTCCTTCGGGTCGTACACGCGCGGAGTCGCCGACGCGTGCGCCGTCTCGGTCAGGATGCCGATCTGGTTGTGGTAGTACGGCGCCGTCCGCGCACCGCCGTTCCACCAGATGTCGTAGGACTGGCGGGCCAGCGCGCCGACCTTGCCCTCGCGGTCGAGCCGCTGCCCCATCGCCTCACCTTGTACCGCTTGAGGTTCTTGTCCTTGAGGTTCTCCTCGGAGGACACGATCGCCATGAGCTGCGGCCGTCCCTCGGAGGTCTTGCCGATCTCCATCAGCTTCATGCGGTCGCTGGCCGCGTCGAGCTTGCGGTAGTAGTCGGCGATCTGCTCGTAGGTGGCCAGCTTGTAGTCGGTGCACGGCGTCCAGCCGAGCACCGACTCCGGCCTGAGGACGCGGGACGTGCCGGTCGCCGAGGCGGACGCCGCGCTCAGAGCCAGCCGCGGCGTTCGGCCAGGCAGCCCGCTTGGAACCGGCTCGACGCGCCGAGCTCGGTCATCAGGGCCTGGAGCCGGCGGTACGTGGTCCGCGTGCTCCAGCCGTTGACGCGCGCGATGGCCGTGTCGGTCAGCCCGGCCATCATCATCTTCAACAGCGACCGGGTCTCCTCGTCCGGCTCGGAGCGGCCGGCCGGAGCGACGTCGAGCGGGGCGGCCTGTGCCCACTCGCCCTCGAAGAGCGCCTCGAGGGCGGTCAGCAACGGCGATCGGCGGACGAGGTAGGCGACCTGCAGGCCGCTCCGGCTCAGGTCGAACGGGATCAGCGCGTCCTGGTCGTCACGGATGATCAGCTTGATGGGCAGGGTCCGCCGGGTTCGTGCCTGCTCGCCACCGCGTACCGCCGGGAGGATGTCCGTCTCCAGCTTCTGGGGCCAGGCCAGCGCGTCCAGGCTGTAGATCACGCGGTGTGCCACGCCGTCGTTCTTGTGGTGGGCGATCTGCGCCTGGGTGTTCCGGGCCGCGCCCGCACCGCCCGGCAGCTCGTAGTAGGGCGGCGTGTCGAACACCCGGACCTGGTGGCGCGCCTCGGACTCCAGGTGGGCGACGGCCGCCGCGATCGTCTCCCGGTCGGTCAACTGCTCGATGACGAGCTCGGGGCTGGTCCGGTGCGCGCTGCGGTGGATCTCCGACAGCGAATGCACCTTGGCCCGGGCCGCGCTCAGCTCGCGTTCCCGTTGCTGCACGAGCTGGTTGATGGCGATGTCCGGCGGTGCGGCCAAGTATCGGGCCGGGCTGCCGCTGGCGGCCACCAGGTGCTTCGCGGTGAGGGCGTCGAGGGTCAGCCGCAACCGTTCCGGCGGGGTCGACAGGTGGTCGGCGAGCGCCGCGACCGTCGATCCGGGGAGGGCGACGAGCGCTTCGTAGACCCGCTCCTCGTCGGCGGACAAACCCAGGACCGCGAGCTCCATGGGGCCAGATTGTGCCAGCTGGCAGTAAGCAGCCACATAGGGATCTTGTGACGGGAATCGACGGCTGACAGTGTTCGGCCAGCTCCTGCACAGAAAGGAATCCCGCCGTTGAGAACCTCACGTACACGTCGGGTCATGGCCATCGCGACGGCCGCGTGCCTCGCGTCGTCGCTCCACTCCATCATGATCGCCGGTCCGGCCTCGGCCGCACCCGGGGGGTCGGCCGCGGCCACCCACACGCTCACTCTGATCACCGGCGATGTCGTCACGGTGAACGCGGCCGGTGACCCCGGCGACAGCGGAGGGACGATCTCGGTCAAGGGGCCGGACGGCGGACCCGCGGACGCACGGATCCTGGAGTCGGCTGGAGACGTCTATGTCTTCCCGAACTCGGCGGCGTCCTATCTCGGCAAGGGCGTGCTCGACAGGCGGCTCTTCAACGTCACCGACCTGATCGCCGCCGGCTACGACGACGCGCACCGCGACGACCTGCCGCTGATCGTCTCCTACGCCAGCTCGTCGGCCGGGCTCCGCGCGAACGCCGCGCTGCCGGGCTCGACGGTGGTGCGGAGCCTCACGAGCGTGGACGGCGCCGCCGTGACCGCGGACCACGCGCGCGCACGGGACTTCTGGGCGGCGGCCACTAGCGGGACACCGGCGGCGTTCGCGGCGGGCAGCGCGGCACCGGCGTTCGCCAACGGCATCAAGCAGATCTGGCTCGACGGCAAGGTCTACCCGGACCTGGCCGAGTCGGTGGCGCAGATCGGCGCACCAGAGGTCTGGGCCGGCGGTGACACCGGGCAGGGGGTCGACGTCGCGGTCCTCGACACCGGCGTGGACGAGGGCCACCCCGATCTGGCGGGACGCATCGTCGAGGCGCGCAGCTTCGTCGAGGGCGAGGACGTCAAGGACGTCCGCGGCCACGGCACCCACGTCGCCTCCACCATCGCGGGCACGGGCGCGGCGTCCGGCGGCACCGAGAAGGGTGTCGCACCGGGCGCTCGCCTCCACATCGGCAAGGTGCTGGCCAACTCGGGCTCCGGCACCGACTCCCAGGTGCTGGCCGGCATGGAGTGGGCCGCGGTCGACCAGCACGCCAAGATCATCAACATGAGCCTGGGCACGCAGGAGCCGTCCGACGGCACGGACCCGATGTCGCAGGCGGTGAACCGGCTCAGCGCGCAGACCGGCGCGCTGTTCGTGATCGCGGCGGGCAACACCGCCGGGTCCGGCACCGTCAGCTCGCCGGGTGCCGCCGACGCCGCTCTCACCGTCGGCGCCGTGGACAGCGGTGACCACCTCGCCGAGTTCTCGAGCCAGGGTCCCCGGGTCGGTGACGGCGCGCTCAAGCCGGAGCTCACGGCACCCGGCGTGGAGGTCCTGGCCGCGCGGTCGCAGTACATGTCCGAAGGGGAAGGCCCCTACCTGACCATGAGCGGCACGTCGATGGCGACGCCGCACGTGGTCGGCGCCGCCGCGCTGCTCGCCGCCCAGCACCCCGAGCTCACCGGCGCCCAGCTCAAGGACCTGCTGACCAGCACCGCCAAGCGGACTCCCGAGTACAACGCGTTCCAGGCGGGCAGCGGCCGCGTGGACGTGGCCTCCGCGGCTCGCGCCGGGGTCTTCGCGTCGGCGACGGCGTCGGCCGGGCAGAGCGCGTCCGGCCCGGTCAGCCGCCCGGTCACGTACACCAACCTCGGCTCCGCTCCCGTGACGCTCGACCTGTCGATCGTGGCGTCGGGCGTACCGGCCGGGATGTTCACGCTCTCCGGCAGCGAGGTCACCGTGCCCGCGCACCGGACCGCGACGGTCACCGTGACCATCGACCCCCGCAAGGCGCCGCGTGGGTCCACCGGGTTCAGCGCCCAGATCCTGGCCACCGGGCCGGACGGCGCGCTCGCCGCGCACACCGCGGTCTCGGTCGGCGCGCTGGCCCACCGACTGACCATCGACGTCAAGGACGCGGCGGGCCGGCCCGCGTGGGCGTTCGTCATCGCGCTGCGGGCCGGCGACCCGAACCCGATCCTGCTCGCGATCGACGGCACGGCGAGCTTCTACACGCCGGACGACCAGTACTCGGCACTCGGCTTCGTGGCCGTGCCGGGCCGTCACGGCCCGACCTCGAAGGGACTCGCGCTGGTCGGCGACCCCGACTTCACGCTCGACGGCGACCGAACGGTCACGCTGGACGCGGCCAAGGTCAGGCTGGTCGACGAGACCACCCCGCAGCGCAGCGTGGCGACCTACCAGCGGCTCGAGTACTCGCGGATGCTCCACGCGGACGGCCGCCTGCACGACTTCGGTCTCGCCGGCATGGACGTCGACAGCCTCTGGATCCAGCCGCAGGGCAAGGTGACGCACGGCGACTTCCTGGTCGGTGCGCGCTGGCGCAAGGAACAGCCGGCGTTGGCGGTGTCCGTCCGGGGCACCGACTACACCGACGTCGTGCGGCAGCGGGCCGTCGCCGCACTGCCCGACGGCACCCGGACCCTGCCGCTCGTCTTCGCGGGTGCCGGTGCGCCGTCGGACTACGCCGGTGTCCGGGCTCGGGGCAAGGCCGTGGTCGTCCGGCGCAGCGACTCGGTGACCCCGGACGTGCTCGCCCGGGCGGCGGCCGACGCAGGCGCCAAGCTCCTGCTCGTGGCCAACGACCGGCCCGGCCGGGAGAGCCTGTACTTCGGGACGGACGCGCTCGACGTCGCGCTCGTGGGCGTCGACGAGGGCGAGAAGCTGATCGCCCAGGCCCGGCAGCGCCACGCGACGCTGCGGGCGGAGTCACATCCGGCGCCGGCCTACGTGTACGACCTCGCGCACACCTGGCACAACGAGGTGCCGCGAAACATGCTCGTGCAGGCTTCGAACAGGAACCTCGCGCGCATCGACCAGACGTTCGCCGGCCTCGTGCCCAGCGGTCAGGGCCAGGAATGGCGGTACGACTTCCCGGCGTACACGGAATGGGGCATCGGGAACTACGTCGCCATGGCCGCCAGCGGGCACCGCACGGACTGGGTCACCACCGACGGCGCGAACCGATGGGGTCACGAGGTCTACGACGGAGTGTCGGGCCAGTACGGCGTCCGGCGGACGTACCGGGCCGGCAGCGTGTCGAGCGACAAGTGGTTCACGCCGATCCAGCGGCCCTACCTGAACAACAACTACCTCGGCCCCACGCGTACGGACAACGAGATGCGGATCGACCTGCCGGGCTACGGCAACGCCGACCACGTCGGGGCGATCTCGGACCAGCAGCACGCGAGCCAGAGCGTTGTCCTCTACCAGGGCGACACGCTGCTGGGCCGGTCCGACAACGGGCTCGTCTTCTATCCCACCGCTCCCAGCGCCGGCCCGCTGCCGTACCGCCTGGTGGTCACCAACCAGCGCGACGCGACCATCAGCCCGTACTCGTCGTCGACCACCACGGAGTGGAGGTTCACCTCGGCGGCGCCGAAGGTTCCCGGCCAGCGGGATCTGCTGCCGCTCCTGCAGATCCGGTACGCCGTGGACCCGGACGCCGCCGGGTTCGTGCGCCGGGACTCGACGGTCGGAGTCATTGTCGAGACCCGCGCACCCGTCTCCGTCGGCCTGACCCCGGTGTCGGTCGGTGGCGGCGGCACGCCTCGCTCACCCCGGGTCGAGGTCTCCTACGACGACGGCCGGACCTGGAGCCGGCTCTCGTCCCGCTTCGACGCTCCGAAGAAGGCGCGGTTCGCGTCGCTCCGGGTGACCGCCGGCGACTCCGCCGGCAACTCCGTCACCCAGACGATCATCCGCGCCGTCGGCCTCCGCTAGCCCCGTGCGGCCCGCCTCCACCAGGGGCGGGCCGCCCGGCCAGTGAACTGGACCACTGACCGTCACAGACGGCCGGACGAGCGGTGTCTCGTGGTCACACCTTCACGGAGAAGGAGAGGCCAATGCCTGAGCACACCAAGGTCATCGTGATCGGCGGCGGATACGCCGGCGTGATGGCGGCGAACCGGCTGACGCAGCGCGACGACGTCAGCGTGACCCTGATCAATCCTCGCCCGGCGTTCGTCGAACGGATCCGCCTGCACCAGCTCGTCGGCGGGTCGGACGACGCGGTCGTCGACTACCAGGAGATCCTGGGCCGCCGCGTCGGGCTCGTGGTCGACACCGTGACGCTGATCGACCCGGCCGCCCGGCGGGTGTCGCTGGCGAGCGGCGACGCGCTCGACTACGACTACCTCGTCTACGCGGTGGGCAGCGGCAGTGCCGAGCCGACCGTGCCCGGTGCGGCGGAGTACGCGTATCCCATCTCCACCCTGGAGGACGCCCAGCGCCTGCGCCCGGTCTTCGCGGCCGCGGCGGCGTCGGCCCCGGTGACCGTGGTGGGTGCCGGGTCGACCGGCATCGAGACCGCCTCCGAGCTCGGGGAGCTGGGTCGCACAGTGACGCTCGTGTGTGGACGGACGTTCGGAGCTTACCTGCACCCGCGCACGCGGAAGGCGGTGGCCGCACGGCTCGTCAAGCTCGGTGTGACCCTGGTCGAAGGCCCCGGCGCGACGGTGACGGGCGTGACCCGGGACGCGGTCCAGCTCGCCGACGGTCGGGACCTGCCCAGCGCCGTGACCATCTGGACCGCCGGCTTCGGCGTGCCGGACCTGGCCGCCCGCAGCGGACTCAGCACCGACGCGGTGGGTCGCCTGCTCACCGACGAGACGCTGACCAGCGTGGACGACCCGCGCGTCATCGCGGCGGGCGACTCGGCGTCACCGTCGAACCTGCCGGTGCGGATGAGCTGCCAGTCCGCGATGCAGATCGGCCCGCAGGCCGCCGAGACGGTGCTCAGCCGCATCGCCGGCAAGCAGCCGGCCCGGTTCGAGGTCGGGCTCTTCGGCCAGTGCATCAGCCTGGGCCGGCGCGGCGGGGTCGTCCAGTACGCTCGGAGGGACGACACCGTGACCGGTGTGTTCGTCCTGGGCAACCGGGGCATGGCGATGCTCAAGGAAGGCGTGTGCAAGAGCACCGTCTGGCAGCTCTCGCAGGAGGCACGCCGGCCCGGCCGGTTCAACCTCTGGTTCAAGGACCGCGAACGGCCGAGGGTGCTGCGCGCCAGGGCCGACGAGTCCCCGGAGGTCAGTGGCCAGCCGGCGTGAGGACAAGGGTGCGGAGATGAGTGACCCGGCTACCGACGCCTTCCTCGCGCACCGGAACCTGCTGTTCACCGTCGCGTACGAGATCCTCGGATCGGCGGCCGACGCGGAGGACGTGCTGCAGGAGACCTGGCTCCGGTGGGCCAAGGTCGATCTGGATCAGGTACGCGACCAGCGCGCGTACCTGATCCGGATCACCACCCGGCAGTCGCTCAACCGCATCCGCACCAACCAGCGGCGCCGGGAGGCGTATGTCGGCTCGTGGCTGCCGGAGCCGTTGCACACGGCCGACGACGCCGACCTGTCGGAGCGCGTGTCGATGGCGATGATGCTCGTCCTTGAGACGCTGTCACCGACCGAACGCGCCGTCTTCGTGCTGCGCGAGGTCTTCGACGTCGGCTACGACGAGATCGCGGAAGCGGTCGACAAGAGCGCGACGGCGGTACGCCAGATCGCCCACCGCGCCCGCCGCCACGTCGACGCCCGCCGCCCCCGAGCGACGGTGTCCCCCGGCGAGCAACGGGCGGCCCTGGCGGCGTTCCAGCACGCGGTGGAGACCAACGACCTGCAGGCGCTGCTCAACGTGCTGGCCCCCGACGTGGTCGTGGTCAGCGACGGCGGCGGCCTGAAACTGGCGGCCCTGCGCCCGGTCGTGGGAGCGGAGAAGGCGATCCGCTTCTTCGTCGGCAGCATGCGCAAGGTCGGCGGCACCCTCACGGTCGAGCCGACGGTCATCAACGGAAACCCGGCGCTGCTGTTCAGGCTGGACGGCGAGCTCGACGGAGTAGCAGCCCTGCGCGTCGAGCAGGGCCGCGTCACGGGCATCTACTACGTCCGAAACCCGGAGAAACTCTCCCGCGTGGAGTCCTTGACCCCACTCACCCTGCGCTGACCCCGGTCGTCTCCCCAGCTCAAGTAATACTCAAGATCCTCCGCGCGCCGTCGCGGGAGTGAGAGATACACATACGCTGATCAGACCCAGCTCGCTCACGGACAGCCCCGACCCCTGTGGTCGAGGCTGCTTTGCCGTACCCAGGCGGCGTCGTGACGAGGTGTCCTTTTAGAAGGAGGAAGCATGCGACGCAGACGGCTGCGGATCGCACTTCTCGCTTTGCCGGCCCTGGTGGCCAGCAGTGTCCTCATCGCAACACCGTCCGCCGGCGCGGACCCGACCACCTCCGCGCAGAACCAGGACGGGGCGCGCCTCGTCCGGATCGAGCTGTCCGGCGCCGCCCTGCTCAACAAGGTGAACGACGCCGGCTTCGACATCGAGCACGGCCTCGAGCGGGTGCCGAACGGCATCGAGGGCGAGGTCTTCGCGACCCCCGAGGACGTCGCCAAGCTCAAGGCGATGGGCGTCAAGATCCTCGCCGACAACGAGGGCTTCGAGTGGCCCGAGGTCGCCGACGGCGGCATCGCCGGCGCCTCCGCCAGCGCGCGGTCCGTGCAGACCCTCAACCACGAGGAGACGGTGCGGGTCGTACGCGCCGACTGGTTCACCACGAAGGGCCAGGGCTTCCTCTACGTCGAGGCCCGCACCACCGAAGGCGCGCAGACCGACCCGATCGTCGGCATGCAGCTCGAGAACGACTCGGGCAAGGCCACCGACTGGGGCTACGCCCGCACGATGAGCCGGTTCGTCGACTCCGGCGAGTACATGTTCCATCGGAACCTGTTCAAGCTGGACACCCGTCCCCACGAGATCAGGGTCACCAGCTCGACGGGCGGCGTCGCCGTCGGCAAGGTCTCCGACTGGCTCGAGAACGCTCCTCCGCCGCTGACGGACCGTCCGGGCTACAAGTCCAACTTCATCGACGGCTACAAGCACCCGCAGCAGCTTTACTCCCGCGCGGAGGAGATCGCGGACCAGTACCCGGACATCGCCGAGATCATCTACCTGCCGAACCGGACCAACGGCTACCAGCGCAAGGCGCAGGCCCAGATCGGTGGCACCGGTCAGTCCGCGGTCGTGCTGAGCTCGGCGGCGTGGGGTCACCAGGGCGGCAACGACATCACCGTCGAGTTCGTCGAGCGATCGGGTGCGAACCTGCCGCTCGGTGTCGAGGTGACCGGCAAGGCCATCCGCGTCCTGCTCGCCACGAACGCCGACGGGGCCGTGTCCAGCACCGCCGCGCAGGTGTCGACGGCGCTGGAGACCCAGTCGCAGGGCCTGGTCGACCGGGCGCACCCGTACCGCACCAACGCGGGCACCGGCATCGTCGCCGCGACGCCGAGCCCGGTCAAGCTGACGGACTCCCTCGACCAGAAGCGCGTCGGCGCGCCGGAGGGCGAGGTGCCGCGCGGTCCGAAGACGATCCCCGTCCTGCGGATCGGCAAGCACCGCGACATGAGCAAGCCCGGCGTCCTGATCCAGGCGCAGGACCACGCACGCGAGTGGGTGCCGGCGACGGCCTCGCTGGAGGCCGCCGAGCGGCTGGTGCGGAACTACCGGACCGACCAGGAGACGAAAAAGATCGTCAACAACACCGACGTCTTCTTCATCCTCTCCAACAACCCTGACGGGGCGAACTACAGCTTCTACAACTTCGCCTCGCAGCGGAAGAACATGACCAACCACTGCGAGGACGCGAACGACGACCCGGGTCGCCGTGACTCGTGGGGCGTCGACCTCAACCGCAACTACCGGGTCGGTTCGGGCTTCGACGGCTACGACGGCGCGTCGTCGACCTGCACCAGCGGGACGTACCAGGGTCCGGCGGAGCTGTCCGAGCCGGAGTCGAAGAACATCATCTGGCTGGTCGAGAAGTTCCAGAACATCAAGTTCATGATGTCGGTGCACTCCAACGGCGGCCAGCTGTTCTGGCAGCCGGGCGCCTACATCGCGGACGGCCGGATCACCACGCCGCGCCCGCCGCTGGGTGACGAGGCGTTCTACTGGCAGTCGGCCGGCCGGATCCTGTCCCAGGTGAAGGCGTACCGCGAGACGGTTGTCACCCCGGAGAACGTGGGCGGCTCGTCGGACGTCCTCTACTCGTCGGCCGGCAACGTGCGTGAGGACCTCTACCACACGTACGGCATCTTCGCCTTCGGTTGGGAGGTCGGCGGCTCGGTCTACAACCCGGCCACCGGCAACTGGCAGGGCGGCTCGTTCCAGCCGGTGTGGGAGGGCGACCCGAACCTGGTCAGCGGCCACTCCGAGACGATGGAGTACGCGAACGGCCTCATGGAGATGTTCCGGGTCGCCGCGGACTGGGGCAAGGACAAGAAGGACCCGAAGTCCACCCTCGTCCCCGACAGCGGCACGTTCACCCGGCCCGTCGACGTGCACTTCGAGACGAACGAGCCGGCGACGATCTACTACACGACCGACGGCAGCCGGCCCACGCTCGACTCGCCCCGCTACGAGGCGACGGAGTTCCGGGAGCCGGGCCAGATCTTCCACGTGACCGAGACGACCACGTTCCACTGGTTCTCGGTCGACGCCGCCGGCAACGTCGAGGGCAACTACGACCCCGACAAGAACGGCAAGAACTACCGCAAGGCAACGATCACGATCCGCTAGCACCCCGCGTACGGCCCGCCGCCAGGACAGCCCATGGTCCTGGCGGCGGTGCCGTCTCCGGGGACCCGATCGAACGCAATTTTCCGGCGTTCCGGTCCCCGATCCCCCGGATCAACTACCGTCCGCGCATGGGGGATCTTCTCGATGACTACCGCGCAGTGGCCGGGCCGCTGCCCACGGAACACCGGGTCTGGCGGCTGACCGGGCCTGGACTGTCCGATCTGGAGGAGCCGGTCGGTGAGCCGCTGCCGGTGCCCGGGACCGACGAGTTGCTCGTGCGGCACGACGCCGTCGGGTTGAGCGTGTCCGACGCCAGGATCGCGCGGCTCGGGCTCGACCATCCGCGGGTCCGCGAGTTTCCGGTCGTTCCCGGCCACGAGGTGTGCCTCACGGTGGCGGCCGTCGGTCCGGCACTGCGGGACGCCTACGCGCCCGGCGACCGCTTCATCGTCCAGGCCACGATGACCGCCGGCGGGGTCACCCGTTGCTACGGGTACGACCTGCGCGGCGGCCTCGCCCAGTACGCCGTGCTCGGGTCGGACGTGCTGCCCTTCCTCGTGCCGGTACGGTCGGGCATGGGCTACGCCGAGGCCGCGCTCGTCGAGCCGTGGGCCTGCGTCGAGGCCTCCTACTCCGTCGCCTACCGCACCACCTGGCTCGCCGGCGGCACGCTCTGGCTGACCGGCGACGGCGCCGGGGCGGAGCTCGGCGACGCGGCCGCCTGGCGTCCACGCCGGGTGCACCTCGACGTCCGCGACACCGCGTTCGCCGATCGGGTACGCGCCTGGGCGCACGCCGCCGGGGTGGAGGTCGTCGCCGGGGCGCCGGAGGACGCCGTGGACGACGTCGTCGTGCTCGGCCCGGAGCCCGAGCGCGTCGAGCACGCCATCGAAGCGCTGGCGCCGCACGGCACCTGCGCCCTGGTCACCACCGATCCGCTGCCCCACCACGTGCGGGTCGACGTCGGCCGGTTGCACTACGACGGCCTGGCCCTGTTCGGCACCGGGCGAAGCGACATCGCGTCCGCGTACGCGCCGATCCGCACCCAGCTCACCCCCGGCGGCCGTCTCTGGGTCGTGGGGGCCGGCGGTCCGATGGGCCGGATGCACCTGCGGCGCGCGCTCCAGCGGGACGGCGCGCCGACGACCATCGTGGCGACGGACCGCAGCGGGCGCGCGCGGCGCGGGTTCGAGCGGATCGCGCCGGGCGTGCTCACGTTCCTGTCCGAGCGGGAGTGCGGCAACGCCGAGACCCTGGCGAAGGGGCTCCTGGACGCGACGGGCGGGCTCGGGTTCGACGACGTCGTGGTGACGGCACCGGCCCCGACGGCCGTCGAGACGGCGTTCGAGCACCTGGCCGACGGCGGAGTGATCAACCTGTTCGCGGGACTCCCCCGCGGCACCCGCTGCGCGTGGGACCTGACCGCGGTCGCGCACCGCGGCGTGCGCGCCGTCGGGACGAGCGGTTCCTCGGTGGCCGATCTGTGCCAGGCCCGCGACCGCATCGAGAGCGGCGCGCTCCAGCCGAACCGGTCGGTGGCGGCGATCGGCGGGCTGGACGCGGCGCCGGACGCGCTGCGAGCGGTCGCCGAAGGGCGCTTCGGCGGCAAGGTCGTCATCTTCCCGAACCTGCGGGAGCCGCTGCCGCTGACGGCGCTGATCGCGCTACGCGGCGTGCTGCCCGAGGTCGGTGAGCACCTGGACCGCATCCACTGGACCCAGGCCGCCGAGGAGGAGTTGTTCCGCCGGCTGATCTGACGGTTTCAGGTCCGAGGGTGCCCGAGGGTGCCCATCGCCGCTGCGATGCCGCTTCGCCCACCGCCGCGCCCGCGCAGCACGTGGGCGAAGCGGAGTCAGATGTCGTGGAGGAACAACGTCATGCCGCGCAGGCGGTCGCCGGTCGGCGTGAGCACCACCAGCCCGCCGGGTCGCTCGAAGGCGGTTCCGACGAGCCGCGACGTGAACGCGGGCTGGCCGTTCATGCGCGTGGGGCGCAGCCGGATCCGTAGCCCTTGGCTTCGCCGCCAGGCGGCGCTGGCCCGCAGGAACGCGGCGATCGCCGCCGGGCCGTGGTACTCGTGCGGAGCCGGCGGCATCGCCAGCCACGCCTCGTCGGTGAGCAGGCTGACCAACGTGTCGATGTCGTCGCCGGCGAAGGCCTCGGCGAAGCGGTCGACCAGCCGGCGTTCCGCTGTGGACCCGGGTGCGGGAGGCGCCTCGCGGTGTCGTTCCATCGCGCCCCGTGCCCGCTGGAGCAGGCCTTTGACCGCGGTCGGCGTGGTGTCGAGCATGGGCGCGACCGCGGCGAGCGGGTAACCCAGCACGTCGCAGAGCACCAGCACCGCGGCCTGCCGGGGAGTGAGCCGCTGCACCGCGGCGATGAAGGCCAGTTCGATCGCCTCCCGGTTGGTGTAGCGCGCTTCGGGACCGGGATCGGTGTCCGGCAACAAGGCGTCCGGGTACGGCTGCAGCCAGGTCACGTCACCGCGCCGGCTGGGCTCGGGAGGCTCGAACGGCGGCGTCGGCTCGGCCGGGATCCGTCGACCGCGGTCGCGCAGCGCGTTGAGGCAGCGGTTGGTGGCGATCCGGTAGAGCCAGGACCGCACGGACGCGCGGCCCTCGAATCCGTCCAGGCCACGCCAGGCCGCCAGCAGCGTCTCCTGGAGCACGTCCTCGGCGTCGGTCAGCGAGCCCAGGAGGCGGTAGCAGTGCACCAACAGCTCACGCCGGTGCGTCGCGACCAGATCCTCGAAAGTGGCCTGCGTCACAGCCGTTCCGTTCGCCGCGTCGTCGGTGTCGTTACAGGCATGACCAGTTCAGCATTGCAGATCGCCCTGTCCCACCACCGCGCCTGGACCAGCAAGGACCTGACGGCGGCGATGGCCTACATCGCGGACGACGTCGTGCTCGACGCGCCGGCCGGGCGACTCACCGGCGCCCCGGCGTACCGCGAGTTTCTGCGTCCTTTCGCCGAGCGGTTCCTGGTCCGCGCGGAGCTGATCGCCGCTTTCGGGGACGAGGAGACGGCCCTGCTCATGTACGACACGGAGACGATCCCGGCCGCGAGCGCGCCGGCAGCCGAATGCCTGACGGTCCGGGCGGGCAAGATCGTTTACAACCGGTTCGTCTTCGACCGGCTGCCGTTCGAGGAGTTCCGCCGCCGACAGCAGGGCCGTTAGCTCAACGCCCGTTCAGCGGCGCGCCTGGTGTCGTCGTCGAACAGGACGAGGCGGACGACCTCGATGCCGGGCGGTGGCGTCCGAAGCACGGCCAGCGCCTGGGCGGCGGCGTCCTGCTTGGGCCAGCGGTAGATGCCCGACGAGATCAGCGGGAACGCCACCGAGCGCGCGCCGAGTCGGGCCGCGACGGCGAGCGAGTTCCGGTAGCAGGCGCGCAGCAGCGGCGAGCGGTCCTCGGTCTCGCTCCAGACCGGTCCGACGGTGTGGATGACCCAACGCGCGTCGAGGCGACCGGCGGTGGTGGCCACCGCCTGCCCGACGCCCAGCCCCTTGCCGTAGTGACCGGCGCGCAACGCCCGGCACTCCTCCAGGATCGCCGGCCCGCCCTTGCGATGGATCGCGCCGTCGACACCGCCGCCACCCAACAGAGAGGAGTTCGCCGCGTTGACGATGGCGTCCACCCGCTCGGCGGTCAGGTCACCGGTGACAATCTCGATCTCCACGCTCGCCATCATGACTCGCTGTCGCCATCTCGGAAGCGCGCAAGCGCCGGCTCGCCTCCGTCGAGCACCTCCGGCGCCCGTTCCTGGACCGCACGCACGATCTGTTCGAGGCGGCTGCGCAGCACGCCGCGGGTCGCGCCACGCGGCAGCCGCCGGAGGCCCCGCAGCTCGGGGACCAGCTTCTCGACCGGCACCGGAGGCGCACCCGCGACCTGGACCCACACCGCGAGCTCGCATTCCACCCAGTCCGCTTCCACGATGATCGAGACCGTCTCGCTCGTCACGGTGACGCCGGCCCCTCGCCAAGCGTCCAGGCGCGGCTCGACGACATGGAAGCCGTCCAGACCGTCGAAGGCCGCGACAGCGGCGTTCCACAGCCGCTCGCCCTGGTAGTTGCCTGCGTCCGCCATGCCCGCCATGGTGTCGCACCGACGCGACTACGGTGAGACGCATGGCAGTAGTGAAGATCAACGCGATCGAGGTCCCCGAGGGCGCCGGCCCGGAGCTGGAGCGGCGGTTCGCCGCCCGACTGCACGCGGTGGAGAACCAGCCGGGCTTCCTCGGCTTCGAACTGCTGCGCCCGGTGTCGGGCGAGACCCGCTACTTCGTCTACACGAAGTGGGACAGCGAAGAGTCGTTCCAAGCATGGTCCAACGGCCCGGCCAAGGAGGCCCACGCGGGCGCCCGAGCCAAGCCGGTCGCCTCCGGCTCGACGCTGCTCGAGTTCGAGGTGGTCCAGAACGCCTGACCCGCTGTTTCGGTTTCCTTCGCCCCGGCCCGGCGACGTACCCGGCACCCGATTCGTCCCGGGTGGCTCGGTCCGCTCGGAGGCAATGGGTTTCACGGTTCAGGAGGGGCCGGAGTGCGTAATGTGACGCAGGGTGGCTGAGCTGCGCTTCTGCGCGGTCAGCCCGCGTTCGCATTAACGGGGGGAAACCACATGCGAGCAATGTTCATACGGCGGCGACAGCTCGCCGCCGTCGTTGTCGGGGCGTTGATCGCCCTGCCGGGTGTGCTCGGCGCGCCCGCCCAGGCCGCTCCGACCAATGGCGGCAGCCATGGTGGTGGCGGCGGTCATGGCGGTGGTGGCGGCGGCCACGACGGTGGCGGTGATCGCGGCAGCCAGGCCGAATCCTGGGGATACAACTCTGTGGGACAGCTCGGCATCGGGACGGTCGGGAACCTGGAGTTCCGGCCGACGGCCGTGACGGTGGCCGGCCCGCACACCGTGCGGTCGGTCTCCGCCGGCGGCGAGCACGGCCTCGCCCTGCTGTCCAACGGCACGGTGAAGGCCTGGGGATCCAACGAGTTCGGGCAGCTCGGCGACGGCACGCAGACCTCGCGTCCGATCCCGGGCAGCGTGGCCGGGCTGAGCGGGGTCAAGGCGATCGCCGCCGGCGGCTATTTCAACCTCGCGCTGCTCGAGGACGGCACGCTCCGTGCGTGGGGCTTGAACTTCTACGGCCAGCTCGGCGACGGCACCACCACCGACCGGACCGTTCCGGTCCAGGTGGACGGCCTGCCCGGCCGGGTGACCGCGATCGCGGCCGGTCAGGGCACCGCCCTGGCACTGCTGGCCAACGGCACCGTCCTGGCCTGGGGCAGCAACACGCGTGGCCAGCTCGGCCAGGGCGACGCCGACGACGGGCCGCACCCGGTGCCACTCGAGGTCGGCCTGCCGCAGCGGGCCACGAGCATCGGAGCGGGCCTCTTCCACAGCTTGGCCGTGCTGGCCGACGGCTCGGTCCGCGGTTGGGGTGCGAACTTCACCGGCCAGCTCGGCATCGGCAACTTCGTGAGCCCGCAGACCAGCCCGGTCGCGACCGTCGGCCTGACCGGCGTACGCGTCAAGTCGTTGGACGGCGGGTTCGGCCACACCGTCGCCCTGTTGACCAACGGCCGGGTCAAGGCCTGGGGCAGCAACGCGTCCGGCCAGCTCGGTGACGGCACGAACACGACGCGGCTCACGCCGGTCGACGTGCTCGGCCTGACCAGGGTGACGGCCGTCGCCGCCGGTTATGACGGCGCGAGCAACAGCGGCCACAGCCTCGCGATCGCCCGTGGCGGCGTGCTCGCGTGGGGCGCGAACCGAGTGGGCCAACTCGGCATCGGCGACCGCGGCTCGACCAACCGGGCCGAGGCCGTGGTCACCAGCCTCGATCCGGCCCGCTCCATCTCGGGCGGTTCTGAGTTCAGCCTGGCGTCCTGACCACACCCGAAGAGGGCCTCGACCGGAACCGAGGCCCTCTTCGCATTCCCGCTGGGCGCGCTAGCGTTCGGCGGATGAGCCACCTCGTGGAGATCGTGCTGGACTGCCGTCACCCGTCGAGCCTGGCGCCGTTCTGGGAGGCCGCGCTCGGTTGGCGGATCCGGCCGTACGACGAGGCCGAGGTTGCTCGGCTCGCCTCCCTGGGACTGACACCGCAGACCGATCCGACGGTGGCCATCGACTCCCCCGACGGCTCCCTGGTCTTCTTCCTGCAAGAGGTTCCCGAGCCGAAGACCGTCAAGAACCGCATGCACGTCGACGTGCGGCTCCGCGACGAGGCCCATCTGGAGGACCTCGTCCGGCTCGGCGCCACGGTGCTGTCCGAACATGACGGTTGGCGGGTCCTGGCCGATCCGGAAGGCAACGAGTTCTGCGCCAGGCAAGCGTTCTCGGACCACTGAAATCCTCGCAACCCCGCGAACGACACCACCATGTTCAGCATTCGCTCGCGATCTGCGGGGTCCACCGCGGCACGTCTATCGCACCCAGGCGGGATCACGGCCGGTCAGGCCGAGGATGCGGTCGAAGGTGGGCGCGTCGGCCGGCACCGCGATCTCCGGTCCGTACATTCCCATCTCCCTCCCCTGCTCCACGCCGGCGAGGATCGTCTCGTGCAGATGGGCCAGCAGGTCGGCGGGCAGTTCGAGCCGCTGTCCGGTCGCGACCGCCAGGTCCCAGCCGTGTACGGCCAGCTCGCCGACGATCATCTCGCCCATGACGGGTGCCGGCAGCTTCTGCGGCGTGCCCATGCTCGTCTCGCCTTCCCAGGCGCTCGGCGGCGCCCACGACGACGTGAGGTCCTCCAGCAGGGCGAGCAGGCTGCCGCGCCAGTCGCCGGCGGCCAGGTCAACGTCGGCCTCGGCGGCCGCGGGCTGCGGCACCGACTCCTTGCGACCGGCGCCGGCGAGCGACGGCCCCCAGAACAGCAGGTGGTTGACCAGTGCCCGCACGTCGTACTCCGTGCAGGGCGTCTTGTTGGCAAGCTGGTCGTCGGTGATGGTGCGGGCGACCGCGGCCATGGCCTCGGCCGCGTGGGAAAGGTGTGACATGGCGGCCACGCTAGGCGGCCCCGGCCGGAGCGGTATTGAACAAACGCGCCATAGACTCGGCGCTGTGGGGCGGGACGTTCGTGAGCTGCGGAGTGCGTGGACCAGATTTCAGCGCCACGCGTTCCACAGCCCGTCGCCGGTGCTCGCGCCATGGGTGGAGCGGTACTGGGAGGCTCGCTGGGACTACGCCGAGCCGTACCGGCAGAAGATCGTGCCGTACCCGAACGTGCACCTGTCCTTCGGCCGGGGCCGCGCGGACGTCAACGGCGTGTCCAGCGGCCACCAGATCAAGGTCCTCGAGGGCCGCGACCACGTCTTCGGTGTCGCGTTCCGGCCGGGCTGCTTCCGCCCGTTCCTCGGTGCCTCCGTCTCGACGATCACCGACCGCGTCGTCCCGGCGACCAAGGTGTTCGGCCCGGACCTGCCCACGACGCTCGACGTGCCGACCGTGGAGGCGTTCCTGCGCGCACACCTGCCGGGCGACGACCCCCAGGCCCAGCAGGCGGCGGCCGCGGTCGAGCTGGTCGCCAAGGACAAGGCCGTGACCAGGGTCGAGAAACTCGCCGCCGAGCTGGGGCTGAGCATGCGGGGGCTGCAACGGCTGTTCGCGGAGTACGTCGGCATCGGGCCCAAGCGGGTGATCCGGCGCTACCGCCTGCACGAGGTCACCGCGCGCATGGCCGACGGCGGCACGATCGACTGGGCCGGGCTGGCGGCGGACCTCGGCTACGCCGACCAGGGCCACTTCATCCGCGACTTCAAGAGCATGTTCGGCGAGCCGCCGACCTGGTACGCCCAGCGGTACTAGTGGTGCCCACGCGCGTCGAGATCAGTGTCGAGTCGGTCGACGGCGTCCGGATCGCCGCCAGGGCCGGCGCGGCGCGCGTCGAGCTGTGCGCCGGTTTGTCGGACGGCGGCCTCACTCCCAGCGCGGCGCTGATCGAGGCCGCCGCCTCGCTGGCCGAGGTGCACGTGCTCGTGCGGCCGCGACCCGGCGACTTCCACTACTCGCGCGACGAGGTGGACCTCGTCCTCCGGGACATCGCCGTCGCACGGCGGCACGGCGCGACGGGCGTGGTCGTCGGCGCGCTGGCCGGGGACGGCACGGTCGCGGACGACTGTGCCAGGTTCGTCGACGCCGCCGAAGGGTTGGAGACGACGTTCCACCGCGCCATCGACGTCAGCGCGGACTCCCGTCAGGCCCTGGACCGGCTGGCGGACCTGGGTTTCACGCGGGTGCTGACCTCGGGCCGGCGGCGGTCCGCACTCGACGGTGCGCCACTGATCAAGGAACTGGCCACCCGGACGAGCGTCACCGTGATGGCATGCGGCGGCGTGCGGGCCGCCAACGCCGCGCTGGTCGTCGCCGCGACCGGCGTCGAGGACCTGCACGCCGCGCCCCGCCGACCCGCGGGCACCGCCCGAGCCGGCGACGTGTCGTACGCCGGCGCCGGCGTCCCACCCGGCTACGACCACTTCGAGACCGACCCGGACGAGGTGGCCGCACTCTGCACGGTGGTCCGCACCGCGTAGGAACCTTTGGTGCGGGCCGATAACTTGTCGGCGCGATAGTCGATGCTGTGGGCATGGAGTACGTGTCCAGAGTGCCGCGACCGCCGCTGGACAGGCTGATCGACGACCTCTACTACCTGGAGGGTGCACCGCCGTACGCCCGGCTGACGCTGCCGCCCGCGCCGTCGGCGTTGCTCATCGTCAACCTCGGGGCGCCGTTCGGCATCCGGGGTGGCGCTGACATCGAGACGGGCGAGTACGCCGACGGCTGCGTGATCACCATGCCCACCCGCGCGTACGAGTTCGGCTATCCACCGCGGACCCGGTCGGTCGGCGCGCACGTCAAGCCGTGGGGGCTAGCGCCGTTCCTGCGGATGCCCGCCGCCGAGCTGTGCGACCGGCCGGTGACGATGGAGCAGGTGTGGGGCCGGCCCGCCGTCGCCGAGCTTCGAGACCGGCTCGCCACGGCGCACGGACCGCACGAGATGCTGACGCTGCTCGAGGAGGAGCTGATGCGACGGCTGTGCGCGACCACCGGCCTGGGGCTGGTCCGCCATGCGAGCAGCGTCATCGCCGCGACCAACGGCGGGACGGCGATCGGCGACCTGACGGCGGCGGCCGGGGTCAGCAGCACACACCTGGCGCAGCGGTTCAAGGAGCTCATCGGCGTCACCCCGAAGCGGCTGGCCCGCACGTACCGCTTCACCGCCACCGTGTTCGCGATCGACCCCGCCGGACCGGTCGACTGGGGCGCCCTCGCCGGTGACGCCGGCTATTTCGACCAGGCCCATTTCAGCCACGAGTTCCGGGCGTTCACCGGGCTCACTCCGACCCGGTACGTCGAGGTCCGGCAGCGGTTCCTGCGCGAACATCCCGGCCACGCGATCGAGGGCTGGCCGCTGCCGTCCGATTGATTTCTTACAAGACCGACCGATCCCGCGACGCTAACTTGGGGGCACCCAAACAGAGGAGAGCCCCGTGGGCAAGGTGGTCATGTACAGCACGGTGTCGGTGGACGGCTTCATCGCTGACGAGAATGACCAACCCGGACCGCTGTTCGACTGGTTGACCGGTGGTGACGTCCCGTTGGACGAGAGCGGCGTGTTGAAGGTGTCGCGGACGTCCTACGACTACACGCGGCCGCACTGGGACCAGATCGGGGTGACGATCGCCGGCCGCCACGTCTTCGACCTGACCGACGGCTGGGACGGGAAGCCTCCGAGCGGGATCGACCACGTGGTCGTCGTGACGCACCGGCCGGCACCCGAGGGCTGGGACCCCGAGGCGCCGTTCCACTTCGTCGAGGGTGTCGAGGCGGCCGTGGCCAGGGCGCAGGAGCTCGCGGGCGACCGCGTGGTCGAGATCGCCGCCGGCGACGTGGGTGGCCAGGCGCTCGCCGCGGGCCTGGTCGACGAGGTGCGCATGGACGTCGTACCCGTCGTCTTCGGATCGGGCAAGCGCTACTTCGGGTCGGTCCACGCGCAGCACCTGTTGGAGGACCCCGACGTGGTGATCCAGAGCAACCGGGTGCTCCACCTGCGCTATCGGGTGCGCCGCTAGTCAGACCTCTTGCCGGCGGAGGCGCGCGGCGCCGAGCGCTCGCGACTCAGGTACCGAACCGGCGCCGAGGCGCCCCTTCAGGTCCGAGCTGTCGACCGTCCAGTCGTAGCCCGGCAGATCGGGAAGGCTGAACATCCCGAGGCTGATCACGACGCAACCTTCCATCGTGAGCCGCTGGTTGACCTCCGCGAACTCAGCCTCGAACCTGGTCGAGCCGCAGAGCGTGATGACCTTCGCCTCACCCTGGGCCGACTCCGGCGCCTGCTGATCCTCCATGAGTTTCATGATCGGTGAACGGGCGACGCGCGTCCATCGGCGGCCCCTTCGACCTCCTCGGTCGCCTAAAACCATTAGGCTGTTGCATAATGGTTTTAGGAAATGAGGTGGTGAGCGTGGCTCGAGCGGGTGTGACGCCGGAGCGTCTGGTGCAGGCCGGTGCGGAACTGGCCGACGAGGTCGGCTTCGACGGCGTCACCGTCTCCGCGCTCGCCCGGCGGTTCGACGTCAAGGTGCCGAGCCTCTACTCGCACGTGCGGGACTCTCGCGACCTCAAGACCCGGATCACCCTGTACGCCCTGGCCGAGCTGGCCGACCGCGCCGCCGCCGCGCTGGCCGGCCGGGCCGGACGGGACGCGCTGATCGCCCTCGGCACCGTCTACCGCGACTACGCCCGCGAGCATCCCGGCCGGTACGCCGCGGCCCGCCTGCGCCTCGACCCGCGGACCGCCGCCACCAGCGCCGGACCGCGGCACGCACAGCTGATGCGGGCGATCCTGCTCGGTTACCGCCTGGACGGGGCCGACCAGGTCCACGCCGTCAGGCTGATCGGCAGCACCTTCCACGGCTACATCAGCCTCGAACTGGCCGGCGGCTTCGACCACAGCGAGCCCGACCCGCAGGAATCCTGGGAGCGGATCATGGACGCCCTCGACGCCCTGCTGCACAACTGGCCCGCCCCGACCCCTGAGGTGGCGTCATGAGCACCTGGATCACCACACCGATCACCACCGGCCTCCTGCACGGCGCCGCCGAGTGGGAACGCACCGAGCACGGCCTGCGGCCGCACCGGCTGCCGGGCTGGGCCCGCGCACAGAGCCCCGACCCCCAACTGCACCTGGTCGAAGCCCAGCCGTCCGGGGTACGGGTCTGCTTCCGCACTGCCGCGACCGCGATCGAGCTCGACGCCGTGGCCACCCGGCGGGTCTACACCGGCCTGCCGGCCCAGCCGCCCGGCCGCTACGACCTGCTCGTCGACGGCAGCCTGGCCGGGCAGAGCAGCGTGCCCGGCGGCAACGTCGTGACCATCGACCTGAGCACCGGTAACGCTGAACACCGGACCGGGCCGGCCGGCACGGCGTCGTTCGCCGGCCTGCCGAGCATCGAGAAGACCGTCGAGATCTGGTTGCCGTACAACGAGATCGCCGACCTGGTGGCGCTGCGCACCGACGCCCCGGTCACACCGGTCGCGGGAGGTGATCGCTCGGTATGGCTTCACCACGGCAGCTCGATCAGCCACGGCTCGAACGCCGCGAGCCCGTCCACCACCTGGCCGGCGCTGGCGGCGGCGCGGGGCGGTGTGGAACTGGTGAACCTAGGTCTGGGCGGCAGTGCGCTGCTCGACCCGTTCACGGCCCGCACCATCCGGGACACGGCCGCCGACCTGATCAGCGTCAAGATCGGCATCAACCTGGTCAACACCGACCTGATGAGGCTGCGGGCGTTCACCCCGGCGGTGCACGGCTTCCTCGACACGATCCGGGACGGGCACCCCGCCACGCCAATGCTGGTGGTATCGCCGATCTACTGCCCGATCCATGAGGACACTCCTGGTCCCGGCGCCTTCGATCTCGAGGCCCTGCGCGAGGGGCAGGTCACGTTCGTCGCGACCGGCGACCCCGCCGACCGGGCCGCCGGGAAGCTGACGCTGCGAGTGATCCGTGACGAGCTCGCCCGGATCGTGGCCGAGCGCGCTGTTCGTGATCCCCACCTGCACTATCTGGATGGGCTCGAGCTCTATGGCGAGGCGGATTTCGCGGATCTCCCGCTGCCCGATCGACTGCATCCCGATGCTCCCGCGCACCGCCGCATCGGCGAGCGTTTCGGAAAGCTGGCGTTCGCGGGCGCTTTCGCCGGCACCCACAACGGCTGACGGCCGGTTCCCGTCCGAGCCCAACCGGCACTACGGCCGTCTCCGTCCCGAGGTCGCCAGGCGGTCGGCGAGCGCGATTACGCGGTCGCGCAGTTCGTCCGGGCGCTCGATGACGAACGGCAGGTCGAGCGCGGCAAGCACCGCGGGCAGCCAGTCCAGACTCTCCGCCCGGATCTCCACAAGCTGCCAGCCCTCGTCCGCACCGTCCTGTACCTCGGCCACGCTGGCCGGTAGCCGCTCGCGGAGCTGATCGAGCGTCCCCTGGATCCGCAACGTCACCTCGTGCTGGTACGGAGCCCGCGCCAGCGAGGTGAGCAGGCGCTCCGCGGGCTCAGGTCCGGCGGGCGGCTCGAACGAGCCGGGCAACGTCCTCGCGTCGGCGATGCGGTCGAGCCGGAAGGTCCGATCCTCGCCGATCTCCGGATCGGCACCGGTGACGTACCACCGGTTCGCATGGTTGACCAGCCCGAACGGATGCAGCGTGCGGACGCTGCCGTGACCGCCGCCCGAGGTGTATCTGATCGAGATCGGCCGGTGGTGCCAGACAGCGTCGGCGACGGTGAGCAGGACCCCTGTCCGCGGTCGAGGGACGTCGTAGGGCTCGGCGGTGAAAGCGAGGGATTCGAGTACCGCGTCCAGCCGATCCGCGATCCGCCCTGGCAGGACGCGACGGATCTTCGCGGCGGCCGTCTCGCTCGCCGTACCCGTGCCCGTTGTCGTCGCCAACCCGGCGCGCCGGCCGGCAACCAGGCCGAGGAGCACGGCCAGGGCTTCGTCGTCACCGAGCATGAGCGGCGGCAGACGATAGCCGGCGGCGAGCCGATATCCGCCGTAGCGGCCGCGCACCGATTCGACCGGTACGTCGAGGTCGATCAGATGCCCTATGTAGCGCCGCACCGTGCGTTGATCGACACCGAGGCGGTCGGCGAGCTCGGCCATCGTCCGAACGCCGCCAGACTGCAGGAGTTCGAGCAGCGTGAGCACCCCAGCCGTCGGTCGTGCCATGTTTCGAACTGTACCGAGAATACTGGACCGATTCTGTCCAGTATTCGGCCTAGCGTGGATCTCGACGGGCAACACGGGACCCCACCGAGCAAGGAGAGAATCCATGGATCTCGTCTCGATCCGCGTAATCGCCGACGACATCAACCGCCTCGTCGGCTTCTACGAGAAGGTCACGGGCGTGCAGGCGGTCTGGAGCAACGAGGACTTCGCCGAGTTGCGCACCGCACACGGCACGCTGGCCATCGGCAGCACCCGCACGGTCCCGCTGTTCGCGCCCGGTTCGGCCCACCCGGCGGACAACCACACCGCGATCATCGAGTTCCTGGTGGACGACGTGGACGCGCTCTACGAGGACCTGAAGGGCGTGGTCGACGACTTCGAGAACGTGCCCACGACGATGCCCTGGGGCAACCGAGCGCTGCTGTTCCGCGACCCCGAGGGCAACCTGGTCAACTTCTTCACCCCGGTGACCCCCGAGGCGATCGAAAAGTTCAGCCGCTGACCGAGCCGGCGCGTGCGTGGCGGGCTACGGTGCTGGCTCTGGGCGTCGGGTTGGGGTCAGCCGGCGACGTCGTCGCCGATGAGGTGGTCATGTACTGCCTGGAATCTCTCCCGGAACGCCACGCGATTTATGGAATATTGGCCGTTCGGGGATCTCAGGGACCTGCTTCTGACCCGTGCGCGAGGCATGGAGACCCCCTTGAGGAGCGTCCAGGAAGCCCGTGGCGTCACGACTTCGCGAGTCATAGTTATCAATTCCACATTCGACTTCGAAGGCTGCTCGCGGGGCCACGGACATCGATGTTCACAATTATTCTTCTCGTCACCATCCTTAATGTTTGGACAGACGGGGGGAGCACATGCGCATCAGCGCACCGTTACGCCGAAGAAGTCTTGCCGCGGCGGTGGCCGCGGCGGTCGTCGGACAACTGGCGTTCTCCGGCGCCGCCGCAGTGGCGAACGAGACTCCACTGTGGGAAGTGGAAGTCGCGAAGATTCCCACCGCGGAATACACCCGCGACGCGAAGCTCTACATCAGCGAGGCCACCCAGGCGCTGCGCCCGTACGTCGGTGACGGGCTTGGTGCGAGCCGGATCGATCCGGTGTTGGCCGATGTCGACGTCCGCTACTTCGACGGCGCCCGGCTCAAGGGCACCGCTGACGCCGAGATCGCGTTCGACAACCTCCAACACCTGGAGTCGTTCCTCAAGAGCCGGATGACCGGCTCCAGTCCGCCCAACGGCGAGGCGGAGCAGGCGCACGTCAAGGCGCTGGTCGAAACCCTCAGCGGCGTGCGGATGCTCGCCGACGCCGCGGTCCAGGACGCCGAGATCACGATCGGCCCGTTCCGGGCCGACCCGCCACCCGGGCCGGCCCCGGCGGGCCTCGCCGAGGCGTTCGAGGACCTCGAGGAGGCGAAGGCCGACCTGGCCAAGGCCGACGAGATGTTGGTCAAGGCCAACCCCGAGCCGGCGACCATCCAGGCCACCGACGCCTGGCGCAACGGCTTCAACGTGCTCGCTCGCTTCGGCATCACCTACGGAGGTGATCACGACAACGACGGCCTGGTCGACGTCGTGGAGCTGCGGTTCGGAGCGAGCCCGCTGCTGGTCGACACCGATGGCGACGGCCTGACCGACAAGTTCGAGATCACCGAACTGGTGGGTTGGACACAGCCCAACGCGGTCGACACCGACAAGGACTCCATCGCGGACGGTGCGGAAGACGTCGACAACGACGGGTTGAACAACCTCGACGAGCAGCGGCTCGGCACCTCGCCCACCGATCCGGACACCGACGGTGACGGCGTCAACGACGGCACCGAGGTGGCACAGGGCAGCAACCCGCTCGTGGCCGACCAGCCTCGTGCGCCTCCGGTCGCCGGTGACCTGCCGCCGATCGTGCCCGTCCCGACAGACACCGACGCCGACGGTGACGACCTGCCGGACGTCATGGAGGAAGACAACGGCACGCCCGCCGACAACCCCGACGCGGACGGCGACGGTCTCTCCGACGGCGAAGAGTTCGACCGGGGCATCAGCGCGCTCAAGCAGGACACCGACGGAGACGGCCTGCGCGACGACTACGAGGTGGCACACGCCGTCGACCAGGCCTTGGACCCTGGCCGCGTCGACGAGCAGATCAGCACGTGGACCTACATCTCCGACTTCGGGCTCGGCCTGGTCGCGGGCGAGTTCGCGATGCGGGACTCGATGGCGTGGCTGGCGGGCAACATCTGCTCCACCGCCCTCAGCTTCATCCCCGTGTTCGGCTGGATCGCCGGTGCCATCACCGACATCCGCGACGCCGTGGCCGCCGCGATCCGCGGTGACTGGGTCAGTGCGGGCTTCAGCGTCCTGAGCCTGATCCCGTACGCGGGCGACGCGGTAGCCATTCCCGCCAAGATCGCCAAGTTCGTCCAGCGGTACGTCCACCGTCTGGGCGCGACGGCCCGGATGGTCGCCAAGTACGACAAGATCCCGGACGCCGTCAAGGACATCACCTACGAGCTGATCATGCCGGAGGTGTGGGCCGGGCTCGTCGAGTCCGACGGCTTCGCCGCTCTCGGCCCGGCCTCGAAGCTGAGCAAGCAGCAGTTCAACAAGCTTCTTGCCAGCGAGCGCACCGACATGGCCAAGCTCTACCGTGCGACCTGGCGAGCCAACCACGTCGACGGGCAGAAGGTCCGTTGGGTCTACAGCTGGCGGGACGGCGAAAAGGTTCTCCGCGAGGACGTGCTCGCCGGCAAGCCAGGCCAGAAGCTGTATCTCCGCAAGCCGGGTGACGACGCCGAAGGGTCGTTCGTCGGCGGTCGCGAGGTGGACTTCGCGGAGGAGGTCAACGCCGCCGGCGACTATCTTCTGCACGAGGTCAAGACCGGCATCCCCAGCGACAACACCGACGAGCACCTGATCCAGTGCCGCAAGGACGGCTGGTACAAGGATCCCGCCAATATTGCGAAGATCCAGGCGGACAACGCCGATCGCGGCTTCGGCAACCGGAAGATCGTCGGAGTGCACTGGCACTTCATGCCGCACGGCGGTGGCCCGCGGTCCGCGCCCTACAACAGCCTCGGGGTTTCTGACGCGCTGCTGAAGTGCATGGAGGAAAAGGGCATCACGTTCACGATCCACATGCCACTGGACTGACGTTCACGACGCCACCGCGGATCCCGGGGTCGACACTCCCGTCGACCCCGGGTCCGCGGTGGTTCGCCAACCAGAAGATGAGGAAAACTGGCCGCATGAGCTCCAACCTTCCCGCGTACGCGGTGCCCGGGGTCGAACCTTCTCGCACGTCGCAGGACGGACGCCAGATCTCGTGGCGCGGCGACCAGCTCGCCGCGACGACGCCGGTCGCCGCGGTGCTCGACCGCGCCCCGCAGGCACTGCTTCCAATTGTCCAGCCCGACCTCGGTGAGGATCCGCTGAGCCGCGAGGCGCTGTGCCAGGTGCTCTACCTCGGCACGAGCGACGGTCTGCGGTGGGATCTGAGCCTCGGCGACGAGGTGAAACTGGTGGTCGACGCAGGCTGCGACCTGGTCGAAGACGACCTCCTCGAGGAAGCGCTCGCCGCGCAGCCGGACGTCGCGGAGGCCTACCACGCCGATCGCGAGCTCTTCGAGGTGAGTCTGACGCGCGTGCTGCGAGCGGACGACGTGTTCGCCCGGTGGCTCGACACGATCATCACGGCCCATCGCGAGTTCGCCCGGCGGCAGAACATCGACCTGCCCTACTGATGTGCCTCCGAGACAGTTTCCTCGGCGCCGTCGCCGATCGGCTCGCCGCGTTGCCCACGGTCGAGGCGGTGACTCTCGGTGGGTCCCGCGCGGAGGGCACCCACACCCCGGACAGTGACTGGGATCTGGCCGTCTACTACCGGGGCGGTTTCGATCCGGCGGACCTGCGCGCGGTGGGCTGGGCCGGCGAGGTGTCCGAGGTCGGCGGCTGGGGCGGCGGGGTCTTCAACGGCGGAGCCTGGCTCACCATCGACGGACGCCGGGTCGATGTGCACTACCGCGACCTCGACGTGGTCGAACAGGAGCTGGCGGAGGCGCGGGAGGGCCGGTTCCACTGGGAGCCGTTGATGTTCCACCTGGCCGGCATCCCGAGCTACCTGCTGGTCGCCGAGCTCGCCGTCAACCGGGTGCTGCGCGGCACGCTGCCGCGCCCGGACTATCCGCCGGCGCTGCGGGCGGCGGCGCCGGCGGTCTGGCGGCAGCGGGCCGCGATGACGCTCGGCTACGCCCGGGCCTCCTACGCGCCGCGGGGCCAGGCCGCCGAGGTCGCCGGCACCCTGGTCACCGCCGCGATGCAGACCGGCCACGCGGTCCTCGCCTCCCGCGGTGAGTGGACCACCAACGAGAAGCGGCTGCTGGACCGGGCGGGCCTACGCGACCTCGACGGGATCGTGGCCGGGCTCCGACCGGAACCGGCGGCGCTGACCCGTGCGGTGGCCGCCGCGGAGGCCCTGTTCGCCTCGACGGAACACGCCGACCAACCTCGGTGAACGCGCTTCATGGTCGAGACCGCGGACCTCGGGCGCCCAGGAGATCAGGAGCTCGCCATATCACTGAACCTTCGAACCTCTGCCCGCGCGATCATCCTCGACGAGGCCGACCGGGTCCTGCTATGCCGCTTCGTCTCTCCCCACCCGGCGGTCCCGAACGGAGCACCCGCGGTGTGGGCTGCTCCTGGTGGCGGCATAGAACCAGGTGAGGACCGACTGTCCGCACTGCGCCGCGAGCTGCGCGAGGAAACCGGCTTGGCGACCATCGCCGATCCGCCGCACATCTGGCACCAAGTGCTTGCCGCAGATGA
>NZ_JBFAPY010000007.1:119396-610465 GCF_040676915.1 Asanoa sp. NPDC049475 | reverse complement strand
CTGCCTCAGCACAATCAACGCGTCATCCACGTCCGCACTTTGGCACTCGGGTACGACATCCCAACTGTCAAACTATTTCAGACACGCGACACTAGTTGTCCAGCCCTGCCTGCGAAACGCCCTTCTCCTCCAGCGCAGCCTCGGCCTTGACGATTGCCGAGTTGACAAAGCCTTCGGCGTCGCCGCCGGTCATGCGGACGATGGAGGCTAGGCGCATCAACGTCAGTGACATCATCAAGTTAGCTACTTTAGGATCGATGTACTCGACCGAGACTCCTTGCCCGAGGGCATGACGTATGAGGAGTTCGGTTTCTTTGGGTCGAATGTGGTCACTTGCTAGGGACTGTAGCTCTTCGACGAAGGCGGGGATCTCGGCAATCTGCTGCGGTCCGACAATCATTTGTCGGATTGCGATACGAAAAACTTCTTCCATGAGAGCGTTGGAGTGAACTTCGCCCTTTTCTCGCAGTTCGGAAATCCAAGCCTGGAACTGAGCGCGGTCGTCGAGATGCAAAAGGTTTGCGCGAATCACGCGCCCCATGATGGTTCGCGGCGCGGCTGGACCTCGTACTTCTTTCTTACGCCTGCGTAGCATGGCCGCCTTTCTGGCTCATTGAGCTTCAGACGTCGGCCATGCTACCAGCACTTGGTCAAAGCTTAGGGCCCATTGAGTCTGAGGGCAGCTCGCCGTAGGACTATTTTCTGAATGACTGACAGACTCATGGTCGCCAGTGAAGCGGCTCCAAGAATGGGATCGACAGTCGCGCCCGTTGTCGACGCGGCTGGCTGTGCCACTGGATGAGTGGTGCCGATCGTGGTTGTGGGCGGCGTGCGGTCGAAGACCGCCTGGAGCCCACGGCCAATATCGTTTGCCACCTCCGGCGGGCTCGCCCCTTTGTCTTCCAACCCGTCCGGGTTTGCGTCTCGGTTGAACGTGTCGCGCTGTTTCCCATTCTCCAACGGCCGTTCGTCGGCTTGCTGCTTGCCCCTGCCTTTATGCTTTTCTTTCTCAGCTTGTCTTTTGCCCGTGCTCTCGAAGTCTGCCTTAATGACTTTATGCTTTGGCTTCTTTGGCTTGGGATTGCTGCCTTTGTTCTTTGACCTGATTTCTTTAGAGTTCTTGCGCTTGCCTTTGCCTCCGTTGTCTTGGGTTACTTTTACCTTTGGCGCCGCTTTGACGCCGGGAGGGTCGCCCATATCCGCGGGCCGTCCTCTCGGCGCGCGTGACCAGACCCCACCCGAGACCTTAGGCTTGGGCGTTGGCTTTCCCTTGACCATGCGGCGCAGCCAACCTCTGAAACCCCCGCCGGGGACCCGAACTCCGCCGGCTCCAGTTCCGATCCTCACGCCGTCGCCCATAGTCATGGCTCTTAGGCCATCGGGTCGGTGTAGGACGCCGGGTTGTTGTTGGCGTATGCATAGCCGTTCCAGGACTGTGGGTCGGGCGACGTCAAAGAGCGGGTCAGGTGAGATGAAGCGGCCCTGCCCCGGGTCGTATTCGCGCGCGCCGAGGTTGACCAGCCCGGTGGGGTCGATCGTGCCGTTGACGAACCCCCGTGTGCCCGGCCAGTTTGCGGGTTGGACGCCGCGGGGTTCGCCGAACGGGAGGCTGCGTCGACGGGTCAAGCTCAGGGTGTTTGGGTCGATGCTGGCTTCGTTGGTGGCATGATGGTCGGCTACGAGCCAGGTGAGGCCAGAGCTGGGGCGCGCGCCGATGACGTCGCCGTCGTGCGAGTAGTAGCGGGTGCCCTCAACCTGTCCGGTTGCGACCGTGCGTTTGAGCTCGGTGTTGCCGAGGTACAGCGTGTTCGTGGCGCCGTTGTTGTCTTTGCGGAGCAGACGGTTGCCGCCGGCGTCGTAGATGTAGCCGGTGGTCAGCCCCGGCTGTGTGGTGCTTTCAAGGCGGCCTTCGGCGTCCCAGGTCAGGGTCTGGTTGACGCCGTTGACGTTGCGGGTGGTGGTGTATCCGCCGGCGTTGGTGTCGAAGGTGTCGGTGCGGGTTACGTGGGTCCGGCGAGGATCCACTCATCGAGGGCCGCCTGCGTCGATGGCAGGCCATGCTGCGCAAACGTACGATCCGCGTTCGGCACAGTGGCGAGCACTCGAAGCTGGGCGAAAGCGGTGCACGCCTGCCGCTGCTCCGCAGGAAGGTCGAGGAAGCGCGGCGCCCGGCGGACCTCTCCGGGCTCTTGTGGGAAGAGCTCCTCGATGACCGAGAGAATCCACCGCCGGGGATGGCGTACCAACGTGGGGCTCGTCAGGCGGCGGAGCAGCAGTGGACGAGCGGCCGCGCTGCGTTCTCGTGCCCGCAAGTAGAAGTAGACAGCGACGTCGTGCAGCTCCCCGTTCAAGAGGGGGAAGTACGCGACATCGCCTGGCCCGTCGAAGCAGCACTGGTCGACCAAGGTCATGACCTCGTCGTCCAGCCTTTCGAGCAATGCCGACAAGCCAAGGGCGGCGCCCCAGCGCTCGACCACGTCCTCTCCGCTGAAGAGACACGCGTCCAGCGCATCGATGAGCCGCGGGTCTCCCCGGACACCGATCATTCCGGCCGCGACACAGGCCGTGGCGGTTATCCCCGGGGCGGCCTCGTACTTGTTCAGCATGCCGACCAACGCTGGCACCGTCCTCTCCCGCTCTTCAGGAAGAAGCCCACCAGGTACTCGGCATACACCCGATGCAACGGATTCGCGGAGCGTAGAAGGTCGGCGAAGACGGGAACGCCGGCCCGGACCGCGTCATAAGCCTGCACCCCATCACGCTCCACCTGGCGCCCAATGTCCAGGTCCTCGGATTCGAGCATCTCCAGACGCGCGTCCAGGTCCGATCCCCCCAGCGACCGCTCGTGATCTCGCGCCTCCCGTTCGAGGTCGGCCACCGACAGGGTCTGCTTTCGGGCAACCTCCCGCCGCAGCGCCGGCCAATCCGGTGGATCGTCGAGGTACGCCAGCTGGTCGCCGACAGCGATGTCACAGAGCAGCAGCATCGCCGCGTCCTTCTCGACCACAGCTGGATCTCGCACCAGATCGAGGAGGAACGGCACCAACTGCACGCTGACTTCCGAGCGCTGCCCCATGTACGCGACGAGGTCCTTCGCTCGTTCGTAGGCAGCCAGGCGGGCCTCCGACGCGGCTGAGGTCAGGTCCGCGACGAGACGGGGGATCTCGCCAGCGGGTCCGAATGGGGTCGGAAAGCTGCGCCAGTCGACGTGGTTGACGTCCATCACGGCGCCAATCTAGATCCTGCGGTTACGGCAGCTGCTGAGCTCTGCTCACGCCGCCGAGCGCACACCGGGCAAGACCGTCGCCCTCGCCGTCACCGCCACTCTCCCGACCGTCAGGCGCGACGTTGCCCGACCCTCGGGGACGCTTGAGCGGGCCAACGACGACTGGGCGCTCAGTGTCAGGTTCTCTCTTCTATGCCGGTGGGCACTGCGAATGGTCCAGCGTTGTACTCAGGAACGCACCCACTCGTCCAGAGCGGTCTGGTCCGAGGGGAGGTTGTGCTCCTCCCTGTAGAGGCGAACACCCATCGGCCCGTCGTCGAGGTATCGCGTTTGGGCTATGGCGCGCGCAACCTGCCGCTGCTTCGAGGTAAACGAGGCGAACGGTGGTGGCTGTGATCGGCCCACCGGCACTGTGGCGGGGAAGGTGGCCCGAATGAGTGTCTCGAGCAGCAGGCCGAGGTCGTACGGGGGTTCGGGCGCCGCTAGCCGGCGTAGGAGGATGTCGATCCCGGCGTCGGTCGCCGGGCCGAACCCTTTCGTCGCGAAAGCGGCGAGCTGCCCCAGCTCGCCGTCGGAGAAGGGGATGAGCTCGAGCGGTGCTTCTTCGTTGGCGATGCACTCGAAGATGGCTGCCCGTATCTGCCCGTCGTGCCGGGCATCAGGCTGGAGCCGCGCGAGTCCAATCGCAGCGGTGGCGCGCACGACGTCGTCTGGGTCATCGAGGAGGGTCCGCATCGTCGTGCCGACGGCACCGCCTGTTCCGGGACCGACCAAGCCGGCGGCGATGCATGCGTCGGCGATGACGAACGGCTGGGGTTCCTGGCCGCGCAGCAACTCGTGCAGCGCGGGCAGGATGACCGACTGATCCTCGCGGAACCAGGCCAGCAGCGCGGCGGCGTAAAGCCGATCGCCCGCCTCAGCGGAACGTAAGCATCGAAGGTAGGTCGGCAGGCCTGCGCGTACGGCGTCGTAGGCGGCCACAGCTTCTACGAACGACTGTCGTGAACTCTCGACGTCGTATATTGCGGCGGACTTCTCGCGGTTGGCGCGGACCTGGGCGGATCCCGCCTCGTTAATCCAGCCGCGCTCGTACTGATCGAGTTCGGCCCTGCTCATGCTCCCGAACCGGGCGGCTTGGGCTCTGAGGGTGGGCCAGTCGGGGTCGGCGGCGAGGTAGGTGCCCTCGTCGCCGACCGCGATTCCGGCCAGCAACGACAATGCGTGGTGTCGATTGGCGACGCTGTCGTCGGCGACGACTTCGATGAGGAACGGCGCCACGACGACGCCAGCCGGTGAGCGGGTGTCGTCAGAGGTGATCAACCAGGCGAGCTCATCGTATGCAGAACCCTGGATATCCGGGTCGGCAGCGCGTATATCGGCCAACAGCTGGGGGATCTTCTCTCCGGATCCACTGGCTGTCTCCGTCCGTGCCCAATCGATGTCCGATATCTTCACGTCACACCTTGTTATGGGGTGATTGGCGTTGGGCGGATAGTGGTCCGCCCGGGGTGTGGTCGGGCCGCCACCGTCAGCGGCGCCTAGCTTGCCATTGTGCGGTGGCGAGCGAGGAGACGGCCGGCACCGCTGACGTGGCGTCGTCATGCCCGCCAGTGGCTTCACGCTCCAGCCTGGTCGTAGGGGCTGGGGCTCCCTGAGTACGTAAGTCAGCGCTTGTCGTCCAAGCCGTACCGTGAGGACGCGACCGAAGATCGTATGGTCGTGGCCGTGGATGTGCAGGACTTCTGGCGGTTCCTTGAGCGCTCCCGCGCGGAGGAGACCCATCCGCAGCGCAGAGCGGACTGGCTGGAGCACAGGCTGAGTCGTATCGCCGTGGATCACATCGTGGATTTTCAGATCCACCTCGACGCGGCCCGCGGTCCGATCGACACGTTCGACATGCTTGGAGCTGCCAACCAGATCATGGATGGTCTCTGCGGCGGTGACGCATTCTGGGACTTCCAACCGTGGCATATCGGCCAGGGACAGCACTGGTGGCAGTAGGCTATCGAAGACCCAGACAACCTCGCCGATGTTCCCGCCGTACAGGCCCTTGCCGGCCGCCGGCCGCGGGAGTGGGCGGACAACGAGTGGCCTGCCTGGGAGGCATTGGCAGCTGTGGCTTCCGCTGCCTACGACCGCATCACAGGCCAGGAGGAGGGCATCGACGATGCGTTGAACGCTCGCGGGCACCGCCGTCCGCGCGATCCGCTACTCGCGGGTCGGCCATGGAACTCCGACAGCCGAGTCGAGATCGAACGCCGCCTGCCGCGACTGTCCACGTTGTTCCCCCGGGCATACGTATCTCAACCGTGACCAACACTGCTTTCTCCCACCAGCTATGAATATCGCGGTGCGGGGACGGGCCACCCGGTTTGCTGGTCGTGTCGGATCACGTCGATAGTCACGCGGTCGAGTCGGCCATTCTGTCGCGCCTCGGAAGCGACCGCCTTGCGCGCGGCGCGGTGGCGCACACGGCGTCGAGCCTGACCATCTCGTGCATCTCACGTCTCGGCGACAACGCCTACACGAGCCGGAAACCACGGTGGGCAACTAAGACCGGCGAAGGTCTGGGAGGCGGGCGAGGAGATAGTCGTTGATCGGGTCCACCTCTGAGGCCTGTTCGAGGAGTAGGGCGGCGGTGGGCGGGTCGGCGTTGTCGGCGAGGGCGATGTAGGCGTCGATAACGGTGCGGCGGATTCGTTCGCGGTGTGGTTCGAGCCAGGGCCATTGCCGGCCAGCGGCCAGTTCCCCTTGGTAGAGGGTGATGACGGTGGTGCAGCCGTCGTGGCGCGCGCGGTCGGTGACGGCGTGTCGGGTGGTGGCGGCGGCGCGTTTGAGGCGCCACAGGTCGACGTCGAGGGTTTCGCGGAGTTGGTAGTGGTCGCCGTCGTGGTCGATGGCGGCTTGCGCGCCGGCGTGGTTGAGGTCGCGGCGCAGTTCGCTGACGGTGGTGTAGAGGCGGCTGATGGTGGTGTGTGGGCGTTCGGCGGGCCAGATCGCGGCGGCGAGCTGATGGCTGGTGGCGCCGGCGGGATGGACGGCGAGGTAGAGCAGGATCTGCCAGGCCGCAGATCGGCGGATCGTGATGTCGGCTCCAGCGTGCTGCAGGACCGGTGGTCCCAGCGTCAGCAGCTGGGAGGAGATCGCGCCGACGGAGGCTTGGGAACGCCAACGCTCGCGGGACTGCCTGCGGTCGTGGTTTGGCCACCCGCGAGGGGTTCGGCCCCGACCATGTGGACAAGATGCAGGAGATCGGTCGCGGCACGTGGCGTCAGAACGCACAGTCGACGGGTCCGTGAGCCGGCAGCACTGTGCGGGCTGACGTGTCCGTCGAGGTCGACGTGCCAATCGTCGCCGTACGTCCAGGAGCCGAGCACCACCGCTGTCGCCTTGGCGGCCGTGACGGCATCGGCGAGGCGCTGATCGTGGAGGCTTCCGGCCGCGGCGAGGACCGTTGGCGGTGCCGTGTCGGCCGCCTCCAGGACGGCGATGACGTCGGCGACGGTCGCAACTTCCCGCACGCCAGGGAACGTCAGAGATCGTTGCCGTTCAGGGAGGATCAGGTCGAGTGTCGCGGTTGTCGTCACGACGGCGTCGGCGTCCGGGCGTGGGTGGGCGAGGACGAGGGTGACCAGTAGTCCCCGCGCCGCGGCGGTGGCACCGTCTCCGGTCAGAGCGATGCCGCCCGGTGGCAGGTCAGCGGGAGCCATCAGGTGCTCCGGTCGAGACGTCTGGGTTTCATGGCTGGTCTCGCCGGGGGTGGTGAGTGCTTGGATGGCAGCGACCGTCGGTGGGAGTGGGTCAAGTCCGAGATCGCGGGTCGCGCCTCGCGGGTCGGGTTGGTAGTCGCGGCGGCGTCGCCACCAGATGGCACCGGCGGCCGCGGTCACGGCGTCGGTGACGGGTTGTGGCAGCCAGCTGCCGTCGGTCAGGTCGATGCCTACCGGGCTGGAGCTCGCGGTGGGCGTTGGGGCCTCAACGCTGGCAGAAGCAGTCGGGTCGGCGCGGTGCGTGTCGCTATCCAGGTTGGGAGTGGATGTCGTTGCGGGTGGGTGGTGGCTCGGCTGGCTGGCTGCGGTTGCCAGGAGATACGCGCCGAGCAATCCGCTGGCGGCGGCCTGCAATCGCGTCGGCAGACGCAGGCGGGATACCCGTCCGCTCAGCCGGGACCTGATCTCGGCGAGGACGCCGACGGCAAGGACGCACCACAGCACACCGCCGCCGATCACCACCGCAACGATCAGCGTCGCCGACGACAACGGCCGTTCCACGGCCCGCCATGCAACGTCCTGCGCCGCGGGCCGATGCTCCACCATTAGCCACATCAGCAGTACGGGTGGCACGACGAGCAGCGTGAGGGCCACCGCGACAAGGCGGAATCCGCCGTCGCGGCGGCGATCGGCTCCTCGGTTCGGACCCCGGGGGTTTGCTGGGCGTGTGGTGTGGCCGGCGTCCCGGCCGGCTCTAGCGGGCATGTGCGGTTCGCGCGGGAGTCGTCTGGCGGGCCAAGGTCCACGTGCGGGCGGCCAGCCACGTTGCGGCGGCGATCGCGAACATCACGCCGATGATGCCTGCACCGCGCCAGTCCGCGATCGCGAAGCAGAACAGGCTCAGCGGTACACCGACGATGATCCTGAACAACGGTCGGGACAGCACCGAGAGAGTCAGGCCGATACCGATCAACACTCCGGCTGCGCGGGCGGCAATATTCAGGTAGAGGATCAGGTCTGGCCACGGGGTCGCCTTGCTCGAGTACTGCAGCAGTGCCCATACCGACCGCGATGAGCACGATCGAGGTCGCGGAGAACCGCAGCCACCGCATCCACCCGCCGATCGGAGCAGTGCGGCGCCTGACGACCAGCGCCGTTACCGCGACCACGGCAGGGATGGGCAGCAGCGGCAGGACCGACCAGCGTAGGAACGCTCCGGGTGGCAGGCCCAGCAGGAAGCTGCCCAGGACGGCGTAGGCGCCGGCGATCCCGAACCCGCCGGCGGTCCCTGCGGCCAGGCCGGCCGCCACGCGTGGCCCGTCGAGCGGGACCCGTTTCTCATCCGCGAGGAATGCCGCGCCGACCACCCCGTCGACAGGCAGGCGATCATCGCGCAGACGGCGGCGATGGTGTGCTGACCCCAGGCCGCCAGGACCCAATAGTGCTGGTCGTGGTTGAACGGAGTGCCGTTCTGCGGGTCCGCCTGCAGCACGAACTGCGCGAACATCGCCAGCGACGCGACACCGGCCACGACCAGCGCGGGGACGTGGCGTGCCACCGCCCGCGCCGCGGCCCAGGAGCCGTCCGACGCGTCGACCTGGTCGTCGGTCGCCGGTGTCGCACCAGCGGCACCCCACAGAGCTGCCCGGCCCGGATCGTCCGGCACAAGCGGCTTCTGCCCGACCGCGTCCGCGATGGCCTGGACCGCGGCGGGGCTGTTGGCGCCACCGCCGATGCAGATCACGGCCGAAACCTCGGTCGGCTCAAGGTCTGCGGCGGCGATCGTTTCGAGAGCTAGCTGGGCCGCACGACCCCACACCGTGCCCGCGGTGATGTCGACGGCTGCCGCGGTTAGAACCATCGGCGGGTGAGGGGCGGGCATCGCGACGGTCACCGCGGGCGCCGACGTCGCGCCTCCATCGCTGTCCGAACGCTCGCCAACGCGACCGTGTCGGTGATGGCGTGCCCAGTCATTGGTCCGGGCGCAGGCGCCGCCGAGGTCGATAGGCCGGTGGCGGCCTGCGTGGCATGTAGATGGCTCAATAGGAGGCGTTCAAGCGTGCGGCCGCCAGTATCTGGGTCGTCAAGGGCTGAGATCGTCTCGAAGCCAGCCGGCGTCCGACGCAGCATCGCCGCGTCGCATCCCGCGCCGAGGTCGACCACGAGCAAGTAGTCACCAACCCGGGCCTGCAACTGGCCGGCGCTGACTAGCAGTTCCACCGCGGCGACCGGAGCATCAACCAGGCTCGCTTCACGCGGGCCGGCGCGGTTCGCGGCCTGCCGAAGCCACGTCCGCCGGCGCGGGCCCCACCCGAGCGGAACCACCAGCCGCACGTCGCCGACCGTCCCAGTGCCGTGTGCCGCCTCAACGACCAACCGCAACGTGGCGGACACGAGCTCAGCGACCTCCACCTCGACGCCGCCGACGGTCGCCTGGCCGCGGCCAAGCCGGAGCGGATCCGCGACGAAACCGCCCCCGTCCCCGCTGAGGCCCGCACGCCACGCTTGCTGACCGCCCACCGCCGACCTCGTCCGCCAGCACCAGCACGGCGCTGGAGAGGACATCCGCTCCTTGAACTGCCATCGGTGACCACTGCTGGTCAGGACCGGCCAGGAGAGCAGCGGTCGTCAGCGTGCCATAGTCCACGACGAGCCGAACATCTCCTCGATCCACCATTCAGTGATACACGACGATGCAACCATCCGTAACCCTGCGATCACGACAACGTCGTGAATGTTCACCTGGGTATCGTCGCGAGGTGCCGTGGATGAACTCGCAGAGACTGTCGCAGCACACCGGCCAGGTTGAATCGGCGCCCAAAACTCCGATGGCCGCAGTGGCCAGGCTGGCGCTACGCGCGTCCGACCAGCCTGACGCGCCGTCCACGACCCCCAACGCGGCAGTCGGGCCATCGGAGCTAGACCCGCGCACCAGGTCGTAACCACCGGGAAGTCCCGGCTAACGTCAAGTAGCCAAGACCTCGATGCCCCCTGCCAGAGATCTTGTCTGGTCGGTGTCGGCAGTCTCAGCGGCTGTCGAATATCGGATGCTGCCCGCCGCCTCGCCGTTTGTCACCATGGTGATACGCAGCAACTCGCGCGCACGAAAATGGAGGCCGATTGTGGATAACAATCCCGGCGGCGACAACATCAGGGTCGGCGACATCACCGGTTCCTACGGAGTCGCGGTCGGCCGCAATGCCAGCGCGCACGCGTCCGGAAACATTGTCGCCGGCGCGAGGGTAGATCCCGAGCAGCTGCGGGTCGCCCTGGAGCGCGTCTACGACACCCTCGATACCGCCGGACTGCCTCGCGAAGAAACGCGCAGCGCTCAAACGTCCGCGGGCAACGCCATCGAGGCGGCAAAGGCCGGCGAGTCCGGGCTCGAGGCAGTCGTCGAGAACGTCAAGCGAATGGGCCAGACACTCAGGGAGGCCAACGTCGTAGTGGGCGAAGGCTCAAACCTCTGGCAGCAACTGAAGGAGCTTGCCGCAGTACTGGCTCCACTCGCCGGCGGTGCAGCCGCCGTCGCCGCATGGTTCGGCTTCCCCCTGCAATAGGGACTTCCATGATGCCAAGTCAACAACCCGCGCAACCGCACCGCATCAGCGTCGGCGACATCACCGGCTCCGACGCGGTCGCCATCGGCAGCGGCGCGGTTGCCATCAAGACCGGCAACCTTCACGTGGAAGCAGGCGGAGTCCTGATGCTCGGCGTGGACGGGCGCAGGATCCCGGTGCGATCCACCCCCGAGGTCACCCCGGCACAGCCGGGAGAAACAGTTGCCTTGATCGCACAGTTCGACGGCCACGGGCAGACCGCGTGGAAGATCGAGGAGCGGATCTACCGGGCGATCAACGACGCCATCTCCCGGCTAGTGGTGGACAACCTCCGCGTCGCACGCGTACGCAACGTTGTGGTGGAGAGCGGCGACGACGCGAAGGCCCGCGAGATCGCGTCCGCCTGCGGCGCTGCGATGATCATTTGGGGTTGGTATGACGAGGTGGGCTTCACGCCCCGGCTGACAATGACCGCCGCGAACAGGGTCGAAGGCGAACCTGCGGACCTGCCCGAGGTCATGGTCGACGCTGGCGACCGCGCCTTCCGCCACTACATGTTCCGTGGCCTCGCGGACGAGTTGGCGTTGCTAGCAACGCTCGCGGTGGGACAGCTCCTCTATTGGGACCGCCGCTACACCGAGGCGCTCGCGGCGTTCGACCGCGCCATCGCCGAGGCGCAGACTCGCCAAGAACCCCAGCTAGCTCTTGCTCACTTCTACCGCGGCTTCATCCTGGCGACCCGGCAGCACGACGTAGCCAGTGCGGCCGCCGCGTTCGAACGCGCGGGCGAACTCGATCCCGGCTTCGCCCAGGCGCATTACAATCTCGCCGACGCAAGGTGCGCCCAGCTCCGGTACAAGGACGCGATCCTGGCATACACGCGCGCCCTGCAAGCAAATCCCGGACATCTGTTCGCCCTAATCGGCCGCGGCAACGCACACCTCGAAGCCAAGCGGTACGACCGGGCGATCGAAGACTTCACCGCGGCACTCAACATCCGGCCATGGACCCGCATTTACCTCGCACGAGCGCAAGCGTTCGAGCGGTCCGGCCGTCGAAAGCTCGCTCAGGGTGACTACTACCGCGCCCGCGAGCTCGATCCGTTCTGCGACACCGCGAAAGAACGCCTCAAGCCGCCGCGCTATCGCGGCGAGGGCAAGCTCCGCTCTGCCCACTACGACCTCGAGCACGCGCCCGGGCCCACGTTCGTCGCCTCTTATGAGACGGCGCTACGCATTCTCGGCCGCGCAACCCCACCAGCGACGCAAACCGAGCCCAGCGAGGACGCCGAGGCCGTCGAACTCGCCCGCTGCCTCGCCGAGATCGAAAACCACACCGTCTTCGCCTTCGAAGCGATCCCCACCCCTGAGCAACTCGCCTACGAGGAAGCCGGGGCACGTCTGCCCTTTGTACTGCTCACCGACGGACCCGATCTCACCAACACCGAAGCGCTGCTAAACGTGCTCTACCGCTCGTCTCCGCAGGGATGGGGCGTGCGCGACCTGATTCACGACCTGCTGACCTTGCCCACCTTGCAGGTCCGCTTCGGCACGAAGATGCTCGCCGCGCTTAAACTGTCGGTGCGCGAGGGAACCCCCTAAACAGCGGCTCTACGTGTCCCGCGCCGTCCGCTGCTGCCGTCACCCGACGCGCAGGTCACCGTCGACAACGAGGCACGGCACATCGCCGACCCGCTGTCCGAGCTCTGGCTCGATGATCTAACTACGTGTCCGACTACGGACACAGCCGTTTGCCACATGGGATCGCTGTGGAACTCGGCATCGACCATCGCAGCAATCACCTCCACGAGTGAGAGCAACGCCCGACCGGGGACGGCGACAGAGACAGCTACTGACAGCAGACCCGCATATGGCCGATCGTGATTCCTATGCAGCGATCAGCCGGTGCCCACCAGCGATTCGCCTTCTACGGCCGAGTCTCGACCGAGGACCATCAGGATCCCGTCGCCTCACGGGCCTGGCAGTACAGCCGGGCCAATGACTTGATCGCTTAGGTCGAGGGCCAGATCGATTGCGAGTATTTCGACATCGGGATCTCTCAGTCTCTTCCCTGGAAGCGTCGCCCGCAGGCCAGCGACCCTCTCGACGCCATCAAGCGCCTCGCAACGGTTCGAGGCAGTAATTATCGGAGAGCCCCAGCGCACCTTCTACGGTGACCAGTTCGGCATGACCTTTCCCATCCTCGTCCACTACGGCGTCGAGCTCCGGGTGCCCGAGATCGGCGGACCGGTCGACCCGGGCAGCGACGCCCACGACCCGGTCATGGCCCTCTACGAATTGTTGTTCGGGTCTTTTCGGGACGTCCGGCGAACCTTGCCGGAGGGCAAGTGGCATGTTGGTATCGCCCAATGGGGCTCAGCGTTTTCCTACTCGGTCCGCTCGACGTCCGCCGCGACGGCGCCTCGGTCGCGCCGCCGATGGGGCGGCAGCGAACCATCCTCGCGATGCTCATGCTCAACCCGCAACGGGGCGTGTCGCGCGCCCGGCTCGCCACTGAACTGTACGGCGACGCCCCGCCCGCGTCGGCGGCGGCCAACCTGCGCAGCTACGTCTCCGGTCTGCGCCAGTGGCTGGCGGCGACCGCCGTCCCGGCCGCGGGCGGAGTGCTGCCGCACGGCGACGGCGGCGGCTGGTCGCTGTCGTTGGCCTGCGACGACATCGACGTACGCGCGTTCGAGTCCGACCTCGTGGCCGGGCGGCAGGCGGTCCTGGGCGGTGATTGGCAGGTCGCCCGGCGGCGGCTGTCCCGTGCCGTGCGGGCCTTCCGGGACGCGCCGTTGGTCGACGTCGCGAAGGGTCCGGTCCTGACCGCCCGGGCCACCCTGCTGACGAGCCAGTGGTTCGCCGCCGTGGAGGAGTACGCCGATGTCCTGCTCCGTCTGGGCCGGTACGTGCTCGTCCAGGAGCTGCTGGTGGAGTTTCTGGCCGCCAACCCCACCCGCGAGCGGGCCTGGGGCCAGCTCATGTTGGCCTGCTACCGCGCCGGGGACACCGCCGAGGCGTTGAGGTCGTTCCGGACGGCCCGCGCGGCGCTGCTCGACCTGTTGGGGATGGAGCCCGGCGAGGGTCTCGACCATCTGCACCGGCAGATACTGAGCCGGGATCCGTCGCTGGGTCCGATCCGGCTGCCGGGGCACCCCGGCCGGCAGCGGCGCCGGGTCGTCGTCTACCCCGGCCGGGCGGGGTGAGGCGGGACCGTGCGCATCAGCTCGGCCAGCTCCGCCACCTTGGCATCGTTGCCCAGCTGAGCGAAGAGCTCCTGGGCCTGGCCGAAGGTCAGGTGCGCGGCCTCCGGCGCGATCGCCGCGTACGCCTGGCCGAGGGTGGTCAGCGCCGTGGCGTGGAACGAGACCCAGCCCCGTTCCTTCCAGATCGCGACCGACTCCTCCAGGTGGGTGACCGCCCGTGCGGGCCGCCCGTCGGCGAGCTCGATCTCACCCAGGACCGCGAGGGCGTCGGCCAGATAGTGGTTGAGCTGGAACTCGCGGCTGAGGGCGAGCGATGCCTCGGCCACGCCGCGGGCCCGGGCGTCGCCGCGCCGCAGATGAAGGCGGGCCAGACCGAGCAGGGTGAGCACCTCGGCGTAGTGGTCGCAGTAGGCCCGGGAGATCGTCAGCGCCTGCTCGAGGAGGCGCAGGCTGGTGTCGGCGTCGCCGGCCTCGCGGTACGCGAATCCGCAGAACTGCAGCGCGGTGGCCAGGCACCGGTCGTTGTCGAGTGCCCGGGCGTCGTCGAGTGCCCGGGTCGCCTCCGCGATCGCCACGTCGTAGCGGCCGGACTCGTAGTGTGCCAGCCCGCGCGCCAGCCGGGCACGGACCTGGCCGCCGGGGTGTGCCGCACGTTCGGCGAGCCGCAGCGCCCGGGAAGCGGCGTCGACCGCGCCGGCGTGGTCACCGGCGGCGGTCAGCGCCCACGAACGGTTGACCGCCGCGTCGGCCGCGCCGGCCTCGTGGCCGAGTTCGTCGAACATCTCGAACAGCCGGTCGGCGTCGGCGTGGAACCGTCCCATCACGTCGCCGCCGCCTTTGGCGGTCCAGGTGGTCACGTCCATCAGCCCGCGCAACATGACGGCTTCGCCGAGGCGGTTGCCGGTGCGCCGGCAGGTCTCCAGCACCACGGTGTTGAGGCTTTCCCAGTCGGTATACATGCCGCGCACGTCGAAGTATTTCTCGAGGGCGCCGGCCAGGTCGAAGGCGAGCTCGCTCAGGTCGAGCCGGCATGCCTGGCGGACCGCCGCCGGCAACGCGGCACGTTCGGCGTCGAACCAGTCCAGCGGGTCGACCTCGCCGAGCCGGTCGAAGATCTCGCCGACCGGCGGCCTCGGCGCCGAGCCGCTGATCGGCGCGAAGCAGGGGCCGGGGATCTTCGGCGCCATCCGTTCGGCGAGGGCGAGCCAGCCGCCGAGGGCATGGTCGACAACGTGCCGGCGGCATCGCTCCGACTCCTCCGCCAGGGCCAGCTCGCGAGCGAACACCCGGACGAGGTCGTGGAACCGGTAACGGGTCTGCCGGGCGGGGTCCGTGCCCGCGATCGTCAGGAGCTGGGCGTCGACCAGCGCCTCGACGCGTTCGGCGGCCCGCTCGGGTGACTCGCGCAGCACCACCGCGGCGACCCAGGCGGGGAAGTCGGCGACCTCCAGTAGCCCGAGCAGCCGAAACAGCCGCCGCTGCGGCGGGTCGAGCTCTCGATAGCTCGACATCAGCGACGACCGCACGGCCAGGTCGCCGGTGGACAGGCTGTCCAGGCGCCGGACCTCGTCACCGAGCAGCGCGGCGAGGCGGGCCAGGGGCCATGACGGTCGGGCGGCGAGCCGGGCGCCCGCGACCCGGACGGCGAGCGGCAGGTTGCCGCACAGGTCGACGATCTCGGCGGCGTCCGCGGACTGGCCGGCGACCCGTTGCGCGCCGCCGACCAGGCCAAGCAGACGGAGGGCGTCAAACCGTGGCAGCACGCCGAGCTCGATCTGGTGTGCACCCTCGATCCCGCTCAGCCGGGTCCGGCTGGTCACCAGCACGGCACACGAGCCGGAACCGGGCAGCAGCGGGCGGACCTGTGCCTCGGACCGGGCGTTGTCGAGCACGACCAACACCCGCTGGCCCGCGAGCCGCATCCGATAGACCTCGGCCCGCTCCTCGGCGGCGGCCGGAATCGCGCGGCTGTGCACGCCGAGTGCGCGTAGCAGGCGGCTGAGGACCTCGCCGGGGTCGAGCGGGCAGGCCTCCGCACCGCCCAGGTTGATCCACAGTTGGCCGTCTGGATAGGACGGAGCGACCGCGTGCGCGACATGAGCCGCGAGCGCGGTCTTGCCGGCGCCGGGCATGCCCGATATCGCGACGATCGGCAGGGCCCGGTCCTCGCCAGGGGAGAGGTGATTGGCGAGCGCGGCCAGCTCGGTCGCCCGGCCCGTGAAGTCCGGCAGATCCGGCGGCAACATGGCCGGCGCGGGCCACGGCGCCGGTTGGTCGGTCTCGTCGTCGGCCCTGGCGGCCGCGCCCCCGGCCGCCAGCGCGTCCCTGGCGGCGAGCCAGCGGGCGGCCTGATCGTCGCTGAGGCCGCACGCGCGCACGAACGAGGCGACGAAGTCCCGCCGCGGCAGGGCGGATCGGCCCAGCACCGACGCCGTGGTGCTCGGAGGCAGCGGGTGGTCGATCTCGTCGGCCCGCGTCGCGAGCTGTCGGTAGGTCAGGTCGGACCAGAGCCGCAGCGCTTTCAGCGCGGCGACGAAATCGGCCGCGGAGCCGGCGTCGTCGGGGATCGGCGGCGCGACTCGTTGGGTCATCCCATCCCCTGCTCGACACACATCGCAGCCCGCGATGGTCGCGGGACGACGCCCGCGGATCGTGGTGTTGGGCCTCGCCGGGAATGATAGCACTCGATGGGATTGGGGCGGATGCGAACGGCGGCGACGCGGTCCGGTTGCGCCGGTGCCGCGTCGCCGCGACATGCGTTCCCGTTACCAGATGATGCCGCGGGCTCGGCCGCTACAGTGGACGTTGCTGCCGTTGGCTCCGTTGCGCAGGCAGGCATACAGCTGATACTCGGCCCCGGTCCGCAGGCCGCTGATCGTCCGGGTGTTGCACGTCCCGGTTCCGCCAGCGGCGTGTGTGGTGTGCACGATGCCGTCGACCAGCAGGGTGGCCACGGCCCGCAGCCCGTCGGGCTCACCCCAGTCACAGGCCCTGAGCCGACGGTCCGAGGACGAGTCGTTGAACCAGACCGCCTGACCCCAACCCAGGTCGGGTGAGGTGGCGCTGCCAGCCTGCCCGCTCTGCGCGTGCCCCGCGGTGGGCGTGGCGACGACGATCGCGGCGGCCAGCACGAGCGCACTGGCCAACGTGGCGACCCTCACCATCGTCAGCAGTTGCCGATGGTGAGGAAGGCGCAACCGCCGTTGCACCAGGTGTTGTTAATGGTGAAGCAGCCGGCCTCCCAGGTGAGCACGAGGGTGGTGGTGATGGGAGTGCTCGCCGCGCCGCCGCCGGCCCCGTCGATCGCGGCCAGGTCGTCGTCGGTCATCTCGACGACGCCGGCCGGATGCGCCGGCAGGGCACTAACCTGGGCCGGATCGAGGCCGGCCCGGTACTCCGGGTCCTTCCAGGCGCGGGTGAGGTCCACCGTCTTCATGGGTGTATTCCCTTCTCGAGGGCGAGCGGGACGCTCGCGTGTGGCCTATCGACAGGTGCGCAAGGGGCCGGTGGCGGTCATTCGGCGGCCAGCGGCGACCGTTCGACTTGCTGGTGGATCAGCTCGGTGTAGTGCCCCTCGCAGGCCATCAGGTGGTCGTGAGTGCCGACCTCGACGACGCGCCCGCCGTCGAGCACGACGATGAGGTCCGCGTTGCGCACCGTGCTCAGCCGGTGCGCGATGACGACCCTGGTGCAGGCGAGGTCCGACAGCACCTGGTCGACCCGTTGCTCGGTGACCGCGTCGAGGTGGCTCGTCGCCTCGTCAAGGACCAGCAGGGCGGGCTGCGCCGCGAGCGCGCGGGCGAGGGCCAGCCGTTGCCGCTGTCCGCCGGACAGGCCGGTGCCGCCCTCCGGCAGAAACGTCTCGTAGCCCATCGGCATCGCGATCACCTCGTCGTGGATCTGCGCGAGCCGAGCGCCCTGAACCACCCGCTCGAACGGCAGGTCCGGGCGGCCGAGCGAGATGTTGTCGCGGACCGAGCCGGAGAACAGCGCGGCGTCCTGGGTGACGACACCGCACTGGCGGCGCAGCGTGCGCAGGTCGAGCCCGTCCAACGCGACGCCGTCGAAGTTGATCTCGCCGCGCGCGGGCCGGTAGAGCCCGAGCATCATCTTCGCCAGCGTGGACTTGCCCGAGCCGGTCCGGCCGACGAGCGCGACCTTGGCGCCGACGGGCACGTCGAGGGTGACATCCCGCAGCGCCCACGGGCCTGTCGGGCCGTAGCGGAAACCGACCGACCGCAGCTCCACGCGGCCGCGCAGCCGGTGCGCCGCGCCGGGTCCGCCGTTCTCGTCCTGCTCGGCACGCTCCTGGAGCACGTCGGTCAGGCGCTCCAGATGCGTGCCGACCGTCTGGAACTGGCGCACGGAGTTGGCCAGCGAGCTCAACGGTGTCAACAGCGTCGCCGCGAGCGCGTTGAGCGCCAGCATCGTGCCCAGCGAGCGTTCGCCGCCGACCACCTGGGCCGTGCCGATGCACAGTAGGGTCAACGGCGCGCCGAACCGGAGCGCGGTCATGAACGACTCGTTGACGGCGTCCAGCCGGCGGCGGCGCACGGACGCCCCGAGCTGGCTGTCGAAGAGCACGGACCAGCGGTCGAACACCTGTCGCTCGGTGCCGCTCGCCTTGACCGTCTCCGCGGCGTTGAGTGCCTCGATCGCGTAGCTCTGCGCAGCCGCCTGCGCGGCGACGTCCCGCTCGGTCAGCTCGCGCATCGCCCGGAACGTCACGGCAACCACGGCGAACTGCAACGCGCCGAGCGCCAGGACGAGTCCGCCGTAGATCGGGGCCACCGCCAGCAGCAGGGTGGCGTAGACGAGCACGAACGAGCCGTCGATGAACAAGGAGAGGGTCTGCCCGGTGATCACCTCGCGGATCAGCGCGTTGCTGGACAACCGCATGATCAGGTCGCCGCTCGGCCGGTTCTGGAAGAAGCTGTACGGCAACGAGAACAAGTGCGCGAAGAACCGCCGCATGGTCGAGGCGTCCAACTGGGCCTGCAGGTGGTTGAGCAACGCGCCTCGCGCATAGGTGCCGACCGCCTGGGCGACGACCAGCGCGACCAGGCCGACGGCCAGGCCGGTCAACAGGTCCGCCTGGCCGAAGCCAATGACCGTGTCGACCATGAACGCCGTCACCAGCGGGGGAATGATCAGCAGCAGCTGGAGGACGAGCGAGGCCACCAGCACCCGTGCCAGCAGGCGCGGAGCGGTCGACAGCAGGCCGCGGGCGAACCGCCAGCCGTCGTGGGTGGCGCCACCGCGGCGGCGCTGGAAGCCCGGGCCGGGCACGAACTGCAGCGCCACGCCGGTGAACCCGCGGGAGAGCTCGGCGCGGTCGATGGTGCGCCGGCCAGAGCTCGGGTCGACCACCTTCGCCGTGCGGCCGTTCCAGCGCTCCAGGACCAGGTAGTGCTGGAAATGCCAATGGATGACGGCGGGCAGGCGCAGCCCGGCCAACCCGTCGAGGTCCAGGCTGAACGCGACGACCTCCAGCCCTTGCGCGCGGCCGTACTCGGCCATCTGCCTGGCGTTGGAACCGTCGCGCCCGACGCCCAGCGCGGCGCGGGCCTCGCGGACCGTGGTGCGCCGGCCGTGTGCCGACAGGACGATCGCCATCGCGGCCGCGCCGCAGTCCGTCGCGCTGGTCTGGAGCATGACCGGCACCCGCACCCGGCGTCTCATCCGCGCACCCCGGCGAGCCAGCGGCCCAAGAGCGTGGGGTTCGCGGCCGTGATCCGCACCTGGCCACCGGCCAGAGCCGGCGCCGGCCGCGGCCCCGAGACCAGCTCCACCACGGTTACCGGCAGGTCGAGGTCCGGCGGCAGCGCGTGGGCCCGCGCGGCGGCCCGGTCGGCCACCACGGTGACCGCACCGACCCGCATCGGGATCTCCGGCCCGGCGGCGGGAACCAGGGCGGCCGGCGCGCCCTCCGCTACGCCAGCGTCGGGAACGCCCGGCACCAGAGCCACCATCCCGCGCCCCGGGATCGCGACGGCGACGCCCGCCACGTACACCGGCGCCCGGAACACACCCGCTCCGAGGACGAGCAGGCCGACGACCACCAGCAGGGTCGGCAGCGGCCAGCGTGGCGGCGGGCCGACCCCCTCGTCGTGGGCGCCGACCGTCATGTCACGGTAGGCCGCGAGCGCCTCCGGCCGGTATCTCGGGCGGGTGGTCGCGATCATCGCGTCGCCTGGGGCGGCGCCAGCAGGAGCAGCGAGGGTACGCACTCGGGGGTCGCCAACCGCAGCAGACCATGCCCGATGCCGGCGAGGCCAGCCATGAGCCCCGGTGTCTCGACACCGAGCGGGACGCCGCAGGACCAGCCCTGCTCGCCGATGTCCCGGACGATCCGGCCCCCGGCGCCCCGGGCCCGGTCTGTCCACATAGGGTCCGCGAGCCGGGCGGCCATCGCCGTGAGCGCCTCGACGTTGCCCAGGTCGCCGTGGCACAGGCAGTGGTTGCCGGTGCCGATGCCCCGCCGCCAGACCGTCTCCGCGGCCCGTTGCAGGTCCTCCTCGACCACCGGCTCGTCGGGTAGGTATCCGGCCAGGTCCGCCCGGGCCAGGCCGATCCCGGCCGCGCCGTGACACCAGGCCACCATGTCGCCGTCCAGCCCCGCGATCGAGCGGGCGTCGCGCCAGTTGTGCCGGTCCGGGTCGTAGAGCGAGCGCTCGAAGCGCAGGGCGGCCCGGACCAGGTCGACGTGCCCGCGGGTGCCGCCCGCCCGGTCGAGCCGGGCCAGCGCCGTCGCGATTCCCGAGGCTCCGTGCGAGAAGCCGGCCAGCGCGGCGGCCGGGTTGACGTCGGCCCGCCACGATGCCGCGTCGCCGGTCCACTCGGCGTGCGCGGCCAGTCGCGCACCCAGCTCGTCGGCCACCGCCAGAGCGGCGCCGTCGGGCCGCACCGCGTGCAGGGCGAGCGCGGCGAACACGGCGCCGGCGGAGCCGCCGATGACGTCGAGCGACAGGTCGTGCTCGGCGAAGCGGCGCACCACCGGCAGGAGCCGCTCGGCGGCGTCGCCCAACTCCGGCCGGCCGAGCAGGGCGTCGAGGTGAGCGAGGGCGTACACGACAGAACCGACGCCGGCGAACGCGCCGATCGGACCACGGATCGTGTCGTCCGAAAGGTTGGCCAGCACGTCGGCGTGCCGGGCGACCGCGGTCACGGCGCGTTCGCTCGCCGACCGGACCCGGTCGTCGCCCGTGACATCGGCGAGCTGGGCGAGGAACAACCCGATGCCGCTGACGCCGCCGAACAGGTCGGAGGCGGTCGGGCTCAACTGCCACACCCGGTCGCCGACGAGGTTGAGGCCGAGCCAGCAGGCGCTGTCGTCGCCGAGCGCGAGGGCGAGCAACCGGTCGGCGACTCGCATCGCGCCGGAAAGGCATTCATCGGGGCTCGCCGGTTCGGCCGATGGCGCCGCGGCCGGCCGCGAGCCCCGCGGCCGCGCGGTCGGCTCCTGCGCACCCATCGTGAGCGCGGTCAGCGAGCCCTCGACGAACCACGTCTGGCGCACCAGGTCCGCCTCCGACATCTCGCCAACCCGCTCGGCCGCGCAGCGCAGTCCGGTCTGCTCGAAGGCATCGGCCACGACGACCCGACCGTCGCCGTCCATCAGGTCGGCAGAGCCCGGCGTGCCGCGGAACAGCGGGATGTCGCCGTCGTGCAACTGGGCGACCTCCGACGCGATAAGCGCCGCGCGGCCCGGTACGGCGGAGTGCGCCGACCACAGGTTCTCGAAGAACCGGTCCCGGTCCAGCGCGTCGCGGAGCAGGTCGGGGTGGAAGCTCTCCAGCAGGAACGTCATGTACCCACGGGTCGGCCGGACGATGACCCGGTTGGGGTCGTCGGCGAACGCGGCCAGCGGGCCGTCCGGCGCGAGCAGCTCGTCGCGGTGCCGGAGGATCAGGCGGTACGTGTCGCGGAACCCGTCGACCAGGTCGGTGCGAAAGTCGATCGGGTCCACGTCGACGCCGTCCACAGTGGGCAGGTTCTGCGCGCCGTTCATCGGGAGCCGCCGGCGGATCAGGTGCATCCGGTCGGTCCCGCCTGCGTCGAAGGCCGCCACCGCCGTGGGGCTGAGCTGCCCGGCCGCCCCGGCCAGCCCGCTCAGGTCGGCCTGGCCGATGCCGTCGTCGTCCTGCCAGATGATGGGCGTCGGGAGCAGGCCCACGCTCAGCACGGACGAGCGCATGGCCCGCAGCGCGTCGGGCGGCAGGTCCAGCGGGTCGGGCTGGCGCAGCTGCCAGGAATGGAAGAGCGCCTCCAGGTCGATCAGCATCGGATGCTCGCCGGCCGCGATGAGATTCTCCAGATGCATGTCGGTGGCGGCGAGCGCGTGCAGGAGGGCCAGATAGCCGCCCTGACGCCGGTAGAAGCGGCCCAGCGCGGGCCGGTCGGGGCACGGCGCGGCGGTCACGAACTCGCTCCAGCCGTAGTCGCCGCGGTCTAGGACCCAGTGCGTGCGCAGCCGCGGTCGCTGGCCGCGGGCGTTGAGCCAGTCGAGCAGCCCGTGGAAGTGCCGATCGATGGCCATGGGGCGGGGCTTGTAGACCACCTTCGCGCCCCCGTCGAACCCGACGACGCACACCGAACGGCCGCCGTGGTGGGTATCGCCGACGCCGAACTCCACGGTGCCGACCACGCCGAGGCCCCCCGGCGCGGGGAACCGGGCACTGATGTCGGCTAGGTCGCCGAACAGCCGCGTGGCGAACTCGATCCGGGTGTCGGCCCAGCGGTCCGCGACGTGGACCAACTCCCGGGCCAGAACCGGATATTCCGCGAGCAGCTCCATCGCGAAACGCGGGTCGGCCAGGCGGCGGACGAAGTACGCGAAGCGTTCCTCTGGTGTGTCGCCGAGTAGCTCGTCGCGCACCCGCATCACGTTGAGTTCCAGCACGGCCACGCGGGCGACCATCTGCAGTACGGTCGAGAGCGGCGGCCGGCACAGCTGCACGGTCAGCAGCGCCGGGTCGACGTGCGGCGTCGGGGAGTGGCCGGCGAGCCGGTCGACGGCGGCTGCGATCCGCGTGGCGGCCTCGTCGAACAGCGGCGTGGCGAGCGCCGCGAACCCGTGCTGCTCCGCGGCATCCGGATCGGTCGACGCGACCCGGTAGCACGCCTCCAACAAGCGAGGGTAGTCCGGTGGCGCGGTAAGCCGGCCGCTGACCGACGCCGGCGGCTCGCCGAGGATCGCGATCAGGTCGGCTTCGGTCAGGCCGGCGCGGTCGAGGAACTGCTCGAGTCGGCTCGGGTCCGCGCTGAAGATCGGCTCCTTGCGCCACATGCCCAGGCGGAGTTCGCCGCGCAGCGGATCCGGCCCGACCGGCCGGACCACGCTGCGCTGGCGCTCGTCGAGGCGGGCGGCCAGCGACCAGACCGGTGAGGCCAAGTCGACGAGCGGTCCCGCCGCCGGTGGCGGCCCCGTATCGAGATCCGTCATCCTCGTTCCCTTCGGAGACTGGTGAACTGGCTGGTCCGCTCAGGCGGTGCAACCCGCGATCGTGTAGAGGTTGCAGTTGATGCAGGTCGGGTGACACGACCCGCAGTAGGTGGTCCAGGTGAACCCGGGGCAGCAACCGAGCGACATCACGTGCTCCGTGCGGCCACCGACGACGTCGTCGAGGAACTCGTCGCCGAGCACGATGCCGCCGCTCGGGTGATGGGGCAGGGCGTCGCGTTCGTCCGCCGTCAGCCCCGCCCGGTACTCAGCGTCTTTCCATGCCCTCACCAGATCCATCGACCGCTCCTCACGTCGTGACCCTCAGGACCTCGTTGCAGTCCTTCGTCGTCTTGGTCGGCAGGTCGGCCTGGCAGGTCTGGAACGAGAAGATGCCGCCGTCGCCAAAGCTCTTGTTGATCGCCGTGTAACCCGCGGCCATGCCCCGGTCGTTGTACACGACGCCGCTGCGGGAGACGGTGGACGAGCCCTTGGGCCGGAAGTTCCACTTGACCGCGACGGGGATGTTGTTGGCGCTGGTGTCGTAGAGCCAGATCCACTCGCCGTACGGCTGGAAGCAGCCGACCGCGTAGTCGCTGGGATGACAGTGCAGCGGCTCGACAGCGTCCTGTTCGGACACCACACCGGCCCGCTGCCAGCCGTCGGCGGCGGAGGCCGGAGATCCCGACGCGATGACGGTCGCCGCCACGAGAACACTGAGCGCGACCGCACCGATCCTTTTGAACAATTGGCAGTCCTTCCCCTGGTCGCAAGGACGTCAGGCGCCCCCGCGATCGTCGACATGACTTTGCGGATCGAAGGTTATCGACGGGCCGTACAAGGCTGCGCATACGCGGGTGCATACCGCGACCAGCGGGAACGCGCGACGGCCCGCCACCCAGGAAGGGTGGCGGGCAGCCGGTGGTGGGGGGTCAGCCGAACTGGACCCAGTTGAGGTTGACGAGGCCGGGCCTCGGGCCGTCGGTGACGCCGCTGAAGACCAGGTAGAGCCGGTGCGTTCCGGCCGGCTGGCTGACCGGCACCGAGGTCTCGGCGAAGGCGCCGTTGCCCGTCGTCGCGTTCGGCGTCGCCGTGCCGACCACCGCGCCGGCGGGTGAGTCGAACCGCAGCTCGGCGGTGGCCCGCGCGGTTGTCAACAGTTGGTCTGCAAGCATTGACGCCAAAACCGTCTTGCCTGAGCCCGGTTCGCCGATCACCACCAGCTGTCGCCCGGGCAATTCCCGCAGCTGCGACGCAACGACCGCGACGTCACCTTTCTAGCGGCGCTTCAGCCCAGGTTGTGTCATCAAGTTCACGGCGTCCCATCACCGCCGATCGGTCGGCGCTGACGTGATCGGCAGAGCGGTAACGCAGCCGAAGCGGAGCGGGCCGGTACAAGTGCCGCCTCAAAGCGCTGGTCCGATCACCGTCAACATGTGTATGGCTAAGCGATCGGCCGCTCGCGACAGCGGCTCCTCATCACTTGAGCGACGCACCGCTTGCCAGACGGGATGCGCAAAAGCTCCCAGCAGTGCGGCGATCGCAGCCGACACGACAGTGAAGCCGCTTTTGTCGTCGGCGAACGCAGCCCAGGTTGCGCCGGCTGCCACGCTCCCCGGGATGACGAGGAGCAGCAGGCGGCGGACAGATCCACTCTGGAGCCAGCGCACGCCAACACCGTACCCACCGTTATCAAACCGGGCCAGACTGGCGGGATTGAGACAATACATTTAGCCACTGGATCGCAGGGCGGCAGCCCCAAGGCGGAATCCTGGCGGAGCGCCGTCGCATACGTCGACGGCCGGACGCCTTTCACGTCGGCGTGCTGAGGTGGCGCCGCGGGGCCAACGTACTGGGCGGTCCGAGTCGCCGACCCCCGCCGGCGGCATGATGCGCGAGTCGACACCCGCTGTAGGCAGCGCCGGGCTGCCACGGTATGCCCGTTTCATGGTTCGTTGAAGGGCGCGACGGAGCCGCGCGGCCGCGGCGCGTGGGAAAGGCTTCGCGGGCCGCGGACTGCGCCCTCGGACCTACCACTGGGACCGGGACACCGTGATCCTTCCCATCCTCGTCTCGCAGCCGGCCGGCACCGCTACCGCGGAGCCCGCGGTGCACCAAGCCGAGTTCGTCGTCGGCTGACGCCGAGCCGCCGGCCAGCTCTTGAACACGAGGGGTGTCCACATAACTGTCCTTATGTTGTACAGCTCGCCCCTTGACTGCGACAGAGATAGGACAGGCACGCGCCGAATGGGGCCTGGTGCTGCATCAGCATGGCCACTGCTCGGCGTCGCAGCCGAGGCCCTTCGACCCGTTGACTGATCGGGCCGAGATGGTTGCTACGGGCCAGGTCTCGCATGGCATCGCTTAAATTTCAGGCCGCTTCCACAGGGGCAGGGTTCGTTACGCCCAGTCTTTGGACTAGGCACACCGGACGAACTGGAATTTGGCGCAGGTGCGCTCGGGCTTGCTCCGGTCGACGGCGCTTGTTCCTGCAGTTGTTCAACAACCTCGCGGGCGATCTCTTCCGACGAGGGCGGGTCGCCTGTCGCCACCGAGGTCCAATATGGACCGATTAGCAAGCTCAAGATGGCTATAATCAAGCCAACGTAGAACTGTACGTCCGCTCGTCGCGTAGATCTGTCTCGCACTTGCGCAGCCAACTCGGGATATTCTTCTTCGACCGCACCACTGAGATCGCTAGATCTTTGCAAGAGATTGTAAAGGCGCACTAACTGGTCGGGTGAGTAGCTGCGGAGCATCGACAGCGTATTGTCCACTACTTCGTAAACGCCGTCCATTATGCGACCCATCTGGCCACAGCTAGGACACGGTCCGCCAGTGCTATTCATAAACGTGACCCTCGATGCGCCGCTGATGGGCGCAAAGATCGAGAAAGGCTTCGAACAGGATACGCAGAAGACGGCCAAGTGGGGCACCAGCCAACGGTAGCCAAACCGCTAGCTCCTCGGTAGGCCGATCCGGGTGCGCTGCACGACCTACTCGGCTTGTGCTAAAGCCTTCAAGTCGGGTCAAAAGGTAGAGATGGCGCCCGGCCTACCCTCTGGGCTATCGGCTTGACGCCTTTTGCGGAGGCTGGACCTCGCCCGAACTCGGGCGAGACGCCGACCGCAGACGCCTGCACCGCTTTGAGATCGACACGGTCGCCCGCCAAGTTGTGGTGTAGCACTCCCGATACGGCAGTTAGTCCCCATCGTGTTCAATCGGATGTCCTGAACGGTGGAGCGAATAACCCCGCGACTCCGCGCTCGCCATGGCGGGATTATGGACCGCCGTGTGCGGTCGAGCTCGCCCGATCATCTACTCGGCGGGCGGCCTAAGATCCCCAGGATCGTGACCGGACACAGGTATGCGGGGACGTCGCCACCTAGAACGATATGTCCAATCTGGCGTATGTGTCTGACAACGCATCGATGACGCTTGGCGCTCCATCGGTCATGTTGTGCGGCGCTGGGTCGGCCCGAGCGTGCGAGATCCGCCCCGAAACAGGACATGCCGTACACCGTTGGGCGTCGCTGATCGCCTCGGCTATCGGGGTGGCCGCGTCAACGGTCGACCCGCGGGCAGCAACCCGCTCGTTGCCCTCTGCACGGGCATGTTTGAACCTGTACTTAGCGGACAAGCGCGTCGGTACCAGAAACTCCTTTGCCCAGAACGACTTCGAGCGTCAAAGATGTCTCCCATGGCGCGACGATGCGCATTTTGCGGTGGGGCAAGCTTGACCAGGGAGCATGTAATACCCAGGTGGCTCAGCACCGTGCTGCCCGAACAGGCCCGATACCGGGGCCAGGACCAGGCGACGATGCTCTTTCGCCCTGTTCGCACGTTCGACGGTCTCCATCGCCGAGAAATGGCGCAGACGTTCAACTCGCAGACCGTCAAGGCGGTCTGTGGTCGATGCAACAACGGCTTTATGAACCGAATCGAGGCTGCCGCTCGGTCCTGTCTGTCCACGATGATCCGCGGTGACATGGAGCTGTCGCTCTCTGCCGAGGCGGCTGTCGCCCTCGCGACCTGGGCGGTCAAGACCAGCCTGATGGTACAGCTGACTGGGTCTCAGCCGGCCGCCATCGAACAGGTCTATAAAGGCTTCTACGCGACCCGACGGCCCACTCCCGAATGCCTGGTCTGGGGGGCGGTGGTTGACGATGACCGGTGGGCGCTGCGCACGGAGAGCCGCCTCATGTTGGTGGCTCCGGACGGCCAGTCGGCGAGCCCCGACGATCCGCCGAACATGCTCTCGGTGACCATCGGCCTTGGCTCATTGCTGCTGTACGTCATCATCGATCCGGTCCTCGGAAACCCGATGTGGAACCTCACGTCGGCGTTTCGTGGCGCCCTGGTCCCGCTCTGGCCCAATCCCAACCCGTCCACATGGCCTCCTCGTGCTTTAAACCCCGCCGAGGCGCGGTTCTTATGTGAGTACATGCCGCTGCTGTTGATTAAGGGAAGTCAGTGATGGGAACCCTCCGCGGACAGCCTCGAGCGCGTGCAGGACACGTGCGCGGCCGGCACCGTCGGAGGCACTCCGCCGAAGCATCCGCAACGGGCCACAACTACGACCGTCGCTGCGTGGTCCGTGACTTGAGCCGCCGCGGACCGCCCACCACCGCCTCAAGGGTCGCCCTATGCCCGCAATCTTCAGCGTGCAGGAGCGTTGCCCTCGGGAAGTTTGCGAGGCCTGAAAGATCTTGCCGTAGCCGTAGTGCTACGGGTCACGGCTGTCCCCATGCCCGCCGGCAACCGGACACTCCTGGTCCCGGCCGCGCACCGCCGAGGGTCGACGAGCGGGTCAAGCGGGAGGCACGACCACGGACTTAAGTTTGCTTTGCGTGCCGGCCCTTGCCCGGCCGTCCCATAGAAGGCGGACGGTGACAGAGTCACCCTCCTCGCTTAAACCAGACCGAGAAGGCCGCCGCGCGGCGTGCCAAGTGGACTGCTACGCGCGCTGCAGACCGGTTCCCGGAGCCGGATACCGCATGCGCAAGCACGGCAAATATTTACAGCTCAAAACGGCGGGTCAGGCGCCATCAGCGTCAGATCTGACTCCCAGAACCGCTTGAAATGGATGCAGAAGGTCATGATGTCATCTGGGCACGTAGCAGTGGTGAAGAAGGACCAATGACGTGTCACGGAAGCCGTTGTCTCGCTCGTGAGATATGGCCTGTCGATAGCACTTAAGATGGCGCCGATGCGAGTCGTATGCCGCGTGGCCTCTGCGAGCGCATCGACGAATTCGGCCTCCAGCCTCGGTCCGATCCATGCGTTAGAACACGAAGGAAGAGGAGCCCAATATCGCCCTTTGGTAATTGCTTTGCTGCACCACGAACTGTGTTCATTACAGAATTCCTAGACCAGGCAGTGTCGTCGTCTTTCGCTTTGATCTCCACTGGCACGAGGCGTTGATTTATCACGGCGAAGGCGTCGTAATCGCTGCCTTTCATGCCGCTTGAGTGGCGAGCCTCAACGTGCGGACTCGCGATCCGGAGCGCCCACAGCACATCGAGCTCGAACGCAGCCCCACTCAACTTACGCGTTCTCACACCATCAAGATGCACTGGACTCCGACCCAGGCCGGTTGGGAGCTGATCAGCGTGCGCAGTGTCAGCGCCGACGGCACCCTGTCGGAGGCGACGTCCAGCGACTTCAACGTCGTCGACACCAGGCCGTACGTGTACTCCAACAGCTATCCGGACTACGGCGCCCACGGCGGCGTCGGCCTGCCGGGCGAGTTCCAGTTGAGCACCCCGCTGCCCGACGTCGACGCCTACGTCTACCAGTTCAACGACGGTCCGGAGCAGGTGGCCGACGCCGACCCGAACTTCCCGCACGTGACGGTCAACTGGACGCCGGAGCGATCCGGCCCCAACACGCTTCGGGTGCGCATGCGCTTCCTCGACGGTTCCTTCTCGCCGGAGCGGGCGTACGAATTCCAGGTCGACGACGCGCCGTTGGTCGTGTCCACCGACTACCCGGAGAACGAGTCCGTCGGCCAGCCGGGTCAGCCGGGCCGCTTCACGTTCAGCCCGGGCCGCGAGGGCGTCGTCGAATACCGCTACTCCCTCGACGGCAACGCCGACGAGGTCGTCGCGGCCGGCCCCGACGGCCGAGCCACGCTCGACATCACGCCGACGCACCCGGGCTACAACATCCTGCTGGTGGCCAGCGTCGGGGCGGACGGCACGACCAGTGCCCAGCGGCAGTACTCGTTCCGGGTCCGCGATCCGTTCGTGCGGGTCTACAGCGACTACTACGAATGGGCACCGCGTGGCGGTCTGGGCAGCGTGGCCGAGTTCCGGTTCGACACGGAGCTCAGCGAGGTCACGGCCTTCGAATACCGGGTCAACGGCGGGGCGTGGCAGACCGTCGAGGGCTCGTGGTCGGCCACGGCAAAGGTGACACTCGACCGCAACGGCGAGAACCTGCTCTCGGTACGCGGCCGCACGGCGACGGGCACGACGGCACAGACCGACTATCCCTTCCTGGTCGGCACGGCGCCGCTCGTGTCGTCGAGCGTCTACCTCCCGTCCGGCTCCACGGGCGGCGTGGGCGTACCCGGCGATTTCACGTTCACCCAGGGCGGCCCGGGGATGGTCGAGTTCGAATACACGGTCAACGACGTCGACGTGACGACCGTGCCCGCCGACGCCAACGGCAAGGCCACCATCACCTGGACGCCGACGGGTGGCGGCTCGCACGCGATGCGGGTGCGCGGCCGCACGGCTGACGGCACGTGGTCCAACGCGACCGAATACCGCTTCTACGTCACCTGGAGCTGAGCGACAACGCCCGGGGATCGGCTCCACGCGGAGCGGATCCCCGGGCACGGCTCAAGGCGGATAGCGCATCTCGGGGAACGCGCGGGTCGGACCCTCGATGCGGTCCAGCACGAACGGGATGTCAGCCGCGAAGTCCGGCGCGCCCAGCGAGTGCTCGCCGCCGATGTCCGGGAGCGTGAGTCGGCCGTCCGGGAACTCGCTGTACGCGTCGTGGGTGTGGTCGACGGTCACCACGACGAGCCCGTGGCTGGCCAGCTCCTGCACCGAGACCGTGTTGTCGGCCCGATGGTCGGGTACCAGACGCTGACCATCAGTTCGCGGTGGCGGCCCGGGCCGGCGATCGGGTCCGGCCGGGAACGGTCGACGAGGTGCGGCGGACCATGCCGATCGGGAAGGGTCCGGTCGGCGTGGGCAGGACTAGCAGCCCGAGACGGGAGGCCGATTACGCCGAGGCCGAGGCTCCAGTAAGGACAGTGCGGCGGGACACCGCGGTCACGGTGCCCCCTCGACACGGGCGATGAGTTGTTTGAGTCGCGTGATCTCCTCCGCGAGCGCGATGTCGCCCGCGGCGGTGACGGTGATCCAGGTGCGGCCGCGCTTTCCCTCGTAGCCCCTTCCCGAGCCCGACCAGGCCGGCCGTTTCCAGCACGACCAGGTGCTGCGAGAGGTTTCCGGCCGTCAGCACCAACCGAGTGCGCAGATAGCCGAACTCCACGCGACGCGCCTCGTGCGCGATCGTCAGGATGCCGAGCCGGACCCGCTGGTGCACGACGTCATCCAGCCCGGCGACCGGGCGCGGAGGCTCGGTCACGGCGCCGCCGCGGCCGTCGCGCCAGCGCGAATCCGGCACAAACCAGTTGGCGCTAGTGCGCGACGAGGCTGGACCCCACCTGTGAACGACCAGCGCGTACGCCGTGGTCGACGACCCTAGCGGCCTGCTCGGGTCGCGGCGCCCACGATGCGGTCGGTTTCGTCGTCGAACTCGCCGATCAGCTCTTCCAGGAGGTCCTCCAGCGCTACCACGCCGACCACCTGGTCGTCCGAGGTGACCACGGCGAGCTGGGAGCGGTGTTCGCGCATCATCCGCACCGCCCCCGCCACCGGGACCGCCGCGCCGAGCGACAGGGGCGACGACATCAGGTCGGCCGCGGTCTGCGGCGTACCCGAGGTGGTCACCCGGACCGCTTCACGGACGTGCACGAAACCGCGCACCTGGCCGTCGGCCGAGATCACCGCGAGCCGGGAGCGGCCGCTGCGCCGGCTGGTCAGCTCGATCTCGCGGCCCGACGCCGTCGGTGGCACCGAGACGACCTCCGCCAACGGGGTCATCACCTGCGCCACCGTGGTGTTCTGCACCGCCAGCATCGCGGTCAACAGCTCGTGCTCCGCCGCCGCGATCGTGCCGTGCTCGCGGGACGACTGCAGCAGCAGGCGCAGCTCGTCGGGGCCGTGCACCTGGGCCAGCTCGTCCTGCGGCACCACCTTGACGAGGCGCAGGCAGGCGTTGGCCAGCTGGTTGAGCGCGAGCAGCGCCGGCCGGAACACCCATGTGAACGCTCGGAACGGGCGGGCGAGCAGCAGCGCCGACCGCTCCGGGTGGCTGATCGCCCACGACTTCGGGGCCATCTCACCGACGACCACGTGCAGGAAGCTCACCACGATCACGGCGAGGAGGAACGCGAAGACGTACGAGAGGCCGGACGGCAGCCCCGTCGCGTCGAAGACCGGCTGGAGCAGGTGGCTGACCGTGGGTTTGGCCAGGGCACCGAGCGCCAGCGTGCTCAGGGTGATGCCGAGCTGCGCGCCGGCCAGCATGACCGAGAGCTCGCGTACACCTGCGATCGCCGAACGGGCCGACTTGTTGCCTTCCGCGGCGGCCTGCTCCAGACGGTGTCGCTTGGAGGCCACCAGTGCGAACTCAGCGGCCACGAAGAACCCGTTTGCCACGAGCAGCAGCAGCGAGAAGATCAGGGACCAGGTCGTGTTCATGCCGGCACCACCTCGAGCGAGACCTCGTCCGGCACGTGCCGGCGGACCGACTCCACCCGCAGGCGGGCGCGGCCCGGTGACATCGGCTCGGCGTCCTCCGACAGCACCGGTGGCAGCTCCACCAGCACCACGTCGCCCGGGGTGGGCACGCGGCCGAGGCGTTGCAGCACCAGGCCGGAGAGCGTGTCGTAGGTGGGTGACGTAGGCAGCACCACACCGGTCGCCTCGGCCGCCTCGTCGAGGCGCCAACGGCCAGGCAGCGACCACAAACCGTCGGGACGGTGGCGGGCGGAGGGCTGTGGCAGGTCGTCCTCGTCGTGGATCTCGCCGACCAGCTCCTCGGCCACGTCCTCGAGGCTGATCACGCCGGCGAAACCGCCGTACTCGTCGATCACACAGGCGAGCTGGCGGTGCTCGGCACGCAGCCGCTCCAGCACCGCCGGCAACGGCAGTGTCTCCGGCACCAGCACGGCTGGCACGGCCAGCGTGCCGACCAGCACCTTGCCCCGGTCCGCCGGCTCCACCTCGACCACGTCGCCGACCGCCACGATGCCGCGCACGTCGTCGACCGCCGCCCCGAGCACGGGGAAGCGGGTGTGGCCCGTGTCGAGCAACTCGACCACGCGTACCGCCGGATCGTCGGCGTGGACGGTCACCACGTCGACCCGCGGCACCATCGCGTCGCCGGCCGTCCGGGTGCGGAAGTCGAGACCGTGGTCGAGCAGCCGAGAGGTGTCGGCGTCGAGCTGACCCGACTGGCGCGAGCTTTCGATGATCCGGTCCAGGTCTTCCGTGGTCGCGCCCTGCGGAAGCTCCTCGACCGGGTGAATGCCGACCGACCGGAGCAGCTTGTTGGAGGTCGCGTCGAACAGCGTGATCAACGGTCCGGCGATCTTCAGGTACGCCTCCGTCGGCCGCGACAGCGACCGGGCCAGCGCGTCCGGCTTGGCGATCGCCAGGTTCTTGGGCGCGAGCTCGCCGACCACCATCTGGATCACGGTCGCGATCAGCAGCGCGACGGCCACCGAGATGGTGGCGGTCACCCCTTCCGACGCGCCGGTCAGGCCGACGAGGTCGGCGATGCCTTCACCGAGGTACGGCTCGGCCACGTAACCAGCGAGCAGGGCGGTGACGGTGATGCCGAGCTGAGCGCCCGAAAGGACGAACGAGAGTCGGGAGGTCACGTGCAGCGCGCGTTCGGCGGCGGCGTCGCCTGCTTCGGCCTCAGCGCGCAGCTTGGACCGGTCGACGGCGACGTAAGCGAACTCCTGGGCCACGAAGAAGCCGGTCGCCACCGTCAGCGCGACGATGATCGCGAGGCCCGCCAGGATCAACATGATTTGGGAAGCCGGTCAGAGACCGGCTTGGTACTACCTTCATCCACCCGCCGAGATTATCGGGATTCGCTGAGGGTTCGCTGGGAACTTGCTAACCGAGGTAGCCGCTGGCCTGGAGGTGGAATAGTTCCTGGTACAGCCCCCCGGCGACGATCAGCTCCGCGTGGCTGCCGTGCTGCACGATGCGCCCGTGGTGCAGCACGTAGATCTGGTCGGCGTGGCGCACATTGGCGAGTCGGTGTGTGATCAACACCACCGTGCGGTCCGGGCGACGGCGAAGCTGCTGGAACATCGCGTGCTCGGCCCGGGCATCGAGGGCCGACGACGGCTCGTCACAGATCAACAGGGCCGCGTCCCGGTAGAAGCCCCGGGCCGCGACGAGGCGCTGCCATTGGCCGCCGGATAGGTCGTGGCCGTCCTTGAACTGCCGGTTCAGCAGTGTCGCGTACCCCTTGGGGAGATCTTCGATCATCTCGTGAGCGGACGCCGCGGTCGCCGCGTCGACGACCGTCGGGCCGGTCTCCCGATCGCCGCGCCCGACCGCGATGTTCTGGTGCGCCGTGAACGGGAACTTCCACCAATCCTGGGTGATCACCGCGACCTGCGCGGCCCGGCTGGCCGGATCGACTCGCCGCACGTCGACCCCGTTCCAGGTGATCGTGCCGCCGGTGGGTTGGTAGAGCCCCGCGAGCAGCTTGGCGAGGCTGGACTTGCCGGAGCCGTTCTCGCCGACCAGGGCGATCACCTGGCCCTTGCGCACGGTCAGCGACACCTCGTCGACGGCCGGCGTGTCGGTGTCCGGATAGCGCAGGCTCGCCCGGTCGAGCCGGATCTCGTCGAAGGGGGTGGCCGGCTCGCCGCTCGGCTCGGGTGCCTGCGCCCAGGCCCGGTCGACGAAAGCGCGGAAGTCGCCGTAGTAGAGCGCGTCCTCGTAAAGCCGGTTGGTCGCGTAGATCGCCGTGTTGAGGCCCATCTGCGCGGCTTGCAGGGCGAGCAGGGCGGTAGCGGCGGCGGCCAGCGGGATCGCACCGTCGACGAGCATCCAGCCGAGCACGGCGTAGAGCGCCAGACTCGCCAGGCCACCCACGGCCGCCCCGACGGTGCGGGTGCCGGTCTGCGCCCGCACGAGCCGCATCTCCGCCGCCGTCTGGCTACGCATGATCCGCTCGTACTGCCCGAGCAGGAAGTCACGCATCTGGTAGCTGCGGACCTCGGCCGCGGTGTGCCGGTTGGCCATGATGCTGCCCAGCAGCCACATTCGCCGGCGGTGGCCGATGAACGCGAGCATCGCGAGGTATTCGCGGCGCGCCATCCTTACCGCCGTGACGGCCGACGGGATCGCCGCGACGACCAGGCAGGGCAACAGGATCGGCTCGATGACGGCGATGGCGGCCGCCGTGGCGACGACGCGGACCAGGCCGGTCAAAAGGTCCACACTGGAGTTGACGATCGACGCCGCCTCGACGATGCCCCGTTCCTTGGCGCGGTCCATCTCCTCCGCGAAGCCCGAGTCGTCGAACGCGGCCAGCCCGACCGCGGTGGTCGCACCGAACAGGCGCAGCTCGACGGCGTAGTTGATCTGTGGAGCCATCCGGGCCTGCGCCCAACCGGCTGCGATCGTCAGCCCGCCGCGGACCGAGACCGCGACCGCGGCCACGACCAGCGCGGGCAGGGCGGCCGCGATCCGGTCAGGAGTGGGACCGGCCGCGAACAGCTCCGTCAGGACCGAGCTGGTGGCCAGCAGGCCGAAGGTGGTGGCGACACCGGCGATGACGTTGAAGGCGATGGCCGCGGTCGTGTCGAGCCGGTTGGCCTGCCAGGCCAGGGAGAGCGCCTCCCGGACGATCGCCGGCAGCCGGCGGGCGACAGCCCAGAAGCTGGTCTCGGCGAACGACTCGCTGTGATGAAGCCAGCCGGCGGCCTCCAGCTCCGGCAAGGCGTCGTGGTCGTCGATCGTCTGCTGGGCCACAGGGCCGCTCCTGGATGCCGGGGGGCAGCCCGCGCAGGTCCTCATTCATCGTAGTCGTTCGCGCTAGCCTCGGGCGCGTGGAGATTCGCGACGCGTCGGCGGCCGACTGGCCGCGCATCTATCCGTTCTTCGCCGCCATCACGGACGCCGGCGGCACGTACGCCTATCCCCTCGACCACACCCTGGAGTCGGCGCGTCCGTGGTGGATGGAGTCGCCCCCGGGCGTGACCGTCGTCGCGACCGACGCCGGCGAGATCCTGGGTTCGGCGAAGATGGGCCCGAACCGGCCGGGACGAGGCGCGCACATCGCGACGGCGAGCTTCATGGTCGACCCGGCGCACCAAGGCAGGGGCATCGGCAAAGCCCTCGGCACCTACGCGGTCGAGTGGGCGCGGGCGCAGGGCTACGTGGGCATGCAGTTCAACGCGGTGGTCTCGACCAACACCGTCGCGGTGCGGCTGTGGCAGCAGCTCGGGTTCACGATCATGACGACGATCCCGGAAGCCTTCGACCACCGCGTGCACGGTTTGGTCGGCTTGCACGTCATGTACCAAAAGTTTTGAGAGCCTTATGTTGGCATAGGTCCTTTTTAGAGGAAAGATGACTCATACTTTCGGCTAGCTTCTTGGTGCTGACCGGCTTAGAGTGAGCGTCGATTGGTTAACCCGTGCTCCATAGCAAAGATCGCTATTCGGGTACGTCCCAGGAGGCCCACGATGTCGACGCAGACCCTCTTCGAGTCCACCCCGGACACGGCGGAGCCGACTGAGCTGCTCGCCGCCTTGGCCGCGCTGCCCGCCGACCACCCCTCGCGGTCGTCGCTTCGGGATCGCACGATCGAGGCCTGGCTTCCGCTGGCCAACCACCTGGCGCACCGCTACAGCGGCCGGGGCGAGCCGACCGACGACCTGCTGCAGACCGCGGCGGTCGGCCTGATCAAGGCGGTCGACAAGTTCGACCCGTCACGCGGAGTGGACTTCGCCGGCTACGCGATCCCGACCATCATCGGCGAGCTCAAGCGCCACTTCCGGGACCGCACCTGGGACATCCGGGTGCCGCGCCGGTTGCAGGAACTGCGCCTCGCCATCTCCGAGGCCAACAGCACGCTGCTGCAGTCGCTGGGCCGGTCGCCGACGGTGGCCGATGTCGCGGAGCACCTGAAGCTTTCCGAGGAAGAGGTGCTGGAGGGGCTGGAGGGGGCGCGGGCGTACAACGCGGTGTCGCTCTCGACGCCGACGGGCGACGGCGAGCGCGGCACCGAGCTGGGTGACCTGCTCGGGTCCGAGGACACGTCGTTCGAGCTGGCCGAGCTGCGCGTCGCCCTCGGGCCGGCCCTGGCGACCCTCGACGAGCGCGAGCAGAAGATCCTGACGCTGCGTTTCTACGGCAACCTGACCCAGTCGCAGATCGCGGACCAGATCGGCGTCTCCCAGATGCACGTCTCCCGCCTGCTCACGCGCGCCTTGACCAAGCTGCGCGGAACCCTCACGGAGAGCAGCTTCAGCTAGGGACGCAGCAGGTTGCCGATGTCGGCGGCCAGCGCTACGGACGCGTCGATCTCTTCCTTGCGAATCGACACGCTTTCCACGTTGAACCCGAACGGCGTGCCGATGCGGCGACAGAAGTCGGCCAGGTCACGCGCGTTGGCCCGGCACTGGTCGAGGGACTCGGTGAGCGGGTCTTCCGCGTGGACGAGCGCGTTCTCCAGCCAGCGCGGCACGGCGAGCCGAGCCAGCGCAGGAACGCCAAGGTCTTCAGTGAACCGCAGACCGACAGCGTGAAGATGACCGGTTGGGGTGTCAGACCGCGTTGCCGGCAGGTGTAGACGTAGTCCGACACCAGGCTCTTGGTCGCGCCGACGTCGTAGACCAGCAGGTCGGGGCTGACCTCGCGGCGCATCACGTGCGCCTGAGCGGGGTTGGTGCGCACCGGCTTGTCGCGGGAGGACGCGCCGACGAAGACACTCGCGGTGGTGGCCGGGTCGGTGTCTCGCAACCACGTGCGGAGCTCGTCCTCCGCGTACTTGCCGACACACCGGTAGACCATCATCGAACCCCACGCTAGTCGGCCGGTCACCAGGGCCGGGTGAGCACCCCTTCCGGCTCGCCGCTTGACGTCCATCATGGACGCGCTCTCGATTTCCGCGCGAGACCTGGCATCCTGCGGGTATGGACGCTGGTGCTTGCTCGCCGTCGCGGCGGGTGGCTGTGGTCGAAGGTCTCGTGACGCCGGAGCGGCGCATGATCATGGTGCTTGGCGGTGTGGGTGACTGGGACTTCCTACCCGACTTCGGCGACGACCGGCTGTGCTATTCGGGCATGGATGTGCTCTACCTGATGAGCGTCTCGCAATGGAGCCACGACGCGGCGGTCGCCTTGGAGGCGTGGACGGGCGAGCCGCCCGTCGACCCCGATGCCGAGGTCGCCGAGACGACGACCATGAGGCTGACCGGCGGGCGGCTGTACCTCACGATGATGGGCGTGCCGACCGCCGCCGACGAGTTGCCGCTGGACGGTGCCGGCTCTTACCACGTGCGGGTCACGGCGAGCGGTCGCGCTGAGCTGTTGCGGCTCCAGGCTGAGGTCAGCCCGCCGCCGTGGCTCAGCGGGGTGGAGCGGTTCAGGGTCTCGGTCTGGCCGGACTTTCGAAACTAACGGATCTCTATGTGTGAATTTGCTGGCCGTTCGGAGGATGGGGCGGTCGGTGACCATTGGGACAGTGGGGTGGTCCGTGTGACGGACCGCTCAACGGGGGAGCTACGGCGGTGTTGACCGCCTTGTGCTGAGTCGTGTTCTCACCTTCGTGGTGTCTTCCTGGGCGCGTCGCTGCCGCGGCGCGCCTTTCTCGTCGTCCCGTGCGGGGCGAGACGCATCGAGGAGTGTGAGACACCTTGCGCACACCACATCGGACAGTGCTCGCGGCCACGATGGCCGTGGCGCTGGCGCTGCTGGTCGCACCGGCGCCGGCGCAGGCCGACCCAGGCGTGGCCGGACCGGCACGGGCCGAGCCGCGGCCGGCCGCTTCGGCACGATCGCTGCCGTCGCTGCCGAAGACCAGAGTCTCCGCGGTGCAAGGCGGTGGCACCCGGATCAGCGGGGTGCTGCCGGCCAACCGGGCCGCGAAAGCCGCCGACTACCAGGCCGCGATGCGCGACTACCGCGCCGATCGCGACGCCCCGAAGCTCGACGACGCGCAGGAGGAGGCGCTGCGCCGCGCGGCGGCGTCGGGCAACGACTCGTTCTGGGACGCCGCGGCCAAGGATGGGCCCGGGATCCTGCGGGAGCGGTTCACCCCACCGCCCGCACCCCAGTCGTCGTTCATCCAGGAGTGTCACCAGCAGTCCCAGAGCGGCAGCGACACCGGATGGGTCAAGAACCGCATCGAGTGGTGCGTCAGCGCGCAGGCCTTCGACCTGTGGTTGGACTCCTCCGGCAAACGGACCGGCTTCATGATCATGGACTATGACCTGTTCGGGTACGGACGGGACGACGGCATCCGCAGCATCGTCGTCTACGCCCGCCCGACTTTGGTGGTGTACGGCGGGAACTACACCGCGCTGTCCACGGTCGCGATGCGGTTGGGCTGTGACAGCCGCGGTGACGCCGGCTGCTTCGGCGGCGGCGAGCACCGCGCGACGATGGCCGAGTGGCAGATCCGCGCCGCGAACCCGGACCTGTGGGTCGGTTGGGAGATCGCCTCCGACGAGACTGTCTCCACCCGCCCGGACGCCACCTCCTACCACTGGTTCGACGAGGACTTCCGCTTCATCGACGGCCGCTCCGAGGAGCTCGGTGATTTCGGGATCCGCTGCGACTCGGCGACCTACTTCAACGCCCGCGCGCAGGCGTGCATTTTCAACGACGTCGTCCCCCACCTGCAGTACTCGATCAAGGACGCGGACGGGAACTACACCAACCAGCGTGAGGTCGCCGAGCACATCCGACAGGCTCAGGACAATCCGAACAGCACCCATCCGCCGAAACTCGACGGTGACAAGAGCATCCCCGGAAAGTACACGGGCCAGTTCGACCTGAACTACCTGTCGCGGATCGACACCAGCACGCAGACGTACCGGGACAATCAGGCGGCGAAGAACGCCGCCTGCGCACCACTGACGCCCGACCCGGCCATCGTCCGTCCACAGTGCGACGAGTACCCGTTCGCCAGCACCCGGCAGGGTGCGGCGCATCCACTGTTCGACTTCTCCGTCAAGTACGTCACGGGATCGCAGAACGAGTCGGCCGGCAACCTGCTCGTGCAGTACTACCGCGACGACCGGATCCTTTACGACGACGACGCCTTCTACGTCGAGATCCGAGACCAGGCCGGCGGCCCGGTCAGTGGCGCACCGATCGTGCGGGTGCTGCCCGAGGTCCACGGCGACGAGGGCGAGGCCATCCCGCTGCTGGCATCGGTGTCGGGCTCGAACCTGTCCGTGAACTGGACCTGGGAGCCCGTCGCGAACGTCGACGACGGCGCCACGTGTTGGTTCAGCAAGGAGACCATCCAGGCGCCGACGATCACGTGCAACGACGACGGCGAGTTCCGGGCGACCGTGACGGTCAGCGACGGCACGCACGACCCCGTCTCGGCCTCCAGCCGGGTCATCGTGCGCAACGTGGCCCCGACGCTACGGATCGCCAGCCCCCGCGACTGGGACCTGTTCCGGGTCGGCGCGCCGATCATCTTCGACGTGCCCGTCACCGACCCCGGCACCAACGACACGCACGACTGCCAGTACTGGCGCGACGCCGGCGACGGCTGGGACGACGGGTTCTTCACCGCCACGAGCAATTGCGGCACCGTCGTCGCCTACGAGCACGCCGGCATGTACACCGTCGACGTGGTGGCGACCGACGACGACGGCGGCCAGGGCGGCGGTGACCCCGTCATGATCGTCGTCTACGACCCGCTCGAAGGCCAGGCCAACATCGACGGATCGACGGCGACGCCACAGGGCGCGCTGGTCGCCAACCCGACGGTGCCGGATTGGACGTGGCTGCACTACGCGGGCGCCTATCAGCGTCTCGGTGGCACGGTCCCCTCTGGTGCCAGCCGGGCCTGGGTCGGCAACACCGCGTTCCGCCTCGAGGCTTCGGCGATGGAGTGGCTGGTGATCACCGAGGACGGCAAGGTCGCCTCCCGCGGCACCGGCAGCGTCGACGGTCAGGCCGGTTACACCTGGGTTCTCTACGGCTGGGACGCGTGCACCGGCTCCAATGGCCCCGACTGCCAGGACATCAGCCAGGACCAGGCGCGCCTGGTCGTATGGCGCACCGCTACCGGCCAGATCGTGTACGACCACTCGCCCGGCAGCGGCGAATACGATGTGGACCGGATCGAGCCTAAGAACATGACCTCCGGGGCTGTCCAGATCCAGCGCTGGCCCCGCTGAACCCGCGGTCCCGGGCCTCGCCACGAGGCCCGGGACCGAACAGGCGATCATGACTATCTCGCACGCACCGAAGGTCCTCGCCATCCTCGCGGTGGCGTTGCTGGCAGCCTGCGCAGAGACCGGGGGCCCGCGCACCGAAGGGGCCGCCAGCGCCACGGCCGGCCCGAGCCGATGCGCGTACAACCGGCCGGCCAACGCCACCGGCGACCCGTGCCGACCGCGCCCGCCCGATGGCCCGGCGCGCGCGACTCTCACCGCCGCCGAACGAGCATCGGCGGAACCCGCCCGGACCATCGCCGAGCGGGCCGTCGCCAGCGCCCTGCGCTGCCCGACTTGTGCCAGTGCCGAGCCGGCGGACGTGCGCGCGGCCCTGACCGCGGCCGGTTTCCCCGACGCCGTGGCGAGACCGGCCCGGGCGGACGATCCGGCACCCCCGGGCACCATCGTCTACGCGGTGCCCGCAGGGGCGGCGTGCGTGCTCGGCTACTACGACCCGTCGACAGGATCGCAGCGACTCCAGATCCAGGGATCGCTGTACCAGGGCCACTGCCTGTGAGTCCGAACGGGCATTGATTCTGACCTATTAGGCCCCTACTCTGAGCAAGTCGGCGAACGCACTGCGCTATCCCCACCCGTCCCCTGCTTTGGGAGCGCCCGCATGAGTCGCATTCGCCGTGTCATCGCTCTTGCCGCCGCACTCGCGCTCGCGGTGCTGACAGTGATCGTCGGCCCGGCCGATCCCGCCAGTGCCGCGCCGCGGTTCCGGGTGCTGGTGTTCTCCAAGGTCACGAACTTCTATCACGACTCGATTCCCGCCGGGATCGCTGCTGTGCAGCAGCTTGGGGCGGCGCAGAACTTCGAGGTCGAGGCGACCACCGACGCCGCCGCGTTCACCGATGCCAATCTGGCTCGGTTCGACGCGCTGGTTTTCAACAACACCAACTCGACGCCCGAGTCAGGCGCGTTACTCAACGCGGCCCAGCGCACCGCACTGCAGAACTTCGTGCGGGCCGGCGGTGGCTGGGTCGGCCTCCACGCGGCGAGTGCGAGCGAGCGCGACTGGACCTGGTACGACGGCCTGGTCGGCACGATCTTCGACTTCCACCCCGACTTCACTTCGACCGGCGGCGTCTTCCCCGGGCGGATCAAGGTGCTCGACCGAGCCCACCCCTCGACGAAGAACCTGCCGGAGCTCTGGGAGCGCAGCGAGGAGTGGTACAACTGGCGCACCAACCCGACCGGCCGGGTGCACACCCTCGCGCAGATCAAGGTGCGCGACGGCATCAACGGGCTCGACGAGGGCGTCGACCACGCCTACTCGTGGTGTCAGAACTACGACGGCGGCCGGTCCTGGTTCACCGCCGGCGGGCACTCGATCTCGTCGTTCAGCGAGCCGTTCTTCCTCGACCACCTGCGCTACGGGATCGAGTGGGCGGCCGGCGCGGTCGCCGGTGACTGCAGCGCCACCCAGAACAACAAGTTCCAGCGGGTGCCGCTGGTGACGCAGAACCTCGCCGACCCGTTCGAGTTGGCGGTCGCACCGGACCGGCGCGTCTTCTACATCCAGCGAACCGGCGCGGTGAAGGTGATCGACCAGAGCACGCTCGCGGTGACCACGCTGATCGACTTCGCGTACACCCCGACGCAGACCAGCCAGTCCGACGGGTTGCTCGGGCTCGCCATCGACAACAACTTCGCGACCAACAACTGGCTCTATCTGCTCTGGTCGGACAAGACGCTCAACCAGCTCAACCTCTCCCGGTTCACGGTGACCGGGTCGACGATCGCGCTCAGCTCCGAGAAACGGCTGCTCACCATCCCTACGCTGCGCGGCGAGGCCCGGGCCAACTCGCACATGGGCGGCTCGATCGCGATGGGCAAGGACGGCAACCTGTACGCGGGGATCGGCGACAACACCGACCCGTTCGAGTCGAGCGGATACGCCCCGATCGACGAGCGCTCCGGGCGCCGGGCCTTCGACGCGCAGGGCACCGCCGGCAACACCAACGACCTGCGCGGCAAGATCCTGCGAATCCGGCCGCAGGCGGACGGCACGTACACGGTTCCGTCGGGCAACCTGTTCGCGCCCGGGACCGCCCGTACCCGATCAGAGATCTATGCGATGGGGTTGCGCAACCCGTTCCGGATCACCGTCGACCCGCACACCAACGCGGTGATGGTCGCCGACTACGGACCCGACGCGACCGCGGCCAACCCCAACCGCGGCCCCGAGGGGACGGTCGAGTTCAACCGGATCACCAGCGCCGGCAACTACGGCTGGCCGTACTGCATCGGCAACAACACCCCGTTCAACGACTACAACTTCGCGACCTCGACGTCCGGCCCGGTCTTCAACTGCGCGTCGCTCGTCAACAACTCGCCCAACAACACCGGCCTGACGAACCTGCCGCCCGCGCGCCCGGCACTGGTCTGGTACGCCTACTCCGCCTCGACCCAGTTCCCCGAGGTGGGCACCGGTGGTGGTGGCCCGATGGGCGGCCCGGTCTACGACTACGACCCCGCGAACCCGCGCCTGTCGAAGTTCCCCGAGTACTTCGAGAACAAGTGGATCGTCTACGAGCTGACCCGCAAGTGGTGGAAGACGCTGTCGATCAACCAGACCGGGCAGACGTTCAGTGACCCGCGGTTCGGACCGACCACCGCCGGCGGACTCCAGTCGATCAACACGATCTTCACCAGCATGAGCTGGATCCAGCCCTTCGAGGCGGAGTTCGGGCCGGACGGCTCGCTCTACGTCATGGACTTCGGCGCCGGCTCCGGCAGCGGGCGCGGCGGCACCAACGAGGGCGCCGGCATCTACCGCATCGACTACGTCGCCAACGGCGTGCCACCGGTCGCCGTCATGACCGCGAACCGGGACTCGGGCGCCGCGCCCCTGGCCGTGACGTTCTCCAGCGCCGGCTCGACCGGGGCGATCAGCTATGCCTGGGACTTCGACGGCAACGGCACCACGGACTCGACGAGCGCCAACCCCAGCTACACCTACAGCACCCGCGGCCGCTACACCGCCCGGCTGACCGTCACCGGCGCCGGCGGGCTGACCGGGCTCGCCACAACGGAGATCACTGTCGGCAACACCCGGCCGACCGTCACGATCAACATCCCGCACGGCGGTTTCTTCGAGTTCGGCGACCGGATCCCGTACACGGTCACGGTCAACGATCCGGAAGACACGACCATCGACTGCAGCCGGGTCGTCGTGCAGACCCTGCTCGGCCACGACGCCCACGCCCACCCGCTCGACAACTACGTCGGGTGTTCCGGCACGCTGGTCACCGAGTCGGGCGGCGGCGACGGGCACGGGCCGGGAGCCAACCTCTACCAACTGGTCAGCGCGCAATACACCGACGCCGGCGCGACCGGCGGCATTCCGGCGTTGACCGGCTCGACGCAGGTGGCGTTGCAGCCGCGCAGCATGGAGGCCGAGCACTTCGACGCGCACTCCGGGGTCAGCATCCTCGACCGGCCGTCGGCCCAGGCCGGGCGGCGGCTCGGCGACCTCGACAACGGCGACTGGATCAACCTCGGCCCCGTCAACCTGACCGGCATCGGCGGTGTCACGGTCGGCGCGTCATCCGGCGGCACCGGCGGCACGATCGAGTTCCGCGCCGGGTCACCGACCGGCACGCTGATCGGCACCGCGACGATCAACAGCACCGGTGGGTACGACAACCTGATCTCGCCGTCGATCACCCTGACCAACCCGGGCGGCACGTTCCCGCTCTATCTGCGGTTCGTGAAGTCGGGCCAGACCGGCGACCCGGACATCATGGCGCTGGACTGGCTGCGGTTCAACGGCCGCGGCGTCAAGGTCGAGACCGGAGCGACGCTGACCGTCACGGCCACTCCGACGACCGGCACCCGACCGCTCACGGTGGCGTTCGCCAGCACGTCGACACCACCACCGGGCCGCACCATCGTCGACCGGGAGTGGAAGTTCGGCGACAACACCGCGTCCGTCCACGCGGCGACGGCGAGCCACGCCTACTCCCGCCCGGGCACCTACACCGCCTGGATGACCCTGACCGACAGCGTCGGCGCGACCCACTCGAGCAGCGTGGTGATCACCGTGAGCTGAGTTGCTCCAGGCGGCGGGCGGCCTCGTGTCGCTCGGGCGCTTCGGACTGTTCGAAGAGGGTCAGGGCCAGCTTCAGGTGCTGCCGGGCTCGCTCGGGATCGGTCTCGGCCACGCAGCGCGCGATGCCGAGTGACGCTCGGGCGCGCTCGCGGACGTACCCGATCGCCGTGGCCAGCTTTTCCGCCTGCTCGAACGCGTCCAGTGCACCGGGCTTCCCCGCGGCGATCAGGGTCTCCGCCAGGTCGCTGAGGGCCGTGGTGCGCACGTGGTTGGTCCTGGTCGAGCTGGACGCGTCCAGGGCCAGGCGGTGGTGTTGTTCGGCCAGGTCGTACAGACCGAGGCCGCGATAGACGCTGCCCAGGTCGTTCAGGACGTCCGCCGCGTCGAAGTTCCGCTGTCTCTGGTGCAGCGCGAGACAGAGGCGCAGTATCCGATGTGCCGGCTCGAGCTGACCGAAGCGGAGCCGGGTCGCACCGAGAGCGGCCAGCGCGGTGAGCAGCCTGCGCAGGTCCTTGGTCTGGCGGGCGACGAACAGGGCGGTTCGGCCGGTGCGCACCGCCGTGTCCATCCGGCCCAGATGGGCGTAACACATGCCCAGAATCGTCAGCCAGCTTGCCGTCATGTCCAGGGCCAGGTCCTGCGCGATGGCGTCTTCCAGCATGCGGGCGGCGGCCGAGACCCGGCCCTGAACCAGGAACACCGTCGCCAGGTTGCTGCGGCTGACGTAGAAGCCCCGCTGGTCGCCGATGGCACGGCGGATCTCGATCGCCTCCAGCAGGTGCCGCTCCGCCACGGCCACCTCGCCCATGGTGAAGTGCCCGGAGGCCAGATAGTTGTGTGCGGCGGCGGCCAGGGCGTCGTTGCCCACCGTCCGAGCGGCCTCAAGCGCCACTGTCTGGGTCTCGACGATCTCTTCGAGTGCGCTGTTGTTGAAGAGGTGACGCCAGATCGACATCGCGAGTTGTCCGCCGCGGTCGTGGTGACCCGACGCCGAAGCCGAACGGATCAGGCTGAGCAGGTTGGCCTGCTCACCGCCGAACCAACCAGGGCCGGGGTCGCTGGGAGCGAGTTCGGGGCGAAGGGTCGGAGCCTGCTCGAAGTGCTGGAGGACACCGCTGGAAGCCTCGCCCGGAGACAGGCTCAGCGCGGCCACGGCCGTGAAGTAGCCGTAGCAGTTGGCTGTCCAACCCGCGCGAACGTCCCAGGTGTCGATCGCGTTCGCCAGGCTGGCCGCGTAGCTCTTCATCAGGTCGTGCAGCCGATAGCGCTCGACGTCGTGCTCTACCAGCAGATTGGCGTCGGCCAGGGCTTCGAGATCCTGCCGCGCCTGCTCCACGCCACAACCCGTCGCCGCGGCGACCGAGTGGGCCGACACGTCGTCGAGGGGCAGGACGCCGATGACCCGGAACGCGGTCTGTGCGCCGATGGTCAGCCGCTCGTACGACGTGCTGAACGCGGCCGTCACCGTGCGGTCCTCGGCGGCCAGGTACGACAGCACCGAGCCCTCCCGCAGCCGCGCCGCCAGGTCGGCCAAGGTCCAGGCCGTGCGCCGGCGCACCCGGGCACCGGCCAACCGCAACGCCAACGGATGATGCCCGCACAACTCGACGATCTGGGCCGCGGCCTCCGGCTCGGCATCCACCCGTTCCCGGCCGACGATCGCGGCCAGCAGGTCGATGCCCTCACCACCCGTGAGCACTGGCAACGACTCGGCCCGCGCACCCGTGGTGTTGGTCAGCCTCCCCCGGCTCGTCACGATGACCAGACTGCCGGGAGCGTCCGGCAGCAGGTGGGCGATCTGTCCGGAGCTCGCGGCGTTGTCGAGCACGACCACGCACCGCCGGCGCGACAGTTCGGCGCGCCACAGTGCGGCCCGCCGGTCCAGGCCGGGTGGCAGAGCGGCGGCCGGGAACCCCAGCTGGTCGAGCAGGATTCCCAGCGCCACGCTGGTTTTCCGGGCCGATCCCTCGGCGTGACCCTGTAGGTCGACGAAGAGCTGACCGTCCGGATAACGGCTCTTGACCATGCGCGCCGCGTGTACGGCCAGCGTCGTCTTGCCGATCCCGGGCATCCCGTCGATCATCCAGACGAGGCTCTCGTCGCCCTCGTCCGGTTTGTCGACCGACGTGGTCAACCGCGCGACAACCGCGTCGCGGCCGATGAATCCGTTGGGTGGCCGGGGAAGCCATGACCTCGGCACCGCCTCGGCGCCGTCCTCACCGTCCCCTGCGGCCCCTGTGTCGCGCAGGATGTGCCGCTCGGTGTCGAGGAACCGCTGCGACGGATCCAGACCCTGGTGCTCGCGCAGATGTGCCCGGACCCCCCTCGCCACCGCGAGTGCCTCGGTGCGCCGGCCGGTGCGGTGCAGGGCGAGCATCAGCAACGCGGCCGGCCGCTCGCGCTCGGGATGCGTGGCCACGAGCTCACGTAACACCGGGATCTGCTCGTCGGGGAAGCCGACGTTGATGCGGGCCTCGGCCAGCCGCTCGATCGCGTCCAGCCGCTGCTCCTCCAGCACCGTCCGGGCCGGACCGGCGAAGGCCGCGACGACGTCGGCCAGCGCGGTGCCGCGCCACAACGCCACCGCCTCGCCCAGCTTGCGGGACGCCGCCGTCCAGCTGCCTCGATCGGCGGCGTCGGCGGCCTCCGACACCCGCTGGCGGAACACCTGGTGGTCGAGGTCCTCCGCCGCGGCGACGAGCTGGTAGCCGCCGGTCGTGGTCACGATGGTCTCGGGCTGGCCGGATGCCAGCAGCACCTTGCGGATCGCGGCCACGTCGTTCTGGATCTGGCTGCGCGCGGTCGACGGCGGCAGCGCGCCCCAGATCGCCTCGGCCAGCTCGCCGACGGTGACGGCACGGTTGGCCGCGAGCAGCAGGAAGGCCAGCACCGCACGCCGCCGGGGACGATCGAGCCGGACCCATTGCTGGCCGGCGTTGATCTCGAGCGTCCCCAGCACCCGAAAGCGCATCTGCTCCTCACGCCTCGCGATCGACAACCGTTTGCCGTGCGAAGCGTACCGGCTGGCGATCCTGGCCCGCGGCCGTCGGACGCGGGCGGTGCCGTCAGGCGGTCGGGCCGGTCAGCAGGTCGTGCATCTGGGTCACGACCGTGTCGGCATCGATCTCGCCGCTGGCGTGCTGGTCGAGCAGGGTGCGCAACCGGCCGTCCAGCGACACGTCGGCGGCGATGTCCTCGATGGTGGCCAGGGTGGCGTCCTGGTCGGCGTCGATGCGCTTGAAGTCGTCCTGGAGCCGCCGCTCCACATCGGGTGCGACGGACGCCACGGCCCTACTGACCGCCTCGAGCTTGAGGGCCAGCGCCTCCAGCCGGGTGGTGACGCCGATCGCTGCCTTCTTCGTCGGTCCACCGGCGACCTTCGACCGGCCGGCGGCCAGTCCCTCCACTCGCCAGATCAACGCGTCCCAGTCTTTTTGCCTCACGGTTGCCATGAAATCGCCCTCTTCGGAGATCGCCTGATTGATCAGACGCAGCAGGAGTTTCCGGTACGCGCCGTCGCGGCGGCCTTCACTGTCGCGGAAGAAGCTGGTGTGGGTGTGCGTCCGGTGGTTGAGGTCGCCGCCACTGCGGATCTGCAGGACGTCGAAGGTCTTGACCTCGTCCCCGTCGGGTGTGTAGATGATTTCCCGGATGTCCTCGGTGCCGGGCGCCTTGGCCTTGAGCGCCGCGACGTAGAGGTGGTTGAACCGCAGGAACGCCTTCTGCGCGCGCTTCTTCGCGGCCGCGTCGTTGGCCGCCTCGAAGCGCCACTCGTTGCCGAGGTCGAACGCGCTGGCGGCGTTGGTCGGGTGCTTGTCCCGGCGCGACTGCGTCACCGAGTAGGCGTCGTCGCGCAGTTGGTCCCGGCCGAGGTGGTAGCTGGTGCCACCGTCGGCGTGGTCGGTGTCGCCCAGGATGCCCAGGGCGTTGAACGGGATGTGGACCAGCGCCTTCACGTCGCGCTGAACCTCGACCAGATCCGCGGGATTGAACGTCACGTCAATTGCCTCCTCCCCTGTGCGAACGCCAGCGTAGGACGCGTTATCCCGTCGACGGGACCGTCGATCAGGGCTTTCGAGGCGTCGTGCGCACGGCCGTCGCCACCGATCAAACCGCTGTTGCCGCCGGTCAGGCCTTTCTCGACCCGTCACGTATCACCGGCCGGACGAGCACCTCCGTGAAGAAGGCGGCGCGCGCTGGCTCTTCCTCAGTCGCCGGGAAGATGTCGAACATGCGCGGTGGGGCGCCTGCCGCCTTCGCCCTCCTGGCCTCGGTCGCAGTCACCCCGCCAGGCGGCCGACCGCGGCCAGCACCAGCGCGTCGGCTTCGTTGACGAGCAGCGGCGGCGCCTTCCTGCGGCGGCGTACCGCCCAGGTGTGGTTGAGGTCGTCGACGAAGCGTTGCCGCTCGACCAGGAACGCCAGCTCGGGATCGGAGCGGGCCTGGTCCCACATGAGATCTTCGGTCGCGGCCAGCAGCGCACGGCCGAGGTAGGACCACGCCAGCGGCAGGTAGGCGGCCTTCTCGACGCGTTCGGCGGCACACGAGTAGAGGCAGGCGATGGCGTAGAGCGTGCGCGCGTCGCCGGCGGCCTTCGGTGGTTGGTCGCGTAGCTCCTCGGCCGCGACCGAGGTGGCCGCAAGATCGCCGGAGAGCAGGGCGCACTTCAACCGGCGTACGCGATGCCGCTCGCGCTCGTCGGCCAGCGCTGTCTCGGTGGTCGAGCCCGCGTTGTCACCCGGGTTGGTGACCAGCCGCTGCTCCGCCTCGGCCCAGCTCTCGCTCGCGTCGAGGAACGCCCGCCGCGCCTTGGTCTCGACGTTTTCCAGGCGATAGGCGAAGCCGAGCCGTTCCTGGACGGCACCCCGGATTGCCGCCGGGCGGTGGTAGGCGCGCAGCGCGAAGCCGACCTGGTCGAGGTCGTCGAGTGCCTCCGCGCCGAAGGCCAGCGTGTGGCCCGCGAACTCCTTCATCGCGTCGAGGGTCAGCGCCGCCGCCAGCATCCGTTGCAGCTCGAGCCGGGTGGTCAGCGAGCGTCGGCGGCTCAGCCACGGCACCCGCAGCCCTCCGGCCGGCATCGCGCGCAAGCGGCGGGCGACCAGTCGGAGGGCGACCCAGTGTGCGGCGGGCTCGATCAGCGCGACCAGCCGCTCCTGCCACGACTGTCCAGAAGGGTCGGTGCCGAGCGGCTCCCAGAGCGTGGTCGCCGCGATCGGCGAGCCGTCGAGCTCGTGCAGCTCGATGGCGAGGCCGAGCCGCTGGTTGCCGGCGTCACCGCGCAGCAGCGGCGCGGTCTGCACCAGGCAGCCACGCGGGCTGGGCAGCGCGGAGCTGAGCGCGCCGAGGATGCCGTCGGCCTGGCCTGGCGCGACGGCGCGCAGGCCGCTGGCCACGGTCGCCATCGTGTCCTTGGCCGCCGAGGTGATCGGCTCGGTGTCGTCCTTGATCGCGATCTCGGCCGGGAGTCGGCGCAGCGCCACGTCGCGCTGGAACACGTCGTCGACGATGCCTCGGGCGGCCGCCGCCTCGTCGGCGAGAGCCGCCTGAACCCGTTGCCGCAACCAGGGTGACAGCGTCAGCGCCTCGCCCTCGCTGCCCGCGATGGCCGCCGGCAGTGGGGCGGTGTCGTTGATGACCAACTGCTGGCGCAGCCGCTCGCGGATTGCCCGGGACAGCCCGACCAGGATCACCACGACGGCGACGACCGCGGCGGCGGCCAGCGTCGCCTTGCTGATCGTGTCGGCCAGCGCGCCGACGTCGTCGATGCTGAACGCCACCGGGCTCATCGGGTCGGGTCGTCTCCCTGCGGGTCGCCGTCGTCGGTGAAGGTCGGCCCGATCCAGCCGCGGTCGGGCTGCTCGTCGTCGCCGGCCACGGTCGCGCCGGGCCAGCGCTCCGGCGCTTCGGCCGCCAGGCCGTCGCGGACCAACCGGACGAGGGTCTCGTCGTCGACCTCGACGACGCTGCCGGCCGGATGTTTGACGCCGTCGCCGTCTGTCCACTCCTGATCGAGTCGCGCCCGCGCCATTGCATCTCCAATCGTCCCGGCTCAATCTAGAGAAAGCGCCGCCGCTGGGCGACCCCTGTGGACAACCGTCGAGGGAGGGAAGGTGCCGGATAACTTCCTGCCGTCACGACACGGCTTCACGTTCGACAACGTGTGGCCCGCCCAACCGGCCGTCGTCGTGCCCACCCCGTTCGGGGACGTGCCGTTCGGCAAGGCCAACGGGGGCCTCTGCGGTGGCATGGTGTTCGCCGCGCTCGACTACTGGAACGCGGGCCGGCAACCGCCCGCCAGCCGCCCGCCGTTGGGCACCCCGCTCTACTCGTTCATCGTGCGTCGGCTCCTCGAGTCCTGGCGGCTGCCCGGCGGCGTTGCCAAGTACTACGAGTGGATGGGCATGCCGGACACCGACTCACCGACGTTCCAGCTCTTCGGCCGGCCGTTGCTGACCCGGCGCGGCATCGCCTACCGCACGATCAGCGGCGAGTGGCCGAGCATCCGCACCGAGCTCGACCGCGGCTCACCGGTGCCCCTCGGCGTGATCACCGTGTCGTCCCGACAGCCCAAGGACCTGGCGCTCAACCACCAGGTGCTGGCGTACGCGTACACGAGCAACGGAAATGCCGTCACGGTCCGCGTCTACGACCCCAACCGCGGCAGGCGCGACGACATCGCGATCACGTTCCAGGCCGGCGCCAGCCCGGCGACGTTCACGCACAACCTCGGCATCGGCGGGCGCACGGTGCGCGGCTTCTTCCGCACCGGCTACCGGGCGCAGCGGCTACCGACCGCCGGCTGACACGGCCTTGGCCAGCTCCGGCGCGGTCTCCTCGGGCCGGCCGGGGTTGACCAGCAGCCCGGTGGCCAGCTCCAGCCCCGCGAACGTGGTCGTGCGCGGGTGGATCTCGACGTGCCACTGCCACCAGCGCGCCACCTCCTTGCCCTCCACATCAGACGGTCCGGCGTGGACGACCAGGTTGTACGCCGGATTGTCGAGCACCTCCGCCAGACCGCGCAGCAGCGGCGGCAGGATCCGGGCGACCGCCGCGAGCCCGTCGTCGGTGGCGTCCGCGAGGGTGCCGCGGCCGTCGCCGGGCACGAGGACGGTCTGATGCGGCACGGCCGACGCGTACGGCTGATAGACCAGCACTCCGTTGTCGGCGACCACCCGCTCGCCCGCCGCCCGCTCGGCGGCGGCCAGGTCGTCGACCAGCCGGCGCCCGGTGTCGGTGTAGTGCCCACGGGCCAGCCGCCACCGCCCCATCAGCCCGGGCGGCGCCTGGTCGAGGGCGACGAGCTGGCTGTGCGGGTGCCGCAACGACGCCCCGGCCGCGACGCCGTAGTTGCGGAACACCACGACCGCGGCGGGTCGCGGCCCGCTCAGCGCCCGGGACCGCTCCCGGAGGGCGCCCAGCACTTCGAGCGCCTGCTCGTGCGTGGCCAGGCGCAGGTCCCAGTCGTGGTCCGGCGACTCGACCAGCACCTCGTGGTCGCCGGTCGCCGGGAACCTCGGGAACAGCCCGGTCGCGGTCTCGAGGTCGGCGGCCGGGCTCACGATCGGGTATTTGTTCGCGAACCCCCGGACCCGCCAGGCCCCGTCCCCGGCGGCCGGCACCCGCAACCGCTCGGGCGGCGTCTGGTCCTCATGACCCGGACAGAACGGACAGCCGGTTGAAGCCCGCCGCGCGTCGTCCGGCCGCTGCGCCCGTCGTGGCGCGCTCAGGCGCCATTCGCCGGTCTCCGCGTCGACCCGTGTCTCGGTGATCACGAGGTTCAACTTAATGGATCAAGCAACCCGTTAGCACTGTTGTGCTAACCCGCGCTACGCTGCGGTTATGCACGGCATCGCCCATCAGCCATCGATGTTCGACCTGGTCGAGGAGCCGACGCTCGGCCAGCTCGACGGTCGCGTCCAGCGCACCCAGCTCACCCGGGGTGCCTGGGTCGACCACCTGCCCGGCTGGGTCGACGGCTCCGAAGTCATCCTGGAGACGCTGCTCGGAGACATCGGTTGGCGAGCCGAACGCCGCGAGATGTACGAGCGTGAGGTCGACGTGCCACGCCTGCTGCGCTGGTACGACGCCGACGAGGAGCTGCCGCATCCACTGCTCACGTCGGCCCGCGAGCAGCTGACCGCCTACTACGCCGCGGAGCTCGGCGAGCCGTTCGTGACGACGGGCATGTGCCTCTACCGCGACGGCCGCGACAGCGTGGCGTGGCACGGCGACACAACCGGCCGCTCGTCGAGCCAGGACACCCTGGTCGCGATCGTCTCCTTCGGCTCACCCCGCCCGCTGCTGCTGCGCCCACGCGGCGGCGGCGCCGACAGCCTGCGGTTCCCCCTCGGCCACGGCGACCTGGTGGTGATGGGCGGTTCGTGCCAGCGCACGTGGGAGCACGCGATCCCGAAGACCGCCAAGAAGGTCGGCCCGCGCGTCAGCGTCCAGTTCCGGCCCGTCGGGGTCAGCTGAGCGTCACCGGCAGCCGAGGTGCTTCGCGACGGCGTCGCGGATGGTGGCCTCCGAGGGCAGGGCGCGGCCCTGGGTCTCGGCGATCTCGCGCAGCGAGGTCATCCGCACGCCGTCGAGTCGGCAGGCGGTGAACCGGTCGAACACGGTGAGGTCGGGGTCGATGTTGAGCGCGAAACCGTGGCTCGTGATGCCCCCACCGATCCGCATGCCGATCGAGGCGACCTTGGCGTGGTCGGGGGTCCATACCCCGACCAGGCTGTCGGCGCCCTTCGGCGTATCCCGGCGGACGGTGGCGAAGCCGAGCTCGGCGATCGCCTCGATCAGTGCGTTCTCCAGCCAGCGGACGACATCGGCGGGTCCCCGCTCGCGCAGGTTCATGACGAGGTATCCGACCAGTTGCCCGGGACCGTGGTAGGTCGCGTACCCACCTCGGTCGACGGCCACCACCGGCAACCAACCGGAGTCCGCGGGCAGGTCCTCCGGCGGCGTGTGCCTGCCGTAGGTGATCACCGGCGGGTGGGTGAGCAGGAACAGCCGATCTGGCGCCGCGCCGGCCCGGCGCTGCTCGACCCAGCCCCGCATGTCGTCGACGGCTTGTTCGTAGGGCACTTCGCCGAGGTCGACCCGGTGCGGTGCCGTAAGCGACGTTGTCATCGTCTCCATCCTGCTCCGCCGGCCGGCGTTGACCGCCGTGACGGCCGCCACGGCTCGCGATCCTCAGGCGCGCGCGGCCCACGCGCGACGGCGGCGGGCCGTGAAGGTCGGTGCTCGGCGGATGGCCCACTCGGCGACGGCCGCGTTGATGACCCAGCCCATCGAGATCGAGATGGCGGTGGTCAGGTCGCTCGTGCCGAACAGGCCCTCCCCGACGCTCCCGGTGAAGACCTGGGTGCCGGCCGCGACCGCCAACGCATAAGCACGGATCATCCAGGCGCGGTGGGCGGCGATGTCGCGACGGCGGATTGCCGCGAAACCCAGGACGATGGCCGCCCCCATGGCCGAGCCGACCACCAGCCGCACGCCCCACAGCAGGTCGCCACCCGGGGCGTTCGGGTAGAACAGCGTCATCCAGATCCCGGAGCCGGCCACCAGCAGCCCGGCCCCGACCAGCACCCGGCCGGACCTGCGGTGCCAGGCCGGGCGGCGGCGGCGCAAGCGGGACGAGAACTGGAACGCGCCGAGGAACGCGTAGACGACCGCCGCGACGATGTGCACCACAACCGGCGCCGGGGAGGCGTCCACGCGAGGGTTGCTCGGCAGCAGTTGCGGGCCGCCGGCCAATTCGAGCAATCGCACGGACCCGGCGATGACCGGGATCAGCGTGAGGACGATCAACGCCACTGGGAGGCGCCAGCTCCTGGTCATGACGCGGCGTCCAGCGTGATGACGACCTTGGCCCGGGCGTGCTCGGTCTCCAGGTAGCGGATGGCTTCCGGCACCTCGGCCAGCGGATAGGTCCGGTCGATGACCGGGGTGAGCCGGCCGGCTTCGGCGTGGGCGCGGAGCGTTTCGAGGTGCTCCCGGCTGGGAGTGGCCGCGGGGACCACGATGCGTTGGCGCACGAACGGCGCGAGCAGCCGACCTCGGGCGATGAGCCAGACCGGGCCGACCAGGCTGCCGCCCCGGTAGACGCCCCCGCCGGACAGGACGAGGGTGCCGCGCGGAGTCAGCGCTCGCCGGAGCGCGGTCAGTGAGCGATTGCCGACCAGGTCGAGCACGACGTCGTGCCGGCCGGCGCGGGTGAAGTCCGCGCGCGTGTAGTCGACGACGTCGTCAGCCCCGAGCGAGCGCACCAGGTCGACGTTGCGGGTGCTGCACACCGCGGTCACGGTCGCGCCGAACGCTTTGGCCAGTTGGACCGCCAGGGTGCCGACCCCACCGGACGCCCCGTTTATCAAGACCTGCTGACCGGACGAGACGTCGCGCAGGCCGAGCAACGCGGTGACGCCGGCCAACGGCAGTGCGGCCGCCTGCTGCGGCGTCAGGTTCGAGGGTGCCGACGCGACCATGGACTCGGGCACGCGCACGTATTCAGCGAACGCCCCGTTGGCGTCGCCGAGGTCGCCGAAGACGGCGTCGCCCGGTCGCAGCCGCTGGACACCCGCGCCGACCGCCGAGACCCGGCCGGCGAAGTCGCGACCGCGGATCCGAGCCCGCGGCCCGGACCGGCCGATCGACAGCCGCGCGAGCCTGGGGTCACCCCGCATGACATGCCAGTCGTACGCGTTGAGCGCCGCGGCCTCGACCCGCACCAGCACCTCGCCGGCCGCCGGAGTTGGCGTCGCGACGTCGGCGAGCGCGAGGACGGACGGTGGGCCGTATCGATTCTGAACGATGGCTTTCATGACTCCCTCCCCGGGTGTACGGTGTACACCTCCTTGAGGAACAAGGTAGGTGTACGGCGTACACCTGTCAATGCGGTTAAGGTTTCGAAATGGCTGAGCAGGTCGAGACGCTGCGCCGGACGCCGCTGAGCAGGGACCGCGTCCTGCGCGCGGCCGTCGCGCTGGCCGACGAGGCCGGCATCGAATCCCTCAGCATGCGCAAACTCGCCCAGGATCTCGGCGTCGTGCCGATGGCCCTCTACAAGCACGTCGCCAACAAGGACGAGCTGCTCGACGGCATGATCGACGTGGTCGTCGGCGAGATCGACCCGCCCGTGTCCGACGCCGACTGGAAGCGCGTGGTCCGCCGGCGCATCCTCTCGGCGCGGGAGGCGCTGCTCCGCCACCCCTGGGCGCCGATCGCGATCGAGACGCGCAACCAGGCGACCCCGGCGATCCTCGGCTACCTCAACTCGATGGTCGGGATCCTCCGCGACCGCGGCGGGTTCTCCACCGACCTCGCGCACCATGTGATGCACGCGATGGGCAGCCGGATGCTGGGCTTCAGCCAGGAGCTGTTCGACGACGCGCGGCGCGCCGGGCGATCCGGGCCGGCCGATCCCGAGCCACCGGCGGGCTTCCCGGCCGAAGCGGCAGCCGCGTTCCCGCACCTGGCCGCGATCGCCGGTGCGGCGTCCCACGACGACGCGTCGGTCGTCGGGCCGGGCTGCGACGACCAGTTCGAGTTCGAGTTCGCGCTGGACCTGCTGCTGGACGGCATCGAACGGTTGCGGCAACAGGGCTGGACGTCACATGTGGGCACGCAACCACCCGCGTAGCCGGTCGAAATGGTCCTCCGGCGGCGGGGCCGGCAGGGCGCGCATCAGCTCGGCGTCGGTCGCCGGGCGGGCGGCCAGAGCGGTGCGCCGCAGCAGCTCGCGATCGACGGACACGCCACCCTCGCGCCACCCGGTTCCTGGAAACACTCGGCCGACGCCAACGGTGAGTCGATGACGACCACCCAGAGCAGGCGGGAAGGGACGGTCGCACCGAGGCGACTGACCCGCGCGGTCAACGTGACGACTGCCCAGAGGTATCCGACCAGCAGCGACAGACCGATCAGCAGGGCGATGCCGACATAGAGCGCTCCGCCGAACAGCGCGAGGGCGAGTGGCCCGACGGCGGACGGCATGAGCATCCCGCCGAGGAACCACAGCGCGCCGAGTTGGACGAACAGTAACGGATCGAACTTCCACCGCATCGGCTCAGGATGCTGGTTCGGCGGGCGAGTCACATGGGCTCGGATGCTCACAGCCCGGGGTGACGGACAAGCACGTTTCGCCCATCCTGCCCCCAGAGCGGGTGTGAGAAGGGCCTGGCCACCCAATCGCAACAGTGCGGCCTTCCGCTGTTGCGTTGCCCGCAATCACCCCCCACGCATGATCATGCCGGCGAAGAAATCTACGAGGCCGGTCCAGCGACGGATCGGCGAGAAGGGAGGATCCGTGCGATTCTCGATTACCCGCGGGACCGCCCTGGTCGCGGTTGCCGCCGCGATGGTCGGTCTGACCGCGTGTTCCCCTCCGTCCAGCAACAACGAGGCCGCCGCGAGTGACGCGGCGAAGGCGCAGAACGCCGCCGCCCTCGGTGGGATGGACAAGCTCGTCGAGGCGGCCAAGAAGGAGGGGGCGCTCAACGTCATCGCGCTGCCGCCGGACTGGGCCAACTACGGCGAGATCATCCAGGCTTTCACCACGAAGTACGGCATCAAGGTGAACTCGGCCCAGCCGGACGCCTCCAGCCAGGACGAGATCAACGCCGCCAAGCAGCTCAAGGGCCAGGGCGGCGCGCCGGACGTGTTCGACCTCGGCTCGGCCGTCGCGCTGGCCAACACCGCGTCGTTCGCCCCGTACAAGGTGACGACCTGGGACGACATCCCGGCCGCGCTCAAGGACGCCAGCGGCACGTGGGTCAACGACTACGGCGGCTACATGTCGATCGGGTACGACTCGTCGAAGGTGCCGGCTCCCACGAGCATCGCCGACCTGCTCGGCTCGGCGTACAAGGGAAAGGTCGCCCTCAACGGTGACCCGACGCAGGCCGGCGCGGCGTTCAACGGCGTCGTCGCGGCCGCGCTGGGCAGCGGCGGCTCCGCCGACGACATCTCCAAGGGCGTCGACTTCTTCGGTGCGATGAAGAAGGCCGGCAACTTCCTGCCCCTCGACCCGACCCCGGCGACGATCGAGTCGGGCCAGACCCCGGTCGTCTTCGACTGGGACTACCTGAACGTGGCCCAGGGCGCCAAGCTCAAGGGCAAGGTCGAGTGGAAGACCGTCGTTCCGGCGAACGCGGTGCTCGGCTCGTACTACGTGCAGGCCATCAGCGCGGACGCCCCGCACCCCGCGGCCGCCCGGCTCTGGCAGGAGTTCCTCTACAGCGACGAGGGCCAGAACCTGTGGCTCAAGGGTGGCGCCCGCCCGGTGCGCGCCGACGCCATGACGAAGGCCGGCACGCTCGACAAGACCCTGTTCGACGCGCTGCCCGCGGTCAACGGCACCCCGGTCTTCCTGACCGACGCCCAGACCAAGTCGGCCAACGACTACCTTGCCGCCAACTGGGCCAAGGCCATCGGTTAGCCGATGCTCGACGAGATCGAGACGCCGACCACCACCGTTGTACGGGGTGGTCGGCGCCGCCGGTGGCCGCACCGCGACGCGCTGGGTGTCGTGCCGTTCTTCGTGTACGTCGCCGTCTTCCTGTTCGTCCCGACGATCGTGGTGGTCGTCGGGGCGTTCGCCGGCGACGACGGCCGTCCCACGTTCGAGAACATCTCGGCGCTGGCGGACGACTACATCGTCGAGGCCTTCGTCCGCAGCATCACGCTGTCGGCCGTGACGGCGATCCTCGGTGCGGTGATCGGTGCGCTGGTCGCGTACGCGGTGGTGACCGCCGGACCGGACAGCCTGGTGCGCCGGCTGGTCACCTCGGCGTGCGGGGTGCTGGCCCAGTTCGGCGGCGTGACGCTGGCGTTCGCCTTCATCGCGACGATCGGGCTCTCCGGCTTCGTCACGGTGTTCCTCAAGGACTCGCTCGGCATCGACATCTTCTCGGGCGGCGTGTGGCTCTACGACCTGCCCGGCCTGGTCCTCGTCTACACGTACTTCCAGGTGCCCTTGATGGTCATCGTGTTCCTGCCGGCACTCGACGGCATCCGTCCACAGTGGCGCGAAGCGACCGAGAGCCTGGGCGGGTCGACCTGGTACTACTGGCGGCGCGTGGCGGCACCCCTGCTCGCGCCCGCGTTCATCGGCTCCACCCTGCTGTTGTTCGCCAACGCGTTCTCCGCGTACGCGACCGCGGCCGCCCTGGTCAGCCAGGGCAGCCCGATCGTGCCGCTGCAGATCCGCTCGGCGCTGACCAGCGAGGTGCTCCTCGGCCGCGAGAACCTCGGCAAGGCGATGGCGCTGGGCATGGTCCTCGTCGTCGCGCTCGTCATGTGGCTCTACGGCCTGCTACAGCGAAGGACGGCACGATGGCTGGACTAGTGCGCCGCAGGGCCCGTCGGCAGCGGGTTCTGCGCTGGGTCGTCGTCGCGCTGTTCGCGGTGCTGTTCCTGCTGCCGCTCGTCGCGATGTTCGAGTTCACCACCCGGGACTCGTGGGACACCTGGCAGGTCTTCTTCAACTGGAGGGAGCTCGGCGAGACGTACCCGATCCTGTGGACCGGCATGAAGGCCTCGTTCTGGCTGGTGCTCCTGTCGGTCGCGCTGACCCTGGTGCTCCTCGTGCCGACCGTGGTCTGGGTGCGCCTGCGGCTGCCGCGGCTGCGTCGGGTCGTCGAGTTCGTCAGCCTGCTGCCGTTGACCATCCCGGCCATCGTGCTGGTCGTCGGCCTGGCACCGGTGTACGCCTGGGTCGTCTACTTCGTCGGCGGATCGTCGGTGACGCTCTTCCTCGCGTACACCGTCCTCGCCCTGCCCTTCGCCTATCGCTCGATCGACGCCGGGCTGTCGGCGATCGACGTGCGGACCCTGTCGGAGGCCGCCCGCAGCCTCGGCTCGAGCTGGGCGACGGTCATGTGGCGGGTGGTCCTGCCGAACATCCGCTCCGCCGTGCTCTCCGCCGCGTTCCTGACGGTCGCCCTCGTGCTGGGCGAGTTCACGATCGCGTCCCTGCTCAACCGCGACAACATCCAGGTCGCCATCAACCAGCTCGGCAAGAGCAGCGCGACGATGTCGGTCGCGGTGTCGCTCGCGGCGCTGGTCCTCGCGTTCGTACTGCTGTTCCTGCTCTCCTTCGCCGGTCGCAGGCGCAATCGGGAAAGGAAGACATCGTGACGTCGTCCGGGGTACGCCTCGAGGCCCTGCGCCGCCAGTTCGGAAACGTGCATGCCCTCGACGGGCTCGACCTCGACCTCGCGCCGGGCGAGCTCGTGGCGCTGCTCGGGCCGTCGGGTTGTGGCAAGACCACGGCCCTGCGCATCCTGGCCGGTCTCGAGGACGCGGACTCGGGCCGCATCATCGTGGGCGGCAGGGACATCGCGAACGTGCCGGCCAACAAGCGCGGCATGGGCATGGTGTTCCAGGCCTACAGCCTGTTCCCGCACCTGACCGCGATCGAGAACGTGGAGTTCGGCCTGCGGCTGCGTCGCCAGAGCGCGACGGCCCGGCGCAAGCGGTCCCAGGAGATGCTCGACCTCGTCGGCATCGGAGCCCACGCGGGTCGCTATCCGCAGCAGCTCTCCGGCGGCCAGCAGCAGCGGGTGGCCCTGGCGCGGGCGTTGGCGTTCGAGCCGTCGGTGCTGCTGCTTGACGAGCCGCTCTCGGCGCTCGACGCCAAGGTCCGGGTGCAGCTGCGGGAGGAGATCCGCCGCATCCAGCTCGAGGTCGGCACCACGACCCTGTTCGTGACGCACGACCAGGAGGAGGCACTGGCCATCGCCGACCGCGTCGGTGTCATGCGGGCCGGGCAACTGGAGCAGATCGGCTCGCCGGAGGACATCTACCGCAGCCCGGCTACGCCGTTCGTGGCCGAGTTCGTCGGCCTGAGCAACCGGCTCGCCGGCCGGGTCACCGGTGACGTCGTCGAGGTGCTCGACGCCAAGCTCCCGCTGGTCGGGGGAGCCGCGGTCCACGATGGACCGGCGACCGCGTTGGTGCGCCCCGAGTCGGTCGATGTGACGGCCGACGCCGACGGCGTGGGACGGGTGGTCGCGGTGAGCTTCCTCGGCCCGCTGGCCCGGGTGACGGTGGCCCTGCCGGGCGACGTGCTCGTGGTCGCTCAGCTGGCCAGCGCGCGGCTGCCCGAGCTGCCGGCCGGCACGGCGGTGCGGGTCGTCCTGCGTCCGGTCCCGGTGGTGGTCTCGGCCGCGTAGGTTGGGTCGGTCATGTCGCCCGACGAGGAGGCTCCGGATGGCCGACCCGAACGTGCTGCACCCGATGCCCGACCAGCCGCGGGTGGTGCTGCTCAAGCCACTGGTCACGTCGCCGCTGATCTCGGTCGGGGAGTTCTCGTACTACGACGACCCGGACGATCCGACGGCGTTCGAGACGCGGAACGTGCTCTACCACTACGGTCCCGAGCGGCTGGTGATCGGCAAGTTCTGTGCGCTCGGTGAGGGCGTCCGTTTCATCATGAACGGCGCCAACCACCGCATGGACGGCCCGTCGACGTTCCCGTTCCCGATCATGGGCGGGAGCTGGGCCGAGCACTTCGACCTGATCACCGGCCTGCCCGGGCGCGGCGACACCGTGGTGGGCAACGACGTCTGGTTCGGCTACCGGTCGATGGTGATGCCCGGTGTCCGGATCGGCAGCGGCGCGATCATCGCCTCGGGCGCGGTCGTCGTCGACGACGTGCCGGACTACGGCATCGTCGGCGGCAACCCGGCGAAGCTCATCCGCCTGCGCTACAGCCCGGACGAGGTCGCCCGCCTGCTCGCGCTCGCCTGGTGGGACTGGCCGCTGGACCACCTGACGGAACACGTACGCACGATCATGTCGGGCTCGATCGAGGCTCTGGAGGCTGCCGCCCCCCGTTAGCCCCTGCCTGGCGCAGGTATTGCCAGACGGTCATCGCCCGAGCGGGTCCAGCAGGTAGACGACCGCCTCCGGAGTGTCGACGCGGGTCAGCGGGAGGCCGCTGGTCGTGCCCCAGACCGTTCCCTCGTACGGCGTGCCGACGACCGCGTCCCGCACCACCACGACGCTGCGTACCCCCGTCGCCCTCAGCACGGCCACCGACGACGCGTCCGGGAAGTGGAGGGCCGCCTTGCGGGCGGCGTCCTGCCGTTGTGGCGTGAACGCCGCCGCGCCGTTGACCATGGGCGGGAACCGGTCGGTCGTCCACAGCATCGGGATGCCGTCGATCGTCGCGCCGGTGGGCAGGACCAGGAGCGGCGCCTCGGCGGTGGCCAGCACCGGCGGTGCCGCGGGCACGGCCGGGTGCGGGGTCGTGTTCAGGCCCTCGGCCACGACCAGCAGCGGCAGCAGGGCCAGGGCCAGCCCGAGCGGCTGCCACCTGACCCGTTTGGCGAGCGCCGTGACCGCGCCCGCCGCCAGGACCGACAGCAGGAGCGTCGTCCAGATCACGAGGCGGCCGGGAGTGCGGATGCCGTCGAAGCCGGGCAGCACGTAGAGCAGGCCGTACGTGAGGCGGCCACCCCCGGGTCCTTGGGTGCCCATCCCGAACACGATGCTCGCGACGACCGCGGCGCCGAGCAGCAGGCGCTGGCGCAGTGTCCAGATCGACAGGACGAGCCCGAGGGCCGCCAGCGCGTAGAGGGTGAAGCCGGGCAGCAGCGACACCTCACCCCGATGGCCCAGGTCCGCGCGGGCGTCGGCGAACAGGTCGCCCCACACGATCGAGGTGCCCGGCGAGGTGAAGAAGCCACGCAGCGGCGGCGAGGTCCAGGTCAGGTCCTGCCAACTGCGGCGGGCGTACGGGAACTGCTCGGCGACCCGCAGGTACGGGCGGGCCATGAAAGCGGCCACGGCGAGGAACACCGTCAGCCCGATGCCGTTGGCGAGCAACAGGCGGCGGGTCACCGGCGGCCGGTGCCGCAGCCAGCCGAGGATCGCGACGGCGCAGACCAGGGCCAGGGCGTAACCGAACGGAACTCCGATGCCGAAGCCCAACGAGAGCTGCCAGGCCGCGGCGCACCAGCCGGCGACCGCCCAGCCGGGACGCACCCGATCGGGGCGGTAGCCGTGCCGGAGCGACCAGCCGTGCCCTCGGGCGAGCATGGCCAACGCCAGCGCGATCCCGCCGGTCGACAGCACCTGGAGGTGCCCGGCTTGAGCGAGCCGCCAGGGCGCGCACGCGAACGCGGCTCCTGCCACGGCACCGGCCACCCGGCCCGCGCCGAGCTGCCGGACCAGCGCGTACGCGCCGACGAACGCGAGCGCGACCGCCAGCACGAAGATGATGTTGTAGCGGACCAGGGCGGCGACCGGCCCGCTGCCGATCAGCCCCGCCGGGGCGTACCCCAGGAGGGTGTCGGTGAAGGCGAAGCTGTTCGCCTCCGGGTGGAAGGCGTTGGCCTGCCACAGGCTCAGCGGGTCGGTCCAGAGCGCGTGGCCTGACCAGGCCATCTGCCACGCCTGCATGGTCGGGTCGCCGACGTCCGACGGGATCGTGCTGGCCGGATGCCGCAGCGTCGGCCAGGTCACCACCGCCGCCAGGGCCAGCGCGCCGAGCACGGCCAACGTCCACTCGTGCCAGACCCGAGCCCACCACCGCGCCCGCGGCACCGGCGGCGGGCTCAGCGGCGCCTGGACCTCGTCGACCTTTGTCGGTGCAATCCCCGTAACGACCACGGTGGAGAGGATGTCATTCGCGAGCCACCACTAGCGATCAGCCGAAGGGCGCTTTTCGGTCTCGCCCACCGAAAGTGGCCGCGATCGCTGGGATTTGGTCACCTCATGAGCGCCGTTTCGGGCCTCGACGGGGCTGCGCGATGGTGGCGTCGTCCGACAATCTGCTCAGATGCGCTTTCGGAGCGGGGGCATCGCGGTGCTGTTGGTCGTCGGCCTTTCGTTGTGGGGTGGGCCGGCCACCGCCGTCAGCGGGACGCCCCGCGCCGTGCCGGAACCCGGCGGCTCCCTGTCCATGCCGCGGTTCGCGCGGTGGCCGCCCCCGGCTTCGCCGTCGCCGACCACGTGGGTTCCGCGCACTTTGACGCTGGTCGCCAGCGGTGACGTGCTTCTCCACTCTGGACTTTGGCAGGACGCGGCCAACGCCGCCGGGCACCGTGGCTACGACTTCGCGCCCTTGTTCACGCACGTCGCCCCCGTCGTCAGGGATGCGGACCTCGCGATCTGCCACCTCGAAACGCCGGTCGGGCGGCCGGGCGGCCCCTTCACCGGGTATCCGATCTTCACCGTGCCGCCGCAGATCGCGCCGGCGCTGCGCACCACCGGCTACGACTCGTGCTCCACCGCCTCCAACCACAGCCTGGACGGCGGAGCCCCGGGGGTGAGACGCACCCTGGACGCGCTCGACGCCGCGGGCATCGCACACACCGGCACCGCACGGACCGCCGTGGAGGCGGCGCGTCCCACCGTCTACGACGTCGCCGGGGTGCGGGTGGGCCACGTGTCCTACACGTTCAGCTTCAACGGGCTGCGCGAACCCGCGGACAAGCCGTGGCTCGCGAACGAGCTCGGCGTCGCGGCGCTGCGCCGGGAAGCCCATCGGGCTCGCCAGGCCGGCGCGGAGTTCGTGATCGCGTCGATCCATTGGGGCACCGAGTACGCACACCAGCCGGACGCGATGCAGCGCCGCGTGGCACGCGAGGTGCTCAGCTCGCCCGACGTCGACCTGATCGTCGGTCACCACGCGCACGTCGTGCAGCCGTTCGAGCGGATCGGGTCCGAATGGGTCGCGTACGGACTCGGTAACCACGTCTCCAGCCAGGACTTCTCGAACGACACCCGGGACGGGGTGATCGCTCGCTTCGCCCTCACCGAGGTGGCGCCAGGGAAGTTCCAGGTTTCCCGGGCCGAGGCGCTCCCGACGTGGATGCTGCTCGGCGGTGGGCGACCGGGGCGGGTGCTCGACGCCGCGCGCTGTGCCCGGAGCCCGCGGAACTCCGCCGCGCTGCGCCGCACCTGCCGGGAGTCGTGGCGGCGGACCGCGCGGTACGTGTCAGCTCCCGGCCTGGTGGTCGTCCGGTGAAAGTCAGGGGCGGTCGCCCGTCCAGACCGGGCGCACCTCGACCAGGCCCAGGGCCGCCTCCGGGACCTTCGAGGCCCATTCCAGGGCGCGCTCCTCGGTCGGGCAGTCGACCAGGTAGAAGCCCGCGAGCTGCTCCTTCGACTCCGCGAACGGACCGTCGGTCGGCAGCCCGAGGGCGACCAGCGCCTCCGGCCGCGCCGGCAGGCGCTTGCTCGTCGACGGGTCGGCCAGACGTTCGTTCGTCACCAGCTCGCCGGCCGCGGCGATCGCGTCCCGCAGGGCCAGGTGCTCGGTCATGCCGGCGGCGCGCTGCTCCTCGGTGAAGCTCTCCCAGATCGCACGCGACCGCGGGTTCCCGTACACCATGATCAGATATTTCATGCCCTTCAGTGTGGCGCGGCTCATGGAGATCAGGAGCAGACTGGGGCGGTGAGCCGAGAAGCCTTCAAAGCGGCGCGGGACTATCTCCTCGATGTCGCCGACGACTACGAACGGGCGTTCGCGGAGTTCCGGTGGCCGCGGCTCGACACCTTCAACTGGGCGTTGGACTGGTTCGATCCGATGGCGGCGGGCAACGAGAACCCGGCCCTGTGGATCGTCGAGGAGGACGGGTCCGAGGCCAAGCGGTCGTTCGAGGAGCTGTCCCGACGCTCGAACCAGGTGGCGAACTGGTTGCGCTCCGATGCCGGTGTTGCTCGCGGCGACAAGGTCATCGTCATGCTCGGCAACCAGGTCGAGCTATGGGAGACGATCCTCGCGTGCGCCAAGTTGGGCGCGGTGATCATCCCGGCCACGCCGTTGTTGGGGCCGGCCGACCTGCGGGACCGGCTGGATCGGGGCGAGGCGCGGCATGTGATCACGACCGGCGCGTCGACCGCCAAGCTCGACGGGGTCGCGGGCTCCTACACCCGCATCGCGGTGGGTGGCGGCTCCGTGCCGTCGGGGTGGCTCGACTATTCGGCGAGTGCGTCGTCCGCGTCCGCCTTCGATCCGGACGGGATCACGCGGGCTTCGGATCCGCTGCTGCTCTACTTCACCTCCGGGACCACGGCGCTGCCGAAGTTGGTGGAGCACACGCATGCCTCGTACCCGGTGGGTCATCTGTCGACCATGTATTGGATCGGTTTGCGGCCCGGCGACGTGCACCTCAACATCTCGTCGCCGGGTTGGGCCAAGCACGCCTGGAGCAACGTCTTCGCGCCCTGGAACGCGCAGGCGTGTGTCTTCCTCTACAACTACAGCCGGTTCGACGCGGCGGCGCTGATGGCGCAGATGGACCGGTGCGGGGTCACGACCTTCTGCGCGCCGCCGACCGTCTGGCGCATGCTGGTGCAGGCCGACCTGCGCAAGCTGGCCACGCCGCCCCGGGAGGTGGTGGCCGCGGGTGAACCGCTCAACCCGGAGATCATCGAGCAGGTACGCCGCGCGTGGGGCGTCACGATCCGCGATGGCTTCGGGCAGACCGAGACGACGGTGCAGATCGCCAACACGCCCGGGCAGCCGGTGAAGCCGGGTTCGATGGGCCGGGCTCTTCCCGGGTACGCGGTCGCGCTCGTCGACCCCCTGACCGGCCAGCCGGGCGACGACGGTGAGATCTGCCTCGACCTCGCGGACCGGCCACTCGGGTTGATGGTCGGCTACCACGGCGACCCTTCGCGCAACGCCGAGGCGATGGCGAACGGTTACTACCACACTGGCGATGTCGGCTCCCGGGACGCGGACGGCTACATCACGTACGTCGGGCGGATGGACGACGTGTTCAAGGCGTCCGACTACCGGATCTCACCGTTCGAGCTCGAGAGCGTCCTGATCGAACACCCGGCGGTGGCCGAGGCGGCCGTGGTGCCCTCGCCGGACCCGCTGCGGCTCGCCGTGCCGAAGGCGTTCGTGGTGCTGGCCTCGGGCTGGTCGCCGTCCGCAGAGACCGCTGCGGCGATCTTCGCGCACTGTCGCGAGCACCTGGCGCCGTTCAAGCGGGTGCGGCGGCTCGAGTTCGCGCCGCTGCCCAAGACGCTCTCGGGAAAGATCCGCCGGGTCGAGCTACGGACCACCGACCACGAGGCGTACGCGTCCAGCGGCCGCCCGGCAACGGAGTTCCGCGAGGAGGACCTCCGCACCACTTGACCGTTTTATGCTGTATGCCCGGTCCCGTTCCTGTCCCGTCCTCCCTGGACCGCCCGGCAGGCCTGGATAGCCGAAAGGGCTGTGCATGCACGCGTTCCTGGCCCGTCTCGGCCGCGGTTGCGCCCGCCATCACTGGGTCGTCATCGTCGCGTGGCTGGTGCTCGTGGTCGGGCTGGCGCTGGCGAACGGCCGGTGGGGTGGGGACTACGTCAACAACTACACGGTGCCGGGGAGCCAGTCCGACCAGGGCACCCAGGTGATCGAGGATGACTTCCCCGGACAGAGCACGTTCGTCGGCCAGTTGGTCTTCCAGGCGCCGGCGGGGACGACGGTGGCCGCTTCGCAGGCGGCGGTCGACCAGTCCTTCGCGAACACCGCGAAGCTGCCGCATGTGGTCAGCGCGGTCAGCCCGTTCGCCATGTCACCGCCGACCGTGTCGGCCGACGGCACGATCGCGTACGGCAACGTCGACTACGACATCTCGACGGACACCCTTGGCTACTCGTACCTGCAGCAGCTCGACCAGGCCGTAGCCCCGGCCCAGGCAGCCGGCCTGACCGTCGACTACGGTGCCGCCTCGGGCCAGATCGACAAGGGCACGAACGACATCCCATCCGAGATCGTCGGCATCGTGGTGGCCTTCGTGCTGCTGTTCCTGATCTTCTTCTCGGTGGTAGCGGCCCTGATCCCGCTGGTCTCCGCGGTGTTCTCGGTGCTGGGTGCGCTGTCCGTCATCGGGCTGCTGGCGGTACTGTGGAACTTCCCGACGACGGGGCCGACGCTGGCGACCCTGCTGGGCCTGGGCGTCGCGATCGACTACGGGCTGTTCCAGGTGGCCCGACACCGGGAAGACCTCGGCGCCGGCGACGACTTCGTGGGTGCGGCGGCGAAGGCCAACCAGCACTCGGGAATGGCGATCGTGGTCGCCGGCACCACGGTGATCATCGCGATGCTCGGGCTCTTCATCGCCGGGTTGCCGTTCATCAGCGCCCTGGGGGTGTCGGCGGCGCTCGGTGTCGCGATGACGATGCTGGCCGCGTTGACGTTGATCCCGGCCTTCCTCGGGCTGTCGGGGCGGACCGTCCGCGCGATGCGCCGTCGCCGCAAACCCGCGGCCGGGCCGGCCGGTGTGGCGGTCCCGCCGACACCACCACACCCTCGGCCGGGCAACGCCGGCGGAGACGCTGCGCCAGCGGGCGATGGGCCTGCGGGTGAGGCAGGCCACGGCGCGGAACCCGGTAGTCGGCACGACGGTGAGACGTCTGGCCTTACGGATGAGACGGACGCTGTCGGCTCGGTCTACCCGGCGGGCTCTGGGTCTGCCTCCGGAGAGCGGCCCGATCAGATCACTCACCCCGCGCACGAGCATGGCGCGTTCGCGCGTTGGGGTCGTTATGTGAGCAAGCACCCGTGGCCGTGGGCCGTCGCGGCTGTGGCGGCCCTGCTGGTGATCACCATTCCGTTGATCTGGATCGACTTCGGTCAGCTCGATCCCGGAACCGATCCGACGAGTGACAGCGACCGCCGGGCGTACGACCTCATTGCCGAAGGTTTCGGTCCCGGTGCCAACGGGCCGTTGACCGTGGTGCTGACCTTCCCGGCCGGCACCGACCCGACGACGCTGTTGACCAGCACCCAGCTCACCCTCGAACAGCAGCCCGGCGTGGCCTCGGTGACGCCGCCGCTGGTCAACCCGCAGGTCACCGCCGCGATCATCAACGTCGTTCCGACCACCGGGCCGCGCGACTCGGCTACCAACGACCTGCTGCACCACCTCCGCGACGACGTGCTGCCGACCATTCCGGCGACGAGCTACCTGACCGGGCAGACGGCCGGCTATGACGACTTCACCGCGCGTACCGTCGAGCGCCTCCCCTGGCTGATCCTCGCCGTCGTGGTGCTCTCGCTGCTGCTGTTGACCACCGCCTTCCGGTCGCTGGTGATCGGCATCCAGGCCGCGCTGATGAACCTGCTCTCGGTCGGCGCCGCGTACGGCGTGATCGTCGCCGTCTTCCAATGGGGCTGGGGAGCGTCGCTGATCGGCGTGGACATGTCGCTGTCGATCCCGGCGTACGTCCCAATGATCATGTTCGCCGTCGTCTTCGGGCTGTCGATGGACTACGAGGTCTTCCTCATGTCCCGCGTGCACGAGGCCTACCTGCACACCCGCGACACCCGGCGCAGCGTGGCGCTCGGCATCGGCGCCACCGCCCGGGTCATCACCACCGCCGCGCTGATCATGATCGTGGTCTTCATCAGCTTCGTCGCCGACCCGGACCCGACGATCAAGATGCTGGCCGTCGGCATGGCGGTATCGGTGCTCCTCGACGCCAGCATCGTCCGCATGATCCTCGTGCCGGCGATCCTGGCGCTGCTCGGCGACCGCGCATGGTGGATCCCCCGCTGGCTCGACCGCATCCTGCCGCGGATGGACATCGAGGGCGACCAGCCACCCAAGCCCGAACTCCAGGACGCGCACCGATGAGCCCGGTCGCCCGCCGAAAACCCCCGGGCCTGGGCTGGCCGGCGGTGATCGAGCCGATGCTGGCGGTCCCGGGCGAGATACCGACCAACCCCGGCTGGGCGTACGAGTTCAAGTGGGACGGCGTCCGCACCGTCGCCTACACCGACGGCCGCGGCGGCATCCGGCTGATGTCGCGCAACGACCTCGACGTGACCGCGAGCTACCCGGAGCTCGGCGTGGTCGCCGACCTGGTCGGCCGCCGCCGCGTGGTGCTGGACGGCGAAATCGTCACCTTCGACAAGCGTGGCGTGTCCTCCTTCTCCTCGTTGCAGCGCCGGATGCACGTGGTCAGCCCGAGCCCGAAGCTGGTCAAGGACACCCCGGTCGTGTACGGCGTGTTCGACGTGCTCTTCCTGGACGAGCCGCTGATCGCCCGCCCATGGCACGAACGCCGGGCTGTCCTCGAAGACCTGGGCATCGACGAGCAGCCGGTGCTGGTAGCGCCCTACTTCGACAGCGACCCCGACGCCGTCATGGCGACAGCGCGCGAACGCGGCCTGGAGGGCGTGGTCTCCAAGCGGGTCGACGGCACCTACCACCCGGGCCGCCGTTCGCCGGCATGGCGCAAGACTCCTTTCATCCAGACCACCGAGGTGGTGGTGGTCGGCTGGAAACCGGGCGCCGGCCGGCGCGCGGGGACGATCGGCTCGCTGACCCTGGGCGCCTACGACGAACAGGACCAACTCACGTACTGCGGCGGCGTCGGAACCGGTTTCACCGACGACATGCTGGCCGAACTGCTCGCGCTGCTCGGCCCGCTGGAAACGGACCGCTCACCGCTGGCGCACCAGATCCCGGCGGCGGACCGGCGCGCGGTGCGCTGGGTGCGCCCGAAGGTGGTCGGCGAGGTGGTCTTCCGCTCAGTCACCCCGGACGGCCGCCTGCGCCACCCAGCCTGGCGCGGCCTGCGCCCGGACCGCCGCCCCCACGAGGCCCGCCTCCCACGCCCCTGACCCACCGCGATGGCGGCATGGACGACGCGCACGGGGGAGACTGCCTTGGCGAGCGCGTTGCGTGCCACGCCGCTGATCGCGGCCGGCACGGAGGCGCACGCAAGACTTCCCGCCAGCGGGCAAAGCCACCGGAAGGTCCCTGAAGCGGCGCCCGCCAGCGGGCGTGGCCCAACGGAAGGCCCGCTGGCGGGCCTGCCGGAAGGCCCCCGAAGCGGCGCCCACCAGAGGGCAGAGCCCACCGGAAGGACCTGAAGCGCCGCCCGCGAGCTCGCAAGGCCCGCCGGAAGGCCCCTAAAGCGGCGCCCACCAGAGGGCAGAGCCACCGCAAGCCCTTTGAAGCGCCGCCCACCAGCGGCAAGGCCCACCTGGGGCCCCCTAAAGCGCCGCGGGCGCAGCGCGGCGCGAAGGCCCACGCGAGACCCCCGCCGGCGGCAAGCCCGGCCCGACGACACGCCGCTGAAGCGCCGTCGGCGCGGCCCGGCGCGGAGGTGCACGGCCACCCGCGACCGCGGCGCGACCGACGCGACAACCCACCGCGCTCCAGCGCGCACGAGCCCGGCAACCAGTGCCCTCGGCAAGGACCGTCTCCCCGACAGATCGCCGGCCCGGCAGAATCTCCCCGTAGTTCATGGGGAAATGGATAGCAGGGACCTCCGACAGAACTTGACCCTCGACCAGGTCGAGGCGCCACGGTAAGGGATGTGGAGAGCGACATGCGCAGCATCGGCGAGACCGCCCGCGCCAGTGGCCTCAGCGTCAGTGCGCTGCGGTTCTACGACCGCGAAGGCGTGCTCGTCCCGGCGCTGGTGGACCCGGAGAACGGCTACCGCTGGTACACCGACCGCCAGATCCGTCAGGCCCGGCTCGTCGCCGGCCTGCGGAGGGTGGGTATGCCCGTCGCCGAGATCGCCGCCGTTCTCGGCACCGATCCGGCCGCCGCGCATCGGCTGTTGGAGAGGCACCTGCACCGGCTCGAGGCCGGTCTGTCCGATGCCCGCCGCGAGCTCTCCCGTGTCCACGCCCTTCTCGACACGCAGGAGTTCCTCATGACCACCGTGACAATGTCCCGCGCCGCCCTGATCGCCGCGCTCGGCGATGTTCGGTTCGCCGCCGGCCGCGACCCGGAGCTGCCGATGCTCGCCGGCGTCCTGGTCGACGTCGAGCCCGGTGCGGTGACCTTCGTGGCCACCGACCGCTACCGGATGGCAATCCACCGGGAGGACGCCGAGGTCGACGGCCCGGCCATCAAGGTGATCGCGCCGCTCGACTGGGTTGATCAAATCCACGAGCGAGAAGCCGGCGACGAGCCGATCACCCTGCGCCTGACGAGCGACGCGATCGAGGCCGAGGCCGCCGGTGCCGGCTGGGCGGTCGAGGGCAAGCCACTGGGGTACGACTACACGGACTGGCGACGCGCGGTCGAAGCCCGCAGCGCCGGTGGCAGCCCGCGCCTGGCACCGGTCGACGCGACTGCCCTGCGCGCGACGCTCACGGCAAGCGACAGCCCGCGGGTCGTACGCCACGACCACGAGCTCGTCGTGCTGGCCATCGGAAGCGACGGCGGCATCGACGTGGTCGGCGAGCGGGAGTGGGAGGCCGGCGCCGACGAACACGTCGCCGTCAACCGCGAGTTCCTGCTCGATGCCCTGAACGCCGGCGGCGACGGCCAGCTCCTGCTCGAGCTGGACGGCCCGATCCGCCCGCTCGCGATCCGCCGGCCGACCGACGACCGCGGCTACTCGCTCCTCATGCCCGTGAAGCTCTGACCCAGGTGCCGCTGGACGGCGGCCTACAAACCACGGGCCAGCCGGTGGTACGCCGCCGTCCAGCGCAGCTCCTGCACGAACCGCCGCATGGTGGTCTGGCCGTCGATCAGGGCCAGCTCGGTCCCGGTCATCTCCGCCAGGTCGTGCAGCTCAGCCGTGCCGACCGCCTGCGAAAGCGCGGTGTGGTGCGGCCCGCCCGCGGTCAGCCAGGCCTCCGCCGAGGTGAGTAGATCCGGACGCGGGACCCAGATCGCCCGCGCCACCGGCAGCTTGGGCAACGGCTGGTCCGCCGGCACCACGTCGACCTCGTTGGCCACCAGCCGGAAGCGCTCGCCCAGGTCCGCGAGGCCGACCACGACCGCCGGGCCGGGTGCGGCGTCGAAGACCAGCCGGACCGGGTCCTCGCGGCCGCCGATCGACAGCGGGTGGATCTCGGCGCGCGGGGTCTCGCCGGCGATCGACGGACAGACCTCCAGCATGTGCGCGCCCAGCGTGCGTTCGTGGCCGGGTGTCAGGTCGTACGTGTAGTCCTCCATGAACGAGGTCCCACCGGGTGCCATTGCCTTGAGGGTCCGCACCAGCACCGCGGTCTTCCAGTCGCCCTCGCCGCCGAAGCCGTAGCCGTCGGCCATCAGACGCTGCACCGCCAGGCCCGGCAGCTGCCGCAACCCACCCAGGTCCTCGAAGTTCGTGGTGAAGGCCCGGAAGCCACCGGCCTCGAGGAACGAGCGCAGCGCGAGCTCGATCCGTCCGGCGTACCGGAGCGACTCGTGCCGCGCGCCACCGGTCCGCAGCGACGGGTCGAGCCGATAACACGATTCGTACTCGGCGACAAGCTTGTCCACATCGGAGTCGGCGGTGGCATGGACCGCGTCCGCGAGCTCGCTCACCCCGTACGTGTTGACGGAGACCCCGAACCGCACCTGAGCCTCGACCTTGTCGCCCTCGGTGACCGCGACGTTCCGCATGTTGTCGCCGAACCGGGCCAGCCGCAGCGAGCGCAGCTCCGCCCGGCCGAGCGCCGCCCGCGTCCACGTGCCGATCCGCGCGGTCACCCGAGGGTCACTGACGTGCCCGGCCACGGTCTTGCGTGCCACGCCGAGCCGGGTCTGCACATAGCCGAACTCGCGGTCGCCGTGTGCCGCCTGGTTGAGGTTCATGAAGTCCATGTCGATGTCGGCCCACGGTAGGGCCACATTGGACTGCGTGTGCAGGTGCAGCAGCGGCACATCGAGCGCGTCGAGCCCGGCGATCCACATCTTGGCGGGCGAGAACGTGTGCATCCACGCGATCACCCCGACGACGCCCTCGGTGTTGGCCGCGGCCCGGCAGCAGCTCAGGATGGCCTCGGCCGAGGTGAGCACCGGCTTCCACTCCACCGCGGCCGGCACGTCGGCGGACGCGTCCAGCACGGCGGCGATCCGTTGCGACTGCTCGGCCACCTGGCGCAGCGTGTCCTCGCCGTAGAGCTCCTGGCTGCCGGTCAGAAACCACAAACGCGGTGCGCTCATCCGGATCTCCCCTATCGGGTGCGGTCAGGGTGCGGTCAGGCGGTGGCGCGGCGGGCATGCAGGCGGTGCAGCACCCTGGACGCTCCCCGACCGAAGTGATCGTGCAGCTCGCGGTAGTCGGCATAGATCGGGTCGTACGCGTCGGCCCGCTTCGGTTCGGGTCGGTAGACCTCTGCTCCCCGGCTGCCCATCACCGCGGCGGCCGCACGGACGTCGGGATAGTGCCCGGCGGCCACGGCGGCATGGATCGCCGAGCCGAGCGCCGGACCCTGGGCCGAGCCGATGACGGAGATGGGTCGGCGCAGGACGTCCGCGTACACCTGCATGAGGAACGCGTTCTTGATCAGACCGCCCGCGGCGACCACCTCGGTGACCGGTACGCCGGCGGCTTCGAACGTCTCGACGATCATCCGGGTGCCGAACGCGGTCGCCTCGACCAACGCCCGGTACTGCTCCTCTGGACGGGTCGCCAGGGTCTGCCCCAGGATCACGCCCGAGAGCGCGTGGTCGACCAGCACCGAGCGGTTGCCGCTGTGCCAGTCGAGTGCGACGAGCCCGTGCGCGCCGACCGGCTGCGCGGCCGCCAGCGCGCTCAGGTGGTCGTGCAGGTCGACGCCGGCGGCAGCGGCAGCGGACACATAGGATGGTGGCACGCAGTTCGCGGCGAACCACCCGAAGATGTCGCCGACGCCGCTCTGCCCGGCTTCGTACCCCCAGAGCCCTTCGACGATGCCGTCCGCCACCACGCCACACATTCCTGGCACCGAAGCCAGCCGGTCGCTCGACAGCACATGGCAGGTCGACGTGCCCATGATGGCGACCAGTTGGCCCGGCTCGACCGCCCGGGCGGCCGGCGCGGTGACGTGCGCGTCGACGTTGCCGACCGCGACCGCGATCCCCTCGGGCAGACCGGTCAGCGCCGCCGCCCGCGCGGTGAGCGAGCCAGCCCGACCGCCCAATGGGGACAGCGGGTGGCGGAGCTTGTCGACGAAGCCGGCGAAGCGCGGGTCGAGCAGGGCGAGGTATTCCGGCGATGGGTAGGCGCCGTCCTGGTGGATGCCCTTGTAGCCGGCCGTGCAGACGTTGCGGGTCTCGACGCCGCACAGCTCCCAGATGATCCAGTCGGCGGCCTCGATCCAGCGCGCGGCCCGGTCGTAGAGCTCCGGATCCTCGTCGAGCAGTTGGAGGCCTTTGGCGAACTGCCACTCGGCCGAGATCCGGCCGCCGTAGCGGCGCAGCCACGGCTCGTCACGGGTGGCGGCGAGCGCGTTGATCCGGTCGGCCTGGCCCTGTGCGGCATGGTGCTTCCAGAGCTTCGGGTACGCGTGCGGCCGGTCCGCCAGCCCGTCGACCTCACACAGCGGCGTGCCGTCGGCCAGCGTCGGCAGCACGGTGCAGGCGGTGAAGTCGGTGCCGATGCCGACCACCTCGGTGGGCTCGACACCGGCCACCGCGAGCGCCTTGCGCACGGCCTCGCGCAGCACGTCACGCCAGTCCTGCGGCACCTGAAGCGCCCAGGCTGGCGGCAGCCGGCGGCCACCACCCGGCAGGGCACGTTCGACCGCGCCGTGCGCGTACTCGTGCACCGCGGACCCGACCTCGGTACCGTCGGCCACGCGCACCACCACGGCCCGGCCGGAGAGCGTTCCGAAGTCGACGCCGACCACGTACGGCACGGCTACTCCCTATCGACGGCGCCGGGTGACGGCGCGCTGGAGGACGATGAAGACGAACAGGAACAGGCCGATGAAGATCTTCGTCCACCAGGAGCTGAGGTCGCCCTGGAACGTGATGATCGTCTGGATCAGGCCGAGCACCAGCACGCCGAGCACGGTGCCGAACAGATAGCCGGAGCCACCGGTGAGCAGCGTGCCACCGATGACCACCGCGGCGATGGCGTCGAGCTCCATGCCCGAGGCGTGCAGTCCGTACCCGGAGAGCATGTAGAAGCTGAGCAGCACGCCACCGAGGCCCGAGCACAGCCCGCTGATCGTGTAGACCGCGATCCGGGTGCGGCCGACGCGCAGGCCCATCAGCATCGCCGACTGCGGGTTGCCGCCCACCGCGTAGACGTCTCGGCCGAACGTCGTGTACGCCAGCACGTACGCGGCGATCAGCACGACCGCGAGCGCGATCAGCACGCTGATCGAGATGAAGAAGCCGCCGAACCAGAGTTGGGCGTTCGCGACCGATACCCAGAACGGGTCGTCGATCGAGATCGAGTCCGTGCTGATGACGTAGCAGAGCCCGCGGGCGAGGAACATGCCGGCGAGTGTCGCGATGAACGGCTGCACGTCGAAGTAATGGATCATCAGGCCCATCAGGAACCCGATGGTCGCGCCCATCAGGAGCGCGACGGGCAGCACGACAGCGGGTGGCCAGCCGTTCTCCAGGAGCAATGCGACGACCATCGTGGTCAGCGCCACCACCGCGCCGACCGACAGGTCGATGCCGCCGGTCAGGATCACGAACGTCATGCCGACCGCGACCACGAGCAGGAACGCGTTGTCGATGAAGACGTTGAGCACGATCTGGGTGTCGGAGAACCCGGTGTAGTTGATCACGCCCAGGCCGTACATGAAGGCCAGCAGCACCGCGGTAGCGGTGACCGGCAGGTACTTCTGGCGAACCGGGATCACCCGCATCCGCTCGGCAACCTTCTGCGAAGGTCTCGTCTTCAAATCGATCATGCCGCCACCTCCCTGCGGTCGGCGGAGCACGATCGACGGTCGCTGAGCCGACTGCGTTCGCTTCGCTCACTCATGCCGCCACCTCCGCGGGCTGGCGCCGGGCGAACTTGGCGCGGAAAGCGGGCGACTGCACGAGGCAGAGGATGACCACGACCACCGCCTTGAAGAGGAGCGCCACTTCGGGCGGGATGCCGATCGTGTAGACCGTCGTGTCCAAGGTCTTGATCAGCAGCGCGCCGATCACCGTGCCGGCGATGGAGAACCGGCCACCGAGCAGTGAGGTGCCACCGATCACCACCGCGAGGATCGCGTCGAGCTCGATCAGCAGCCCGTTGTTGTTTCCGTCGGCGCTGGACACCGTCGAGCTGACCATCAGACCGGCTACGCCGGCGCAGACCGCGCAGACGACGTACGCGATGATGATCAGCCGCCGCGACCTGATGCCGGCCAGCCGGCTCGCACCGGCGTTGCCACCGACGGACTCCAGCAGCATCCCGAACGCGCTGCGACGGGTGACGACAGCGACGAGCGCCACGACGCCGGCCGCGATGATCACTGGCACGGGGATGCCGAACAGGAAACCCGTGGCGATCGTCTTGTACGGCGGAGAGTTGACGTTGACGATCTGGCCGTCGGTGATCACCTGCGCGACGCCGCGGCCGGCGACCATCAGGATCAGCGTCGCGATGATCGGCTGGATGCCGACGACGGCGACCAGGAAGCCGTTCCACGCACCGAGCCCGGCGCTGAGCGCCAAGGCCATGGCCACGGCGACCAGGACGCCACCGACCGCGCCCTGGTCGTCGAGGCCGGCAATCTGCGAGCAGGCCATCGCGCCCGAGATCGCCACGACCGCGCCGACCGACAGGTCGATGCCGCCCGTGGCGATGACCAGCGTCATGCCGAGCGCGACCAGCATCAGCGGCGCACCCTGCCGAAGGATGTCGATCAGGCTGCCGAACAGGTGGCCGTCGCGCACCTCGATGGAGAAGAACCCCGACGTGAAGAACAGGTTGCTGAGCAGCAACGCGACCAGCATCGCGACCGGCCAGAAAAGCCGGTGCCGCACGACGTTCATGCCACGCCTCCGCTCGCGATGGCAGCCATGACGCGGTCGGTGTCGAGGCCGTCGCTGTTGTCGAGCTCGGCGACCAGCCTGCGGTCGCGGAGCACGGCGACCTTGTGGCTGAGTCGCAGCACCTCTTCGAGCTCCGCGGAGATGAACAGCACCGCCATGCCCCCGTCGGACAGCTCGACCACCAACTTCTGGATCTCGGCCTTGGCGCCGACGTCGATGCCCCTGGTGGGCTCGTCGAGGATCATCAGCTTCGGCTCGGTGATCAGCCAGCGAGCCAGCAGCACCTTCTGCTGGTTGCCGCCGCTGAGGTTGCGCACCGGTATCTCAGGATCGGCCGGACGGATGTCGAGCGCCTTCACGTAGCGGGCGACCAGTTCGTCCTGCTTGCTGCGCGGCACGGGCCGGGCCCAGCCGCGATCGGCCTGCAGCGCCAGGATGATGTTCTCGCGTACGGTCAGCTCTTCGACCAGCCCGTCGGTGCGCCGGTTCTCGGGACAATAGGCGATCTTCTGCCGCATCGCCGATTGCGGCCCGCGGAGCGCGACCGGCTCACCGTCGACCGCGATCTGCCCCTGGTCGGCGCGGTCAGCGCCGAACAGCAGCCGGGCGACCTCGGTGCGACCGGAGCCGAGCAGGCCGGCGAGGCCGACCACCTCGCCTTTGTGGATGGCCAGCGAGAACGGCGCGATCGCGCCCGCGCGGCCGAGACCGTCGGCGCTGACCACCGGAGTGCCCCGCTCCAGCACCGCCACCTCGCGGCGCGGCGCCTCCTCGATGTCCTCGAGCGCGGCGAGCTCCTTGCCGATCATCGCCGCGACCAGGTCGAGCTGGCTCAGCTCCGCCGTGCGGTATTCACCGACCCGGCGCCCGTTGCGCAGCACCGTCATGCGGTCGGCGATCTCGTAGACCTGGTCGAGGAAGTGGGTCACGAACAGGACCGCGATGCCTTCCTCCTTGAGCGCGCGCATGACCCGGAAGAGCTGGTCAACCTCGGAGGCGTCGAGACTCGACGTGGGCTCGTCGAGCACGAGCACCTTGGCGTCGACGTCGAGCGCACGAGCGATGGCGACCATCTGTTGTACGGCGATGGAGTGGGTGCCGAGGTCGGAGCCGACGTCGATCTTCAGGTGCAGCCGGTCGAGCAGTTCCTCGGCCCGGCGCCGCACGGCCGACCAACGGATGCGCCCGAACCGCGTCGGGGCGCGCCCGATGAGCACGTTCTCCGCGACGGACAGGTTCGGGCAGAGATTGATCTCCTGGTAGACGGTGCTGATGCCGGCCTGCTGTGCCTGGTGCGGCCCGGCGAAGGCGACCGGGTGGCCGCCGAGCGTGATCTCACCCTGATCGTGGTGGTAGGCGCCGGTGAGCACCTTGATCAGGGTCGACTTGCCCGCGCCGTTCTCGCCCATCAGGGCGTGCACCTCGCCCGGGTACAACCGCAGGTCGACGCCGTCGAGCGCGACGACTCCCGGGAACCGCTTGCCGATGCCGCGCATGACGAGCAATGGCTCGCTCATGGTGCCTCTCCTGTGGCGGGAAGGGCGGCCCCGGCGCGAACCGGGGCCGCCGTCGACACTCAGTACTTGCGGTCGGGCAGGGCAGCCTTGGCCTGCTCCTGGGTGAACGTGGTCTCCTCGGTCAGCACCCGCGCGGGCACCGTCTCGCCGGCCACCACCTTCTTCGCCAGCTCCATCAGCTGTGGGCCGAGGAGCGGGCTGCACTCGACGATGAAGTTGATCTTCCCGTCGGCGAGCGCCTGCATGCCGTCCTTGACGGCGTCGACGGTCACGATCTTGATGTCGACGCCCGGCTTCTTGCCGGCCGCCTCGATCGCCTCGATCGCACCGAGACCCATGTCGTCGTTGTGCGCGTAGAGCAGGTCGATGTCCTTGTTGGCGCGCAGGAACGCCTCCATGACCTCCTTGCCCTTGACCCGGGTGAAGTCGCCGGGCTGGGAGGCGAGCATCTTGAACTTCGGGTCAGAGCCGAGCACCGACGCGAAGCCCTCCTTGCGGTCGATGGCCGGAGCGGCACCGGTGTTGCCCTGCAGCTCGACCATGTTGACCGGGCCGGGCGCGCTGGCGAACTCCTTCTTGACCCACTCGCCGGCCTTGTTGCCCTCCACCACGAAGTCGGAGCCGATGAACGTCTTGTAGAGCGTCTTGTCGGGCGAGTCGACCGCGCGGTCGGTCAGGATCACCGGGATGCCGGCGTCCTTGGCCTCTTTGAGAACGGTGTCCCAGCCGGACTCGACCACCGGCGAGAACGCGATGATGTCGACCTTCTGGGAGATGAAGGTGCGGATCGCCTTGATCTGGTTTTCCTGTTTCTGCTGCGCGTCGGAGAACTTCAGCTCGATCCCGGCGTCTTCGGCCGATTCCTGAACCGACTTGGTGTTGGCCGTCCGCCATCCACTCTCGGCACCGACCTGCGAGAAACCCATAACGATCTTGCCGTCGTCCTTGCCGGCGGCCGCGCCGCCGCCGCTATTGCGGGAGCCCTCGCCACCGCAGGCGGCCAGTGTGGCGGCGACGAGCACGCCACCGAGCACCACCGCGGACACTTTCCTGAGCACGGCTTCCTCCTCACGTACATCGATGGCTCGTGTGTTGCGAGAATGTTAGCGTTCTCATAATCGACGTCAATAGCTCCGAACAGACGATTGTTAGCGTTCACAGCGCGGTTATGATCGACAAGGCGGGTAGAGTGTCCGCCGAGGAGTTGCCATGGACCAGCCGTCTCCGCCACGACCGGCGGTGATGATCGACGTCGCGCGACTGGCCGGCGTCTCACACCAGACCGTCTCCCGCGTGCTCAATGGACACCCGAGCGTGCGCGACGAGACCCGCGAGCGCGTGCTGACCGCCGTGCGGCAACTCAACTACCGCCCCAACGCGTTGGCCCGCGGTCTGGCGGGTCGGCGTTCCCGGGTGCTCGGCGTGGTCAGCTTCGACACCATCCTCTATGGACCTGCCGCCACCCTGCTCGGCGTCGAGCGCGCCGCGCGCGCCGCCGGCTACGGCGTCAGCATCGTGACGCTCGAGCAGCTCGACCACGACGGCGTCAGCGACGCGCTCAGCGCGTTGGCCGAACAGTCTGTCGCGGGAGTCGTCATCATCGCGCCGTTCACCAACACCGCCGCCGCGCTGCGCAGCCTTCCGATCGGGATCCCCGCGGTGGTGGTCGAGGCGGGTCTTAGCGGTGCGCTGCCGGCCATTTCGGTCGACCAGGCCGCGGGCACCGAGCTCGCCGTGCGCCACCTGCTGGAGCTTGGTCACGAGACCGTCTGGCACGTCCGCGGCCCGCAGAACTGGCTCGAGGCACGGGACCGCGAGGACGCCTGGCGATCCACACTGGAGGGTGCGGGCCGGTCCGTGCCACCGATGATCGACGGCGACTGGAGCGCACGATCGGGCTACGAGGCCGGCCTGCGACTGGCCGGCGACCCACGGGTCACGGCGGTGTTCTGCGCCAACGACCAGCAGGCGCTGGGCTTGCTGCGGGCCTTCCACGAGCGTGGGGTCCGCGTGCCCGACGACGTCAGCGTGGTCGGCTTCGACGACATCCCCGAGGCGGAGTTCATGTCGCCGCCCCTCACCACGATCCGCCAGGACTTCGACGAGGTCGGCCGCCGCTGCCTGGCGATGCTGCTCGACCTGCTCGACTCCCCCGTCGAACCACCGACCTACCCACGCGTGATGCCGGTGCTCGTGTCCCGCGCCAGCACGGGAATCAGACCTTCGGTCAACGGGACCGCATAGATCATCCGGCTGGGCTTCGCCCGAATCGCAAGAAGCGGGGGAAGCTCGATGCGAATGCGCGGCACGGCGCTGCTCACTGTCAGCCGGCTCGCAGCCACCAGCCTTCCGGGCAACCGGTCACGGTTAAGAGATACCGCGCCCGAGCGGTCGCAATCACCAACCGGACCAAGTCGCCGTTCGTCCGCTCCCTGTGCACGACCCATCCGCCGGCCTTTAGGGCGGGCGGCGGCGTTCTGCCTCATCGGCCAATGGAAATCGATGCGGCCGCGCGATAGCCTGCCGCAAGATCATTAAAACGGGGAGAACACGATGCGGATCAGTCGCGGCGCGACGCTGCTCGCAGCCGGCTTGTTACTGGCGGCCGGCTTTCCGACCGGAAGCGCCTCGGCGGCCGAGCCCGTGGACACGATCTTCGTGGCCAAGAGCTGCCAGGACGGTGCCGACGGCTCCGAGCTGAAGCCGTTCTGCTCGATCTCAGCGGCCGTCGCCGAGGCCGAGCCGGGGCAGACCGTCGTGGTCGGACCAGGCAGCTATCAGGAGTCGGTTTCCCCGCCGTCCGGCGAACCCGGCAGGCCGATCACGATCAAGGGGTACTTCGGGCCGGGGCAGCGCACCACCGTATCCACCGCGAACGGAAGTCCGCCGTTCGTCCTGACCGATGCGCACGACATCGTCCTCGACCGGATCGACATCTCCGGAGCCAACAACCCTGCTCTGGTCATCGACAGCTCGACCGACGTCGCGGTCACGGGCGGCTGGATCCGGTCGGTCAACGTCAACGCCGTCGACGTGCGGGGCGACTCGCGACGGGTGACGATCAGCGGCAACGCGGCTTCGGTGACCAGGACCTCGTTCATGACGATCGGCGCCGGCGTCAGCGACACGATGTTGGTCGGCAACAGCCTCAGAGCGACATTGTGGACGCAGCGGCCAGCCGCGCTGATCACGGTTGCCGACGCACCGCGAACCACCGCGACCAACAACACGATCGTGACCGACTGCAACGTCGGCATCGCCGTCACCGGCAGGTCGACCGGCTTCCGGCTCTACAACACGATCGTGCGTACGCGGCCGGTCGATCTCGAGAACTGTTCCGGCACGGCGATTCCCGATCCGGCAACCGTGCCGGCGGTGACTGTCGACAGCGCGGCGACGCCGGACAGCCACGTCGACTACAACGTGATCGACCCGGTACCGGGCGGGCCGGCGTACGCGTGGGGCGGCACCGTCTATCCCACCCCGTCGGCGTTCCACGCGGCAACCGGCCAGAGCGCTCACGACATCGGCGGCGACGCCCGGCTGGTTCTCGACGGGTTCACGACGGGCGCCGGGTGGAGCCTCGCCTGGGACTCGCCCGCGATCGACTCGGCCTGGACCGGCGCACCGGGTCGGCCCGCCACGGACTTGCGCGGCAACGGCCGCGCCGACAAGCCCGACATGCCGAACTCCGGCGGCGGGTTCGTCGATCGCGGCGCGATCGAGCTGGTTCACCCCCCGACGCTGAGCTTCTGGACCAGTCGCGCCCACAGCGACAACCCGTTGGAGTCGATCACGAAGGTCGAGGCCACGAACCCCTGGACCCTTGACGGGCCGCTCGGATACCTCTCGTTCTCGGCCGAGGGCCGACCGACGATCGTCGACCGCACCGGCCCTGCGCGGCTCACGTTCGACCGCCCGGGCAACGCCTGCGTCCAGGTCGGGCGCACCCTGCTCGGTTTCCGGGAATTCTCGGCACCCCAGGCTCTGGATAGCTGCACGTATCTCGGCGCTTCGTTCACCGCGGTCACTCCGCAGCGGGTGCTCGACACCAGGGCAGGGGTGGGTGTGCCTCGCACGACTCCGCTCTACCCACACGAGGAGATCGAGCTGCCGTTGCCCGCCCCCGCGGCGACCAGCGACGCGGTGGTGCTGAACCTGACCGTCACCAACCCGACCTCGAACGGCCACCTGAAGGTCTACCCCGCCGCGGAGCCGACGGCGTCGAACATCAACTTCACGGCCAACCGGACGATCCCGAACCTGGTCACCGTCCCGGTCGCCAACGGTCGCGTGAAAATCAAGAACGGCAGCGCTGGCACCGTGCACGTGCTTGCCGACCTCGCCGGTTACTACGCCAGTGCCGGCCTCGGCCTGATCAGCGCCACGCCCACCCGGGTGCTCGACACCCGGTCCGCGGTCGGCGTGCCCGGGAACACCCCGGTCGGCCCCAACGGGCGCGTCACCGTCGACCTGTCGGCTCGGGTCCCGGTCGGCACCACCGCGGTCGTCCTCAACGTTGCCGTCACCAAGCCCACCACCGGCGGCCACCTGACCGCGTTCCCGCCCGGTGGAGCGGTTCCGGGCACGTCGAACCTCAACTTCGTCCCAGGCCAGACGGCCAACAACATGGTTATCGCACCCGTCGTGGACCGCAAGATCGCCTTCGCCTACGGCGGCAGCGGCACCGTCCACGTCCTCGCCGACGTGAGCGGATACTTCGCGCCGGGCGTCGCTGACACCTACCTCCCGGTCGAGCCCAAGCGGATCCTGGACACCCGCGACGGAAGCTCGACGGCGGTCGGACCAGGCCAGACGATCATGGTTCGGGTGGATACGTTGGCGTGTCCGGCGTTCGGGTGTCGGACATCCGCTCTGGTGGCCAACCTGACGGTCACCGGCGCACAGTCGCCGGGCTACCTGACCGTTTATCCCACTTACGAGCCGCGCCCGGCTGCCTCGGTCATCAACTTCGACAAGGGCGAGACGATCGCCAACCTGATCACCGTCGGGTCTCTCCACGGCTCCTTCATGCTCTACAACAGCAGCGCCGGCACCGTCCACGTTGTCGTCGACCAAGCCGGCTACTACATCCAGGCGCCAACCGCCTGAACACGGCTAGACCTTCAGAAACGGAAACAGCGAAATGCGGATAGGTCGCAGCGCGACGCTGCTGACGATCGGCGTGCTGACGGCAGCCGGCCTACCGGCCGGCGCCGCCTCCGCCGCACCACCGGACACCATCTACGTGTCGACCAGCTGTGGCACCAACCCCGACGGATCGCAGCAGCGTCCGTACTGCTCGATTCGGGCGGCCACCGACAACGTCCGACCCGGACAGACGATCGTCGTCGGACCTGGCCAGTACAACGACTCGGTCTCCCTGCCATCCGGCGAGCCGGGCAAGCCGATCACGATCAAGGGATTCCGTGGGCCGACCGGCCGCACCACCGTCGGCAGTTCCGTCAATGCTCCGAGGTTCACGCTCTCCGGCGTGCATGACGTCGTCATCGACGGACTGAACATCGCCGGTGGCACCGGGACGGCCGTCGTGATCGAGGACTCGACCGACATCGTCCTCACCAACGGCTGGCTCACCTCGATCGGCGGTCCGGGCGTCGCCATCAGCGGCGACTCGCGTCGGGTCACGATCAGCGGCATGGTGTCGCGAGCGTTCCGCTCGTCGTTCGTCTCCGTCGGCGCGGGTGTCAGCGACACCTTGCTGAGCGCCAACAGCGTCGAGGCATATCGGTCCATCCCGGTCGCAGACCCAGCGGTCGTCGTGACCAACGCTCCGCGGACCACCTTGACGAACAACACGATCGTCACCGACTGCGCCAAGGGCGTCGAGGTGGCCGGCGCGTCGACGGGATTCGGGCTCTACAACACGATCGTGCGGACTCAGCGCGTCGCTGTCGCCGGTTGCGGCGGCACCTCGCCTCCTGACCCGGCGAGCACACCGGCCGTCTCCGTCGCCACCACGGCCGTCGCGGACAGCCGCCTCGACTACAACGTGATCGACCCGATTCCTGGCGGGCCGGCGTACTCGTGGGACGGCACGATGTACTCGACGCCAGGCGCATTCCACGCGGCCACCGGCCAAGGCGCCCACGACCTCGGCGCCGATGCCAAGCTCGTGAACGCACCCGACGTGGACGACCTCGGGTGGAGCCTGTCGGCCGACTCTCCCGCTATCGACTCCGCCTGGTCGAACGCACCCGGTCTGCCCGGCATGGACCTGCTTGGAAACGCACACGCCGACAAGCCCGACGCGCCTAACAGCGGCGGCGGCTTCGTCGACCGTGGCGCCGCCGAACTCATGCCGACCCTGAGCTACAGCAATGTCACCTCCCGAGTGCGCGGCGGTGGCCCGTTCGACACCGACACGACGGTCACCGCCACCTCCGCATGGCCGGTGGACGGGCCGGTCGGCACCTTCGTCCTGAAAGCGATGGACCAGACCGTCATCAACCGGGGCGGCACCCAGCGGTTCACCTTCAACCGCGCCGGGCGCTCCTGTGTCTACGTCGAGGCCAGCCCGGACGGTTTCCGCAGCTACCCAACCCGATACACCGATAGCGAGTGCCTGATGCTGGGCGCGGCGTTCACCGCGGTCGCCCCGCAGCGGGTGCTGAGCACCAAGGCCGCGATCGGCGTGTCCCGCACGACGCCACTCAACCCGCATGAGGAGATCGAGCTGCCGTTGCCGGCCCCGGTCGCGACCGCGAACGCGGTGGTGCTGAACGTAACCGTCACCAATCCGACCAGCAACGGCTACCTCAAGGTCTACCCCTCCACCGAGCCCGTGGCGTCGAACATCAACTTCGTCGCGAACCAGACGATCCCGAACCTGGTCACCGTGCCCGTCGCCAACGGCAAGGTGAAGATCAAGAACGGCAGCGCCGGCACCGTGCACGTACTCGCCGACCTCGCCGGTTACTACGGGAGCGAGGGGGTGGGCCTCACGTCGAACACTCCGGCCCGGGTGCTCGACACCCGATCGGCCGTCGGCGTACCCGGCGACACCCCGCTCGGCCCGAACGGCCGGGTCACCGTCGACCTCGCCGGCCGCGTGCCGGTCGGCACCACCGCGGTCGTGCTCAACGTCGCCGTCACCAAGCCCACCGCCGGCGGCCACCTGACCGCCTTCCCGCCCGACAGCGCGGTGCCGACCACCTCCAACCTCAATTTCGTCACCGGACAGACGGCCAACAACATGGTCATCGCACCCGTCGTCGACCGGAAAATCTCCTTCGCGTACGGCGGCAGTGGCACCGTCCACGTCCTCGCCGACCTGAGCGGTTACTTCGCACCCGGCATCGCCGACACCTTCCTGCCGGTAGCCCCGACGCGGATCCTCGACACCCGCGAGAGCTTCAACCCCATCGGACCTGGCCAAGCGATCTGGGTCAGCGCCTACGACAACGACTGCTACCAGACCGGATGCCGGCGTACCGCCGTCGTCGCCAACCTGACCGTCACGGGCGCGCAATCGCCGGGCTACCTGACCGTCTATCCCGAAGGCCAGCCGCGCCCGACCGCATCCGTCATCAACTTCGGCGTGAACGAGACCATCGCCAACCAGATCACGGTCGGGCTGGGACCTGGCTTCATGGTCTACAACAGCAGCGCCAAACCGGTGAACATCGTCGTCGACATGGCCGGCCTCTACCTGGCACCGCCCGCTTGAAACTGAGAGAAGGAAGGCCGGCCCCAGTCGCGGGGTGCCGGCCTTCCGTATGTTCGTCACGCCTACGCCCGGGCGGGCGTGCTCGACCGCCTGAAGTAGGCGTTGGCGGACGACACGAACATCAGGACGCATCCGGCGAGTACGGCCGCTACGTGCACGGCCCGGCTGATGCCGAAGGCGCTCACGTTGGCGAGGGCATCGCTCAGCGAGTTGCCGTCCAACAGCCACAGCACGGGGTCGACGACCAGGGAAAGGGTGCCGAAGAACCCGAGGCCGATGGTGAGGACGAGGCGCGCCCAGCGTTTGCCCGAGCGCATCTGGAACGCCACCAGGAGCGCGGCCACGAAGACCGCCGCTCGGATGGTCACGCCGACCACGGCGGCGGAACCCGCTTCTCCGTTCGCCACCGCGAGGATGGTCTCGAAGGCTCCCGCCGCCACGGCGAGGAGCCACATCACGAACGCCGCGCGTACGGCGGCCGGTGTCAGGGTTCGCATGCCAATCAGCGTCCCGAACAGCGACCCCCATCGACATCCCGCACGCTGGCCGGTATCCGGTGAGGGCCGCCCTACCCGCACGCCTTCACTTCGAGCCGGGTGGTGCTCACCTGCCCGAAGGTCACCGTGTTGTACGGGTTGAGCGCGACCGGATACCGGCTCGCCGACGGGACGTTCACATAGGAGCTCCCGTTCCGTTACTGCGAGGTCCACGACGCAGGCAGCCGCAACGCCGCCGTTGTAGAGCAGCTTCTTGTAGTCGTCGTTGGTCATCCACGAGTTCGGATAGTTGCGCAGCGCCGACGAGTAAAGCCGGAACTGCACGGTCGAGTTGATGATCGAGAAGTTGTTGCTGCCCGGCTGCCATGCCGCCGCCGCGGCGGCCTCGTCCCGCTGGTTCGCGGTGTAGAACGGGAAGATCGGGTAGTCGGCCGGGTCGGCGAACAGCCGCAGCGCCCCACGGTACTGCGCCGTGTTGGGCATCAGGTCGACGGAGTACGGGTAGTAGTTGTTGATTTCCTGACGGCCGTCGACGGGCGTGGTGCGCCAGCCCTGCCGACTGGTCACCCGGGAGTCCACCGTGCCCACCACGGTCCCGCAGCCCCGCCCGGGTTAGCCCGCGGCCGCGAACGTGGCGACGGCGGCCGCCAGCATCAGCGCGTGCAGCACCATGTGCTCCAGGTTGGGGCGCGGGCGGTCGCCGATCCGGGGCAGCACGACCAGCGTGTGCGCGTACGTGCGGGCGTGCAGTTGGGCCCAGGTCACGCCGGTGCCGGCGGTGGCCCACGGCACGGTGACGCCGGCGAGGTAGGGCAGCCACCAGAGCAGCAGACCGCCGGCCACGATGAGCAGCTCCAACCCGCCGGCCACGTAGCCGAGCGTCTTGACGTCCAGCGCCGCCGCCAGGCTCAGCAGGACCGCGGGCAGCGCCATGACGGGTGCGTTGACGGCGACTTCGGTCCATTGTTCGGCGCGCTTGGCGTCGCGCACGTTGTTCAGCGGATACACGTCGACCAAGGTCATGACCAGGTGGTACGCGACAGTGCTCAGGATCAGCGTCAGGGCGAGGGCGAGCATTTCGGACCCCATTCTTACGGCGTAAGTTTCTGCTAGCCTGACTTACACCGTAAGAATCGTCAAGGGGTGTGGTGGTGGCGGAACGCCGAGCCGGCACGAAGGCCGGGCTCAGCCGGGAGCAGGTGTTCGACGCCGCTCTGGACTTCGTGGACACGCATGGCCTTCCCGCGCTGTCGATGCGCAAGCTGGGCGGCGCATTGGGCGTCGAGGCGATGACGCTCTACAACTACGTGCCCAACAAGGACGCGCTCCTCGACGGCCTGGTCGACCGGGTCATGGAGACGGCCTTCGCGGGGCTCGACGAACCCGGCGACGAGTGGGTGCCGTGGATGCGGGAGTTCGCGCACGCGCTGCGCCGGGCGCTGCTGGCCCACCCCGGCGTGCTGCCGCTGGCCGGCACCCGGCCGGTCAACTCACCGGAGGCGCTGCGGATGTCGGAGCGTTGGCTGGCCGGGATGCGCGCGGGCGGCGTACCCCTGGGACGGGCCATGGATGTCGTCAACGTCGTGGCCACGTTCACGATCGGCCACACGCTCGCCGAGGTGGGCCGGACCCCCGGACACGAGGGCACCGAACCCAACCTCGACGACCGCGCCGACGAGCTCGACCCGGTCGAGTTCCCCAACCTGACCGAGGTCATCGCCACGCGGGCCGGCCTCGACTTCGACAGCCGGTTCGCGGAGGCCATCGACATCCTGCTGGCCGGATACGCCGCTGCCTAGTAGTCGTTGACGTTGACCGTGATCCGGTGGTCGTCCGACGGCCAGTTGGGCAGGTTGACGGACTCGTAGCCGCCGCCGCGCTGGCCGACGGTGATGGACACCAGGCCTCGGTTCTTGGGAGCGGCCGGGATGAAGACGTCCATGCCCGTGATGAAGGTCTGCGCGAAGAACGCCGGCAGCGGCGCGGTCAGGTCGGTGCGGCGGTCGCTGCCCGCGTCGAACGCGAAGATCCCGATGACCCGCTTTGCCCGCGGCGCGTTGGCGGCGTTGAGGATGTCGCGGCCGTTGACCCACAGGTGGTCGCCGGCCGTGCCCTGGTCACCCCACCATTCCCGCTGGCGTTGGATGGTCAGCGCGGTGTGCCCGGCGCCGGCCTCCACGAGGGCGCCCAGCCCCTCGCCCGGGCGGCTGGTGAGCAGCCGGACGAACGCACTGTCACGCAGGAACGGCTGGAAATAGAAGTGGTGCGTCGCGGCGCCGGGCCGGACCACCGCTAGCTCGTACCGGGCGGTGCTGTCGAGTTTGATCGGGCCGAACGCGCCGTCGCCGGACAACGCGGCCCGATGCACCGGCCTGTTGCCCAGCCGTCGCCCGGACAGCGGACTGACCCGGTAGACCTCGAGCGTGGCGTCCGTGACACCGGCGTTGCTCGGGAACAGCACCGCCCGGCCCGAGATCTCGGCGTGCCGTTCCGGCACGATCCTGCTGGTGTGCGGCGAACGGCCCCGGAAGAACCGGAACATCTCCCGGAACGACTCCTCCGACGAGACCGTCTGGGTGTGCGACTGGTCCGGGAAGTAGACGTTGGTGGCGCCGGTGATCGCCCGGGCCGGGTCGCCCTCGCCCCAGACCGCCAGCGTCGGCACGCCACCCGGCAGGGCGGTGGCGGTGCGCCCGTCGAGGTTGACGTAGTGCGCCACCTTCGCCGCGCGGCCCGGCGAGCTGGCCAGGTAGCTCTGCATGACAAAGGTGCCGAGCGAGTGCGCGACGATGTCGACCTGCTCTTGTCCGGTGCGGCCGCGCAGCCGTTCGACCCGCTCGTCGAGCCCGGCGAAGATCGCCGGCAGGATCGTCGCGACGTTGGGCGAGTCGTACTCGTGTGCCTCGATGATCTCGATGGGGTAGCCGTTGCTGGCCAGTCGCCGGGTCTGCGACTCGAACTGCGAGGCGGACCCGGCGCTGCCGTGCACGAAGATGACGGGCCGCGGTTTGTCCCCGCTCGCGACGGCCGGTGTCGCGGTCAGGACCAGGGCGATGGCGGCGACCAGGGAGAGCAGACCTTGGCGATAGCGACGCACGGCACCTCCAAGATTCTTGCATTGAGAGTGCGTATATCGTCGCAGCCCGATGCCTTCAGGTCCAGCCTCTTTGTCGGATCAGGCGTAACCCCAGGTCAGGGCGTGCATCGGGGTGATACTCGCGAAACCGAGGTCCGTAAACCCGTGCTTCGCCAGCAGGTCGTCGTACACCCGGCGGGGTAGCAGTTGGTCGTCGATCTGCGCCTCGAAGATCTGGATGCCGGACATCACGCGACCCGGCGCGGTGCGCAGCCCTTCGTCGTCGTCGGCGAACGGGAAGTCCGAGATGACGAACACCCCGCCCGGCTTCAGCGCCGCCTTCACGTTGCGCACCACGGCGTCGATGTCGCGGCACTCGTGCATGGAGATGTTGTTGATGACCACGTCGTACGGCCGGTCGACGCTGAGCTTCTCCAGCGGACTGTCCCAGACCGTGATCCCGGTCAGCCCGGCCTGATCCAGCGTCGCGCACGCGACGTCGACCGAGTGTGCGTCACCGTCCACACCGTCGATCTCGCTGTTCGGGTACGCCCGCGCGAGCATGACCAGCCCGTGCCCGGACCCGCAGGCGGTGTCGAGGACCCGGCAGCCCTGGTCGAGCTTGGCTTTCAGACCGGGGACGCGGGCGAGCCCGTCCGGCACGAGGCGGCGGTAGAACGGCCGGCCGGTGCCGCCGACCGCCGCGATGAACTCGGGCGAGCAACCGTCCCACCAGAGCCGCTCGCCGGTGGCCAGGCTGGCCTCGAACCGATCGAAGATCTCGGGCTGTTCGAGGACCTTGAAAACGCCACCGACGTACGCCGGGGAGGTGTCGTCGAGGAGAACGGTGCCGAGGTTGTCGGCGAGCCGGTAGGTGTCACCGTCGCGCTCACAGACGCCGGCGCCGTAAGCGGCCCGGCACCAGGCGAAGGTGTAGAACGGGTCGAGCCCGGTTCGTCGGGCGAGCTCGTCCGGTGTGGCCGGTTCCTGGATCGCGGCGACGAGCCCCGCCCGCAGACCGGTCGCGACGGTGCGATGGCCGACGTACCCGGCCAGCAGCCCCAACATGTTTCCCACGGATTCCTTGATGTCAGTCATGACCTCGATGTTCGGCCGCGACCGGGGTCGCCCGTCAGTTCACGAAATGAAGCCAACCAGTTCTGTTTCTGTACTGCGGTGTGCTCTTACCGTCGGTGTATGGGTACCTACTACCAGTTCTGCCCGGTGTCCAAGGCACTTGAGGTCCTGGACGAGCGGTGGACCCTGCTGATCGTCCGCGAGCTGCTGATGGGCAGCCGCCACTTCAACGACATCCGCCGAGGCGTCCCCCGCATGTCGCCGGCGCTGCTGGTCAAGCGCCTGCAACGCCTGGAACGGGTCGGGGTGGTCGAGCGCTTCCCCGACGGCAACAAGGTCATCTATCGCCTGACTCCGGCGGGCAAGGACCTACAACAGATCGTCGACGGGCTGGGCGACTGGTCGCTGCGCTGGCTGCCGGAATTGGGAGACGAAGACCTGGACCCGCACCTGCTCTTCTGGGACATGCGCCGCCAGGTCTCCCGCGCAGACCTACCGCCGGGCCGCACGGTGGTTCACGTCGCACTGGGCGACGTGGCACCGAAAACCCAACGCTGGTGGCTGATCATGACAGCGGAGGACGCGGACGTCTGCGACTTCGACCCGGGCCACCCCGTAGCGGCAACTGTCGAAACAACCCTGCGGTGCCTGACCCACCTATGGCGCGGCGAGGTCAGCTGGCGCGAAGCGATCCGCGCGGGCGACTTGACCGCGACCGGCTCCCGCGCGGCGACACGGGCGCTCCCCCGCTGGCTCAACGTCCGCGCGACGCCGACCGACCCACGCCCTCAGTTCAGCGTCTTCGGCCGCCTGGCACCCGACCTCCAGCCTGACGGGGCACAGGTGTGACGCGACCAGCCCCGGGTCAGTGCCCGAGCGCGGCTCGCGCGTACGCGCGAAGCGCCTCCTCGGGCGACCGGTCACCGAGCATGTCGCAGGCCCACCGCGCGATGATGATCGCCTGATCGGGTGGTAGGTCAAGACTCTGGTGCCGGGGGTGGGCACGCAGATCTTGCAGCTCCACGCTCGCCGCCGCGAGGAAGTACCTCTCCACGTAGTCGCCGAGGCGATCCCAGTACTGGCGGTTGAAATCCGACATCTCCAAGTGGAAAACCTGCAGGTGCTGGTGCATGGCGGTGAGCCGCCGCGATTCCGGACGTCCGCCGCCGTCGAGGCCGGAGGCGTCCAACAGAGTTCGCGCGCCCATGAAACCTCGCCCGCGGAGCCCGACGGCGGTCCGCCGGAAGATCTGCAAGCGCGCGTGCTCGCCCGCGAGATCCGTCGGCGTGACCTCCTGAGCGTCGTCGCGGGCGACGCGCGGCGCGGCCACGGCGAGAGTCCGGATCAAGCGCATCCAGTGCAAGGCCATGAAGGAGGCAAGCACGCCGTCCCCGTGGCGTTTCCCGATGGACCGCGCGAGCTGACCGACCACGTCCGCGGCGAAGAGGTCACACAAGCACTCCTCGGCCATGCCGGGGTCCGCCAGGAGCCGGGCAACGTCGACGTCGCGTTCGTCGCTCTGGCTGGCCATGTGATCGACTTCGCGCTGGATCTCCGTCGGAGTGGGTGCCCTCCCGAACATTCGCTGGTGCAGGATGATCCAGTCGCTCAGCAGGGCATCGGCACGCCGGACTGGATCTCCGATGCGGCCGTCTTCCCGCATGATCTCGTGGTACGTACGGCCCAGCTCGAAACACTCGATCAGCCGGCGGCGGGCGGTGAGCGCGGCCAAGGACCTGGCCCGCAGCAGGTGGTGTGCGAGCTCGTGGCAGAGGACGAAGGCCTCTTGGAGGAACGAGAACGCTCCGCGGTCCTGCTCCGTGAACCGGAACCGCGGCTGTCGCTCGGGTTCTGGAGCGTCGTGGAAACCGATCGGGTCGGTGAGCTCCGACCAAGGCTGGTAACCGTCAGCGGTCTGCGGCCGCAACCGCAGATGCATCAGGCCGTAGTCCATCGCCTCCTGTGGATATCCGTTGATCAGGGAGAGGTTGGCACAAATCTTGAACAGGTAGCAGGTGATGGCCCGGAACGAGGTGGGTTTGACGACCAGCCGGTTCAGCTGGCTGAAGACCTGCCCGAGGTATTGGTCATAGATGACGATCGAACCATCGCCGAGGCGCAGGGTCTCAGCCTTTGCCTCCTGCGAGTACGTGATGTGCAGCCGAACGGGCGGAAGCTTCTCCGGGGCGACCAGGTCACGCATGATCGCCGCACAGACGTTGAACTGTTCAGCGTAGATCCGTGCGAGCGGTAAGCGGGGATCCTGCGGCTCAGCGGTGCCTCTCGTCGCCAAGAGGAACGAGCGGACGATTTCTTCCACGTCTATTCGGGTTCGTCGCGCGCGGCACTGGGCTCTTTGGTGAGGGCCGCGTTGAAAGCCGAGACGATCTGGTCGACCTCCTCCGCGGTGTACCCGCGTAGTTTGACGCCCTTCCACGACACCATGGTGGCCTGGCGGGCTGCCGTCCGCGCGAGAAGCCAGGCCCGGAGCGTTGCCAGCGCCGGAATGCCTATCAGCACGATGGCCTGTGCGACAAGGGCGCCGTCGAGTGGCTTGCTTTCTATCGTCGGAAGCTCCTGTCCAAGCTCCCGCGACAGCCGCTCGAAGTCGGGCCGTTCAGCGGCCGGGATCTGGATGACGACTTCGAGTCGATCCATTCGTTCTCCCTCTCCAGCTGGAACAGAACCAGACAAGAAGAGCAGATTGACACGTTGGCCGGGCTCGAACTGACCGTGATCTGTCAGCGATGGTCACTCTTGGCTCGGTGTCAGGCGAGGCCCGCACGGACGGCGTAAAGAGCTGCCTGGGTGCGGTCCTGGACTCCGAGTTTGGACAGGATCGCGCTCACGTGAGCTTTTACCGTCTTCTCGGCCAGGCCCAGCGCTCGGGCGATCTCGCGGTTCGACCGGCCTCGGCCGATCTCCGTCAGCACCTGGCGTTCGCGCGGGGTGAGTCGGGCCGGGTCCGCGGCCGCCTCGCCCTCGCTGAGCACTCGCGCCACATCCGGGTGCAGCAGGGTGTGTCCGAGGTGGACCGAGCGGATGGCGGCCGCCAGCGCCGGGGGGTCGACGTCCTTGTAGACATAGCCTGCCGCTCCCGCGCGGACCGCCGGCAGCACCGCCGCCGGTTCCGTGAAGCTCGTGATCACCAGGACCCGGCACGGAAGGCCCCGCGCGGTCATCTCGCGCAGCGCCGACACGCCGTCGACGCCTGGCATCCGTAGGTCGAGCAGGACCACGTCCGGCAGCAGCTCCACCGCCCGCGCGACCGCCTCCGCGCCGTCGGCCGCTTCGCCGACCACCTCCAGGTCGTCCTGCACCTCCAGGAACGAGCGCAGGCCCTGGCGCACCATGGCGTGGTCGTCGACCACCAGCACCCTGATCCGCTCAGACAACGGGCACCTCCAACCGCACCGTCGTGCCCTGGCCCGGTTTCGAGTCGACCGTCAGGCGGCCGCCGACCGACTGGGCGCGCTCGCGCATCGAGGTCAGGCCCAGCGACGCCTGGTCCGAGGGGCGCAGGCCCGATCCGTCGTCGCGGACCTCGACGACCAGTGCGGCGCCGTCGACGAACAACCGGATCTCGACGGTACGGGCCGACGCGTGCCGCAACGCGTTGTGCAGAGCTTCCTGGGCCACCCGGTACGCGGCGTCCTCGCATTCCGGTGCCACGCGAGGCACCGCGTCGGCCCGCAACCGCACCCGCGCCGCGTGCACCCGGTCGAGCAGCCGCGCCTGCTTCGCCAGCGCGGCGTCCAGCCCCTCGTTGGCGAGGTCGGCGGGCCGCATGCCGACGACGATCGCGCGCAGCTCGTCGGCGGCCTCGGCCGCCAGCGTGCGGACGGTGCTCAGCTGGGCCGCCGCCCGCGAGGGGTCCCGCTCGAGCAGCGCCGCCGCCGCGTCCGCGGTCAGGCGCAGGCCGAACAGCTTCTGCGCCACCGAGTCGTGCAGCTCCCGGGCGATCCGGTCGCGTTCCTCGAGGATCGACAGTTCCCGGCTGCGCTCGTACAACCGGGCATTGACCAGAGCGATCGCGGCGTGACCGGCCAGAATCCGGAGCAGGTCCTCGTCGTCGCGGTCGAACTCGCCGCCGCGCTTGTTGGCCAGATAGAGCGCGCCCAGGATCTCCTCGCCGTGCACGATCGGCATGCCGAGGAAGTCGCGGAGCTCGGGGTGGTGCTTGGGCCAGTACTCGAAGCGGGGGTGCGACCGGATGTCGGCCAGCCGCAGCGGCGCCGGGTCGCGCAGCATGACCGCGAGCAGGCCGTGCTGGCGTGGCAGCGGGCCGATCGCGTTCCATTGGGCGTCGCTGATCCCGTCGACCACGAACTCCGCGAACGCACCGGTGTCCTCGTCGGGCACGCCGAGGGCCGCGTACCGGGCGTCCAGCAGCCGGCGCGCGGCCGACACGATCGTCTGGAGCACCTCGCGCACCGACTGGCGCGCGGTCACGGCGAGTACGGCGGCGCTCAGCGCCCGCAGTTCTTCGCGCGCGTCCACCCTCGCACCGTAGCGCGGGCCGGTCCTCCGGTGATCCGGTCCGATGGTCCTAGGACCAAGGTCCCGGGACGGCGTTGTCCCTGGTCCGATGGCATCGGCCGGCATCGTTCCTAGCGTCGGAGGCATGACAACAGCGATCATCACCGGCGCGTCCCGGGGCCTCGGGCGCGCACTCACCGGCGGCCTGGCGCGCGCCGGCTGGAACGTCGTCGTCGACGGCCGCGACGGCGCGGCCCTGGCGGCCGTCGGTTTCGGGCCCGGAGTCACCCCTGTCGTCGGTTCGGTCGCCGACCCCGAGCACCTGGTCGCGCTGGTCGAGGCGGCGGACCGCTACGGCGGCGCCGACCTGCTGGTCAACAACGCCTCGATCCTGGGGCCTTCGCCGCAGCCGCGGATCGCCGACTACCCGATCGAGGCGTGGCGCGAGGTGTACGAGATCAACGTGCACGCACCGCTGGCCCTCACCCAGCTCGCCCTGCCCGGGTTGCGTAAGCGCGGCGGGGCGGTGCTGAACGTGACCTCGGACGCGGCGATCGAGGCGTACGCCGGTTGGGGCGGCTACGGCTCGGCGAAGGCGGCCCTGGAGCAGGCGAGCAGGATCCTCGCGGCCGAGGAACCGGACGTGCGGGTGTGGTGGGCCGACCCGGGCGACATGCGCACCCGGATGCACCAGGAGGCCTACCCCGGCGAGGACATCAGCGACCGTCCGGAGCCGGAGTCGGTCGTGCCCTCGTTCCTCCGTCTGCTGGCCGCACGGCCGGAGTCGGGCCGGGTCCGGGTCGCCCAGTGGTGACCGCGACCGGGTCGCCGATCGACTTCGTGCTGCCGGACGAGCTGTCGGCCCACGAGCCGCCGGAGGCCCGAGGCGTGCCACGCGACGGTGTACGCATGCTCGTCTCGACCCCGTACTCCCAATCGCACCGGATCTTCCGGGAACTGCCCGACGTGCTCTGCCCGGGAGACGTGCTGGTGGTCAACACGTCGGCGACACTCGCGGCCGCGGTGCCGACCGTCGACGGACATCCCGTGCATTTCTCCACGGCCAATCCGGACGGTACGTGGCTCGTCGAGCCGCGCGGCCCGTTGGCCTCGACCGCTGCCGCCGGGCAACGGATCGACCTGCGTGGCGGAGGGTCGGTGACGCTGCTGTCGCCGTACTCCCGTGGCCGGCTCTGGGTTGCCGCTCCGTCCTTCGCCGACGTCCAGGCTTACCTGACTTCGTACGGTTCGCCGATCCGGTACGACTACGTGCCGAAGTCCTGGCCCTTGTCGGCTTATCAGACGGTGTTCGCCACCCAGCCCGGCAGCGCGGAGATGCCCAGTGCCGGCCGCCCTTTCACCGACCGGGTGGTCACCCGGCTGGTCGCCGCCGGCGTGCAGGTGGTGCCGATCGTGTTGCACACCGGAGTGGCGTCGGCGGAGGCGCACGAGCGGCCGTACCCGGAATGGTTCTCGGTGCCCGCCACCACCGCGCGGGTGCTCGCGGGCGCCCGACGGGTAATCGCGGTCGGCACGACGGTGGTCCGAGCGCTGGAGAGCACGGGAGGCGCGGCCGGATCGGGTTGGACCGACCTGGTGGTGACGCCGGAGCGGGGCGTGCGGGTCGTGGACGGCTTGCTGACGGGGTTCCACGAACCGCGCGCCTCGCATCTCGACCTGCTCGCCGCCGTCGCGGGTCCGGACCTGGTCGCCCGGTCCTACCAGGAGGCGCTGGCGGCCGGCTACCGCTGGCACGAGTTCGGTGACGTCAACTTGCTGCTGTCGGAGCGGGCTTCCGCAGCGGTATAGTCCCGCCGATCGAGCGCGTGCGGTGGAGGATGACGGATGTCCCAAGGTCAGCAGCTATATGACACGCCGACGTTCGACACGTCGATGCGCGGCTACGAGAAGAAACAGGTCGACCGGCATATCGCCGACCTCGCCGAGCGGGTCTCCCAGCTCAGCGCGGAGCGCGACCAGGCGCACAACCACATCCGGGGCCTGAGCTCCAACCTGGAGCAGATGCATGGCGAGCTGACCGAGCTCCGGGACCGGCCGCCACGGCTCGACCGGGCGTCGTTCCGCCACCTGGGTTCGATGGTCGACGAGATCCTGGCCCTGTCGGAGAAGCAGGGCCAGGCCATCGTCGAGGCGGCGGGCCAGCACGCCGCCGAGATCCAGGCGGCGGCCGAAAAGGTGGTCGAGGCGGCGCACCAGGAGGCCGAGCGCCTGCGGGCGGCGGGTCAGGAAGCGCGCGAGGCGTCCGAGCAGGAGGCGAAGCGCCTGCACGAGGCCAGCGAGGCAGCGATCGAGCGCGCCGAGGGCGAGGCCCGGGCGCGCATCGAGTCGGCCCACGAGCAGACCAAGCAGGAACTGGCCCGGTGGCGCGCGGACGTCGAGCGCGAGATCAACGAACACCGGACGGCCGCGCAGGAGGCCGACGAGGCCCGGGCGGCCGAGGCCGAGCAGCAGATGCAGGCCTACCACCAGCAGCTCACGATGGTGCAGAAGGAGATCGAGGCGCGCCAGCAGGCGCTGGCCCAGCTCCGCAACGCGCAGGAACAGGCCCAGCAGCAGCTCAGCCAGCTCCGCCAGGACGGCGCGGCGGTCGAGAACGACCTGGCTCAGGTGACTCACCGACTCCAGGGCACGCGCCAGGAGCTGAGCGCGGAGCTGTCCCGCCTCGACACCGCTAGGCGCAGCGCGGAGCAGGTGGAGCAGCAGACGCTCGAGGCCCGGGTACGGATGCAGCGCGAGGCCAAGCGGATGGCCGACCGGGCAGCGGCGGCGGTCATGGCCGCGGCGGCGATCAGCGAGCAGACGGGCGAGTTCAAGATGGTGGTCGCGGCGCGACCGGACCAGGAACAGCCCGCCCTGCCTGCCGCGCCCGCTCACGAGGAGAACGGCGTGGTGCTCGAGCACCAGCCGGAGCCGGAGCCCGTCGCCGCCGAGGCGCCGGTCGAGGAATCACGCTCCCTCTTCGAGCCGCGGCAGCACGTCGACAGCGGGGCATGACCGAGATCGGCACGGACTGGCGCGTCGTCGACGGGGTCGCGACGGCATGGTTCGACGCGCCTTCGCTGATCGAGGGGGCCGCGCTGGCCGGCCGCGTCGTGGGGCTGTCGGCCGAGATCGTGGTCGACCTGCGCCCGACGGGCGTGCGGGTGTGCCTCGACTCACACGAACACGCCGATGCGGTGTCGGCGACCGCGCGGGATCTCGGGCTGACCCCGAACCCTGCCGTCCCGCAGCGGCTGAGCGTCGTGTTCGAGTCGGCGAACCCGGCCGCGGTGAGCGGGTTCTGGCAGCGCGTGCTCGACTACGCGCCCGGGGAAGACGGCGGTTTGGCGGATCCGTTGCGGCGCGACCCCGCGATCCGGATCCACCGGTCGGCCGACTCCCGGCCGTTGCGAAACCGCGTCCACCTCGACGTGGTGCGCCCGGCCGCGGCGGTCGAGCAGGCCGGGCTCGGTGCGGGATCGGGACCCTACGGTGTCTGCCATTCCGACCCCGACGGCAACGAGGTCGATCTGGTGCCGGGCGACGCGCTGACAGCCGACTGGCAGGCGGTGTTCAGCGCGATGGCGTGCTACCGGGTCACCTCGCCGAAGCAGCAGCGTGACCTGGCCACCGCGACGGCGGCGCTGGCGCGCGAGGCGGGCTTCCCGTTGCTGGTCGACCTGCGTCCCGGGCTCGTGATCATCGACAGCGGCAAGGACCAGCACGAGGCTCACGGCCTGGACCTCGACTTCACCGACCTCGCCGAGAGCATTCAGACCGCCGCGCGCGAACTCGGGGCAACCGCTGATCCGGGGCTACCGCGTTTTGCTCAGCTCTTCCTCGACGTCGCCGACGTCGCCGCCGTCCGGGCGTTCTGGGTGGCCGCGCTCGGCTACGTCCACGACCGCCGAGCCGACGTGAGCGACATCCACGATCCGCGGCGGCTGAACCCGGTGCTGGTTTTCCAGGAGCTCGACGCCACGGAGACGGACCGGCGCAGCCAGCGCAACCGCATCCACTTCGAGCTCGCGGTGCCGTCAGACATCGCGCGGTCGCGCGTCGACACGACCCTGTCAGCCGGCGGCCGGATCCTCGACGAGTCCGAAGGTCGCTGGCGGATCGCCGACCCCGAAGGCAACGAGCTGGTCGTCACCGCCGGGTGACGTGCTGACAGATAAGGCGATGCTCTTCGTGGCCACCGCCAACGCGATGTTCCTCTGACACCAAACCCGCGCGCGGGCCGTGGCGCCGCTGTTAGCGTCGGTCTGATGGCGATCTCCGAGAGCCGCTACCAGGCCGACCGCTACCGCATCCCCGTCGAGGCGTCGTTCGAGGACTTCCGGCGGCGGTACGAGACGGCCGTGCCGGCGCTCGACTACGCCGCGCTCAACGAGCTCATCGCCCGCGAGGCGGACTGGTCCGAGGTCACCGCCCAGGTCGACGCCGCGGCGCCGTGGGGCTTTCTGCGCTACTGGTCCAGCGACGACGGCCCGCTGATGCGGCTCGCGCACGACCCGGGTCAGTGCGTGGTCTATCTGATGGGCAACCACGTGTTCGCCGAGCGGATGTACCGCTACGACCAGGCCGCGATGTTGTACGCGCCGCTGCGTTTGATGATCGCCAGCCGGGCCGGCGAGACGCACTTCGTCATCGAGCGGCCCAGCGCGACCTTCTCGTCGTTCGGTGCCGTGGGTGCCGACGACATCGCCGAGGTCGGCATCGAGCTCGACCACAAGCTGGCCGCGCTGCTGGAGCACCTGGACGCGCCCGTACCCCCGGCTTTGCGGCATTGAGCGACGGAGGGAGCCGGCGAACCGGCTCCCTCCGCGCGGTGGGTCAGCGGGTCAGGACCGTCGCGAGCCGGCCCTGGGTGTCCTCGGTGCCGGTGAAGCCTTCGCTCGGGTTGAACTCGTCCTCACCGAAGTCGACGTCCGGGTCGTCGGCGGTGCCGCCGATGCCGTCGGGGCCGACGCCGTAGAGCAGCGGGAAGTTGCCGCCCTGGTCCATCAGGTTGAGGGTGTCGTTGAACTGGTCGACGTGCCAGTTGCCGAAGAAGTGACCGGCCTCGTGGGACACCACGTTGCCGACCGCCTGGGCGATGAACGCGCGCTTGTCGCTCGCCGGCGTGAGGTAGAAGTTGAGCGACGCGTCGTCGTCGGCCGGGCCACTCAGCACGTCGAGCAGGATGAGCGCCGACTCCTGCGTGTCGAAGTTGCCGGGGTCGATCGACTGCGCGATGCCGATCGTGTTGACCCCGGACTCGGCGATGGTGCCGCCGACGATCAGCCGGCTGACGTTGACCTCGCCGAACGGGTCGGCGTCGTCACGGCTGTTGAGGATCTTGAGGCGGAACTTGTCGTTGAGCCCGCTCGCGACGAGGTCCCGCTTGAGGTTCTCGGTCACCTCGGCCACGATCCCGTTGATCAGTGCGTTCTCGTCGGCGGTGGTCAGGCCCCACCGGCCGAGGAAGGCACGGAACGGGCTGAGCGTCACGACGCCAGGGCCGCCGAAGATCGCGGTGTTGAGCCGCTGGCCGTTGAAGTCGATGAAGATCGTCTGGGTGATCTTGTCGCCTTCGAGGTTCGGCCGGTACGCCTCGACGGTGATGTCGTAGTTCCCGCTGCCGTCGCTGACCGACACGTAGTGCAGACCGTCCTCGTCGGCGACGTGCTCGCTGACCGCGTTGCCGCCGCCGGGCAGCGGGCTGTTCGGCGGGTAGATGAAGGTGGCGTCCTGGTCGGAGCCGTGCACCTCGCGCCCGGCCGTGTCCCACACGGTGATCCGGGCGGCCGAACCGGTGACCGACGTGCCCAGCACGTCGCCCTTGCGCAACTGCACCGCGTAGAAGTCGACGTCGGCCGCAGCCACGTCGAGCAGCAGGTTGTACGCGCCCTCGCTGCCTGCGCCGTCGCCGCTGGCCGGGTCGAACGGGTCGGCGGGCAGGACGTTGTAGCCGGTCACGGCGAGGAAGTAGTCGCCGGCCTCGGTGAAGGTGTAGCGCAGCAGGCTGTCGAGGCCGCCGGAGTCGTCGTTGAACGCGATTTCCTCGCCGGCGGCGTCGTAGAGCGCCAGCATGGGGTCGAGCAGGCCGACAGGCGTGTCCATGTCGGCGGTCATCGTCTCGCCGACCTGGGTGATGGTCAGCTTGTAGAAGTCGAAGTCGCCGGTGTCACCCGCCGCCGAGCCGTGCGGGCCGTCGCCGATCGTGCCACTCGTGGTGATGCCGTTGCGAACGCCCTGGATGCCGGTGTCGCGGGCCAGCGGGATCGCGCCGTCGTCCTCGGTGTTGGGGGTCAGGGCGGTGCGGGAGACCGTCTCGTTGTCGAGCGAGCCGAGGATGCGGGCTCGCGGATTCTGCTTGCCCTTGGTCCCGAAGCCCGGCACAGGCTGGGCGATGGCCGGCGAGTCGTTGCCGCCCTGGGTGCCGTCAGGCTCGTCCTCGTCGACCAGCACCGGCGAGGCGGCCACGGCCTGGCGCAGCGCGCGCTTCTGCTCGCGAGCGGCGCCCTGCTTTTCGGCGACCTGCTTCCACGCGGCGTAGTCGATCGTCGTCGGATCGGGTACGAGCGCCAGATACGGATTGACGCCCGTCGGTGCCTTCCCGGCCGGCGCCTTGTCGGCGACCTGTCCACCCGCGGCGAGCAGGGCGCGGTCCGCGCCACTCGGCCCCGAGTCGTTCTTGAGTTCGGCCGTCGCGATGGATGCTGGCAGCATCGCTGCTACCAGTGCCGTCCCGGCCAACAGCGCGATGGTTCGACGCATGAAGCCCTCCCCCTTGCGGCCAGGCCTCTGTGCCCGGCCCATCGATGGCTATCGAGACGCTATCCAGGGGTCAAGGTCGTGAACAGATCGAAGTCGATGTCAGGTGCATAGACGCATCACGATAGCCATTGAAACCGGGACATTTATCACGATCAACTGATGGAACTGTCAGGCATCTGTCGAGAGGGTTGCCAAACCGTACGTTCGGCTGCCTCGACCCGGCCGTACGGCCGGTCTGCCCATTGTGGATCTTGAAGGCTCGTCCGGCCACAGTAGATGATCATGGAAGCGCGTTCCGACCAGGCATCGCGTCACCGCGCCGATCCGTCGGCGTTTACGCAGGTGAAGACCGCCAGCTCGGAACACGGGCCACGGGCCTTTCGGCGGCCTTGACCCGTGGTCCATCATTGAGTGAAGCGGACGAATGAGGTGCTGACGAGCCATCTCGTGGCACGTCCACAGTGTTCTCCCGGGTTGCTAGCTAACGTCAGTGGAGTCAGGCGGCGGATGGTGGTGCGCGACAGATGAGGATGCAGCCTCGTCAACAGCTGCTGGAGATCTGGAACGCGACAGTGCGTTCGTCCTGGTCAGAGCGGGAAAAGAAATGGAAGTTCGGCGGGCGCGACGCCCCCAACTCGATCGGTGACGCCGAGCAGCTGCTCTGCATCCTGACCCCGGCGACCAAGGTCGAGTCCTTCAAACTGGACCGTCCGGACGAGACAGCCGAAGACATGATCCGGGCCCTGCGCCCGCTCGGCAACGCGACCGAGATCCCCAAGACCCTGATCGGGATCCTCCGCGAATACTTCGACCGCTACAGCGACCCCGACGGCACGCCGCTGTTCTCGGGCTCGTCCTACTTCAGCTCCACCGGGCCGGCTACGCCCTCGAAAGAGCAGCTCAGGCTCGACATCGTCGACTCGTTCGCCATGTCGGTCACGCTGTCTTTGTCGGTCCTCGGTTTCCTCAAGGTCCTCCGGTCCGTCGCCAACCGCGAGGAGAACCGCAAGGAGATCGAGTCGCTGGAGCAGCAGGCCAGCACCCGGTTGAGTGCCGCCATGGTCGGGCTGCTGCGCAGCTTCACGGTCAACGTCTTCGACGTCGACTCGGCGTACGGCCAAGCGCTCACCACCATGATCAACCAGGAGAACCTGCCACAGCGCCAGGTGGTCAGCGCGGTCCGCCGCGACCTCCGGGAAACCATCGCCAGCTTCCGCGAGGTCCTGATCGGTTCCGGTCAGGTCGGCGACATCGACAGCCCGGACAGGCTGTTCGAGGTCGGTTGGTCCTGGGGGATCGTCAGTGGCGCACCGCCGATCGAGACCGACGAGCCGGTGGGCCAGCAGCCCAAGGGTGTCGCCCAGGACGCGCCCTACCTCTACTTCACCGTCATCGCCGTCGACGCCATCGAGGACCTCTTCTCCGAGCGGACCCGCGTTCTCGGTCTGCTCAACGAGGAGCAGCAGCGGCTCTCGCGTGCACTCCAGCTCCGGTGGGAACTGACCCGGTCCTACTGGTCGACGATGGCGACGTTCGGGCAGGCCCAGCGCTGGCCGGTCGAGGACATCCCGTGGCGCACCACTGACGAGGACGCGTCCGACTACTACACGCTGCTGGTCACCTCGCTCGCCGTCAAAGGCCTGGTACAGGAACGCGGCACCGACATCGAGCTCGGCCGGGTCGGCACCGTGCTGGAGGAGTTGGCCAACCGCGCGCGGATCACGCGCCGTCCGTTCGACACCGACCCCGCGCTGAGCCTGCACGCGCCGGGCGTGCTCGTGCCGCTCGTCGGCAGCGAGGACGCGGGCGAGTCCCGGTTGCTGTGGACGGTCTCCGAGTTCGCCGCCCTGCTGTTCCAGCGCACGACCGTGATCGGCGGGCTGATCAACGACGCCGAGGGCCGCAGCCGGATGCTCGACCTGGCCGACCGCACCTGGGAGCACCTCAACAAGCGCCGGCTCGACAAGGGGCCGGGCCGCAACCTGTGGGACCAGCCCACCTCGGTGTTCGGCCAGCTGACCACCCGCTACGACAAGCCGTCCTGGTACTACACCCAGCGGGTGGTGCAGGGCCTGGTGACCACGGCCAACATGCTCAACCGGCCGCCACTGCGCAGTCCGCGGCTCGGCAACTACGCGTTCGACCTGCTGACCGAGGCCGAGCACCTGTACGACATGGAACTGCTCTCGGGTGCCGGCGACGCCGGTCCGAGAATGCGAGAAACACTCAAGGTCGCGTCGATCCACCTGTCCCGGGCCCGCGAGATCTTGCCGGAGCGCCCCGGCACCGCCGCCGTCCTAGCGGCGCAGGTGCTCATCGCGCTGGACGAACTGGCCGCCGCGAGGCGTGACGTGACCGAGGCGGGCTAACCAAATGTTGATCTTCGCGACCTCCGACAAGGGCGGCACCGGTCGCTCCGTCACCAGCAGCAACATCCTCTATCGGAGTGCGTTGCAGGGCAGTGACGTCTGCTATCTCGACTTCGACTTCGGCTCCCCGACCTCCGGGGCCATCTTCAACATCCCGACGGCACTGCACGGCACCACCCAGGGCGGTCTGCACTCCTACCTGCACGGCATGGTCGCCGACCCGCAGCGGTTGGAGATCTGGCAGGAGTCCGACCGGTCCAGCCTGCGCAGCCGTCCGCCGGGCGCGGGCCGGCTGGTGCTGCTGCCCGGCGACAGCGGCGGCGGCGAGTTCCCGATCACGAAGGAGAACACCGAGCGCTGCGCCCGGCTCTTCCTGCACCTCGAGGAGGAGTTCGACCTCTGCCTGGTCGACCTCAGCGCCGGCCGTTCGTACGCGACCGAGATGGTGCTCGCGGCGACCGCCACCGAGGCGCTCCGCAACATCCGCACACGGTGGCTGGTCTTCCACCGCTGGACTCGGCAGCACGTGCTCGCCGCCTCCGGCCTGGTCTACGGCGAGCGGGGCATCCTGCACACCGGTGAGAACCACGGCCACGACCGCGACGAACTGGCCAACTCGTTGCGCTTCGTGCGCACCGCGGTGGTCAACCCGGACTCGCCGGAGCTCGAGGGGCTGCGGCCCGCCCAGATCGCCTGGTTGCGCGACGTCGACCGGGATCTGTCCGAACTGGCCAGCAGCCGCAAGGTCGGTCGCACACTGCTCCTCGGGTCGATCCCGCTCGACCCTGTCCTGCAATGGCGTGAACAGCTTATTTCGGATAACGACGTGTGGTCGCGGCGCATCGCGAACCGTGAGACGCTGGAACAGTTCGACTCGTTGGCTAAAAAGATTGTCGACGATGCGGCCTGGGAGACGCTGTGACCGGAGTGGCATTCGAAGAGGCGGTCGCTCAGCGGAGCGTCGAACGCGTTCCGCTCTCGCACCTTTCCATCGAGCTGGGCCACCTCTACATGGAAGAGTTCGCCGGCGGCATGGACTCGCTGCGCCGGCACTTTCGCCGCATCGCGCCGTGGGCACAGTCCGCCGCGCGCACCGTGGCGACCAAGCCGGGTGGCAACCGCCCGCGCGTCAGCACCTGCTTCCTCGTCGACGACTACTTCTCGCGGTTCAGCACGCCGCGTGAAGTGATCCCGATGCTGGTCGCCGCCGCCGAAGAGAGCGGCCTGGTGATCGACTACCTGGCGCGCGAGTCCGGCTGCGCGGTCGCCGACGAGGTGCCGCTGGCCAAGCTCGTCGAGCAGGCCCTGGTCACCGACCCGGTGCCGGGCAGCAACGGCATCCGGCCACCGACCACCGAGACCGGCTGGCTGTGCAACGGCCAGCGCTCGCCGAACACGGTCGCGATACCGGCGATGGCCGACAAGGGCTGGCTGCCGCCGATGCAGAACGCGGCCAACCGGCACTCGATCTTCGTCGACGTCGAGCTGTGGGACCTGGAGAACGGCACGCGACGCTGGTCGTGCCCGTTCCTCGCGGCCGTCTGGCAGCTCATCCGGCTCGGTCTGCTGCGCCACAACGGCGAGGTGGTCACCACGCCGTGGCAGGTCGAGGAGCTCCCCGACGACTGGGACAAGCTGCCCGCGGTCGTGCAGCTCAACCCGCGCGCGGCGGCGTTCAGCGCCTACCGCACGTTCTCCGTGCTGGGCTCGCGCTTCCTCCAGGTCGAGCTCGCGGTGCGCACGATCCTGGGCCAGGTCTCGATCGACCCGACTGTCCTCGACCAGGTGTTCGCCCGCATGCGCGGCGAGAACATGGAGCTGCCCAAAGAGCTGGTCGACCGCATCGACTACGTCTTCATCGGCGAGTGAAACCGCTAGTGTGAGCAGCACCAACGCCTCCTAATCGCCGATGTCGGGCAGGTGTTCGGGGTCGGCGCCGGGCAGCCAGCTCAGTGCCTGCCCCGCGAGCCGGCGGAAGTTGCGGTCGTCGTCGGTGCTGGCGAGCGTCACGAGCAGCCGCCGGATCTCGGTGTCGCTGCCGAACCGCTCGCACAGCGCCCGCACCGACGCCTCGCGGATCGACCAGTCACCGTCGCGCACCATGTCGACCAGGATCTGGCGCACCTCTTCGTGCGCGTAGAGCCGCTCGCCCAAAACCCGCAGCGCCTCGCGGCGTACCCGTAGGTCGCTGTCCCGGCGGACGGCGTCGATCAGCAGCTCGCGGATCGCCGGGTCGCCGCCGAACGACTCGCCGAGCGCCCGCAACGCCGCGGCGCGCACCGTCTCGTCGTCGCCGGTCGCCCGCAGCGCCAGCAGGTCGCGGTGCTCGTCGTCGATGCCCGCGGCGACCAGCGCGACGGCGGCCTCGGTGACCACCAGCGCGTCGGGGTCGCGGCGGACCCGGTCGAGCAGGATCTCCCGCACCTCCGGCTCGGCCGCATAGGGCTGGAGCGCGTGCGCGGCCGCCTCGCGGACCCGCGGGTTGGCGTCCGACTGGACCCGCGCCGTGATCAGTGCGCGCGTGCCGTCGTCGGCCATCTTGGCGGCCGCCGCGAAGACCTGGCCGTCGGGGTCCTCCCGGGTGCGCTCGAGCAGCAGCGCGATGACGTCGGGGTCGGCGGCGGCGTGCCGCGCCAGCGCCCGGACGGCGGCACCCCGCACCTCGGCGTGCGCGTCCTGCCGCGCCCGGTCGAGCAGCTCCCGCCGGACCTGGGTGTCGCCGCCACAGCGCTCGGCCAGGGCCTCGACGGCGGCGCGCCGTACGGTCGCGTCAGGGTCCGCGCCGACCAGCCGGGACAGCACGGAGCAGACCGTCGCGTCGAGCCCGATCTTCTTCACCAGCGCCTCGGTGGCGGCCAGCCGGACAGCGGCGTCGGTGTCCGAGTGCGCGATCTTGGCCAGGGCGATGGTCGCCGGCGCGAACCCGGGCAGCGCCGCGGTCAGCGCCCGGATGGAGACCAGCCGCACCTCGGCCGAACGGTCCCGGCGGGCGCACTCGACCAGCGCGCTGTGCACCTCGGCGTCGGCACGGAAGTGCTCCCGGAGGATCTGCACGGCGGCCCGGCGGACGATCTCGTCGGGATCGCGGCCGGTGCGCTCGATCAGGAGGCTCTTCACCGTCTCGGCCGCGTCGAAGCGCTCGACCAGCGTCTTCGCCGCACTGCTGAGCACGCCGGCGTCGCGGTCGTCGTGCAGCAGCGCGGTCAGCAGGCTCTGGACGGGCTGACCAGAGCCGAGCCGATCGGCGAGTACGCGCACCGAGGCGCGGCGGACCACCCCGTCGGGCTCGGCGCGGATCCGCTCGATCAGCACCTCGCGCAGGTGCTCGTAGCCGAGGCCCCAGTCGTTGAGCGCCCGCGCGGCGACGGCCACCACCTCGGCGTCGCGGTCGGTGCGCACCCGGTCGACCAGCGCCGAGCGGACCGTGTCGTCGTACGGCAGCCGCTCCATCATCTGCACGGCGGTGCGGCGCACACCCGCGTTGCCGTCGCGGCGGGTGCGGTCAAGTAGTAGGCGGCGGACGGCCGACTCGTCACGGAACCGCTCGCCCAGCGCCCGCACGGCGGCCAACCGGACCGCGGCGTAGCCGTCGACGGTGGCCCGCTCCAGCAGCACGTCGCGCACCCGGGCGTCGGTGCCGAACCGCTCGCCGAGCGCCTCGACGGCGGCCAGCCGCACGCCGGCGTAGGCGTCGTCACGAGCGCGGCGGATCAGCTCCTCGCCGGCCCGGGTCAGGGCCAGCTGGTAGGCGGTGCGGTTGGCCGCGGTGCCGGCCACCTGCGCGAGCTCGGCGAGGCCGGCGACGGCCGCGTACGACGCCCACCGGTCGTCGATCGCGCTGAGCACCGTGCTGAACAGGTCTTCGATGTGCTCCGACGGTGGCGCCAGGATCGCCGCGAGCTGAGCGGCGTAGGCCGACACGGAGCTCCAGATCAGCCGCACGCCGCGGCGCCTGTACCAGGTTAGGTAGATCTGGCCGCCGGGCCAGGTGGCGCCGATCGTTCGGGCCGCCGGCAGGATCTCGGTCTCGATCAGTGCCATCGTGTCGCGGTCGTCGATCGAGACGCAGTGCTCGATCAGCAGGATGATCCGGCGCAGCAGGTCCTGGGCGGGAACGGACACGGTCGTGTGCGGGTTGCGCACCTCTGCCAGGCACTGCGCGGCCAGCGCCAGGTTCCACGGCGGCTGGGCGAAGGCACCGGCCGGCCACGGGTGGTTGACGTTGGTCGCCAGCAACGAGATCAACTGCGCCGTGTGTCGCTCGTGGAGGGCGCCGGCGACCAGCCGGAGCACCTCGCGCCAGGACGGGTCGGCCCAGTGCTCGACGAACAGGTCCTTGAGCCGGCTGAACGGCCACTGCTGGTCGTGCTTGAACTTGCCGACGACCGCCTCGGCGCAGAAGAACTCGAGGAACGTGCGGTGCACGAAGCCGTAGAGGTGCGGGCCGTAGCGGCTCAGGATGAAGTTCCGCTCGCGGAACTGGTTGATCATCGAGCGGGCGATCGCGCGCGCCTCGGCCGGGTCCTTCTGGTAACGCTCGGCCAGGTATTCCTCGAAGACCTCGCTCAGGTCCTCGGCGCCGACATAGTTGGCCGCCAGACCCCGCTCACCGCTCTGCACCTTGTAAGCCAGGCGGCGCAGCAGCTCCTTCTTGTCCTCGGCGTCGATGAAGCCCGGGCTTTCGTATTGGTCCTGGAGGTGGCGGTTGATGTCCCAGTGCTCGACCAGCACGGTGGCCGCGTGGTCGAACAGCTTCCACCGCTCGCGGGGCAGCGCCTGGTGCTTGCCGATGATCGCCAGGATGGTCAGCAGCATCGGGTTGCCGGCCAGCTCGCGGATCGACGGTGAGTGCCGCATCGCCGCGAGCAGCCTGGCTCGCCGGGCCGACGAGTCGCCGGGGCGGTCGTGCATCGCCAGGTCGTACCAGCTGGCCAGGAACTCGGTGATCTGGTTGTCGTCGAGATCCTGCAGGGTGAAGTGGGCGAAGCCGAGCTCGCTCAGCACGCGCCGGGCGTACCCGATGATGCGCGAGGTGACGATCACCCGCACGTGTGGGAACTCGCCGGCGAAGGCGGCGATCTGGTTGGCCACCGCTTCCCGGCGCCGCTTGTCGAAGATCTCGTCGAGCCCGTCGAAGATGACCACGGCCGGGCCACCGCCGGTCAGGTAGCGCAGCAACGCCGCGCGTTCCAGGCCCAGACCGTCGAGGCCGGCGCGGTGGTCGAGGTAGTCGACGAAGTTGCTGCACTTGCCCTCGGCGAACAGCGCGACGTAGGAGCGCAGCTCGATGAACAGCGGCAGGTGCCCGTCGAGCGGGCCGAGCCGGTCTTCGACGGGTGTGCCGTTCTGGGACAGCGCGAGGGCGATGTAGCGGGCCGCCGTCGACTTGCCCGAGCCGGGGTCGCCGAGCAGCACGATCGCCTGGTTGTCGGGCGCGGCGACGATGTCGAACAGCCGGCGCAGCGGCTTGGCCCGGTAGGCCTTGTGCAGCAGCGCGAGCTCGTCGGGGTCGACCTCGTCGGGCACGTCCTCGGTCTCGAGGTGGCCTTCGTATTGCATGCGCTGCCACCACTCGCGCGGCAGTTCGACCGGCGGCGGGTCCTCGCGCACCGACTGCTCGATGAACACCGAGGTCAGCCGCATCTGGAGGTATTCGTCGCGCTGGGGCGGCGTCAGCGCGTCCAGGTCGAGGCCGCCGTACTGCTGATGGAGGCGGTCGTAGTAGCGCTTGAGCGTGTCGGCGCTCAGCGACTGGAGCGGGCCGGTCGGGCGGCCGATGTCGGCCAGGCAGTTGGCGACGGCGGCGGTGACCAGCGCGGCCAGGTCGCCCGGGCCGGTGAACGTGCTGCACATGTGCCGCACCACGAGCTCGCTGCGCAGGGCCTCGATCTGCTCGGCCTCGCTGCCCCGGTCGATGTGGACCCGTGGCCACGGTGCTTCCTCGTCGAGCAGGAAGATCAGGCAGGGCTTGCCCATCGCCTCGGCCTGGCGGTATTCGAGCTCGGTGATCGACCGGTCGTAGCCCGGTGGCACGAAGCCGTAGCGCCAGGCGAAGATGCCGACATAAAGGTCGCACTCGGCGACGTCTTCGAGGCAGCGCTCGACCGGACGTCGATCTTCGGCCACATAGGACTCCATGGCCACGTCTTCGACCCGCAACCTGCGGAGTGCCAGCTTGACAGCGGACCGGCACTCTTCGAGATCACGGAACGTTGCTGAGACGTAGACCTTGGTCAACGCGGCTCCTCGATTACGCGAGCGACACGCGCCGTTACCGTACCAACATCTGGCAACCTTCGGGTTCCCGGGCATCGGGACCGATCAAAGTATCGTCTGGGTGGCATTCCGCGCGGCACCCTTGCCTAGCGGGCTGACCATGGGATGTGATTCAGCCGCTATCGTTCGGCGCACGGAGATGGACATGCTCACGTTTGGCGAGGTCCACACCGGACTTCTGCAGAACTCGACCTCGCTGCCCTGGGACGCCACGGCCGAGGTGCTCAACCTGCTGGTCGGTGAGCAGGTGCGCCGCTCGGAGCGGCCGATGGCGTACGCCGTCTCACCGAACCTGTTGACCAGTGTGGACTGCCGGCTACCGGCGGGCTCGGGCAAGGTCATCCGCGGCGTCGGCACAGTGGTCTCGCGCGCGACGATCACCGGTGGGCACGTGGCGCAGGGCTCCGGTCACGCGGTCGTGGTCAAGAGCACCGCCAACCGACGGCTCTCCTGGTCGCACTACCTGACCAGGCCGGGCACGATCGAGGCGATCGGCAAGTCCCAAGGCGACGACATCGCCCGCGGCTTCGCCGGCACCGGCCAGCCCATGGGCACCCTCGACCTGGGTGCGATCAGCGGGCGGACGCTCGACGCGGTGCAGCGCTCGACCCGGCTCGACCGGCACCCGCCGTTTCGCACGCAGCGCACCCACATGCGCTGGATGGTGACACCGACCGACGAGCCCGGGGCGGAGGCGACCGGCACCTTCCGGGTCGCGACGCCGACGCTGCGGGTGCTCGAGCTCGTGGTGCCCCGCGAGCACATCGGCGCGATCGTCGACCTCTGCGAAGACCTCGCGCTGCACGACTGGCTGCTCACCACGCTGCTGGCCCTGATGGAGTCGAGCCTCACCGGGCCGGGCACCCGGGCGCAGCGGATCGCTCGGCTGCGCCCGGCGATCGACACCCTGCTGCACCTGTGGATGCCGGCGGCCCGGGTCGACGAGGCGGTGCTGCCGGTCTGGCACTCACTGGAACGCCGGCCCGGCTTCACCCGCCAATGGGAGGCCTCCGTCAGCCGGATCCGCGACCAGATGACGCTCGGCACCCTCGCCCTGCTCGAGTCAGCAACGGCCTAGCTACTCCGGTCGGCGGGCAGACAGCTCGCGCCACTCGAACGGGCCGACGAGGAGGGCGTGGACGCGGTCGTACGCGTCCTCCTCGCTGCCGAACTCGTAGAAGTGGGACACGCCTTCGGCACCGCCCGCCCGCTGCTCGACGTGCCATGTATCGCCGTCGATCCGAAGGTAGACGTCACGCCGTGCGGCGCGTCCCCACTTCCCGTTCCACCAGTGTTTTCGCTGCTCCATGGTGGGAGAGTATCGAACATACGTTCGACTATCGCGGGGTAGGGGGATTCTCTCGCCCGAGGGTCTGGTCGAGGGCCGAGCGGTACTGGCCGGGCACGCGTCCGCCGGCGACCAGGGCGTCACGGATCTCGGTGAGCAGCTTGACCTCTTCGCTGGGCGCGGAGGGCGGGGGCTCCTCACCGCGACGGCGACGCTCGGCCAGCCGGTTCATGGGGTAGATCACGAGGAAGTAGAGGGCGGCGGCGGTCAACAGGAAGGTGATGAGCACGTTGATGAACGCGCCCCACTCCATGTAGTTGTTGTGGCTGATCTTCCAATGCCCGCCGACCCGATTCGCCCCTGATCCGATGAGCTTGAGCAGGGGTTCCAGGAACGACTTGGTGAACTGGGTGACCACGCCGGTGAACGCCGCGCCGATCACCACGCCGACCGCCAGGTCGACCACGTTTCCGCGCATGATGAAGTCTTTGAAGCCCTTAAGCATGGCTCACCCTATTCCCGCGCGGGAGCCTCCAGGAACTTGCCCGCCTCGTGTGCCGCACGGTCGGCATCGCCGTCACGGATAGCAGCAACCAGTCGACCATGATCGATATGGGCGCCGGCCCGCATCGACGGTCCAACCGCGACGGCGACCGAGGCGCGCACGGCCGCACCGACCGACGCGTACAGCTCGGCCAGCATCGGGTTGTGCGCCGCGGCCACCACGGCGACGTGCAGATCGGCGTCGGCCTCGACGAAGACCTCGACGTCGCCGGTCTCCCAGGCCGCGTCGCGCGCCACCAGCGCCGCGTCGAGCCGATCAAGATCTTCGGGGGTACGCCGCAGCGCCGCCAACCGGGCCGCCTCGACCTCGAGGGCCCGCCGAACCTCGATGGTGTGGTCCGGATCGGCACCGCCGAACTTGCGGGCCACGACGCCGGTGAGCTCGTCGGTCGACCGCACGTAGGTGCCCGAGCCCTGCACGCCCTCCAACACGCCGGCGTGGGTCAACGCCTTGACCGCCTCGCGCACCGTGTTGCGCCCGACGCCGAGCATCTCCACCAGCCGCGGCTCGGTCGGGATCTTGGTGCCGACCGGCCACTCGCCGGCCCGGATCTGCTCGCTGAGGGCAGAGATCACCTGCTGCACCAGGGTCGACCGCGACAGTGTCATGCGTAACATCACCCCACCATAAATCGTCCCATGATTCTAGGCTGGTCGTCGTGAGTACCGCCGACACCACCCCAGCCGTCCAACGCCGCCAACTCGTCATGGTGCTGGTCGGCATCGTGATCGTCGCGGTCAACCTCCGCGCGGTGGTCACGTCCCTCGGCGCGCTCCTCGACGAGGTGCGCGACGGCCTGCACCTATCCGGTGCGCTGGCCGGCGTGGTGACCACGATCCCGACGCTCGCGTTCGCCGTCTTCGGCGCCACGACACCGTGGCTGGTCCGGCGGGTGGCGCCGGCGCGGCTCCTGGTCGCCGCGATGGGCGTGCTGGCCCTCGGCCAACTGCTGCGGGTGCTCAGCGACGCACCGGCCGCGTTCATCGGGTTCAGCGCACTGGCGCTGGCCGGCATCGCGGTCGCCAACGTGCTGCTGCCGATGATGGTCAAGCAGAGCTTCCCGGGCCGTCCAGGGCTGGTCACCGGCGCGTACACGGTCTCGATGTCGACCGGTGCCGCCGCCGCCTCCGCGACCGCCGTGCCGATCGCCCACGCGTTCGGCTCCTGGCGAGCCGGGCTCGGGGTGTGGGCGCTGCTCGCCGCGATCGCGATCCTCCCCTGGCTGCCGGCCGCACTGCGGCGCCGTCAGCAGGCGGTCCGGCGACCCGGCCACCACCCGGGCGCCAAGGTCCAGCCGTGGCGCACCCGGATCGGCTGGTCGATGGCGGTGTTCTTCGGCATGCAGTCGATCGCCGGGTACGCCACCATGGGCTGGCTGGCGCAGCTCTTCCGGGACTCCGGCTTCACCCCGTCGACGGCCGGCCTGCTGCTCGCCGGCGTCACCCTGTTCGCCCTGCCGGCCGCGCTGCTGATGCCGGCGCTGGCCGGTCGGGTGCGGCGGCTGGCACCCGTGCTGCTGACGCTCACCTCGCTGTCCGCGATCTCGTACATCGGCCTGGCCGTGGCTCCCCATGCCGGCGCGGTGCTCTGGGTCACCCTTCTGGGCATCGGGCAGACGGTGTTTCCCGTGAGCCTGGTGGTGATCGGTCTGCGTGCCCGCACGCCGGAGGGAACGGTCGCGCTCTCGGCGTTCGCGCAGAGCGTCGGCTACGTGCTGGCGGCGCTCGGGCCGCTGCTGGTCGGCATCCTCTACGAGGCCACCGGTGGCTGGGTCGCACCGCTCGGGGTGCTCGGGGTGGCGTTGCTGGTGCAGGCGACAGCGGGTGTGCTGATCAGCCGGCCGACGTTCGTCGAGGACGAGGCGCACGCACCCGGTGCGAACGGACCGGTCGAGGCGGTCGAGCCCACGCCCGCGGCTGTTCTGGCCGAGACCGGGCCGCTGGCGGAGCCGCTGCGCGAGGCTGCTTAGCCCGCGGCGGCTTCGGCCGCGTCGGCGGCGACGGCGTCGTCGACGGTCGGGTAGGTGTGCAGCACCTCGACCAGGCCACTGACCTCGAGAATCCGGCGCACGCCACGCTGTGGTGCGGCCAGCCGGACCACGCCGCCCGCGTCGTCGGTGCTGTTCTTCGCGCGTACGAAGACGGACAGCCCGGTGGAGTCGCAGAACGACACCTCGGTCAGGTCGAAGACCAGGCGGGCCAGGCCGCGGTCGAGCAGATCGGTGATCTGGTCCTGGAGCTGGGGCGCGGTCGCCATGTCCAGCTCGCCACCCACCGACACCACGACTACGTCGCCGCGCTGATCCGTGCCCACCGTCAGTGACATGCCCGACCTCCTGTGTCCGGGGGAACGGTACTCCACCCGGCGGGCGAAGAGCACGGTTGGTCACCGCCGCGTGTGCTTGGTGGCGCTTGGACGGCGAAAGGCCCGGAGGCCTGCCGTGGCTGTGCTGTCCGTCGGCAGGCCCCCGGGCCCAGCTGCGTGCAGGGTGCCGGTCAGGCGGCCTTGCCACGCAGCGGAGCGAGCGCCCGGCTCCACTCGACGACCTGGTCCAGGGTCGTGTGGAGCGCGTCGGCCTGGTGCTCGCCCGGCTTGAACACGCTGAAGTTCTCGAAGTCGTGGAAGAGCGACAGCATGACCTGCGAACGTACGTCGGCCAGCTTGAGCTCACCGGCGACGAGTCGCAGGTTCTCGACGGCGCGGGCGCCACCGACGGAGCCGTAGCTGACGAAGCCGACGGCCTTGTTGTTCCACTCCGCGAACAGGAAGTCGATCGCGTTCTTGAGGGCGCCGGAGGTGGAGTGGTTGTACTCGGGGGTCACCATCACGAAACCGTCGAACGAGGCGATCTTCTCGGCCCAGGCCAGCGTGTGCGGCTGCTGGTAGTTGCCCATGCTCGGCAGCCCGATCTCGTCGAGGTGCGGGAGCTTGTAGTCGAGCAGGTCGACGAGCTCGAACTCGGCGTCGCTGCGCTTGCTCGCGTGCTCGTACACCCACTTGGCGACGGCCTCGCCGTTGCGGCCCGGGCGGGTGCTGCCGAGGATGATTCCGATCTTGGTCACGATGTGCTGTCCCTGCTCAAGAGAAGGACTCTCTGGATAAGTCCTTGCTTCGTCAAGCAAACATACGAGCAGTTCCTTGCGCGAGCAAGTAAAGTGGTCGTATGCGTCCCGTCACAGCGCCCGCGATCGAGCCCCTGAGTGCCGACGAGGAGACTCTCGTGCGCTCCCTGGCGCGGGTGATGACTGTGTTGCCCAAGCTCATGGACCATGACCTGCGGCAGGACGCCGGCATCTCGCTCACCGAATACAGCACGCTCATGCACCTGTCCGAGGCGCCCGACCGGCGCCTGCGGATGAACGAGTTGGCTACGGCCTGTGACCTCTCACTCAGCGGCATGACCCGCGCGGTCGCGCGCCTGGAGTCGGAGGGCTTCGTCCGACGCATCCGCTGTGACGCCGACGGCCGGGGCTGGCACGCGGTGCTGACGCCGGAGGGGCTGGCCCGGCTCGAAGCGGCGTACCCGACGCACCTGCGCTCGACCCGGCGGCGGATCACGGACCATTTCGCCGGCTTCGACCTGGACGCGCTCAACCGGGCACTCGACAAGGTCGGCTGTCCAGGGTCCACACCCGTGGTGGCACCATGACCACATGTGTTACGGAGACGAGGCCCGCCCGCCGCAGCCACCCAACCCTGGTCCGATCGGCGCGCACGGCCCGGTGGTGCTGAGCTCTCCCGACGGCACGGAGTTCGACGGCTACTTCGCACACCCGGCTTCGCCGACGGGCCGAGGCATCGTGATCTTCCCGGACGTACGCGGCCTGCACGTCTTCTACAAAGAACTGGCGGAGAGCTTCGCGGCGGCCGGCCTGTCGGCGCTGGCGTTCGACTACTTCGGCCGCACCGCGGGCCGCGGCGACCGCGGCGAGGACTTCGGCTATCGGGAGCACGTCGACGCGCTGCAGTTCTCGAGCGTACGCACGGATGCCTCGACGGCCGCCGCCTGGCTGCGTGCCGAGGGCGCGACGACGCTGTTCACGGTGGGCTTCTGCTTCGGCGGAGCGATGTCCTGGCGCCAGGCGGCGGCGGGTGACGACCTGCGGGGCTCGATCGGCTTCTACGGAGTGCCGTCACGGGTCGCGGACGTAGCGGACGAGATCACGACGCCGCTGCAGATCCTGGCGGCGGGCCAGGACTTCACCCCGGTGGCGGAGGTGGAACAGTTCGCCGACCGAGTCCGTGCCCACGGGGTGGATGTGCGGATGACGGTCTACCCGAACGCAGGCCACAGCTTCTTCGATCGCGCCTTCGGCCAGAACCAGGAAGAGGTAGCGGACGCCTGGCGGCAGATGCTGGCCTTCATAGCAGAAAAGTCATCGTGACCGGGACAAAGCCGGACTAAGTTTAAGACCATGGCGCTGCAAACCCGCATGGTGACCTTCGACTGTGCCGACCCGGCAACGCTGGCCAGCTTCTGGGCGGCGGCCACCGGCCTGAGAGAGTCCTGGCGCCACGAGAACGACTTCCTGATCCTGGGCGAGACCCCGGGCTTGTGTCTGGGCTTCCAACGAGTCCCGGAACCCAAAACGGTGAAGAACCGGGTGCACCTGGACTGGAGCAGCGACGGCGACCCGGCCGCCGAGATCGACCGCCTCCTGGATCTGGGCGCCACGGTGGTGGACCGCCAGAAGATGCCGCAGGGCTTCGGCTGGACGGTCCTCGCCGACCCAGCGGGCAACGAGTTCTGCGTGGCGACCCCAACCACCTGACACCGGTCTCTACGGCTTCAGGTCGATCGGCAGTCCGAAGCCGGGGAACAGGTCGCCGCGGTGGAATGCCATGACCGCCGAGACGCCCGCCCTCGTCAGGGTCAGCACCTGCAGCGTGTGCGCGTGGAACGCGCCGTCCGCTCCACGCGTGTAACACGCCAGCGCTGGCTGCCCGTTGGCGGACGTCTCCACCACAAGACGCCTGCCCTTCCCAGGCAGCAGCTTTGCCGCGAGCAGGCGCACCACGGACTCCCGACCGTCGAACCAGGTCGGAATCGGAGGCATCTCCCATCGGGTGTCTTCGGTCAGCAGGCCCTTCAAAGCGACGAGGTCCGCTGTCTCGAAGGCTTTGGAGTACTGGTCCAGCAGCGCACGGCGTGCCGGTTCGTCTGGTTCGCTGAACTGGTCTTCGGCCGGGGCCAGCCTGGCGATCTCCGCACGCGCCCGCTGGAGCGAACTGTTCACCGCTACTGTCGTCGTTTCGAGCAGTTCCGCCACCTCGGACGCCTGCCACGCGAGGACGTCCCGCAGGATCAGCACCGCGCGCTGCCGCGACGGCAGGTGCTGCAGCGCGGCGACCATCGCCAGCCGCAGACTCTGCCGGGTCCCCACGACCAGGGCCGGATCCGGGAACGGCTCCAGCCAGGTCGCCTCCGGCGCGCGCGCTTCCAGGTTGGCGGGATCGGTGCCAGGTGCACCCAACGCCGACGGCACCATCCGGCGGCTGCTGTGCTGCAACGCGTTCAGGCACACCCGCGTGGCGATCCGGTAGAGCCAGGTCCGCACCGACGCGCGCTGCTCGAACTCCGCGAACCCCCGCCATGCACGGAGATAGGTCTCCTGTACCGCGTCTTCGGCGTCATGCAGCGAGCCGAGCATCCGGTAGCAGTGCGCGACCAGCTCAGCTCGGCACCGCGCGAACTCGTCCTCCAGGTTCACACCAACTCCTCGACCCGCTCCTGCGGGGTATCCCGATCCCCCGGGTCACGACGACGCCGTCCGGCGATGCCGAGTCCGGAAAGCGAACCGAGCACCGAAAGTACTCCGCAGCAGAACAGCGCGCGGGTGAATCCTGTCGTGAAGGACGCGTAACCCCCCGCGGCCGCGAACACCGCGGCCAGGACGGCGACCCCGACGACTCCACCGAGCTGCCGCATCATGGCGTAGATGCCGGAAGCGATTCCGACGGCTTCGCGGGGCAGTGCTCCGATACTGGCGCTCTGGGCCGCCGGCATCGCCATGGAGACGCCACAACCGGCCACGATCAGCGGCAGCACCAGTTCGGCGTACCGGACCGCGTCGTTGGTGACCTGGCTGATCCAGAACATGCCGACCGCCTGCAGCGCCAGCCCCGTCACGACGAGCGGGCGTTCGCCGATCCGGTCGACCAATCGGCCGGCGAGCGGCGCCACCACAAACAGCGTCGCCGTCCACGGCAGAAGCTGTAGCCCGGCCTTCAGCGGTCCCGAGCCGAAGGCGGCTTGCATGAACTGCGCGAGGAAGAACACCGCGCCGAAGAGTGCGGCGGTGAGGAAGAAACCGGCCGCATTGCCGGACGAAAAAGCCCGATTGCGGAAGTAGGACAGTGGCACCATCGGCTGCGGTGAACGCCGCTCCCAGGCCAAGAACGCCAGCAACAGCAGCGCGCCGAGCAGGAACGAGCCGATCACCTCGATGCTGCCCCAACCGGCGCCCTCGCCCCGGACGACGCCCCAGACGATGCCCAACACGGCGAGGGTGATCAGGGCAGCGCCGCGAATGTCAACGCCACGAACCGGTCCCCAGCTCTCGGGGATCTTGCGGAGTACGAGCGGGATGGCGACCGCTCCGACCGGCACGTTGATCCAGAAGATCCACTGCCAGCTCAGGCCCTCCGTCACGGCCCCGCCGATCATCGGCCCGCCCAGCACGGCAAGGCCCGTCAGACCGCTGAAGATGCCGATCGCCCAACCGCGCCGCGCCGGCGGGAAGGCGGCCCCGAGCAGGCCCATCGCGAGTGGCATCACGACGGCGGCACCGATGCCCTGAAAAGCGCGCGCGGCGATCAGCCACGGCGCCGAGCCCGCCAACGCGCACGCCACCGAAGCGACAGAGAAGAGAGCGAGGCCGCCCGCGAACGTCCGCCGCCGGCCCCATCGGTCACCGATCGCCGCCGCGGTCATCAGCAACATCGCGAAGCTGAGGCTGTACGCGTTCACTGTCCATTCGAGCTGTTCGATCGAGGCGTCGAGATCCTGCCTGATGGTGGTCAGCGCCGCCGCCACCACCAAGACGTCGAGCGCCACGATCAACGAGCCGATCGAGGTCAGGCCCAGCACCCAGCGCTGCTCGATCGTCGTCCGTTCCTTACTCACGAGGATCCTCCACGAAGTTCGCTGTCACAGGTACTGACAACGGCGGAGGTCCGAACTAATCGCGACGAGCGAGAACCCGCTGTGGGAGGGCTGGACGGTCGTGCCAGAATCCTGCGCGTGTCAGTTCGGTATCCGAATCCCCTGCGTCGCGGTGACCGCGTCGGCGTCACTTCTCCGTCGAGCGGAGTCAACGAAGATCTCCGGGGGCGCCTCGACGTCGCCGTTCAGGATGTGCGGGATCGGGGATTTGAGGTAGTTGTCGGCGACTGCATGGACGGGGCCGGTCATGTCAGCGCTCCCGCGGCCGACCGCGCCAGCGAGTTGATGTCGATGCTCACGGATCCTGACATCAAGGCGGTAGTGCCGCCTTGGGGTGGTGAGACGGCGATCGACCTGCTGCCTCTGCTCGACTGGGACCGGCTGCGCGACGCTGAGCCGACCTGGCTCGTCGGGTTCTCCGACATGTCGACCATCATCACGCCCCTCACCCTCCTGACGGGCACGGCGACCGTGCACGGCAACAACCTCATGGACACGCCCTACCGCGCGCCCGAGGGACTGCTGTCGTGGCTCGACATCGTCACCGCTCCGCACGGGCACTCGTTCACGCAGAGCCCTCCCAACCGCCACCGGAGCACCGGCTGGGACAACTACCGCACGCAGCCAGAGGTACGCGAGTACACGCTCGACGCCGCCGGCAGGTGGACCAGGCTCGACGCCGACGGGGACGTGGAGGTCGAAGGGCGCCTCATCGGAGGCTGCATCGAGACACTCTGCAACCTCACCGGCACGGGCTACCTGGACGTCGCCGCGTTCGCACGAGCCGAGGCACCGGACGGGCTCCTCGTCTACGTCGAAGCGGCCGGCGACGACGCCTTCACCATCTGCAGAAACCTGCACGGGATGCGTCTGGCCGGCTTCTTCGACAGCGCGAACGCGGTCCTCGTCGGCCGCACCTCGGCACCTGACGGCAGCTCACTCACCCAGCACCAGGCCGTCCTCGACGCGCTCGGTCCCCTGAACGTCCCGATCATCGCCGATGTCGAGTGCGGACACGTCCCGCCGTTCATGCCCATCGTCAACGGAGCACGCGGCCGAGTCGTGCACACCCCGACCCGCAGCGAACTGACCCAGACACTGACCTAGCCGGACGCGCCTACGCCGAGATGCCCGCGTAGGTGAGCCACCGCTCCCTCGGGGAAAGCCTCAGCCGCACCTGCCCGGGGCCGACCAACCGCCCGTCCGACAACTGCTCCAGCGTCCGCTCCTGCACCCGCTCCGCCACCTCGTTCAGCAGAGCCTGTGCGTCCGCGACGTCTCTCGGCGGCTCGGCCAGCAGCACCACCAGCTTCGCCCGGCCCCGCACCATGTCGCCGCGGCCGACTCGGGCCTGGGCATAGGCGACCTCCGTCTGCGAGGCGTATGCCGCCAGGTTCTGCTCCACCATCGACAGCAGCAACGGCGACCCGACCGTCCGGTTGGGCACGTCCCACCTAAGCCACAGTGGATACGGCACCCGGCCAGTCACCGACGCGCCGGTTCGGCGGCTCGACCGCGGATAAGAGCACGCCATCGGTGGGCTCAGCGCCACCTTGTAAGAAGCGGTATCACCATGATCCGCACCAACGGCGTCAAAGGTCCGGCAGCGCTCGGCGATCAGCTTCAGCCCGTCGTCCCACTCGCCCGACCATGCCGGCGCCGCCAGGTCGGCGCCCTCGGAGAGCGGTAGGACCACGTTGACGAAGCCGATCTTTCGCACCGACGAGACCGCGGCCGCCAGGACCCCTACGCCGTTCGCGCTCAGGCGGGCGATCACGTCCGCGGCCATGCCCAGGCGGGCCGGCCCCATCACACTTGCGATCACGGCGTGTTTGGGCAGGTGCATCGGTGTTTCCGGGAACAGGCGCGCCCTCACCTGGCGGTAGCGCTCCCGGTCGAACCCACGGATCGTGAACCACTCGCCCGGCACCCGGTTGAAGCGGCGGTCGTTCAGCTTCAGCCCCAGGCCGAACTCCTCCGCCAGCGCCACCAGACCCTGTTCGAACGCCAGCCGCGCCGTCGGGTCCTGGGGGTTGACCGACACCGAGACCCGTACGCACGGGCCCACCGCGTCCCGCAGCCGCTCCAGCGAGCCGTCGCCCCGAGCCGAGATCTGTTGGTCGATGAACGGTGACACCGGCGTGTGGAGGTGCACGATCGGGCCTTGCCCGACCGCGAGCGCGCACATTCGGGTCAACACCACCCCCGTGACCAGGCAGTCGCGGTAGGACGGTGACCAGTGCGTGCTGTTGAGGGTGAGCAGGGCGTCGATCCGCCGGTTCGGCTCGTTCAGGAAGCCAGGGTTCGGCACCGAGAAGCCGTCGTACGCATAGGTGTCCGGTTGGTCGGTCAGGCGGGGCGCACCGACGTCGAACGGTGCGCTGAACACCGTCGCCGCCGCCGGCCAGGAGCAGACCGACATCGACAGGCCCGCGACCGAGAACGTCCAGAAGTCGCTGGGCCACTGGGCCTGTTCGTGCAGCGGCGGGTCGAAGTCCGGGAACGGTTTGATCAGTCCTGAGAAACCCGCGCCGGACGGTCCGTGGAGCAGGCGAAGCCGCACCGAGGACGCGTCCGTCGCGGCCGCTTCGGCGGCTATTCGGGCCAGTTCCGCCGAGCGGGACGTGCGCAGCGCCATGTCACACCTCACCCCGTGCGTCGAAGACCGCGTCCGGGGCGTACGCCCGGCGGGGTCGAGGAGCCGTTGCCCTGAGCCAGCGTGGGAGCCGGTCCGACCGGGGCACGGGAATGCGACGGCGCGCCCGACGCGACAGGAACTCCAGCAGGCAGCACACCAGGATGACGCCCAGCACCGCCGCGCCCGCCTGGAAGGCGCGGGTGATCGCGTGGTCCGTGTGCACCGCACCGACCGCGATCGCCAGCCCCGTGGTCACCGCTACCGACCCGTACGCGATCGTTCGCTGGAACTGCCGCAGCTGGCCGAGCACCGAATGGGTGCTGGGCAGGTCCAACCGGGCGATCAGCAAGCCCGGCACGAGCAACAGCACCGCGACGACCGCGTCCGCCTGCGCCGGCACGGAGTTGGGCACGATCGCGCCGGAATAGAGCCACTGTGGACCGCCGGTCAGCAGGGTGCCGATGCCCAGCACGACGAACGCGAGACCGACCACCATCCGGGTGATGGCCTCGATCAGAGCTGGTGCCTCGTCCGCCAGCGACAGGTAGGCGACGGCGCGCACCGGCGCTGTCGAATGTGGGCTGAGATCGAGCGAGGGGCGCCGCCAGTGCGCGTGCGCGCCGTTCTCGCGCGGGTCGTTGTCGGTGGTGATGTCGTGTCCGAGCTGATAGTCACGGATCCCGGCGGCCAGTGCGGGCAGCGCCGAGCCGGCGAGTGGGCCACGGGCGAGATGACGCATGCTGTCCGCGGAATAGTGGGCGGCGAACGCGGCCAGGACCGGCACGGAACAGTCGCCCCGGCCCAGAGCGGCGATCACCTGGTCACTGGTCAGCGCGGCGGCACCAGGAGCGGCAGACCGGTGCCGCGCGGCGATGTAACGCCGGTAGCTGGTCAGGTCGCCCAACCGCCGCCGGCCGAGCTCCGCCAGCCGGGAGGCGATGCCCTGGAGCTCGAGCTCGAGCAGCTTCCGGTGCGGCTCTTGAGCCCCGGCCTCGGCCAGCATCTCCACGTCCTGCGTCAGCGTCTGCACGAAGTCGTCGTCGACGTCGCTGGACAGCACGAACCGCCGGACGCTGACCTCCTCGTTGACCTCGACCGTGAGGTGGTACGCCCCGACGGACCGTGGAATCGCGGTCTCGTACTCGACCACGAACTCGCGGTTGACCGGCAGCAGGCTCTGCACCAGCCGTTGCACCGGGGCGCGCGGGCGCCGGCCCGGCAGCAGCGGCGCGTCCCACGTCAGGAACCGGCGCGGGTGGGCGGCGTCGAGCAGCACGACCAGCATGTACTGGCTGCACGCCAACCGGAGCAGATGCGCGAACGGCAACCGGGCGTCGGCCGACCACACCTCGTCGAGCCCGGCCAGCGCCAGGTCACGCACGGCCCGAGCGTCCACCTCGCGTCCGGGCACGCCGGGCTCGGGCGGCAGCAGGGCATAGTCCAGCGGCGTGCGGATCCCCGTCTCCGGCAGCGAACCCGCGGTGACGAGCTCGGCGATCGCGGCCTCGATGAGCCAGCGGGACCGCTGGTGGGTGTGCCGGAGCTTGTGTACGACCGTGTCCCGCGCGGTCACGTCGCGGTGCGCGTCGATCAGCATCGACAGCAGCCGCACGAACGCGGCCGCGGTGACCCGGTTGGAGTCGCGGTGCGTGAACCTGGGCACCACCGCGCCGGTCGAGTCCTTGACCACCACCGGCGCCAGGTCACTACGGCTGTAACGCGACACGGGAATCCACAGCGACGATCCGGTGGTGATGCGGCGGCGTTGTGCACCGGCGATCGCCGCGAGGTCGACGTCGACGCTGACCGAGCGGGTCATATGGCCACGGTCGATCAGGGTCAGATGCTCGGCCACCCGCGGTACGTGCTCGAGGCGCAGCGACAGGTCCATCAGCGCGAGACCGAGGGCCGCCTCGCGCTGCGTGTACGTGGACGGCGCCGACGGCACCGGAAGCGTCTCGATCAGCGCACGCAGGTCGCGAAAGGGATCGGCCGAATCCGGTCTCCCCGCGACTCGCATGGCTGGCCTCGCCTCCGGTGCGTCTGTCGCCAACCTATGCGACGGCGACAGTGACGGCTACCGATCAAGCCGCCCGCTGTCGAAAAGCGGACACGCCGCGGGCGGCCAGGTCGCGGGTGGCGAGGCCGAGCCGGGTCCTGGGCACCAGCAGGCCGGCGGCGCGGCCGACCCGACGCTGCTTCGGCGCGACCAGCGTGCGGTGCGCCGACTCGTACGCCGCGAAGCCGTGCGCCGGGTCCGCGGCCAGCGCTGCCGCCAGCGTGAACGCACCCGCCATGGCCAGGGAGGAGCCGTCGCCGAACAGCGAGACGCACGACGCCGCGTCGCCGAGCAGCGCGACCCGGCCGCGGGACCAGGAGTCGAGCCGGACCTCGCTCACCGCGTCGAAATAGAGGTCGTCGGCCGCCACGAGCCGGTCCAGCAACTCCGGAACCCGCCAACCCGCGTCCGCGTACGCCATGGTGACGATCTTCGTGTGTTGGCTCTGGTCGCGGTGGTCGAAGCCGGGCACGGGTGCGGACCGGAAGATGAACGCGGCGAGGGCCGCACCGCGAGCCGGATGGATCGAGACGAGCCGGCCCGGAGTGTTGTGCAACAGCACGTCGGTGCCCTCGTCCGTGCCGAGGGCCAGCGTCGCGACATGGAGGCCGAGGTGGCGGACGAACGCTTGCTCGGGGCCGAAGGCCAGCCGGCGCACTGTCGAATGCAGACCGTCGGCGCCGACCACGAAGTCGAACCGGCGCGCGGCGGCGTGCTCGAAGGTGACGTCGACGCCGCCGGCGTCCTGCGTGAGTGCCGTGATGGTGTCGTCCCAGACGAACTCGGCGTCGTCGCGCGCGGCGTCGAACAGCACCGAGGCCAGGTCGCCGCGGGGCAGCTCGACCTCGTCGCCGCGGGTGGCGGGCATCGGCACGCGCGCCACGGACCGGCCGGCGGTGTCGACGAGTCGCATCGCGGTGGCCTGGGTCGCGGACGCGCGCAGCCTTGGCACGACACCCATCTCCTTGGCGACGGCCCAGCCGGGGCCGCGCACGTCGACGGGGTTGCCGCTGGACCGCGGGCCGGCGCCGCGCTCCACGACGGTGACGGTGAAGCCACGGCGAGCCAGCCAGTAGGCGAGGGTGGGTCCGGCGACACCGGCACCCGAGATCAGCACGGAGGTCATGCTCTCGACGTTAACTGCACTCAGTGCATATTTGCAATGCATGCCGATTAGCAGTTGGTGCGATAAGGTGCGTCCATGTCCCTTCGTGACCGCAAGCGCGCCCGCACCCGTCAGGCCCTGGTCGAGGCGGCCACCACCCTGTTCGAGCGCGACGGCTACGACGAGACGACGATCGCCGATATCGCGGCCGCGGCGGAGATCGGCACCCGCACGTTCTTCAGCTACTTCCCCAGCAAGGAGGAGCTGCTGTTTCCGGAGAGCGACGCACGCGTGCGGGCGGCCGTCGAGGCCATCGCCGACCGGGGGCCGCAGGAGGGGCCGGCCGACGTCCTGCTGCGGGCACTGCGCCGGGTCGGCGACGACAGCGACGACCTGTCCGGCCGGCTGGCGGCACTGCGGTTGCGCTACATACGGGAGATTCCGGCGGTACGCGGCCGCGCGCTGCAGATCCAGACCGACGCGCAGGGCGAGATCGCGCGGCACCTCGCGGCCGCGTTCCCGGACCAGCTCGACGAGGTCGGGGCGGCCGCCTTGACCGGTGCCTTCGTCGGTGCGGTCACGGCCGCCTTGCAGGTGTTGCTCGCCGACGTCGATCGGCTCGACGACCCGGCGGCGGTGCGGGCTGCGGTGCAGCGGGCGACGGACGTCGCCCTGCGCCCGTGGTCCACGGGCGCAGGGCGGTGATCAGCGGCGACCGACCCGGCTGCGGCTGGAGAAGGTGGCGGCGTTGCTCCGGGAGCCGGCGGCCGGCTGGGCCGTCCGCGCCGGCTGGCCCGTCCCCGTTCGCGCGGGCTGTGCGGTCCGGGCGGCACGTGCGGGCTGGGCGTCCCGGGCCGGCTGGGGCGACCGGCGGCCGGAGCCCCGGCCCCGCTGCCGTGGCACCGCATCCCGCTCGGGAGCCGGCGGCGGGCTGACGAACGTACGCTCGCCCGGGGCCAACTCCGCCAGGAACGGGTCACCAGGGCTCAACCGGGTCGTCTTGGGCCGGATGCCGGCTTCCCGCGTCAGGTTGCGTACGTCGTCGACCTGGCTGTCGGTCATCAGAGTGATCACCATGCCCGAGGCGCCGGCGCGCGCCGTACGACCGGAGCGGTGCAGGTACGCCTTGTGCTCCACCGGCGGGTCCGCGTGGATGACCAGCGTGACGTCGTCCACGTGGATGCCGCGGGCCGCGATGTCGGTGGCGACCAGCGTCCGCACGCTGCCCTCGGTGAAGGCGTTGAGATTCCGGGTACGCGCGCCCTGGGCGAGGTCGCCGTGCAGCTCGACGGCCGGCACGCCACCGGCGACGAGCCGGCGGGTCAGCGCCTTGGCGCCGCGCTTCGTACGCGTGAACACCAGCGTGCGGCCGGGAGCCGAGGTCAGATCCGTCAACACCGCCAGCCGCTCGTCCTGCCGGACGTGCAGCACGTGGTGCGCCATCTTCCGGACCGGGGACTTCGCCGAGTCGACGCTGTGCGTGACCGGATTGTCCAGGTATCGCCGGACCAGGCCGTCGACGGCGGCGTCCAGCGTCGCCGAGAACAGCAGGCGCTGACCGCCGCGCGGCGTCTGGTCGAGCAACCGCTTGACCACCGGCAGGAAGCCGAGGTCGGCCATGTGGTCGGCCTCGTCGAGCACGGTGATCTCGATCGCGTCGAGCCGCGCGTGCCCGTTGCGGACGTGGTCGTCGAGGCGACCCGGGCAGGCCACGACGATGTCGACACCGTTGCGCAGGGCGGTGATCTGCGGACCCGCGCCGACGCCGCCGAAGATCGTCACGGTACGCAGGGAAAGCGCCCGGGCCAGCGGCACGAGAGTCGCCTCGATCTGGGTCGCGAGCTCGCGGGTCGGAGCCAGGATCAACGCCCGCGGCCGGCCGGGGCGGCGCGGCCTGGTCTCGCGGGCGAGCCGGTTCAGCAGCGGGAGGACGAACGCGTACGTCTTGCCGGAACCTGTGCGACCGCGGCCGAGCACATCCCGGCCGGCGAGCGAGTCGGGCAGCGTGACGGCCTGGATGGGGAACGGTGCGGTGACGCCGACCCGGGCCAGCGGCGCGATGAGCGCGGCCGAGAGCCCGAGGTCGGCGAACGAGGGGGTAGAGCTTCGCAGGTCTTGCGGGCGGCTAGCCGCCATGTGGTTCTCCGAACGTCAAGGGGGCGCGCGGTTCGGCGCGGACCGTGGGCCTGCGCGCCGCTGACCGGACGCATATCACGGCCTCCGCGGCAGAGCCGTCGGGGGCCGTCTACACCCAATCTACCCGATCTTCGGCGTCGGCGTTCTGGTAGCAGGCCACGGGAGCCCCCTAGCGCTTGCGTCCCACCCCTCCGTAGTGCGGAACCTCCTCCGCCGCGGCGCCCTGGTCAGGGCGCCACTGCGAGCAGCTCACCACCCCCGGCTCGACCATTTCCAGGTCGCCGAACAGCGCGGCCACCTGCTCAGCGCTGCGCAGCACCATCTTGGCCGCGGGACCCTCGTTCCACAGCTTCAGCGCCTCGGTCATCACCGGCCCGTTGACCTCGGTCGTCGGGTGGGAGAGCGTCACGAAGCTGCCGGCCGGGAGCGGCGCGACCAGCCGCCGGACCAGGTCCGCCGCTTCGGCGTCGTCTGGCACGAAGTTGAGGATGCCGAGCATCATCACGGCGATCGGCTGGTCGAAGTCGAGCGTCCGCCTCGCGCCTTCGATGATCGCCCCGGGATCACGGAGGTCCGCGTCGAGGTAGTCCGTGGCACCCTCGGGGTGGCTGGTCAGCAGCGCGCGGGCGTGGGTCAGCACCATCGGGTCGTTGTCGACATAGACGATCCGGCTGCTCGGCGCCGTCCGCTGCGCGACCTCGTGGGTGTTGTCGGCGGTCGGGATGCCGGTGCCGACGTCCAGGAATTGGCGGATGTTCTCGGTGCCGGCCAGGTAGCGCACGGCTCGGCCGAGGAACGCCCGGTCGGCGCGGGCCGACCCGACCATCTCCGGGACCATCGCCAGGATCTGGTCGGCCACCGCCCGGTCCGCGGCGAAGTTGTCCTTGCCGCCCAGCCAGTAGTTCCAGAGCCGGGCGGAGTGCGGGATGCCGGTGTCGAGCTCGGCCACCGATTGACTGTCCGGACCGGACACCTGAGACCTCCACATTGTCGAGAGACACGCGCCTTCGCGAAGACTAGTTGGCGTGATCGGCGGAGAGCTAGTCCTCTGACAGGCGCAGCCACAACTCCATCCACGACAGGTGCGGGTCGAAGTCGGCTCTGGCGCGCGGTGGTCGATTTCGCACGCCGACGACGCCGAGCGGCTCAAGTAGGTGGTCCGCCAGCTACGCGTTGCGCCGCATCGCTCGCCGGTTGCCGGCGCGTGGCACGTGGGAGACCGCATCGGAACGTGGGTCGACTCGTGAGGCGCGCGTAACAGGTGATCCGCGGGTTTTGTGGCCCGCGACCGACGTACCGTGAAGTTGTGCTGACAAGAGACGTGCTCACGAGTGCTGACCTGGAAGAACTCCGCCGGACGGCGTTGGGGACGGCCGATCCGCTAGGCGTGGCCGCGGACCTGGCGCTGGCGGTCGAGGAAGGTCGGCTGGCGGAGCCCGAGGATGCCGGCTTCGCGCTGACCCTGGCGGCGGAGATCGCCGAGGTGCGGGCCCGGCTGGACGCGGCGTTGTCGTACGCGGACCGGGCTGTCGCGGCCTCATCTTCGTCTTCGTCTGACGCCGCCGCCGCTGGGTTCGCCACCGCGCTGCGCGCCCGCATCCTGTTCCGGGTCGGGGGCCGCGACGACGAGGCGTTGGCCGCGGTGACCGAGTTGCGCCCGCTGCTGACCGAGCAGCCGGACGCGCCGGCGTACGTCAGTGCGGCGCTGGAGGCCGGCGGTCGCACGGCGTTGGCCGAGGAGTGGCTGAGCGCGGCGGCGGAGTCGCTGATCGCCGCTCGTGGGGAGCCGTCCTCCCTCTCGTCCCCGGAAGCGCCGGGGGTGCTGTTCTTCGTGTTGCAGCAGCGACACCGGGTACGTCGTGACCTCAACATGGCGCACGACAAGCGGGACGACCTCGCGGACCGGCTGGAGGCGCAGCTGACCCGCCGGGCCGCCGAGCCGCAGTCAGCGGAGGCGGACCTGGTCTTCTTCCCGCAGTCGGAGTTCGACCGGCTGTCTCCCGAGCTGGTCGAGGTCTACGGGCCGGACTGGGACGCGCATCGGGCTCGGCTGGAGAAGCACCTGGTGCGCCAGGCGGACGCGGGTGGAGCGGGTCTTTCGGTGCTGCGGGCGTCGGCAGACGGTCTGGCCGGGTTCGCCCGACAGCACGGCGGGGAGCCGACGGACGCGGAGATCCGCAGCCGGTACGCGACGGAGCTGGCCGCCCAGCCGGGGGCGCACATCGCATGGCCGCCGGCGCGCAACGAGGCCTGCTGGTGTGGCTCGGGCCTGAAGTACAAGAAGGACTGCCTGCCCAGGTCGCGCTGACTCGCCACGTTTGGGGTGCTTGGCGCGCCCCACAACGTTGGCGATGGTCAGCATCGAAGAATGTCGTACCCCGTTGCCATCATCGCCTCATGTGGTGGACAGCTGTCTGGCCGGTCGTGGAATGAGGCGGTGATGGAACACCTCCTCAACGGGCTCGGTTACGACCCGCAGGCCTTGCGGTCGAGCACGACGCTGGCCGGATCGGCGTCCGGCGCTGTGGTCGCGCGCATCCGGTTGGGTGAGGGCGAGTTCGTGGTCAAGGCGACGACAGAGCGCGAGGCCGCTTTCTATCGTGCGGGCAAGGTCGTGCCCGTGCGCGTGCCAAGAGTGGTGGCGGCCGACGGCACCTGCCTCCTGTTCGACGCCCTCACCCCGGTGGCACCGGCGACGGCTTGGCCGGCATCCCGATGGCACGAGGTGGCCCGTCAGCTCGGCCAGCTGCACCATGCGCGTGTCAGAGCCGCGGTCGGCCACCAATCGTGGCTCAAACAACCGTCGCCGACCCGCCATCCCGACGCGACCGCCCGGGCGTTCTGGACGGACGACGAGCTCGCCACTCCCGTCGACAGCCCGCGACTACCCCCGTGCCTGATCCACGGCGACCTGCACGCCGGGAACCTCTTGATCGACCACGACCGCGAGCTCGTCTGGGCCGACTGGCAGGAGGTCGGCATCGGCAGCGGGCCTGAAGATCTCGCTCTGCTCTGGCAACGCGCCGAAGCTGACGGCGCCGACCCGCCCAGGGAAGCCATGCTGGCGACCTACGCGGCAGGCAGGGGAATCCCTTGCGACGACGATCTACGAAAGGCCGTGGCCGCCGCCGAGGTGCGGTTGCTGCTCCTCGATTGGCCGCCGTTCCTGATCAACGCTGACCCAGCCCGGGCGGCCATCATGCGGCGGCGGCTGCACCTGCTGCGACAGCGACAGTGAGTTGATGGCTGCTGGCGCCGAGCAACGTCGGCTCGGTCTCGATCTGGCGCAGCATCTCCAGCAGCAAGGCCGTCCGCTCGGGAGAGGCCAGGATGTCGTCCAACCGCGGCCCGATCATCCACAACGGACTCTCCACGGACACCATCTGACGGACGACCAGGCCGGCCTCCGCCGCCTCGGCGGCGGGCTCGTCCGGGTGATGGAAGTAAGCGCTGGTGAACCACCCGCGCTCAGGCAGAGAAGGGCGGTGCATGCCATCGGACAACGCGCCCTCGACCAGCGGGCGGAAGGCCGCGTCGCCGAAGCGGTCGTTGGCGAAGCCGTCGAAGAACGAGGCGAACCGGCTGATCGTCGCGCCCAGGACCACCCCACCCGGGCGGGTGACGCGGGCGGCCTCGCGCCACGCCGTGACCCGGTCCGCACGCGCGAGGAGGTGATAGAGCGGCCCGAACAACAGCACCGCGTCGGCGGCACCGGACGCCGCCGGCAGCGCACGCGCGTCGCCGAGCACGGCGGTGACCCCGGGGAGGGTCGCGGCATGCGCGACGTGCTCCGGCACCGGGTCGACGACCTGCACCGAATAGCCCAAGCCGGCGAGCGGCACCGCATAAACGCCGGTCGCACCGCCGACGTCGAGCACCGTCGCCGGCGCGGGCGGCAGCACCCGGGTCAGCACGTCCCACGTGCGCAGGAACTCCAACCGGCCGGCACCGGCGGTGAGTCGATGGTGCTCACCGCCGCGCTTGTAGTAGTCCAGCACCTCTGGGCGAAGCATGCCCGAAATCGTCCGCCGACACCGGCGTGCGGGGCAACCGCTTATAGCCGTGCCGGAGCGGCCAGGTCACCCACCAGGCCCTCGCTGACGAGCTCGAGGAACGCGTCGGCCACGGCCGGGTCGAACTGCGTACCGCGGCCCCGTTCGACCTCGGCGCGCGCGTCCGACACGGGCATCGCCGCCGCGTACGGGCGGTCCGCCAGCATCGCCGCCCACGCGTCGGTGACGGCCACTATCCGCGCCTCGATCGGGATCTGCTCGCCGGCCAGGCCCAGCGGGTAGCCCGTACCGTCGAAACGTTCGTGGTGTGCGGCGACGACGGCCGCGAGGTCGGGGCGTTGGCCGAGGTCCGTCAGGAGGCGGGCGCTCTCGACGGGGTGCTGGCGCAGCTGGTCCCACTCGGAAGACGTCAACGGCAGAGCCTTGCGCAGCACCGCATCGGCTACCGAGACCTTGCCGATGTCGTGCAGCCGCCCGGCCGCCGCGGCCCGGCGCAGCACAGTCATGTCCAGGCCCAGCCGTTCGGCGACCAGCAGCGACCAGCGCGATACCGCCGTGCTGTGCTCCTGCGGGCTCAGCGCCGCGTCGATCCGGTCCGCCAGCCACACCAGGCCGGTCGGCAGGTCGGGGTCGGCGTCGACCGGGTCGCTCAGCATCCCGGCCGCGACGACGCGGTTGCGTCCGTTGGCCTTCGCCTGGTACAGCGCCGCGTCCGCGTCGTGAACCAGGCCGTCCGGGTCCGTCACCGGGCGGGCGCCGCGGGTGCCGGCGGTGGCCACCCCGAGCGACACCGACAGCCGTACGCTGCGGCCCTGTCCGATGGCGACCTCGGTGCGGCCGATCGACTGGCGGATCTGCTCGGCGATCTCGATCGCGACCTCCTCGCCGACGCCGGGCAGCAGACAGCCGAACTCCTCACCGCCGTAGCGGGCCACGACATCGCTGGCCCGAACCGTCCCCCGGATGCGTTCGGCGATCCGGGCGAGCACCACGTCACCGGCGGGGTGGCCGTAGCCGTCGTTGACCTTCTTGAACTCGTCCAGGTCGAGCAGCAGAACGCTGAGCGGAGTGTCGGCCCGGTCGGCACGCTCCGCCTCGATGCGCAGCATCTCCTGGAAGAACCGCCGGTTGTAGACACCGGTGAGGCCGTCGGTGATGGCGAGGCGCTCCTGTTCGCGCAGTGCGGCGCGGAGTCGGGTGGCGAGCCGGGTGCGGTCGCGGATGATCAGCAGCTGTCGGGCCAGCAGCCCGGCGAACAGGGCCAGCAGTATCGCCAGCATGCCGCCGGTGATCGGGCCTTCGTCGAGGCGGTCGGTGAGGATCAGCACGGCAGCCGCGACCGCTGCGATGACCAGGGGCACCGCGGTCAGGTCGCGGGACCGCCGGCGTTCCCGCACCTCAGGCTCGGGACGGCGGATCGCCGCGATCGCGCCGAGCGAGAACAGGACCGCCTCGACCTGCCACCCGACGTTGATCCAGTTGCTGTCGATGTTCTGAGCGGCGATCGAGTACGCGTAGACCGCGTCGGTCACCCCGGCCACCGCGAAGCCGGCGCCGATCAGCACAGCCCAGGCCGGCAGGCGATGTCGCCCGGGCAGCCCGACGGCGGCCAGCAGGGTGACGATGGCCACACCGAAGAGTGGGTAGGCGAACGCCACGAAGTCCGCCAGCCGCGGCGCCTGGGGCAGCGACGGACCGATCGCCGACTGCCAGCCGATCGTGCCGAGCCCGAGGGCCAGCAGACCGGCGTCGAGCAGCCCGCGGATGTGGCGCAGGTGGCCGGTGCTGCCGAGGCCGACCAGGATCGCCGGGATCGCGAACACGTACGAGGACAGGTAGAAGAAGTCGGCGCTGGACACCGCGGGTGGCCCGCGCTGCACGACGTAGGTGTAGTAGACCCAGATCACCTCGCCGACCAGCCACAGCGTGTTGGAGACGGCGAGCAACGCCCAGGCGCTGCGGGTGCGACCGGTCGTGACGACGGCGGCGAAGATCGACAGGCCGACGGCCACCACGATCGGCACGAGGTAGGGCAGGTCGACCAGAGCGGTCGACGGATGCACCTGGGCGATCACCAGCAGGATGACGAACGCTAGCAACCACCCGGCGCCTACGACCGCGGCCCATCGCATCGCCCGGTCACCCCGGACGAATGAGACAAGTGACGCGGACTCCGACACCTATTGTCCCCCAACAATTACCTGGCGTTACGGACGACTGCCCAGTTAACGCCTCACGCAGGGTGGCTTCAAGAGATGCGGACAGTGAACCGGGACACCGCGCCGGCGGGGCGTCAGCGAGTGACCGCGAACATATAGCAGCCGTACGCGATGTTGCGGCTGTGCACCTGGACGACCGAGGGATCGGCGAAGATCTCGGCGATGGCCGCCTCCGGATCGGTGCCGTCGTGCACCCGGGTGGCCGGATGGATCCAACCCCGCGCGTCGTACGCCCGCAGCACCTGCCGGCGTCCCCGCCAGTCCGCCGGATAGCCGGCCGCCGGCCCGGTGGAACAAACAGCGGCATGTGCGAACACCGGACCGATCTCGCGGTACGGGCTGGCCGGCAGCACCGGCTCGTACCCGAAGAGGATCAGGCTCTCGCCCACCGAGGCGTCTCGAAGGCAGCACCGCAACGGCTCGCCGCCGGTCGCGACGACGGGCTCGACGGGGTGGCCGGAAACGTCGCGCCCGCTGGTGCGTACGCCGGAGAGGGTCTGCTCGGAGATCGCGTGGATTCGCATGGCCCAAGTCTTCGGCCCGTTGGGCCGCAAAGCTGGCGGCTTCCGGACGCGGCGCTGAGCCTGAGGCTCGCCAGCCGTGCGACACGCCGACAGAGGCACGGCTGGCGAGCGACGATCACGCTACGCCGTCAACGACCGTCACTGCCCGTCCGTGTGGGCGATGATCGCCGGCAACACGGTCGGCCACACCTGCCGGGGCGGGTACTCGTGGCCGACGCCCGGCATCGGCACCAGCCGAGCGCCCGGGATCTCCCGCGCCAGCGCCTCGCCGTGCGGGAACGGGAAGAACGGGTCCTCGGTGCCGTGCAACACGAGGGTCGGCACGGCGATGTCCGCCAAGGCGTGCGGATCCGGCGGTCCCTGCTCGAGGATCCAGTGGTTGGTCTGGCTGGCCGCGAAGTCGGTCGTGCGGTCGTAGGCGGTCGCCACCACCTCCCGCGCCTCCTCCGGGCTCACCGTCACCGAGCCGCCGAACGTCGCGAGATCGGCCACGACGCGCTCGATCGCGGCCGTCCGGTCGGTCCAGTCGGGGGCCGGCTGGCCGGCCGAGAACAGTTCCTGGATCCGTGCCTCGGGCGGCGGCAGCGGCGCGGCGTCCGCGGGTCGGGCCAGCGCGGCGCCGGTCGCGATCACCGTGATCGAGGCCACCCGGTCCGGCCGGGTGACCGCCAGCTCCTGGGCGACGCCACCGCCCATCGAGACGCCGACCAGGTGCGCTCGGGCGATGCCGAGCGCGTCGAGCACCCCTAGGGCGTCAGAGGTGAGGTCCATGCCGGTGTAGCCGGGCTTTCCGACGGGGTAGTTCGTCGACCGGCCGGTGTCACGGTTGTCGTAGCGGATGACGAAGCGGCCCGCGGCCGCCAACCCGGCGCAGAAGTCAACCGCCCAGAAGTCCATCGACGATGCCGCCCCGCCGAGGAGCAGGACGGCGGGGTCGCGGGCGTCGCCGAACGTCTCCGCACACAGCGTCGCATCGCCCACCGGCAGCATCTGCTCGGGCATCGCTCAGCGCTCCTTCGGCTCGTACCCCAGGTTCGGACGCAGCAGTCGTTCGGCCTCCGCGACCGGCACACCCAGCCGCTCCGCGTAGTCGCGAACCTGGTCCTCGCCGATCCGGCCGACCGCGAAGTAGCGGGCGCCCGGGTGAGCGAACAGCAGCGCGCTGACGCTTGAGGCTGGGATCATCGCGAAGTTCTCGGTCAGCTTCATGCCCGCGGTGCCGGCCTCCAGCAGGTCGAACTCCGCCTGCTTGAGGCTGTGGTCGGGGCTGGCCGGGTAGCCGAACGCCGGCCGGATGCCCCGGAACCGCTCGTGGTGCAGGTCGTCGAGGTCGGGTTCGACGCCGGGCTCGTACCACGCTCGCCGCGCCTCGAGGTGCACCCACTCGGCGAACGCCTCGGCCAGGCGGTCGGCCAGCGACTTGGCCATGATCGCGTGGTAGTCGTCGCCCTGCGCCTCGTAGGACGCCGCGAGCTCCTCGGCGCCGTGGATGGCCACCGCGAACGCGCCCAGGTGGTCGCCGGAAGGTGCCACGTAGTCGGCCAGGCAGCGCGCCGGCTTCGAGTCCTGCCGCTGCTGGCGCAGCATCGGGAAGCGGACGCCATGGTCGAGGACCACGTCGTCGCCCTCGCTGTGTGCCGGCCAGAAGCCGTAGACACCGCGGGCCTGGAGCAGCTCTTCGGCCTCGATGCGGTCGAGCAGGGCCTGGGCCTCGTCGAAGAGCTCGCGGGCCACCGGCTCGTCGAGAATCGCCGGGTACGTGCCTTTGAGCTCCCAGGCGATGAAGAAGAACCGCCAGTCGATCATCGCGCGGAGCGTCCGGATGTCCGGCGCCACCTGACGCAGCCCCGTGAACTCCGGGGTCGGCAGGTCGTCGAACGAGACCACCTCGCGGTTGGCCCGTGCGGTCGCGATCGGCACCAGCGGCCGCTTCTCGCGCTCGGCGTGCTGGTCGCGCAGCCGCTGCTGCTCGACCCGGTTGGCGGTGTCGAACTCCTCGACCCGCTCCGGATCGAGCAGGCCGGTCAGCACGCCGGCGACCCGGGAGGCGTCCTGCACGTGGACGGTCGAGCCGGTGTAGGCGGGCGCGACGCGTACCGCCGTGTGTTGGCGTGAAGTGGTCGCCCCACCGACCAGCAGCGGCAGCTTCATGCCGCGGCGCTCCATCTCGGCGGCCACCGAGACCATCTCGTCGAGCGAAGGGGTGATCAGACCGGACAGGCCGATCACGTCGGCTCCGACCGCCTCGGCGGTGTCGAGGATCGTGGCCGCCGGGACCATCACGCCGAGGTCGACGACGTCGTAGTTGTTGCAGCCGAGCACCACGCCCACGATGTTCTTGCCGATGTCGTGGACGTCGCCCTTGACGGTGGCCATCACGACGGTGCCGCGGCCCTTGCCAGCACCGTCGGAATCGGGCTCGACCGTGGCGACCTTCTCGGCCTGCAGATAGGGCTCCAGGTAGGCGACCGCGCGCTTCATCGCCCGCGCGCTCTTGACCACCTGCGGCAGGAACATCTTGCCGGCGCCGAACAGGTCGCCGACCACCTTCATGCCGCCCATCAGCGGGCCTTCGATCACGTCGAGGGAGCGGGCCGCGTCGCGCCGGGCCTCCTCGGTGTCGACCTCGATGAAGTCGACGATGCCGTGCACGAGGGCGTGCGCGAGCCGTTCGGCCACCGGCGCCTCGCGCCACGAGAGGTCGACGACCCGCTTGGTGCCCGAGCCGGTGACCGTCGCGGCGAACGTGACCAACCGGTCCGTGGCGTCCGCGCGGCGGTTGAAGATGACGTCCTCGACGAGCTCCAGCAGGTCGGCGGGGATGTCCTGGTAGACCGCGAGCTGACCGGCGTTGACGATGCCCATGTCGAGCCCGGCGCGCACGGCGTGGAACAGGAACGCCGAGTGCATCGCCTCGCGGACCACGTCGTTGCCGCGGAACGAGAACGACAGGTTGGAGATGCCACCGCTGGTGTGCGCGCCCGGGCAGCGCTCCTTGATCCGGGGCAGCGCCTCGATGAAGGCCTTGGCGTAGTCGTTGTGCTCCTCGATGCCCGTGGCCACGGCCAGCACGTTCGGGTCGAAGACGATGTCCTCGGCCGGGAAGCCGACCTGCTGGGTCAACAGGTCGTACGCGCGGCCGCAGATCTCGACCTTGCGGTCGGCGGTGTCGGCCTGGCCCTGCTCGTCGAACGCCATCACGACGACGCCGGCGCCGTAGTCGCGGATGCGGCGGGCGTGCGCCAGGAACTCGGCCTCGCCCTCCTTGAGGCTGATCGAGTTGACGACGCCCTTGCCCTGCACGCACTTGAGGCCGGCTTCGAGGACCTCCCAGCGCGAGCTGTCGACCATGATCGGGATCCGGGCTACCTCGGGCTCCGTGGCGATCAGGTTGAGGAACGTGGTCATCGCCTTGACGCCGTCGAGCAGGTCGGCGTCCATGTTGACGTCGAGGATGTTGGCGCCGCCGCGCACCTGGTCGAGCGCGACGTCGACGGCGCCCTGGTGGTCGCCACCCTCGATCAACCGGCGGAACTTGGCCGACCCGGTGACGTTGGTGCGCTCCCCGATGATCACGAAGCCGGTGTCGGGCGCGATCTCGAAGGGCTCGAGGCCGCTGAACCGGGTACGCGCCGGCGGGGTGGGCACGTCACGGTGCGCGATCCCCCGCACAGCCGCGGCGACCTGCTCGATGTGCGGCGGCGTGGTGCCGCAGCAGCCCCCGACGATGTTGACGAGGCCGGCCTGGGCGAACTCGCCGAGCGCGGCGGCGATCTCCTCGGGCGTCTGGTCGTAGCCACCGAACGCGTTGGGCAGCCCGGCGTTGGGGTGGCTGCTCACGTAGGTGCCGGCGACCCGGGCCAGCTCGGCCACGTAGGGGCGCACCTCGTGGGCGCCGAGCGCGCAGTTGACTCCGACGATCATCGGGTTGGCGTGCGCGATCGCGTTCCAGAACGCCTCGACCGTCTGGCCGGACAGCGTGCGTCCACTCTGGTCGACGATCGTCACCGAAATCCACAGTGGAACATCGGGTGCCACCTCGCGGGCCGCGGCGATGGCCGCCTTGGCGTTGAGCGTGTCGAAGATCGTCTCGATCAGGAACAGGTCGACGCCGCCCTCGGCCAGCGCCGCGAGCTGCTCGGCGTAGGCGGCCTTGACCTGGTCGAAGAGCACCGCGCGGTACGACGGGTCCTCCACCTTCGGCGACAGCGAGAGCGTCACGTTGAGCGGGCCGACCGAACCGGCGACGAACTTGCCACCGGCTTCGTCGGCGGCCTGCCGGGCCAGCCGTGCGCCGGCCAGGTTCATCTCGCGGACGTACGCCTCGAGGCCGTAGTCGGCCTGACCGATGCTGGTCGCGGTGAAGGTGTTGGTGGTCGTGATGTCAGCGCCGGCCGCCAGGTAGCGCCGGTGCACGTCGAGGATGAGGTCCGGCCGGGTCAGGTTGAGCAGGTCCGGGTCGCCCGTGACGTCGTGCGTGTGGTCGGTGAACCGGTCGCCGCGGTAGTCCTCCGGGGTCAGCTTCTCGCCCTGGAGCACCGTGCCCCACGCGCCGTCGAGCACCATGATCCGGCTGTCCAGCGCTTCTCGAAGGGCCGCCGCCCGGCTCCGCACATCGACCATCGCCGCATTCCCTCCGGTTGCCGACCCGCCCGCCGCTCGGGGAAATCCCGACCGCTGGAGCGACCGTCGAGAATACCCGGATCCGATGACGCCTTTCGGCCGGTGGACCGGAGTGTGAGCGGACTATCGCGCCAAACGCGCCAGAAGTCCGGAGGCCGCCACGATGCCCACCGCGGTCGCGAGGATCAGCACCGCGAAGTCCAACGGCAGGCGGGCCGACGTGCCGATCAGCAGGCCACGCAACGCTTCGACCTGGTAGCTCAAGGGGTTGACGTGGTTGACCACCTGCAGCCAACCGGGCATCAGCGACACCGGATACAGCGCGTTGGAAGCGAAGAACAACGGCATCATGATCGCTTGGCCGATTCCCATCATCCGGTCACGCGACAGCACCAGGCCGGCGATGGTGACCGACAGGCAGCAGAAGAACGCGGCACCGAGGAGCACGACGACGACCACACCGAGCAGCTTGAGCGGGTTGACGGTGAAGCGCACGCCGAGGAGCTCGGCTATCGCGTACACGACGACCGCCTGAGCCAACGCGCGGACACCGGCCGCGAACGCCTTGCCGGTGACCAGCGCGGCGCGCGGCGTCGGGGTGACCATGAGTTTGGCCAGCACACCGGCGTCGCGTTCCCAGATGATCTGGATGCCGTAGAAGATCGACACGAACAGCGCCGACTGGGCCAGCACGCCGGGCGCGAGGAAGTCGAGGTAAGGCACCCCGCCGGTCGGGATCGCGTGCAGCTTGGTGAACGTGACGCCGAAGATGACGAGCCAGAGCGCCGGTTGTACCGCCCGGGTGATCAGCTCGCTGCGGTCGTGGGAGAGCTTCTGGAGCTCGACGACGCAGAGCGCCACGACCCGCGACAGGACCAGCCGAGGCCCCATCCGGCGGTCGATGTCAACCGAGCCGGCCAGCGGTGCGGCGAGTGGCACGGACATCGCGCAGTCCTTTCTGTTCCTCTTCCAGCGAGCCACCGGAATACGCCCGGAAGACGTCCTCGAGCGTCCCGTCCTCGGCCCCTAGCTCTTCGATCAACTCGCGCGGGGTGCCGAGCTTGCCGAGCTTCCCGTGGTGCATCAGGCCGACGCGGTCGCAGGACTGTTCCGCTTCCTCCATGTAGTGCGTGGTCAACAGCACCGTCATGCCGGTCTCTTCGCGGACGGCGGCGATCCGCTCCCAGACGCTGCCGCGGGCGATCGGGTCGAGGCCGATGGTCGGCTCGTCGAGGATCAGCAGCTGGGGCGAGCTGACCAGGGCCTGGGCCAGCTCCAGCCGGCGGATCATGCCGCCCGAGTAGGTCTTCGCCAACCTGGCGGCGGCGTCGGTCAGCCCCATCATCTCCAGTGCCTCGGCGACCTTGTCCTTGCGCTGCCGACGCGGCACGTCGAACAGCCGGGCAAACAACGAGACGTTCTCGACGCCGGACAGGGACCCGTCCGCGGAGAGCTGCTGCGGCACGTAGCCGATCAGCCTGCGTACGGCCATGCGCCGCTTGGCGACATCAAGACCGAAAACCGAGATCACATCAGCGGGTACGGGCAACAGCGCCGTGATCGCCCGAATGGTGGTCGTCTTCCCGGCGCCGTTGGGGCCGAGCAACCCGAAGATCTCGCCCCGGAACACGGTCAGGTCGACGCCGTCGACGGCCTTGGTCTCGCCGAACTGATAGTGCAGACCCCGCACCGAAACCGCGGCCTCGCTCATACGTCCCTCCCCGGGTCGGTGACGTCGGCGCGGACCTGGTCGAGGAGCCGGCGCAACGCCGGCAGGGCCGCGGCGATGGCCGCCTGGTCTTCGGGGGCCGCGCGGTCCAGGGCCTGGCCGATCAGCGCCGCCCTCGCGGCGCGCCAGGCCGCGATCCGCTCCCGCGCCTTGTCCGTCAGCGTCAGCCGGGCCGCGCGCCGGTCGGCCGGGTCGGGCTCGCGGTGCAGCAGGCCTGCCTCGACGAGCTGGTTGACCAGGGTGCTGACCGAGTTGCCGGCCAGGTCGAGCGCCGACGCGGCGGCGGCGATGCCGATGCCCGGCTGGTTGGCGACCACGAACAGCAGCTCGCGTTGGGCTTCGGGCAGCGGCGACACCGCGACCGCGTCGGCCGTGCGGCGACGGGAGAGCCGGCGTAGGCCGGCGGTGATGGACATCAACTCGCCGACTACCTCCACGCTCTGCCTGCTGTCGGTCATCCTCACAAAGTACCTCGGTCACAGAGGTATTTCGCGGCGGCCCGGCCACCCGCACTTGTTGTCCGTTGTATGACCTAGAGCGAAGTTACGGTTTGCCGGAAGACGAGAATGGGGGTTCTCGTGCGCATTTCAATAGCCGAGGCACCAGCCGGCGGCGTGACGGTGGTGAAGCTCGCCGGCGAGCTCGGCGTGGACACCGCGGCGGAGCTGGCGACGGCGATCGAGGAACTACTCGATCGCCCGACCACCCGCATCGTCATCGACCTCGCGCTGCTCGGCTTCTGCGACTCGATCGGCCTGTCCACCTTCGTCGACGCCCATCGGCGCTGCGCGGCGGAGGGCGGCTACCTCGCGCTCGCGGCACCGTCGCCGTTCATGCACAAACTGCTCGGTGTGGTCGGCCTGACCCGCCAGGTCCCGACCTACGCGACGGTGGCGTCAGCCTGCGCGGACGGCGAAGAGGGCCGCCTGCGCTGACGCTAGGGACAGAGCAGCCTGCTCGGCCGCGCCCTCCAACGGCCGGTGAGGGAATGAAGTCCGATCGCGCTGAAGCCACTGGCGGACCGGCCCGTTTGGCCTGCGCCACCAACGGCTGCGGGGCGGGTAAGGCCGCTTGCGCTCACGTCAGGGCAGACCGGCCTGTCCGGCCCGCGCCACCGACGGCTGCAGCGCGAACAACGCCGACCGCGCTGGCCCGCTGGCAGACCAGCCCGTTCGCCATGCGCCCCAACCGCCCAAAGCACATACGGCGCCGCCGCGACCGCGACTGCGGCCAGGCCGGGAGTGCACCGATGCGGCGCTTTGACCCCACCGGCACCAGGCGGCAGGCATGACTTCTGTGCGGATTTTTCGGATTCAGGGGCTAATGTTAGGTGTAGCTATGGGATGAGGTGGGTCGGATGACTCGGTCCGTTTCAAGCAGGGGCACCTTGCCCAACGAGATGCGCCGCACCAAGATTGGCCTGTCGTGGGTCATGCTGATCGTCGGCCTGATTCTGCTGGCCTTCCTGTTGGTCTTCGTGCTGCAGAACCTCGACAGCGTGCGCATCCACTTCCTGACCGTCGACTTCACGATGCCGCTCGGTGTGGCCCTGTTGCTCGCCGCCATCGGTGGCGCACTGATCGCGTCGATCCCGTTCGCGGCCCGGATCTTGCAGCTCCGCCGAGCGACGCGCAAGGAACGCCACTGGCGTTGAGCGCCGCGCTAACTTGGCTGCATGACGAAGGTTCTTTACACCGCCGAAGCCCGCGTGTCCGGCGGCCGCTCGCACGGTCATGGCCGCACCTCCGACGGCGCGCTGGACGTCGATCTCCATACCCCTGTCGAGCTGGGTGGCGAGGGCGGCGGCACCAACCCCGAACAGCTCTTCGCGGTCGGCTACGCGGCCTGCTTCGAGTCGGCCCTGGCCGGCGTCGCCCGTCGCGCACACGTCGAGGCCGGCGACGCGACCATCGACGCCAAGGTCAGCTTGTCGCCCACCGGCACCGGCGCGTTCCAGTTGGCCGTCGAGCTCGACGTCACGGTCCCCTCGATCACGGACCAGGACCAGGCAGTCGAGCTGGTGCGCCTCGCCCACACCGTCTGCCCGTACTCGAACGCCACCCGAGGCAACATCGAGGTCACCCTGACCGCCAACGGCAAGCCGGTCGACTAGGCCAAACCCCCGGCCCGGTCGTGACATGAGCGGCAAACCGCGGGAAGTTGTCGCCGGCCGGGCCGCGGGTCTGTTGTACTCCACGTTGTGTCCGCCATTGACCACCTCCTGCACGCCAACGAGTCCTACGCCGAGACGTTCCCGGGGCCTCGCCCCCAACGGCCGAAGCTCCGGCTGGCCGTCGTCGCCTGCATGGACTCCCGGCTGGACCTGTTCGGCGCCCTCGGTCTGGAGATCGGTGACGCTCACCTGATCCGCAACGCCGGCGGCCTGCCGACCGAGGACGTGCTCCGGTCGCTGGCGGTCAGCCAGCGGTCCCTCGGCACCCGCGAAGTCGTGATCATCCATCACACCGAGTGCGGGATGGAGGGCTTCGACGACGACGCGTTCCGCGAGCGCCTCACGAAGGAAACCGGCGTCGAGCCCCACTGGAACGTGCCGGGTTTCAGCGACATCCGGCAAACCGCCCGAAAGTCGATCGCGACGGTACGCGGCTGCACCTGGTTGCCGCACCGCGACGACGTACGCGGCTTCGTGTTCGACATCGCCACCGCACGCCTCGAAGAGGTCGCGGCCGACTAGGGCGAGACACGCCCTAACGCAGCTTCGGCAGCACCTCGGTCGCGATCCGCTCGACCATCGCCGGGTCGTCGCTCCAGACCGGGTCGCCCGGCCGCGGGTGGTGGAAGACCAGGTCGGTGAACCCGAGCTCCTGGTAGCGCCCGACCAGGTCGACGAACGCGTCGACGCTGGCCAGCGGCCTGTCGGCGCCGTTGTCGGACAGCAGGATCCGATCGATCTGCCGACCCGACTCGTCGAGCCGCGCGGCATTGGCCCGGATCTTCTCGGGGTCGCCCTCGGTGATCCACGCGTCGGCGTACGCGATGACGGTCTTCATGGTCCTCGGCCCACCGGCGGCGACAGCCAACGGCAGGCGCGGCCGCTGCACGCAGCCTGGAATCATCCGGGCCTCGTCGACCGTGTAGTAGTCGCCGCGGCGTGAGGTCGCGGGCTCGCGAAGCAACTGGTCGACGGTGCCGACGAACTCGTCGAGGCGGGCCGCCCGCTCCCCCGGCGTGAGCACCTCCCCACCGAGCACGGTCGCGTCGAACCCGATCCCACCAGCGCCGATGCCGAGCGTGAGTCGGCCGTCACTGATGTGATCGAGGGTCATGGCCTCCTTGGCCAGCGTGACGGGATGCCGGAAGTTGGGCGAGGACACCATGGTCCCGAGCCCAATCCGCTCGGTCTTCGCGGCGATCCCGGTCAACCACGGCATGGCGGCGTGCCAGGTGTGCTCGCGATAGCGACGCCAGGAGAGATGGTCGTACGTCCAGAGATGGTCATAGCCCATCTCCTCGATCCGCCGAGCCAACGCGACGCTTTCGGGCCAGGGATCGGCCGGCAGCAGAAGAACCCCGATTCGCACCCGCCGACCCTACCCAGTCAGGATGAATCGAGGTCCTTGACGAAGATCCGGCACAGGTCGGGCACCGTTCCTACCGTGCCGTCCGGTGCGTACTCCTCCCGAACGGTTTCGGCGATCCCGTGCTCCCATTCGCGGTAGCCGAGGCGGGTCCACCAACCGGCCACCTGGTCCTCGTCGAGGTCGACGCCCGCGGCCAGCCGGCCGGCCATCCGCACCTCGTCGAGCTCCTCGGCCTCCCGGACCAGCGCCTTGCCCCGGCCTCGATTGCGCAGCCCGGGCACCACGTGCAGGCGATGCACGAACGGAACGCCGGGCAGATGGAGCCGGACCAGGTCTTCGTCGGCCGGTTCCCAGGTGACGTAGACGGCTCCCGTGGGCTCTTCGCCCTCCCAGGAGGTGAGGATGACGCCCTGACGTTTCAGGCGGTGGCGGTAGAAGGCCGTCCGCTCCGGGCCGAGGACACGCTCCAGGTAGAGCATGTCCTCAGCGGACGCCGGTCGGATCTCCACATGGACATCGTGCCGGTCGAAGGTGAAGTCGTGTCAGGTCCGCTTATGCGCGAACCGCCACGACGGCCATCACGACCGCGACGCCGACCACCCCGGGCAGACGCTCGCAGCACGCCTGCGCGCGCTCCGGGCCAGCGAGTGGCCGGAGCCGGTGAAGCAGCACCAGGTGGCCCGTGCGCTCGGCGTGAGTGTCCCACTGGTGTCGTCCTGGGAGCGCGCCGAGGCCGTGCCGCCGACTGAACGAATCGCCGCCTACGCACACTTCTTCGCGACCCCGCGGTCTCTCGAGGACGGTCGAGTGGCCTTGCGGGACGACCTGTCGGCGGAGGAGCAGGCTCGGCGGCAGGAACTCGAGGACGAGCTGACGGCACTGCGCGCCGCGGCAACCGGTGGCGCCCCGGTCTCACCGGCGTTGCACAACTATCCGCCCGCGGCCGGGCCGTGGCATTTCGCGGACGGGGCGCCCGTCACGATCGTCTGCGGCGAGCTCCCGCCCGACCAGCGGGCGGACGCGACCTACACGGATCCCGACAGCCCTGACTACATGGACCTCTACCGGTACGCCGACGTGGACTCGCTGGTCGAGCTCCAGGGACACGTTCGTGCGGCCAACCCGCGCAGCGAAGTCTCGTTCACGCTCACGTCGTTGTTAAGACCGGACCACCTCACCACCCACCTGGTGCTTCTCGGTGGCATCGACTTCAACAAGGTGACCCTCGCCGTGCTGGACTCGCTGGGCACTCCCGTCCGGCAACAGACGCGGCCGACCGACAAGGACGAAGGCGCGTTCGAGGTGCGCACCACTGGAGCCGAGCATCGGCCGGTCATCGAGAAGGACGGGCCGCGACGCGTCCTGGTCGAGGACGTGGCCCATTTCTGCCGTGGCCGGAACCCGTACAACGCTCTGCGGACCGTGACCGTGTGCAACGGCATGTTCGGGCGAGGGGTGTACGGCGCGGTCCGCGCGTTGACCGACGCCCGCTTCCGAGACCGCAACGCGGCTTACGTGGAAAGCAACTTCGCCGAAGCGCGCACATACAGCATCCTGGCCCGGGTCAAGGTGGTGGGCGGCAAAGTGGTGACGCCGGACTGGACCATCTCCGACAACATCCTCCACGAGTGGTCGGAGTGACCGCGCGGCTCGCTCGGCGACCGGAGATCGCGGCCAAGCCGCGCCATCACCTGTCACATGCCAGCCTGCTCCATCGCGTCGACAAGCCGACACAACTCGCGGATCTTGACGCGATCATCGTGCCCACCGCACGACCGACCGCTTATCTCGGCTACGCGCTCAGTGTCGCCAAGGACCTCGGCTGCCCGGTCGTCGCGCTGTGCAGCCTGCGGGCCAACGCGGACGAGGCGTACCAGGCGGCCCGGCGGTTGGGTGTACGCCTCATCGCGACCGACGTGCACGGAGGCGCGGTGCTGCCGCGGTTCCGGACGTCGGCTCTGCTCTCCCGCAGCCGATTCCGCCGGCGGGGCGACCTGAGCCTCAAGCGGAACGTCGGACTGGCGCTGTCGAAGATGCTGGGCTGGAACCGCATCGCATTTCTGGACGACGACATCAGGTCGGTGCGTCCCGACGACATGCGCGCCGCCGCAGGTCTGCTCGATCGGTTCAACATGGTCGGCTTGCGCAACGCCGGCTTCCCCGACAACTCGGTGGTCTGCCACGCGTTGCGCGCCGTGGGTGTCAAGCAGGGCATGTTCGTCGGCGGTGGGGCGATGGCGGTGCCGGCCGGCCGGACCACGACCTTCTTTCCCGACATCTACAACGAAGATTGGTTCTTCCTGCTGAGCGAAGACGGCCTGAGCCGCATCGCCGTCACCGGCCGGATGGTGCAGGAGGCGTACGAGCCGTTCCGCACCGCCGACCGCGCCCGGGAGGAGGAGCTCGGCGACTGTCTCGCCGAGGGCATCTACGGGCTCCTCGACGACGGCGGCAAGGTCGGCGACGCCGACCACGACTTCTGGGCCGCGTTCCTCGCGGACCGGCAGGCCATGGTCGACCGGATCATCGCGGCTCTACCCGGCCGTTCGAACCTCACCGACGAGGAGAAGCGGCGGATCGCCGAGGCGATGCGGGCTTCCCACGGCCGGCGCCTGTTCGTCACTCCCGAGTTGTGCGTGTCCTACCTTCGCGCGCTGGAGGCGGACCGGGCGATCTGGCGCGACCACGTCGACCGGTTGCCGACGGACCTCAAACCGCGCTCGGCGCTGCAGCACCTAGGGCTGACGTCCAGTCATGTCCACCGACCACGCTGAGGACACGTCGCCGCAGGTCGGTCTAGGGTTTGCTGGTGACTGACGTTCTGCTGCCGGCGCTGCCGGAGGACTGGGACCGGGCCATGGCTGTGGCCGCGCACCCGGACGACATCGAATACGGCACCGCCTCCGCCATCGCGCGTTGGACGGCGCAGGGCAAAACGGTGACCTACCTGCTCGCCACCCGTGGCGAGGCCGGCATCGACTCGATGTCGCCGAAGGAAGCCGCGCCGTTGCGTGAGCAGGAGGAGCGGGCCGGGGCGGCCGAGGTCGGCGTCGACGTCGTCGAGTTCCTCGACCACCGCGACGGCGTCGTCGAATACAGCACGGCGCTGCGGCGCGACATCACCCGGTCGATCCGGCGGCACAAGCCTGAGGTGATCCTCTCCGGGGCCTTCTCGGTCCGGATGATCGGTGGCATGACCAACCAGGCTGACCACCGGGCCGTCGGCCTGGCCGCACTCGACGCGGCCCGCGACGCGGGCAACCGGTGGATCTTCCCGGAGCTCGAGGACGAGGGCCTGGAGCCGTGGAACGGCGTGCGGTTCGTCTGCTTCGCGGGCGCCGAACGCCCCAGCCACGGCGTCGACATCACCGGTGAGCCGCTCCAGCGCGGGATCCTCTCGCTCGCCGCGCACGACGCGTACACCAAGGGGCTTGGCGCTTCGGGTCCCGAGCCGGGACCGTTCCTGACCTGGATGGCGGGCATGGCCGGGCCGGCGCTCGGGGTGCAGCACGCGGTGCTCTTCGACGTGCACGCGCTGCGCTTCGAAGGCCCGCCGCCGTGGGCGCAGGGCACGCAACCGCCGGTTGTCACCGAGATCTGACCACTCGACACCTAGCGCGACACCCTCGTCACCGTGTAGAAACGGGTCGATGTGAGAGAGCGCTCTCACGTCCCGTCCCCGTTAAGGCAGGTCGATGAGAAACGTCCGTTTCATCGCAGCCGCCGCTACAGCGGTCACGTTGACTGCTGCTGGCGTACTCGCCGTACCCGGCAGCGCCGCCGCACATCGCGGTGGGCCCGACTTCGGTCCCAACGTCTTCGTCTATGACCCGAGCACGCCGGCCGCCGAGATCCAGGCCAAGTTCGACGAGCTGTTCGCACAGCAAGAGAAGAACGAGATGGGCACCAACAGGTACGCGGTGCTCTTCAAGCCCGGCCACTACGACGTCAATGCCCGGCTCGGCTACTACACCACCGTCTCCGGGCTCGGGCGCAACCCGGCCGATGTCGACATCACCGGGGCCGTGCGGGTGGTCGGCCAGGTCAACCCCAACGTGCCCGGTGGCGTCTCGGCCCTGACCAACTTCTGGCGGTCGGCCGAGAACTTCACGGTGACCCCGACCGACTGGTCCAACCAGTGGGCGGTGTCGCAGGCGTCGCCGATGCGACGCGTACACGTCAAGGGGATCCTCTGGTTGGAACCTGGCAACGGGGGCTACTCCAGCGGCGGGTTCATCGCCAACTCCAAAGTGGATGGCATCACCATCAACGGGTCGCAGCAGCAGTGGCTGACCCGCGACAGTGAACTCGGCGACGCCTGGACCAACGGTGTGTGGAACCAGGTGTTCTCGGGTGTCACGGGCGCGCCGCCGACCGGCTTCCCGAACCCGCCCTACACGACCCTCGCCAGCAGTCCGGTCAGTCGCGAGAAGCCCTACCTGTTCGTCGACGAGCGCGGCAAGTACCGGGTGTTCGTACCCTCGTTGCAGCACGACACGGCCGGCACCACCTGGTCCGACGGCAGCGAGCCGGGGTCGTCCATCTCGATCGACGACTTCTTCGTCGCCAAGCCGACCGACAGCGCGGCGCGGATCAACCTGGCCCTCGCGCTGGGCAAGAACCTGCTCCTCACGCCCGGCGTCTACCACCTCGACCGGCCGCTGCGCGTGCTGCACAAGAACACCGTGGTGCTCGGGCTCGGCATGCCCAGCCTGGCTCCGGACACCGGCGAGGCGGCGCTGAAGATCGCTGACGTCGACGGGGTCAAGGTGGCGGGGGTGCTGGTCGACGCCGGCGCGCGCGAGTCCGACACGCTGATCGAGGTCGGATCCCGGTTCTCGCGCGCCGACCACTCGCGGAACCCGACCTCGCTGCAGGACGTGTTCATCCGGATCGGCGGGCCGTGGGTCGGCCGGGCGCGCACGAGCATGGTGGTCAACAGCGACGACACGATCCTGGAGAACATCTGGGCGTGGCGTGGCGACCACGGCAACGGCATCGGCTGGACCCAGAACACCGCCGACGTGGGCGTGGTGGTCAACGGCGACGACGTCACCGCGTACGGCCTCTTCGTCGAGCACTACCAGAAGTGGCAGACGATCTGGAACGGTGAACGCGGCCGGACGATCTTCTACCAGAGCGAGATGCCGTACGACCCGCCGAGCCAGGCCGCGTGGACCAGTCCGACGGGTCCCGGCTGGGCGTCGTACAAGGTCACGCCTTCGGTCCGCAACCACGAGGCGTGGGGGCTGGGCGTGTACTCGTACTTCAACCAAGGTGTCGACATCCGTGCCGCGCGCGGCATCGAGGTGCCTTCGCGGTCGGGGGTGCGGTTCCACAACATGATCACCGTCTTCCTGGACGGCAGTGGTGGCATCGAACGCACGATCAATGACGCGGGTACGCCCTGCGTGGGCTCGTTCAGCACGAGCGCACTGACGGAGTACCCGGGCTGACGGGCACGAGGGCTCGCGCGGACCGGGCGCGAGCCCTCGGGCCTTCAGGAGCACGAACGCCGCGTCGTACGGGCTTGGCCTGACAGGCCTCGAAGGCTCCAGCCGAACGGGCACGGCCCTGCCCGGCCGGCCCCGGACGCGCGAAGGCCCGCGCCGAACCGGCGCGCGCCTGCAGACCGCCGAACGCGCGAAGGCCCGCGCCGAACCGGCGCGGGCCTGCAGACCGCCGAACGCGCGAAGGCCCGCGCCGAACCGGCGCGGGCCTTCGTCGTTCCCCCGATCAGACCGTGACCACTGTCCGGTCCTCGGCCTCGTCCTCCTCGTCGATCGCTACCGGCTGCTTCTTGAGGCCCGGCAGCAGCCAGGCGGTGAGCAGCGCGCCCAGCGCGGCCAGCCCCGCGCCGGCCAGCAGGGCCAGCTTGAAGCCGTCCGTGGCCGCGATCGATGGATCGTTCCCGCTGGTCAGCGACGACGTCGTAGCCGCCGTGGCCACGGCGACCGTGATCGCCAGGCCGATCGAACCGCCGACCTGCTGGGTGGTGTTGATCAGGCCGGAGGCCAGACCCGACTCGTCCCGCCGGGCACCGGCCGTAGCGGCCAGCGTCACCGGGATGAACATCAACGCACCACCGACGCCGGCCAGCAGCGAAGGCCCGAGCAGCTCGGTCCAGTAGCTGCCCTGTGCCGTCAGCAGCGACAGCCAGACCAGCGAACCCGCGGTGATCACCATGCCGATCAGCAGCGGCGTCTTGAACCCGAGCTTGGTGACCCAGCGCGAGGTAAGCCCGGCGAACGCGATCAGCGCGATCGCGAACGGAAGCTGGCCGAAACCGGCCTTGATCGGGCTGTAGCCCCAGACCTGCTGCATGAACAGCGTCAACACGAAGAACATCGGGAACACCGAGCCGGTCACCAACAGCGCGATCAGGTTGGCGCTGCGCAGCGTCTTCTGGCGGAAGACGTGCATCGGCACCAGCGGGTGCTTGGCCCGCGACTCGATCACCACGAACGCGACGAGCAGCGCGATCGCGACGGCCGCGGAGGTGATGGTCTGCGCCGACAGCCAGCCGGCGTTGTTGCCGTCGACCAGCGCGTACACGCCGAGTGCGAGACCACCGGTGACCGTGATCGCGCCCATCACGTCGAAACCGCTCGCGGTGACGCGGTCCCGTGCGGCTGGGAGCAGCCGCGGTGCGAGAGCCAGCGCGGCGATGCCGATCGGCACGTTGACCCAGAGGACGGCTTCCCAACCGATCCATTCGGTGAGTACGCCGCCCAGGATCGAGCCCGCCGCGGCGCCACCGCCGGCGACCGCGCCCCAGACGCCGAGCGCGCGGTTGCGCTCAGCACCGGCCGGGAAGATGGTCATGAGCAGCGACAATGCTGCCGGTGCCACCAGGGCGGCGCCGATGCCCTGCGCCGCGCGGGCGGTCACCAGCATGCCCGGGTTCTGCGCGAGCCCGCCGACGACCGACGCCGCGACGAAGAGCCCGAGGCCGGCCATGAACATCCGGCGTCTGCCGAGGATGTCGCTGACCCGCCCGCCCAGCAGCAGGAAGCCGCCGAAGGTCAGCGTGTAGGCGTTGGTCACCCAGGACAGCGAGTCCTGGGAGAAGTTCAGTTCGCGGCCGATCGACGGAAGCGCGACGTTGACGATCGACGCGTCGAGGACCAGGACGAATTGGGTAACCGCGAGCAAGGCCAGGGCCCAGGTCTTGTGCGGCGTGGCACTTTCCGCGCGACTCATCAGCGCGATCCCCCCGAATGGTTGAAGTGGAAGTCGAATTCCGCTTCCGGTATGTTCGAACCTACGGAATCGAGATTCCGGTTGTCAATCGGATTCGGTAGGATCGACGTGATGACCACCACAGCCCAGCCCGGCCAGCCCTCGGCGGCGAGAAGTCTTCGCCCCGTGCTGGCCGGCGCACCTCGGCCGATGCGCGGCGACGCTGCCCGCAACCGCGCCCGGGTGCTCGACGCCGCCCGCGCCGCCTTCGCCGAAGACGGCGCCGAGGTGCAGATGGAGCAGATCGCCAGACGCGCCGGGGTCGGCGTGGGCACGCTCTACCGCAACTTCCCCACGAAGCAGGCGTTGATCAACGAGCTGGCGCAGCGCTGGATGGACGAACGGGTCGAAATCGCCGACGAGGCACTCTCGATGCCGGACCCGGCGGAGGCGTTCGGCTGGTTCGTCCGCCGCACAGCCGAGGACATGGCCGGCGACGCGGGCCTGTGCCACATGTTCGGCGAGGTCTCCGGCGGCAACTGCGACCTGCCGGACCTGCTGGCGGAGCGCACGGACATCCTGCTCGAGCGCGCCCGCGAGGTGGGAGCGGTCCGCGCCGACGTGAGCGTCAGCGACTTCCAGGCAATCCTCGGCGGCCTGTCCGCGGCGATCGCCCAGACGGAGAAGTGGGAGCTCTTCGCCGAAATGCTGATCACCGGCCTACGCGCCCCGGCTGCCCCCTGCCCGTAGGACGGGTTCGTGGCGAGCTTGACCTCGCGCGGGTTGACCGTCGCGACTCCGACGACGTGAGGGTCGGAGTCGCGCTGAAGGCAAATCGGCCCCATCAGAGCCCCGCCCGTTGCGTTGTTGCGGCGACCTCGTCAGCCGCTCGCGGTCCCGGCATGCGCCAGCACCACCGCGCCGCGGTTCGCACTGCCGAACCTTTGGAAAGGGGCGGCAAGAGGCCGCGGACCGGCGGCCCTTGGAAGGGCAGAATGGCAAAGAGGCCGAGACCGGCGGGGTGAGTAAGCGCTCACTCTTCCGACCGACAGACCCCGACAACGCCGCGAGTTGCCCGGTTCGTGCGGCACTCCGCCGCAAGCACCCGCGAAGTTGGTAAGCGCTCACCCCCTCAAGGGTCAGCCAGCGCTCACCCTTTTAGTGAGTACCGAGTCCACTACCTCGATGGGGTAGCGAGTGCACTGCCCCGCCCGCTCGTGCGGTGCCCGGCCGCGCGGCCGGAAGCGTCAGCGTCCGAAAGAGTGCAGGTTTGTGCTTCGCGAGCGGATCAGTTCCGGCAGGTCTTCGATGATCAGGCTTACCGCCATGATGGCCAGGATCGCTCCCGCCTGGGCCGTGGCGTCGATCCGGCCGATGAACACCGTGAGCAGCGCCAGCGCCGCCGCGACCAAGCGGTGCGGTACCCCGTTGCGGAGGCCCATCACCAGCAGGAACAGCGCATGCCCGGCCAGGAACAGCGCCGCGCCGGCTGCCAGGGCCGCAGCCCCGCTCCATTCCAGCGGTTCGAACGCCGCCGGGATGGCTTCCTTGATGCCCGCCGAGAACAGCACGATGCCGATGATCATGGGGAAGTGGGCGTGGCCGAAGGCCCAGATCGCTACCCAGGCGCGGCGGGCCGGGTCCAGGATGGCGCTCAGGGCCGCCAGTGAACGCTCGTCGTCGCCCGCGAAGTATGCCCACCAGAAGTAGTACGCCACCCCCAGCCCGATCAGCGCGAGCAGCAACGAAGCCGTGTCCAGGGCGACACCGTTGAACCCGAGTCCGATGGAGACGATCGACTCGCCGATCACGATGATCATGATGAGACCGTGTCGCTCGACGAAGTGGCCCGCGATCAGCGAGACGCCGCCGAGGTGGCGCAGGAACGGGATCACGCCCTGGGCCACGAGGGCGCCGCCCCACCACGCGGCCCGCTGGCCGTCGGGCAGCACGCCGCCGACCAGTACCAGCGCCGCCGAGATCAGGTTGAGCGGCGCGAAACCGAGCGCGGCGCGGAACGCCGACGGCCCCGCGGAATGCAGGAACAGCACGCTGTGGGCCACGTTGACTAGCAGGAAGCCGACGCCGAACGCCCATCCGTCGGCACCGAACGCCGCTGGGATCGCCAGCGCGATGATCAGGAAGCCCGCCATCCCGACCAGCAGCATGCTGCGCCGGAAGGTGCTGGTCGGCGCCACGGCGTTGGTCAGCCAGGCGTACGCCGAGTACATCCACCAGATCAGCGCCAGCATCAGCACCGTCTCGCCGAGCGCGGCCCAACCGAGGTCGTCCGCCAGTGTGTCGGTGAGCTGCATGACGGTGAAGACGACGACGAGGTCGAAGAAGAGCTCCAGGGTCGAGACCCGAACAGTGGGCTCCAGCGGTGCCGTCACCCCGGGAACCCTAGGTCAAACCGGCATCCTGCGCGAGAAGCGCGACCTGGACGCGGTTGTTGAGGTCGAGCTTGGTGAGCATCCGGGTCATGTGGGCCTTGACGGTGGCCACGCTCATGAAGAGCTCGGCACCGATCTCGGCGTTGGACTTGCCACGGCCGACGGCGACCGCGACCTCGATCTCGCGCTCGCTGAGCCGGGCGAGCAGCTCGCGGGACCGGTTGCGGCGCGCGTCGACACCGTCGTCGGCCACGTGGGCGATCAGCCGGCGGGTCACCCGAGGCGAGAGGATCGGGTCACCCGCCGCGACCCGGCGCACCGCCTGCACGATCTCGGCCGGGGGTGTGTCCTTGAGCAGGAAGCCGCTGGCGCCGGCCCGCAGCGCGCGCAGCACGTACTCGTCGGCCTCGAAGGTTGTCAGCACCAGCACCTCCGGCGCGCCCGCGACCTTGCGCAGCCGCTCGGTGGCGGTCAGCCCGTCCATCTTGGGCATCCGGATGTCCATCAGCACCACGTCGGGCCGGACCTCGGCGACCGCCGCCGCGACCTCGCTGCCGTCGGCCGCTTCGCCGACGACCGTCAGCGCCGGCGTGCCCCCGAGGATCATCGAAAGTCCGGCTCGAACCAGCGGGTCGTCGTCGACGATCAAAACCCGGACGGGAGGCGCGTCTGTCATGCCGGCCACGGTAGCCAGGCGCGCAGCTCGAAGTCGCCCGCGTCCGTGCGGCCGTGCGTCAACCTGCCCCCGGCCAGACCCGTGCGCTCGACCAGGCCGACGATGCCCGTGCCCGCACCGGGGATCGAGGCCAGCCCACCCACCGGTGCCGGGTTGCGCACGAGAACCGTCAGGCCGTCGCCGGCAGTGCCCTCGAAGCTGACGTCGACCAGCACACCGGCGGCGTGCTTGCGAGCGTTGGTCAAACCCTCCTGCACGATGCGGTACGCGTTGCGCCCCACCGCCGCCGGCACCGCCTCGAGGTCGTCGACGCGGCAGTCGACCCGCACCTTCATGCCGGCGCCGCGGGACTCCTCGATCAACGCCGTCACGTCGGCCAGGGTCGGCTGCGGCCGGATCGGCTCCCCGTCCTCCTCGCGGAGCACGCCGATCACCTCGCGCAGGTCCTGGAGCGCCTGGTGGGCACTGCTGCGGATCACCGCGGCGGCCTTGGCCACCTCCTCCGGCGGTGCGTCGGGGCGGATCTCCAACGCGCCCGCGTGCAGGCTGAGCAGCGAGATCCGGTGGGCCAGCACGTCGTGCATCTCACGGGCGATCCGGGCGCGCTCGAGGTGCTGGGCCTGGGTCACCCGGAGCTGCTGCTCGGACTCCGCCCGCACGGCCCGGTCGTGCAGCGAGACGACGAGCTGGCGGCGGGCGCGCACGAACATGCCCCAGGCGAACACCGCCGCGGTGGTGATCACGGAGAAGGCGGTGACCAGCCAGTACGGCAGGTCGGGGTCCGGCCGCCAGGCCAGGAAGATCGGAGAGGTGGCGGCACTGAGCACGGCGATCGGTGCCGAGATGCCGACCCGGCGATGCACCGCGACGGTGAAGAGGGTGATCAGACCGGCGACGGCGGCCGTGAGGGACACGCCGCCGATCGGCACCATGATCAACGCGATGGCGACCGGCCAGCGGCGGCGGAACCAGAGCAGCCCCGGCGACGCGATGCCCAGGGCGATGTCGAGCCAGCGCGCCCAGATCGCCAGGCTGTCGTCGTTCCAGACGCTGACGGAGAAGAGTCCCACCGACACCACGGCCACCACGAAGATGACCCAGTCGACGACCCAGTCGCGGGTCGAGCGCCGGACCGGCCGCTCCGAGTCGAAGGCACGAAGCAGGCCACCCGGGAGGAGCGACGGAATGTCCGGTCCGTCGCGGGTTGCCACACTCATGATCAAATGGTACGGCCACCCGGCGCACTCGACATCCGACCAAAGTCGGTATCGGTCGGCGACCTTCGGCGCGCGGCATCGACCTTGGCCCGAAGCGCTGGACCACCCGACACCAGCAGTCTTAACGGCATGATCAGTGTGACCAGCCTGACGAAGCGCTACGGGGCGCACACGGCCGTCAACGACGTGTCGTTCGAATGTGCGCCCGGCACCGTGACCGGCTTCCTCGGCCCCAATGGCGCCGGCAAGTCGACCACGATGCGGATGATCACCGGGCTCACCCCGCCGACCGCCGGGGAGTCGATGGTGGCCGGGAAGCCGTACCGCCAGCTGCCCAACCCCGCCCGCGAGGTCGGTGTGCTGCTCGACGCGTCCGCGCAGCACCCGGGCCGGACCGGCCGCGAGGTGCTCACCCTGTCGGCCCGCACGCAGGGGGTGGGCTCGGCCCGGGTGGACGAGCTCCTCTCGCTGGTCGGGTTGGCCGGACCGGCCGCCGGCCGGCGGGTACGCGGCTACTCCCTCGGCATGCGGCAGCGGCTCGGCATCGCGCACGCCTTCCTCGGCGACCCGCGGGTGCTGATCCTGGACGAGCCGGCCAACGGTCTCGACCCCGAGGGCATCTTCTGGATGCGCGGCCTGCTGCGTGACTTCGCCGACCGGGGCGGCACGGTGCTCCTCTCCTCCCACCTGCTGCGGGAGGTGGAGGCGGTCGCGGATCGACTCGTGGTCATCGGGGGCGGTCGAATCGTGGCCAACGGCACCAAGGAGGAGCTCCTGGCCGCGGGCGGCGTGCGGGTGCGCGCGCTGGATCCCGGCACGCTCCAGAAGGCCTTGGAACGGGCCGGCCTGGCGGTGACCGCGGGCTCCGACGGCGCCCTGTCCGTGCAGGCCGAGGCGGAGCAGGTCGGGCAGGTCGCGGCCAGCATCTCGGCCGTCCTGCTGGAGCTGCGCCCCGTCGACACCGGCGGCCTCGAAGAACTGTTCCTGACCCTGACCGCCGGCGAGGCCAAGGAGACCGCACGATGACCGCCACCCTGACCGAGACGCGGGCACCGATCGCGGCGCCCCGGACCTTCACCCGCCCCGGGCTGGTCCGGCTCACCGGGATCGAGCTGCGCAAGATGGCCGACACCCGGGCCGGCCTCTGGCTGATGATCGCGACCGCCTCGATCTCGGTGGCGATCGTGGTGATCCAGCTGTTCGCCGCGGACCCGCCGGAGCAGACGTTCGTCAACATGTTCCAGACGACGCTGTTCCCGGTGGCCGTGCTCCTGCCGGTCCTCGGCATCCTGTCGGTGACCAGCGAGTGGACCCAGCGCACGGCGCTGACCACGTTCGCGCTGACCCCGCAGCGGCACCGGATCGTCGTGGCGAAGGCCCTGGCCTCGGTCGTCCTCGGCATCCTGGCGCTGGTGCCCAGCCTCGGCTTCGCCGCGATCGGCAACGCGGTCGCGGGTGCCATGGACCCGGCGGCGGGAAGCTGGCAGTTCGGCGGGCTGCTGCTCGCGTACGCGCTGTTGTTCAACGTCGTGAACGTGCTGTTCGGCCTGGCCTTCGGCATGCTGTTCATGAACTCGGCCGTGGCGATCGTGCTGTACTTCGTGGTCCCGACCGTCTGGTCTGTGCTCACCTCGATGATCTCCGGCCTGAAGACCACGTCGGAGTGGCTGGACCTCTCGGTGACCTCGACACCCCTGTTCGAGAACGCGGCCCTCACGGGCGGCGAGTGGGCGAGGCTGGCGGCCTCCATCGGTCTCTGGGTGGTCCTGCCGGGGGTGCTCGGCCTGGTCCGCCTGCTCAAGCGCGAAGTGAGCTGACGTTCCTGATGGGGTGGGCGGTCGCGGGTCGGGGGTCCCGCGGCCGCCCACCGGCCTGTCCGGGCTGACCTGGCCGGGAGGCCAGAGCGCGTCGCGGCTCCGAGCACGTCCGGGACCCCGCGGCCCCTCATCGCCCAGTCTTGGCTGGCCTGGCCGGGAGCGCGAGGGCGCGCCTGGCTCCGAGTGCGTCCGGGAGCCCGCGACCGCTCATCGCCGCGGTGGTGGCGAGAATGGCGTGATGGCGAAGCGTGCATGTCCGTGCGGCTCGGGGCGCGACTACGGCGACTGCTGCGGGCCGCTGCATCGCGGCACCCAGGTCGCGGAGACGGCGGAGCGGTTGATGCGGTCGCGCTACAGCGCCTTCGCCGTCGGCGACGCCGACTACCTGCTGCGCACCTGGCACAGCAGCACCAGACCGGAGTCGCTGGACCTGGACCCGGGCCAGCGCTGGGTCCGCCTGGAGATCCTCGACACGGCCAAGGGCACCGAGTCGGACCCGACCGGCGTGGTCGAGTTCCGCGCCTTCTGCCGGCACGGCGGGCAGGCCGACGACCTGCACGAACGCAGCCGCTTCGTCCGTGAGTCCGGCGCGTGGGTCTACGTCGGCCCGCTGCCGCTCCGGCAGTGACCGCGCCCACCGCGGACCTGGCAGCGGAGCGGTCTGCGGCGGGAGCGACGGTCCGGACCACCGCGAACCCGGGCCATGCCCGGTTCGTGATCCATCGTTGTTGCGTCCCTCCAGAGGAGACTGGGCGGCATGAGCCATTCACGGGTGTTGGTTGTCGGCGGCGGGATCGCGGGCCTCGGTGCGGCGCACGCGTTGCGGGCCAAGGGGATTCGGGCCGACGTCGTCGAGCGCAGCCCGCGGACCGATGCCGAGGGCACCGGCATCTACCTGCCCGCCAACGCGGTGCGGGCGCTCACCGCGCTCGGTTTCGGCGACGAGATCCGGGCTGCCGCGCACGAGATCCATCGGGTACGGCTGCTCGACCACCGTGGTCGCGCGCTGATCGACCTGGCGATCGCCGATGTGTGGGGCGGCGTCGGGCCGAGTGTCGCCGTGCGGCACGCCGATCTGCGGCGGATCCTGCGCACCGACGTCACCGTGAAGAGCTTCGACCCGGCGGACGCCGCCGGTTACGACCTGGTGATCGGGGCCGACGGGATCCGGTCGGCGGTGCGGGAGTGGGCCTTCCCCGACGCGGCCGGGCCGCGACCGGTCGGCGAGCTCGCCTGGCGGTTCGTCGTCGACGGCTATCCCGTCGAGCACACGTGGTGCACCTGGCAGGGCAAGGGCCGCACGTTCCTCGCGGTCTCGTTGGGCGGCGGGCGGGTCTACTGCTACGCCGACCTGACGGCGACCACGCCGCCCGACGACTGGCGTGCGTTGTTCGGCGAGTTCGCGGAGACGGTGCGCGGCCTGGTGGCGCGGGCTACCGACGTGCATTTCGGGGCGATCGAAGAGGTGTTCGTCGACGACGTGGTGCGCGGGAGGACGGTGTTGATCGGCGATGCCGCGCACTCGTACTCGCCGAACATGGCTCAGGGTGCCGCGCTCGCCCTGGAGGACGCGTTGGTGCTGGCCGAGTTGTCCGGCGATCTCGACGCTTATGCCCGCCGGCGGATCGGCCGCGCCCGGTGGGTGCGTGACCAGACCCGCCGCCGTGACATGGCCCGGCACCTGCCACCGCCCGTGCGCGACGTGGTGCTGCGGCGGCTGGGGCCTCGGCTGTTCAAAGCCGCGTTCAAGCCGCTGCAGAGCCAACCCTGAACCAAAAAGGCGCGGGTAGCGTTGAGGCGTGGATCTTGATTTGCGGAAGTTGCGGTATTTCGTCGCTGTGGCGGAAGAGCTGAACTTCGGGCGGGCGGCCGAGCGGCTGCGGATTGCCCAACCCGCCCTCAGCCGCCAGATCCGCGCGCTGGAGCAGGAGCTCAAGGTCGAGCTCTTCGACCGTTCGAGCCGTGGCACCGCGCTCACCGACGCGGGCCGGCGGCTGCTCGACGACGCGCGACCGTTGCTGGCCTCGGCGGACGCCGTGGAGCGGCGGGTGCGGTCGGCGGCCGCCGGGGGCCGGTTCACCGTCGCGTTCATGCCGGGCATCCTCGTCACGGCGGCCGTGCGGGAGTTCGCCGCCGAGTTCCCGGAGCTGGCCGTCGAGGTGCTGCGCACGTCGTACCACGAGCAGGCCGCGGTGTTGCTCGACGGCCGGGCCGACGTGAGCTTCGTGCGGATGCCGGTGCCGGCGGCCGGGTTGACGATCGTGCCGCTGTTCGCGGAGCCGCGGGTGGTCGCGGTGCCGGCCGAGCACCGGCTGGCCGGGAAGGACCGCGTGCACGTCGCCGACCTGGCCGACGAGCGCCTGCTCCAGGACCCGGACCTGGTGCCGGAGTGGCGCGACATCGCCCGGGTCTTGCGCGAGGGCGAGCCGGCGCCGTGGCGCTCGCGCCCACTGTCCACCATGGAGGAGAAGCTCGAGCACGTGGCGGCGGGTCAGGGCATCATCGTGGTGCCTCGGTCGGCCGCCGCGCTCTACACCCGGGCCGACGTCGCCTATGCCGATCTCGACGGGGTCGCCGACAACCAGGTCGCGCTGGCGTTCAGCGCGCAGCGCGGCGGCCCGGAGCTCCAGCGGTTCGTCGATATCGCGGTCCGGCAGTTCGGCGGGGACGCGGTCGCGGTCGAGGTCGGCTAGACGAGCAGCGCGCCGCCGTCGACGCCCAGGACCGTGCCGGTGGAGAAGGGCTGGTCGATGAGGTACGCGTACGCGCGCGCCACTTCCTCGGTCTCGCCAACGCGGCCCACCAGCAGCGCGTCGCCGACCTGGCGGAAATAGCCCTCCCGCGCGTCGTCGCCGAGGCCCGCCCAGAGCGGTGACCGGGTCACCCCGGGCGCGACGGCGTTGACCCGCACCGGCGCGAGCTCGATCGCCAGGGCCTTCGTCAACGCGCTCACCGCGCCGCAGATGCTGGCCGCCACCGACCAGCCCGCCGCCGGACGCTCGCCGGCCGATCCGGTGGTCAGGGTGATCGAGCCACCCGGCCGGATGCGGGGCGCCGCGTGCTTCACGGCCGAGAGCACGCTGAAGAACCGCAGGGTGAAGAAGTCCTGGGCCTGGTCGAGCGGCATGTCCCGGGCGGTGAGCAGCCGCAGCGGCTCGCCGGCCGTGTAGACCAGGTGGTCGAACGGCCCGATCCGATCGAAAACCGCCTCGACGGCGCTCTCGTCCCGCAGGTCCGCCGCGAACCCGGCCGTGCCTTCTGGCAGCTTGGTGAGCGCCTTGTCGATGCTGGCCTGCCGACTCGACACGACGACCACCTCGGCGCCGCGCGCGCTCAGCAGGTCCGCCACCGCGAGGCCCAGTCCGGAGGTGCCGCCCAGCACCACTACCCGTTGCCGTAGATCAGTCATGCGACCAACCGTGCGCCGTGACGTAGACCGGCGCCAATACCGGTTTCGTCGTGGTCCATGCCGATCGGGTATGGCTGGCACAATCGCACGATGACCGCGCCTGTTGCCGATCTCGACGTCGACGCCGATCTCGTCGCCCGCCTGCTCCGGTCGCAGCATCCCGACCTGGCCGGCCTCCCCCTGCGGCTGGTCGCCAACGGCTGGGACAACGTGATCTTCAGGCTGGGTGACGATCTTTGCGTACGCCTGCCGCGTCGTGAGGTCGCCGTGACCCTGCTGGTCAACGAGCAGCGGTGGCTGCCGACCCTGGCCCCTGCCCTCGGGGTGAGCGTTCCAGCCCCGCTCCGGGTCGGTGTGCCGGGCGATGGTTACCCCTGGCCGTGGTCCATCTGCGCCTGGTTCCCAGGCGAGATCGCCTCGCGGGTGCCGGTCGTGGAACGGCGAGCGGTCGCCGGTGCGCTGGCCGAGTTCATGAACAGGTTGCACGTGCCCGCGCCGGCCGACGCCCCGGTGAACCCGGTGCGGGGCGTACCGCTGGCGGTGCGCGACGAGCAGATCCAGGACCGGCTGGCCAGCGGCAAGTTGGCCCGCCAGGACGAGCTTCGGGCGCTGTGGGACGAGTTGCGGGCCGCCCCGGAGTGGGACGGCCCGAACGTGTGGCTGCACGGCGACCCGCACCCGGCGAACCTGGTGTTGCGGGACTCCTCCCTGGCCGCCGTGCTCGACTTCGGCGACCTGACCGCCGGCGATCCGGCCACCGACCTGGCGGCCGCCTGGCTCGTGTTCGACGCCGACGGGCGTGCGGTGTTCCAGGCCGGCATCGAGGCAGACGAGGCCACGTGGCGGCGCGCCCAGGCGTGGGCGCTGGCCATCGGCACCGCCATAGCCGTGTTCGCCGACATCCACCCCGGTTTGGCGGATGCCGGCGAACACGCGATCAGTCAGGTGCTGGCGGATCAGGGATAGTTGTTCAGGTACTGGATCTCGGCACCGGCGCGCGCCGTACCCCCTGAGTTGTTGATGATGCGGTTGATCGTGCCGGCCCCGCCGAGGGAGACGGTCACCATGTTCTGGAACCGCACGCCCGACTTGGTCGGCACCTCGAACGAGCGCTCCGCGACCACGGATTCGTCCAATGTGAACACACAGTACGAGCCGAGACCGATCGCGTAGTGTTCGTTGACCGCGTCATTGACCTTGTAGGCCGCGTAGCCGCGGGTCGACCCGTTCATCCAGGACGCCTGGTTCGGCATCTCGTACGGGAACTCGTTCTGATAGAAGTACGTCCGGCCGCGCTCACCGTTCCAGATCGTCTGGTACTTCTGGAAGTGCTCGACGAACAGGCCGTACATCGTGACGTCGTCGCCGTTGACGGTCAGGCCGGTGTCGGCGGTGTTGACCGACCAGCCCACCCCGTCGCCGTGGTCGGCCCGCCACAACCACATGTGGTCGCCGATGACGTCGTCGCTGTTGACGGTCAGGGTGTTGGTCGCGCGACCGACACCCGGGCCACCGATGCGGAAGAACACGTCGTGCAGCGAGACCGGGTTGGCGGCGTGGTCAGCGCTGGAGCCGGACGGGCCGACCTCCATCAGCACCGGCGAGTTGGTCGCGCCGGCCTCGAACATGATGCCGCCGACCTTGACGCCGTCGACGTCGGCGATCCGCATGCCGACCGTGCCGTTGTCGGCCTGGATGGTCGCTAGGCCCAGACCCAGGATGACAGTGTTGGCCCGGTTGACCTGGATCGGCTGGGTCACGTGGTGCACGCCGGGGGTGAAGAGCAGGTTCTTGCCCTGCGCCAGCGCGCTGTTGATGGTGGCGACCGGGGTGCCCGGACGCACGATGAAGAACGTCGACAGGGAGAGCGACGAGCCGGCCGGGGTCTTGTTGTACCAGGTCGTGCCCGTCGAGTTGGTGCGGAGCGCGGGCACGAACACCCGGTACTCACCGGAGCCGTCGACGTAGAGGAACGGCTTCTCGCGCACGGTCGGCGTGTTGGCGATGACCGTGTGGGAGGGGTTCGGGAAGTGGTTCGGCGGAGCGCCGGTCACACCCTGGAAGACCATGTTCCAGACGGAGCCGCTCCAGGAGCCGAACTCGCTGTTGCGCGAGTACCACTGCTGCTGCGAGCCGGAGACGACCATGCCGTCGATCTTGGTGTCGGCCATGAAGCCGCCACTCGACCAACCGTCGCCGCCGTTCCAGAGCTGGATCTGGTTGCCGCCGCCCTTGAGGTGCATTCGGCGGTACGGTGCCGCCTGCGAGACGGCCCAGCGCTCGACACTGACGCCGGCAGGCAGGGTGACCGACAGGTTCTCGGCTGCCCGCCAGAAGTTCTGGGTGGCGTTCCCACCGAACCAGAAGGCTTCCGCGCGTACGTGGCCGTTGAGGTTGACGTCGTCCGGCGACATGCCGAGCCCGGCGACCTGGGTGAAGAAGCCGAGGTTGACGTCGGCGGTGTAGTTGCCCGGCTTGAACAGGACCGCGTACCGCTCAGGGCCGAACTGGTTGCGCTCCTGCTGGGTGAAGATGGTGTTGAGCCGGCTCTGGATGGTCGAGGTCGGCGTGGAGGGGTCGAAGACGAACGTGTTCGACCCGAGGTTGGGGTTGCGCGGGTCGGTCGGCTCGACCGGGTCGCCGGTCGGGGGGTCGGTCGGCGGGTTGGTCGTACCGGTGCCGGTGAAGATCCTTAGCTCCCAGAGTGAGTAGCCGTAGGCCGTGCCCCGGGCGGTGCCGTAGACGCGCAGGTAGCGCGCACTGGCGCTGACGTTGATCGTCTGGGTGCCGCCGGTGCCGGTCGTGGTGCTGTAGATGCTGGTCCAGGTCGAGTCGTCGTTGCTGGTCTGGATCTGGAAGGCCCGGCCATAGGCCGCTTCCCATTGGAGTACGACCTGGCAGATGCTCTGGACGCTGCCGAGGTCGATGCGGATCCACTGTGGATCGGACGCGGCGCTCGACCAGCGCGTGCCGGCGTTGCCGTCGACCGCGGCTGAGGCCGGGAAGCCGGCGCCTTGCAGCGAGGAGGCCGTGGCCGACTTGCCTTGAGCCGCGTTGGTGGTGCCACAGCCGCCGCCGCTGGTCCCGATGGTGCCGTGGACCTGGAACTCCCAGAGGCTGTAGCCCCAGCCGGTCGCTCTGGCTGTGCCGTAGACGCGGACGTACCGACCGCTGCCGGTGACCGGGAGGACCTGCGTCCCGCCGGCGCCGGTGGTGGTCGAGTAGATGTCGGTCCAGGTGGTGCCGTCGGCGGAGGTCTGGATCTGGAACGACCGGGCGTACGCGGCTTCCCAGTTGAGCGTGATCTGGGTGATCGTCGCGGTGGCGCCGAGGTCGACGCGGATCCACTGCGGGTCAGAGGCCGCGGAGGACCAGCGCGTGCCGGCGTTGCCGTCGACGGCGGCGGTCGCGGGGGTGCCGGCGTTCTCGACGGACGAGGCGGTCACGGCCTTGCCCTGAGAGATCACGGCGTCGGCGGCGCTGGCCGCGGACGAGACGGTCAGGACGGCGGCCACGAGGCTGGCGACGGCCAGCCCGGCGATGCCGGCTTGGCGCCAGCGCCGTTTCTGCCCTGGTGGTGCGGCGACGGGTGGGGGTGCGACGGGTCTCATGTGCCTGCCTAACGGGGATAGGCGGCGCGCGCGATATGCACGCCGGGACGGGGGCGTGACGCTTCTGGCGCTTGGAGAGCGCTCTCCGAGCGGATCTGAGTTTGAACCTCAGTTCGGCTTCCGTCAATATCCGAGGGAGCGCTTTCCGGGGATTGACACGCATCGCAGTCTCGCACAAACTGGCCTCTGGCGAGAGCGCTCTCTCGCATAATTTCATCGATGAACCAAGATCTCTCACCGACGCCCGTCCCCGTCGAGGAGCTGACCGGATGACCGACCACCGCGGCACGCCCGCGCTCGCGAAGCGCGCGCTGTCGGGCGGGTCAGACCGATGACCCGCGCCGCCGGCCCGTGCTCGCGTCGGACAGGTGAACCGATGGCCTGCCGGCGTCGCGGGCCGCTCACCGCGGTGTCGGTGCACCCGGGGCTCTCGCGTGGCGAGTCGCGGGGTGTTGGGCCGACGACGCGCCGCCACACGACGCTCGCCTTCGCGAGCCTCGTGTTCGCCCTCGTCCGGTTGGGGGGTGTGGAGCGATGACCGATCGCCGCGTTCTGGTCGTGCTCGTCACGCTTGTGTTGCTGGGTGGGGTCGTTGGTTGCTCCGAGCCCGACCGCGGCGGCTCCGGCAGCCCGCCTGGCGCGGCGGCAAGCTCGCCAGCCTCCGCCGGACCCAACACGACCGACATCGCCTGGTTGCAGTTGTTGATCGCTATGAACGAGCGGTTGATGCCTGTGCTCGACCTCGTGCCTAGTCGGAGCAGCGATCCGGCCGTGCAGCTTTATGCGTCGGTGGCGCGCCGAGCGCGGACAGCCGAGCTCGAATCTCTCCGCAAGCTCGCCGCCGGACTCACTCTGCCGGAGAACGAGCACCTGAAGCACGACATGCCCGGCATGCCCACCGCGGCCCAGCGGGCCGCGCTGACCAAGGCCAGCGGCAACGCTTTTGATCGCGGGTTCGCGGCGGCGATGATCGCGCACCTGGACCAGGCCTCCCGACTCTGCGCCGGCGAGCAGAACTCCGGCGCCGACCCGGCGTTCCGCTCGCTCGCGGAATCGATCGCACGCGGAGTCGGCGAGGAGCGTGCCCGGGCGTCCGCACTGGACGCCCGGGCCGCTTCGCCCTCGGCGAACAGCCGTTGACGTCAGGCTGGCTTGACGGAAGCTTGGAAGCATGACGACGCCTGACCTGCTCGAGAAGGAACACACGCTCGCGACCGCCGCCGCCCGCTTCGACCTTCTTCGCACGTGGGAGGCGCTCGGCGAGCCGACGTTGGGTCGCGAGGAGACACTCGAACTGCTCGCGCTCAGCGAAGTGTTGGCGCGCAAGGCCGCCTACGGCCGCCAGCTCAGCGTGCGGACCGCGCGCGCGGCGGGCGCCTCCTGGTCGCAGATCGGGGCCGCGCTCGGCACCAGCAAGCAGGCGGCCTGGGAAGCGCACGCCAAGTGGATCGACGACCAGGCCGAGAAGCACCGCGCCAACAGCTTGCACGGTCTGGACGACGAGGACGCCGCCACGCTTCGCGACCTCGCTGGGACCGCCGACACTTAAAACGGCACCCGCACGCGACAAGGCGTACGGGTGCCGGAAGCGAGCCCTAGCGCACCGTGCGGAAGAAGGTGCGGACGTCCTCGACGAACAGGTCCGGGGCTTCGAGGGCCGCGAAGTGGCCGCCGCGGTCGTACTCCGTCCAGTGGGTGATGTTGTTGGTCTGCTCCGCGTAGCGGCGGATCGCCACGTCCTCGGCGAACACCGCGACCCCGGTCGGCACGCCGCTCGGCGTCGGCCAGTTGCCGCTGTGCATGCTCTCGTAGTAGAGGTTGGCCGACGTGCCGGCCGTGTTGGTCAGCCAGTAGAGCATCACGTTCGTGAGGATCTCGTCCCGGGCGATCACGTCCTCCGGGAGCTTGCCCCCGTGCGTCCACTCCTGGAACTTCTCGACGATCCAGGCGAGCTGACCGACGGGAGAATCTGCCAGCGCGTACGACAGAGTCTGGGGTCGGGTTGCCTGGATCTGGAAGTAGCCGTTCATGTCCTGCAGGTAGTTGGCCAGCCGGCCCAGCCGCACCTTCTCCGCCTCGGTCATCGTGGCCTGCTCCTCCTCCGGCACCTCGCCGAACGGGATGAAGCCCATCGTGGCCGCGTTGACGTGGATGCCGATCACGTGGTCGGCGTCGACCCGGCCGAGGTCCGGCGAGATGAAGGCGCCGTAGTCGCCGCCCTGGGCGCCGTAGCGCGAGTAGCCCAGGCGCTTCATGAGCTCGGCGAAGGCGCCGGCGATGCGGCGGCTGTCCCAACCCGCCTCCGTGACCCGACCCGAGAGGCCGAAGCCGGGGATCGACGGGATCACCACGTGGAACGCGTCGGCCGGGTTGCCGCCGTGAGCCCGCGGGTCGGTCAGCGGGCCGATCAGGTCGAGGAACTCCACGATCGAGCCGGGCCAGCCGTGGCTGAGCACCAGCGGCAGCGCGTCGGGCTCGGGCGAGCGGACGTGCAGGAAGTGCACCCGCTGACCGTCGATCTCGGTGACGAACTGCGGGAACTCGTTGATCCGGCGTTCCGCGGCGCGCCAGTCGTAGCCGTCGGCCCAGTAGGCGACCAGCTCGCGCAGGTAGTCGACCGGGACGCCGCGCGACCACTCGGCGCCGGGCAGGGCGAACGGCCAGCGAGCACCCGTCAGCCGGGCACGCAGGTCGTCGAGGTCGGCCTGGGGGATCTCGAGGCGGTACGGGTTCATCGTGGCCCTCCATCGGAGCGTTGTGTTCCGTTCCACTTAACCATAACAGAACGGAACGGTACGTTCCAAGAGCTGAGTCCATCGAATCTCGTGCGGACCACGCGAAGGGGTGGGACCGTTCTCGCATGCGGAAGTACGTGATCATGGGAGTGCAGGGCAGCGGCAAAGGCACCCAGTGCACCCTCATGCGCCACGACCTCGAGCTGACCCACATCAGCGTCGGCGACATCCTGCGGTGGAACGTCCAGCAGCACACCAAGATCGGCGCCCTGGTACGCCGCACGATGACCGCGGGTGAGCTGGTCAGCGACGACCTGGTCGAGTCGATCGTGCGGGACCGGTTGCAGCAGCACGACTGGAACTACGGCTTCCTGATCGACGGCTTCCCCCGCAACGTCCGGCAGGCCGGGTTCTTCCTGGAGAGCTACGACATCGACGGCGTGATCCACCTCGACCTGCCCGACGAGGAGGTGCAGAAGCGGGTGCTCAGCCGGCGGCTCTGCGCCGCGTGCGGCATGGACTACAACCTGATCTCGGACCGCCCCGAGGTCGAGGGCAAGTGCGACGTCTGCGGCGGCCCGCTCGTCACCCGCGACGACGACACCCCCGAGGCGCTCGCGGCCCGGTTGCGTGACTACTACGGCAAGACCGAGCCGGTGCTGGAGCTCTTCCGGCGCAAGGAGTACGTGCTGACGGTCGACGCTCGGCCCGATCCGGCCACGGTCCAGAAAGCGATCCGCGCCGGCCTCAACTTGCCGGCGTACCGGGCCTAATGTTGGGGCATGACGATCTACCGCTCCGTCAACCCCGCTCGGCTCGACGACGTGGTCGCCGAGGTGCCGCTGACCGACGCCGCCGGGTTCGTGGCCGCGTGCCGCACCGCCCGGTCCGCGCAGCGCGGGTGGGCGGCGGTCCCGGCTCCGGTGCGCGGTCAGGTCATCGGCAACCTGGGCCGGCTGGTCCGGGCCAACTCCGAGACGCTCGCCCAACTCGTCACCCGCGAGATCGGCAAGCCGATCCTCGAGGCCCGCGGCGAGGTCCAGGAGATCATCGACACCTGCGACTTCTTCCTCGGCGAGGGTCGGCGGATGTACGGGCAGACCGTGCCGAGCGAGATGCCCGACAAGCAGCTGTTCACCTTCCGGGTGCCGGTCGGCGTAGCCGCGATCATCACGGCCGGCAACTTCCCGGTAGCGGTGCCGTCCTGGTACCTGGTGCCCGCCCTGCTCTGCGGCAACGCCGTCGTGTGGAAGCCGGCCGAGTACGCGTCCGCGAGCGCCGCGGCGCTGGCCGCCCTCGTGCGGCGGTCGGGCGTACCCGACGGGGTCTTCTCGGTGGTCGACGCGGACGGGGCGGCCACGTACGACGGGTTGTCTCTCGCGCTGGACGCGGGGCTGGTCGACAAGGTCGGCTTCACCGGCTCGTCGGCCGTGGGCGCGTGGATCGGCGAGCTGACCGGCCGCCACCTCCAGACGCCCTGCCTGGAGCTCGGCGGCAAGAACCCGATGGTGGTCACGCCGGACGCCGACCTGTCGCTGGCCGTCGAGGGCGCGCTGTTCGGCGGCTTCGGCACCGCGGGCCAGCGCTGCACGTCGCTGGGCACGGCGATCGTGCACGAGTCGGTGTACGAGTCCTTCGTGGACTCCCTCGGCAAGGCCTTGGCGGACACGGTGATCGGCGACCCGACTCGGGAGGACGTCCTCTATGGACCGATGCTGACCGACCGGTTCGCGGACCGTTACGAGGAATACCTGACCTGGATCGGCGACCACCACCGCGTGCTGGGCCAGATCGGACGGATCACCGCGGACAATCCTCGGGCCGGTTTCGCCGGCAACCCGGCCGACGGGCTCTTCTACCACCCGGCGCTGGTCGCCGGCGTCCGTCCCGACGACGAGCTGTTCCGCACGGAGACGTTCGGCCCGATCGTCGGGGTGATGCCGTACCGCGAGCTCGACGAGGCGATCGAGCTCGCCAACGCACCGGGCTACGGCCTCTCGTCGTCGATCTACACCAACGACCCTCGGTCAGCGTTCGCGTTCCGCGCGGGCGTCTCGGCCGGGATGGTCAGTGTCAACAACTCCACCTCGGGCGCGGAGGCCCACCTGCCCTTCGGCGGCAACGGCAAGTCGGGCAACGGCTCCCGGCAGTCCGGGGTCTGGGTGCTCGACCAGTTCACCCGCTGGCAGTCGATGAACTGGGACTACTCGGGGCGGCTCCAGAAGGCCCAGATGGACACCCAGACTGTTACGCCGGACCTGGAGTTCCGTCTCTAGCGGTCGAGGGCGATCAGGCCCGCGTGAGTCGGGGTGAAGCCGCACGCGTCGAGGTAGAAGTCGCGCAGGTGCGGCTCGAAGTCGACGTGCAGCCATGCGACGCCGGCGGCTCGGGCCTGGTCGGCGGCGAGGCGGACCAGCCGGGCGCCGACGCCCTGACGCCGGACAACCTGGTCCACGACGGTGTCCAGAACGAACGCGTGGCTCCCGCCGTCCCACGCGACGTTGACGAACCCGACCAGCGCGCCGCCCTGCCGAGCACAGACCCAACCCAGGCTGTGCCGGTGCACGCGATCCCACCAATCGTCCGGCCCCGGCCCGCGGCCGCCGTCACGGTCACGGCCCAAAATCCCGTCGCCGTCGACGCCCAACCGGCCGCCGCCGTCACGGTCACCGCGCGCAATCTCCTCGCCGTGGACGCCCGAGCGGACGTTGCCGCCGTCACGGTCACCGCCCCCAATCCCGTCGCCGTCGACGCCTGAACGGACGTCGCCGCCGTCACGGTCACCGCCTCCAATCCCGTCGCCGTCGACGTCCGGGCGGCCGACGCCGCCCGCGCCGGAGCGCGAGTCACTGACAGCGCGGCCCTCAACGCCAGCGCCCGCACCGCCGCCGGCACCCGAGTGCGCGTCGGGGCCGGTTTGGTCGAAGCCTGCCGCATGTAGTGCCGTGAGCTCCGCGTTGGTGAAGGCGCCGCGCCACTCGTAGGCGATCGTCATCAAATCAGTCAGGTGCCGCGGCCACGTGCAGTCGGCCCGGTGACGGGCGGCCGGACAACGCGGTCGGGTCCACGCTCCATTGACCCGCCAGCCGTGTCACGTCGTCCTCGCCTACGAGCAGGGCGTCCGGGTCCGGCGCGGTTTCCGGGATGCCCAGCGACCGCTCCGCGTCGTCCGGGTCGCCGCGCCACTCCGTGACCTCGCCCGTCTCGCCGACGAAGTCGAAAGCGCGCACCAGCACCCCGTCGACGGCCCGCACCCAGCGGTGCTGCTCGCCCACCCGGTGCGTGGAGAAGAACTGCACCTCCGTGGCCAGCGCGACGGACAGCGCCACCGCCTCGACCGTGCTCGGGATCGTGAAGAGTCGGCGGCCCGCCACCAGGATCCAGTCGTTGTCGCGCGCGCCGGGCAGCGGCGGAGTGACGGCCAGCCGGTCGTCGGTCAGGTGGGCCAGGTCGACGCCCTCGCGCCATGGGGTCGGGCCGAGGTCGCGTAGGCCCAGAGCTTCGACCACTGCCTCCGGATCGCGGCCGCGGATCGCCAACCACGCCTGCTTGCGGCCGAAACCGACCATTGTCTCCGCTGTCACTCGTGCGACGTTAGCTCGCTCCCGTGGTGGCCTCCAGGAACTCGCGTGCCACCCGCTTGGGGACGCACATCCGCCAGGAGTCGAGGACGATCTCGCGCATCTCGGTCTCGTCGATCGCCGATAGTCGGACGCGGACCCAGTTGTAGCGCTCGTCGGACGGGACCGGCATGAGGAACTTGTCGGGCTCGGCCTCGACCAGCGCCACCCGCTCCTCCTTGGGATAGCCGAAACCCATCACGGTCTCGTCGCCCGAGAAGGACAGGAACACCAGGCTGCCCACCCTGAACTTGACCCGGTCGCGGACCAGCACCTCATAGGCTCGCGGCAGGGTGGTGGCGAGCCGTCGCACGTCATCGATGGTGACCACGCGGACACGCTATGCCTGAGGTACGACAAAAAGCGCCGCCACCGTGCCGGCGATCAGGAACGGGCCGAACGGCAGGTGGCTCGACCAACGCACCCGCCCGGCGACCAACAACACGATGCTGACCAGCGCCGACGCCACCAGGCCGGCCATGAGCCCGAGCAGCACGAAACCCCAGCCGAACCACCCGAGCAGCGCGAAGCAGCTCAGCGCCAGCTTCGCGTCGCCGAGGCCGAACCCTCGCCGCCCGAGCAGCACCGTCGTCAGAAAGAAGAAGAGCCCGACCGCCACACCGGCGAGCACCCCACGCCACCAGCGGTCGAAGTCGGCGGGCACCGCGAGGAACAGCACGACGCCGGCCGCCGCGGGCAACGTCAGCCGATCCGGCAACCGGTGCACGGCAAGGTCGACGAGCACCAGGGGCACGGCGAACGCCGCCCACCAGGCATAGGCCGCCAACGCCGGCAGCGGGACCAGCAGCAACCCGATCCCGACGGCCACCAGCGTCAGCGCCTCCACTGTGAACGCCGGCGGGCCGACCCGACCGCGACAGCCACCACATCGGCCCGTGGGCAGCAGCGCACCCGGTGGCCCACCGACCCCCGCCGGAGCGCCACACGTCGGGCACGTGCGCCGCCACGGTGCGCCGGGCGCGACCGAGTGGCACAGCGCCAACCACCGCAGCAGGGGCGTCACGAACACGGCAGGTAGCCAGATCGGCGCCGTGCGTACCCGGGCATCCGGCGTCATGCCACCCTCCAGATAAACACGGAGAGTAACGCCATGATCGCGATAATGGATCTTCCGGCGGGTTGCGGCAACACCCCGAGCCGAGGGGGCCAGGTGGACAGAGCACCGGTCCGTGAATCGGACACAAACCGACGGTCTCGCGCATATCGCGGCGCGGATCGCACACGCTGTCCGTCACATGATAAGGAGCGCGGGATGTGCGCACCCGAGTGCAGCACCCAGCCGAATAACGCCGCCATGGTTGATCCTTCCGTGACCGTACGTGTTATTTCAGATCGCCTCTGTTGCATCGGCGATCGTCAGCCTATGCTCGGCCCTCGGGTGTTGCACTACCGTTCTAAAAGCACCCCGCCGCTGCTTTGACGATCCAAGTTGATAAATGTTAAACACGGTCGGATCATCGTCCGACCCTTGGCTCACCACGCCCAGTTTCGCCCCACGGTCCCAGGCGACGCAGGGAGGATGCACCGTGCCCGCACCACGAACGGCGAGCGCCGCGCTCGCCGTCGCGCTTGTGGCGGCCCTCGCCGCCTGCGGTTCCGAGCCGCCATCGGCGGCCACATTCGAGAATGCGCCGGCGACCGCGACCGATCCCGAAACGGTCGCGGCGACAAAGTCCGCCCTCGCCGCGTACGCCGGTTATCTCGCAGCCGCGAGAAAGGCCGAGACAATTCCCGACCCGAACTATCCGGAGCTGAAGAAATACCTCGGCGATCCGCTGCTGACCCGCGTCCGGACCACTATTCGTGACATTAAGGAGCATGGCGCGATGCGTACCGGCAAACTCATTTCCGACCCACGGGTCACCGCCGTGAGCTTGGATTCCGTGCCGGCGACCGTCTCGATCCAGGACTGCATCGACGCCACCGGCTACACGATGGTCGACGCGAAGACGAAGAAGAAGGTGCCCGGTCACGCGGCCGGGCGGTACGTCGCGACGGCAACCGCGAGTCAGTATCCCGACGGCCGTTGGCTGATCGACTCGGGCCTCGCGCACAAGGACCAGCCATGCTGACCGCGGCCCGCCGAGTGGCCCAGATCGGCGTGCTCGCCGCCGGCCTCGCGATGATTCTGAACGGCACAGCGGCAGCGGCCGACGGCGGCGCCGAATGCCCACCCAACCAGACCACCTGCGACGGCTGGGGTGAAGGCGGCGGCAAGCCGGGCAACGGCGGCACCCGGCCGCCCGGCGGTGGCGGCGGCAACGGCGGAGGTGCCGGCCCGTGCATCCGCGACGGCGAGGAAGTCCCCTGCCACGACGACCTGCTGGGCTGGTTCAACCGCTCGGACGGCTGCTACTACCGGGTGACCGAGCCGCAGCCGGCCGGCGTCCCCGAGGGCATGACCTCGTACACCCGTAGCTGCGGCGCGGGCGGCTTGGCCGGCGGCGAGCCGGTGCTGCTCGAGAACCCTCCGCCCGGCTTCGGCGCCCCGCCCGATCCGGCCGTGCTGGCCCAGCGCGCGCTGGAGAGCCTCGACCTGCTCCCTCCGGAGATCGGCATCGCGCCCAACCCGGCGGTCGGCCCCGGCCTGGTCGGGCTGCCGATCTGGCTCTGGGTGCCGGCCGACCCCGATCCCGGCGACGACGCCAGCACCTGGGGTCCGTTGACGGCCAGCGAGTCGGAGGGCGGCGTCACGGTCACCCTGACCGCGACGGTCGGCAAGATCGTCTTCGAGATGGGCGATGGCAAGACCGTGACCTGCGACAACCCCGGCACGCCGTACGTCCGACAGGGTGGCAAGTCGCCGACCTGCGGCTACGACGGCTACCGGGCGGCCAGCCCGCGCAACGGCAGCTACACGGTCGAGGCGACGACCACCTGGACCGTCACCTGGGTCGCCGGTGGGCAGAACGGGACGATCGAAGGGGTCACCCGGGAGAACGAAGCGCAGATCCAGATCGACGAGCTCCAGGTGGTGACCAAGTGACCGCGACACCGACTCGCAACTCCGCCATGCCGGTGCCCGCACCGATCGCTCCGCCCAAGGTGATCCGGCAACGCCGGATGCGTCCCGGGCTGCTCGGCCTGGCCGTGCTGCTCATCGCCCTCGGCGGCCTGGGCGCCGCGTTCGCGATCACGTCGGTCAAGGCAACCGGCGACTACCTCGCCGTCGCGCGCTCGGTGCCGCAGGGCACCACGCTGACCGCCGACGACCTGGCGACCGTGCAAGTGGCTGGTGGCGCCGGGCTGGCGTCAGTGCCGGCCAGCCGGCGGGCCCAGGTCGTCGGCAAGCGCGCCGCGGTCACGCTGATGCCCGGCTCGTTGCTGACCATGTCGCAGCTGACCGACAAGCCGCTGCTCACCGAAGGCCAGCAGCAGGTGGCACTGGGGCTGCGGGCCAACCAGGTGCCGGCCCGACGGCTGCTACCCGGCGACAAGGTCATCCTGGTCGGCACGCCCGAGAAGGACGCACCACCGGCGATCACGCGGTACGACGCGACGGTCATCGACATGGCGCTCGACCGCGCCAACGCGACGGTCTACCTGGCGCTGCGGGCCACCGACGTGGCCGCGGTCGTGCTGCTGGCATCCGACGACCGGATCGCCGTCGTCCTCGTCCCTGGCGCGTGACGTGGCGATCATCGCGCTGGTCTCCGGCAAGGGTGCGCCCGGCGTCACCACCGCCGCACTGGCCTGCACGTTGACCTGGCACCGCCGGCTGGTCCTGGCCGAGTGCGACCCGTCCGGCGGCTCGATCCTCGCGGGCTACCTCGGTGGCGCGCTGGAAGGGCGACGCGGGCTGGGTGAGGTGGCCGTCGCGGAGTTGCGCGACGGCAACCTCGAGGCACACTTCTGGTCGCAGCTCGTCGACCTCGACGCGCCCAAGCGGGAGCGCCTGCTCCTGCCGGGCGTGGTCGACGCGGCCCAGGCGGGCAGCGTGACCCCGCTGTGGCAACGGTTCGCCGACTTCTTCGTGACCCTCGAACGCGGCCAGCCACCGTTCGACGTGCTTGTCGACTGTGGACGCATCCAGGTCGGCAACCCGCCGTGGCCGCTGTTGCGGTCCGCGGCGACCGTGCTGGTGGTCACCGGCGCCCGCCTGGCCGACCTCTCGGCCGCACGCGGGGCGATCCGGGCGATCGAGCGCGACTTCACGGACCACCGGGTGCCGCCCGGCAACCTGCGGCTGCTGGTGGTCGGCGACGGCCACCCGAAGGCCGAGATCAGCAAGGCGTTGAAGCTGCCGGTGATCGGCCACCTGCCGGACGATCCGCGTACCGCCGAGGTGTTGACGCACGGCGGCACGGTGCGGGCCAACCGGCCGCTGATGCGCGCGGCCGGCGCGCTCGAGGTGCCGGTGCACAGCCTCCTCGACCGCCGCCGCGCGCGGCTGAACTGGCCGACCGCGGAGGTGGGCCATGCGGTTTGAGCCGGTGGCCTACGACCCCCGCGGTCACGAGGGCGGCGCCACGTCCACGGTGCCGCCGCTGACCCACAACGGACGGCACCACCACCCGGAACAGCCCGAGGTCCCGCAAGCGGCACCGCCGCCGATCGCGCAGCCACACCCGCAGTCCCAGACCCAGCCTCTGCCGCAGACCCGGCGCCGGGTCGACTTCGCGCTCGTCCGCGAGTTGCGCCGGGAGCTCTCCGAACGGCTCACGCGCTGGCAGCGCGGCCGCGACTACACGCCGGGCGAGGAGGACCTCGAACGCACGCGACTCGCCGCCGAGGTGGTCGCCGCGTACGCCGACGCGGTCCGCCGCGCCGGCACCCCGCTGCACGCCGCAGACGAGCGCGCCCTGCTCGACCAGGTCACCGCCGAATTGGTCGGCCTGGGAAGACTGCAATCCCTGCTGATCGACGAGTCGATCGAAGAGGTGCACATCCTCGGCTGCGACCAGGTCCGGATCACCCGCCACGGCGGCGGCGTCGACTGGGGCGACCCGATCGCCGACAGCGACGACGAGATGGTGGAGATCCTCCAGGCCGCGGCGCGGCGGGCCGGCTCGACCGAGCGGAGCCTGTCGACCTCGAAGCCGACCCTCGATCTCCAGTTGCCCGACGGCAGCCGACTGGCGGCCGTGTTCCTGGTCAGCCACCGCCCGTACGCGGTGATCCGCCGTCACAACACCCTCGACGTGACGCTCGACGAACTGGCCGGCGCCCGTGCCGACCTCGACGAGATGATCGACCCGCTGGTCCGCGACTTCCTGCGCGCGGCGATGCGGGCCGGGCTCAACATCATGGTGGCCGGCCTGGCCGGCGCCGGGAAGACCACGGTCATCCGTGCGCTGATGAACGAGATCCCGGCGGACGAGCCGTACGTGCTGCTGGAGGAGAGCCGCGAGCTGCTGCCCGCCCGCCGGCAGCTCAAGCACCGCGCGGTGATGAGCTTCGAAGCCCGGGAGGGCCACGGCGAGCGCGGCTTCGACGGCCGCCCGGCGGGTGAGGTGACGATCGCCGACCTGATCCCGGTCTCGCTGCGGATGGGCGTCCTGCGGATCATCGTCGGCGAGGTCCGGTCCCGCGAGATCGTGCCGATGCTCCAGGCGATGACCACGAGCCGCGGTTCGATGTGCACGATCCACGCGCGTACGCCCGGCGGGGTGAGCGAACGCATCATCGAGCTCGCGCTGTCCCACGGCCGGGAGATGACCGTCGACCAGGCGCGCCGGATGGCCGGCAACGCGCTGGACCTGATCGTCTACGTGACGGTCGAGGACGAGACCGCGATCGGCGGCCGCAAGCACCGCTTCATCTCGCACATCGAAGAGGTGATCGGGGTCAGCGAGCACAACCGCATCTCCACCACCACCGTGTTCGGCCCGGGCGCCGACGGCCGGGCGATCCCCCTCCACCTGCCGGAACGGGTTCGCGACCAGCTGATGCGGATCGGTTACGACGCCCGGATGCTGACCCGCTACATCGAGGCCGGCACCGGTGCGTGGCGCCGGCCGAGGCACACCCAGCTCCAGCAGCGGAGGTCGATGTGAAGCTGCCCGCCGACCTCGAACTGATCGCCCTGCTCGCCGGCGCCACCTGCATGGCGGGCGCGGTCCTGGCGGTGGTGGCCATCGTCGGCACCACCGCGCCGGCCCGGCCCGCCCGCGGATCCGCGCTGAGTCGACTGTGGACCGGATCCAGCGACAACCCGCGCGACCGCCGCCGGCACCAGATCCTGCTCGTCTGCGCGGCCGGTGCGGGTGCGCTCGCGTTCCTGGTGTCGGGGTTGCCGATGGTGGGGCTGCTGGTGGCGGTGGCCGTGCCGGGCACGCCGTGGCTGTTCACCGTCGGCCGCGCCGAGCAACGGGCGGTGGCCCGGATCGAGGCGATCGGTGAGTGGACGCGCCGCCTCAAGGACGTCTCCAGCACCGGGCAGGGCCTCCAGCAGGCGATCGTCGGCACGGTCGCGACCGTTCCCGAGCAGGTCCAGGACGAGGTGCGGCTGCTCGCCGCGCGTCTCCAGGCCGGTTGGCAGGCCCGCACCGCGCTGCTCGCGTTCGCCGACGACATCGGCGACCCGGTGGCCGACCAGGTCGTCGCCGCGCTGATCCTGCATCTGTCGGACCGCGGCGAGCGCCTCGGCGACGTGCTGGGCTCGATCGCGTCGGCGGCCTCGGCCGAGGTCGCCACCCGTCGCGAGGTCGAGGCCAAGCGCACGCAACCCCGGTTCGCGGTGCGCTTCCTGACCGGCATGGTGCTGCTGGTGCTGGCCTACGGCCTGATCAACCCCGATTACATGAGCCCGTACGGCACGCCGACCGGCCAGATCGTGATGGCCGTGCTCGGCGCCGTGTTCGTCGGCCTGCTCGCCTGGGTCCGCACGATGAGCCTGCCGGCCAAGAGCGCCCGCTTCCTGGCCGCGCCCAAGCTCGAGGAGGCGGTCCGGTGATCGTCCTCAACCTGCCGTTCGTCTCGGGCGTGCTCGGCGGCGCGCTGATCGGTGCCGGCGCCTTCGTCATCATCCGCGAGTCGCTGCCCGCCTCGCCCGCGCTCGCCCCCGCACTCCGCAGGTTGCACCAGCCGGGGGTGAGCGGCCCAACGGTCCAGACCCGGCGCAACCTCGACTGGCTCGGCGGGCTGTCCCGCTGGCTCCGCCCGCCGACCCGGGACCTCGCGCTGCTGGGCCGCACGCCGGAGCAGTACGCGCTGTCGCTGTTGATCGCAGCCGGCGCCGGGCTGCTCGCGCCCGTGCTGCTGACCGTGTTCTGCCAGCTCGTCGGCATCGGGCTGCCGTTCTTCGTCCCGGTGATCGGCAGCCTCGGCCTGGCCGCCGTAGCCGCGTTCATCGCGCACCGCGACGTGCTCAGCAAGGCCGACCGCGCCAGGCGGGAGTTCACCCGGGCCGTCTGCACCTACCTCGACCTCGTGGCACTGCAGTTGACCGCCGCGCACGGGCCGGTGCAGGCACTGGAGAACGCCGCCGCGGTCTGCGACGGCTGGGTCTTCGAGCGGATCCGCTCCGCTCTGCGAATGGCCCAGTTGCAGATGCACTCGCCGTGGGAGGAGCTGCGCGAGCTGTCCGAGGAGATCGGCGTCGTGGAGCTCGGCGACGTCGGCGCGATCATGCAGTCCTCCGGCACCGAGGGCGCTCAGGTTCACGAGACGCTGCGCACCCGGGCCGACTCCCTGCGCGACCAGATCCGCACCGACAACCTCAGTCGCGCCGAGGCGGTCACCGGCCGCCTCGACGTACCCGGAGCGATGCTCGTGTTCGTTCTCATGGGCTTCGTTCTCTACCCCTTCCTGACCCGGGTCTGAGCCCGGGCGTTCGAGAGGAAAGTCCGATGGCGTACCTCGCCTATCTGCACGTAGTCGCGTTGGAGCGGCTTCGCACAACGCTGCGCGGCGGCGAAGGGGACCGGGGCGACAACCCGGTGCCGACCGCGATCATCATCGTCGGCCTGGCCCTGATGGCCGGCATCGTCGTGGCCTGGGCGATGACCACGGCCAACAACTTCATGGACCAGTCAGGCGACATCCAGGAGCTGAACCCCGGCGGGGGCGAAGGCTGAGCATGGCCCTACCACCGATCCCGGGTACGGACGCGGCCACCGCGCGCCGGAGCCCGGACGTGCCCGGGGATCGGGACAGCTCCGATCGGGGCGCATCGCCGGTCGAGCTCGCCATCGTCGCACCACTGATCATTCTGTTGCTCTTCCTGGCCATCCAGATCGCGGCCATCTTCCTCGCCCGCTCCGCGGCCCTGTCGGCCGCGCAGGAGGCGGTCGGCGCGCAGCGGGCCTACCAGGCACCACCGGGCGTCGGCATCACGAAGGGCAACGCGTTCCTGACGCACACCGGTGACTGGCTCACGGAGGCCCAGGTGGAGGCCGCGCCCGCCGAGGCCGACGAGGTGGCGTTCACCGTCACCGGCCAGGCCTTGTCCGTCATCCCCGGTGTCCGCTTCCCCGTCGCGCAGACGGCGCACGGCACCGTCGAACGATTCACCGTGGACCAGCCATGAGAGATCGCGGCTCGGCGTCGGTCGAGGTGGCCATCCTGCTGCCGGCGTTCATCATGCTGATGGTGGTGGCGTCCTTCGTCGGGCGGGTGACCATCGCCCAGAACGCCGTCGACCTGGCCGCGCACGACGCCGCCCGGGCGGCGTCGATCGAGCGAGAAGGCGACCGGGCGGCGGCCGCGGCCCGCGACGCGGCCAACGACACCCTCGACGAGCTCGACGTGCTCTGCCTCAACCGCACCATCACGCCGGACGTGGCCGACGCGTTCGGCAACGACGACTTCGGCCCGCAGGCCGGGCCGCCGCCGGTGGTCACCGTGACGGTGGAGTGCACGCTCGACTTCACCGGGTTCCCGTTCCTCGACCTGACCACGACCAACGTGAGCGCGCGCTACACCTCGCCGTTGGACTGGTACCGCGGACGGAGCCTCGGATGACCGGCAACCTCGAGCCTCCGGCGTCGGCGGGCGGCGCCGGCGCCGGAGTCGGTGCTGACCGCGGCAGGGTCAGCGTCTTCATCGCGGTCGCGCTGGTCGGCGTGCTGATCGTGATCGGGCTGACGTTCGACGGGATCGGCCGGATCCGGGCCTACCAGCGGGCCGCCAACATCGCGGCGGAGGCCGCGCGGGCCGGCGGCCAGGCGATCGACGTGGCGGACGCGATCGCCGGCGCACCGGCTGCCGTCGACCCGGCCGCCGCCCGGGCCGCCGCGCTGGCCTTCATCGACAACCTCGACGACCCGACCGTGGTCGACCGCACAGTGGCGCTGGGCGAGGACGACGACGGCAACGAGAGCACCCAGTTCCTCCAGGTCACGGTCACCATCTCGTACGACGCGGCGATGCTCGATTTCTTCGGCTTCGACGACACGTACCCGGTGCGCGCGGAGGCCACGGTCGAGCTGGTCACCACCACCGATGCCTTTCCCGAGGAGGATCCGTGACCGTTTCCACGCCCCGCCGCGTGGGGCAGATCGTCACCGGCCTGGGTGCGCTCGTCCTGCTGGTCGCCCTGGTCGGCGGTGCGCCGATCGCGCTGCTCGCGTTCGCGGGCAACCCGTTGCCTGACCACGTGCCCTCCTTCGCCGAGATCGGCACGGCGCTGACCAGCCGCGACGACGGCCAGCTCTTCGTGCGTACGTTGGCGGTGCTCGGCTGGTTGGGATGGGGGACGTTCGCCATGTCCGTGCTGGTGGAGCTGCCGTTCCGACTGGTGCGCCGACCGACGCCCCGACTACCCGGGCTGCGCCGCCAGCAGCGGATGGCGGCGGCGCTGATCGGCTCGGCGCTGATCCTCATCGGAAGCCCGGCGACGGCCGCGATCGCGTCGACGGGCCAGCCGGTGGTGCTGCACGTCCCGGCCCGCGCCGCGGGCGCGTCGTCGTCGCTGGTCGCCGAGACACCGTGGGCGTCCGCTCCGGAGCGGGCCGCCGCGACGGTGCCGGCCGCGACGCCGGCGTCCCCGGTCGGCGTCGCGCACCTGCTCCCCGCGCATCGGCTGAGCGACGCGGACGAGGAGCCGCGCTACCAGGTCGAGCGGGGCGACTATCTGGGAGCGATCGCCGACCGGTACGTGGGCGACTTCGGCGACTACCCGGAACTGGCCCGCCTGAACAAGATCCAAAATCCGGACCGGATCTATCCGGGCCAGCTGCTCAAGCTGCCGGACGAGGCGATCGACCACGGCTACCGTCCACATGCGAGCGGCATGGTCATCCAGCCAGGCATCGACGACGGGCACGACCCGACAAAGCCCCCGCCGACCCAGCCGGCCCCGACCCAGCCCAAGCCGAGCCAGCCAACGCCGAGCCAGCCCAAGCACAGCGAGCCAGAGCCGAGCCAGCCAGCGCCGGGTCCCGCCTTGCCCGCGCCGCCGAAGGTGACCACCGTGCCGCCGGTGCTGCCGGCCCCCCGCCCGCCGGTAGTGGTGCCGCTCCCACCGGCATCGCCGGACCAGAACATGGCGGCGGGCGCACCGCAGTCCACCGACTCAGGACTCCAGATCAACCGCCCACTAGCCGTCTCAGCCGTGATCGCCGCCGCCGCGATCGTAGGCGCACAGGTCGGCACCGTCTTCGGACTACGCCGTCGACCGGCCGGGACCCCGGTCGACGGCGGCCGCCACCGCGCCGGAGACGAATGACCTGTGAGGGGATTCCCGCCGTTGTTCGGGCGGCGGCGGGAAATCCTCCCCTTCAACCAACAACTTGTTAGGACTCGGGTTCGCGGTGGGCACGACCGTTGCTCCCGCCAGAGACCGCTCCGCTTCCACCTCCGCATGGCCGCGCGCTCCACTGCAACGCAGAGACCAACCCCGCGGGTCCGTATGCGTGGCCAACCGACGTCGATAGCGGGCCGCTACCCGGTAGATCCGGCGGACCCGATGCATGCGGCAGCCGTGCATGTGCGGACTCGCTCAAAGCGCGCCCGCGACGGAACCCGCGGCCAACCTCGACCGCGGATGGGCATCCGCTCGTAGCGAAGACCACCAACGCCCACGTCGGACCGCGGCTGGTCTCCGCGTTCGGTCGGAGCGGTCAGAAGGCTGTGCCGCGGCCTAGCTGGCGTTGCCCTGTCTCGTTGCGGAGTTGGCGGGCCTGGCGTAGCGGCTTCGTGTGGTGGTAGACGCCGATGCCCCAACCCAGAATCGGCCAGAGCGGCCATGGGTACCACGCGCCCGTGGCCAGGCCTACCACGAACCAGATCGTGATCATTAGGCCGCTGCCCGCGATGTACGCCGCGAGGTGTTTGCGGGCCGATGCCTGCTGGGCGACCAGCCGGTCCGCTCGGCGGCGGTTCTTCTCCCAACCCCGTACCCATTCGGACGGGATCTCGGCGGCGACCCGGTCGAGGTCGGCTCGGGTGACGGCCGAGTACGCTGCCGCGACCCGCCCGTCGAACTCCTCGGTGGTCAGATAGCCGGCGCCGGTGGCGTCGGCGAGCATTTTGGCGGCCGCTTCGCGTTCGGCGTTCGATACGCGCTCGTGCGGTTTCGTCATCTCGGTCCCCCCTCTTCCCACCATCTACCTTCCAGGCTAGTCTTGTCACCGTCAAGATAACTAGTCAACGGCAAGATTGGACGGCCACCGTGGCTCTGACCCCTCAGTCACTGGGCATCGCCGGCGTACTCCTGATCACGATCGTGACCATCGAGACCGGCGGGTACTACCTGACCAAGGTGGCTCGAGGTGCCGCCCCGCTGACCGACTTCCAGAAGGCGTTCGCCCGCGCCGGGCACGCGCACGCCGGCGTCTTCGTGATCCTGAGCCTGGTGGCTCTGCCGTACGCCGATGCCGCAGGCGCCCATGGTTTCTGGGGTTGGCTCGCCCGCACCGCGATCCCGATCGCCGCGATCCTGATGCCCGCCGGCTTCTTCCTCTCCTCGATGGGCCGCGGTCGCACCGAGCCCAACGCCCTGATCGCCCTGCTCTGGGTGGGCGCCGCGTTCCTCGCGGCCGGAGCGCTAACCCTCGGCATCCTCGTGCTCGCCGCGGCCTGAGCACGTAAAGAGCGCCCCCGGTCCACCATGGACCGAGGGCGCTCCGGAGGGAAGAAAAGCCTACCTGTTGGTGCTGATCCGCAGCAGCTCGCCGCGGCCGGCCGTGGTGGACCGGTTGGACACGTACAACGAACCGTCGTCACCCACCGCCAGACCGCCCGGAGCGACCAGGCGGCCCGGTGCGAGCTCGACCTGGTTGCCGCGCCGGTCCACCCGGATCAGCGCACCGGCCTGGTCACCGCTGAGCAGCCCGTTCTTGGCGATCTCGAGTACCAGCAGGCGACCCTGGCGGTCGAAGGCCAGGTCGACGACGTTGGTGAAGCCACGAGCGAACACCGTCGGCCGCTCGCCCGGCACGACCCGGTAGATGTTGGCGCCGCCCACCGGGAACGGGAAGCCGGTCAGCTGACCGACGTAGAACGCCCCGTCCGGCCCCCGCACGACCGAGGTCGGCACCGCCTGCATCGGCACCCGCTGGCCGTTGGGACCCTGCACGAACCTGTTCTGGAAGACCGCGAGCGTCGAAACCTGGCCCCGGCGGTCGACGCTGAGCAGGGTGTTGCCGCCGGCGTCCGTCGACACCACGCCGTTGCGGGTGGCGAGCACGCCGTACGGGTTGCTGTCCACACCCTGCCGGTCCGGGTCGCGCCGGGCCTCGAAGGCCGCGTGGTCACCGAGGCTCCGGATGCTCAGCCTGTCGCGCTCGGCACTGATCACCACGCTGCGGCCGAGCAGCAGCCCGCCGAATCCGAGCCCGGCCCGGGTCTGCGGTGTTCCGCCGAGCCCGATCGTGGTGACGAGGTCGCCGCCCCCGTACGACGACACGTCGTGCGGCCCGATCGCCTGGGAACCGTCGGCGCCCGCGAGCGAGGGAAGACCGCCCACGATGCGCCGCTGAGTCCAGGTGTCGCGCCTGCCCGTCGACACGGCGGTGATGCCGCCGCTGAAACCGAGGCAGACCTTGCCGCCCTCGGCCGATTCGACGCACTTGTCGCTCCGGCCGCCTCGCCCCGCCTCCGCGACCAGCACGGCACCGTTGGTGCCGACCGCCACGCCGCGCGGGTTGTCAAGGCCGCGTGCGATGACGGAGACCCACGGCCGGTTGTTCATCGGCGCCGCGTTGGCCAGCGCCGGTGTGAGCATGGTCGCCGCGATGGCCCCGGCGAGAACGGTGGCGAAGCGATGAAGTTTCATGAAACCCCCGTATATACACAAAGGACGCGATTAGGCTGGCACGCCAGGCCGGCCGGGCGTGGGTGACCCGCCGAAAGTCACCCACGCGGGTCTGTGATGGTGGGGGGATGACCGTGCGAACCGAACGCGCCGGACCCGTCATCACCGTGCTGATCGACCGGCCGGCCAAGCGCAACGCCGTCGACGGACCGACCGCCGCGGCCCTCGCCGACGCGTTCCGGGCGTTCGACGCCGACGACACGGCGGCGGTGGCGATCCTGACCGGCGCAGGCGGCACGTTCTGCGCCGGCGCCGACCTAAGCGCGATCGGCACCGACCGCGGCAACCGGGTGACACCCGACGGCGACGGCCCGATGGGTCCGACCCGAATGGCACTGTCCAAACCGGTCATAGCCGCGATCGAGGGGTACGCCGTAGCCGGCGGCTTGGAGCTCGCCCTCTGGTGCGACCTACGGGTCGCCGCGCACGACGCGGTCCTAGGCGTCTTCTGCCGGCGCTGGGGCGTGCCATTGATCGACGGCGGCACGGTCCGGCTCCCCCGCCTGATCGGCGAGAGCCGAGCCATGGACCTGATCCTCACCGGCCGCCCGGTGGAGGCCGCCGAGGCGCACCAGATCGGCCTGGTCAACCGCCTGGCACCACCCGGCGGCGCACTGGCCGCGGCCCAGGACCTGGCGACCGAGCTCGCCCGGCTCCCACAGGAGTGCCTTCGCAACGACCGCCGGGCGGTCTACGCCGGCACGATGGAAGCCGAGTTCGCGTTCGGCCTGGAGTCGCTCGCCGCGGGCGCGACCGAGGGCGCCGCCCGCTTCGTGGCCGGCGAAGGCCGCCACGGCACGCCTGCCGCCAACGGCTGAGCCCCGGCCGACCACCGCGAGCCGAGCCGGGGTCGCCGCCCAGCGAGCGAGCGCTCAAAGCCGCACGCGCAGATCGGCAGAGCGAAGGCTCAAACCGGCGCGTACCTCGACAGGAACGCGAAGAAGGCTTCGCGGAGTTTTGGGTCGCCGCCTTCGATGACCAACGGGACCCCGTGGATGGCGCCGGGTGTGACCAGTAGTCGGGCGTCCGGGCTGGCGGTGGCGGCCGCTTTGAAGTCCTTGGCCGCGTCGCCGAACAGGCCGTCGTCCTGTTGCGCCAGGAACAGCGCTGGCACCGTCACCTGGGGCACCGCCTCCTGGGCGCTCACGCCTCCGTACGCCAGCGGCGCCGATACCGAGACGACAGCCGCCACCGGTGGTGTGATCTTCGGGGTTGCGGCGATCGAGAACGTGCCGCCCATCGACGCGCCGACCAACACCAGCGAAGTCGCGCCGTCGGCTCGCAACGCCGCCGCCGCGACCACGTCGTCGTCGAAGCCCGTCTCACTGCTCTCCGACGAGCCGTGCCCGTGGAAGTCGAACGCCAGCACCTTGTAGCCCGCCCCGATCAGCTCGTTGAAGCCCAGGATCCACTGGCACAGATCAGCCTCGGCCTGGTGCGCCAGTACCACGCCCGTCGTGCCCGAGCCACCGATCAGGCCGCCGAGATCGCTCGGGCCGAAGCGCACCGGCTTGGCTCCCACTCCCGCGGCCATCCCCGGACACGAAGCGCCCGGCACCGGACCCGTTGGGCTCGGCGCCACCGCCGGTGCACCCGAGCCGCAACCGGCGAGCGCAAGCAGGACCACGACACAAGCCAACATCCCCCGTCGCATGAGACCTCCTGGAAAGGGAGTGCCCCGGGGACTCGGCGTTGTCCCCGGGGCACTCGGTCGATGGATCAGTTGTTGATGATCAGTTGGAACGTGCTCGTCGTGTTCTTGATGTCCTGGAAGTTGTTGCTGAACCGCAGGTTGTTGAACGTCGCCGAGCCGACCGCCGGGCCCTGGCCGGGCTCGGGAAGCTCGTTGACCCAGATCCCGAAGCCGGACTTGGCGTCGAACGCGTCACCGCTCTTCTGCGCGCCCGAGATCGAGATGTTCGTGAAGACCGTGTCCTGCACCGAGTTCTCCGGCGTGGACCCGTTGTACTTCGTCTGGAACATGATCCCGGAGTACGTCGGATCGACGATGTCCACGTTGGAGATGCGCAGGGCGCGGAACTCCTTGGACGCCGAGAACATCCAGATCGCCGGGAACGTCTGCGCGCCCCAGAAATGCCCACCGGATCTGATGAGCGAGATGTTGTCGAAGGACGTGACGCCCGGGCCGAACCCGACGAACGGATAGCCGAAGTCCAACGAGCTGATGGTCAGACCGGAGTACGTGAGCTGGTCGGCGATGTAGAGGTTGCGGAACGTGTTGTTCTGTCCGCCGTACACCGCGACACCGGCCGCCCGCCACGTCACCGTCGCCGACAGGTTCTCGAACACGTTGCCCGTGTTCGCCCCGCCGCCCGCGTCGGTGGCCGAGAACAGCGCGAACGCATCGTCGCCGTTGCCCCGGCCCTCGTTGTTGGAGATCAGGTTGTCGGTGCTGCCGTTGGTCATGTTGACCGCGTCGGCGAACGTGTTGCGGAAACGGCTGTTGGTGATCTTCAGACCGCTCACGCTCACGCCCCAGTACGCGCAGATCGTGTGCTCGACCCAGACGTTGTCGATCGTCATGTTGTCGACGTTCTGGAGCTCGCCCCAGACCTTGCCCGGCCCGTCCTGGCGGGACGTGTAGTTGCCGAAGAAGGCCAGGTGCTCGAACGACGAGCCGCTAGCCGACGCCTGCACGTCGAAGCCCGCGTTGGTGTCCTGCTGGGTCTGCGGCGTCTGGAACCGGGTGTACCAGATGCCCGCGCCGACGACCTTGATCGCCCGCCCGTACACCTGGAACTTGTTCGACGTCTCGTAGGTGCCCGCCGGCAGGTAGACGCCGAGCGAGGTGGTGTCCTGGCGGGCCGCGTCGAACGCCGCCTGGACCTGCTGCTGGCTGGTGCCGGCCGGCACCTTGTAGCGGGCCGAGTCGGGGTTGCCCCGCGGCGAGACCTGCTCCAGGTTGACGAAGTCGACCGTCGCCTCGGTGCCGCTGTCCTTCTGCAGCTTGATCACCGAGCCGGCGGGGACCGACGAGTTCAACATGATGTTGGCCTCGTCGTAGATGTGCCGCGGCCCGCCGGAGCCAGGCGAGTTGTTCGGGCTCGCCTCGGCGCCGTAGAGCCACGCGTACCGCGAGTCGAGCGGGATCGCCTTGTGCAGCGTGCCGTTGACGTAGATGTTCAGCGACGACGTCTGGCCACCACCGCCGGCGGAGTCCGGGATCGAGAACCGGACCACGAGGGTGTTGGTGGGGTTGCGCGTCGTCCACTGCACGAACGACCCGTTGGACGGCAGTCGCACGGCGCGCCGGCCGGACGCCTCACCGGCGAGGTCACCGATGGTGCGGTTCGGCGACAGCGACTGCGCGCCGCCACCGATCGTGCCGTCCTCGGCCTCGTACATGTCGTAGGGCATGTTGGCGCCGCGACCGGAGAAGAACGGCCGGTCACTGGTGTTGTTGGTGCGCTTGACCGGCAGCTCGTTGGCGTCGTCGGCCAGCACGACCCGCACGGTGTAACGGCCGTTGGCCGCCACCCACGTGCCCATGGTGACCGCGGGTGCGGTGGCGCCGGCGGCGATCGCGCCGCTGTAGGAGCCGGTCAGCGTGCGGACCACCGAGCCGGACTCGTTGAGCACGGTCAACGTGATGCCGTGTGCCCCGCTGGCCGAGGCGATGGTGCCCTGGTTGCGGATCGCCACCGAGAAGGTGACGGTCTGGCCGGCCGACGGGTTGTTCGGCGACCAGCTCACCGAGCCGGCGACCAGGTCGGAGCTCTGCACCTGGCCGACGACGAGGTTGCCGCCGGTGAAGGTGTTGTTGGCGTCGCTCTGCTCGATCACCGTGTTGCTCTCGTCGACCTTGGCGACCAGTTGGTACGTGCCGGCGTCGCGCGGACCGATGCCCGCGGTCACCGTGGTCTGCCCGCCGGCCGACAGAGCACCGACGTTGGCCGTGGCCACCTTGGTGGTGCCGAGGTAGAGCCCGACGGTGGTGGCGCCGGAGCCCGCGTTGCCGATGTTGCGGACCGTGGCCGACAGGGTGATCGAGTCGGTCTCGATCGGGTTGGTCGGCGAGGCGGAGATGGCGCTGACGGTCAGGTCCGGGTTGGGTGCCGGGGTGCCGATCACCTGGAACTCGGAGACCTGGCCGTTGGACGAGCCGCTGTTGGCGGTGAACGTCAGCCGGACGTCCGCGAAGGACCCGCTGACCGGGATGGTCACCGTGTTGCTGGCCGACGAGTTGCTGAAGCTGTACGTCGCCGAGCCCACGATGGTGGTGAAGCTCGACGAGCTCTGCTCCCGACCGGAGATCGAGAACGTCTGGGTACGCGGACCCCACGCGCTGTCCGGCGGCAGCTTGACCACGACCGAGCTCAGGCTGGCGTTGGCGCCGAGCGAGACGGTCAGCGTGCTCGGGTACGCACCCGGCGCGCCCTCCCAGTAGGTGGCGGCGTTGTCGTCGTTGGCATTGGCGGCGACGAACGTGTGCACCGTCGACGAGCCGGTGATCGGCTTACCCACGGCGAGGTTGGTGCCGCCGGTGCCACTGCCGGCGCGGGTGACGGTGTTGCTGTTGCCGGACACGTTGCCCGCGGCGTCCTTCGCGCGCACGTAGTAGGAGACCGTCGCGGTCGCCGCCTGCGTGTCGGTGTAGGTGAGCACACCGGCGCCGACGCTGCCCCGCACCGACCCGTTGGCGTAGACGTCGTAGCCGGTTACGCCGACGTTGTCGGTCGACGCGTTCCAGGTCAACCGGATCTGGTTGGAGCCGGGCTCGGTGTAGGCCAGCCCGGACGGCGCGGACGGCGCCTGGGTGTCGGTCGAGGTCCCCGTGCGGGTCACCGTGTTGCTGTTGCCGGACTGGTTGCCGGCCGCGTCCTTGGCGCGCACGTAGTAGGAGACCGTGGCGCTGGCCGGCTGCGTGTCGGTGTACGTCAGCACGTTGGCGACGCTGGTCCGCAGCTGGCCGTTGGCGTAGATGTCGTAGCCGGTCACGCCGACGTTGTCGGTCGAAGCGCTCCAGGTCAGCCGGATCTGGTCGGACGCCGGCTGGGTGAACGCGAGGTTCGTCGGAGCCGACGGCGCGGTCGTGTCACCACCCGAAGGCCCGTAGACCTCGAACTCGGAGATCTGCCCAGCCGGCCACGCGGTGTTGGCGGTGATGTTCAGCCGCACGTACCGCGTGGTCGCCTGGTTGAAGGTGATCGACACGGTGTTGCCGCTCGCGGGGTCGAACACCCGGCCCGCCGACGACGACAGGTCGCTGAACGACGAGCCGTTGGTGCTGCCCTGCACGGACAGCGTCTGGGTGCGGGTGCCCCAGCCCGACGTCGGCAGCTTGAGCACGACCCGGTTGACCGCGACCGCGGAGCCGAGGTCGACCTGGAGGTGCTCCGGGAACGAGTTGTTGGTGCTTTCCCAGTAGGTGCCCTGGTTGCCGTCGACCGCGTTGCCGGAGCCGTAGACGTCGGAGTGCCCGCTCTCGCTGGTCGCCTTGTTCAGCGCCAGGTTGCTGGACGAGGTCGCGGCGCCGTACACCTCGAGCTCCGAGAGCTGCGCGGCTCCCCAGCCGGTGTTGGCGGTGATGTTGACCCGCACGTAGCGGGCGTTGGTCGCGCCGAAGTTGATGGTGACCGTGTTGTTGTTGCCGGACGAGAAGACCTGGCCGGCCGAGGACGTGATGGCCGAGAAGCTGCTGCCGTTGGTGCTGCCCTGCACGGAGAGCGTCTGCGTGCGCTGTCCCCAGCCGTCGGGGAGCTTGAGCACGACCTGGTCGATGCTGATCGTGCTGCCGAGGTCGACCTGGCCCCACTGGGGCAGGGCGCCGGAGCTCTCCCAGTAGCTGCCCTTGTTGCCGTCGGTCAGGTTGCCGGCGACGAAGCCGCCGTTGGTGCTGCTGGCCGAGGTGGGCTTGCCGGCGGCGAGGTTGGGTCCGCCGGCCGCGGCGGCCGGCGTGCCGGACACCGCCGCGAGGACGGAGCCGGTGAGCAGGGTGGCGACTGCGCCGGCCAGCAGCCGGGTCACATGTCGGTGTCGGGGACGGGTCATGATGGGGGTTGCACCTCTTCCGTGAGGGTTTACGGGGTGCTCCGGGGAGGGCCGCCAAGGCAGGGCGGCCCTCCCCTTCTGGCGATCAGGAGGCGTAGACCTCGAACTCCGAGAGCTGACCGGCGGGCCAGCCCGTGTTGCCGGTGAAGGTCAGCCGCAGCCAGCGCTGCGACGTGGCCGCGAAGGTGATGGTCGCGGTGTTGCCGGAGGCGGGGTTGAAGGTGCGTCCGGCCGCGCCGGACAAGGTGGTGAAGGACGAGTTGTTGGTCGAACCCAGGACGGCGATCGTCTGGGTACGCGACTGCCAGGCGCTGGCCGGCGGCAGCTTGAGCACCACCCGGGACACCGACTGCGCGCTGCCCAGGTCGACGGTGACCGACTGCGGGAAGGCGTTGTTGGCGCTCTCCCAGTAGCTGTTGGCGTTGCCGTCGACCGCGTTGCCGGCGCCGTAGACATCGGCGTGGCTGGTCTCGGTGATCGAGCGGTTGAGCGCCAGGTTGGTCACCGGCGGCGTGGTGCTGGTGCCCTCGCCGGTGAGACTGACGGTGTGCGGCGAGCCAGGTGCGTTCGACGCGATCGACAGCGTGCCGGTGCGCGTGCCGGTGCCGGTCGGGGTGAAGGTGACGTTGACGGTGCAGGACGCGCCGGCCGCCAGCGACGAGCAGTTGTTGGTCTGCGCGTAGTTGCCGGTGACCGAGACACCCGAGATCGACGCGGTGGCGTTGCCGGTGTTGGTGACACTGACCTGCTGTGCCGGGCTGGTCGTGTTGACCTGTCGGCTGGCGAAGGTCAGCGCGCCCGGGGTCACCGTCAACGCCGGGCCGGTCGAGCCGCCGCCGCCGTACACCTCGAGCTCGGAGAGCTGCGCCGCGGGCCAGACGTTGTTGCTGTTGAAGGTCAGCCGGACGTAGCGCCGGGTGCCGGAGGGCAGGTTGACCGTCACCACCGAGCCCTGGTTGAAGGTGTAGTTGGCCGCACCCAGGATCTGGCTGTACGAGCCGCCGTCGGTCGAGCCCAGCACCGTGATGTTCTGGGTGCGGGTCTCCCAGTTGGTCGGCAGCTTGAGCACGAGCCGGCCGACGGACTGCGCAGAGCCCAGGTCGACGGTCAGCGACTGCGGGAACTGCCCGTTGTTGCCCTCCCAGTAGGAGGCGGCGTTGCCGTCGACCGTGTTGGTCGCGACGTACGAGCCGTTGTTGCTGGTCGCGGTGACCGGACGGCCCGCCGCGAGGTTGCCGGCCGGGTCGAAGCCGACGCCGGAGAGCCCGATCACCAGGTCACCCGGGGTGGTCTGGACGAAGGCCATCCCCGACCGGTTGCCGGCGGCGGTCGGCCGGAAGGTGACGGTCAGTGTGCACGTGGCGTTCGGCGCCAGCGTCGACGGGCAGTTGTTGGTCGAACTGAAGTCGGCCGGGCTGACCGAGATGCCGGACACCGGGGCGTTGGCGGCGCCGCTGTTGCGCAACGTCACGGTCTGCGCCGCGCTGGTCGTGTTGAGGTTCTGGGTGCCGAACGTGAGGCTGGTGGGACTGGCCACGATCTGACCGGTGGGCGTGGGCGGTGTGGTGGTCGGCGGGTTCGTCGGCCCGTTCTCCCACTGTGGAGCAGGCCAGGGACCGCAGTCGGGTGTCGCCGTGTACCAGCCGGAGTTGCCGGAGCCCTGGGTGATCTGGAATCCGGACCCGACGCAGTTGTGCATCGGCTTGGCCTGCGCGATGCCGGTGGCCACCACGTTGGTGAAGGAGACCTGGCTGGCCGCCTGCACCTGGAGGGCGTACGTGCCGGCGCCCTGGATCCTGACGTTGTTGAAGTTGATGCCTCGGGTCTGTCCCTCGATCCAGTGCAGGGCCGCGTACGAGCTGTCGAGGATGTCGGTGTCGGTGATGTTGATGGTCGCGTCGCTGGCGAACGCCTCGTTGAGTGCGGAGAACCAGATCGCGCCGACGCCGAAGTTCCAGTTGTAGTCGGAGTTGCCGGCCCGGATCGTGGTGTTGCGGGCGATCGTCCAGGTGCCGTGCACCGCGGTCGCGCCCTGCACGCCGGGATAGCGGTTGGCGACGTGGATGCCACCGCCGTTGGTCAGCGAGTCCGCCACCACGTTGTCAATGATCTTGATGTCCCGGCCGCCGTAGCTGACCAGGTGGTTGGCGAGCAGCGTCACGCCGATCGTGTTGTTGCTGAAGGTGTTGTTGACGTTCGGCACGTTCTGCGCCCACATCGCCAGCGCGTCGTCGCCGGTGTTGCGCAGGAACGTGTTGGTGACCGTCGAGTTCGTGACGCCGGTGTGGAAGTTGACCCCGTCGGCGGTCTGGTCGAGGATCCGGCTGTTGCGGATCGTGAAGTTGTCCATCGGGCCGTCCATCCAGGCGCCGACCTTGGTGTGCTGCATCCAGACGTTGTCGATGACCGAGTTGGTCATCGCACCGCCGAACGCGTTCACCTGGTCGTCGTCCATCCGCTCCCGGATGTCGCCGATGATGGCCAGGTCCCGGACCGTGACGTTGCGGCTCGGGCCGTTGGCCTCGTGCGACCGGATCTCGCCGGTGTAGCCGCCGCCGGGCACGTACTTGCCGTAGATGCCCGCCGCGCGCTTGCGGTCGGTGGGGTGCCGTCCGCCGAGGACCGTGTACCAGGGTCCGGCGCCGCGCAGGGTCACCCCGTCGACCACGACGTGGTCCCAGAGCGTGAAGTTCCCCTGCGGCACGTACACCGGGCGGCCCTGGGCCTGGCCGGCGTTGACGGCGGCCTGGAACTTGGCGGTGGAGTCGGTGGCGCCGGTCGGGTCAGCGCCGTAGTCGGCGACCACGTCGATGGCGTTCGTCGGCTTGCCGATCGCGGCCGGCACGTTCTCGAAGTCGGCCAGGTCGATCGTGAACGTCGGCGACTGCGCGGTGGAGTTGACCTGCAGCCGGATCTTGGTGCCGATCGGCTGGGTCGAGCCGAACATGGCCCGCGCCTCGTCGTAGAAATGGTGCGGGTTGGTGTCGCCGGGGTTGTTGTTGAACGGGTAGCCGCCGTAGTACCAGCCGTACTTCGAGGTGACCGGGACGGTCTTGAGCAGGCTGCCGTTGGCGCGCAGGTCGATGGTCGCGTCCCGGCCCTGGCCCGACGCGCCGTCCGGGATGCTGTAGCGGAACGTCACGGCGTTGGCGGGCGCGGTGAGCGTGAACTCGACGTACTCGCCGACCGCGTCGAGCGTGACCGCCTCGCGGCCGGACGCCTCCGCGGGAAGCTGGCCGTAGAACCGGGTCGGGCCGATCTTCGTGCCGGTGTGCGCGACCTCCTCCGCCTCCTGCTCGACGAAGGGAACGGTCGCGCCCCGGCCGGCGATGTCGAACGGGGAGAGCCCGGCCGCGACGGCCGGGGTCCCGGTGGTCAGGGTGACCACCGCGATGCTGGTGGCGACCAGGGCGGAGCTCGCCAGGATGGCGAGCCCCGCCCGGCGGCGGGTGCCGGCTGTGGGCGCAGCGGCGGCGTCTTTGTGGGGCATGGGTTCCCTTTCGAGAGGCGGGCGGTTCCCCCCGTGCGGTGTTGCCCTTGGTGCGTGTACCCCCGTGCGTTTCTCGTGCCGTGGAGCTGGTCGGTCGGTTTATGCGGTGCGGAGCCAGGCGGTGGTGTCCGGCGGGAGCCGGTCGCCGTCGAGCGGGCCGCTGGCCAGCCAGAGCTCCTCGTGCTCGGGGAGGTCCACGGCCGACGGCGAGAGGTTGGAGACACAGACGAAGCGCGGGTCGCGGGCGAAAGCCAGCACCCCGTCGGCGGACGGCAGCCAGCGCATGTCGCCGTCACCGAGGGCGGCCGCTCCCCGGCGGATCCGCAGCGCGGAGCGGTAGAGCTCGAGCATCGAGTGCGGGTCGCCGGTCTGGGCCTGGACGGTGCGGTCCTTCCAGTCGGCCGGTTGCGGCAACCAGGGCGCGGTCGCGCCGGCCGGGCTGAACCCGAACGGCGACTCGACCCCGGACCAGGGCAGCGGCACGCGGCAGCCGTCGCGGCCGGGGTCGACGAAGCCGGAACGCTCGTACATCGGGTCGGTGCGCATCGCCGGCGGGATGTCCTCGACCTCCCAGAGGCCCAGCTCGTCGCCCTGGTAGACGTAGGCGCCGCCGGGCAATGCGAGGGCCAGCAGGGCGGCCGCGCGTGCCCGCTGGTAGCCGAGCTGCAGGTCGGTCGGTGTCCCCTCGCGCTTGGTGTCGAACGCGAAGGTGGTGTCCTCGCGGCCGTAGCGGGTGACCGGACGCGTGACGTCGTGGTTGGCGAGCACCCAGGTGGCCGGCGCCCCGACCAGAGCGTGTGTCTCCATCGTGCGGTCGATGCAGGCCCGCAGCAGGTCCGGATCCCAGGCGCAGGTCAAGAAGTCGAAGTTGAACGCCGCGTGCAGCTCGTCGGGTCGCAGGTAGTTGGTGAACCGCTGCGCGTCGGGCAGCCAGACCTCGCCGATCAGCGCGCGCTTGTCCGGGTACTCGTCGGCGATCCGCCGCCAGCTCCGGTAGATGTCGTGCACGGCGTCGAGGTCGTGGAACGGGTGCCGGGCGGCCGCGTCGACCTCGGGCAGCGTCGGGTCCTTGAGCAGCAGCGCCGCGGAGTCGATCCGGATGCCGTCGACACCGCGGTCGAACCAGAACCGCAGGATGCTCTCGAACTCGGCGCGGACCTTGGGATGGTCCCAGTTGAAGTCGGGCTGCTCGGGTGCGAACAGGTGCAGGTACCACTCGCCCGGAGTGCCGTCCGGGTTGGTCGTGCGGGTCCAGGTCGTGCCCTTGAACTCGCCGCGCCAGTCGGTGGGCATCTCGTCACCGTTCGGGCCGCGACCCGGGCGGAACCAGAACAGCTCGCGCTCCGGTGAGCCCGGCCCGGCGGCCAGCGCCGCCTGGAACCAGGGGTGCTGGTCCGAGCAGTGGTTGGGAACGATGTCGATGATGACCCGGATGCCGCGTTCGTGCGCCTCCGCGATCATCGCCTCGGCCTCTTCGAGGGTGCCGAAGAGCGGGTCGATGTCCCGGAAGTCGGACACGTCGTAACCGGCGTCCGCCATCGGCGACGGAAACCACGGGCTGAGCCAGACCGCGTCGACCCCGAGCCCGGAGAGGTGGTCCAGGTGTGCCCGGATGCCGGCGATGTCGCCGATGCCGTCGCCACTACCGTCGGCGAAGCTGCGGGGATAGATCTGGTAGATCACCGCCCCGCGCCACCACGGCTGGCTTTCTGCGATGGACACTGGATACCTGCTTTCTTTCTTTTCGGGTGGTTCAGGCGCGCGGTCTGCTCTGACCGCCACTGTTGATGCTGCTCAGGTGTTAAGTCAGCCCTTCATACTCCCCGCCGCCAATCCGCCGATGATGCTGCGCTGGAAAATGAGGAAAACCACGATCATCGGGACGCTGGCGATCGCCAACCCGGCCATGAGCTGGGTCGGCGGCACCTGGCTGGTCGAGGCGAGCCGGCTCAGCGCGACGCTGAGCGTCTGCGTCTCCGGGTCCTGCAACACCAGCAGCGGCCAGATGAAGTCCTTCCAGATGGCCACGATCGAGAAGATCGACACCACTCCGAGTACGGGCCGGGAGAGCGGAAGAACGATGCTCCACAGCACCCGGAAGCGGCCGGCGCCGTCCAGCGCCGCGGAGTCGAGCAGGTCGTTGGGTATCTGGTCGAAGAAGCGCTTGAGCACGTAGATGTTGAACGCGTTGGCCACCGCCGGCAGCCACAGCGCCCACGGGGTGTTGAGCAGGTTCCAGCCGAAGATCGGCACGTCGGTCACGGTCAGGTAGGCCGGGATCAGCAGCGCGGTGGCCGGCAGCATCAGGCTGGCCAGCATCGCGCCGAGGACGACCTTGCCGAACAACGGGCGCAACTTCGACAGCGCGTACGCGACGGCGACCTGGAAGACGAGCTGGATCAGCCAGCCGCCGAACGCGTACAGCGCGGTGTTCCCGAAGAACTTGGCGATCCGCATCCGGTCCCAGGCGAGCTGGTAGGTCTCCGGGACGAAGGACTGCGGGAAGAACGTCGGGTCCGGTTGCGCGTACTCCTCCGGAGTCTTCACCGCGCTGCTGAACATCCAGTAGAGCGGGAAGATGAACACGGTCAGGAAGAGCAGGAAGACCAGGGCCAGCACGACCCAGTAGAGGACGCGGCCCTTGCCCCGGCCGATCTCGGTCTCGGAGAAGAGGGTGCGGGGGCCGTCACCGCGGGCGACGCCGCGGCGCCGCCGGGGCGGTGGCGCGACCGGCGGGGTGGCGGGCAGGGGCCGGATCGGTGTCGTGATGCTCATTGCTCCCCCTTTAGTCCCGGTCCCGGGTGACCCGCAGGTAGATCGCGGAGAAGATGGCCAGCACGACGAACAGCAGCACGCTCATCGCGGCCGCCATGCCGAAGTCCTGGTTGACGGTGAACGCGTACCGGTAGATCAGCACCATCACCGTCACGGTGTCGGGGTTCGAGGTGCCGGTCAGCTGGTACGGCTCGATGAAGACCTGCATCGTCGCGATGATCTGGAGAAGCAGCAGGACCAGCATGATGAACCGGAGCTGGGGCAGCGTCACGTGGCGCAGCCGGCTCCAGGAGCTGGCCCCGTCGAGCTCGGCGGCTTCGTAGAGCTCGCCCGGGATGCTCTGGAGCGCGGCCAGGTACATCAGCGTGGCGCCGCCCAGGTTGGCCCAGGTGGAGACCAGGACCAGCGAGATCATCGCGGTGGACGACGACTGGGTCCACTGCGACTCCGGCAGGCCGACCCCGCGCAGCACCGTGTTGAACAGGCCGAACCCGGGGTCGTAGAAGTAGCGGAAGAGCAGCACGCCGACGATCGGCGGGAGCATCACCGGCAGGTAGACGGCGACCCGGAAAAAGCCCTTCAGGTGCCGCATCTCGTTGATCAGGATCGACAGCACCAGGGGTACGGCGAAGCCGAAGACCAGTGCGATGCCGGTGAAGACGAGGGTGTTCTTCCACGCCGTGACGAACAGCGGGTCGTCGAAGATCGCGGTGAAGTTGTCGGTGCCGACCCAGTACGGGTCGGTGACGAAGTTGATCTGCTGGAAGCTGAGGATGACGCCGCGCACCAGCGGGTACCACGAGAAGAGCGCGAAACAGGCGATGCCTCCGGCCATGAAGGCGTACGCCATGAGGTTGTCCTGGATCTTCCGGCTCAGGCGGCTGCGGAACGCAGTCGGCCGACCGGCGGTGGCGACCGCCATCTCCAGCGTCCTCTTTCAATGAGTCGGGCCTTCCGCCGCCGGGCCGTTGCCGGCCCGGCGGCGGACGCGATGGTTACTTGACGCTGGCGAGGATGCTGTTGACCTGGGTCTCGGCGTCCGACAGCAGCTTGGCGATGTCGGCGTTCTTGTCCGTCAGGACCTTCTGCATCGGCACGTCGAGCACCGCGTAGATCTGCTGCGCGTTCGGCGGCTCGACCTTGAGCGGGATGTTGGCGGTCGCGTCGGCGAACGGCTTGTAGTTCTCGACCGGCAGGTTCTTCAGCTTGTCGATGGCCGCCTGCTGCTTGGCCTTGGCGTCACCGGTCCACAGCGCGGGCTCGGGCAGACCGACCGGGGTCTTCTGCTCGGCGGCCCACTGGTACTCGGCCTCGATCCGGTCCGGGTTGTTCCACCAGTAGGTCAGCCACTTCAGGCCGGCGCGGATCTTCTCGGGCGTGGCCTTGGCGTTGAACATGTAGCCCTCACCGCCGGCCAGGGTCGCCGTGCCGTTCGGGATCGGGCCGAGGCCGTACTTGTTGAAGTCGCCCTTGAACTGGTTGACGATCGTCTCGATGTTGTCCGGGGCGGCGACGTACATGCCGAGCTTGCCGGAGCCCATCAGCTGGAGCAGGTCGGCCCACTCGAGGAGCTGGCGCTGGCCCATGCTGTTGTCGGTCCAGCGCATGTCCTTGAGCTGCTGGAGGACCTGCTTGCCCTTGTCGTCGTTGAAGGCGGCCTTCCAGGTGCCACCGTTGTTGACGGCGATGTCGCCACCCAGCGAGTACATCTCCGCAGTGAAGTGCCAACCACCGGTGTTGTTCTTGCTGTAGTCGCCGTAGCCGACGTAGTCCTTGCCCAGACCCGCGATCGCCTTGGCGGCGGTGCGCACCTCTTCCCAGGTCTTCGGCGGGGTGTTCGGGTCGAGCTTGGCCTGGGTGAACAGCTCCCGGTTGTAGAGCAGGCCGAGGGAGTAGTTCTTGGCCGGCAGGCCGTACACCTTGCCGCCGTCGTCCGAGAAGATCTTCATGAGATCCGGACGGAGCTCCTTGGTCGGCGGGAACTCGTCGAGGTACTTGCTGATGTCGGCGACCTGGCGCTTGGCGATCAGGCTGGCCGGGTCGGTGAAGTAGACGTAGAAGACGTCTTCGAGCTGACCACCCGCGAGCTTCGACTGGAAGGTCTGCGGGTCCATCTTGCCTTCTTTGGCATCGACGTCGATGTTCGGGTTGAGCTTCTCGAACTCGGCGACGTTGTCGAGGAAGTGCTTGCGGTTGACCGCCTCGGTGTCCGGCGGCAGGCCGTTGATGACCAGCGTGACTTTCGCATTGGGGTCAGATGCCGGGGCTTCGCCGCCGTCGTCCGAGCCGCACGCGGCCGCCGACAGCGCGACCCCGGCGACCAGCAGCAGCCCGACGGCGCTACGCAACCTGGATCTGTTCATGAGGTGAACGCCCTTCCTGGGTGGAGCGAGGAGTCTCGGGTGTGATGTGGCTCTCGTACGTGCATGTTTCGTGGCGATGACGATACAAAGCCGAACTACGCCTCGCAAGAAGCCGACTGGTCTCAGAAAAAACAAGACTTCTAATGGGAGCGCTCCCAACTCGGGCATGAAATGGGGCGGACCGCGCAGGTCCGCCCCATCGACGCAGGTCAGCGCGAGCCGGCCGGTCCTGTCGACCCGCGCACCACCAACTCCGGCTCGAAAAGAAGCTCGTCGGTGTTGACGCCGGCGCCCTCGATCTGGTTGACGAGGATGTCGACGGCCGCCTGGCCCATCATCTCGATGGGCTGGCGGATCGTCGTGAGCGGCGGGTCGGTGCAGGTCATCAGGCCCGAGTCATCGAAGCCGATCACCGAGATGTCGTCGGGCACCTGCTTGCCGAGCCTCCTGACGGCCCGGATGGTGCCGAGGGCGATCACGTCGCTCGCGCAGATCAGCCCGGTGGCGCCCTTGTCGATCAGCTTGGTGGCGGCGACCCGTGCGCTCTCCATGGAGAAGCTGGTGCGGCCGACCCAGGTGTTCTGCTCCTCCTGGCCCCAACCGGCGGCGTCGACCATGGCGGCGAGCTTGCGCCGGGAGGGGACGTGGTCCTCCGGGCCGAGCACCAGGCCGATGTTCTCGTGGCCCAGCGAGCGCAGGTGGCCGAAGGCCTGCTCGACGGCGACCGCGTCGTCGGTGGAGACCCGGGGGAAGGGCAGCTCCTCGACGCCGGCGTTGACCAGGACGACGGGCAGGCCGCGGTCAGTCAGCTGGCGGTAGTGGTCGTGTTTCGCGTCGGCCAGCGCGTAGGAACCGCCGGCGAAGATCACGCCCGAGACCTGGTGGTCGAGGAGCATGTCGACGTAGTCGGGTTCCGAGATGCCGCCGATGGTGCGGGCACAGAGGGCCGGCGTCAGGCCGCGCTGGGCCAGCGAGCCGGTCACCACCTCGGCGAGGGCGGGGAAGATGGGGTTCTGGAGCTCGGGCAGCACGAGGCCTACGAGCCTGGCGCGCTCGCCACGCAGTTTCGTCGGGCGCTCGTAGCCGAGCACGTCGAGGGCGGTGAGCACCGCGGTGCGCGTCGACTCGGAGACGCCGTCGCGGCCGTTGAGCACGCGGCTCACGGTCGCTTCGCTGACGCCGGCCTTGCGCGCGACCTCGGTCAGTCGTCTGGTCACGGCGCAAGGATACGTCATGGTTTTGCAAAAACATGACAGCCGTTTGCCCGACCCCGACAGGCCCGGGTTATCCACAGGTTGTAATGGATCAAACGCAAATGCAACGCTGATGGCCTAGAAAGGAGGCGTGACAGTGATGACCCCTCGCGCGGTGCCAACCGAGGCATGGACAGTCGACGACCTCGACGATCTTCCCGACGACGGCTACCGGTACGAAATTTTCGACGGGAGCCTCCTGGTGAGTCCGCCAGCGGCGATGCCGCACATCGCCTCGACGGTATGGCTGCGCGACCTCCTCCACGCCCAAGCACCTCGTCACTTCAAGTTGATCGAGGGCGCCGGCGTCTTCGCGAACGCGCGCAACTTCTACATCCCGGATCTCATGGTCGTGCGCGACGAGGTCCTCAAGAGCCGCGAACGCGGCGTCAGGCCAGCCGACGTGCTACTCGCGATCGAGGTCGTGTCGCCGTCAAACCCGAGCAACGATCTATTCATCAAGCGCAAGGCCTATGCGCAGTTCAACATCCCTGAATATTGGATTGTCGACCGTCGCGACGAGTCGCTGTCCGTGTTCCAGCTCGACGAGCGGAGCGAGTATCAACTCGCCGCGAAGGTCCATCCGGGCTCGCGGTGGCAGGCCGAGAAGCCGTTCCCGCTCGCGGTCGACCCAGCCGACCTCTTCAGCTAGCCAGGTTGCGGAGGGCGTCTTCAACTGCGCGGTGGAACGTGGGATAGGCGTAGATCATGCTGCGGAGTTGGGGCAGGGGCACGCGGGCGTGCACTGCGAGCGTCAGCATGCTGAGGACCTCGCCGCCCATCGGGCCTACTGACGTCGCGCCCACCAAGAGGTCGCCGTCGGCGATCAACTTGATCAGGCCCGCGTTGCCCTCCTTGTGGATCCAGCCTCGGGACGACGTGGTGAGGTCCGTCAGTCCTACTTGGATGCTCAAGCCGCGGTCGCGAGCCTCGGCTTCGGTCAGACCGACCGAGCCCACCTCCGGGTCGGTGAAGGTGACCCGCGGGACAGCGCGATAGTCCGCCGGCGGGCCGTCCTGGCCGAGGATGTCGCGGATCGCGATGCCGGCCTCGTACATCGCCATGTGGGTGAACGCCCCGTGCCCGGCCACATCGCCGACCGCCCAGATGCCGTCGGCCGCGCGCATCCGTTCGTCGGTCTGGATCAAAGGTGCCGAGGCGTCGAGACCGACCGTCTCCAGACCGATGTCGGCCAGCCGGCCGCGCCGGCCCGTGGCCACCAGCAGGCGGTCGCCGGTCACCGTGCCCGCGCCGTCGCCGATCTCGACCGCGAATCCGTCGGCCTCGGTGTGGAGCACGCGGGTGGCGTGCATGCCGGTCCGCACGGTCACGCCGTCGGCTTCGAGGGCGGCCCGCACGAGGTTCGCGGCCTCCGGCTCGTCGAACGGCAACAGGTGGTCAGCCGCCTCGACCACGGTCACCCGCACACCGAACCGCGCGAAGACCTGGGCCAGTTCCACGCCGATCGCCCCGCCGCCGAGCACGACCAGCGACACGGGCAACTGCTCGACCTCGATCGCCTCGCGGTTGGTCCAGTACGGCGTGCCGGCCAGGCCCTCGATCGGGGGCGCCACCGGCGCCGCACCGGTGGCCACCACGATGCCCCTCGTCGCCTCGAACTCCTGGTCGGCGACCGCCACCGTGCGCGGGCCGGTCAGCGCCGCATAGCCACGGACGAACCGGCCGCCCTTGCCGACGAACCGGTCGACGGCGACCGTGTCGTCCCAGTCGTCGGTCGCCTCCTCGCGGATCCGCTTGGCGATCGGCGTCCAGTCAGGGTGCACCGTCGCCGAGCCGGCCAGCTTGGCGACCCGCCGCGCCTCGGCCAGCGCGTTGCCACCCCGGATCATCATCTTGCTCGGCACGCAACCCCAGTACGGGCATTCACCGCCGACCAGGTTGCTCTCGATGCCGACGACCGTGAGCCCGGCCTCCGCGAGCTTGCCGGCGACCTCCTCGCCACCGACACCCAGACCCACCACGACGACGTCCACACGCTGTGCCACGCATCCCATTAAAGCCCTAGAGTGGCGGCCATGTCGCAGGTGACCGGCCACACCGACGCGGATTTCACACCGGTCCGCCAGCTCTTCGAGAGCTTCTTCTCAGGCGGCCGGGACACCGGCGCGGGCATCGTCGTCGTGCACGACGGCCGGCTCGCCGTCGACCTGGTCGGCGGCTGGCGCGACGACGCCCGCCAGCGCCCGTGGACACCGGACACGCGCGTCGCCGTCTACTCGGTGAGCAAGCCCTTCGCCGCCGCCTGCCTGATGATCCTCGTCGACCGCGGGCGGGTCGGGCTCGACGACCCGGTGCACCGGCACTGGCCGGAGTTCCCCGCCGACGGCACGACGGTCCGGCACGTGCTCGCCCATACCGCCGGCCGCCCGGCCTTCCTCACCCCACGGCCGGCCGACGCCTGGGCCGACTGGGCCACCCTGGCCGCCGACCTGGCCGCCACGCCTCCGATGTGGATGCCCGGCAGCACGGCGGCGGAGCACGCGCTGACCTATGGCCATCTGGTCGGCGAGATCGTGCGCCGCGTTGACGGCCGGCCGATCGGCCGGTTCCTGAGCGACGAGGTCGCCGGGCCGTGGCGGCTCGACCTGGCCTTCGGCGCGGGCGGCCTGGCCGACGTCGCCGACCTGACCTTCGGCGACCCGGCCTGGCCGAAAACCTCGGTCGGCGAGCCGGGCAGCTTGCGCCATCGCGGGCTGGCCAACCCGGACGGTTGCCGGGACCTCGCGGTGCTCAACGGTCCACTGTGGCGCGAGACCGAGGTGCCGGCCGTCAACATGCACGCCACCGCGCCCGCGGTCGCCCGCTTCTACCAGGGCATCCTGGCCGGCGGCGTGCTCGACGGCAGGCGGATCCTGAGCACCGACGCCGTGGCGGAGATGATCCGGGTGCAGCACGACGGGCCGGACCTGCTGCTGGACCGCCCGGTGAAGTGGTCGCTCGGCTTCCAGATCGAGGACGACGGCAGCTTCGGCATGGGTGGCATCGGCGGCAGTTGCGGTTATGCCCTGCCCAGCGCGGGCCTCGCGATCGGCTTCGTCACCCGGCACCTGGCCGACTTCGACCGGATGGACGAGCTGGACAGCGCGGTCATGGCCGTCCTTCAGGCATAACGCTCCACGTAGGACCCGCTCGGGTCGTACCGCTCGCGTTGCCGCTCCGGGTTGAACCTCCGGTACGGCCGGGTGTCGTTGCCGGTGCCCGCGACCCACTGCCAGTTGCCGGAGTTGTTGGGCAGGTCGCCGTCGAGCAGCCAGCGGTAGAACTCGTTCTGGCCCTGCCGCCAGTCGATGCCGAGATCCTTGGTCAGGTAGGACGCGGTGACCAGGCGGGCACGGTTGTGCATCCAGCCCTCCCGGCGGAGTTGGTGCATGCCGGCATCCACAATGGGCACACCGGTGCGGCCCTCGGCCCAGCGCCGGAAACCGTCGCCGTCGTCGTCCTTCCAGCCCTCGGTCGCCCCGCGCCGGTAGGCCTTGCGACCGATCTCCGGGAACGCGTACGCGACCTGGTAGTAGAAGTCGCGCCAGCAGAGTTGACGGACGAACGGGTCGTGGCCCGGTCGGCCCAGCGCGGCGTGCGCGACCTCCAACGGCGACAGGCAACCGAAGCGGAGGTACGGGCTGAGCCGTGAGGTGCGGTCGCCGGCCAGGTCGTTGTGCCCGTCGTCGTAGTGCTCGACCTCGCCGATCCAACCGCGCAGGCGCTGCCGGGCAACGGTCTCGCCGCCCCGCGCGGCATCGGGCGACTCGCCGACCGGCTCGGCGGGCAGCCGACCCACCGTGACACCGGACGGCAGCGGCACCTTCTTCGGCACCGCCACCGGCTCGCGCCACTTGGCGGCGGTCCACGCCCGGTGATATGGCGAGAACACGCGGTAGTGGTCACCGCCACCCGGCTTGAGCGTGCCCGGGTCCACGATGGTCAGTCCGGGGAAGAACCGCACGGACAACCCTTGCCGCTCACCCTCGGCGCTCAGCCGCCGCTCGCGCCGGCGGGCGTACGTGCTCACGTCGGCCGCGGCGGCGATGCCCTCGGCGCCGACCTCGCCGGCCAGCCGGACCGCCTCGGCGACCGGGTCGCCCTGGCGCACGACCAGGTCGCTGTCCCGGTCGCGCAGGAGCGCGCGCAGGTCCGCGACGCTCTGGTGCAGGAACCGGTCCCGGTTGGGCGAGCGGCCGCCCAGCACCGGGTCGAACACGAACAGCGGCACGACCCGCTCCGCGTTCGCGCAGGCGGTGGCCAGGGCCGGGTTGTCGTGGATCCGCAGGTCCCGGGTGAACAGCACGACGGCCGTGCGCATCAGGCGGCCTCGACCGGCGCGCCGGACACCATGGGCAGGTTGCTCGGCGGCACGACGATCGGGCTGTTGGCGCCGGCCAGCAGCGCGCGGGCGGCCACCGCCGCTCGCCGGCGGTTGGGCACCGTCGCGCGCCGCACGAAGACGTCGTAGTCGGCGGCGACCACCTCGTCGAGGATCCCGCCGTAGAGGGTGTAGGCGGCCCGGATGCAGGAACGCGACCCGGGCGCGAGCATCCCCACGCCGGGCGCGGCCGCGGCGTAGTGCAGGCGGGCGCGTTCCACCTCGTACGCGATGAGGTTCTTGATCGGTGTCGTCGCCGCGCGCCGGGTTACCGCGCCGGCGAGGTCGGCCCGGGTGACTGCGAACTTGTCGAGGTCCTCGTCGGGCAGGTAGGTCCGGCCCCGGTAGAGGTCCTCGCCGACGTCCCGGATGAAGTTGGTGAGCTGGAAGGCGAGGCCGAGCTGGCGGGCCGGCCCGCGCGCGCCGCCGGGGTCGGAGCTGCCCAGGATCGGCAGCATCATCGTGCCGATCACCGCCGCCGACCCCTCCATGTAGTCGAGCAGGTCTTCGTAGGTGGCGTACGAGGTGACCGTCAGGTCCATCGCCATGCTGCGCAGGAAGCTGGCGAAGTCGTCGCGGTCGAGGTCGAAGACGGCGATCGTGTGCAGCACCGCGGGCAGCAGGGGGTCGTCGACCGGCGCGCCGTGCAGGCCGGCGACGAACCGCTCGGACCACTTGGCGAGCTCGGCGGCGCGGTCCTCCGGCGCGAGGTCGTCTGTGCGGTCGACGATCTCGTCGGCGTAGCGGGTGAATCCATACAACGCGTGCACATGTCGTCGTTTCCACGCGGGCAACAGCCGAGTCGCGAGATAGTACGTGCGGCCGTGTTGTTTGTGCAGGTCACGGCAGCGTTCATAGGACGCCGCGAGCAGGTGGTCCATCACGCCTCCCCGACGAGAAATCGACTCAGAAATCGACGCAACTCGTAAGTCTAGGGTATGCTCGGCCGCGTGGCCAACGACACGCTCGCGGCGGACCTCCGCGATCGGTGCCCTCCCCCGCAGCGGTCCACACCGCCGGGAGACGGGTGGCTCCGGGCCGCCATCGACACCGCCCTCGCTGATTTCGTCCGACACGAATCCGCCGTTCTCGAGTCCACCGACACCGCCCTGCGCCCGTTCGCCGCAGTGGCCCGCGACAGCGTGCTTGCCGGCGGCAAGCGGTTGCGGCCGACGTTCGCACACTGGGGCTGGCGCGGGGTCGCCGGTGCGACGGCCGCCGTCGAGCCGGTGCTCCCCGCCTTCGCCGCCCTCGAGCTTCTGCACGCGTTCGCACTGGTCCACGACGACGTGATGGACGGTTCCGCCACCCGGCGCGGCCGGCCCACGGCCCACCAGGCGCTCGCGGCGCAGCACGTGCGGGCCGGCCGGCGCGGCGCCGCGGACCAGTTCGGCGCCGCCGGCGCGGTGCTGGTCGGCGACCTCTGTCTGGTCTGGGCCGACCGGCTGCTGGCCCAGGCCGAAGTGCCGGCAGCCGCCCTGCTCGCGGCGCGGCGCTGCTACGACGAGATGCGGGTCGAAGCCATCGCGGGCCAATACCTCGACGTGCTCGGCGATGCCGAGCCCGACCGGTGGTCGGTGGAGCGGGCGCTGCGCGTCGCCCGGCTCAAGACCGCCGGTTACACGGTCACCCGCCCGTTGCTCTACGGCGCGGCCCTGACCGGCCACGGCGACGCCGTCAGCGAGACCTACCAGCGCTACGGCGCCGCCGTCGGCGAAGCGTTCCAGCTCTGCGACGACCTGCTCGGGGTGTTCGGCGACCCGGCGGTGACCGGCAAGCCGGCCGGCGACGACCTGCGCACCGGCAAGCCGACCGCGTTGCTGCTGCTGGCCCGGCGGCTGGCCACCCCGGCCCAGGCCGTCCACCTCACCCGCACCGACGCTACCGACCTCAGCGATATCGCGGAGATCGTCACGGATACTGGCGCGGTGGCCACCGTCGAAGCGATGATCAACAATCGGGTCGACCTGGCGCTCGCCGCGCTCGACGACGCGCCGATCGACAGCGTCACCCAGGCCGCCTTGCGTGACCTCGCGGTGATGGCCACGCACCGACAGTCGTGACCGTCAACTTCAGGAGGTACGCGTGCGAACCGTGACCGGACCCACCGATCGCGTGGTCGTGGTCGGCGCCGGCCTCGGCGGGCTCGCCGCGGCCCTGCACCTGGCCGGCGCGGGCCGGCAGGTCACGATCCTCGAGCGCGAGGCGGTCCCGGGCGGCCGGGCCGGCCGGCTCAGCCTCGACGGCTACGAGTTCGACACGGGGCCGACCGTGCTGACCATGCCCGACCTGATCGCCGAGGCGCTGGCGGCGGTCGGCGAGGAGCTCGGCGACTGGCTCGACCTGCTTCCGCTCGACCCCGCATACCGGGCGCACTATCCCGACGGCTCGACGCTCGACGTCATCACCGACACCGTGCGGATGGCGGGCGAGATCTCCCGCGTGTGCGGCCCTCGGGAGGCCGACGGCTACCTGCGGTTCGTCGACTTCGCACAGCGGCTCTGGAAGCTCGAGCGCGACGACTTCATCGCCCGCAACTTCGACGCACCGACCGACCTGCTGACCGGCAACCTGCTGCGGCTGTTCGCCACCGGCGCGTTCCGTCGCCTGCAGACCAAGGTCGACCAGTTCTTCCGCGACCCGCGTACCCGACGGATCTTCTCGTTCCAGGCGATGTACGCCGGGCTCGCGCCGCACGACGCGCTGGCCATCTACGCGGTGATCGCGTACCTGGACTCGGTGGCCGGGGTGTTCTACCCACGTGGCGGCATCCATGCCGTGCCGCGCGCGCTGGCCGGCGCCGCCGAGAAGCACGGCGTGCAGATCCGCTACGGCTGCGAGGTGACCCGCGTCGAGACGGCCGGCGGCCGTGCGATCGCGGTGCAGACGGCCACCGGCGAGCGGATCCCGGCCGATGTCGTGGTGCTCAACCCCGATCTGCCGGTCGCCGCCAGCGCGCTGCTCGGTGAGTCCCGGCGCCCGATGCGCTACTCGCCCTCCGCGGTGGTCCTGCACATCGGGTCCAGCCAGGGGTACGAGCGGATCGCGCACCACAACATCCACTTCGGGCGGGCCTGGCGGCGTACGTTCACCGAGATCATCGACCGCGGCGAGCTGATGTCCGACCCGTCCCTGCTGGTCACCAACCCGAGCCGGACCGAGCCCTCGGTGGCACCGGCGGGCAAGCACAGCTACTACGTCCTCGCGCCAGTGCCCAACCTCGACCGCGGGCCGCTCGACTGGCGTGGCCCGCTCGGCCGGCGCTACGCGGACGAGCTGATGACTACCCTGGAACAGCGGGGCTACCGCGGCTTCACCGCCGGAGTCGAGGTCTCCCACGTAGTCACGCCCGCCGACTGGGCCGCCGCCGGCATGGCGGCGGGCACGCCGTTCGCCGCCGCGCACAGCCTGTTCCAGACCGGGCCGTTCCGCCCGAGCAACCTGCACCGCTCGCTGTCCAATGTGGTCTTCGTCGGCTCCGGGACCCAACCCGGCGTCGGCGTGCCCATGGTGCTCATCTCCGGCAAGCTCGCCGCTTCCCGGATCGTCGGAGGACTGACATGACCGACTCTCGCGAACGACACCTCGTCGAGCTCGTCGACGACGACGGCCTGCCGATCGGCAGTGAGACAGTCGAGGTCGCGCACCAACGGCCCGCGCGGCTGCACCGGGCGTTCTCGGTGGTGCTGATGGATCCCACCGGACGGATGCTGCTGCAACGCCGGGCGGCGGTGAAGACGCGCTTCCCCCTGCGGTGGGCCAACACCTGCTGCGGCCACCCGGCACCCGGCGAGGAGCTCGCCGTATCCGCCAACCGGCGGCTCAAGGAGGAGCTCGGCGCGGCGCCCGTGGCGCTAACCGAGCTGGGCGTCTACGTCTACTACGCCGAGGACCCGGCGACCGGCCGGGTGGAATGGGAGTACGACCACGTGCTGCTCGGCCGGGTGACCGGCGACGAGCCTTTGCTGCCAGATCCCGACGAGGTCGCGGAGCTGGCCTGGGTCGACCCCGGCGTGCTGCCGCGGGCGATCCGCGCGGAGCCGACGCTCTACTCGCCGTGGCTCGCGGGGGTCGTCAACCAGGTGGCCGCGGTCTCCGGCTCGGTCGGCGCGGCCGCGGGTGCGGCCGATGCCGACAGCGACACGGCGGAGCGGTCAGGTGGCCGATGAGGCGCTGAGCGCCGGGGCCGTCGCGCGTCGCCTCGGTGTCGCCGTCACCACCTTGCGCACCTGGCACCAGCGCTACGGGCTGGGGCCGAGCCGGCACGTGCCCGGCCACCACCGGCGCTACACGGCCGAGGACCTGTCCCGGTTGGAGGTGATGCGCCGGCTCACCGCCGAGGGCATCGCGCCGGCCGAGGCGGCTCGCTGGGCGCGTTACGCGCCGGACGTGCCACCGTCCGAATCCGCGCCGGCGCCGGTTCGCGCCGGTGGCGGCTTCGCCATCCCGGTCGGTCGCGCCGGGCCGACCGCCCGCGGTCTGGCCCGGGCCGCGATCCGGCTCGACGTGGGCGCGATGCGCGAGATCATGGCGCGGTCGGTCACCGAACACGGCGTGGTGTCCACCTGGGACCTGGTGCTGCGCCCGGTGCTGGCCGGCATCGGCGAGCGGCACATGGCCACCAAACGGCTCATCGAGGTCGAGCACCTGTTCTCCCGCACGGCCACCGAGGTGTTCGCCTCCGTGCCCCGGCCGCGCGGCGGCGAACCACCGCGGATCCTGCTGGCGTGCACCGACGAGGAGCAGCACAGCCTGCCGTTGGAGGCGCTGGCCGCCGCGCTCGCCGCCGACGGGGTGTCGAGTCGACTGCTGGGCGCACGGGTGCCTCCTACGGCGCTGAGCGACACGGTCGAACGTACCGGCCCTGATGTGGTCATGTTGTGGTCCCACACCCCGGAAACGGCGCACGTGGCCCAGCTCGTTGCCTTGCAGGAGGCGGCCCGACGACCGGTGTTGATTCTCGCCGCCGGCCCGGGCTGGTCCTCCGGCTCGTTGCCGCCAGGTGTGGTCGCACCGAAGAGCCTGGGTGACGCCCTGCGCCTCACCCAATCGTGGAGCGGTCGCCCGGGAGATCGACGCGATTGAGGATGAGGTAGTCGAAATACCGGGCGTGGTTCCGCTAGCGTGTGTGCGGTCCCCGCCGGCCGCCGCCGGTGCCCCTTGGGAGCACGCCCTCGCTCCCGCCCCGGGAGTCGACGATGACGAGACGCCTCGCGGTCGCCACCGCGCTGGTCGTCCTCACGCTGCTGGTGGGCTCGCGTTGGGTGACCAACAGGTCGACAGTGCTCGCCAACCAGCGGACCAGTGTGCCCGCCAGCCCCACGTCACCGACGGCGTCACCGATGCCCACGCCGACGCCGTCGCCTGAGCCACGGCAGGTCGCGGCCCCGAAGCCGCCGCCGGCGAAGCGGGCGGGCAGCGGACCGTTCGGCAGCCTCAAGCTGACCGGCCGCAAGACGGTGGCGCTCACCTTCGACGACGGTCCGCATCCGGTGTGGACACCCAAGGTGCTCGACCAGCTCGAGGCGGCCCGCGTGAAGGCCACGTTCTGCCTGGTCGGCACGGAGGTCAGGAAGCACCCCGAGCTCGTGCGGCGGATCGTCCGCGAGGGGCACACGCTGTGCAACCACACCTGGCACCACGAGCTTGACCTGGGCACCAAGAAGCCCGAGGTGATCAAGGCCAACCTGGAGCGGACCAACCGCGAGATCCGCAAGGCGGTGCCCGGCGTGAAGATCAGCTACTTCCGGCACCCGGGCGGCAAGTGGACCGCCAACGCGGTCAAGGTCGCCCGGTCGCTCGGGATGCTGCCGCTGGACTGGGACGTCGACCCCCGCGACTGGGACACCAAGGACGCGAAACTGATCAAGTCCAGGGTGATCGGCGGCGCCCGGTCCGGCTCGATCATCCTGATGCACGACGGCGGGGGCGACCGGAACGGCACGCTCGCGGCCTGCCCAAACGTGATCAAAAACTTGAAAAGCCGCTTCGGCATCGCGCCGCTGCGCTGACCCCGCTCTGACCCCGCTCTGACCCGGTGGGGTTTGTGCCGGTTTGCGGTACCGGTGGTACCGGTTTGGAGAGGGAGTACAGGATCGCGTATGCTTTCGAAGCCTCCGGCGGGGCCGGATGGGAGCACTGCCGCAGATTCGCGCCTGGATCCACATGTGCGATGATTGCGGGGCCGCCCTCATCGTCTAGCGGCCCAGGACGCCGCCCTTTCAAGGCGGTAGCACGGGTTCGAATCCCGTTGGGGGCACGGTTACACCCCCGGCTTCGGCCGGGGCGCAAGAGCAAGGTCCTGTGGAGCAGTTGGAGTGCTCGCCGCCCTGTCAAGGCGGAGGTCGCGGGTTCAAGTCCCGTCAGGACCGCGTTTCAGTGCCACGGCCAGGTAGCTCAGTTGGTACGAGCGTCCGACTGAAAATCGGAAGGTCGGCGGTTCGACCCCGCCCCTGGCCACATAGCCTTTCGCCGGGCTACAGCAGCGTCCACCAGCGGAAACGCGCGGTGGGCGTTTTGCTTTCTGTGGCTCTTCGTGCGGTCTAGAGATCGTTTAGGGCTGGATTGTCAGGGCGTTGTCAGGGTCGGTCAGGCTGTCCGGCCGCGGGCCACGTAGCCTCGGGTTTTCTTGGCAAGATCCATTGCGGCCTGCTCCTGGAGCGAGCCGTAGATGTCGCTCGTGATCGCGATGGACTTGTGGCCGAGCGTCTTGCTCACGACCGCGATGTCTGTGCCCATGGAGATCAACCAGGCGGCGCGGAAGTGGCGGAGCGCGTGCAGCTTTGCCGCCGGGATGTTGGCTCTTCTCAGCAGTCGCGAGACGACCTTGGTGATGTAGTCGGGGTGGTACGGCGTGCCGTCCTCCTTCGTGAAGATGTAGCCCGCGTCGTGGTAGTCAGCGCCCCACTTGAGGCGCTCCTTGGCCTGCTTCGCACGCCAGGCGGACAGGTCTTTGCGCGCGTCGGCGTCGAGATAGACGACCCGGTCCTGACCCGCCTCCGTCTTGGCCTCCCGTTCGACCACCTGGTAGCCGACGCTGACTCGGTGGCGCCGCACGACGAGGCGACCCGTCTTGAGGCTGACGTCCTCCCACTTGAGACCGGAGAGTTCGCCTCGGCGGAGACCGGAGTAGCCGGCGACGACCACGAGCGGGAACAGCCGCTCGTTGACGATCCGGTCCAGGAGGCCCGCGTACTGCTCTGGCTCCGGCGGCGTGACCTTGTGCCGGTCGACGCGCGGCAGTTCGGCATCCATGGCGACGTTGCGCGGAATGAGTCCCGCCTTGACGGCGCTCTTGAGCGCTCCGGACAGGCAGGCGTGGATGCGGGCGACGCTCGCGGACGAGATCGGGCGCGGGACCGCGACCCGCTTCGGTGCGACCATGCGGATCTTGCCGGCCGCTTTCCGCTTCGCGTTGATCCGCTCGGCCTCCTCTTTGTGGATCTTGTTTTTGGCCTCGGCCGCCGCGATCTCCTCGCGCCGCTCGCGCTGGATCTCCGCGTACGCGCGGGTGACGTCCAGCCCGCGCAGCTCGGCGAGCTTGCGATGGCCGAGCTTCGGGACGAGATGGTTTTTGATGTTGTCGGCGTAGCCGCGCGCCGTGGTGTCCTCGATCTCGTCGCGCTTGATCTTGCCGGCGAGCCATTCGGGCAGCCACTCGCCGAGCGTCTTCTTGGTGTCGCTCGGGAGTGTGCCGGTCGCGTGCCGACGGACTGTCTCGGCGCGAGCTTCGGCCGCGTCCTTGACGCTCTTGTAGCCGTCCCTGCCGAACTGGCGCCGCTTGCCGTTGGCGCCGGCCGATGCCTCGAACCGCCACGAGAACATGTGCGTCCGGCAGCGTTCGCCCTTGGGCGGGCACGCGTCGGTGCAGCGCTGGTACACCCCCTTCTGGCGGGGCGCTGGTCTGTACCACGTCTTTGCCAAGGTAATTTGCTCCTTTCGATGTATGAGGTGTACCCACACCGTACGCTCAGGTGTGGGTACACCTCAACCTTCTGATCAGGGATCGGACGCCGATCTCTTGAGCTGCGTCAACTCGGCGTTGTCAGGTGGATGTCAGGCGGCCGGTTGCTCCGGGATGCCGAGCGCCCGCATGATTGAGGCGCGGGTTACGCGTAGCCGGCCGCCCAGCTCCAGCACGGGAACGGGAAACTGGCGCGTTCGCGCGAGTGCGTAGGACGCATCGCGCCCGAGTCCCCAGCATCGACCCGCAGTCGGAACGTCTACTGTGGCCTTGAAGCGGCGGATCTCTTCGGTGCTCGGCACGTCTACGACGCGCCTCTCATGTTGCCTCCCCTCGTCTGTCGTGTCTCCGTTGGCAGTGATCGTGGCTCACCTCCTTCCGCTTGTGTCGTCGCTTTGTGCGTCTCGTTGTCCGTCCGGCCGCCCGTCCGCGCGCTGATCTGCGCAGACGCGCGCGAGCGGACGGACGTCCGGGCGGACGATCGGGTCAGGCGCGCCAGCGGCCGCGGGCGACCTGGCGGGCACGGCCGGCGGCCGCGTGGACCTGGAGCCGGTCGTAGACCCACGTGCGGCGCATGCCGGTGATCCTCATCAGCTCCGGCACGGTGAGGCCGTCATCCGGCGCCCGGTCCAGTGCCAACAGCAGCGTCCGGTCCGGGTCCTCGGTCGAGTGCGGGTCGATGATCTCGCTCGGCTCGATCGGCGTCGTGGTGTGGTCGATCGCTGGTTGGGAGAGCGGATCGAGGTCGGGGCGCCTGCTGGCGTAACGCGCGGCCGTCGCGCTGACGTGGTCGTCGGTGACCAGGTAGGCACGCGCGCGGCGCGGCTGAGTGTGGCCATCGGCAAGCAGGTAGAACTTGCCGGGAGCGTCGAGGGTGTGAGCGTGCCAGCCAGCGGCCAGCAAGCCCTTGTCGAGGATGAGATCGACGTCCCGGCGTTCCCGGACCCGTAGGCAGACGCGGACGCTCATCTGCGAGCGCAGCGCTCCGCCTCCCATGGCCTTCTGCGTCGGGCGTTGGGTTGCGGCGAGCAGGTCGACGGCGACGGCCCGTCCGCGTCGGGCGATGGACTCGGCGTGCGCGACGGCCTCCGGGGCGGTGTCGGCAAGCTCGGCGTACTCGTCGATCACGATCACGAGCGCCGGTGCCGCCGCGGTGGGCTGCCACACGCGGCTGTTGTCCCGGCTGGATGCGTGGGCGCGTGCTTCGAGCACAGCGACGGCATCGGCCAGGAGGCGGGTCGCCTCGGCTGGCGTGGTCGCCAGCCGCGCGAGGCACGGCGCCCACGGACGTAGCTCCATGCCTCCCTTGAGGTCGATGCCCCACAGGACCACGTCCTGACACGCGGCGAGATTGCCGAGGATGACGTTCAGTACGCCGCTCTTGCCGGAGTCGGTCGTGCCGCCGATCAGGGCGTGGCGCCGCTGAAGCGGGACGCGGACGGTGGTCGCGTCTTCGAAAACGCCGAGTTCGATCGGGTCGGCGAGGGATCGGGCGGTAGGGCCGGGCCACGGGATGGCGCCGGCGTGCGGGTCGGCGGCGAGCACGCGCATCACAAACCGGCCAGCGTGCGCCGGATCCTGCTCGACGCGGACCGCACCGGGTCGGGTGCCGAGTGCGGATTCAATCGCGGGGACGTGAGCAATAACGTCCGCGACGGTCTGACCGGGTCGCAGCGACATCCGGGCGCGCCAGCCCCACGTGTCGACCACGGCCGACCGGATGCGCGAGCCCGTGAGGCCGATCGCCTCCGCGATGTCGGGCCAGGCGTGGATGACCCGGTCGACCTTCGCACGGGCGCGGCGGCGCCGGTGCGTCCACCAGGGCACGGCGAGCACGATGGTGCCGAGGACGAGGACCATGAAAAGCGGTCCACGAGCCGGGCCGTACGCGGTCGCTGCGCTGAGCCATGCGCCAGCGGCGGCACTCGCGATGGCCGCGTAGATGCGTTCCTCGGTGCGTTTGATGCCCCACGGCAGACCGAGCAGCCCGGCAGCGAGCGACGCCGCGACGGTTGCCAGCGAGACCCACGGCCACGAGTCGGCGTGCGCGTGGTGCAGCCACACCGAGGCGATTCCGAGACCCAGCGCGCTTGTCAGCGGCGCGAGTTCGGAGCGGTAGCGGAACAGGCCACGTCCGATCGCGGCGATCGCGATGAGGAAGAGCGGCTCGTCCGGCACGAGGAGTAGCGGCTGGGGGTTGCGACGGCTCCAGCGACGGTGCCGCCGTCCGTATGCCCTCATCGGCCGATATTCGCGTCGGGCACCCACGGCTTGTGCTCGGCGACCTGGTCGCGGAGATAGGCGAGCGGGTCGGCGTCACCGTCTTTGTCGGCGTCGAGCGTGGCGCGGGCGGCGGCGAGCAGGTCGGCGAAGTCCCACCGGGCGCGGGACAGGAGGGAGGCGAGCCGGTCGAGCTCGGCGAGCAGGACCGGGATGTCTGCGATGGCGGTCCAGATTTGGGTTGGCGTCAGGCGGGTCCGTGCGGCGTGCAGGTGAGCAGTGATGGCCTCCGGGTCGACGGTGGGTCGTGGCACGTACGGCGTGGTCATCGGTTGGTCTGAGCCTCCTTCCGGTCGGTGGTTCCGGTGGCCTCGGCGGCGAGGCGACGACGGATCTCGGTCGCTTTCGGTCCGGCGATGTGGAGCGTCGAGCGCAGCGCGTCGCGGGTGATCGGTCGGCCGTCGTGAGCGGCGCGGTATCGGACGTCGGCCTCCCGCGCGGCCTTCATGAGTGCTTCATCGGTCCGTGGCCCGGGTCGGCCCGGTCGCCTGCGGGGACGGGACTCGGTCCGGGACTCGGGACGGTCCTGCGCGCCCGTCGCCGTGCCGCGGATCGCTCGCAGGGCGTGCAGGTGGGCGGTTAGGCCGAGGACTGCCGCAGGCACCGCGCCGACGAGGACGACGATCGGCCACGAGATCGTCAGCAGTCCCGCAGCAACCAGGTGGTATCCGGCATTGCCGACGATGCTCGTACTGATGGCGCCGATAGCGTTCGCCCGTGCGAAGCGCTGCGCCCGTCCGGCGTTCGACGGTCCGGCGAGCCAGACGCGCGCCGACGTCATGGCATAGGCGTCGATGGTGATCGGCAGGAGCCAGGCGAGCCGGTCGGGCCAGCCGGCGACCTCGGCCAGCCCGCGCAGCCCGGCGAAGCTCGCGATGGCGGCGGACGCGGCGGCGATGGCCATGCCGCCCATCACCCATCCGTCGCGCTGCGCGGTGTCGACATGGCGGCCCACGTCAGAGGTCCAGCCCGGCGATGAACCGGGCCAGGGACCGCAGGCCGTTCCCGATCTCGGGGCCGATCGAGGATGACGCGAGGAAGTAGCCGAACGCGGCGCAGATCGCGGCCTGCCAGAGCGGGAGCCGGGCGTACCGCCAGAGCAGGTAGACGAAGACGCCGAGCAGAAGCACTGCTGATACGGCGATGGTCACCGTGTGCCGCCGTGGGATTCGCGGCGGCCGGACCGGCGGCGCCGTAGTCGGCTGGCGCGGTCGAGGTCGCCGTTACTCAGGCGCGGTTGGTGCCGCCGGTTCCAGCGCTGGCGGGCAACGCATTTGCGGCACAGGGTCGGGTGCTCGGCGTCGAGCTGGGCACCGCAGGGGCAGATCGGTTCCGGGGCCTTGCTGTCTGGTGTGATCGTTGATCCCCTCCTCTCGGGTGGTGCCGAATGCGTCGGTCGCATCGGCTGCCATCGAGAGTGCGGGGAGTGGACGGGACGTAGTCAGGTCGTGGCTGGACGTGTCAGAGATGTCTCGCCTAGGGTGGTGCGGTCGCAAGACGTCTTGACTGGGGAGACGATGGCGAACGATCGACTACGCACCGCGATGCTCGAACGTGGCGTCACGCCCTTCGATCTGGCGACCACGCTGAACGTCGATCCGAAGAGCGTCGAGCGGTGGGTCAACGGCCGCACGCCGTACCGACGTCATCGGTACGCGGTCGCGGCGCATCTCGGGGTGGACGAGGCGTACCTATGGCCCGACGCCCTGACCCGCGACCAGGTCGCGAACGCCAGCGAGAGCGAGATCATCAACATCTTCCCGCACCGCTGGACGGTGCCCACGGATCTCTGGCGGAACTTCTTCGACACGGCCGAAGATGAGATCGGCGTCCTGGTGTTCAGCGGCCTGTTCATCCCCGAGGATGCGGGCATCCTGCGCGTGTTCCGCCGCAAGGCCGACGACGGCGCCCGCGTGCGGATCCTGCTCGGCGACCCTGCTAGCGATGTCGTCGCGCAAAGAGGCTTGGACGAAGAGGTCGACGACCTACAGGCGGCGCGGATCAGGAATGCGATCGCCCTCTACCGGCCGCTACGCGATGTCGAGGGAATTGAGTTCCGGCTGCACCGCACCGTCCTCTACAACTCGATCTATCGCGCGGACAACCAGTTGCTCGTGAACTCCCACATCTACGCCCTTCCGGCATCGAGCGCGCCAGTGCTGCAGCTCCGCGCGGTCGCGGGCGGCAGCGTGGTGACCACCTACATGGAAAGCTTCGAGCGCGTCTGGATGGGCGCCAAGCCGCTGGAATGGGACAACTAGCGATGGGCCGGCGGATCGACTACTACGACGATCCTCAGGCGCCCACGGCGAACAGCCTTGTCCCATCCGCGAACGTCGTCGTCGTCAACGACGCGGGCGACTTGTTGCTGATTCGCAGGTCGGATAACGAGAACTGGGCATTGCCAGGCGGCGCGATGGACCTCGGCGAATCGCTGCCGGACACGGCAGTGCGCGAGACGCTGGAGGAAACAGGCGTCCAGGTTGAGATCACCGGCCTCGTGGGCATCTACACCGACCCGCGCCACGTCCTGCTCTACACCAGCAACGGCGAGGTCAGACAAGAGTGCTCGATCGTGTTCGCCGCGCGAGCGATCGGAGGCACACCGACGCCGAGCGCCGAATCGACGGAAGTCCGCTGGACGACCCCGAGCGTCGCGGCATCGCTGCCGATGGACCGCTCCATGCGGATGAGGATCGACCAGTTCCTCAACTCGCCTGGCTCGGTTCACATTGGATAGCGACACGATCGGCGCCGCTGCGGATGTCTTCTCGGCCATTGGCACGGTCGGCGCACTGCTCCTTGGCCTCTCTCTGCTGCGTCGCGAGTTGCGGCGTGAGGCATCCCGCGTCGAGGACGAGCGCCGCGCGCAAGCCGAGCGGATCAGTGCGTGGGTTGAAGCCGTCCGGACGGTGGACGGTAAGCGCGAGCTGGCGTTCCACATCCACAACGCGAGCGCCATGCCCATCTACGACGTCGAGCTGCCGCTGCCCGGTCACGGGGGCGAGGAGCACGGCTCTGAGTTCGTTGGACTGGCGCCGCCGGGCCAGACGGTCACGCGGCCCGCACCGCACGAATGGCTGCGCTCGTACGTCGAGCCCGAGCCGGTACAGATCGAGTTTCAGGACAGCGCCGGCCGCCGGTGGACCCGAGACGAGCAGGGCACGTTAACGCGTGCCGACGACGACCGCGACTGACGCTACGTGGCGCTGACAAGCGCTTGTATCGCTTGGACCGAACCGACGATCCTCGGACTCGCCTCACGGATCGACTCTGCGACGACATCGCCGTTGCCATAGCGGGAAAGGATCTCCTCAAGGCGCCGATCAACATCGACCGGATCGCCGTCCGGACTCGTGGTCATGTCCGCGTAGGTGAGCGCGTCCGCAACCAGCCCATCGACTTCAGGAAACTCGGCGAGGAGCTGCTCGGCGAGATCCCGGTTGCGCGCCTCGATGGCAGCACACGAATGATGGGCGACAAGGCGGCACACGAGGCTGTCGACCTGGGCGACGTCGCGCAGATAACGGGCGCCATCGAGCTGATGTAGCCCAGTGCGCACGAGGTCTGGCGCGTAGCCCACGTCATGTAGCCAGGCAGCCCGCACCAGCGCCTCAGCCTGATCGCCAACGAGATGAGCGACGGACTCCGCCTTACGCCCTACGCCCTGACTGTGCGACCACCGACGAGGCAGCGACTCGGCCAGCAGAAGGCGCGCAAGGTCCCGCGCACGTTCGGCCGCCTCCACGGAGACAGGCTAGCGACGCGCACATTGCGCGGGTGTCTGCTGGATCTACCTGTCGGCCTCCTCGGCAAGGCTGATGCCACGCTCCGCGGCGCGAGACAAGACGAGCGCGAGCCGATCGGCGGTAGCTGGACCGATGTCGCCTAGACGGACGACCGCGATGCCGTGGCGCCCGATCGTGTCGTGGAGCTCGCTGAACTCCTGGCCAACGTCGAAGCCCACATCCTCGAGCGCTATCGCGAGCCGGTCGACCGACGTCTGCGCGCCGGCTGCCTCACCCCGATCGCTGCTCGCCACGATGTGCTCCTGTCGTCTCGAATCAGCCCGAGTCTTCACGTTTCGTAGCGGACGGTGAACCACACGGTAGGGACGTCTCAGGACTTCTTCGATACGATGTGCTCCGTGAACGGTCCGCTCGCACGCGCACTGCGCAGCGCCGGCCTCGACGCCACCGACGCCGCGGCGCAACTCGGCGTCGACCCGAAGACCGTGCAACGGTGGATGACAGGCCGGATGCCATACCCACGACACCGCGACGCCCTCGCAAGGCTCACCGGATGGGCGCCACATGACCTCTGGCCGGACCTTCCACGCTTAACCGAACCCGCCAGGGCGGACGACGAGGTCCGGATCGTCTACCCGCACCGATCGTCGGTGCCGAACGATGCGTGGGCGCGTCTGCTCGGCAGAGCCAACCAGGACATCGGAGTGCTCGCCTACAGCGCTCTCTTCCTGGCCGAGGACGCATCGGTCCCGCACATCCTCCGTGACAGGGCGCAAGCGGGAGTGCGCGTGCGAATCGCGCTTGGAGACCCGGACAGCGAACACGTCGCACGCCGAGGCGTCGAGGAAGGCATCGGCGACGGTATGCGCGCGCGCATTCGTACCGCGCTGGTCGGTTTTCGGGCGTTAACCAAAGAGCCCCAGGTACGGATCCGTCTTCATGACACGGTGCTCTACAACTCGATCTACTGGGCGGACGACGAGCTGCTCGTTAACACTCATGTCTATGGTCGGCCAGGCGCGCACGCACCCGTTTTGCACCTCAAGGGACTTCGACTAGACGGCATGGTCGCCACATACCTCGCCACGTTCGAGCGCGTCTGGTCATCGGCACGAGACGTTGGTAGCGGGCCTGCCGGGAATTCCAAGCCGTAACGTCGGCCCGCCTTGCAGACGCTGCAGCCATGCCTCGCACCCACCGTCTGTAGCGCAGGCCCAACTGGCCTTCACCCCTGACGGCTCTCAGCCGACCTGTCATGCTGATCAACCAACGAACGGATGGCTTGCTCGACCAGAACAGCCTGGTCGAGAGCCAGCACATGGGACTCCACGTCGTCATCTGCCAAGAAGTCGATCTTGATGACGGGTAGACCTGAGCCAACAGCAAGGTCAATGAGAGTGAGGCGCACATCGACCAAGTCGGTCTCGCGCGATGCCTGCGTTGCGTCCGATGCATGAACCGCGCCATGCGGCTCAGAGCCAGCACACCAGCTCGGGTGGTCAACTTTCACGAATCCTCCTCAGGCTCGATCAGACTCGGCAACGGGATCGCGTCACCGCTTCGCAAGTCGGGCGTGACGCCGGCGGCGGCCGAGTGGCGAGGAAACCCACGTCCCCCCGTCGTGCAACGGTCTCGCCATCGACCGATCAATCGGCTTGGTTACAGCCCGGCCGCCCGGAGGCTGCTGTCGCGGACGGCCGGGGCCTAACCGAACGGACCTCCACGCTGGGGGGTTGGAGATCCGCTGTCGTAGCCTCGCGAACCCGAGCGCCGACGAGGACCGCGTTTACCAGGACGTCTCGCGCCATCTGCGCGTCCCGACGCGGTCTGGGGGCAGTCACCGATGGCCGCGGACATATCGACGGACCCGCAGCCGCGACGTGTGACCCGCGGCGGGCCACAGACCAAACTGTCGGCGACTCCATGTAGGTTCCCTCTGTGGCGACAGTTGATCCCGTGAGTGCAAGTGGCGACCTCCTCGGGGAGGTCCGTCGTGGCGACGCCTACGACCTGATGGGCGAGCTAGCTCCAGATTCGGTTGACCTGATCATCACGTCTCCGCCTTACTGGGGTCTCCGAACCTACGGACAAAGCCACAATGCCGAGATTCTCCGCGAATGGATGGCGGAGGAGCCTGATTCGGCGCGTAGCCCCACGTACGAGTGGTACCGCGAGCACGGCGGCTTGCTGGGAATGGAACCAATCCCCGAGTGGTTCGTCGATCACCTCGTCGAGATCTTCCAACGAGGAGCGCGTGCGCTCAAGCCACGCGGAAGTATGTGGATAAACATCGGCGACACGTACTTTGCGCGCTGGAGCAGTATTCGATACTCTGGACGACAGGGAATGGGTGATAATCCTCGCGAACGCCGACGGACCCCGATGGGTGGGTACCGCCAAGAGAAACAGCTTCTCATGATCCCGGCACGGTTCGCGATCGCAATGCAGTCCGCTCGATGGATACTTCGCAATGATCTCATTTGGCATAAGCCCAACGTGGCCCCTAGACCCGAACGCGACCGTCTCAGGCTAGCTCACGAACATTTCTACCACTTCGTTAAGAGGCCCAAAGAAGGTCGCGCGTCGTACTGGTACGACATGGACGAAGTCGAAGAGGGCGCACGTGACGTTGTGACCGTGAACGTACGGGCCGGCTCTGACGGTCACTCCGCAACCTTTCCAGAGGCGTTGATCAAACCGCGCATCCTGTCGAGCTGCGACCGCGGCGGTTTGGTGTTGGACCCCTTTGCCGGGACAGGCCGAGCCCTAACAGTTGCCATCGAAAATGACCGGTCTGCTATCGGATTCGAAGTCTCTGATTCTTTTGCCGAAGCTGCTCGGCGCAACGTGGAAGACGCGCTCAAGCGATCCGCAGTTCGTGAGCTGCTGTAATGGCCGGGCGGTCAGGCGGGGCCAATCACATCGCGGAATGGTACGGGCACCGGGTTTATCCCGTCGTTGCAGGAACAGCCGAAGCCCTGCGGGATCAGGTTGATGGCCGATGCCCCTTCCTGACCGAGGTGACCGCTCGTGATACTGCCTGCGTTAAGGCATCGAACAGTCATGGCGTATGTACCGTCAGCAGTGTCAGCCGAGCGAGAGGTCGACAAGACTGGCTAGTTTGCCCGATTCGCTCACTGGACCTCGACCTAGTCGAAGATGTCGTCGTCAGGCTGTTCGGTTACCCGCCAGACTCTGACGTTGCGATCGTGCCCGTCCCCGTGCTGAGTGATGCCGCTCGACGAGAGGAATTCAAAGCATCGATCCAGGCTGGAATTCCAGGGATCGCCTACTTCCAAACGAAATTAGGCGGCGAGATCACACTGTCACCGACACCGCGGTCGCCTGAGTTCAGTTTCGACTCAACCATGGTCGAAGTTCTCCCCGACGGCCAAGGCGGTCTCCGGCTCGGGCGCTATGGAATCTTCGAGGTCCAAACCATGGACTACCACGGTAGCTACCGTCATGCCGTGGCGAATCTTCGCGATGGATTAAGGCTGCACCGCGACGACTTCCATGACACCCTACGGCAGCGGCCGGACTGGCTCTCTGAAGGAATGGAGGGCCCGAACATTGCCAACGTTTTCAAGCGGACTTTCTATCAGATGATGTTCAAGTTTCAGATCGGCGCGCACCCGCACTCGGCTGGTTGCGTGTTTGCGATCCCTCGTCCAGTTTGGGATTCCTGGCAGCGCCATCTGGCGGCGCCGGACCTCGTTGAAAGACCGGACGGTACCTGGCAGTTGGGTGAGTCTGACCAAGCAGCGATGAGCGAGCGGCCACCAGCATGGATCTACGTTCTGGATCTGGACGTCTCAGCGGATGAGAGCCCGAACCAGCTAGGTGTCTGGAGGGTGATAGCGACCGACGCTCGGTCGATGTCCCACTACGCCCTCGACCTTGCGCCGGCAGCTGCCCTAGAAGAGGGTGGCGCGGTCGACCGACTAATGTCCACGATTGGTGCGCGACTCTCGGCAGTGCTCCCCGAGATCGCCGTAGGACTCGGCAAGTGACCGCTCGTGCGGTTCGTCTACCGACATCTCCAGGTTGAGTCAGCGGTGCTCTCCTGTAAGCCGCCCGGTTACGACGACGTCGCCGGCCACACCGGCAATCGCGTCTGACCCGCGGTCGGTCTGCGCCCTCTTCAAGATCACACGATCTGGGCCGCTCCCACGCTCGCAGCACGTTCTGCGCTGTGAGAGGTGAACTAGCTCAAAACGCCACTCGTGCGCCGTCGTGTCCTTAGCTCACCGTTACCGGCGAATACAGAGCTCGGTTTCGTCAACGTTGGAGCCGCGACCCAGGCCCAGCGAGAGCCTCCGGCAGCCCGGCTTGCCGCGTCTAGGGCGGCGCGCGCAGCCTGCTAGGTCGCTTTCCTGACTGCCTCGACACATTCAGCCGCCGTCGTTTGACGAGAAAGCCGACATGGAGACCGGCCGTCTTCGACTCATGACTTTCGGCTACCTCGACACGCCCAGCGCGCAGCAGATGCCTACACGAACGAGTGAATGCCCTCCGAGCGGTCGTCGCGTATTCTCCGGCCAAGAGGCTTTGGGAACGCCAGTGTCCGCAACGTTTTGACGTTCTTTGGCCAACTCCAATGCGCTTGCCGAGCGGAGGGCATATGAGCGAGAAGAGATCTAACAGTGGCCTCTGGAAGATTGAGGTAGAGGAGGGCGAGCGAACAGGCGCCCGTCTGTCGGAGATCGTGCGTCGTTATGCCCGTCTCTCGCGCCTTGAGCCCGAAGAGCACCCACCCCTTCAACGAATCGAGATGTCTCAGCCGTTTAACGGAATTGAGCTGCGGCTCTACTTGCGTAAGCGGGAAGGTCACGGGCTTTACTCGTTTGTAGGTCAGTATCTCGCGTCGCCACGAGATCGCAAGAAGTTTCACGGGACGGCCGTAGACTCGTGCCTTTTTATCGACACCGCCAGCAATCTCTTCGCGGTCACTGGAGGCTTCGGTTATCGGGTCTTCGAAGATTACGTGGACTACGGGTTTCCGTTCGACACGGCGAAGAGACTCGTTGCCAATAACTTTCGGGCCGCTGACATCCGGACACTCACCGGCGCCACGACGAGCCGTATGGAGACGTACCGCCGGGCTCAGTCAATTCGCAGCAGCGAGTCCTTTGGCAAAATTTGGAAGCGACTTGTTGGACGCCTCAACAGCGCGCTACTACCAGAAGATAGCTACCTGCGTCAGATAATCGATCCGAACCGGCCACCCACAGTCGAAATTAAGTCGTCGCTTGTGCTGCGTAAAAGCCTCGACTTGTCACAACTGGTTTCGTTGGCTCGCGAGATAGAGGGCCTGGAGGCGCCGACACCAGACCAGTTGCGAGAGCTTTCCTTTCTAGACAATCTATACCAGGTAAGAAGCTCCTCTTTACGCGAAGAACTTAAGGCACAACTGATAGAGAATCTCCGGCAGGCCGCCCGTGACGATGTCGAATTCGACTTCGATGTTTGCGATCCCGATGACGTAGCCCGCTACTACGCCGGCTGGGATTTCAAGTTGGGCTATTGGACTCTGACTGGAGATCCCCCGGATAAGGACGACCTGTTGGAGGCTATTCGCCTGAACCTCTCACAATACGTCTCCGACCCCGCAGCATTTGCAGAGAAGATAGAGTCAGTCCATTTGCGCTACGCTACCGGGCCCGACGAGGATGCACCTCGGGTAAGCAAGGAAATGCACAAATTCCTACACGGGCAGGTCGACCACGACGGCCAAACCTATTTTTATCTTGATAAAGTGTGGTACCGGATTCAGGGCGACTTCCTCGCCAACCTAAAGAAAGATTTTGTAAACGAGGTGTTCTTTACGAACACCCCCATCCTTCTCGGGCCTGAGCTGCCAATAATTCCGTGGCGCGACGCCACCGAAGGTGAGTTCAACAAGCGACAAGCCGGGCGAGAAGGATTCTACTTCGGCGACAAAATCTTTGCGTGGAGCAATCGTGGAAACGTGGAGCTGTTTGACCTACTTCGGGTTGACGAGGCGAACGGCATTTTGTACGTCATTCACGTCAAGGACGGCTTTGACGCGAAAATGCGGGACGCGTGTTCTCAAATATCCGTGGCAGGCGATGTCATACGACAGGATCTTGCTTCCGACCTGAGCACGCTTAAATCCTATTACCTCGACTGGCAGAAGAATCGCATCAATCGCCGCAAGCGGGTGAGTGAGGCAGACTTTGTCGGGTGGTTCGCAAAACTGAGGTTGGTTTATGTTGTGCTAGTTTCCACACCCGGCGACTTCACGCCCGAGGCGTTCGAAAGCGACAGGCTGCACTCCCATATCGCACGCCGAGAAGTTTTAGCGACCCGTAACGAGTTCAAATCGCACGATAATGAGTTCAGAATCGCGCATACAAAGCGCGTCCTATCGTAGGTTCGCGCAGCCCACGGCCACCGACTCTCGAGCGTACATAGAACGCCGCTACATGATCTCTCCGCGCACCTCTGAACGACCCACGCTCTCTTCGTCCGTGGCCACGCTGTCCCAAAAATCGCGCAAGTGTCCCTCTGTTTCGGATTTCATTTCGTTCAGTCTTAGTAGCAAAAACTGCTCCTGATCGGACAGAAACTTGCCCGACTTGATTTGGTCCATCAGACCCTCGATGCTCTTTGAGAGAAGACCCAAGCAGATTCCGGCTGCTTCCTCGAACCCGTGGGCAAATGCATCGTTCTCACGATCGTTTACGACTCTTCTTACACCGCCTAGCAGTGCACCGCGTAGCAGATCGCCCACGGAACCATTCCGATTCGACATGTCGCCCTCCGCGCTCGTTGTGACCCTGTGCTGCATCCACCATCGCTATGCAGCACAGCAGCAAGGTACAGCAACCGACCGCCACAAGCCCGGTCACATCTAGCCTGGAATCGTTGTAGCGCAACGGTTCGCGGGTACTGCCCGCTTGCTGTCGGCGATGGTCCGCTGTTGGGTCCTGCCGCGTACCTGAGCTGCCTCTGACGCCACAGGCCCGGTTTGCCGGTGGTGGGACTGCGTCGGGAGGCTTGACCAATGACCCCGTAGGGTCGCCCGCGCGTGCAAACAGAAGGGGTCCCTATGCCGAATCAGCCCAAGACACCGCTCAAGCGACTGCGCTGCGATGAGGCCCTATGGAGTCGGTTCGGCGAGTTAGCGGAACCAGACCGGTCCACCCTGCTCCGCCAGTTCATGCGTTGGTACTGCCGTGAGGCCGGCGTCGCTCTACCCAAGCGGCCTCCACTCGACAGCCGGTAGGCGCCCTCGCGACTGTCAGTGCGGTGTCAGGGAACGGCGCCGGACCTGAACGGAGAGACGCGACCTCATCCGGACCGAGGTGCGCGCATCCGCACGTCAGCCCTGCTTGCGGGACACGGGAGGGCGGGGCCGGACCGCCGGCGTAGTACTGAAAATCGGAAGGTCGGCGGTTCGACCCCGCCCCTGGCCACATAGCCTTTCGCCGGGCTACAGCAGCGTCCACCAGCGGCAACGCGTCGGTGGGCGTTTTGCTTTCTCTGGCTCCCGCCCGGTCATGCCGGGTCTGTGGCCCGCAACCGTGGCCATCGCCGCTCGGTCCAGGCCCGCAACAGCCACTCCATCGGGCCGTACCGGAACCGGGCCATCCACGCCGCGCTGGCCGCGACCTGCACGCAGTAGATCGCGACCGCGATCAGGACGACGACCGCGGGTGCGACGGCACCAGCCAGGCCCAGCCCGACGCCGGTGAAGACCAGCACGCAGAGCAGCGACTGGCCCAGATAGTTCGAAAGGGACATCCGGCCGGCCGGAGCGAGCACCGCGACGACTCGCCGCCCCCGCTCGGTCTGGAAGAACTGGAGCAGGGTGGCGGCGTACGCGGCGGCCAGCAGCGGTGCGGTGAGCACGCCCGCCGTCAGGCCGGTCAGGTTGGCGGTGCCCCCGCCTGACGCGAAGATCACCGCACCGGCCAGGCCGATCGGATAGCCCAGCCGCTGCACCCGGCGCAGAAGCTGCCGGTTCCCGGCGACATCGGTGAGCATGCGGCGCCGGCCGGCGGCGTAACCGAACAGGAAGGCCGAGAGGGCGAGCGGCCCCTGCACGACCAGCGTGCCGAGCATCGCCGGCAGTTGGCGGACGTGCTCGGCGACCACTGAGCCGATCCCGCCCTGGAGGGCCTCGGTGGACCGCTGCCCCGCCGCGAGTGCCGCCGCCGGATCGGTGACCAACTGGATCCCGCCCGTGGCGGCAAGCGCGAGGACGAAACCGATCCCGGCGGTCAGCAGCACGGCGGCGCGCAGCGCGGTCGCGACGCGGACTTTCCGCATGGCGAGCAGGACCAGACCGAGCAACGCGTACGTGGCCAGGATGTCGCCCTGGAACAACAGCACCGCGTGCAGGATGCCGAGCACGAAGAGCCCGGCCAGCCGCCGCAGGAACCGTGGGGCTATGTCAACGCCGCGGCGCGCGGCCGAATCGAGCTGGAGCGTGAAGCTGTAGCCGAAGAGGAACGAGAAGAGCAGGTACGCCTTCATCGTGAAGAGCAGCTCGACCAGCCACCGGACCGCCTGGTCACCCCACGAGTCGTACGCGGGATCCGGGACCAGGTGGAAGGCGTGGCCGGAGGCGAAGAAGGCAACGTTGACGATCAGAATGAACAGCAGTGCCACGGCGCGCAACGCGTCGACGTCGACGATCCGGGAGGGTGTCGCGGCCGGCACTCGACTTCCGACGGACGAGTCTTCGACGGAGAAGCTCATGCGACGACCTCCAGAATCGGCAGGATTCGTGTTCGATGACCTTCCTGCGACCCTATGAAGCTGTCTGTCCAGATGGCAGCCGGTGAGCCCGACGATCGCCAGTAGGGCAGGCCCCACCCCCACGCTGAACCGCCGGTCGCCGTTTGCCGTGCCTTGGGCCTGCCAGTCGCTTATAGTCGCGCCGGAGGCGAGTGGGCGCCTGGTGGCCCTTCCGGTCTTCAAAACCGGCGTGATCCGGCATCCGGGTCAGGCGGGTTCGATTCCCGTACGCCTCCGCCAAACTGCCACCCGTACCGGGGGTGCGATGACCGATCCACGCCGCGCGACGCCGCGGGTCGATGCTCTTCTCGCCGATCCGCGGCTGGTCGCGGCCGCCGAGCGGCTCGGGCCGGCGCTTGTTCGCGCCGCGGTGTCCCGGGCGCTCGACGAGGTGCGCTCGGGCCGGTTGCCGGCGCACGCCGCCGCGGACGTGGCCGTCGCCGCGCTGCCCGCGTCCGCCGCGACGCTGCGCCGCGTGCTCAACGCGACCGGCGTCATCGTGCACACCAACCTCGGGCGCTCCGCGTTGTCGCCGGCCGCGGTGGCCGCCGTGACCGACGCCGCGGGCTACACGGACGTCGAGTTCGACCTGGCAACCGGGGTACGCGCCAAGCGCGGTGCCGAGGTCCTCGGCGCACTGCGCGCGGCGGTCCCCGGCGCGCAGGCCGTGCACGTCGTCAACAACAACGCGGCCGCGCTGGCGCTGACCGTGTTCGCCCTGGCCGCCGGCCGCGAGGTGGTGGTCAGCCGCGGTGAGCTCATCGAGATCGGCGACGGCTTCCGCATTCCAGAGCTGCTGACCGCCGCCGGTGCTGTCCTCCGCGAGGTCGGCACCACCAACCGCACGCGCCTCGGCGACTACGCCGACGCGATCGGCCCGGACACCGCGCTGGTGATGCGGCTGCACCCGTCGAACTACCAGGTCACGGGCTTCACGTCGGCGCCGGGCCTGGCCGAGCTCGCGACGCTGGACGTGCCGGTGGTCTACGACATCGGCTCCGGGTTGATGGCACCCGAGCCGCTGCTGCCGGACGAGCCGGACGCCGCCTCGGCGTTGGCCGCAGGCGCCGCCCTGGTCACCGCGAGCGCCGACAAGCTGCTCGGCGGCCCGCAGGCCGGGCTGGTGTTCGGCCGCGCCGACCTGGTCACCCGGATGGCCCGGCATCCGCTGGCCCGCGCGTTGCGGGTAGACAAGCTGACCCTGGCCGCGCTGGAGGCCACCGTGCGAGGGCCGCTGCCGCCGACCACGGCCGCGCTACGCACCCCGGTGACGGCGTTGCGGGAGCGAGCCCGGCGGCTCGCCGCGACCCTCGCGGACGCCGGCGTGGACGTCGAGGTGGTCGACACCGGGTCGACGGTGGGCGGAGGCGGTGCGCCGGGCGTGGTGCTGCCGAGCGTGGCGCTGAGCTTGCCCACGGCGTACGCGGCGGTGCTCCGCGCGGGTGAGCCTCCGGTCGTGGGCCGGGTCTCCGCGGGCCGGTGCCTGCTGGACCTGCGCACGATCGCGCCGCCCGACGACGGCGACCTGCTCGACGCGACGTTGTCGGCGGCGAAACAAACCTGAGGCCCGCCCATCCGCATGGGCGGGCCAGTGATCTCAGGCGGCCGACGGCGGGTGGCCGCCGTCGCCGTCGACGACCGCGTCCGGGGTGCCGTCCTCGTCGAGGTCGACCATCGTGACGTCGGGCTTGCCGTCGCCGTCCGTGTCGAACTGGAACAGGTCGGGCTTGCCGTCGCCGTCGGTGTCGACCACCCACACGTCGGTCTTGCCGTCGTTGTTGGCGTCGGCCGTCATCAGCTCGACGTGCTGGTCGCCGCGGGTCTCGACGACCTCCTCGGACTCGCTCATCGGATCTCCTCGCGGGATACGGGGTGTCTGCTCCGGCACAACCTACGACCACGAAGCCCGCACCGCGACTCGACGCTCAGTTCGTCGCGTACGGGTTCGAGCTCGTCGTGGTCGTGTCGGGGATGCCGTCGTAGTTCGTGTCCCGTACCCAGGCGTCCGTTCGACCGTCGAAGTTCGTGTCGAAGGAGACGGCGTCGACCCGGCCGTCGTTGTTGTGGTCGCTGGCGTACACGTCGGTCCGACCGTCACCGTTGACGTCCTGGAGCAGTTGGTCGGCCACGCCGTCTTCGTCGTAGTCGCGCATGGTCGTGTCGAGCCGACCGTCGCCGTCGCTGTCGCTGTAGGCCGTCTCGATCACGCCGTCGTGGTCGCCGTCGAGTGCGACCAGGTCGGCGTAGCCGTCGCCGTCGAAGTCCGTGATGAAGCGCTGGCCACCGTCGACGTCGAGCTCAACGATCGACGACCCGGCCGTGAACCCGGCCGGGTCGTCGTTGCTGCCGAAGCCGTCCGTGGCGCCCTGGTCACTGGCCAGGTACGAAGAGTCCCACTCGCTCATGCCCTGAAACTATGGCCGGCGCACCGGCCGCGGCTCCCGGAAACGTGCCAGGTGGTCAGTGACGAATCTCCATGCCCGCTTTGACGAGCGCCTTGATGATCTGAGCCGACTCGCCGAAGCCGATCACGAGGACGCCGTCCGGACCGCCGCTCTTGATCTGGTTGGCGCCCGCGGTGAAGTCGATGTCGGGCGCGGCGGGGGTCGGCGGCTCGTACGTCACCGTCTGGATCATGTCGACCGGGAAGCCGGCACGCTCCAGTTCGGACTTGACGTTGCCCTGCAGACCGGTGCCGTACGAGTCGTTGCGAGCCACGATCGTGATCTTGTGTGGGCCGTCGCGGAGGATGACGTCGGCCAGCGCGCGCCCCTGCAGGATGTCGGACGGCGCGGTGCGGAAGTAGAGCCCCTTGTCGTCGATCGTGCTCAGCCCGGCGTCGGTGTTGCAGGGCGAGAAGAGCACCAGGCCGGCCTTGACCACCTCGGGCAGCACCGCGCGGGAGATGCTCGAGGCGCCCGCGCCGATGATCACGCTGACCCCGGCGTTGATGTGCTTGGTCACCGTCGCCTTCGCGACGTCGGGGTTCGTGCCGTCGTCGCCGGGAACCCAGGTGACGTCCTTGTCGAACACTCCGCCGGCCGCGTTGATCTCCTTGATCGCCAGCGCGGCGGCCGCCTCCATCGGCGGGTACGCGATGGAGAGGTCACCGGTCTCCGGCAGCAGGCCACCGATCTTGAGCTCGGCGTCCTTGCCGCCGTCAGTGGATCCGCCCGCCGGCGGCTTCTTCGTCGTCGTGGCCGACTCGTCACCCGCGCCGACGTACTCCGTCTTGGCGTCGTCGAGCTTGTCGGTCGCGCCGAAGTGCAGCGTCGCGTAGCTCGCCGTCGACGGCTCGCCGGCGTCGGTGAACCCGCCGCGGGTCAACGAGACGCCGCGGTACTGGAGGTCGGTGCCGGCGCGGGCGAGCGCCAGGCAGGCCTTGGCGGTGTCGCACTCGGTGCCGCCGGTGGTGACCGAGTTGATCTGGTTGGCGATCTCGCTCGGCGCGTTGGTCTTGGCCTGCTCCGCCGCGAGCGCGCTGATGACGATCGCGTCGTAGGTCTCACCCGCGTACGAGAAGTCCGGCAGGCTGGGCCGCAGCGCCTTGAGCCGCGCCTTGAAGTCGTCGGACAGTCGCGTGAGCGGGGTGGTCCCCTTCATCCCGGCGAGCATGCCCGCCTGGTCTTTGAACTCATCGCCGAAAGAGTTGATCATGTTGCCGTCGGTGCCGTACAGCCTGGCCGGGTTGGCCACGGTGTCGGCAGCCTCCGGCGGCGGCGCGTCCTTGCCACACGCGGCGATGGTCAGCACGAGGGCGGCGCACGTGGCGATGGCCAAGTGGCGCGCTCCGCGGGAGACGAGCATGGGGGTGTCCGTCCTTCCTCCCCTGAAGTCCAGGGCACAGTAGCGTGCCGAGGCCGAAATGTGGGATAGCGCCTGACGGAACCCGTTATATCGACGGGTAACGTAACGGTGTGTCAACATCATCAATCCTCGACCACGGTGCCGGCGCGCTCGCTGAGCGGATGGGCATCAAGCTCACCGAGCTGAGTCCGGAGCGGGTGGTCGCCACCATGCCGGTCGACGGCAACACGCAGCCGTACGGCCTGCTGCACGGCGGTGCGTCATGCGTGCTGGCGGAGACGCTGGGCTCTTTCGGGGCCGCTCTGCACGGGCAGACCGTCGGCCGCCCACTCGCCCTCGGTGTCGACATCAGCGCCACCCACCACAAGGCGGTGCGGGACGGCGTGATCACCGGTGTCGCGACGCCGGCCCACCGCGGGCACGGGGTGGCCACCTACGAAATCGTTATCACCGACGATGCCGGTGACCGGGTCTGCACCGCACGGCTCACCTGCCTGTTGCGCCCGGCAAGGTGATCCGCTTTGCAGCGCCTTGGTGAGGTTGACGCCGGGTCGTAGAGTTCGCCCGTGGTCGAGGTTCCCCCGGATGCGGTCGACGACGCCGCGCAGGTGTTGCGGCTCGCGCTCGACGGCGACAGCGACGCGGTCGCCAACGCCTTCGACGCGGTGGTCGACCGGGCCGGCGTGGTCGGCGCCTACGACGTCGCCTGGTGTTTGGCCGCGACGATGGTCGGTGACAGCGTGCCCGTCGGCCGCTGGACGCTCGACTTCCCCGACATCGAGGACGCCGGGTACGACACGCGCTGGGTGGCCCGGTTCGTCAGCGCGTACGCCAACAGCGACGCGTCGACCGGCGAAGCGCTGTTCGGCGCCGCGCTGGAGGACGGTCAACTGCCGGAGTGCCTGCTGACGCTGGCCGGCTCGGCCGTCGCCACGCTCCGCCGCCGCACTCAGTAGGCCGTGTCGATCACCAGCGGCTCGTACTTGTACTCGGCCAGCACCACCCGCACGTAGAAGCGCGTGTTGTCGCGCACGTTGGTGGCGGCGACCCGCCAGGCTCCGCCGGTGGGGACGCTGGTCCAGTAGTTGCAGGTGCCGACGCTCACGAAGATCACGCAGACCTTGAACGGGTAGACGCTGGCGTTGCGGACGTTGATGTCGACGCAGCGGGTCGAGGTCGTGTACGGCCCGGCGTCGAAGCCGCTGCCACCGCGCGGCAGGGACTTGCGCACGAACCCGCCGTAGCAGGTGGCGGCCGCGGCCAGGTCGCCACTGGGCTCGGCCCGGGCCGGTGCGGCGGTAACGACGCCGAGGGTGGCCATGGTGGCGAGAGCCAAGAGGGTACGGGCGATCCGGGTCAGCATGCTCTTTGGCCTCCATCGTGGATCTCTCATCCGGGTTGGCGGACCTACAATACTGATTGATATCGATGTCGGGCAGTCGTTTCCGGAGATGTGCTATCTCTTGACCTCGTGCTTGACAAGGTGCGCAAGCTGCTGGCCAAGGCCGAGGACCCGGCGTGCTCGCCGGCCGAGGCCGAGGCCCTGACGGCGAAGGCGACGGAGCTGATCGCCAAGTACGGCGTCGACCAGGCGCTGCTGGCCATGCGGGACCCGGCCCGCGACCCGGTGGTGGACCGCATGATCGAGGTGCCGGCGCCGTACGCCACGGACAAGGCCGGGCTGCTCGTCGGCGTCGCCATCCCGCTGCGCTGCCGCACGGTGCGGCTCTCACGAGCGGGGTCCATCGCGGTGCACCTGTTCGGCTTCGACAGCGACGTCACCCGGGCGGAGCTGCTCTACACGTCGTTGCTGGTGCAGGCGGCGCACGGCCTGGCGGCCGCGCCGGTGCCCTGGGGCCAGCACCCGGCGGCGTTCCGGCGCTCGTGGCTGGCTGGGTTCGCAGCGGCGATCACCACCCGGCTGCGCGCGGCCGAGTCGGCGGCGTCGTCCGCCGTACCGTCGATGGACCTGGTCCTGTTGGACCGCTCGGGCGCGGTCGAACGCCGGCGGGACGAGGCGTATCCGACGGCCCGGCTGGCCCGGCCCCGCCGACTGTCGGGCGACGGCGGCGCGTCAGGCTATGCGGCCGGCACCACCGCGGACCTGGGCGGCGGGTCCCACGTCGGCACCCACACCCGCGACGCCCTGCCGTGAACGTGGCGCGGGCGGTCGACGACAACCTCGCGTGGCACGCGTCCCACCTGCATCGGTCCGCGCCCGGCATGCGCGTGCTCGCGTCGGGCGACGTGCTGGTCTGCGACAGCGGGCTGCCCGACGACACGTTCAACATCGTGGCTGCGGCCCGCTTCGGTGGGGACGCGGAGGCCCGCGTCGCGGAGACCTTGGCGCTGGTGCGGTCGACCAGTCGCCCGTTCACCTGGTGGGTCGGCCCGAGCTCGACGCCGGCCGGCCTGTCGGACCGGCTGCTGGCCGCCGGCCTGCCGGTCGGCGAGCGCGAGCTGGCCATGTGGTGCCGGCCCGGTCCGCGCCCGGTTGACCGCGCGGTGCGGGTCGTCTCGACACCGGTGGAGTTGGCCGAATGGGCGTCGGTGGTCGCGGCGAACTGGTCGCCGCCCTCGCAGACCGTGGTGGAGTTCTTCGCCCGGACGGCGCCGTGGGCCCTCGCCGCGGACAGCCCGGCCCGCTACCTGGTGGGCTACGAGGACGGCCGCGCGGTGGCGGCCGCAGAGCTCTGTCTCCGCTCCGGTGTGGCCGGCTTCTACAACGTCTGCACGCTCGCGTCCCACCGCCGACAGGGTTGGGCGAACGCGCTTCTCGGTTTCGGCCTCACCCTGGCTGCGGACGAGGACTGCCACACGGCGATCCTCCAAGCCGCCCTCGACGCGGTGACGGTGTACGAGCGTCTGGGCTTCACCCCACTCGGCGACGTGACGGAGCACGCCATCCGGCCGTGACCGCGGCGTTGGTCAGGAGGCCCCGAGGGCGATCAGGGCCAGACCGACCGTGACCATGGCGGTGAGGAAGACCGCGATGCCACCGACCACCCGGCGCACGCTGCCGTTGCGGGTCAAAGGTGCGGTGGCTTCGGGGTGACCGAGGGCCAACATCCGGCCGCGCTCGACCAGAACCCGGTCACGCCACCGGACGGCGGCCGGACCGCCGAGCACCCGAGCCTGAACGGGCGCGGCCGCGACCCGCGCAACCCCGACCGCCACCGCAGTGGGAGGGGGACCAGCCGCGACCGGCATGCCAGCCGAGGTCGCGGAGATCGCCGGGTCAGAGGTGCCGACCGAAGTTGCCGGGGCCGCCGGGGCAAAGGGGTCAACAGGGACCACCGGGTCGCCCGAAGCCTCCGCAGCAGCCGAGGCATATGGGTCAATCGGGACCACCGTGTCAGCCGGCGGGACGTCCGAGTCAGTCAGGACGGCCGGGCCTGGCGAAACCGATGGGTTGATGCGTAGGCCGGGCACGTTGACTCCGCTTGCTCGGCTGAGCTCCACCGCCAGCCGGGCCTGGGCGCGTTGCAGCCGGCTCACCGCCCGTCGGCCCTTCACCCCGCACCTACCGTGCGCGTGCCGCCGGGCGCCCGCCCGCAGATGGCCTTGAGCGAGCACCCGCAACTCTTCCTCGGTCGCGATCCGGCGGTCGCCCAGCGCCGCCAGCTGCGCCATGTAGTAATCGGCCTCGCGGTGGCGCACCCCCCGTACCAGGAAAAGGATCATCAACAGCGGCGGGATGCCCTTGACGAACAGGTCGCCGAAGATGCCCGCGCCGCCGCCCAGGCTCAGGAGCGGGGAGTTCCACAGGAAGTGGATGCCCATGGCGCCCAGGACCGCGAGTACCGCTACCGACACTCGGATCAGCAGCGGGCGGTCCGTGCGGACCGCCAGGTAGCCGATGCCCGCACCGGCCAGCGCGCCGAACAGGGTGTGGCTCCACAGGCCCGCCAGGAAGCCGCGCAGCAGGAACGTGGCGACCACCGGGGCGACCTGATCGCCCTGGCCCGCCACCGCCACCGCGTTGACCGCGTAGACCACGTCCTCGACGACCTGGAATCCGAGGCCGACCAGCGACCCGTACACGACGCCGTCCAGGACGCTGTTGACCTGGGCTCGGGCTACCAGCACGATCGCGACGATGCCCAGGGCCTTGGCGATCTCCTCTACCGTCGGGCCGGCCAGCGCGGAGCCCCACTCGGCGGCCAGGCCCGGGGAGGCCAGCTTGGCCATCAGGTTGTGCACGGCGGCATTTCCCCGGATCGAGATCGAGGTGGCGACCAGGCCGCCCCAGGCGAACGCCGTGGCCAGCAGCAGCGGTGGTTCGCGCTCCAGGTAGTCGAGGGCGGCCACGAAGACGCAGAACGGCACCGCGTACAGCCCGAACAGCACGAGCGCGAGCAGGGTGGCGGTGGGATACGCCGCGAACGACTCGCGCACGAACAGGCCGAGCCGCACGGCGCCGCCGGCGATCAGCATCAGCACCACCCAGAACGCCGGCAACAGGAGTGACTTGCCGGGGTGCGCCCACTCCGGCGTGGGGTGCACCGGTGTCACGGGGTGCCGCCGCGGTACGCGATCGTCCGCGTGCTCGCCTCGATCGCCCCCAGTGCGGCCCGCAACGCCGGCGCGCTGCCGGCCACCGTCACCTCGATGGCCACGTCGCCGGCCAGGAAGACGAGGTAACGACCGCCTCGGCCGGATGCCGCGTAGGTGCCCTGGACACCGTCGAGGCCGGTGGCGGTGCGGGTCGGGGACTCCTTCCCGGTGATCTGGTGCCCCCGAGTGATCTTGTCGCGCAGCCGCTGGGTGGCGTCGGCGAGCGAGCCGTCGAACGGCGCCACCACGATCACGTAGCGGACCGTGCCGACCAGGAAGACCGCAGTGCCGCGGGTGTCCCGCGGGCGGGTCAGGGTGACGTCGAGCCGGGCGCCCGGGGGTGGGGTGACGGTCACTCCACCACCGACGAGGTACGGCCCGGAGTCGACCGGACGCGCGGCTGGAAGGGCACGGTCGATCGCGGGCAACCCGAACGCCAGCCCGGCCACGGTGCTCAGGACCCCGATGCTGCCGGCGAGGTTCCGCAGCAGCGTGCCGCGTGCCACCCTCATAGCTAGGCACGCTACCGACGGACAAGTCGTATTTCCGAGGTTTGTTCGCCTTTACCCGGAGGCGGCCAGCTCCAGCGTCGCCAGGTAGTAAGGGGTGTCCGCGTCGTCGATGTCCGCAAGACGCCACGGCGTGCCGGCGATCAGCCCGCGCAGCTCGTCGACCGAGCAGACCAGGTAGTCGAACCAGTCGGTGGCCAGCTCCCGGTAGCGCACCCGCAGCCGCAACTGACCACCCAACCGACCCCGTGACCGGTTGAGCCGGTGGTAGGCGGTGTGCACCGGATCGGTGGTGTTGTACGGATCGGTGCCGTGCGCGATCAGCTGGGCGCCGGGTCGGGCCAGCGCGGCCAGCGCGGCGAGGAAGCCCGGCGCCTGGTCCGCGCCGCCGATCAGGCCCAGGTTGTTGCCGAGGAGCAGGAAGGTGTCGTACGTCGGCCCGGCGGTCACCGCGTGCTCGGCGACGGTGCCGAGCACCAGGTCACGCACCCCGCGCCGGCGGCTCACCTCGATGGCACCGGCGGACACGTCCAGCCCCGTCACGTCGACGCCACGGCGCTGGAGCTCGAGGGCGATCCGGCCGGCGCCGACGCCGATGTCGAGCACGCGACCGCGTACCCGGGAAAGGGCTCGATGGTCGTGGTCCGGCCAGAGCTCCGGCGGATCGAGGTACGGAGCGGCGGGCGCGCCGTTGATCAGGCCGTCGTCCCGCTCGATGATCTCGATGACGGGTCGGGGAAGCCGCCCACCGGCCAACGGCCGTGGTCCGACCCCAGTGGCCACGGCGAGCGCGTCGCGAACGAGCTCGCCGAACGCGTCACCGACAAGGGGTTGTTCCGGTTGCACGCCCTGACCTTAGACACGCATCAGGGGCCGGACCCACACGGTTGACGTGTGGCTCCCGCCGCTGCTCTCAGAAACGCATCAGGGGCCGGACCCTCACGGATGCGTGTGGCTCCCGCCGCTGTTGTCAGGAACGCCTCAGGGGCGGGACCCACACGGTTGACGTGTGGCTCCCGCCGCTGTTCTTAGGAACGCATCAGGGGCGGGACCCACACGGATACGTGTGGCTCCCGCCCCTGTCCGACGATCGTTCGACCGGGGGGTCGGTCAGTCGCCCTGGCGCTGCTGGGGAATTTGCCCCTGCAGCAGGGCGCGAACCTCGGATTCACGGTAGCGGCGGTGGCCGCCCAGCGTGCGAATCGCGCTGAGCTTTCCGGCCTTCGCCCACCGGGTCACCGTCTTCGGGTCGACACGGAACATCGACGCGACCTCTGCCGGCGTGAGTAGCGGCTCGGGTTCGTGCGTACGCGATGCCATCGGTCACTCCTCCACAGGTACCTATAGACATCGGCCGGGGTCCCGCCGGCCGACGCGTCTCTCATGGTCCGGCTAGTCCCCGATGTCCGACATGGGCCGAACGGCCGAACGTCCCTGGATGGACGGATGAGCAATGACCGATTTATGGCGATTTTATATGCCAGAAACCGCCTTATTTGGACTCTACGTCACCGTTCGTGTTCAGGAAAACACGAGGTTACCTCATTCAAGTCCACCAATTTGCACCCTAATTACACCGTTCGAGGAGCTGGATCGCGCGCCAACGAGTGACCAAGTTCTCATAGACCTCTGTGGCCTCATCAGCATCACCACGGGACAAAGCGGCCAGTCCGGCAGCGACCAGACCGGGCGAGTCGTCCTCCTCCAGGATGGTGTCGGAGAGAAGATCCACGAGCCCGCCGTAGTCGAGCTCGACCACCGAACGCGGGTGGAACTCCTCGAGCCACCGGGCGCCTTCTTCGACCGCCTCGGTGATCGGTGCGTCGCCGACCGACTTGCGCAGAACGGACAGCGCCCGGGAGGCGCGGCGGCGGGCCTTGGAGATCTCGGTGCGGTAGCGCAGTGACCGGCGACCCTCCCGCAGCACCAGGTCGCGCTCGCCGAGGTCGACGAAGACGAACCACCGCAGCGGCACGCCCCAGGTGGCGATCTGCTCGTGCACCCGAGGCACGCCGTGCTCCAGCACCCGCGCCCCACTGCGCCAGTCGTCGACCACCGCGCGCGCCTGGCCGGCCAGCACCGGCGGCACGAACGCGTCGGCGATCACCGAGGGCACACCGTCGCGTGCGCTGAGCGCGGCCTCGGCGACCCGCAGCCGCAGGTTCCAGGGGCAGACCAGCAGTGTGTCGTCGGCCTCCAGCACATAGGCCTCTTCGGGCAGGTCGGGCAGCCGGGTCCAGCCGGCACCCAGCCCCTCGATCACGGCGGTGCGCTGGCGGACCGGACCCTCCTGCGGCGCGACGGCCCGGCCTTCCCGCACGTAGCGGCGCCAGAAGACCTGACGTTCGCGATCGAATGCGGTCAGTGGCTCGTAGACGCGCAGGTAGGAAGCGAACAGCGACGGCACGGCGCGATCCTCCCACGAATCGGGTCCCGTCCGTAACGACAGGTGACGCGCGTCCGCACGAGGTTGCCAACGGGAATATCGTCGTGCGCAGAGACCTGCACCACCCCGCCGGTCTGACCCAGCATGCGTGCGCCCCACGAGGACGCACGTCGGACACAGGAGCAGCGATGGGCGTATTCGCCAGCACGGAAGAATCGGACTCCACCGGCCACGAACAGGTCGTCTTCTGCCAGGACAAGCAGAGCGGCCTGAAGGCGATCATCGGCATCTACTCGACCGCGCTGGGCCCCGCGCTCGGCGGCACCCGCTTCTACCCGTACGCCAACGAGGCCGACGCCCTGCACGACGTGCTGGAGCTCTCGCGCGGCATGGCGTACAAGAACGCTCTGGCCGGGCTGGACCTGGGCGGCGGCAAGGCCGTCATCTGGGGCGACCCCGAGAAGGACAAGAGCGAGAGCCTGCTGCGGGCGTACGGGCGGTTCGTCCAGTCCCTCGGCGGCCGCTACTACACCGCGTGCGACGTCGGCACCTACGTGGCCGACATGGACCTGGTGGCCCGGGAGACCACCTTCGTGACCGGCCGCAGCGTCGAGCACGGCGGCGCCGGCGACTCGTCCGTGCTCACCGCCTGGGGCGTGTTCCAGGGCATGCGGGCCGCGGCCGAGCACGTCTGGGGCAGCCCGACCCTGGCCGGGCGTCGGGTCGGCGTGGCCGGCCTGGGCAAGGTCGGCAAGCACCTCACCGCTCACCTGATCGAGGACGGCGCTAGCGTCGTGGCGACGGACGTCAGCGAGCGGGCGCTCGAGTGGGTCCGCGCCACCTACCCCCAGGTGGACGTGGTCGACGACGCGACCGCCATGATTACGGCCGACATCGACGTGTACGCACCCTGCGCGCTCGGCGGTGCCCTCAACGACGACACGGTGCCCGCGCTGCGCGCCAAGATCGTCACTGGGGCGGCGAACAACCAGCTCGCCCACCCCGGCATCGAGAAGCAGCTCGCCGACCGCGGGATCCTCTACACCCCCGACTACGTGGTCAACGCCGGCGGTGTGATCCAGGTCGCAGACGAGATCGAGGGCTTCAACTTCGAGCGGGCGAAACTTCGCGCGACGCGGATTTACGACACCACGCGCGAAATCCTCCAGCTCGCCGAGGCCGAGGGCGTGCCGCCGGCGGTGGCCGCGGATCGCCTGGCAGAGCGCCGGATGGCCGAGATCGGGCGGCTGCGGACCATCCACCTGCGCTGACCTGAGCGCCCCTTACCGGCCGTATCGCCGACCGCCCGTCGGTGGGCGATACGGCCGTCCAAGATCGGGCTGATCAAAAACGTGATCGACGCGCCGGCCGCACCGGGCAACCCGAGGTGTCGAACCTGGCCATCCCCATGTACCGTAAGAGCCACGAGAGATGCCTGACGTCATCGGGGCCCGCCTTCGTGCTGCCCCGAATTCTGTGCGAGGGGGTCGAGCCATGGGGCGCGGCCGTGCTAAGGCCAAGCAGACGAAGGTGGCCCGGGAGTTGAAGTATCACTCCCCGAACACCGACCTCGCCGCGTTGCAGCGAGAACTCGGCGGCAGCGGCAAGTCGGACCACGACTTCGACGACGACTTTGGCAACAGCCAAGTCGACGACGAAGACGAGGACGACAACGCAGTAGACGACGCTTCCAACAACTGGTCGTCTCGCTCCCGCTGACCCCCAGGTCACCAACGAGCACGCGGGTCACACCGCGTGCTCGCCCGTGTCCAAGGGGTCAGCGGGCCGCTCGGTGCTTCAGCGGGGGCGGTTGTTCCAGTTGTAGAACGTCGGGATGTTCTCGAAGTGGTTCCAGGCGCACACCGCACCTCCGGCCGGATCGGCCGCCTCGGCGCGGGACCTGCGTGCCTGCTCCGCCTCGGACAACAATGCGATCAGCCCTGCCCGGGCACCGGCGACCCGTTCCGTGAGGTCGTCGGCGTCGTCTTCGGCGCCGGCACCGCTTTCAAGCTGGTCAGACGGCCGAAGGCTGGTGGTCTCGGGCATGCTGCAACACCCCTTCCAGTAGGCGGATCTTGCTGTTGCGGCAGTGGTCGGTCTCGGTCGTGTCGAACCGGCCGTGTTCGAAGTAGCGGTTGGCCGCGTGTGCACCGCCGCAGAAGCCGAAGTACGGGCAGCTCGCCCGGCACGCCTCCACACCGTCGAGGAACTCGGCGATCCAGGGCGTTCGAGGAGCCGCGCCGGCGATGATCTCGGTAAGGGGTGTCGCGAGGACGTTGCCACTGCTGAAGTCGCCGTGCCGAGGGTCCTCGAAACCAGCCAGCTCCGGAGACAGCAGCACCACCGAGCCGTCGTACGCCACGGTGGGGATCGGGTCGAGCTGCCGGGGCAGCACGCTGTCGGCGGAGCCCGCGAGCACCGCCTCGGTGTAGCGCAGCGACCACTCGATCTCGCGGACGTGGATCCGCGGATCCTGCCGCCAGGCCGCCACCAGCTCCGCCCAGAAGTCGACGACCTGCTCGGCCGGGTGAGCGTTGCCGCGGGTGTTGATGCCCTCGGTCTCCTCGATGTTGATGCCGAGCACGTCGCAGCCGAGCCCGAGAAAGTAGTCGTAGAGCTCGGCCGCCCGGCCCGGCGCCGGGTCGGAGACCACGCACAGGGCGGAGAAGCCGATGCCGTGCGCGCGGAGGGTCTCGATGCCACGCACGATCCGGTCGTAGGCCGGGCGCCCGCCCCGGGTCACCCGGTCGCCGTTGCGGTCGCGCGGCCCGTCGACGCTGACGCTGACCCGGATCTCGTGCTCGGCGAAGAACTCGCACCACGCGTCGTCGATCAGGGTCGCGTTGGTCTGCACGTGGTGTTCGACAGCCGGGTCGAACGGCGCGAGCAGGGCGGCGAAGTGCTCCCGGCCCGCGGCCAGCGGCTCGCCGCCGTGCCAGACCACCGAGAAGCGGCCGTCGCGGGCCCATCGGTTGACAGGCCCGGCGACGGCGGCGGCTACGCCGACGGGCATCTTCCGATCGGCGGACCGAAACGGGAGATAGCAGTACGCGCAGTCGAGGTTGCACAACGTCGTGGGCTGCATGACGACGTAGGAGGGCACCGGGGCGATGCCGTGCATGCCGGTGAACTGGCCCTGCCGGACAACCACCCACCCTCCTCTCCCCGTCGAGGTGTAGAGGCAGGACTTTAGGTTAGGCGGCGCTGGCCAATCGGGTAAGACCCAATCAGGTGGGCGAAGGATCACCGACGTTCGGGCGCGGGGTCAGCCGCGCGTGTGCTGGCCGATCATCTGAACGGTCCCCGTGCCTTCGATGATCTCGCCGGCCTGCCACGCGTCGATGCCACGGCCGGCGAGGAACGCCAGCGCCCGGTCGGCGTCTTCGGGCGAGACGATGGCGAACATGCCGACGCCCATGTTGAACGTCGACTCCATCTCCGGGTCTTCGATCCGGCCCTTGGACTGCACCAGGTCGAAGATGGGCTGCGGCTTCCACGTCGACCGGTTGACCACCGCGTCGACGTGCTCGGGCAGCACCCGCACCAGGTTGCCGGGGATGCCGCCGCCGGTGACGTGGGCCAGCGCCCGCACCTCGGCCTCGGAGATCAGCTTGAGGCAGTCGCGCGCGTAGATCTTGGTCGGCGTGAGCAGCTCCTCGCCGAGGGTGCGCTGCTTGCCGAAGTCGTCGACGACCGTGTCGAGCCGCATCCGGCCGGCGCCGAGCAGCACGTGCCGCACCAGCGAGTAGCCGTTGGAGTGCAGGCCGGACGAGCGCATGGCGATGACGACGTCGCCGACCTCGACCCGCTCGCGGCCGAGGATCTCGCTCTCCTCGACGACACCGACGCCGGTCGCGGAGAGGTCATATTCGTCCGGGCGCAGCACGCCGGGGTGCTCGGCCGTCTCGCCGCCCAGCAGGGCGCAGCCGGCGTAGCGGCAGCCGTCGGAGATGCCGGCGCCGATCTCGGCGACCTTGTCGGGCACGACCTCGCCGCAGGCGATGTAGTCGAGCAGGAACAGCGGCTCGGCGCCGCAGGCGACCAGGTCGTCGACGACCATCGCGACCAGGTCGATGCCGACCGTGTCGTGGATGTCGAGCTGCTGCGCGATCACCAGCTTGGTGCCGACACCGTCGGTCGACGACGCCAGGATCGGGTTCTTGTAGCGCTTGGTGTCGAGCCGGAACAGGCCCGCGAAACCGCCGAGGTCACCGAGCACCTCGGGGCGCTGGGCCTTGGCCACCTTGCTCTTGAGGAGCTCGACGGCGCGTTCGCCGGCGTGGATCGAGACGCCGGCGTCGGCGTACGTCACTGTGCGCTTGCGACCGGTCCGTCCGGATCCGGCCGTCCACGGCTGCAGACCCTCGGTGCCCGGGTTGTTAGCCGGGCCGCCGCCCCGCTCAGTAACGTGCGTCACGATTTCTCCCTTGAACGCCTTACGCGCGGTGTCTCGCTGGAGACGCCGGCTAGGAATGGTGCGTGCCGCCGCCGTTTGAGCTGGCCGCCATCCGCTGGACGACCAACGGAAGGTCGCCCGGCTTGCCACGGTCGGCTCCGCCATCGCTGCGCTGCTCGGCTTCGGCGTCGACCCGACGCGCGACGCCTTCGAGCACGTGCTTGCCGATCAGGTTGCCGGCCGGCAGCGGGATTGGATATTCCCCGTCGAAACACGCGCGGCACAAGCGCGTCTTCGGCTGCTCGGTCGCGGCCACCAGACCGCCGAGTGATACGTATCCCAACGAGTCGGCACCGATCGAGCGCCGGATGCCCTCGTTGTCGAGGCCGTTGGCCAGCAGCTCCGCGCGGGTGGCGAAGTCGATGCCGTAGAAACAGGGCCAGTTGACCGGCGGCGAGGAGATGCGCACGTGCACCTCGAGCGCGCCGGCTTCGCGAAGCATGCGGACGATCGCCCGCTGGGTGTTGCCGCGGACGATCGAGTCGTCCACCACGACGATCCGCTTGCCGCGGATGTTCTCCCGCAAGGGGTTGAGCTTGAGCCGGATGCCCAGCTGACGCAGGGTCTGTGAGGGCTGGATGAAGGTGCGGCCGACGTACGCGTTCTTCACCAGGCCCGAGCCGTAGGTGATGCCGGACTCGGCCGCGTAGCCGATCGCGGCCGGCGTGCCCGACTCGGGCACCGGGATCACCATGTCGGCCTCGACCGGGTGCTCCTTGGCGAGCTGCCGGCCGATCTGCACCCGGGCGGCGTGCACGTTGCGCCCGGAGATGGTGGTGTCGGGGCGTGCGATGTAGACGTATTCGAAGAGGCAGCCCTTGGGCTCCGGCACCGCGAACCGCGAGGAGCGCAGGCCGTCTTCGTCGATCGCGATCAGCTCGCCGGGCTCGACCTCGCGGACGACGCTCGCGCCGACGATGTCGAGGGCCGCGGTCTCGCTGGCCACGACCCAGCCGCGCTCCAGCCGGCCAAGCACCAGCGGGCGCACGCCGTGCGCGTCACGGGCGGCGTAGAGGGTGGTCTCGTCCATGAACACAAAGCTGAACGCGCCTTGCAGGGTGGGCAGCACCTCGAGCGCGGCCGCCTCCACCGACATGTCCGGCCGGCCCGCGAGCAGCGCGGTCACCAGGGCGGTGTCGGAGGTGGTGGCCGGGTCGGTGGACAGCCCCCGCTCGGCGACCTCACGAGCCAGGTCGGCGGTGTTGACCAGGTTGCCGTTGTGCGCCAGGGCGATCGTGGTGCCAGCGCTGGTGGCCCGGATGGTCGGCTGCGCGTTTTCCCAGGTGGAGCCACCGGTGGTGGAGTAACGCGTGTGGCCGATGGCGAGGTGGCCACGGAGGCTGGCCAGGGTGGGCTCGTCGAAGACCTGGGCCACCAGGCCGAGATCCTTGTAGACCACCACGCCGGACCCGTCGCTGACCGCGATGCCGGCCGCCTCCTGGCCACGGTGCTGCAGGGCGTAGAGCCCGAAGTAGGTCAGCTTCGCGACCTCTTCACCCGGCCCCCAGACACCGAAGACACCGCAAGCATCTTGCGGGCCGGGCCGCTGGGGGTCGAGGTCCTGGCTCAACCGGCCGTCGCCTCGGGGCACCTGCCGCTCCTCGCTGCTGAACTGCTCAACTTCCTGGCACGTCTTGCTCGGGCCAGTGTACGCGAGTTCGAGCCGGTCACCGTCGGCCACCTTGGCGCTCCTGACCGTCAACCGACCCGTTCGGGCGACCCGGATTCTGGCGGCTCGGGCAGGTATGCGGAGAGATCGGCTCGGCTTCCGCTGGCCTTGATCTTTCCCGCCGCGAGCGCGTCCGCCCATCGGACGCGGCCGGTCGCGACTAGGAGCCAGGTCACAGCGTCCATTTCGACCACATTAGAGGGGGTACCACGGGTATGTCGTGGTCCTGGAACGCATTGCACCGCGCCGTATGGTGGGACCCGCACCTCGACCGAGCGGCCGGGAGCCCGCTTGGCGAGGTCGGTCAGCAGCGCACGCACGGCATCACGGAGAGTGACCAACTCGGGGCTTCCCCCGGCGTCGAGGGCAGCAAGGGCGGCCGCTACCGCAGGTGACTTAATGTGCGCAGGGGACATGACGGGACGATACGACCTCTTCACGTTCTAGTTCCTTCGGCCCCTGGGTCGCGCTGATCCCGTCGGACAGGGCATAGTGACCGACGGTGTACTCGTTCGGGGGTGAGACCGGAAGGCGGTGGACGTGACAACACCACGACGAGCCTGGCGTGTACGGGCCGGTGTGGTCGTGGCGCTGATAGCTGGCGCACTGGTCACAGTATTTCCCAACCCCGCGCAGGCGGCACCACCGGCGGTGTCGATCAGTGTCTCGAACGGCGTCCTAGCGCCTGGTGAGACTGCGTCGGTGCAGATCACGGTCCAGAACCCGAACGAAAACGGCAGACAAACCGTGACCGTCACGGTGTCGACCAGTTTCGGCGAGCTGAGTTGCACGCAGCGCTGCGACGGCGACGTCAACGTCCAAGCCGGGGAGTCCGAGACCATCACCGCGCAGGTGCGCGCGGGCAACGTCGCGGCCGGCCAGACCAAGTCCGGCCAGGTCATCGTGCAGGCCACGACCAACGGCGAGGCGCCGGTGCAGGTGACCCGCAACATGCAGGTGCGCGGCGCCCAGCAAGAGCAGCCGCCCGCGGTTCAGACGGTCAAGTCGATCAGCGGCAAGGTCACCAACCAGGCCGACGGCAAGGGCGTCAACAACGCCTACGTCGCGCTGAGCGACGGTGCTGGCAAGCTGCACGAGGACTTCGCCGACGACAAGGGCAACTTCCGGTTCGAGGGCACGGAGCAGAAGCCGATCGCGCCCGGCCGGATCACCCTCGGTGCTTCCAAGGACGACAAGCGGAACACCAAGGTCATCAACGTCAACGCCGGCGGCACCGCGTCCGGCGTAGGAATCACGCTCCAGCTCAAGGTCGAGGCCACGACCGACCCGAGCACGCCTCCCACCGAGGCCCCGCTCGACGACGAGGCGACCGAGGATCCGGCGACCGAGGACGACAGCACGGTCGCCGCCGACCCCGCCAGCAACTCGGAAGACAGTGGCGGTTTCGGCAACTGGCTGGTCGTGCTCGGCGGCGGTCTGCTGGTCGCGTTCGGCGTCGGCGGCATCGTCTGGGTGATGCTGCGCCGCAAGGAGAACGACGACCCCGACGACGAGACCTCGACCACCGGCGTGCGCCCGGCAGTGCCGGTGGCCGCAGGCGGTTACCGAGGCGGCGGCGCGAACGACGCGACCCGGATCGCCGGGCCAGGCGGCGGAGCCCTCGCCGACGCGCCGACCATGCTGCACAGCCGCGCACCGGTCGACGAGTTCCCGGACCCCTACGGTGCGCCCATGCCGCCGCAGGCGCCGACCTACGGCGGCCAGCAGCAGCCCGGCTGGGGCGGTGCCGGCGCCAACGGTTACGGCGGCGGCCCGGCGACGCAGGCCGGCGGTGGCGGTTACGACCAGGCCACGCAGATGTACGGCGGCGCACAGCCCACCCAGTTCGGCAACGCGCCGGGCTCGGGCGGCGGCTACGGCGCCGGTGGCTACCCCGACGCGCCCGGCTCGGGCAGCGGGGCCTACGGCGGCGCGCCGTCCTCCGGCGGTGGCTACGGCGCGGCTCCCGGCGGCGGTTACCCGCAGGCCGGTGGCTACGGCGGCGAGCGCTTCGACGAGCCGACCGGCCGCTACCAGCCCACCACCGGTGGCGACGACTACGGTCAGCAGGGCGGCGGTGGCTACGGCCAGCAGCCGGCCGGCGGCTACGGCGGCGCGAACGGTGGCTACGGTGCCGAGCCCAACGGCTACGACCAGGGCGGCTACGGCGGTGGCGGCCAGCGCGGCGGCTACGACCAGGGCCGGGGCGCCGGCTACGACGCCGGCGGCTACGGCGCTGCTCCGTCGGGCGGCTACGACGAGACCCGCAACTACCCGGCCGACGGCTACGAGCGCGGCGGCTACGAAGCCGGTCCTCCCCCGGGCTATGACCGGGTGCCCGAGCAGCGCGGCGGCAACTACGGCGCCCCCAACGGCGGCTACGGCGACCAGGGCGACTACTACGACAACAACAACGAGGGTCGCGGTGCCCGCCACGGCGGCCGCGGCGGCGAAGGTGGTCGCGGTGGCGACCGGCGCGAGCTGGGCTGGCTCGACGACTGAGCAACGGACACGAAGAAGGGGGCCGCTTCGGTGGCCCCCTTCTTCGTGTCTGACGACTGAGCCGACATAGCAAGAAGGGGGCCGCTTTCGCGGCCCCCTTCTTTATTGCCTGATCAGCCGAACAGGCGCGGCATCGTCGAGGTGTGCGCCTCGCGCAGCTCGTCCAGCGGCACCGAGAACTGGTCGCGGATGTCGAGCGCGCCGTTGTTGCCGTCGGTCACGCCGATCGGGGTGTACGGCACTCCCCGCTCGGAGCACAGCCCGGTGAACGCCTTCTCGTGCCCGCGCGGCACGGACACCACGGCCCGGCCGGCCGACTCGCTGAAGAGGTAGACGAACGGCATCGAGCCCGCCGAGAAGTCCTCCGGCAGCGCGATCCGGGCGCCGACACCGTTGCGCAGGCAGGCCTCGACGAGCGCCTGGGCGAGGCCGCCGTCGGAGACGTCGTGCGCCGCGCTCAGGTGACCGACCCGGGACGCCTCGGCCAGCACCTCGGCCAGCGCCCGCTCCTTGGCCAGGTCGACCTTCGGCGGCACGCCGCCGAGGTGCTCGTGGGTCACCCACGCCCACTCGGAGCCGGACAGCTCGTTGGCCGTCTCGCCGAGCAGGTAGATCAGGTCACCGTCGCCGGTGGCCGGCTGGGCGAACCCGATCGGCACGCGGTCGGCGACGTTGTCGATCACGCCGAGCACTCCGACCACCGGCGTCGGGTGGATCGCCGCGGCGCCGGTCTGGTTGTAGAAGCTGACGTTGCCGCCGGTCACCGGGATGCCCAGCTCGAGGCACCCGTCGGCCAGGCCGCGGACGGCCTCGGCGAACTGCCACATGACGGCCGGGTCCTCGGGCGAGCCGAAGTTGAGGCAGTTGGTGACCGCGACCGGCTTCGCGCCGCTGACGGCCACGTTGCGGTAGCTCTCGGCCAGCGCCAGCTTGGCACCGTTGTACGGGTCGAGCCGGGCGTACCGGCCGTTGCCGTCGACCGACAGCGCCACGCCGAGCCCGCTCTGCTCGTCGATCCGGATCACACCGGCGTCTTCGGGCTGGGCGAGCACGGTGTTGCCGAGCACGTAGCGGTCGTACTGCTCGGTGACCCACGACTTGTCGCAGAGGTTCGGCGAGGCGATCATCCGCAGCAGGGTCGCCTTGAGGTCCTCCGGGTTCGCCGGCCGCGGCAGCGTCTCGGCCCGGTCGGCCTGAAGCAGGATCAGGTCCGCGGGCTCGCGCATCGGCCGGGCGTAGACCGGACCGTCGTCGACCAGCGACGCCGGCGGCACGTCGACCACCAGGTGGTCGTGCCAGGTGATCCGGAGCCGGCCGGGCAGGCCGCTGACCTCGGACGGGGTGACCTCGCCGATCGCGGTGGCGATGACGCCCCACTTGTCGGCGACCGCGAGCACCTCGTCGAGCTGCTCGGGCTTGACGATCAGGAGCATCCGCTCCTGCGACTCGCTGGCCAGGATCTCGTGCGGGTCCATCGACTGCTCGCGCAGCGGCACCCGCTCCAGCCAGACCCGCATGCCGGTGCCGGCGGAGGCGGCGGTCTCGGTGAGCGCGCAGGTGAGGCCGGCGCCGCCGAGGTCCTGGATGCCGACGACCAGGTTGGCGTCGTAGAGCTCGAGGCAGGCCTCGATCAGCAGCTTCTCGGTGAACGGGTCGCCGACCTGGACCGACGGACGGCGCGCCTCGCTGCCGTCGTCGAAGGTCGCGCTGGCCAGCACGGAGACGCCGCCGATGCCGTCGCGCCCGGTCTTGGCGCCCATCAGCACGACGATGTTGCCAGGGCCGGCCGCGTCCTTCTTCTGCAGCCGGTCGACCGGCAGCACGCCCAGGCAGAGCGCGTTGACCAGCGGGTTGCCCTGATAGGTCGGGTCGAAGACGACCTCGCCACCGACGTTGGGCAGGCCCAGGGAGTTGCCGTAGCCGCCGATGCCGGCGACCACACCGGGCAGCACGCGGGCGGTGTCCTCGTGGTCGGCCGCGCCGAACCGCAGCGGGTCCATCACGGCGACCGGCCGGGCGCCCATCGCGAGGATGTCGCGGACGATGCCGCCGACACCGGTCGCGGCACCCTGGTACGGCTCGACGAAGCTCGGGTGGTTGTGCGACTCGACCTTGAAGGTCACCGCGAGCTCGTCGGAGATCTGGATGACGCCCGCGTTCTCACCGATGCCGGCGAGCATGCGGTCGTTCGGCGGTGCCTTCTCGCTGAACTGCCGGAGGTGCACCTTGCTCGACTTGTACGAGCAGTGCTCGCTCCACATGATCGAGTACATCGCGAGCTCGGACTGCGTCGGCCGGCGGTCGAGGATGCCGCGGATCCGCTCGTACTCGTCGTCGCGGAGCCCGAGCTCGGCGAACGGCTGGAGCTCGTCGCCCGTGGCGCCGGCCCGCTCGACGGTGTCGGGACCGTCCAGGTCGTACGACGTCGCCTGGGTCGGCAACGATTTCTCTTCCGCCTCGCTCGACGCTGTGTCGGGCTGAGTTGTCATGCCGAGGCCCCCGCCAGGTGCTTGAGAATCGAGGTGAAGAAGCCCAACCCGTCGAGCGACGGACCGGTGAGTGCCTCGATCGCGTGCTCGGGGTGGGGCATGAGCCCGACGACGTTGCCGGCCTCGTTGGAGACCCCGGCGATGTCGCGCTCGGAGCCGTTCGGGTTGCCGCGCTGGTACGTCGCCACGATCCGGCCGTTGGCGGCGAGCTCGTCGAGCGTCGCCTGGTCGGCGACGTAGCGCCCCTCGCCGCTCTTGAGCGGGATGAGCACGTCCTGGTCGGACTCGAACGAGTTGGTCCACGCGGTGTTGGTCGCGCTGACCCGCAGCCACTGGTCGCGGTTGCGGAAGTGCAGGTGGCTGTTGCGGGTGAGGGCACCGGGCAGCAGGTGCGCCTCGCAGAGGATCTGGAAGCCGTTGCAGATGCCGAGCACGGGAAGCCCGCCCCGGGCACCGTCGATGATCGACTCCATCACCGGCGCGAACCGGGCGATCGCACCGGTGCGCAGGTAGTCGCCGTAGGAGAAGCCTCCGGGCAGCACCACCGCGTCGACACCGTGCAGGTCACTGTCGCCGTGCCAGAGGCGCACGGCCTCGCCACCGGCGACCCGGACCGCGCGCGCGGCGTCACCGTCGTCGAGCGAACCCGGGAACGTCACCACCCCGACGCGGGCACTCATGCCGGGTCACCCGCGGGGACGGCCTCGGCCGCCGGCTCGGCGACCTCCTGGATCGTGAAGTCCTCGATCACCGGGTTGGCGAGCAACTTGTCGGCGATCTCGCGGACCCGCTCCGGATCGGCTGCGCCAGTGAACTCGATTTCGATGCGCCGGCCGATGCGCACGGAACTGACGTCACTGATGCCGAGCCGTGGCAGCGCGTTCGCGACCGCTTGGCCCTGAGGATCGAGGATCTCCGGCTTGAGCATGACGTCGACGACGACGCGAGCCACTTGGCACTCCTGACTTTTGTACTCGGTAAGCGCGCCAAGAGTACCCGGTAGATAGACGCTGACCGGCACCCGCCCAGGCCTTGGACAGGCATCGTGGACAGGCATTACACGTGAGTACGAGCACTCATGTGGTCAGTGCCTCAACCGTGGTCAACACCGCGAGCACGAGGCAGATACCGGCGGCCACATAGCGGATCACCGACAACTTCACCCTCTTCTGCAGCCAACGGCCGAGCAGGACCGCCGCTCCGGACACCACGATCAACGCCAGCCACGACCCGACGAAGACCGCGATGGGATTTCGGCCACTCGCCACCAGGCCGGCGGTGAGCAACTGCGACAGGTCACCCCATTCGGCGGTGAACAGGACGACGAAACTCGCGGCCGCCGCGCGCAGACCGGTCCGCTGGACCTTGACGGCTTCCGCGTAGTCCGCCTGCTCGTCCTCCGGGGTCTGCCTGCCGGCCTTGCGCGCTCCGCGGAACAGCACGATCGCACCGGCCAGGAACAGCGCCGCCGCGACCAGCGCCACGGGACGCTCGGGCAACCGGGAGATCAGGCCGCCCACCGCCACCGCGACCGCGCACTGCACACCGAACGCGACGATCACCCCCAGCCACACCGGGAGCGGCGGATAGCGGGTGCTGAGCACCAGGGTCGCGACGAACGTCTTGTCGGGCAGCTCCACCGGCAGGATCAGCGCGAACGCCATGACCGCGGCGACGAAGAACTCCATCGCGACCAACGCTAATCGGCTCGTACGCCATCACCGTGTCGTATGACCGAGATTTGATGATTGTAAATGTGTCGATACGACACTAGCGTCTCGGGAGTCCGATCCACCCCCCTCGGATAGGAGCCCAGATGCGCAAACGCCTCACCCTGGCCGCGCTCGCCATCGGTCTGACCGGCGTCTTCCTCGCACCAAGCGCGGCCGGTGCCGCTCCCGTCGGCCCGACGGACCCGGCACAGATCATCGGCGGCAGCACGGTCTCGTCAGCGCCGTGGGCGGCCGCGGTGTTCAGCGGCGGCTCGTTCACCTGCTCCGGCACGATCATCGCGCCGACCTGGGTGCTCACCGCCCGGCACTGCATCAGTGGCTCGATGTCCGTGCGTGTCGGCAGCGTCAACCGCAGTTCGGGCGGTGTCACCCGCGCCGTCAGCGCCACCTACACCCGCAGCGACCTCGCCCTCATGCGGCTGAGCAGCGCGGTCAGCACCAGCTACGTGACGCTGTCGAGCGCCTACCCGCCGGTCAACTCGACCAACACGATCTACGGGTGGGGCATGACCTGCTACAGCGGCTGCAGCGCGTCCACCGTGCTCAAGACCGCTTCGGTCCGGGTGACCAGCACGAACGTGACCGACGCGTACGGCGGCCGGGCGATCCGCAGCACAGCGATCAACGGCAACGCGTGGCGCGGCGACTCCGGCGGCCCGCAGTTCTACAACGGCGCCCAGGTCGGCGTGGCCTCGACGGCCGACGGCGTGAGCATCCAGAACTACGGCAGCGTGGCCTACAACCGGGCGTGGATCACCTCCACCGCCGGCGTCTGAGCGACGCTCTCCCACAGGCGTGGCGCCCCCCAGCCAGGGGCGCCACGCCGCAGGCAGTCCTGGCGCGGATGCGGACGCTGCTGGCGCAGCCGCGAGGGCGCAGCCGCCTCAGATGGGGACGCCAGCACTTCCGGCGCGGGAGCTAGAGGATCGGGCGCGGTGAGTAAGCCGCCGCGGACGGGTATTGGCGGACCACCTCGGCGATCTTCTCCGCCACGGCGGCCACCTGGGCACCGGCCGCGCCGACGAAGGCTGCCCGGTCGGCGACCAGCGCGTCGATCTCGCCCCGGCTCAGGCCGAGCCGGCCGTCGGCGGCCAGCCGGTCGAACAGGTCGTTGTCACCGGTGCCCTTCTCGCGCATCTCCAGCGCCACGGCGACCGCGTTCTCCTTGATCACCTCGTGCGCCGTCTCACGGCCCACTCCCCGGCGTACCGCGGCGACCAGGATCTTGGTCGTGGCGAGGAACGGCAGGAAGCGGTCGAGCTCACGGGCGACGACGGCAGGATAGGCGCCGAACTCGTCGAGCACGGTCAGGAAGGTCTGGAAGAGGCCGTCTGTGGCGAAGAAGGCGTCGGGCAGCGCGACCCGGCGGACCACCGAGTCGGACACGTCACCCTCGTTCCACTGGTCGCCGGCCAGCTCGCCGATCATCGACACGTAGCCGCGGACCACCACCGCGAGCCCGTTGACCCGCTCGCTGGAGCGGGTGTTCATCTTGTGGGGCATCGCGCTGGAGCCGACCTGGCCGGGCTTGAAGCCCTCGGTGGCCAGCTCCTGACCGACCATCAGCCGGATCGTGGTGGCCAGGCTGCTCGGCGCGGCGACCACCTGGGCGAGCGCGGTGACCACGTCGAGGTCGAGCGAGCGCGGGTAGACCTGGCCGACGCTGCTCAGCACCGACGAGAAGCCCAGGTGGGCCGCGACCCGGCGCTCGAGCTCGGCGACCTTGGCCGCGTCGCCGTCGAAGAGGTCGAGCTGGTCGGCGGCGGTGCCGACCGGCCCCTTGATGCCCCGCAGCGGGTAGCGCTTGATCAGGTCGTCGAGCCGCTGGTAAGCGATCAGCAGCTCCTCGCCGGCCGACGCGAACCGCTTGCCCAGCGTGGTCGCCTGCGCCGCGACGTTGTGCGAGCGGCCCGCCATCACGAGGTTCTCGTGCTCGACGGCCAGGCGAGCCAGCCGGGCCAGCGCGGCGACCACGCGGTCGCGGACCAGCTCCAGCGAGGAGCGGATCTGGAGCTGCTCCACGTTCTCCGTGAGGTCCCGCGAGGTCATCCCCTTGTGGATCTGCTCGTGCCCGGCCAGGGCCGCGAACTCCTCGATCCGGGCCTTGACGTCGTGCCGGGTGACCCGCTCGCGCTCGGCGATCGAGTGGAGGTCGACGTCGTCCAGCACGGCCCGGTAGGCCTCGACCGCACCGTCCGGCACGTCGATGCCGAGGTCGCGCTGCGCCTCCAGCACCGCGATCCACAGCCGCCGTTCTAGCTTCACCTTCTCGGTCGGCGACCAGAGCGCGACGAGCTCGGGGGAGGCATATCGGGCGGCGAGAACGTTGGGTACCTGGGTCACCCGTCCATTCTCGCAGGGCTAGATCGCGTGGCGTAGGTGACGGACGTCGCGGCTGAGCAGCATGACAACGGTGGCCAGGCCGATCAGGGCGGCCGCTCCGACCAGAGTGGGCCGCACCCCGAAGTGTTCGGCGAGCGGTCCCGCCAGGACCTGACCGACCGGCACGGCGAGGATCGAACCCAGCATGTCGTACGAGTAGACCCGGGCCAGCAGGTCGCTCGGCACGTGCTCCTGCATGGTGGTGTCCCAGGCGACCGTGAACTGCTCGAGCGCGAAGCCGACCGCGAACCCGGCCAGCAGGAGCACGAGCACCGTCGAGGTGAGCCCGAGGGCCAGCACCAGCAGCACGTCGCCGAGGCACCAGAGCACGCCGTAGAAGAGCAGCCGGCCGGTGCGGACCCGCATCGCGACGAGCGCTCCGACGATCATGCCGGCGGTCTCCACGGCCAGGATCAGACCCCAGGCGGCCCGCCCGAAGCTCGCGTCGGCGACCACCGGGCCGAGCACGGTGACCGAGCCCGAGAGCGCGGCGTTGATCACACAGAAGCCGGCGACCACCGCCCACAGCCAGGTGCGGCTGGCGAACGCGGTCCAGCCGAGGCGCATCTCGGCGAAGATGCCCGGCCGGCTGGTCGCCTTTTCCGCCTTGGCCACGCGGACCAGCCCGAACAGCACGCCCGCGAGGAGAAACGTGCCGGCGTCGACGGCGAGACCCCACCCCGGTCCGGCGATCGCGACCAGCAGGCCGCCCAGCGAGGCGCCGGCGATCATCGCGGAGTTCCAGGCCAGCCGGTTGATCGCGTTGGCCTGCTGGAGCACGGCCGCCGGCACGGTCTGGGGCAGGATCGCCGAGATGGCCGGGAACGCGATCGCGGCGGCGACGCCGTTGACCGCGGAGAGGCCCAGCAGCAGCGGGATCGAGGCCGTGCCGGTGAGCACCGTGACGGCGACGGTTGCCTGGGTCGCTCCGGCGAGCACCGACGCGCCGACCATCACCAGGTGGCGGGGCAGCCGGTCGGCGATGACGCCGCCGAACAGGATGAAGATGACGTTGAACAGCGACCGGACGCCGACCACCAGGCCCAGGTCGAAGGCCGAGCCGGTGAGGTCCAGCACGGCGAACGAGAGCGCGATCGGCGCCACCGCGTTGCCCAGCATCGTGGTGGTGCGGCCGGCGATCAGATAGCGGAAGGCGCTGTGCCGCAACGGCGCCAGCAGGCCGGGGCGGGACGGCTCTTCGGTCGCGGGCGGAGCAGGGGTGACGGTGCTCATTTCGCGTCGGGCTCCATTCTGAACAGCGCGATCGTGGCGTTGACCCGGATGGCGCCGGGAGTACGGGGTGCGACAGCGGCCCGGTGCAGGGCTCGGCTGGCGTTGGTGATCTGCTCCTCGACCTCGGCCCAGACGGCGGGGTCGACCCAGAGCTCGGCGTCCGTGAGGTGGTTGCCCCGCACCCGCATCAGCGAGTGGGACCGGCGGCGGAGCTCTGCGGCGAGAGCCTCGTACATCAGCAGGTGGTCCGCCGTCCGCACCGCGCCCTCGGGGATCTCGGGCTTAGGGGACTCGAAGCCGGCCTCGGGCAGGTGCCGGTAGCGCTTGGCCACGCCGCCGCGGATCTTCTCCTCGCCGGCGATCTCGATCTGGCCGGCCGCGAGCAGGTGCCGCAGGTGGTAGCTGGCGTTGGCGTGCGTCAGGTCCAGCTCGCGGGCCACGTCGGCCGCGGTCATCGCCGTGCCGGTCAGCAGCGAGAGGATGCGCAACCGCAGCGGGTGGGCCAGCGCCCGGAGCTTGGCGGTCGGATCCTCATCTCCCAAAGACATGTTTGACAGTCTGAGCGACGTACGCCCAGACTGTCAAACACTTACTTGGGAGTCAGCGTTCCAGGATGGCCACCACGCCCTGGCCGCCGGCGGCGCAGATGGAGATCAGGCCGCGCCCGCTGCCCTTCTCGCCCAGCAGCTTGGCCAGCGTCGCGACGATCCGGCCGCCGGTCGCCGCGAACGGGTGCCCTGCCGCCAGCGAGGAGCCGTTGACGTTGAGCTTGGCCCGGTCGATGGCGCCGAGCGGGGTGTCCAGACCCAGCCGCTCCTTGCAGAACTCGGGCGACTCCCAGGCGGCCAGCGTGGCCAGCACCTGCGACGCGAACGCCTCGTGGATCTCGTAGAAGTCGAAGTCCTGCAGGCTCAGGCCGTGGCGGGCGAGCAGTCGGGGCACCGCATAGGCGGGTGCCATCAGCAGACCCTCGTCGCCGTGCACGAAGTCGACCGCCGCCGTCTCCGAGTCGACGAAGTGCGCCAGCACCGGCAGCCGGCGCTGCTCCGCCCACTCGTCGGACGCGAGCAGCACAGTGGACGCGCCGTCGGTCAGCGGCGAGGAGTTGCCGGCCGTCATCGTGGCGCGCTCGGCGTCGGGTCCGCGGGTGCCGAAGACCGGCCGCAGCTTGCCCAGCTTTTCCAGTGACGTGTCACCGCGCAGGTTCTGGTCGCGGGTCAGCCCCAGATAAGGAGTCACCAGATCGTCGAAGAAGCCCCGCTCGTACGCCGCGGCCAGCCGCTGGTGCGATGCCAGGGCCAGCGCGTCCTGCTCCGGCCGGCCGACGTTCCAGCGCAGCGCCGTGATCGCGGCGTGGTCCCCCATGGACAGCCCAGTGCGGGGCTCGGCGTTGCGCGGCGCCTCGGGCATGAACGCGTGGTGCGGCCGCAGGCGGGCGGCGGCCCGCAGCCGGGCGCCGGTCGTGCGCGCGGCGTTCAGCTGCAGCAACGTGCGGCGCAGGTCTTCGTTGAGCGCGAGCGGCGCGTCGGACGTGGTGTCGACCCCGCCCGCGATGCCCGCGTCGATCTGGCCGAGCGCGATCTTGTTGGCGACGAGGATCGCCGCCTCGAGGCCGGTGCCGCAGGCCTGCTGGATGTCATAGGCCGGGGTGGTCGCGTCGAGCCGTGAGCCGAGCACCGCCTCACGGGTCAAGTTGAAGTCGCGCGAGTGCTTGAGCACCGCGCCGGCGACGAGCTCGCCGACCCGGGCGCCGGACAGCCCGAACCGGGCGACCAGCCCGTCGAGCGCCGCCGTGAGCATGTCGAGGTTGCTCGCCGCCGCATAGCGGCTGTTGGAGCGGGCGAACGGGATTCGGTTGCCGCCGACGATCGCGACTCGTCTGGTCTCCATCAGTCGCCTCCCTCCGGGGTTACCCGCAAGTAGGCTATCGCTATGAGCGACCGTTACGCGAGCTTCGCGAACTCCGGTCCCGGCCGCGCGCTGGTCAAGCGGTTGGGCCTCCCGGCACCGCCTCTGCTCCGCCGCTATCACACTGGAGATCCGCTGGTCACCGGCCCGGTCCTGCTCTCCGGAGCACCCGGGGGGCGGCTCGACGGCCCGGTGCGCAAGATGCTCACCATCGCCGGCGTCGCCCTCGACGGCGGGCCGCGCTGGTCGGCACTGGTGTTCGACGCGACCGGCGTCGCCGACTCGGCCGGCCTGCACCCGCTCTACGAGTTCTTCCACGCCAACGCCCGGTCGCTGACCTCGGGCGGCCGGGTGATCGTGCTCGGCACCCCGCCGTCCGCCTGCGCCTCGCCACGCGAGGCCACCGCGCAGCGCGCGCTCGAGGGCCTGACGCGCAGCATCGGCAAGGAGCTCGGCCGCGGCATGACCGCTCAGCTGGTCTACGTCGCGCCCGGCGCCGAGGAGTTCACGGACTCGACGATCCGCTTCCTGCTCTCCGCACGCTCGGCGTACGTCTCCGGTCAGGTCATCCGGATCGGTCAGGTGAGCTCGTCGCCGCTGACCGACTGGGACCACCCGCTCGAGGGCAAGGTCGCCCTGGTGACCGGCGCGGCCCAAGGCATCGGCGCGGCGATCGCCCGCGTGCTGGCCCGCGACTGCGCCCGGGTGGTGGTGCTCGACGTGCCGGCCGCCGGCGAGGCGCTCGCCCGCGTGGCCAACGAGATCGGCGGCACCGCGCTCCAGCTCGACCTGACCAGGCCGGACGCACCGTCCACCCTGGCCGCCCAACTGCTCTCGCGGCACGGCAAGGTCGACATCGTGGTGCACAACGCCGGCATCACGCGCGACAAGACCATCGCCAAGATGTCGGCCGAGCAGTGGGACGCGGTCATCGACGTCAACCTGTCGAGCCAGGAGCGGATCAACGACGCGCTCATCCCGCTGCTGCCCGAGGGCGGTCGGATCATCTCGGTCTCGTCGACCAGCGGCATCGCCGGCAACCGCGGCCAGACCAACTACGCGACCTCCAAGGCCGGTGTGATCGGCCTGGTGCAGTCGATGGCCCCGATCCTCTCGCCGCAGGGCGTGACGATCAACGCGGTGGCGCCGGGCTTCATCGAGACCCGGATGACCGCGCGCATGCCGTTGGCGGCGCGCGAGGTCGGACGCCGGATGAACAGCATGTCCCAGGGCGGCCTGCCGGTCGACGTGGCCGAGACGATCGCCTGGCTCGCCGCACCGGGCTCGGCCGGCGTGACCGGCAACGTGGTGCGCGTCTGCGGCCAGATGTGGTTGGGTGCCTGATGTCCATCATCGAGCTCGACGGCCCGCCGGAGCTGGGTCCGATCTACCGGCGGGCGGCGATCCGGGCGCTGCCCAGGATCGGTCTGATGCCGGGCACCGACAAACGGCCGCCGATCGAGGTGCTGCCCGACGTCGAGCTCGTGCTGCGCGGGGTGTCGGTGGACCGGGACCACCTGGCCGACTACGACCGGGTGTGCGGGTTCCGGCTCACCGATCGGCTGCCGGTGACGTTCCCGCACGTGCTGGCCACCCCGCTGGCGATGCGGCTCATGACCGGCTCCGACTTCCCGTACCCGGTGGTCGGCCTGGTGCACATCGCCAACAAGATCAGCGTGACCCGGCCCCTGGACGCGGCGGAGCGGCTCGACCTGTCCGTGCGGGCCGTCGACCTGCGGCCGCACGAGCGGGGGCGGCAGTTCGACGTGGTGTCCGTGGCCTCCGTCGACGGGGTTCAGGTGTGGCGGGACGTCTCGACCTACCTACGCCGGGGCCGCGGCTCGGGAGCGTCTGGCGCTCGCGACGTTCCCCCACCGGCCTCCGCGACCTGGCGGGTTCCCGCCCGGGTGGGCGTCGACTATGCGCGGGTCTCCGGCGACCGCAACCCGATCCACACCTCCCGGCTGGGCGCCCGGCTGTTCGGCTTCCCGCGCCCCATCGCGCACGGCATGTGGAGCAAGGCCCGCTGCCTGGCCGCGCTCGAGGGCCGGCTGCCCGACGCGTACACGGTCGAGGTCGCCTTCAAGCGGCCCATCCTGCTGCCCGGCACCGTCGCGTTCTCGGCCACCCCTGGCGAGACCTTCGCCCTGCATGATCCGAAATCCGGTGCTCCGCACCTCATCGGCACCATGAGCTAACTGACACAACTGCGGCAGCCTTGTCCGTCCCTGTGCTCGGGGTTATTCTCATCTTGAGTTATTCTTAGGCAGAGAAGTTCTTAGAGCGAGAAGGACGGGCCGTGGTCAACGAGCAGGAGTTCCTGGCGGGGTACGACCCGCGGGCTTACCCCGCGGTGGCGGTCACGGTCGACGTGGTCGCGCTGACCATCCGCGACGGTGAGCTGCAGGTGCTGCTGATCCAGCGGGCCGCGCCGCCGTTCGCCGGCTTCTGGGCCCTGCCCGGTGGCTTCGTGCGGCCCGAGGAGGACATCGCCGTCGCCGCCCGCCGCGAGTTCGCCGAGGAGACCGGGCTGGGCGGCGAGCCGCTGCGCCGGGTCCACTTCGAGCAGCTCGCCTCGTACGGCACGCCGGACCGCGACCCGCGGATGCGGATCTTCTCGATCGCCTACCTCGCCTTCGCACCCGACCTGCCCGAGCCCTCGGCCGGTTCCGACGCCGGCGACGCGCAGTGGCTCGCGGTGACCGCGCTGCCCACCCGGGAGCTGGCCTTCGACCACCGCAAGATCGTCGAGGACGGGCTGGAGCGGGCGCGCTCCAAGCTCGAATACACGCCGCTCGCTACCCGGTTCGTCGGCGAGGAGTTCACGATCGCCGACCTGCGCGAGGTCTACGAGACCGTCTGGGGCCACCCGCTGCACGCCGGCAACTTCCACCGCAAGGTGCTCTCCGTGCCGGGGCTCGTCGAGGGCACCGGCGCGACCACCGAGCACGGCGGCCCGCGCGGCGGACCCCGCGCCCGCCTCTACCGGGCGGGCGACGCCCGCCTGCTGCACCCCGCCCTGCTGCGACCGGCCCGAGAGGAGACGGTGCGGTGACTACGTTGGAAGACGCGATCCGGCTGGTCAACGAGGCCGGCACCGACGAAGAGCTGTTCGGCTCGGCCGACCCGCACCGCGGCTACCTGCGGCTGGCCGCGCTGCTCCACCCCGACCGGGCCGCGCCCGCGGCCAAGGCCGCGGCGACCGACGCGTTCGTGATGCTGACCAACCGGTGGCGGGCACGCGGCACGGTGGCCTTCGGCCGCTACCGGGTCGGCGCGGTGGCCCACACCGGAGACCTCGCCAACCTCCACGCCGTCGGCCGAGGGCTGTTCCTCAAGCAGCCGCGGCGGCCGGCCAACAACGACCTGATGGAGCGCGAGGCGACCGCGCTGCGCCGGATCGCGGAGGCGGGCGATCCCCGCTACCTGCCCTACGTGCCGCGGCTGGTCGACACGTTCCGGCACCGGGACCCGCGCAATGGGCAGGAGCGCCGGGTCAACGTGCTCGGCACCGTACCGCACCTGTTGAGCGTGGCCGAGGTGATCCGGATGCGGCCGGACGGCCTCGACCCGCGCGACGCCGCCTGGATCTGGCGCCGGCTGCTGGTCGCGCTCGGGCTGGCGCACCGGGCCGGTGTGGTGCACGGCGCCGTGCTGCCCGAGCACGTCCTGATCGAGACGACCGACCACGGCGTGGTGCTGGTCGACTGGTGCTACTCGGTGGTCGACGGGCTCGACCACGTGCCGGCCACGGTGCCGGGCTACACCGACTGGTACCCACCCGAGGTCCACAAGCGACAGCCGCCCGGGCCGGGCACCGACATCGCGATGGCCGCCCGGTCGATGGTCGCGCTGATGGGTGCGTACGCCCCGGCGGCCCTGGTGGCCTTCGCCGACGGCTGCTCGCTCCCCTCGGCCCGATCCCGCCCGGACGACGCCTGGGCGCTCCTCGCCGAACTCGACGACCTGCTCGAACGACTCTACGGCGCGCGGAAGTTCCGCCCGCTCCACCTTTAAGGAGGCCCGACATGGGCAGCGGAGTCTGGTCAACCGACGTCTACGATGCCGCCGACCGCTACCGCCGGTCGACCGGCCGGAGCGCCTTCGCCTACAGCGACAGCGGCGCCCGCACCGTCCACCACAAGCTCGACCCGCGCGGCACCGTCCGGGAGAGCCGGGACTCGCAGGAGCACCCGGACTCGCTGGCGATCGCGGTGGTCTTCGACGTCACGGGCTCCATGGGCGACATTCCCCGGGTGCTGCAGACCAAGCTGCCCAAGCTGCTCGGCCTGCTGCTCCGCAAGAACTACGCCCGCGACCCGCAGATCCTCTTCGGTGCGGTCGGTGACGCCACCTGCGATCGCGTACCGCTGCAGATCGGTCAGTTCGAGTCCGACAACCGGATGGACGACGACCTCAGCCGGATCGTGCTCGAAGGTGGCGGCGGCGGCCAGATGACCGAGTCGTACGAGCTCGCCTTCTACTACCTGGCCCGGCACACCGAGCTCGACTGCTTCACCAAACGCGGGCGGCGGGGCTACCTGTTCGTGATCGGCGACGAGCTCGCGTACGACCGGGTCAAGGCCCGCGAGGTGCGCAACGTGTGCGGCGACGACCTGAGCGAGGACATCCCCGTGCGCCGGATCGTCTCGGAGGTCCGCCGCAAGTTCGACACCTACTATCTGCTGCCGCGCGGGAGCAACTACGCCGGCAACACCAAGGTGCTCGACTTCTGGCGCGGGCTGTTGGGCCAGAACGCGATCGAGCTCGACGACCCGAACGCCGTCTGCGAGACGATCGCCCTGCTGATCGGGCTGGGCGAGGCGGCGATCGACCTCGAGGGCGGGTTGGCCGACCTGGCCGAGGTGGGGTTGCGCGCCGACTCCGTCTCCACGGCGTTGGAGCCGGTCGACCGAGGGCGCGGTCGGGTCCTGGCCACCTGGGGCCTGCCGACCACGCTCCAGGGTGACGACAGGATCAGCCGGCTATGAACCACGTGCTGGTAGCCGACCTGGGATACGGCGACGCGGGCAAGGGGACCGTCGTCGACTGGTTGTGCGCGAAGGGAATCGACGGCCGTCCGGTTGCCGCAGTGGTGCGGTACAACGGGGGCGGGCAGGCCGGCCACAGTGTCGTCCTGCCTGACGGGCGGCGTCATGTCTTCGCTCAGTTCGGCTCCGGCACGTTGCGTGGCGTGCACACGCACCTGTCGCGGTTCATGGTGGTCGACCCCTTGGCGCTCGTCGTCGAGGCCGACCACCTGGCCGACATCGGTGTGCCGGACGCTTTCGACCGGCTCACCGTGGAGGGTGACGCGTTGCTCGCCACGCCATATCACCGGGCCGCGAACCGCGCCCGGGAGATTGCCCGTGGGGCCCACCGGCATGGGTCCTGCGGCAAGGGGGTGGGCGAGGCTATGGGGTACGCGCTCGCCCACCCCGCCGACGCACCCCGGGTCGCCGACACACTGGCGCCCGGGGTGCTCGGCGCGAAGCTGGCGGTGCTCCGCGACCGGCTGGTCGACGAGCTCGGCCCGCTCGACGTGCCACCGGTCGAGGCCACGGTGCGGGCGTTCAGCGCGTTCGCCGCGCGGGTGCCGATCGTGACGCGGGGCTTCCTCGGCAATCTACTGGCCGTCGGTCCGGTGGTGTTCGAGGGCGCTCAGGGTGTGCTGCTCGACGAGTGGCACGGTTTCCACCCGTACACGACGTGGAGCACGACGACGTTCGACAACGCGGAGACGCTGCTGGGCGAGGCGGGTCAGGGCGGGAGCGCCACGCGGCTGGGCGTGCTGCGGATCGTGACCACCCGCCACGGAAACGGCCCGCTGGTCACCGAGGACCCGGCGCTGCCGCTGACCGACCCGAACAACCCGACCAACCGGTGGCAGGGGCGGTTCCGGTTCGGGCACTTCGACGCGGTCGCACACCGGTATGCGGTGGACGTGTGCGGAGGCGTCGACGGGATCGCGCTGACCCACCTCGACGTGGCCTCGCCGGAGCTGAAGTTCTGCTCGTCCTACGACTGGACGGACCGGCTGCTGCCCGGCCAGGTCGGCAACCTGAGTCGGCAGGAAGCGCTGACCCGGCGGCTGTTCAGCACGCGGCCGCGCTATTCGCCGGCACCGGTCGACTGGCCGGGTGCGGTGTCCGCGGCGCTGGACGTGCCCGTGGTGGTGACCTCGCACGGCCCGACGGCCGAGGGCAAGCAGGTGCTCAGGCCGAACTGGGCTGCCAGAGCTCACCCCGCAACAGCTGGCGTGCGCCAAGCCAGCTGAAGTTCATCAGTCGCGCGGCCGAGTGGTCGGGGTCGGCCTCGGGGTGGTCGGCCAGCCAGTCGGCGATCGACTCGGCCGCGCCGACCAGGGCGTACGCGCTGGCGGTCAGGTCCTCGTCGCGGGCTGTTCTGCCCTGGCTTTCCACGGCTCTTGCGAGCATGCCGGCGACGACCTCGACGATGCGGGTGCGCAGGGCGGCGAGGTCGTACGGCTGCCCGCTCCTGGCGCTCTTGGCCTGGCGGTAGAGCACGGTCCAGCCGTCACGGTGGGCGCCGACGAAGCCGAAGAAGCCGCGCAGGCCGCGCCAGAGCTGCTCGTCAGCCGGCAGGTCGTCGGCCACGACGGCCACGATCGACTCCAGCAGGCGGGTGCCCTCGCGGTTGACGCAGGCGCGGAACAGGTCGTCCTTGCTGCCGAGGTACGCGTACACCATCGGTTTGGAGATGCCGGCCTCGTCGGCGATCTCGTCCATGCTCGCCTCGTGGAAGCCGCGGCGCGAGAAGACCCGCACGGCCGCGTCGAGCATCTGCTGCTCACGCACCGCGCGTGGTAGGCGCTTGAAGGTCGGCCCGCCTGGCACGCTTGCCAGCATATCTACTCCTGCGTAAGGTTACTCCGCAGTAGGTAATTTACTTTGAAGGGGTTACGCCGCGATGTCTGACTTTGACCCGGCCCAGTTCGCCTCGGTCGGACCCAAGGAGTTCGCGCAGCTGGTCAAGTCCACCCCCGACGCGAAGATCGCCGAGATCATGTCGAGCGACGCCCGGGGCAAGGTGCTCGACCAGGTCTTCGAGCGGTTCCCGACGCTGTTCCGTGCCGACCGCGCCGGCTCGACCAACGCAGTGATCCACTGGACCATCACCGGCCGTCCCGACGGTGGCGACGACACCTACGAGGTCGTCATCGAAGACGGCGCGTGCACCGTCAACAGCACGCCTTCGCGCGACCCACGCCTGGCGCTGACCATGGGTCCCGTCGACTTCCTGAAGATCGTTTCGGGCAGCGGCAACCCGGTGATGATGTTCATGACCGGCAAGCTCAAGGCCAAGGGTGACCTGGGCCTGGCCGCCAACATCGCCAACCTTTTCGACATTCCCAAGGCCTGAGGTCCTCCTCGTGGCTGAGTTCTCGCTTGACCTGAACGAGGAACAGCGCGATCTACGCGACTGGGTGCACGGCTTCGCTGCCGAGGTCGTGCGCCCCGCCGCCGCCGAATGGGACGCCCGTGAAGAGGCTCCCTGGCCGGTGATCCAGGAGGCGGCCAAGGTCGGCCTCTACGGCTTCGAGTTCCTGGCCAACACCTGGGCCGACCCGACCGGGCTGTCGCTGCCGATCGCGAGCGAAGAGCTCTTCTGGGGCGACGCCGGCATCGGGTTGGCCATCATGGGCACGTCGCTGGCCGTCGCGGCGATCTACGGTTCGGGTACGCCCGACCAGCTCGTCGAGTGGGTGCCCCAGTGCTTCGGCTCCGTCGACTCGCCGGCCGTGGCGGCTTTCTGCTCCACGGAGCCGGAGGCCGGGTCTGACGTGGGCGCGATGCGCACCCGCGCCGTCTACTCCTCCGCCACCGACGAGTGGGTCCTTTCTGGACAGAAGGCGTACGCCACGAACGGCGGGATCGCCGGGGTGCACGTGGTCACGGCGTCCGTGGATCCTTCCTTGGGGTCCCGTGGCCAGGCCGCTTTCGTTGTGCCGCCGGGCACCGCCGGGCTGTCGTCCTCGCGCAAGCTGTCGAAGCTGGGGTTGCGGGCCTCGCACACCGCGGACGTGTTCCTGGACGACGTGCGGGTGCCGGGGTCGTGCCTGCTCGGTGGCCTCTCCGCTCTCGAGGAGCGGCTCGCGCGGGCACGGTCGGGGCAGCGGTCGGGGTCGGCGTCAGCAGCTATGCGGACCTTCGAGACCACTCGGCCGACGGTGGGCGCGCAGGCGTTGGGTGTGGCCCGGGCCGCTTACGAGTACGCGCTGTCGTACGCCAAGGAACGGGTTCAGTTCGGTCGGCCGATCATCGAGAACCAGGCGGTGGCGTTCGCGCTGGCCGACATGCGCACCGACATCGACGCCGCTCGGCTGCTGGTGTGGCGGGCGGCCTGGATGGGGCGCAACAACCGGCCGTTCACGGCCGGCGAGGGCTCGATGTCGAAGCTGCGTGCCGGCGAGGTCGCGGTCTCGGTGACCGAGCGGGCTCTGCAGATCCTCGGCGGCGCCGGTTATCTGCGCGACCACCCGGTCGAGCGCTGGTACCGGGACGCCAAGATCTACACCATCTTCGAGGGCACCTCGGAGATCCAGCGACTGGTGGTCTCCCGAGCGATCTCGGGCCACCAGATCCGGTGACGGCTGCCCACGCCGTCCTCACCCTCGCGCGGCGTGGGCTCCTCACACCGGGTGCGCCTTGGCGCGTGTTCGAACAGCTCTCTTTGTTGCGGAGATGGGGCTACGGTCTCGGCGGCTCGTTGCTGTCGGCGGCCGCGCGGTCGCCTTCTCGGGTCGCGCTGATCTCTCCGTCCGGGTCGCTGACCTATAGGGCGTTGAGTGGGCTGGCGCTCTCGTTGGCCGACTGGCTGCGGTCGTCGCACGGCATCGGACCGGGCGACCGGGTCGGGGTGCTGTGCCACAACGACCGCGACTTCGTGCTTTCGGCCGCGGCGTTGTCTTTGCTGGGTGCGGACGCCGTGCTGATCAACACGGCGTTCTCACCGTCTCAGGTTTCTGTGGTGGTCCGGGATCATGGGCTGCGACTGGTGCTGCGGGATCCGTCGTTCGCGGTGCCTGGTGTTTCGGTTCCGCCGCACTTGCTCGGCTTCTCTCATTTAGCTCCGGCAGCTCGGGCGGCTCCGCCCGCTCCGTCGGCTTCAGCGGCTCCGCCCGCTCCGTCGGCTTCAGCGGCTCCATCCGCTCCGTCGGCTTCAGCGGCTCCATCCGCTCCGTCGGCTCCGGCGGCTCGCTTGGCTCCGCCTGCGCGGCCTGGGAGGACGGTCGTGCTGACGTCTGGCACCACCGGGACGCCGAAGGGCGCGCGGCGGCCGCACCCGGGCGGGCCGGGTCCGCTGGCGGCCATCCTCGACCGGATTCCGGTGCGGGCCGGGTCTCGGGTGTTCATCGCGGCCCCGTTGTTCCATACCTGGGGGTTCGCGGCGCTGCAGATGGCGTTCGGCTTGCGCGCGTCGGTCGTACTGTCGCCGCGGTTCTCGCCGTCGTCCGCTTCGTCGCTGGTGCGTGAGCACCGTTGTACTTCCGTGTTCGCGGTGCCGGTGATGCTCTCGCGTCTGCTCGACGCCGGGTGCGTGCTACCGGGCGTACGGGTGGTGGCGGTGAGCGGGTCGGCGTTGCCAGGTGATCTCGCCGCCCGATTCATGGCTGCCCACGGACCGGTGCTCTACAACCTGTACGGGTCAACCGAGGTGTCGTGGGCGTCGGTCGCTACGCCTGACGAGTTGCTCCGTTCGCCAGGCACGGCCGGGCGGCCGCCGCACGGCACGCGCCTGGCGGTGTTGTCACCGTCCGGGTCGCCGGTGCCCGCGGGCGTGGTCGGCCGGATCTTCGTGGGCAACTCGATGCTGTTCGATGGGTACGCGGGTGGTGGGCCTGTCACGCCTTCCCTAACCGACGGGCTGCTGGCCACCGGGGATCTCGGGGTCTTGGACGATTCGGGCTTGCTGACCGTCGTCGGGCGCGAGGACGACATGGTGATCTCCGGTGGGGAAAACGTCTTCCCGTCTTCCGTCGAAGATCTGTTGGCCACCCTGGATGGGGTACGCGAGGTCGCGGTGGTGGGCGTGCCGGACCCGGAGTTCGGCGCACGACTGGCGGCGTTCGTGGTGCGCTCTCCCTCGTCAACGCTGTCGGCGGACGACGTACGTGATCATGTTCGGCGGTTTGGGGCGCGGTTCGCTGTGCCGCGTGACGTGCATTTCGTGGCAGCACTGCCGCGAACGGCCACGGGCAAGGTGATCAAGCGGGACCTGTTGTGAGGCACCCGCTGTCCGCTGTTATGTGACTACTTTTAGTGATGGCTCGACGCGCGGTGGGCGCGACAAGTGCCACAGTCCACGCATAACGGGTGGACGATCGTCGCCGAGAGTAGTCACTATCGGTGCATGCTCGATGGCCGTATCCCCAGCGGCGGAGCCGGCGACCACACCGGCCCCTTGGGCCGCATCCTGCACTTCGACGACATGGACGTGCCGTCGGACGTCGTCGACGCCTTGGCGCTGTCCAGCTTCGTCTCCGGCGACCAGCCGTGGGCGCGGACCAAGCGCCTCGACCGCGTACGCACCGAAGCGACCCTGCTCCCGGCCAACGCGAAGCTGGCCCGGGTGGCGGTCGACGAGGGCCGCGACGCCCGGCTGGCGATCGGCGATGGCTGGACGGTCCGAGCGGTCCGCTGGCGCACCGGCGGCGCGTCGATCACGGTCACCGCGGTCACCGAAGAGCTGGCCGAGTCGGTGCTCGCCGAGTGCACCACGGGCGCCACCGAAACCGCGACGGTCGACACCCGCGAGGTCGAGATCGGCTTCTGGCACCAGTCGCAGATGGGCCCGACCCGCACCGCGCGAAACGTCGCCTGCGACGAGTGGCCCTCCATCCGCGCAAACTACGAGACGACCGCCGGCGAGGCGATCGACCGCTTGGCCGAGCTCACCCCCGAGACTGTCAACGGCCGCCTCCTGATCATGCACGGCAGCCCGGGCACCGGTAAGACCACGGCCCTGCGCGCGCTGGCCCGCGCGTGGCGGGACTGGTGCCAGGTCGACGTCGTGATCGACCCGCAGCAGCTCTTCACCGACCCCGGCTACCTGGCCAAGGTAGCGGCGGGCGGCCCCACCGACAGCCGCCGCTGGCGGTTGCTGCTGCTCGAGGACAGCGACGACCTGATCCGCGCGGACGGCCTGACCACCAACACGCAACAGCTGTCCCGCCTGCTCAACCTGACCGACGGCCTACTGGGCCAGGGCGGGAACGTGATCGTCGCGGTGACCACCAACGAGAAGATCGGCCGTCTACACCCGGCGGTGCTGCGCCCAGGCCGGTGCATGGCCCAGATCGAGGTCGGCCCACTGCCGTACGAACAGGCGACGGCGTGGCTGGGCACGTCGGTGGGAGTCGGCGCATACGGGGCAACGCTGGCGGAACTACTGGCCCTACGCGACGGCCGACCCTCGGTAGCGACACCGACCCCGTCGGTCGCAAGCGGCTTCTACCTCTGACAAATCCGAGCGGCCCTGCCGCGACGACCTGGTCCGTCAGTGGCACCAATCGCGCGCGGTCGCCCCGCGGCACCCGGGTAAGCCGCAGCACCTAGGTAGGCGGCGGCACCCCCGCAACGACCTGAGTCACCGCCCGCCGCCGGCCAACGCCACCGCCGACCGCGCTCCCATCATCGCCGCGCGCGGAGAACTCGCGACAGACTGCCCTCGGCCGATGTCGGCTGCGGATGGCGGCCACATCGGCGGTGAGTGTTAGCTCAGCCGTAGCTTGCGCAGGAAGCGCCCGAAGTGTGGATCGAATCGGCCGGGGTCGGCGTTGCGCAACTCTTGCGCGGACCACCACCGGGCAGCGTTGAACTCTCGATCATCCGCGACGAGCCGCTGGCGCTTGTCGACGGCAACCGGGTACCAGAGGCTGACATCCGTATGCCCACGATCGATCCCGACCGTCGTGGTAACGGTGAGGAAGAGCGGTTCATCGACCACCACCTCGATCCCGAGCTCCTCGAACGCCTCGCGGCGCGCTGTCTCGGCCGGGTCCTCTCCGGGTTCGACGTGGCCGCCTGGCGGCAGCCAGAGCCCGGCGTTGACGTGGTCGACCAGGAGCACGCTCCCGTCATGCGGATCGACCGGCACGACGTAGGAAACCAGATGGCGCGGCGGCGTATCCGGCTTGATCCGTCGATAGACATCCGTGGTGCCGGCGAGCCACGCGAGCGTGTCGGCGCGGTGCTCGGCCTCGACCGGGTCGGCCGTGGTCATTCCGTCAACAAGATCTAGAACCCGTGCGGCACTCATCGCGCCAAGTATCGTCGACTGATCATGAGGGCGATCGCCCTGCTCCTCCGTTTCCTGCTCGAACTGGTTGCCCTGGCCGCGATCGGCTACGGCGGCTGGAGCATCCCGGACCCGGTATGGGCTCGAGCATTGCTGGCCGCCGCATTCGTCGCCGGAGCCATCGCGATCTGGTCGCGCTGGGTAGCCCCGCGCGCCGCCCATAAGCCTCCTGATCCCCAGCGCCTCCTTCCCGAGTGGCTCGTATTCGGCGGCGCCACGGCCGCGCTGATCGCGACGGGCCATTGGTTGCTCGCCGTCATCCTCGCTGTGCTCGCCGCTGCCGATCGGCTGGCACTCTGGCGTCTAGGCGCCGGCACCGGCGGTGAATCCCTTGCCCCCAGACGTAGCGGCCCTCATTTCTCTTCGACGTCGAGCTTGGTGGCGTAGCCGTCGCGAAGGCTCTCCCAGCCGTACGCACGCGCGGCGTTGCCACGGATGGGGCCGATCGGCTTCTTCCCCATCAGGTGGTCGGCGACGTCCAGGCAGATGTGCCAACCGGCGGCCACCTGAGCGATCCAGGACGGGTCGGCCACGGTGTGGTGAAGAGTTAGTCGGGTGCCGGCCTCGATCGGCGCGAGGCTCCACCGGAGGACGTCGTCGCCCCAGCTGTAGGTCAGCGTGCGTTCCGGGTCGACCTCGGTGACCTCGACGGCGATGTCGGAGCGCTCGTCGCCGTCGATCATCGTCAACGTGGCCGGGCCGAGCGTGGCCAGGTCACGGTCCGCCGTGTACGGCGCCCATTCGTTGAGGTCGGCAGGCGCGGTCAGCGCGCGCCAGACGCGGGCCGGCGGATGCGGAAAGTGGCGGACGAACACGAGCGTCCAGCGGCCGTCGATAGCTTGCTCGGCGCGCACGTCTGCCAGCGGGCCGGGTTCGTAGGTCTCCATCACCGCTCCATCGTGTCGAGGTGTCGGGCCAGCTTGTCGAAGTGCTTTGTCCACAGCAGACGGTAGGGCGCGAGCCACTCGTCCAGGGCCGCGAACTGCGCCGGCTCGACGTGGTAGATGCGCTGCTGCGCCGCCGTGCGGGACGAGACGAACCCCGCGTCGCGGAGCACCTTGAGGTGCTTGGACACCGTCGGTTGGCTGATCGTCAGGGCGGCAACGAGCTCGCCGACGCTCCGATCGGCGTCGCGCAACTCGTCGAGGATGCGTCGGCGGGCGGGCTCGGCCAGAACCGCGAAAGCGTCAACAGGCACGCAGCACAATATGGCCCACCCGGCATATGCCTGTCAAGGCATATGCTCAGCTCACACAGGTCGCTGCCAATCATCGAGGCAACGAGCTCAAGCGGGACGAGCGGTCTTCGTCGGTTGCGCAGACCTAGTTGCGTGAGCCTCCTGCGACGATGACGCGCTCGCCGCACATCTGGGAGCAACCGGGGCAGTGTGTTGTCAGGCATGGGTAGATGGTGGCGCTGGGGTATGACACAAACGCCGAGCGGCGACTGCGATCCCCGGCTCCAACGAAGTTATCCACAGGCTCATTCTTGGCAACGACAGACGTCGCTGCGCGTGGTTAGAGTCGTCGCCATGTCACGGGTGGTGGTAATCAGCGGTGGGGGCACAGGCATCGGGCGAGCGGTCGCGGTGTCCTGTGCGAAAGACGGCGACACAGTTGTCATCATCGGCAGACGGGCTGAAGTTTTGGCGGCAACGGCGGCCGAGATCGGTGCGCACACGATCGTCGCCGACGTGGGTGAGGTGGCCGACGCAGAGCGAGTGGCGACCGAGCTAGGCGAACGTTTCGGCCAGATCGACGTGCTGGTGAACAACGCGGGCGGCAACGCCGTGCTGGCGCTACCGGAGCCGGGCCCTACCGTCAGCCCGGTCGCGCGAGCGTCAGCGGCATGGACGGCCAACCTACGTTCCAACGTGCTGACCGCGGTGCACTTGACGGAAGCGCTCCGGGACCTGCTGGCCGACGACGCGCGCGTGGTGCTGCTCAGTTCGATCGCCGCCTTCCGAGGTTCCGGCTCCGGCTCGTACGGAGGCAGCAAGGCCGCTTTGCACCCCTACGCGATCGACCTGGCCGCAGCCCTCGGCCCCCGCGGCATCACGGTCAACGTGGTCGCACCGGGCTACACGACCGACACGGAGTTCTTCGCCGACACGATGACCGAGCAACGCCACGAGTCGCTGGTCGGCCAGACACTCAACAAGCGCGCCGGCCACACCGACGACGTCGCGGCAACGATCCGCTGGCTGATCTCACCCGAGGCCGGCCACGTCACCGCCCAGATCATCCAGGTCAACGGAGGCGCCCTACCCGGACGATGAATTGGCAGCGGCGACCTAGTCCGGGAGCGCGCCGCCGGAAGGCGTTTAGGTCAGGGCTCGGGTGCGGTCGGGCAGCTACGAAGGCGCCCGTTCCGCAACGCGGTTGACAGTCAGGGCTCACCCAGCGGGCTCCTCGTGCCCGCTGGGTGAGCCTAGTCCGGGACCGCGCCGCCGGAGGCGTTCAGGACCGTGCCGGTCAAGGCTCGGGCACTGTCCGACGCGACGAACGCCGCCAGCTCCGCGACACGGTTGACGGTCAAGGGCTCACCGAGCGGGCTCCCCCCGCCCGCGGCCTCGACGACCTGCTCGAACGACATGCCCAGGCGGGCCGCCGCATCGCGCCACATGCGTTCCGTCTGGGATCCGAGGCGGGTCGCTGTTTCCGGGATGCCGGTCAGCCGCAGGCAGACCACCCGCGTGCCGCGCGGGCCGAGTTCGGCGGCGAGTTGGCGGGTCAAGGTCTCCACCGCCGCCGACGCGCTGCCGAACGGGCCCGTTGTGGCGACCGGCAGACGGGCCATCGGGGTCGAGAGCATGATGATCACACCGTCGGTCATGTGGACGGCAGTGGCTTTGGCGATGTTGAATGCCGCACGCACCGCGTCGGCGATCGGTTGCACGATCGTGTCCGCGCTCATTTCGATCAACGGCATGCCTTGGGCGCCGGCTTGGACGGCGACCGCGTTGACGCAGATGTCCAGGTTGCCGACCTGAGCCGCGTACGCGTTCACCGCTGCCTCGTCGAGCACATCCAGCACCTTTGTCTCGGCGGGCTCGCGGCCGAGCGTGCCAATGTCGGCGGCCACCGCCTCGAGTGCGGGCCCGGTCCGGCCGGCCAGGCACACCCGGGCACCCTGGCCTGCGAAAACGCGAGCGATCTCGCCGCCGATCGCGCCTCCGCCGCCGTACACGATCGCCTTTTTGTGAGCGAGCATGAGCGTTCCTCCGAGCACTATTCCTAGATCATCTCCTGCATCGCGGCGACATTTCCGCTGAATGCTCATCGCGGATGACGCACCGGGCTCTCGTGGCCCTAGGGTCAGACCCATGAAGTTGCTCGTGACCGGCGGTGCCGGATATATCGGGTCGGTTGTCGTGCACCAGCTGCTCGACGCCGGCCACACGGTCGAGGTCATCGACGATCTCTCGACCGGGCACGTCGGCTCGCTGCCCGGGGAGGTCATGCTGCACAAACGTGACCTCCACGAGGTAGGTGAGGTGCTGACACCGAACGCCGGGTTCGACGGCGTGCTGCATTTCGCTGCCAAGATCGCCGCTGGCGAGTCGGTGGAGCGGCCGGAGATCTACTGGCACACCAACGTGTCCGGGTCGCTCGCTTTGCTCGACGCGATCCGCGTGGCCGGCGTACAGCGTCTGGTGTTCAGCTCGACCGCTGCCGTCTACGGCAACCCGAGCACCCTTCCGATCACGGAGCAGGCGACGGTGGCGCCGACGAACCCGTACGGCTGGACCAAGCTCGCCGTCGACATGGCCATCGCGCACGCGGTCAAGGCGCACCAGCTCGGCGCGACCAGCCTGCGCTACTTCAACGTGGCGGGCGCCGCGCTCGACGGCCCGATCCCGCTCGGCGAATGTCACGAGCCGGAAACCCACCTGATCCCGGCGGCGCTCGAGGTGGCCGCCGGCCTGCGCCCGAGCCTGCGGATCTTCGGTGGCGACTACCCGACCCGCGACGGTACGTGCGTGCGCGACTACATCCACATCGAGGATCTCGCGGCCGCGCACCTGCTGGCCCTGGAGGCGATCGACCCGGGTCGGCACAAGATCTACAACCTGGGCAACGGAAAGGGCTTTTCCAACCTGCAGATCGTCGAGATGGTTCGCGCGGTGACGGGTCAGGAGGTGAAGGTCTCACCCGCTCCACGGCGCGCCGGCGACCCCGCTACGCTCATCGCGTCGTCGGTCCGGGCACGCGCTGAGCTGGGCTGGGTCGCCGCGAAGCCCGACCTGGCATCGATCGTGGGGGACGCATGGACCTTCTTCCAGACGCGCCGCATCGCCGGCTCAACCGGCTGACCGGCGAATGGGTTCTGGTCTCACCGCACCGCACGGCTCGCCCATGGCAGGGCCAGGTCGAGGAGACGACCCAGGAGAAGCGCCCCGAGTACGACCCGTCCTGCTACCTGTGCCCCGGTAACACCCGGGCCGGCGGGGTCAAGACGCCGGTGTACGACTCGACGTTCGTGTTCGACAACGACTTCGCCGCCCTGCTGCCCGAGCCGGCGGGCGGCGGAGTCGACGACGGCCTCCGCGTCGCCCGGCCGGAGCGCGGTCTCTGCCGGGTCGTCTGCTTCTCCCCTCGGCACGACCTGACGCTGGGCGGCATGTCGCAACCGGCGCTGCGCACGGTGGTCGACACCTGGGCCGAGCAGTACGCCGAGCTCGGCGCCCTCGACTGGGTCGGCCACGTGCAGATCTTCGAGAACCGCGGCGCGATGATGGGCGCCAGCAACCCCCATCCGCACGGCCAGATCTGGGCGACCGAGAGCCTGCCCAACGAGCCCGCGAAGGAGCTCGCGCAGCAGGCGGCGTACACGGGCGGCTGCCTGCTCTGTGACTATCTCGCCGCAGAGCTGCGCGACGGGTCGCGGATCGTCGACAGCAACGACCAGTTCGTCTCGCTGGTGCCGTTCTGGGCGGTGTGGCCGTTCGAGACGCTGGTGCTGCCGCGCGATCACCACGGGTCACTGACCGATCTGGACGGCGCTGAGCGTGAAGGGCTGGCCGACATCCTCGGCCGGGTGACGCGACGCTACGACCGGCTGTTCGGCATCACGTTCCCGTACTCGATGGGCTTCCACCAGCGCCCGACCGACGGCGGCGACCACCCGAAGGCGCACCTGCACGCGCACTTCTACCCGCCGCTGCTGCGATCGGCGACCGTCCGCAAGTTCATGGTCGGTTTCGAGTTGCTGGCCCAGCCGCAGCGCGACATCACACCCGAAAGCGCCGCCCAGCGGCTGCGGGAGCTCGACCCTGATTGATTTTCGCCGCCGACGGGTACCTCTCCTTCCCCGACAACGGGGAGGGATTTCATGGGTCTTTCCGCGGAGGAGCGGGCCGAGCTGAGGTCCAATATGGAGCACCGGTCGAGCGCGGCCATCTGGTGGGTCCTGCTGGCGATGCTGCTCGGCTTCGCCGCGCTGGTGGCGATCTTTGCCGCTCGCGACGAGACCAGCGAGCTGTCGTCGCCCTGGAACTTCGTCGTGCCGTTGATCCCGTTCGCGGTGGTCCTCGCGATCGCGGCACCGCTGCTCATCAGGCTGCGGCGCCGCGGGCCAGGTCCGCTGGTCGAGGGCGCCGACACCCCGACCCGCAAGGCGGTGATTCGTGCGATCAGTGCGGGCTCGACGACCGACGCACGAATCGATGACCTGGTCGTCGACCTGCGTGAGCATGGGACGGCCCGTCGGCTCGGGCTGACCGCGGCGATCCAACTGGTCGGTGCGATCGTGCTCGGGTCCGGCGCGGTCATCTCCGACGAGACGACCTCCCGGCTCTTCTTCGCGGGCGCGGCGGTTGCGCTGCTCGCAGCGGTCGGCGTCCTCTTCCGCCGCAGGCGGCAGTTGCTGGCCTACCGGGCCGGCGGCGGGTACGACGGACCGCCGGCCGCTGTGAAGGGCGATTGACAGCGGCCGGCGGAGCTTCCGTGGTCAGCTCGCGTACACCTCCAGTTCGGAAAGCTGACCCGCCGGCCAGCCCGTGTTGCCGGTGATGTTGATCCGCACGTAGCGGGTCGACGTCGCGGTGAAGGTGATGGTCACGGCGTTGCCGTTCGCCGGGTTGAACACCCGCCCGGCCGAGCCGGAAAGCGTGCTCCACGACGAACCGTTGGTGCTGCCCTGGATCGACAGGGTCTGAGTGCGGGTCTGCCACGCGGACTGAGGCGGGAGCTTGAGCACGACCCGGCTGACCGAGGTCGCCGCGCCGAGGTCGACCTGCACCCACTGCGGGAACGTGTTGTTGGGGCTTTCCCAGTAGCTGTTGGCGTTGCCGTCGACCACATTGCCGGAGCCGTAGCTCTGCACATGTCCGCTCTCCGCCGTCGGCTTGCCCAGCGCCAGATTGGTGTTGGCCGGCGGGGCGTTCGTCGTCGCGGTGACCACATTGGATGGACTGGAGACGTTGCCGGCGTTGTCGCGAGCCACCACCGAGAAGCTGTAGCTGGTGTTCGGCGTCAGACCACTGACCGTGTACGACGTGCCGCTCGGCGAACCGACCACGCTGCTGCCCTGCCGCACGTCATAGCCGACCACGCCCGTGTCGTCCGTCGACGCCGTCCACGACAGCGACACGCTCGTGCTGGTCTTGCCGGTCACCATGAGGTTGCCCGGCGCGGTGGGTGGGCTGCCGGGGTTGGTGACCGCGCCGTAGACCTCGAACTGCGCGACCTGGGCAGCCGGCCAACCCGTGTTGCCGCTGATCGTCAGGCGCACATAGCGAGCCACCGAGGCGACCACCGTCAGCGTCGCGCTGTTGCCGGAGGCGGGGCTGAAGGTCACGCCGGCGCTCGGCGCCAACGTCGTCCACTGCGAGCCGTTGGTGCTGCCCTGGACCAGGATCGTCTGGGTGCGTGTCTCCCAGCCCGGCGGCAGCTTGAGGACGACCTGGTTGACCTGGACGGAGCTGCCGAGATCGACCTGGATCCACTGCGGGAACGCGTTGTTCGCGCTCTCCCAGTAGCTGCCGGCGTTGGTGTCGACGGCATTGCCAGCGACGAAGCCGCCGTTCTGGGAGCTCGCCGAGGTCGGCTTGTTCAGGGCCAGGTTGCCGGTCGGCGGGTCCGGCGGACCGGTGCCGTTGTCGGGCTGCGTGGGCCGGGTGGCCGTCAGCGCGAGCTGGCCCTTGAGCATCCGGCCACCGTCCGCCGTAAGACGCAGGTAGTAGTCCGACGAGCAGAACGTCCCGTCCTCGTCCAAGGACCGGATGCCAGCGCCCGCCGGCGTCGTCGCCTGCGTCTCGGACGTCTTCGCGATCTGGTTGCCCTCGTTGAACTCGTCGAACATCGACACGTACAACCCGGCCGCACCGACCCTGATCATGTTGTAGAGGTGCCGCCAGTAGAAGTCACCGTGCCGGCGGTGCCCCGACGACAGATCACCCGGCATCACGCAGGGCTGGTAGTCGATGCCGTTGGCGTTGCAGTCGGCCTGATCCGGGACGTTGACGTTGGTGTAGAACCAGTCGAGGCCAGCCAGGTCGCCGGTGCGGCCGACCATCCACGGCGAGATCATGTTGAACGCGTGGTAGACCTCGGAGAAGCCTGGACGGGAGTCGTTGATGCCCTGCCGCCAGTACGTCGGAACGCCGCCGATCACGTAACAGCCCTGCGCCTTGAACCAGTTGACGACATCGAGGCAGGCCGCGGGCGCGAACGGACGGCCGTCGTCGTTGAAGCCGAAGCCCCAGATACAGACGACCGGCTTGCCGTTCTGCCGGGCGTACGCCGTCGAGGCGGTGTGTGCCGACATCTTCGTGGACCAGTCGGTCTTGATCTGCGACTGCATGCTGGTCCAGCTCGTGACGTCGTACATGATGTAGAACTTGCGCCCGTACTTCTCCGCGGCCGCGCGTACCTTCTGCGTCATCGTGTCGCGGGTCGGGCCTTCGTCACCGAACGGGTTGAACCGCTGCAGCGCGGCCGTGTCGCAGCCGTACTGCTGCATCCACTTGAAGTGCGTGTCGACGGTCTGGTCGTCGTACGACGAGAACAGCTGCGCCGGCTGCCCGTTGCCGAGGTTGGGGTACGCGGTGGTGTAGCCGCGGGTGTACTCGCGCATGTCGGGCCACGACACGATGGTCGTGTTGCCAGGCGACGGCGGCTGGAACCGGTCACGGCTCCAGTGCCACCAACCACCGATGGGCGCGCCGTCTCCCGGACAGGCGAACCAGCCCTGGTAGCCGACGGAGATCTTGCCAACCACATCACCCGGTGGGCTGGCCGCGCTGGCCGGGCTGGCCAGGACGGCGGCCAACTCGGTGGTGGAGACAGCGGCCAGGGCGGAACCGGCCGCCACTGAGGTCACGAATCTTCGGCGCGAGACCGCCATGTCTACCGCTCCTTGGGGGTCGGGACGGATCGACGGTTATCGTGCCAGGACACGACGCGATCACGCAATACTCGTACGTTCTGCTGAAATCTCTCGACATGCGCTTCGCAAGAATCATGTTGTCTTCGCCGTCGGGCCCTTCTATCCGGAATTTGCGGGCCGATGTTTAGTTCTTGCGCCTCTCTGCTCGGTTTTCTACGATCATCGCCATGCCCGATGTCCTCGTTGAGGCGGCCGGCCTCGTCAAGCGCTATCCGCCCCGCGACCGCCACGGCACGCCGTTCACCGCGGTCGACGGCATCGATTTCGTCCTGCGACGCGGCGAGTCGTTCGGGTTCCTGGGACCGAACGGTGCGAGGAAGTCGTCGACGATGCGGATGATCGCGTGCGTCTCGCCGCCGACCGCTGGCTCGCTGCGAGTGCTCGGTCTGGACCCGCTCACCCAAGGCCGCGAGATCCGGGCCCGGCTCGGTGTCGTGCCGCAGGACGACGCGCTCGACCGGGACCTCACCGTCCTGGAGAACCTGCTGATCTACGGTCGCTACTTCGGGCTGCCCAAACCGACGATCGCCACCCGCAGCACGCAACTGCTGGAGTTCGCGCAACTCGCCGAACGAGGTGAAGAGCGGGTCGACGCGCTTTCCGGCGGTATGCGGCGGCGACTCACCATCGCCCGCTCGCTGATCAACGAGCCGGAGATCCTGCTCCTCGACGAACCCACGACCGGGTTGGATCCGCAGGCCCGCCACGTGCTGTGGGATCGGCTGTTCCGGCTCAAACAGCAGGGAGTCAGCCTGATCCTGACCACGCATTACATGGACGAGGCCGAGCAGCTCTGCGACCGGCTGGTGGTGATGGACAAGGGCCACATCGTCGCCCAGGGCTCGCCGGCCGAGCTGATCGCCGCGCACTCGACGAAAGAGGTGCTCGAGCTGCGCTTCGAGATCGGCGAGCAGGACAAAGCCGTGGCGAAGCTGCGCGATGCCGCGATCCGCGACCGGCTGGAGGAACTGCCCGACCGGGTGCTCTGGTACACCGCCGAGGGCGAGGCGGCGCTGGCGGTCGTCCATCAGATCGGCCTGCGGCCGGCGACCGCGATGGTCCGGCGGGCCAGTCTCGAAGACGTGTTCCTCGCCTTGACCGGCCGGACGCTGGTGGACTGATGGCAACGGCCGACGCGATGGCGCTGCGCGCGTTCCAGTACTGGATCCTCCGATACCGCCGCACCTGGCGCGGCACTGTGGTGATCAGCATCGCGAACCCGCTGCTGTTCCTCGTCGCGATAGGCCTCGGCCTCGGCCGGCTGGTCGGTCCGGACGCGGCTGCCCTCGGCGGCGTCGACTACCTGGCGTTCTTCGCTCCCGGGATACTCGCCGCGGCCGCGATGCAGAACGGCATCATCGAGGCAGCGTTCCCGGTGGCGGTCAACCGTGGACCCGGCGGTGCCTACCCGGTGGCGGCCGGCACCCCGCTCGATCCCGAAGACATCCTGCACGGTCATCTTCTCTTCATGGCCTCGCGTGTGGTGTTGAGCGCGGCGGTGTTCATGACGGTCATGGTCGCGTTCGGTGCCGCGCGCTCCCCGCTCGTGCTGCTGGCTTTGCCGGCCGCCGCCCTCACCGCGATGGCCTTCGCGCTGCCGTCCGCGGCATGGGCCGTGACGCTGGCCGACATGCGGCCGGTGAACGGCATCTTCAAGTGGGTGGTGATGCCGCTCTACCTGTTCTCCGGCACGTTCTTCGCCGTGGAGCAACTGCCGTCGGTGGTACGCCCGCTCGTCTATGCCACTCCGCTGTGGCACGGCGTCGACCTGTGCCGCTCGCTGAGCCTCGGCACCGTGTCGTGGCCGCTCGCACTCGTCCACATCGGATATCTGACGTGCCTCTGCGGCGTCGGCTACCTGATGGCCCGCAGCTTGTACCGGCGTCACCTGCACGCGTGAAGGGAAGCCGAACCGTGTCGTCCGCCCACCTGATCGTCGTGCGCCATCTCTGGGTCCTACGCCACGGCCGACCGTGGAATCTCGTCGTGAACGGCATCTTCGAGCCCTTTCTCTATCTCCTGTCGATCGGTGTCGGCATCGGGCAGCTGGTCAGCGGCGATTCCGGTGCGGCGGCCTATGCCGCTTTCGTGGCGCCCGCCCTGCTCGCCACGTCGGCGATGAACAGCGCGGTCAACGAGACGACCAGCAACGTGTGGTGGCGGGTCCGGTTCGACAAGGTCTACGACGCGATCGTCACCACGCCCATGCGGATCGGCGACATCGCGGTCGGTGAGATCGCAGCGTCGGTGCTGCGCAGCACGCTGTCGTCGAGCTGCTTCTTCGTGGTCATCGTCGCGCTCGGCATGGTGCACTCCGCGTGGGCGGTGCTGGCCGTGCCGGCCGCTGTGCTCATCGCGTACGCCTTCTCCGCCGCCGGCCTGGCGGGCCGCCACCTACATCCGGGAGCCGCACCACCACCAGTACCTGCAGCTGGTCATGCTGCCGATGTTCCTTTTCGCGACCACCTTCTATCCGCTGTCGGTCTATCCGCCGGCGCTCCAGGTGCTGGTCGCGGTCCTGCCGCTCTACCAGAGCGTCGAGCTCATGCGGGGTCTCACGACCGGAGACCTCGGTGCGGGGATGCTCGCCGCTGTCGCCTATCTCGTCGTGATGGGCACCGGCGCGACCTGGCTCGCCCGCCGTCGACTCTCAGAGCTTCTGTTGACCTGAGCCTCGCCTGACTCGTTGCACACCGTGACGGCCCGTTTCCGGGCTGCGAATCCGGGCTCCGCCCGCCCTGTTGCCGATCGAGGACGGTGGCGGTAGGACATAGAGACGCATGCTGATCCGGGAGGGGCAATGAAGCTCGGAAAGATCGCAGTCGTCGCTGTCGTGGCCGCGGCAGGGCTGGTGGTGCCGGGCTCCGCCCCGGCGCTCGCGCACGGCGGCACTGAACCGCCCAGGGACCCGACCGCCGTCGGATATGGCGGGGCGGTTTCGACCGTCGACCCCACCGCCACCGCGGTCGGCCTCGACGTGCTCCGCCGGGGAGGCAACGCAGTCGACGCCGCGGTCGCCGCGGCCGCGACCCTTGGCGTCACGGAACCGTTCTCCGCCGGCGTCGGCGGCGGAGGCTTCTTCGTCTACTACGACGCCAAGACCCGTCGGGTGCACACGATCGACGGTCGCGAGGCGGCACCGCGCGCGATGGGAGAGGACGCGTTCCTCAAGGCCGACGGCACGCCGATGGCGTTCCAGGAGGCCCGGGTCAGTGGCATCTCGGCCGGCGTACCCGGATCGCTTCTCACCTGGAAGGAAGCCCTGCGCAAGTGGGGAACCCGCTCGCTGTCCTCGGCGCTGGCCCCGGCGGCCGACGTCGCTCAGCGCGGGTTCACGGTCGATTCGACGTTCCGTCAGCAGATCGCCGACAACGCCGCCCAGTTCGCGCAGTTCACCTCCACCCGGGACCTGTATCTGCCGGGCGGGCAGCCGCCGGTGGTCGGCTCGCGGTTCCGCAACCCCGACCTGGCCGACACCTATCGGCAGATCTCGCGCCACGGCACGGACGTCTTCTACGAGGGCCGGATCGCCCGCGACATCGTCTCGACGGTGCAGCATCCGCCGGTCGCCGCGGATCCCGCGGTGCCGTGGCAGTACGAGATCCGTCCCGGCGAGATGACGCTCGCCGACCTCAGCCGATACGACGTCCGGTTCCCGGCGCCGACCCGGTCGGACTACCGCGGCTACACCGTCTACGGCATGTCGACGCCGTCCAGCGGTGGCATCGCGGTAGGCGAGGCGCTGAACATCCTCGAGCGGTTCGACCTGTCCGGCATGAGCGCGGTCGACGCGCTGAACCTCTATCTCGAGGCGAGCGCGCTGTCGTTCGCCGACCGCAACCGCTATGTCGGCGACGACACCTCGCGACGCTTGATCGACGAGCTGCTTCGGGACCGGTTCGCCGCCGAGCGCGCTTGTCTGATCGACCCGGCGAAGGCGCTCACCAAGCCGGTCGCGCCGGGCAACCCGGACGGACATTACGGCGGCTGCGAGACCGCGGCGGCCGTTGCGGACGGTAACCCCGGCCAGAGCACGACGAACCTCACTGTCGCTGACAAGTGGGGCAACGTCGTCGAGTACACCCTGACCATCGAGCAGACCGGCGGAAACGCCATGGTCGTGCCGGGCCGCGGCTTCCTGCTCAACAACGAGATGACCGACTTCAACTTCATCCAGACGCCGGGCGCGCCGCCCGACCCGAACCTGCCGGCCCCGGGCAAGCGGCCGCGCTCGTCGATGTCGCCGACGATCGTGTTCGACGACGGCAAGCCGTTCCTGGCACTGGGCACCCCCGGTGGCGCCACGATCATCACCACCGTGCTGCAGATGCTGGTCAACCGCATCGACCTCGGCATGACCCTGCCTGAGGCGATGGCGGCACCGCGCGCCTCGCAGCGCAACAGCGCGGCACCACAGGCGGAAACCGCCTTCATCACCGCGTATGGCGCGGAACTGGTCGCTCTCGGCCAGCCCGAGTTCGTCAGCACACCCGAGCTCGGCGCCGCGACGGCGATCGAGTTCACCCGGCACGGCGGCATGATCGCCACGGCCGAGCCGGTGCGCCGCGGTGGCGGTGCGGCGGGCGTAGTACGCACCAACAAGTCCCACTGAAACCTCCCCGTTGACGCGGCGGCGACGAGCTTTCGTCGCCGCCGCGTCCGTTGTGGTCGGTGCTTCGACGTGACCGGTCCAGTGTCGGCCCACGGCAAGGCTCGAAACGGGTTATCCACAGGCGGTGAGTTATCCACAGCCCACTTGTGCGGACACTCCCCGTCCGTCACCGCCATCTACACTGGGCGCACGGACAGTCACGACCACCGATGTGCTGGTTGAGCTGCCGGTTCAACAGCGACTCGGGCGGGTGAGATGAAGCAGTCCATGCACCGACGCATGCGTGCGCGATGGCTCGTCGTGGCGACGGCCGTGCTGACGATGGCCTCGTTGCCGCTGCTTGCCACCCCCGCGCACGCCGATACGGTGCGGTCGCTGTCCTGGCAACTCGACTCGCTTCGCATCTCACGCGCGCACCAGATCACCAAAGGCGCCGGCGTGACGGTGGCGGTCGTCGACACCGGCGTGCAGGCCACCAACCAGGACCTCGCCGGCCAGGTCGTGCCCGGCAAGGCATTTGGCAACGACGTGGCCGCCGACGGCCGCACCGACCCTGACCAGAACGTCAGCCACGGCACCGGCATGGCGAGCCTCATCGCCGGGCGGGGCGGCGGCCAGCAGCGACTGCTCGGCGTCGCGCCAGAGGCCAAGATCATGCCGGCCGCGGTCGGCATGGCGCGCGAAACGATGGCGCCGGCCGTGCGGTGGGCCGCTGACCAGCGCGTCGGGGTCATCAACATCTCGATGGAGCCGAGCTCCACGTTCTTCTCGACCGAGATCAACGACGCCATCGCGTACGCCCAGCAACGCGACGTCGTCGTGGTGGTGAGCGCGGGCAACCAGGGCGGTGACGTGAGCTCGTTCGCCCGGCTGCCGGGCGTGGTCTCCGTTTCCGCGGTCGACCGCAAGGGCGCCCTCTGGGAAGGCTCCAACCGAGGTCACCAGCTCGCGGTGAGCGCGCCCGGCGTCGACGTGATCATGTCAGTCAACCAGGGCAACGGGTACGGCGTCGGTGACGGCACCAGCCAGGCCGCCGCTATCACGTCCGGTGTCGTCGCCCTGATCCGCTCGCGGTTCCCCGATCTCGACGCCGCCAACGTCGTCAACAGGCTGGTCAAGACCGCCACGGACAAGGGCGACAAGGGCCGCGACAGCCTCTACGGCTTCGGCATCGTCGACCCGGTGCGGGCGTTGACCGCCGACATCCCACGCGTCGACGCCAACCCGCTCGGTGTCGCTTCTGCTGCGCCCGATGACAAGGCCAGCGGTTCGGCGACCGACGAAGCCGGTGACGAAGGCTCGCGGTTCGGCATCAGGGTGCGCGCCGACTGGGGCGGCCTGCTGGTCTACGGCCTCGGATGTCTGGTGGTCGTGGCGGCGATTGTGATCCTGATCGTCTGGTCGAACCGTCGGCGGCGGCGGCAGTTGTCCGGCCCGCCACCATCTGGCGGGCCATACCCTGGGCAGGCAGGACAGTGGGGTGCGCCGCCTCCGGGACAAGGGCAGATTCCACCGGGGTACGGGGCAAGGCCGGGCTATGGGCCGCCGCCTCAGCAACCGCCCTACCCGCCACCGCCGCAACCGCCGACATATGGTCAGCCGCCGCAGCCACCCGCGTTTGGCCCACCGCCGGCGCAACCGGGCTACAGACCGCCACCGCAACAATCCGGGTACGGACCGGCACCGGGCCAGCCAGGCAGCGGGCCGACGCCCAGTCAGCCCGGCTACGGACCAGCACCGGGTCAACCAGGCCACACTCCGGCACCCGGTCAGCCAGGCCACGGGCAGGCGCCGGGTCAGTCGGGCTACGGGCCGCAGGAGGGGCAGCCTCCGGCCGAGCAGCGGCAACCACCGTCGTCGGGTGACCGGTAGGGTACGCATTGACGTCCGGCACCAGTTAGGCAGCCGAGACCTGGGGAGAAGTAATGGGGGACAAGTTCGAGTCCGGGAACAAGGAACTCGATGCGCAGGTCGAGAGCTACAAACGGATCGACCAGAACACTGTGGAGGTCCGGCTCAAAGACGGCTCGGTCCTCACCGTTGACAACAACGGTGAGCGGATCAGCACGCATGTGGACCGCCCGTTCGCGCTCGACATGAAGTTGGACCAGGCCAACGTCGGCACGTCTCGGCCGGATGTCGCTCCTGCCGGACTAACCGAGGCGGCGCCGGGTGGCAAGACCGGGGTTGATCTCGAGTCCCTCGAGTCGACGCAGAAGTGGCTCCGGGAACGGGCCGAATATCTGGGCCGGCTTTACTACGCGATGCCTGGGATCCTGGAGAAGATCGACGGTCCGGCGAGTGGCGGTACGTCCACTTTGGGTGGTCATCGCGGCGCTGAGCTCGTACACGGCAAGCACACGGCCCTTTACAACTCGTTCCGTAACGGGCTCAAGGACACCATCGAGCAGTTGCATGACACCGCGGACGCCCTCGGGAAGATCAAAGAGAACTACGCCGCCGCTGAGGAGCGCAACGCGCTCACCGCGCAGCAGTGGGAGTCGATCTTCGGTAAGGCCGCCGCGAAAGAGCACCAGATCTAGCGATCTGCCAGGAGGGGAAAGAGCAGATGGCTCTCGACTGGACGACCATGGTCAACCACGTCGTCATCGCCGGCCGTCCCGCTGATGTCGAGGACGCCGCTCTTGGTTGGCAGGAGCTGATCGGGAACGTACGCGATGTCTGCACGTCGCTCGAACAGGACATCAAGGGCATTGACGCGTTCTGGACGGGCAAGGCCGCGGACGCGTTCGCCGGACGGGTCAAGACCGTCAGCGAGGGGCTGAAGAAGGTCTCGGACGGCGCGGCGCCCGAGGGCGGCGCGGGCATCGTCGAGACGCTGCGCACGGCGGCGCAGGATCTCGAGGCGGCCCAGGCGGCGATGCCGGTCCCGGCCAGCATGCTCGGCGAGCTCATGGCCGCCCGCGACGCCCGGGTCACGCTCGCTCCCGGGATCCTCGAGGTCGAGCTCGAGTCCGGCTTCTTCAACAACGCGCCGATGAGCTTCGCCGGCTGGCTGGGCGACCAGTTCCGCAAGCTGCTGACGGATGTCGAGGAGGACGCGCGCCAGGCGTACGACACGGTCAGCACGCAGCATGAAACGGCGGCCGACCGCGCGCCCACCGCGACCGGGGTCGGCAACGTCAGCACCCCCAAGATTGATACTCCCGACCTTGGTGGCGGTGGCCCAGGCGTCGGCGGTGGTGGCGGCGTACCGAGCATCGGCGGCGCCGGTGGTGGCGCCGGCGGCTTCGACCCACCCAAGGTCGGCGGGAGCGGTGTCGGCAACATGCCCGGCCTGCTGGACGGCTCGCCGATCGACAAGCCCACTACTCCGGGCCTGGGCGACTACCAGCCGGGCTCCGGCCTGGCCGGCGCCGGCGGCGGGCTGTCGACGAGCACGCCAGGCCTCGGCGGGCTGAGCGGCGGTGGCCTTGGCACCGGTGGCCTAGGTGGTGGCGGTCTCGGCGGCGCCGGCTTGGGAAGCGGCGGCGGCGGCATCGGCGTGCCAGGTGGCCTCGGAAAGCTCTCCGGCGGCGGATCCCTAGGCAAGCCGATCACCCCGACCATCGCACCGATGGCCGGCGGCCCCACGGGCAAAGGCGGCGGCGCTACCCGCGGTGCCGGCGGCCGGTTGGGCGGCGGCGGCATGGCCGGCATCGGCGGTGTCGGTGGCGGAGCAGCCGGCGGCGGCCGGGGCAGCGCCGCGGCCCGCGGAGGCGGGGGCATGGCCGGGATGGGCGGCGCCGGAGCCGGCGCGGGCAAGGGCGGCGCTGGAAAGGGTGCCGGCGGGCGCGGTGCCGGCTTCGCCGGCGGCCCAGGCGCCTCCGGCGGACACGGCGACGAGGACGAGTACGACAGCTGGCTCTACGAAGACGAGAACGTGTGGAACGAGGGCACCGACGTTCCGCCGCCTCCGGTCCTCGGGAACTGATCAACCAGGCACATCCCGTGTTCCGAGACCGAGCAATCGAAGCCAGGCCCGCCGCGCCAGCGCGCGAGCCGATGCCGCCTGCCAACCAACCGCAGCGCGCTCACGGAGCAGCGCCGAGTGCTACGCCGCCATTGTGGGCACGCGCCACACCGCCGCCTACGTCCGGCGCGAGGCAAGGCGCTCCGCCCAGCTCGCGTCGGCTCGGCCGTGGGCGCGGTGCCAACCGACTTTTGCCGAGCCTGGCGGCTGTGGCCGTGGTGGGGTCGGTTGCCGCGATCGGGGTGAGCGGGCCGGCGGCTGCCGCCCCAGGCTCTGCTGGGCTGGGAGCGCCCAAGTGCGGGCCTGCCAACCCGGGATCGCCCATGACGGAGACCCCGTGGCCGCTGCAACGGATGCGGCCCGATCTGGCTTGGCCCGTCAGCGAAGGCGCCGGGATCACGGTCGCGGTGATCGACTCTGGGGTGTCGCCTGATCCTCCGGCGTTGAAGGGCAAGGTGCTCGAAGGGCGTGACTTCGTCGAGCCGTCCGCGCTCGGTCAATGTGACGCCGTGGCGCACGGGACGTTGATCGCCGGGATCATCGCCGGGCGGAAGCCTGAGGGCTCCGTGTTCACCGGGATCGCGCCCAAAGCCATGATCCTGCCCATTCGGGTCTTGCCCGATCTCGAGCCCGACTTCGACCCCGACAGGCCGAACATCATCGCTGACGCGATCGACTACGCCGTCGACAACGGTGCCGACGTGATCAATCTTTCGCTCACCACCGACCCGACGCCGGCGTTGGAGCAGGCCATCGACGACGCGCTCGAGGACGGTGTCGTTCTTGTCGCGGCCGCGGGCAACGACGGTGGTGGTAACGGCAAGAACCAGAAGGCTTATCCCGCCGCGTATGACGGGGTCATCGCCGTTGCCGGCATTGATCAGGAGGGGCATCACGTCGCTACCTCGACCACGGGGGCGTACGTCGACGTCGCCGCGCCGGGGGCCGAGGTTGACGGGCCAATGCCTCGGGGGGACGGGTACGCCCGGTTCACCGCCGGTGGGACCAGTTTCGCGACCGCGTACGTGTCCGGGCTCGCGGCGCTGATCCGGTCGGCGGATCCGGACCTGACGCCGGCGCAGGTCACCGCGCGGATCACCGCGACCGCCGATCATCCGCCGGAGGGGCGCAACGATCTGGTGGGGTATGGCGTCATCAACCCGTACCGGGCCATGACCGCGATCACCGGCGCTCCCAAGGCGTCACCCCCCGCGGCGGCGCTCGACCCGGTGGCGCTGCCTGCCGACCCGATGGGCAACACGCGCACGCTGGCGACCTGGACCGCGGCCGTGTTGGGCGCCCTGGCGCTCGTGATCGCGCTGTGTGCCGCTGTCGTCCGCGGCACCAGGCGGCGCAGGCTTACCACCGACCCGGCGGCGGCATGGGTCGCCCGCCAGACTCCCGCCGGGCCGGCCGGCGGGAAGGTCACCGCGCCCACAGTACGCACCCGCGGCGCGGCCAAACGACCGCACAAACCCGCCGGCGCACCGGTGCCAGCCACCGCGCGACCAGCGCCGAGCCAGCGTCAACAACCGCTGAGCTGGCAACCCACAACCCAGCGAACGCCGCCGACCCAGCAGGCTGGCGGCCACGCAACAGCGCCGAACTACAGCGGCCGAGCCCAGGTCCCGCCTCGCTGACCAGCCGCCGGGGTCCAACGCCTCGGCAAGGGATTCCGCCACCAGGCCGCATCCACCCGCGAACGGACAAAAACCCTGGCCAGGCGCGGCCGATACGCGATCGCCTCAGCGCCAAGAAGATCGGCAAGGGATTCCGCCACCAGGCCGCATTCACCGGCGAACGACAACACACCTGGCCAGGCACGGCCGATACGCGATTGCCTCAGCGCCAAGAAGAACGGAAGCACGCCTGGTCACGATCGATCCACGATGGACCGGAACGCGCAGCGCGGCCCGAGGCTAGGCCCTGGGCCGCGCTGCGCGGATGACGCCGGAAGTGGGTCAGCCCCACACCTTCGCGTTGTTGGCTTCTGTGGTGATGTAGTTCTGGTTGGCTACGCCGACTGCCGCACCGATCTCGTGCAGGATCGCGTTGATGTCGGCGACAGCCGCGTCCCATTGGGCCTGGTAGCCCTGGTAGGCCTCGCGGTCGGAACCGTTCCACTGCATCTGCTGCAGCTGGGAGCGGAGGGTGTCGAGGCGGCCGTCGATGGTCTTGGAGATCGACTGCATCTGCGACTGCGCGTTTTCGAGCGCGGCGTAGTTGACTTGGATCGGCTGCGACATGATCTCGATGTCCTTCGCTCAGATCACTACGGGTTCAGGGCCGAGTTGAACTTGTTAATCATCTCGTTCTGCTGCTCGTCGTTGACCTGGTGCGTCGTGCCACCCTGGTCGAGCAGGTCCGCGATGTTGTCCAACGCGGTCAGCAGCTTCGTGACATCGCCATTCCAGCGATTCATCAGGTTTTGGAACCCCGCGGAAGCCTGGCCCTGCCATGCGACAGCCAGATCGTCCAACACGCCCCAAAGCCGCTTGAGATCACCGTCGACATCAGACCTTGTCGACCGCACATCCCCCGCAGCCTTGTGGAGCGTTGCGGCATCAACCAAGAACGGCTGACCCATAACACTCACCCCTCGCTTGATTCGTGCGACACGTCCGGACTCACCGTAACGGACGCGGGCATCATGGCGCAGCCCCGGATCGTCATGGCTCTATCCAGGCCGTCTGGACCAGTTGCTGCCCGTCCTGCCGACGTACGAGTGTGCCTCGCCCTGCCGGTTGTGGGCTCGGTTTCAGGGTGCCGACCAGGGCACCTTCCTCCGGCTTGCCGGACATCAGGAACACCGGCGTATCCAGCTCGCGCATCCGCTGGATGACCTGCTCGTAAAGGGCTCGCGACGCGCCACCCACGCGCCGGGTCAGGATCACGTGCAGGCCGATGTCGCTGGCCTGCGGCAACAGCTCGACCAATGGCGACAGTGGATTGTTGCCGACCGACGCGACGAGGTCGTAGTCGTCGACGATCAAAAACAGCTCGGGGCCGTGCCACCAACTGCGGTTGCGCAGCTGATCGGGCGTGATGTCCGGCCCCGGCAGCCGCTGCTTCATCGAATCCCGCAGGAAGCCCACCATCTCGGCGAGCACGGTGGCTGACGGTGCGTAGCCGAGCAGATGCTCTCCGGAGATCGCGTCAAGGAGACCGCGCCGATAGTCCACGATGACCACTCGTGCTTCCTGTGGGGTATAGCGATCCACGATGGACCGTGCGACCAGCCGGAGCAGGTTGGTCTTGCCGGACTCGACATCACCGAACACCAACAGATGCGGGTCGACCGAGAAATCTACGCGTACGGGCGACAGGTGCGACTCGTTGAGACCGATCGCGATGCCCGGCGCGTCGGTGCCGGCCAGCTTGGTGAGCTCGTCGACCGGCAGGCGGCGCGGCAGTAGGCGCACCTTCGGCGCCGGCGGGTGCACCCACGACTCGGCGACCGCGGCGACCATCGCGGCCGTGCCGTCGACCAGCGTCTCCGGGTCGCCGAGACCGTCAGCTCGGGGCAACGCGCTCAGATAGTGCAACTTGTCACGGGTCAGACCGCGCCCGGGCACGCCCGTCGGCACGTTGAGCGCCGCCCGCCGGTCGATCTCGGACTCGGTCGGATCGCCCAGCCGCAGCTCGAGCCGGGTGCCGAGCAGGTCGCGCACGTTCATCCGTAGCTCGGCCCACCGGTTGACCGTGATCATCACGTGGATTCCGTAGCCCAGGCCGCGCGCCGCGAGCTTGGTGATCCGCGCTTCCAGCTCCTCGAAGTCCTCGCGCAGCGTGCCCCAGCCGTCGACTACCAGGAACAGGTCGCCGAACGGGTCCTCGGGGAAACGCCCGGTGGCCCGCATCCGCCGGTACGCGCCGATCGACTCGATGCCCCGCTCGGCGAACCGCTGCTCGCGCTCGTCGAGCAGCGCCGTCGCCTCGCCGACCGACCGCCGCACCGCCTCGATGTCGCGCCGCCCGGCCACGCCGGACATGTGCGGCAACCCGGCGAGGCTGCGCAGCGTGCCACCGCCGAAGTCGAGGCACATGAACGCCACCTCGCGCGGCGTGTGGGTCAACGCCAACGACGAGATCAACGTGCGCAGCAACGTGCTCTTGCCCGACCGCGGACCACCGGCGATCACCGTGTTGCCCGCCGCGCCCGACAGGTCGACCACCAGCGGGTCGCGGCGCTGGTCATAGGGCCGGTCGACCACACCGACCGGCACCGCGAGTCGACCGGCACCGCCGGGCCAGCCCACGGCCTGCAGACCCCGGTCGGGATCACGCTGGAGTTGCGGCAACAGCGCGTCGAGCGACGCCGGCAGGTCGAGCGGCGGCAACCACACCTGGTGGGCCGGCGGACCCTGGCCGCGCAGCCGCCCGGTGACCACGTCGAGCATCGTGACCTGCCGCGCCGGCTCGGGACCGCTGGCGACCTCGACCGGCTCGGGCGGCGCCTCCGGCAGTTTCGGCATCGGGACGTGCGCCATCCGATAGGGCACGACCGAGCCCTGCACCCGTGCCTTGGCGGCCTGCGTCGCGGCGCTGGCCTGCCGGTAGGGACCGGACACGTAGGCGCCGCGGAACCGCAGCATGGTCGAGGTGTCGATCTTCAGGTAGCCGTGACCGGGCGCGTTGGGCAGCTCGTAAGCGTCGGGAACGCCCAGCACGATCCGGCTCTCCACGGCCGAGAACGTCCGCAGACCGATCCGGTACGACAGGTGGGTGTCCAAGCCGCGCAGCCGCCCCTCCTCGAGCCGCTGCGACGCCAGCAGCAGGTGGATGCCCAAGGACCGACCGAGCCGGCCGATCTGCAGGAACAGCTCGATGAAGTCGGGCTTCGCGGCCAGCAACTCGCTGAACTCGTCACAGATGATCAGCAGGCTGGGCAGCGGCTGGAGGTTCTCGCCGCCGGCGCGCGCCCGCTCGTACTCGTGGCGCGAGACGTAGTTGCCCGACGACCGCAACAGCTCCTGCCGGCGTTGCAGCTCCCCGGCGATGGCGTCGTGCATGCGGTCGACCAGCGGCAACTCGTCCGCCAGGTTGGTGATCACCGCGCTGGTGTGCGGCAACGCGTCGAGCGACGCGAACGTCGCGCCACCCTTGAAGTCGACCAGCACGAAGTTGAGCTCTTCGGACGAATGCGTAATCGCCAGCGCGGACACGATCGTGCGCAGCAGCTCGCTCTTGCCGGAACCGGTCGCGCCGATGATCAGGCCGTGCGGCCCCATGCCCTCGAGCGCCGCTTCCTTGAGGTCGAGCTCGACGACCGCACCGTCGGGGCCGAGGCCGAGCGGGATGCGCAGGGTCTCGCGCACCGGGCGCGGTCGCCAATGACGGCGCGGGTCGACCGCCGCCGCGTCGCCGACACCGACGAGCTCAGGAAGCTCGGGGCTGCGGGACAGCGGCTCCTCGCTGGTGGCCTGGTGGGACAGCCGGTACGGCGCGAGCTGGCGGGCGATCGCCTCGGCGGCGGGCACCGCCAACGTGTCGGCCCGGCCGAGTGACGTGCTCCGGTTGCCCTGGTTGACCTCGATCCGATCGCCGTTGACCGTCAGCGCCAGCAACCAGCGGCCGGCGTCGCGCGGCACCACACCGGACAGGTCGAACACCGTGGTGCCGAGCAGGCCAGGGCCGGTGAGCTGGGCAGCGGCCGGAGCCTCGCCACCGTCGAGGATCACCACGAGGTGCGCCTGGGTGGTCAACGCCTTGGCCGACGGGTTGAAGCGGCCGCGACTGCTGAGCTCGTCGTCGAGCGCGTCCTCCAGCTCGGTCATCGAGTCGAAGACCAGCCGGACCGACCCGGCGCCGTCGACCTTGCGGTCGACCTGCACGTGCGGCAGCCACTTGAGCCAGTCCCAGTCGGCGACGCGTTCCGGAGCGGCGACCAGCGCGATGCGTACGTCTTCCGGCGAATGGAACGTGGCCAGCTGGGCGATCGCGGCCCTGGTCACCGCCAGCACCCGCTCCCGCTCGCCGCGCAGCGACACGCGGCCGAACGCCCGCAGCGACAACGCGATCGGCAGGTCCGGCACGGCCCGGAAGGTGTTCATGAACCGGCGAAGCGCGATGGCGGACATCGGCTCCAGGTCTTCGACGGGCTTGGTCTCGGGCGGCGTGACGTCGACCGCGAGCTGCTGTGGGCCGACCGCGACCCGGATCTGGCCGAAGTCCTCGTCGGTCGACCGGCGTTCCCACATCCGTCGCGAGGAGGCCAGTGACCAGAGCGCGTCGGGGGCGGGGTGCACCCACATCGCGGCCGACCGCTGCTGGTCGGCGGCTCGGCGTACCCTCTTGCGGATCTGGGCCAGATAGCGCATGTAGTCGCGGCGCTCGGCGTCGAGCTCGGCCTTCTTGTTGCCACCGCCGCCGCCCATCGAGCCGATCGCCATGCCGAGCATCGAGACGCCGAAGAGGCCACCGGCGATCCAGGTGACCGCCCCACCGCCGCGACCGGCGTAGAGGAAGGCCATGGCGCCCACGCCACAGACCATCGGCAGCACCATCAGCAGCTGGCCGATGCCGCGCGGCAACTGCTCGGGCAGCTCCGGTGGCGACTCGACCAGCAACTCACCGCGCGGCATGGCAGGACCAGGCCGGCGCGGTGGCCGTCGGAACAGGACGGTGCTCAACGCCAATTCCTCCCCCGGGGCCGGGTGGACACCGGACCGTGGCCATCGTATGTACTCTGCCGGAAGCGGTGGCGCCCGCGATACGCCCGGGTGCGGCCTGTGGACGAGGAGGGGACATCGTGGCGGGCGCGACGACGGCCGGATCGAGCCGTGTGACGATCGTGGCGCCGAAGACGCGGGTCGACTTAGCCCTACCGTCCGAAGTGCCTCTTGCCGATGTGCTGCCGACGGTCCTGCGGTTCGCCGGTGATCGACTCGCTGACGAGCCTGACGGCCGGTACGGCTGGTCGTTGGCCCGGTTGGCCGGACCGGCCCTCGACATCGCGCAGTCGCCGGCCCAGTTGGAGATCCGCGACGGCGAGCTGCTCTACCTGCGGCCACGCGGCGCCGAGCAGCCGGAACCGGTGTTCGACGACGTGGTCGACGCGATCGCGACCGCGACGCGGATGCGGCCCGGCCGATGGTCTACGGCTACCACCAAGGTCTTCGGCCTCGGGTTGGGCGCGGCCGCGCTGGTCGGGGGCGCCGTCGCGCTCGCGCTGACCGGCCCGCCGCGGGGTGTCGCTCCGGCTGTCGCCCTGGTCCTCGCGCTGCTGCTGCTCTCGACCTCGGCCGTCGCCGCACGCGGCTTCGGCGACCACCGCAACGGGTTGCTGCTGGCGATCGTGTCCATGGTGTACGCGGCCGTCGGCGGCCTGACGCTCTTCGCCGGCGGCCGTGGCCTCGGCGATCTGGGCGCACCGGACCTGCTCGTCTGCGCCGCGGCCGTGGTGTTCGTGTCGGCGGTCGCCGGCAGTGCCGCCGTCGCCGCGTACGGCCAGGTCTTCCTCGCCACCACCGCCGGTGCCGTGGGCCTCGGCGTGGCCGCCGCCATCTGCATGGTCTTCGGTGCCACTCCGGCCGGCGCGGCCGCGATCGTGCTCGCGCTCGCCCTGGTCGTGGTGCCGGCGATGCCGATGATGTCCTACCGGCTGGCCGGGCTGCCGGTGCCCACGGTGCCGTCCGGCACCGAGGACCTGCGCACCGACACCGAGACCGTCGACGGTGCGCGCGTGCTCCGGCTGGCCGAGCGCGCCGACGACCTGCTCGCCGGCATGCTCGGTGCGGTCGGCTTGATCGCGGCCGGTTCGGCGCTCGCACTGGTCACGACCGGAGGCACCGCCGGGTACGTACTCTGTGCGGCCCTCGGCCTGTTGCTCTTCATGCGCGCGCGCTGGTTCATCTCGACCGCGCAACGATTGCCGCTGCTCGGTGCCGGCGTGGTCGCCCTCGGCGCGATCGCGATCGGCGGCTTCCTGACCACGAGCATGCTCGGCCGCCTTACCCTGGTCGTCGCCGGACTGCTGGTGGTGGCCGCGATCAGCGTCGGTGCGGCGCTCGGTGCGGGGCGCCGCCGGTCACCGCTGCTCGGTCGTACCGTCGACATCCTGGAGATCCTGCTGATCCTCGGCATCCTGCCGCTGGTGGTGTGGGCGAGCGGCCTGTACGGCTGGATCCGCGCGATCCGCGAAAGCTAGCCCTACAGCCTGCCGGGCGGGCCGAACATCTGCTGTTCGATGTCGGTCGCCGAGATCCAGGCGACCCGGACCTGGCCATCGCTGAGCAGGGCGACCGTGTCGTCCGGGAGGTTCTCCACTTCGGATGACGCGTCCGGGTCGACGCCCAGCCGGGCCGCGACGTAGACCGCCTGCTGTGCCCACATCCGCTGCACCAGGGCGGCGTCGGCGACCGCGAGCGCGTCGGCCGCCGTGTCGGTGAGCTGCGCCGAGACGGTCAGAGTCGTCTGCCAGGCCTCGCCGGGTCGCAGGTCGAACACCCGCTGGCCTTCGACGTCATGCACGTGCAACACGGGCTCGCCGACCCGGCCAGGGATCTCGGGCCGGCCGCCGGTGACGACGCGTACCCGATCTGGATTGCCGACCGCCACCTCACCCAGGCCGTGCCACCGGCGTTCGTCGGAGGTGCGGACGAAGACCTGTGCGCCCAGCGCCAATGCTCGAAAGACGGTGACCCGGGCCAGCCACAGGCCGCCGATCAGCGCGACCCGGGTCGGCTGGGGCCGGAACAGCCGCAGCAACACGGCATCGCCGTCGGCACCCCGGCCGAGCAGCAGGCCGGTGTGCTCGGCGTGCATGCCGATAGCCCCCGCGGCGGCCGGTGAGATCGCTTGACCTGCGCGGGTCACCAGGGACCACCACCCGTCGGTGCTGTCGCGTACGCGGCTGGGCCCTGCCATCCGTCGAGGCGGCGCAGCTTGAGCCCGAGTTGGTCGGCTCGGCCGGACAGCGTGCGGGCCGCCTCGGGCAGGTTGGGTGCCGGCGCCGCCAGGCGCACCACCGTGCGGGCGAGCACCGAGGTCTCGCGCGGTCGCAACTCCACCGACAACACCACCGCAGCGGCGGGGGTACGCAGCAGTGTCGACAACGGTGCCTCGCGCGGCGGCAGCCCCTGCACCTCGAAGGCGAGGTGGTGCAGACCGGCCGCGTGGAACGTGGTCCAGTCCTCGGCGAGCGCGTCGCCGTCGAGCACGCCCGCGCAGAGCCGCACGGCCGACGCCAGTTGTTGCGGGCCGAGGATCTCGGTCACGATGCCCGCGCTGGACAACGCCTTGCTCACCCGGCCCACGGCGGCGGCCACAGCGCGGTGCACGCCCTCGACCCCACCACCGCGGCGGTGCGCGGCGACGGCCGCGTCGGCCACGTCCAGGCGCACGGCGACCCAGTCGCGCTGGTCGATCGGAGCCGGGCCGGACGGCATCAGGTCGGCTGCCAACTGGTGGTAGGACGCGACGCTCGGCACCTGGCTGGGAAGCAGGTGGTGTGGTGCCGGCGCCGCCCAGCTGACCACCTGTAGGCCGCTGAGCGGCAGGGTGACGTCGTCGAGCAACTCGGCCAGCCGGGCCACCGGGACGGGAACGCCGCGGGTGCCGGAGACGCCGAGCGCGGGTGCGATCGCGACGGCGGCGTACCACCCGCCTTCGTCGCAGCCGATGCCGACGCTGGTGCCGCGGTCGTCGTACCCGTTGATGGCATGGGGTTGCAGCACGGAGCCGGTGCCGCGGCGCTGACGCCAGCGCCGGCGGGCCAGCAGCTTCTCTGTCCACCATCGCCCGTCGCGACGGGCGTAGACGACGCCGGCGACGACGAGCGCGCAGACGGCCGCGACGCCCAGCCCGACAGGCGACCCGCTGAACGCGGCAAGGGCGACGACGACGATGGCGATCTCGGCGACGACGAGCCGCCACACAGCCGTTCGCATGCGCGTCCTCCTCCCCAGGGGCACGGCGGGGACAGCGTACGACGAGTCACCTATCGTAGGGTGGCCGCGTCGCGGAGTGCGGCCATCGGAGGGTCTTCATGCGCAGCCGGCAAGAGCAGGTGCAGGCGCACCGGTTCATCACCCGGCGCATCGTTTCCGGCCTGCTCAGCGGCGAGCCGGAGACCACCGAGCTGCCGATGCGACGGTTCGGGCTCGCGATGTTCGGCAGTGTCATGGTGGCCGCGATCGTGTTCGCGATCATCGGTGTGATCGGGCTGGTCAACCCGGGCGGCGGCAAGCCGACGACCGGCGAGCTGATCATCATGCGCGAGACCGGCGCGCGGTACGTGCTGGTCGACGACACCCTGCACCCGGTGCTCAACTGGACGTCGGCGTTGCTGTTCGCGGGCACCGAGAAACCCGCGATGCGGCAGATGTCGCGGGACTCGCTCTCCGCGTACGCGGTGGGCTCGCCGATCGGCATTCCCGACGCTCCGGATCCGCCGCCGGACCGCGGTGCGCTGCTGAGACTGCCGTGGAGCGTGTGCAGCACACCGCCGCAGGGTGCCGGCGCGCCGACCACGACGGTGTTCGTCGGTCGTGAACCAGCCGGTGGTGCGGACCTCGGGACCGATTCGGCGTTGTTGGTCAGCACGCCCGCTGACGACAGTGGACCCGTCGCGACCTATCTGGTGCTGGGCGATCGGCGTTATCGGGTCGTCGACGAGACCACGTTGACGGCGCTGGAGCTCGCCGCGGTCACCCCCGTGGTCGTCGGCAAGGCTCTGCTCAACGGCATCTCCGCCGGCCCCGACCTGCGGCAGCCCCGGATCGAGGACTCCGGCGAGACCAGCCCGCGTGAGGTGGGCGGCGATCGTGGCGAGATCGGGCAGGTCTATCGGGCGGGATCGCAGCGGTACGTGTTGACCCGCGACGGCCTGGTCACCATCGGCGAGGTCTCGGCGAAGCTGCTGCTCGCCGACGATCCGCAGGTGATCGAGATTTCTGCTGCGGAGGCCGCGGAGGCGCTCGTCAGGGGTGCGACGGTCGAGCCTAAGGACTTCCCGGCGACGCTGCCGGCGATTCCCGCCGCGCAGGCCGCGGATCCCATGCTGTGCGCGGTGCACGGCGGCGGCGCCGCGGCTGAGGTGCGCCGTTATGCGGCGGCGCCTTCGCCTTCGGCTTCCGGTGGCGGCTCGGCAGCGGGTCCGGGCCGGGATGGCGTGGGTACGGCCGACCGTGTGGTCGTGGCTTCCGGGAAGGGTGCGCTGGTGCGGGCCGAGCCGGCGCCGGGGGTCAGCGCGGACACCACGACGTACGTGATCACAGATCAGGGTTTCAAGTATCCGCTGCGTACCGACGGCGAGGTCAACGCGGTGGTCGCGCTCGGATACAGCGGCGTGGATCCGTTGCCGGTGCCGACGACGCTGTTGGCGTTGCTGCCCAACGGGCCTTTGTTGGATCCAGCCGCCGCGCGCAACTTCGTCCGACCGGCCGGATGATCAGGGCGGCGGGGATAGGGACGGGTCGAAAAGTGTCGCTGCCTAGCGCTAGTCTCGACTGTGGACGACGTGGAGTGAGCATGCAGCCGGCGGCCCCGATCTCCGGGGTCACCCAGACAAGACTGGACATCTGATCGATGGGGAACGAACAGACCAAGGTCGACATTCTTTCGCTGGAAGACTTCCGTCGAGCACTCAACGCCCGCCTGACCGAGGCCGAGACGCTGCTCAAGACGGTGACCGGCTCGGCCGCGGCACGGCCGCCACTCGGCGCGTTCGTCGACGCCAAGCGGATCACCGACGCGCACGACACCCGACAGGACGAGCAGGCCACCCGGGTCCGCCGCCTGATCGAGGCGATCAAGGCGGCGCAGTCGGCGACCGACACGATCATCAGCAACTACCGCACGACCGAGGAGCGCAACACCGCCAACTCGGCCGACATCGCCAACGTCCTCGGCGGCGTGCAGAAGGCACTGGGGGGTTCCAGCAATGGGTGACGCGGGCCGCTACTCCGGGATGAGCCATCGCGCGCTCTATGACCAGCTGTTCGCGGGCAACCCGTGCGTCATCGAGAACACCGTCGCCGCATGGAAGTCCGCCGAGCGCCAGGCCGACACCCTGGCCGGTGCGATCGACCGCGACCTCGCCGGGGTGCTCGCCGGCTGGGAAGGCGCCGCCGGCACCGAGTTCCGCGAGCGGATCGGCAAGATCTCGACCTACTCGCGCGAGCTGTCCGGCAACTTCCTCGCCACGCACACCGGGCTGAGCCAGATGAGCGCGGCCCTGGCCGACGCCCAGTCCAAGGCCGAGACGCCCGAAGAGCACGACGACAACGACAAGATGCTCAACGGCGCCGCCAACGGCGCGGCCAAGGGCGCGCTGTTCGGCCCGGCCGGCGCGGGCGTCGGCGCGCTGGTCGGTGGCTTCATGGGCCACAACCAGGACGAGGAAGAGAAGGAACGCGCCCGCGAACGGATGGCGGCGCTGGTCGCCGGGGTGGCCACCCAATACGAGGTGGCCGACCAGGGTGACTGGCGACCGTTCACCCCGCCGCCGACCGGCCTGCCCGAGGGCGACCCCAACCGAGGCTCCGGCCCGTCCGGCGGCCCGCGGGTCGGCGCACCGTCGATGGACCCCGGCACCGGTCCCGGGGGTTCCGGTCGCACCGGCACGATCGACACGCCTGGGCACGTGGCCAACGACCCGGGCCTGACCGGCGGCCCGGCGAACACCGGCACCGGCACGGTCAGCAACGGCACGCAGACGAGCGGCTCGCAGCTCACCAGCGGAGGCGACGGGGCCATCGCCGGTGGCGCGGCCGTTATCGGCACGGTGGGCGCACTGACCCAGTTCGGCGGGACTCCTGGTCCGACCGTGCCGGCGGGGACGGGGTTGACGTCTGGCGGCCTACCGCCGGGTGGCGTGCTCGGCTCCCCTGGCACTGCGGGCGGGTCGCCCACCTCGGCGGCGTCCGGCACGGGCAAGGGCGCCAACACGGTCAAGCCCTCTGCCGGGTCCGGGCAGGCGGCGACCGGTCAGCAGCGTGGGGCAGCGACCCGGTCGAGCGGGCTCAACGGCAGCCAGTCGGCGGCCGGGCGACCGGGCGGCAACAGCGCGGCCGGCCCGCGAAACGGACCGCCCGGCGCCGACGGCCGCACTGCGGCGACGGGCCGCTCCCAGGCGGCCGGCGCCGCCCGCACCGCCCCGAACGACGAAGAAGAGACCGACGAACACAGCACCTGGCTAACCGAAGACGACCTGGTCTGGCGCGACGCGGGCGACGTCCCACCCCCGGTCCTCGGCGGCCCCTGACCCGATCAGGCGGCAACGCTGCGAACCGACCCTGCGCCCGCCAGGGCGCGGGTGTGGAGACCTGCGATCGCTTGACGCCGCAGGCTCGGCGCCGCGCCGCCCAACGCCCGCGCGCGCGTTGCTTGCAGGTCGCAGGCCACACAGCCGCGTTGGGCCTAGACGGCGCGTTGAAGGCCATGGCTGTGCGCTGTAGGCCGCGGGCTGTGGCCTACCGGCTCGTGGGCAGTGGGCCGTGGGCTGTGGGTCCTGGCCCGTAGGCAGTAGCAGTGGGCCGTGGGCTGTGGGCCGTGGCCCGTGGGCAGTAGCAGAGGGCTGTAGGCGCTGGGCTGTGGGCTGTGGGCTGTGGGCCGTGGCGTAAGGCCCGTCAGTCGTGGCCGTTGCCCCTGGCCCGTGGGAGCGGGCCGTGGCCCATACGTCCCTGGCCCGTTAGTCGTGCCCCGGGGGCCCTGGGCCGTAGGCCCGTCAGCGCTGGAGGCCGTGATCGTGTGGGAGCTATCTGGAAGATCCAGGGCCGAAACGTTGATCGCGTGCGCCAGATCTGGTCGACACGCCGTCCCAGGACCAGACCAGCCACACCCGATCAAAGCCCACACCCGTCCGAGACCAGACCAGCCACACCCGATCACGGCCCGCGCCGCCAACAACCACCCGGGTCACGACACCCCCGCCGCAGCCCGACAACGACCAACCCGCCACGGCGGTCCGAGCCAGTCACCGACCCTCACGCACAATCAGGAGTAAACGGATGTTGATCTCTGTCGTCACCACCGGACAACCGAGACACCCCTTGCCATACCCATCAGCGGTAGTCAGGACTTAATCGTCCAGGTCAGCTTTTCTGCGTTTCCTTCGTGCGCAGGGCCTTTTCGATCGCCTGCCGCACGCGGGCGTCTTCGCGGGCCTTGCGCCGCTCTCGCCCGCGGCGCGTGACGACCACGATCGCGATCACGACCGCGATGAGCACCACCACCAACGACACCAGCGTCCACGGCACGGCCCACCCATGCGTTGTTGCATCGAGAGCGTCCAGCGACGTCGTGGAGCCCGAGGCGTCCGTGACCAGCGGCGTGAGGGTGGCGGTCGCGGTCAGCCGCAGCGCGGGCGCGACCCCGTGCACCGGCACCGACACCTTCCAGCTCTCCCCCGGCAGCAGTTCCGGCGACTGCGGCACCGAGCCCGCGGCCGCCCGCAGCCAGCCGAACGGTCCGGACAAAGACACTGCCTGTCGCGCCGACTCGGTCGCGTTGCCGGTGTTGTGGATCGTGTACGTCACCGTCGCGGAGCCCTTGGCGAAGGGGTTGCCCGAACCGGCGTACCCGACGTGCAGGTCCTCGATCGTCAGTTGCGGCGTCAGCTCGCCGCCGATCCGCAGCTTCACCCGGATGCCCAGCCGCCGCTCGACGTTGATGCCCTGCTGCTGGTCAGGCTGTGTCAGCGACGTGACGACACCGCCCACGTAGTCGCCCGGTGTCGCGTTGGCCGGCACCGCCACAGTGAACGGCACGTCGACTGACTTTCCAGGTTGGACAGTCACCCGCGAGTTACCCGCGCGCAGCCAGACGCCGAGAGCCTTTGACGGCTTGTCCCTGGTCAGCAGGTCGAGCTGGCCGGTCTGGGTGGTGAAGCCGTCGGACGCGTACACGGCCAGATCCAGTGCGGTCTTTCCGTGGTTGGCCACGACCATGGAGTCGTCGACCTTGCCGCCGGGGTTCACCGCATAGCTGAAGCTGGACCGGTCCGCGCCGAAGCTGTTCGAGGCGGTGCGGACCGTCCAGGCGACATCGCCGTCCGCTGCTCGAGCGGGGCTGGCGACCAGGCCGGTGGTGACGGTCAGGGCGGCGGCGGCCAGCGCCACGAGGGTACGAAGGGGCAACGTGCGCATCTGAAGTCCTTGAAAGAGAAAAGTGGACGGCGGGGCAGACACCGGGTGCCTGCCCCGCCGGTCGAACTGCGACGGTCAGCTGCTCAGAGCGGTGATCGTCAGGGTGGCGCGGTAGCCGCCCTTCTCCACGCTGCCCGGGATCTTCAGATCCAGGTCGGCGCCGAGCTTGGCGGTGCCACGCGGGTGGCCCTGCTCGCCCCAGCCGAGGCCGCGCGAGACGGAGAGGCCCTGGCCGTGGTCGTCGTACGCGGACGGCACGGCCCCGCTGGCCTGCGCACCGGCGCCGGCGTCGAGCACGTACGGCGTCCAACCGAGGTAGCTGCCGGAGAACGACTTGTCGGCGTCCCGGAAGTCACCCACGCTGGCCGAGATCGACCACGGCGCGAGTGAGCGGCGGCTGTCCGACACCAGGATCGGGTTGATCTTGCCCGACGCCTGGAAGTAGTCGCCGTTGTGCTCGACCGCGGTGCCGAGGTCCACGAGGCCGTTGTAGCCGTCGATCGTCCAGCCGAACTCACCCGGCGCGGCGTTGGGCACGTTGACCTGGATGTTCTGGCCGTCACCGTTGTACGGGTGGATGGTGACCTTGTCGACGATCGAGCCGACCGGCTGGTCAGCCGTGGTGTTGGCGCACCCGTCGTTGCCGAGCTCGACCGCCGCGTTCGGCGCCTCGCACGTACCGCTGCGAAGGTTCTCGACCACCAGCTTGTCGCTGCGGACCTGGACCTTCACGTACGAGCGGACGTGCTCCTGGTTCTGCACCGAGTTGTACCAGTAGTTGTCCGGGTTGAGCGGGTCCGCGCCGTTGCCGCCGCCGCTGGTGGCGTCGCCCGCTTTCGGCTTGGTGATGTCGTAGTACTTCGAGCCCGAGGCCGAGTTGGCCGTCACGTAGAGCACCCCGCCGGGACCCGCGACCACGTCGGCGGCACCGGGCTGCTCGGAAGGGTTCGCCTTCTCGCCGTTCTTGATCACGTAGCTACGGGAGTAGCTGTGGTCGTGGCCCTGCAGGACCAGGTCGACGCCGAGCTTGGAGAACGTGGTCGGGAAGTCGAGCCGACGCTGCACGTTGTCTTTGTCCTGGGCGTGCGAGGCCGGCGAGTAGATCGCGTGGTGGTAGACCAGCACGGTCCACTTCGCCTCGCCGCCGTGCTGGTTGATGACGTCGGTGACGTACTTGACGTGCGCCTCGTCGCCGCCACCACCCGTGGCGGAGCTGTAGCTGTTGCTGTTCAGGTCGACGAACAGCGTGTCCTTGTAGATGTACCAGTAGTCGCCGCCCGAGGTGTTGGACGCCGGGTTGCCGTTGGCGTAGTACGGGCCCGAGCGGTCCGTGTTCGGGGTGAACAGGTGCTGCTCGTAGGCCTTGCCGCCGACGTCGTGGTTGCCGATGGTGGCCGCCCACGGGTACTGGCGCAGCTTGTCGGGAGCCAGGAAGGCGTTCCACTGCGACTCGGTGTTCGCGGTCTCGACCTGGTCACCGCCCGACACCAGCAGCTCGGCGTCCGGGTTGGCGGCCAGCGACACGTCCAGCGTGTCCTGCCAGCCGGCCTGGTCCTTGGCCAGGTTGCCGGACGAGCCGATCTGCGGGTCGCCGTAGAAGAGGAAGTCGTAGTCGCCTTCGAAGTCCTGCGTCTTGAACGCGTACGTCGAGGACCAGTTGCCCTCGGCGCCGACCCGGTAGGAGTACGCGGTGTGCTCCTTCAGCCCGGTGATCGTCGCGTGGCGGTTGAAGCCGCCGCTGGTCGCGATGTTCGCCCCGCCGATGGCGGCGAAGGTCGCCGCACCCGACGGGAACTCGCCGTCGACGAGCTCGGCGGTCGGCGCGACCTGGATCTGCTGGGCGGTGTCGGTCGACGAGTACCAGGTGACGATGCGCTGGGACTCGTTGGCGCCCACACCGAGGATGACGGCGGTGACGCTGCTGGCGTCGGCGGCACTGGCCGGACTGGCCAGGCCACTGCTCAGGGCGATGGCAAGCCCCAGGCACGTCGCGGTGGCTCCGGCAGCCAACCGCGGCGAGATACGAGATCTCATGGATTCCTTACTTCCAGAAGGTGGTACGGGTACGAGGATCAAGCTGTTCCCGACCCGTGAACCGACCATGAACCTGGCTGATACAGGTAATGGCCCTTACCGGAAGGCCTGAGCGGAACCTCAAGAGCCGGACACCCGCTGGACGAACCAGACAAGCCCCATCGCGGACACACCCGCGGAAACCACACCCGACGCCCACAGCCCCGCCCGCGGCGAACGTCGGCGCAGCAGCATCAGCAGCGGAAACACGGCGGCGATGAGCGCCAGTTGAACGACCTCGATGCCGACGTTGAACACGAGCAGCGACCAGAGCAGAGTCCAGGACCAGGCTTCGTCGATGCCCAGCGCGCCGGCGAAACCCAACCCGTGCACCAGGCCGAAACCGAACACGACCGCGAGCCGGCCCCAACCCGACCGGTCCAGCGCGAAGTGGCCACCGTCCGGCGACGCGAGCTCCAGAGCGTGGTCGCCGCGCCGCCAGATCCGCCACAGGTACCAGCCGGCGACCACCGCGATCGACAACGCGATGATCGGCTCGACCACGCGCGGCGGCACGTCGACCACCCCCAGCGCGGCCAGGATGAACGTCACCGAGTGCGCCAGGGTGAAACTGGTGGCGGCGAGCACGATCTCCCGCGGTCGCCGCGATCCGACGATCAGGGCCAGCAGGAACAGGATGTGGTCGATCCCGGTCAGCAGGTGCTCGGCGCCGAGTCGGAAGAACTCCCAGAACCGCTGGTACGCGGACTGCCCAGTGGAGAACGACGGGTTGGCGGCGTCGAGCGCGGCGCTGCCCGAGCGGCCGTCGATCACGTACGTGACGATCGTCTTGGTGCCCTTGACGTAGCCCTCGGCGTCGGGAAAGAGCCCGCTGCGCAGCTCGTGCCCGGCGAGCCGGCTCGCACAGGTCCAATCCAAGATCATGTTGGCGTACGGCACACCCTCGCGCTCGTCGAGCGTGAAGTCCCCGACCAGCGACGGGGTGCACCCCTGCACGGTGAAGCGCTCGGTGACGTACCCGACGATCGACTCTTTGTGTCCGTTGATCGCCGTCAGCTCGCCGGCCGTGTCGCCCGCGTCGAACGCCGCCGTGCCGGCCCGGAACAGCGGGTCGTCGTGACGGTAGTCGGCGGTGGACACGACGAGCAGGTCGTACTCGAGCGCCAGGCGCGTGCGCAGCGGGCCGTCGCCGGACTCGGTGACGTCGGCATAGACCGTCGACGAGAACCCGTGCGCGGCCGCCGGCCCGGCGCTCAGAAGTCCAGCCGTCACCGCGATGAACCCGAGCAGGGCGGCGACGAGGGTACGGCGTACGCGTGGCGACATGCGGCTCCTTCAGCTGGCCAGTGCACGGTGCACGCGGCAGGTGAACAGGAGTCGGCTCTCCGGCTAAACGCTGGAGACAACCTGCTCAGCAGCGGTGGGCGAAGGCGCGGGCTGAGGTAGGAATGAGCCCGTGCGCCCCTTGATCCGGGCCGTAGCCACCCTCGCCGCGACCGCGTTCCTGGTCACCGCGTGTGGCTCCGGCGACTGGTCCGCCCAGCCCCGCCCGATGCCCGCTCCCGTGGGCACGCTCGGCCCGGGCTTCACCGACCCGACCGCTCCGCCGACCCCGGAGGGCACGGTCCGCCCCCGGCCGGGCTCCTGGGACGGGGTGCACCCGCCGAAGGGCTTCCGGGTGGTCCTGGTGACCACCGGCGACGACGCTCCGACCACGGCTCTGGTGGCGGCGGTGAAGAGTTGGGCCAAGGAGGAGCGGGTCGACCTGCGCATCGTGGAGGCGGGATCGGACCTCGTGCCCAGCATCACCAAGGCGCTCGACATGGGGCCGGACCTCGTCGTCACCGCCGGCAACGACCTCGTCGACCCGCTGGCGCTGGTCACCGCGAGCCACCTCGCGCAGCAGTTCCTCGTCGTGGGCGCGGAGCTCGCCGAGCCCACCCACAACGTCACCGCGGTCGACTGGGCCGGCGCCTCGTTCCGCGGCGAGGGGTTGGGGATGTCCTCGACGTACGACGCCGCCTCGTTCACCGCCGACCGGTGCGCGGCCGCCGTGCGGGCCGGAGTGGCGGCCGTACTCAGCGATCTGACCGGCATCGTGGTCTGGCTCGACGACGGCGACGGTTCAGCGGCCTAACTGTCGGTGGGGCGGGCCAGAATGGGTGGGTGCAGCTGCCTGTCATGCCGCCCGTGCAGCCGATGCTGGCCAAATCGGTGCCGGAGATCCCGGACGACCGGTTCTACGAGCCCAAGTGGGACGGCTTCCGGTCGATCGTGTTCCGCGACGGTGACGAGGTCGAGGTCGGCAGCCGCAACGAGCGGCCGATGACGCGCTACTTCCCCGAGATCGTCGCGGCGGTCAAGGAGAGCCTGCCGCCGCGGTGCGTGGTCGACGGCGAGATCGTCATCGCCAGCACCGACACCCAGGGCCTCGACTTCGGGGCGCTCCAGCTGCGGCTACATCCGGCGGCCAGCCGGGTCCGGCTGCTGGCCGAGCAGACACCGGCCAGCTTCATCGCGTTCGACCTGCTGGCGCTCGGCGACGACGACTACACCGAGCGGCCGTTTCGCGAGCGGCGGGCGGCGCTCGAGCAGGCCATGAGCGGCGCCCGGCCGCCGGTGCACCTCACGCCGATCACCACCGACCGGGCGGTCGCGCGGCAGTGGTTCGACCTGTTCGAGGGCGCGGGGCTCGACGGGCTGGTCGCCAAGAGCGGCGACGAGACCTACCAGCCCAACAAGCGGGTGATGGCGAAGATCAAGCATGTACGCACGGCCGACTGCGTGGTCGCCGGCTACCGTCCGCACAAGACGGAGCCCGAGGCGATCGGGTCGCTGCTGCTCGGCCTCTACGACGACCCGGCCAACCCGATGCTGCCGGCCGCCTGGCGCGGCGCCACCGATCTCAGCTCTGTCGGCGTGATCGGCGCGTTCCCGATGGCCCGCCGCAAGGAGCTCTTCGTCGAGTTGCAGCCCTTGGTCACCGACTTCGCCCATCATCCGTGGAACTGGGCCGCGGCGTTCGAGGGCGTTGCCGAGAACCGCCGCGACGCCAGTCGGTGGAACCCTGAGAAGGACCTGTCGTTCGTGCCGCTGCGGCCCGAGCGGGTGGTCGAGGTCCGCTACGACCATCTGGAAGGCCACCGCTTCCGGCACACCGCTCAGTTCGTCCGGTGGCGGCCGGACCGCACGCCGGAATCCTGCGGCTACGACCAGCTCGAAGCGCCCGTTCGCTTCGATGTGGCCGATGTTCTTGCTGGCCGGATCGCGCCGGAGGCGTAGCCACCCCGGCCGGCGGTGGGGTTTACCCGACCCTGAGTGGTAGGCCCGTGCATTCCCCCCAGTTTTCGGCGAACGATCCGAGGGGTCGGCCAGGGCGCTTCCTGATATCGGGAAAACGGCCTGGCCGGAAGCCTTGAGGCATGAACAAAGCCCGCGCTTTCGGATCGATGTCCATCGTCGGACTGCTCACCGCTGTCGTGGCGACGGTCGTCGGACACATCGGACTCGGCCCGGGATACGACCCTCTCAAACTGACCATCAGCGACTACGCACTGTCCAATCGCGGCGTGACGATCGAGATCGCGATGGTCGCGCTCGCGATCGGTGCGCCCGCCCTGCTCGCCGGGCTCCGCGCGGTCGGGGTGGCCATCCGCGGGCTGCCGACGTTCCTGCTGTCGATCTGGTCCGTGGGCCTGCTGATCGCCGCGATCATCCCGACCGACCCGCCCGACGTGGCCACGATGTCGACCGCGGCGTTGATCCACCGGTACGCGTCGGTGGCGGCGTTCGTCGCCCTGCCGATCGCGGCGGCGGTGCTCGCCGCCCGCTTCACGGGAATGGGCGAGCGCCTGGCCTCGACCGTGCGGTGGCTGTGCGGCACGTGCGCGGTGGGCGTCGGCCTGCTCTGGTACGTCGCCTTCCCCGGCGGCCGCGTGATGATGGGCCTGGTCGAGCGCGGCCTGGTCCTCGTCGAGATCGCCATCCTGGCCGTCCTGTCGATCGGGATCTTCCGCGCCAGCCGGAGCCCGAAGCCGGCCGCCGCGGTGGCCCCGGCTTCGCCCGACGATGTCGTCTCCACCCGCCCGGACCCGGCCACCTGGCCGACGATGATCAGCAGCACGAGCCTGGCGCGGGCCATGACGACGGAGCCCTTCCCGGGACGCGGAGAGCACGCCGGCTCGGCTGCTGACCTGGTCAGCCCGCTCGCGGGTGCCGGCTCGCGAGGCCGCTGACGTGGTCAGCGCGTCCGCGCGTTCCGGCCCGCGACACCGCGAACCCGGTCAACCCGCACGCGGGTTCCGGCCCGCGACACCGCTGACCGCACGCGGGCGGGCGCCGCACTCGGCGCCCGCCCGCAGCTTGCGCTGATCGGCGGACCCCACCGCCGGCCGGCGCAAGCCGCCGTCAGGGGCACCACGGACCTGTCGGAGCGCGGTGGCCCGCGAAAGGACTGCCTGTTCGTGGCGTTAGCCGTCCCGGTCCCCGGGGTAGTTGCGAGGCATGACCGACGACCGCGCTCAGTCCCGCGCCGAGCATCCGCTCCCCGAAGAGGAAGCGGTCGGCAGTGACGACTTCCAGGACCAGGCCGAAGCGATCTTGATGGAATCGGACATCCGGGAGAATGAGCCCGAGGCCACCAGAGACGCCGTTCAACGGGGCGAGGATCCGGAAGAGATCGAACGCCGAACCTCGGAGGAAGCAGCCGAATAGCGCGAAAGATCCCGGCGGGAACCGCCGGGATCTTTCCTGTTCAGGGCCTCAGCGGCGGCTGTGACACCGCGGCCCGCATCGCGTCGGGCGGACCCGGCGGCACCCACTCCATCCACCACGTGGCACCGGCCTCGGCCACCGCCGCCACGTGCAGCCGTTCCGCGGACCAGTCCGCTCGCCGGCGCCGCCCGCCGACCACCAGGTCGAAGCCCTCGGTCGAGCCCCGGTCCGCCCGTACGCTGTCCAAGATCTCGGCCACATCCTCCGCGGACAGTTCCTCCTCCGCGTCCGCGTAGCGGTCGACCGACGAGCGCCGGTACGGCAGGAACCCGTCGTGCCGGGCCGACCGCCGCACCGCCGCCCGCCCTGGCCAGCCACCGCCGATCCAGATCGGCACCCGCACGGGCGCCGGTTGGAACAGCACGTCGTCGACCCGGAAGTGGGCGCCGGCGAAGCTGAACCGCTCCCCGGCGAACAGCCCCACCAGGATCTGGAGCGACTCGTCGAGCAACCCCGCCCGGGTGCGGGGGTCGGAGACACCACCGAACCGGCGGTACGCGTCGTCGTTGGGATCTCCCACGCCGAGCCCCAGGATCACCCGGCCGCCGCTGAGCTGGTCGAGCGTCATGACCCGGCGGGCCAACTCCCACGGCAGGTGGCGGGCGCCGCCCGTGACGGTCGTGCCGAGGCGCACCGACGAGGTCGCCACCGCCATCGCCGCCAGCGCGACCCACACGTCGGCCGTCGGGCAGTCCGGTTCCGCGCCGTAGACCAGGTAGTCCTCCAGGAACACACCGTCCCAGCCGGCGTCCTCGGCGCGGAGGGCGAGTTCGGCCAGCAGGCGGGGGTCGGCGCAGGCGGCACCGCAGGGCAGTTCGAGTCCGAATGACGTCACGGTTCCGGGCTATACCCAGATGTCGACCGATGCGATCAAGCGGCTGGCCGCAGAGCGACTTCCCGCAGGAAGCGATGCGCCCGGGGGAAGTCGCGGAGTCGGTCGGCCATGACGTCGAAGGTCAGCCCGACCGTGTGCAGCGGCACGCCGCGGCTGCTCAGCACCTCGCCCAGCCACCCCACGAACTCGCCGAACAGGCTGGCGTCGTCCACGTACACGGCGGCGGCCAGGGAGTCGACGATGTAGCCGAGGTCCGCGAGCGTGGCGTCGACCTGCGCGGGCGAGTACCGCCGCAGGTCCAACCGCTCCAGCGCCAGGTCGATCAGCTCGACCTTGGCCGCGACCAGGCCCGCGTACTCCGTGTCGTCGAGCAACGCGGGCGGCGTCGCAGCGTCGAACGCCGGTGTGGCCAGCACCGACGACGCGGCCCGGGCGTCGCTGGCGAACGCGACCCCGAGCTTGGCCGCCCACCGTCCGTCGGCGCCGAAGCCGCGGCCGCCGACGAGCACGGGCACGTCGGTGCGGCGGCAGGCCTCGATCGCGCGGAACGCGTGCGGCAGCCGCATCGGCAGGGCACACGCGAGCAGCACGGCGCGGGGGTCGTGTCGGTGCAGGTAGGACACGAGGTGCGGGGAGGGCACGCTGGCGCCGAGGAAGGTCACGTCCCAACCGTCGAGGCGCAGCACCTCGGCGACCAGGCGGGCCGGCAGCGCGTGCCACTCGCCGTCGAGGCAGGCGACCACGACGCGCTCCCGGGTCGGCCGGGTCCGGGCCGCGATGGCGACGGCCGCCACCACCCGCTCGCTGACATGCGTCGCCGCGTGCTCCTGCGCGACGCTCCACTCGTTGCGTTGCCACCACTCGCCGACCTGGGCCTGCGCCGGCGCGACCAGCGACAGCAGCACCCGTTCGGCGGGGACGCCGGCATCGAGCAGGGACAGGGCGACGTCGATCGCACCGTTCTCGTCGGCTAGGTCGAGACAGTGCAGATAGCGCGGGTACGCGGACTCCACGGCGGAGTCGAGAACAGCGGTCATGACGCCGGCACCGCGTGCAGATGCCGCTGGGGCACGCTGGGCGGGACCGCCCGGATCGCGAACACCGCGATGTCGTCGTGGTTGCGCCCACCGAGCCAGTCGCCGATCACCTGCTCGACCCGTTCGGCCACGGCCGGCGCCGGCATGCGCTGGCAGCCTTCGAGCGCGGCGACGAGGCGGGCGGCACCGAACTGCTCGCCGCGTACGCCGCCGCGGGCTTCGGTGACCCCGTCGCTGAACAGCACGCAGGTCTCGCCCGCCGCCAACTGCACGGTGAGCGCCGCGATCCGCGGGTCGGGCACCACCCCGATCAGCATGCCGCGCAGGTCGAGGGTCTCCACCGTGCCGTCGCTGCGGAGCACGACCGGCGGCAGGTGCCCGCCGCTGGCCAGGGTGAGCGAGAGTCCGCCACCATGGGTCGGGTGCGTGCTGCCGAGCACCATGGTCGCGAAGCGGCCGTGCCCGTGCGCCCGGGTGGTCTCCAGCACCGAGTCGTTGAGCAGCGTGAGCAGCCGTGCCGGGTCCGACTCGATGCGGCGCAGCGCCTGGATTCCCTGCCGGATCTGGCCGGTGAACACGGCGGCGTCGACGCCCTTGCCGGACACGTCGCCGAGGTAGAACAACGCGCCGCCGTCGGGCAGCTCGTGCGCGCCGTAGAAGTCGCCGCCGATGCGCAGGGAGCTCTGCGCGGGTCGGTACGCGGCGCCCCACTGCACACCGCCCACGCCGGGCGGCTCGCTCGGGGCGAGGCTGGCCTGGAGCGTCTCGGCGACCTCGGCCTGGTCGCGATAGAGGACGGCGGCGTCGAGCGCGGCACCGGCCCGCGCGGCGAACCCGCGCAGCATCTCCACGTCGTGCTCGTCGAAGGGGGTGCCGCGCACGACGATCAGCGCACCGGTCGGAGACGCGCTGCCGGGCAGCGACACCACTCGCACGGCGGCCGTGTCGGGGCGGCGACCGCCCAACCAGCCGACCTCGGCGAGCTGGTCGGCGAGCCAGTCGGCCTCGGAGGGCTCGGTGCCGTCGAGGGCCTGCGCCACCGCCGGCGGCAGTCCGTCGGCGCTGTGCACCCCGCCGTCGACCAGCGTGGGACCGTCACCGCCGCCGGCCCGCCACCAGCGAGCCCGGCCGCGCCGCGGCGCCAGCACCACGACGGCGACCTCACCCAACGTCGGTACGGCCAGCCGCACCGCCGCCCGCGCCGCCCGGTCCTCGTGCAGCGGGTTGCCGAGCTGCTGGCTGGCGGTGGCCAGAAAACGAGCCCGGCCGCGCTCGGCGAGCAGGGCGTCGGAGCGCGCTATGGCGTCGGTGACGTCCTCCACGTACCAGGCGATGCTCGTCGCTCCTGCGATGGTCAGGTCGACGCGGCGGCAGCGCACCCGGCGCTCGCCGATGGTCAGCTCGCCGGCGGACAGCGGCGCGACTCCGCAGCCGGCGAAGGTGTGGCCGACCACGAGCCCGGGCATCAGTCGCAGCGCCGGCTGGCTGAACTCGCGGATCACGCCGGTCGGGTCGGTCACGACGACGCCCTCGCGGAAGTTGTCGACCAGCGCCAACTCACCCGGGGGCGGCGTCTGACGCGGTGCCAGCGATGTGACGGCGGGCCTGTCGGGCGCCGCCGTTAAGGGGACCTGGCGACCGCCCGACTCCGAACCGTCGAGGTCGGCGGGATTCACAAGCGTCGACTACTCCCTGATCAATCGGCTTGGAAACCCACCCTACGCGCATGTTTGTCATGCGGCATGTGTTGGCGGTTCGGGACATCACCCGATCGACCGCAGCCGCGCGCTCTGATCAGGCGGATTCGCGCGACCTGCCTTAGAGTGGGTCCGTTGTTACGGCGCGGAGGTGCGAGGGTGAGTCGGCTGGTCCCGGATCAGGTGCCGCTGGTGGTCAACGTGGCCGACTCCGTGGTCACGGTGCGTGGCGACCTCGACTTCCCGTGCGCCGACATCCTGCGTGTGGCGTTGACCACGGCACTCGACCGCGGCCCGGCCTCCCTGACCGTCGACGTCGAGCAACTGACCTTCATCGACAGCACGGGGCTGGCGGTCCTCGTCCACGCGTGGCAGCGCGGCCAGGAGCTCGGGGTGCCGGTCACGCTGCGATCGGTGCCGCGCTTCCTGACGTCGATCCTCGACATCACCGGCGTGGGTGAGCTCATGACTCGCTCGACCGTCACCGACACCGCGGCCACCGCCTGACGCGTTCGCCCCTGGCGAAACAGTGCGTTATTCGCTTGTGAGTGAGTGACTCACTCAGTTACCTTTCCGGCGTGATGACGTCCACTGCCGCCACCGGGGGCCGGGCCCGACCCCTACCGCCCGAGGAGCGCCGCGCCGCCCTCGTCGCGGCGACGCTGCCGCTCGTCGTCAAGCACGGCACCAAGGTCACGACGAAGCAGATCGCCGAGGCCGCAGGAGTCGCCGAGGGCACGATCTTCCGCGTCTTCCCCGACAAGGAGTCGCTGGTCCGCGAAGCCATCGCGACCGTTCTCGACCCCTTGCCGACCGTGGCGGCGCTCAACGCAATCGACCTCGACCTGCCTGTCCGCGAGCGGATGGCGCAGGCGGTGGACATCCTGCGCAAGCGGCTCGAGACCGCGTTCGCGGTGATGTCCGCGCTGCGGATGGACGGCCCGCAGCATCACAAGCCCGAAGAGCGCCCGAGCCATCAGCCGATGTTGGACGCGATCGAGCGCCTCGTCATGCCCGACGAAGACAAATTCCGGTTGCCGGCCACCGAGGTCGCGCGAATGCTTCGCCTGCTCACTTTCGCCGGCACCCACCGGATCATCACCGACAACCACCCGCTCACCACCGAAGAGGTCGTCTCGGTCCTCCTCGACGGCGTGCTGCGCCGCCCGGACTCCGACAGCCACCAGAGCAACCCGGGGGAAAGTTGCTGATCAAACTTTTGCGGCGCTACCTGCGTCCGTACTCGAAACCGCTGTTGGCGGTCGTCGCCTTCCAGTTCGTCGGCACGATGGCCTCGCTCTACCTGCCCAGTCTCAACGCCGACATCATCGACAAGGGCATCGCGCTCGGCGACACCGGCTACATCCTGCGGACCGGCGGCTGGATGCTCGCCGTCACGGTCGTGCAGATGGCCTGCTCGATCTGGGCCGTCTACTACGGCGCGCGCACGGCGATGAGCTTCGGCCGCGACGTACGCGGGGCGATCTTCCACCGGGTCGGCATGTTCTCGGCCCGGGAGGTCAACCAGTTCGGCGCGCCGTCGCTGATCACCCGCACCACCAACGACACCACACAGGTGCAGATGCTCGTCGTGATGAGCTGCACCCTGCTCGTCACCGCGCCGATCACCGCGGTCGGCGGCGTGATCCTCGCGCTACGCGAAGACGCCGGCCTGTCCTGGCTGATGCTGGTCTGCGTGCCGGTGCTGGCCATCGCGATCGGCCTGATCATCCGCCGGATGGTGCCGACCTTCCGCCGGATGCAGACCCGCATCGACGGCGTCAACCGGGTGCTTCGCGAGCAGATCACGGGTGTACGCGTGGTCCGCGCGTTCGTCCGCGAGCCTTTCGAGACCGACCGGTTCGGCGTCGCCAACGAGGAGCTCACCGCGACCGCGCTGCGCGCCGGCCGGCTGATGGCGCTGATCTTCCCGACGGTCATGCTCGTGCTCAACGTGTCGAGCGTCGGCGTGCTCTGGTTCGGTGCCAGCCGGGTCGACTCGGGCCAGATCGAGATCGGGGCGCTGACCGCGTTCCTCAACTACCTCGTGCTGATCCTGATGTCGGTCATGATGGCCACCTTCATGCTGATCATGGTGCCGCGAGCCGCGGTCGCCGCGGAGCGGATCACCGAGGTGCTCGACACCGACAGCACTGTCGTCCCTTCCGCGAACCCGGTCACCAGCGTGAGCTCGCAGGCCAGCCTGGAGTTCCGCGGGGTGACGTTCCAGTACCCGGGTGCTGCCGCGCCGGTGCTGCGCGACATCGACCTGACGGCGTCGGCGGGCAAGACCACGGCGATCATCGGGAGTACGGGCGCCGGCAAGACCACCCTCATCTCGATGGCGCCGCGACTGTTCGACGCGACGGCCGGATCCGTGCTGGTCGACGGCGTCGACGTCCGCGATCTCGACGCCGACCTGCTGTGGAGCAAGATCGGGCTGGTGCCGCAACGGCCTTATCTGTTCACCGGCACCATCGCCTCCAACCTGCGCTACGGCAACCCGGACGCCTCCGACGAAGAGCTGTGGGAGGCGTTGGAGGTGGCGCAGGCCAAGGACTTCGTGTCCGAGATGCCCGAGGGGCTCGACGCTCCGATCGCTCAAGGCGGCACCAACGTCTCCGGTGGCCAGCGGCAACGGCTGGCGATCGCGCGGGCGCTGGTCCGCAAGCCCGAGATCTACCTGTTCGACGACTCGTTCTCCGCGCTCGACCTCGGCACGGACGCCCGGCTGCGGGCAGCCTTGCGACCGGTGACCGCCGACGCGGCCGTCGTCGTGGTGGCGCAGCGCGTGTCCACGATCATCGACGCCGACGAGATCATCGTGCTCGAGGACGGAGCCGTCGTCGGCCGCGGCCGACATGCCGAACTGTTGGAAAGCAGCCCGACGTACGCGGAGATCGTCGAGTCGCAGCTCACGGTGGGAGCCACCGCATGACCGCGCCACAGAACCCACCCACGCAGCCGAAGGGCCCGACGTCGGAGAACGGCAACGCCGGAGGCGGTGCCGGGACCGGAGCCCCAGCCGGGACCGGAGCCCCAGCCGGGGGCGGGACAGCAGCCGGAGGCGGGACCGCGGGCGGTGCCCGGGTGCTGCCGAGCCGGCTGCCCGCGGCCGGGCGACGGGCCGGTGGCGGGCCACCGTGGATGAGCGCCGGCATGCCGGCCGAGAAGTCGATGACGTTCGTGCCGTCGGCCAAGCGGTTGTTGCGCCGGCTCAGCCCGTACCGCGCCAAGCTCGTTCTGATCGTCTTGTTGGCCCTGGCCAGCGTCGCGCTGTCGGTGATCGGGCCGAAGATCCTCGGCCACGCGACCGACGTCATCTTCCGTGGCGTGCTCGGTCGCCGCCTGCCCGAGGGCGTCACTCTCGACCAGGCCGCCGCGGCGGCGCGCGACAGCGGCCAGAACAACTTCGCCGACCTGCTGCTCAAGACCAGGCCGATCCCGGGCGTGGGCATCGACTTCCACCGGTTGGCGCAGATCCTGCTGGTCGTGCTCGGCATCTACGTCGTGGCGAGCGTGCTGTCGTGGTTGCAGGGCTGGGTGCTCAACGGCGTGGTGCAGAGCGCGATCCGCAAGCTGCGCGCCGACGTCGAGGACAAGCTCAACCGGCTGCCGTTGCCCTACTTCGACCAGCAGCCCCGCGGCGAGCTGCTCAGCCGGGTCACCAACGACATCGACAACATCTCGCAGAGCCTGTCGCAGACGCTGAGCCAGGTGTTGACCTCGCTGTTGACCGTTATCGGCGTCGTCACCCTGATGTTCGTGATCTCGCCGCTGCTGGCCGTGGTCGCGCTCGTCGCCGTGCCGCTCTCGTTCGTGATCACTGCGCAGATCGGCAAGCGGTCGCAGAAGAAGTTCATCGCGCAGTGGCAGCACACCGGCCGGCTCAACGCGCACATCGAGGAGGCCTTCACGGGCCACGAGCTCGTCAAGGTTTTCGGCCGGCAGCGCGAGGTCGAGGCCGAGTTCGAGGCGCGCAACGAGCAGCTGTTCAAGGCCGCCTTCGGTGCGCAGTTCATCTCCGGGATCATCATGCCGGCGATGTTCTTCATCGGAAACCTGAGCTACGCGGTGATCGCCGTCCTCGGTGGACTCCGGGTCGCCTCGGGCACGATGACGCTCGGCGACGTGCAGGCGTTCATCCAGTACTCGCGCCAGTTCACCCAGCCCCTGACCCAGCTCGCCTCGATGGCCAACCTGTTGCAGTCGGGCGTCGCGTCGGCCGAGCGGGTGTTCGACCTGCTGGACGCCGACGAGCAGGTGCCGGACCCGCAGCCCGCGGTGGAGGTGCGCCAGCCGCACGGCCGGGTCGAGTTCGAGCACGTCTCGTTCCGCTACACCCCGGACACCCCGCTGATCGACGACCTCTCGCTGGTCGCCGAGCCCGGGCACACAGTGGCGATTGTCGGACCGACGGGGGCCGGCAAGACCACGCTGGTGAACCTGATCATGAGGTTCTACGAGCTGGACGGGGGCCGCATCACGCTCGACGGCGTCGACATCACCACGATGAAGCGCGAGACGCTGCGCGGCGAGATCGGCATGGTCCTCCAGGACACCTGGCTGTTCGGGGGCACGATCCGGGACAACATCGCGTACGGGAACCCTGATGCTTCCGAGGCCGAGATCCACGCGGCGGCCGAGGCGACGTTCGTGGACCGGTTCGTGCGCAGCCTGCCCGACGGCTACGACACGGTGATCGACGAGGAGGGCAGCAACGTCAGCGCCGGTGAGCGGCAGCTCATCACGATCGCGCGGGCGTTCCTGGCCAACCCGTCGCTGCTGATCCTGGACGAGGCGACGAGCTCGGTCGACACGCGCACGGAGGCGTTGCTCCAACGGGCGATGGCCGCGCTGCGCTCCGACCGGACGAGCTTCGTGATCGCGCACCGCCTCTCCACGATCCGCGACGCCCACCTGATCCTGGTGATGGAGCGGGGTCGCATCGTGGAGCAGGGCACGCACACCGAACTGCTCGAGGTGGGCGGCGCGTACCGACGACTGCACGACGCACAGTTCACCCAGGCGGCGGTCGACCTCGACTCGTCCGATGGGGGAATCGCGCTCGCGGGGGCTCCTGGACAACGCTAGGGTCTTTCGCATGATTCACGTGGAACGGGCGACGGCGGCTGACCGCCGGCAGGTGGTCGAGACCGTCGTCGCCGCGTTCGACCAGGATCCGGCTTTTCGGTACTTCTTCCGGGATCCGGTGACCCGCGACGCCGAGGCCGCGGAGTTCGCCGGCCACCTGTTCGACCAGCGGGTCGCGCCCGGCACCACCTGGGTGATCGAGGGCGGGCTTTCGCTGGCGATGTGGGACGCGCCGGGCAGTTGGTCCGCCGACGAGCCGAAGCTGGCGGTCTCCGACGAGGCGTTGGCGCGGCTCGACGACTACCACCGGGCGGTGCAGTGCTTCTTCCCCCGCGGCAAGCCGTTCTGGTACCTCGGTGTGCTCGCCACCCACCCCTCCCGCGCCGGCCGCCGGCTGGGCCGCGAGGTCATGAAGCCCGGGCTCGCGGCGGCCGCCGAGGCGGGGCTGCCGGCCTACCTGGAGACGACGAACAAGGGCAATGTCGCCGTGTACGAGCGTGCCGGCTGGCGAGTGAGCGGCAGCACACACCTAGATGATCTTCCGATCTGGGTGCTGACCCAGTAGCGTGGGTGGCTGCGAAGGGGAGTAGCTCCCAACGTGGTGGTCGACACACTGGCGTCCGCGCCCGGCCACCCGACCTGACGGCCTCGGCCGTGAGGTGAGCGAGACCTTCGGCTCTGGCAATGCTCGATTGCCGGGTCGAAGTCTCGCGCGCGAGTCGACCCGGTGGACACACCCGGGAGGACATTCGTGGGAGGCTTTCTCGCCGCGCTCGCGATCAGCTTCGGCGTCATCTTCGTAGCCGAGCTTGGCGACAAGTCCCAGTTGATGGCGATGACCTTCGCCACCCGATACCGCGCGCTGACGGTGCTGATCGGCATCACGGTCGCGACGGCGGTCGTACACCTGATCTCGGTGGCAGTCGGTTATGGCCTGGGCGCGACACTGCCGACGAAGTGGATCAGCCTGGCAGCCGGCGCGGCGTTCCTGGCGTTCGCGGCCTGGACCCTGCGCGGCGACTCGCTGACGGAAGAGGAGAAGTCGAAGGCGCAGCGCTCCCAGCGCTCGGCCGTGCTGGCGGTGGGTGGAGCGTTCTTCCTGGCGGAGCTCGGCGACAAGACGATGCTGGCGACCATCACGCTGGCGACGCAGCACGGCTGGTTCGGCGTCTGGGTGGGTTCGACCATCGGCATGGTGGCAGCGGACGCCCTGGCCATCGTGGTCGGCCGCATGCTGGGCAAGCGCCTGCCGGAGAAGGCCATCAAGTGGGGAGCGGCGGCCCTGTTCGTCATCTTCGGCATCTGGCTGATCGCGGAGGCGCTGACCGAAATCGTCTGACCCGGCTGCCATCATGTCGGTCTATGAGCACGATCATCACGTTCTTCGTGGCACCCGACAACGAGACCGCGGCCGGCGTCGCGGAGGGTGGGCCTGGACCGGATCTCCAGGTCGCCGAATACGGCAACTTCGACGTGTGGGAGGCGATCGAGGAGTGGGAGAGCATCCTGCTGCACCGCGACCTCGATGAGGTCATCGCCGACGGGGGTGCCGACGTGGTGAGCGACGACGGCGCGCCGCTGGTCCTGTGCATTCCACCGGCGCTCACCACCGCACTGGCCGGTGCCGATGACGAGGTGCTCAGCACCGCCGCGACCCGATGGGTGGCGCTGGGGGCCGACCTCGACGAGGAGTTGGCCCGCGAGATGCTCGGCGAACTGGCCGCCTTGTCCGCGGCGGCCGAGCAGACCAAGGGCGGCGTCTACGTCTGGGTCTGCTGATGGGTACCCCCGACCGGCATTTCTGCTGGCCGGAGGCCACTTCTGTCAGGGGACGGCGGCGGAGTGCCGTCGCGTAGCGAACGGACCATGCTTCGGAGGATCCGCAGCGCCTCTGCCTGGTCGGACTCGGTCAGGCCGGCAAGCATCCTGACCTCGACGGACCGGACAGCCACGGTCGCCTTCTCCAGGCTGCGTCGGCCGCGAGGCGTGAGCCGCGTGGGAAGAGCCTTCCCGACGGGTGCCTCCGCGGGCCTGGTCACGTAGCCGTCTCGTTCCAGGCTCTGGAGCAGCACGTTCATCGACTGCCGTGTCACGAACGCACCACGCGCTAGCTCGGAGTTCGACAGTCCTGGTCGTTGAGCCAGCAGTTCGAGGCAGGAGTAGTGCGTCACGGTCATCCCAAGCGGCCGCAGCACCGCCTCCATGGCCACGCGGAGCGCGCTCGACGTCTCTTTCAGGAGGTAGCCCAGGGACGTCTCCAGGTCGACGCCAGCACCTTCTTGACTCATGTCAGTAGTCTGACATAGGTTGGTGTGTGTCAGTTGCCTGACACGATAAGGAGCAACCTCATGCCCGTCACCGGCCCCGACTTCCTCTCCTTGCAAGCTCGCGACCTCGACGCGTCGCAGAAGTTCTACGAGCACTACCTCGGCCTCGTACGCTCGCCGGCGGGACCGCCCCACGCCGTCGTCTTCGAGACGACGCCGATCGCGTTCGCTCTCCGTGACGTCGTTCCCGGCACCGATCTCGCCTCAGCCCCTCAGCCCGGCATCGGTGCCGCGATCTGGCTCCACGCCACAGACGTCCAGGCCATTCACGATGCTCTGGTCGCCGACGGCCACACCATCGTCTCCGCGCCGATCGACGGCCCCTTCGGCCGGACATTCACCTTCGCGGACCCCGACGGCTACCACGTCACGCTCCACGACCGCGCCTGATCGCCGAATCACCGAACCAGGATCTGATCAGGCGCGTTCTGTGTGCGGGCGGTAATGGCTGTGAGCCGTGGCCAGCAGCGGCGCGGTCAGGGCCGCCAGGACGCCGCCCGTCAGTGGGGCCACGATGAAGACCCAGAGTTGCCGCAACGGTTCGCCGCCCTCGAAGATCGCTGGGCCGAGTGAGCGGGCCGGGTTGATCGAGGCACCGTCCAGGGTGATGGCTACCAGGTTGGTCGCCGCCAGGGCCAGACCGATCGCCAGACCCGCGAAGCCCGCCTGCTCCGAGCGGCTCGTGACGACCAGGACGACCAGCACGAGCAGGAAGGTCAGCACGATCTCCAGCAGGAACGTGCCGCCCAGGTTGATGTGGGTGCCGTAGCTGTTCGTGGCCAGCGCGCCGGTCTGGTCGGTCACCCCGCCGTAGCGGGTGAGGATCCACAGGCCCAGCCCCGCCACCGCGGCACCGCCGAACTGGGCGATCCAGTAGCCGATCGCGCCGACGACCGAGATTCGGCGCGCTAGAACGGCGCCCAAGGTGACCGCCGGGTTGACGTGGCAACCGGAGATCGGGCCGATGGCGTAGACGAGTACGAGCAGCGTCAGTCCGAAGGTGAGGGCGACCACGACAACCCCACCGTCGATCCGGGCGGCGACCGCGGAGCCTGCGCCGACGAACACGAGCAGCAGCGTGCCGAGGAACTCCGCCGCGTACCGTCTCAGCCCCGCCATAGGCCGAAACCTAAAGGCACAGCGAGAGACCGCGCAGCGGAACGGCGTAAATGATCACAAGCGCGCGATTGCCCTGGTCAGGAGCACCGTCCTTGCTCTGCACCCAGATACGCACCACCTTGCGGCGGGGGTGGTGCGTATCTGGGTGCAGAGCAAAGCCTGGCCAACCGCGGACCTCGAGTCTGGCGGGAGCGACGGTCGTGCCCACGACGGACCCGAGCAAAGGGCCCGCGCCGACAGATGGCGACCGGGCGGTGAAGCGAAGCCCTGCCCCCTCCGCCGGCCGGACAACAAAGGGCCCGCGCCGATCGACGACGCGGGCCCAAGAAATGCGATCAGACGGTGAAGCGGAGCTTCGCCCGGCGAGCGCGGACGAACAGGAACGCTCCGGCCCCGGCGATGACCACGCCAAGAGACGCGATCAGCAGCGCCGGAGCACCTGTCACCGGAAGGCCGCCGCCCTCACCGGAACCGCCACCGACGCCCCCGCCGGCACCCAGGTTGAAGACGTCCGCCGCCGCGCCTAGACGCAGGAAGACCGTCTCGCCCGTGGCGTCGTCGACGCCGTCGTTGTCGGTGACCGCGTACACCTGGCCGTTGCCCGCGATGGTCAGGCCCTCGACCTTGTCCTGCACCCACCCGTTGTCCGCCTTGAGCGCCGGCAGCAGGTCGACCGCGAGGGTCTTGGTGGCCGTCGGCAGGGCCGAAGTGCCAAACCCAGCCGGCACGTCGAAGGTGTAGACCTTCTTGACCGAAGCCTTCAGCCCGCGCTGGTTGTCGCGCTCGATCACCGCGAACGTGTCGTTGTCGACCGGGACGAGCTCCGACAGGCCGATCCAGCCAGCCGGGGCAGTGTCGAGCTGGTAGCCCAGCCACGCCCACGTCTTGGAGGCCACCGAGTAGCGGCCGATCCGGACGGTGCCCTTCGGGTCGCTCTTGAGCTCGCGCTGCACCGCGACCCAGACCTGCTCGTCAGCGCCGGTCCCCGTCAGAGCGACGCCCTCGAAGCCGTTGCTCGTCACCGCACCGGCCACGTCGGCCGGCAGCGGGATCTCCTCCTGGACCGCACCCGACGCGTCGAGGCGGACGATCAGGTTGGGCTTCGCGGCGGTGCCGTCACCCTCGATGGCGATCCAGTAGCCGTCGCCGGCGGCGCGCGCCGCCACACCCTCGGCGTCGTAGCCGACCGGCTTGCCGTCCTTGGTCACCGTCAGCTCGCCACTGACCAGGGCCGGCCGCTGCGCCGTGTCGATCGTGAGCAGGCGGGTCGGCGTGTAGACGTTGTCGGTGATCGACACGAGCTGGTCCGGCTTGCCCGGCACCGCCGAGAGCCCGGAGAGAGCACCCCAAGAGATAGGAGCCTTCTTCTGACCCGGCTCGTACGCCGAGCGGATCGTCGGGAAAGCGCCCTTCGAACCGTACTTGAAGATCGTGACCGACGCGCGGATGCCGTCGTCCGGCAGGTCTTCCTCGCTCGACACCACGAGCAGGCCGCGGGACGGGACCGTGGTCACGCCCTCCGGGCCGTTGGTCGTCGGCAGGATCTGCAGGAACGTGGGCGCCTTGGGCTTGCTGATGTCGTACGCGGCGACGAAGTTGCCCCGCTCCGAGTTGACGAACAGCACCGGCTTGCCGTCGAACCTGCCGAACGCCACGTTCTCGGGCTCGGTGCCCTTGGCGTCGGAGCGGCCCTCCGGGTAGAGGCCGTGCGCGGCCGCCAACCGGTCGAACGAGTTGCCGGCGTCGTACACGACCTCACCGTTGCGCTTCCACACGGTGAAGCCGCGCGAGCCGCCGACGTAGTCGCCCTCGTTGGCGGTCGCGAACGTGTTGTCGTCGATCCAGGTGACACCGTCGGGCTCACGGCGCACGGTCACGGAGTCGTCCTGCGCGATCGTGCCGTCCTCGACGGTGTCCACACCGGACAGCTTGACCTGGCCGGCGCTGAAATCCTTGACGACCTTCTTCTTGTCGAGGTCGACCAGCGCGATGTGGTTGTTCTCCTGGAGCGTGACGACCGCCTCGTCCTTGCCGTTGATCGCCACGTACTCGGGCTCCGGGTCGCCGGGCGCGACCTTCGCGAGGCCCGTGAGCTCGACGGGCGTCGCCGCCCACTTCTTGACGTCCTTCTTGATGTCGATCACCTGCAGGAAACCGGCCGGCTTCTGCGGGATCTCGCCATCGTTGAGGTCCTCGTCGCGCTCGTTCTCGATCGCGATAGTGAGGTACTTGCCGCTGGGCGCCACCGCGATCGAGTCGGGCTGGCCGCCGAGGTCGATCTCGTGCACCTTGGTGCGGCTCGCCAGGTCGATGATCTCCAGCACGCCGCTCGTGTCGACGAAGTCCTTGCTGGTGTTGACCACCGCGAGCACGTAGTTCTGGTAGACCGCGACCGACGTCGGCTCGCCGGGCAGCGCGAAGGTGCCCTTCGGCTTCGGGTTGGCCGGGTCGGTGATGTCGAGGAAGCCGAGGCGCTCACCGGGGCTGTCGGTCGAGATGACCGTGTTGCCGTCGGTGCTGACCGCGCTGATCTCGGCGACGGTCTCCTGGTCCTCGGAGCTGTTCAGGTAGACCGGCACGGTGGCCAGCCGCTCGAAGCCGGCGAACGTGGCGTCGGGCGCCGCGGCGAAGGCCGCCTGCCCGACCAGGGCCGGAACAGATATGAGGCCGGCGACCATAGCCGTCCGGACAAACCGGCCGGTCGCGGGTGGTACAGACATGCTGACACTCCCAGATTTAGCGGACCTGCCTTGCTTAGTGGCCCGCGTTGGCCGGGACTCGACGGAAAAACCAACGGCCGGTGTCGTACGGGATGCGGAAAGGCGTGTGCCCCGGGATCTGCCCAGGCCGGCGCTAGGCTGAATGGATCTTCCTGATTGGGGTGGCTTGTGGATCTTGACGGTGGTTTGTCCTGGTCGCCGGCGGAGATCGACCGCGACAAGCCGAACGCCGCGCGGGTGTACGACTACTACCTGGGCGGAGCGCACAACTTCGCCGCCGACCGGGCCATGGCGGACGAGGCGATCGCGGACTGGCCCGAGCTACCGGCGATCATGCGGGCGAACCGCGGGTTCCTGCGACGGGCGGTGCGCTTCATGGTCCGCTGCGGCATACGGCAGTTTCTCGATCTCGGTGCCGGCCTGCCGACTTCCGGCAGCGTGGTGGACACAGCGCCTTCCGCACGGGTGCTGTGTATCGATATCGACCCGGTCGCGGTGGCGCACGGCCGGGCTCTGCTCGCGACCAACGAGTTGGTGTCCGTGGAACAGGCCGATCTGCGCGATCCCGCGGCCGTGATGGCCCTCGCCCGCACCGAGCTCGATCTCACGTTGCCCGTGGGTGTGCTGTTGGTGGCCGTATTGCACTTCGTCGAGGGCGACGCCGCCGCGGTCGTGGCCGGCTATCGGGACGCGCTGCCGTCGGGGAGCATGTTCGCGGTCACCCATGCCACCGCCGACGCGCAACCCGTGCGGGCCGCCACGCACCGGCAGCTCTACCGCCGCACGGCGCTGCCGATGACCATGCGGTCGCGCGCCGAGGTGACCGCGTTGTTCGCGGGCCTGGAGCTGGTGCCGCCGGGCGTGGTCGACATGACGCACTGGCAACCCGACCCGGACACGGACCAATCCATGGAGCTGGCCGGGTACGCGGCGATGGGCCTCAAGCCTTGAGGCGCGGCTCAAGCCCTGAGCCCAGTGCGCAGCTTTTCGACTGGCAGGTCGGTCAGGTAGACCGGCGTGCCGGGCTGCTGCCGCCAGCTCGCGTCGAGCGTGCCGGCGTCGACGGGGTCGAAGCCGAGCTCGTCGACGAGTCCCTCGACCACCTGCTTGGCGGCCGTGTCGTCGCCGGCGATGGGCAACGCGATCCGACCTGGTTCGCCGTGCGGCTTGCCGCCGTCAGCCAGCCGCGGGGCGCTGATGTTGTTGAACGCCTTGACGACCCGGGCGCCGGGGAAGTGATCGGCGACCCAGCGGCTCGAGCTGACCGCCCGGTCGGCGATGTCCTCGATCTCGCCGTCGCGCTCGGCGTAGTAGTTGTTGGCGTCCACGACGATCTTGCCGTCGAACGGCTGGGGCGGGAGATCCGGCACCGCCCTCATCGGGACGGCCAGCACCACGATGTCGGACTTCTCCGCCGCGTCACTCACGGTCGCCGCGGTGGCGCCGGTCTGGTCCGCGAGCGGTCTCAGCGACTCGGGACCACGCCGGTTGGCGACGGCGACGTCGTGCCCGATCTCCCGGAACCGCCTGGTGAGCGCGCCGCCCACTTTGCCTGAGCCCACGATGCCAATCCTCATCTGCTGGTTGCTTCCCGCTTCTGGCCAGCTCTCCCCTCGAAGCTTGCGGTTTCTGTCGGATTTCGGCGTTTTCACTCTGGGTGGTTAAGCCGGTCTGGCCTGGCTGGCAGGACAAGTTCCCGATGTGCCCATCCGTCCGATCTGGCACGGTTAGCGGTGTCTTTCGAAGGTGTGTCGTTTCGCTGGGGGTAGGTGGCCGGCCCTCGCAGCTCGTCCCGGGGCTGCGGGGGCCGGTCGTGGCACGCTCTAACTGATGGACGCCATAGGCATCGGGTACGAGGGCCTGACCCTCCCGTTAGTTGTCGCCCGGCTGCGTTCGCTGGGCGTTTCGGGGGTCGTCGACGTCCGTTTCGCGGCCCGGTCGCGGAAGCGGGACTTCAACAAGAAGGCACTGGCGTCGGGGTTGGCGGCGGCCGGGATCGGCTACACGCACGTGCCCGCGTTGGGCAACCCGCCCGCCAACCGGCCTGGCTTCGGTGGATCTGCCGTGGAGCTGGCTGCTGCCCGTGCAGCCTACGCCGCCCTGATGCCACCCGCCGCCTTGTCGTTGGTCGCCTCGCTGGCGGCTTCGGAGAAGGTCGCGCTGCTGTGTTTCGAGGCTGACCAGTCCCGGTGCCACCGCGACGTAATCCTGTCGGCCCTGTCGTGATCACCGTCGGGGTGGACCTGGCGGCCGCGGACGAACGGTCGGGTCTGGCGGTGATCTCATGGTCGCCAGGGCGGGCGGCGGTGTCTTCGGCCGCTCTCGGTGCGTCGGACGCTGCGATCGTGGCGGCCGTTCAGGGGTCGGACAAGGCGGGCATCGACTGTCCGCTGGGCTGGCCGGCGCCCTTCGTGTCGTTCGTGGCAGCTCACGCTTCCGGAGCGGTCTCCCCGCCCGCTCCGGGTGGTGGCGCGTCGTGGCGACGCCGGCTGGCGTACCGGATGACTGACGAGGTTGTCCGTGCGCAGACCGGGCTGATCCCGATGAGCGTGTCCGCGGACCGGATCGGCCACGCCGCGTTCCGGGCAGCGGGCCTGCTGTCGCTGCTCTCCCCCGACGGCGCGCCCCTGTCCCGCGCCGGCGACGGCCAGGTGGTGGAGGTCTACCCGGCGGCGTCGCTGTTGCGCTGGGGCTTGACCCATCGCGGCTACAAGCGGGCCGGTCTGGCGTCGGACCTGGTCTCGTCGTTGCTAGCCGCGGCGCCGTGGCTGTCGCTGGGCGCGTTCGAGCCACTGTGCCGCCGCAGCCACGACGCCCTGGACGCGGTGGTGGCGGCGTTGGCCGCACGAGCGGCGGCGACCGGCCGAGCGACCCAGCCGACGCCCGAGCAACTGCCGGCCGCGACCACCGAAGGCTGGATCGCCCTGCCGACCTCTCCCCTCGCGGACCTGGTCGCGGCTTCGCCTCAGTCGTCGTAAGGCGATTCGCCGAGTGCCTGCGCGAGCCGTTGCGGACCTCGTCGATCCCTGAACGGTCAGCCTTCGTACGAAGGCTCACCGAGCGCTTGAGCGAGCCGGTTGCGGACCTCGTCGATCCCTGAACGGTCAGCCTTCGTACGGAGGCTCACCGAGCGCTTGAGCGAGCCGGTTGTGGACCTCGTCGACGGCGAAGTCCCAACCGGTCAGGTTAGGCCCGCTCCAGTTGATGCCGACCCGAAAGCTGTCCCTAGCGAGGTCAGGCAGCGCCGCGTTTCGCCAGTTGTCCAAGGGCATGGAGACGACGCGGAACTCTGGACCCCAAAGCCGCGCGGCCCGCAGCGCCCGCTCCTCCGACGACCAGTAAGGGAATGCTGCCTGCCCGTCCTCGGAGACCGGCACCGGGCTGCCCTTGTCATCCCGAACCCACCACACCGTGCGCGACTCGACGACCTCACGAAAGAACGCCGCCGCTTGGGCGCCACTAGCGCTCACCGCGCTCCTCCGGCTTCGCTCGGCATGGACATCGCTTCCTCCAGGACACGGTCCGTCTGCTCTGCCGTCAAGCGTCGCAATTCCCAGATCAGCTCGGCCAGATCGGCCGCCGCCCGATGTGGCGGCCGCGGTTCACCCGGTAGCTCCGTGCCCGTCAGTGCGGCCAGGTCGTCGGGCGGGATGCCCAACACCGTGGCGAACGCGGCCACCAGCTCCGGAGTCAGCTTCTTCCGGCCATGTCCGATCGCTCCGATGGTCGACGCCGCGAGCGGACCCGTTCGGGTCAACCCGAACAGAAGCTTGGCGGAGCTGACCCAGCTCAGATTGCGGCTATGAAGCATCCTCAGGACCAGCGCACCAGGTCCGGGCTCGTACTGTTCGTAACTCCGCACGTCCTCGACCGGCTGCCATCGATCAACCTGGGGCAGCGACCGCACGAGTTGCCGCAACCGATGTCGTTGATCTGGCCCCAGAAGAACGGCGTGCCTGACGACCCGCTCGACCCTCGATTCGTCCCGCGCCGCCAAGGGAGCAAGGTCCTCGGGCACCTCCAGCCCGGCGACGACGAACAGGTCCGCGGCATGGAGTCCGAGCACGGGCGCGAGGCGCCGAAGCAGCGACGGACCCGGCTCGGCTCCGTCCACCACACGCTGGAGCTCAGGTTGGGTGACATCGACACCGCGATGAAGCAACAGCCGCGCCAACGGCGTCGCCACAGCCTTCGCCTCCCTTACACACAGGATGGTGCCGGGTCAGTCAACCTCGCGCGTCGACTTTTGGAAAGTGCTGGCACGCCCCACCCAGAAGCGCTTGGGTGAGGCGTACCAGGATCGATCAGGAAATCGCTATGTCCTCGTAGTAGTGGCGCAGGATTGTCTGGTAGCTGTTGCCCGCGTTCGCGAGGTCGCGCGAGCCGTACTGGGACATCCAGTCGCCGTCGACCCAGGCACCGCAGGCCGTCGTCGTCGCGCAGTAGTGCGCCTGCAGGATGTTGCCGCTGCGGGTCATTCGGGTCGACCACGTCGTGTCCACCGCGGCCGAGGTCGAAGTCACCGCCGACGACGGGCGGTAGACCTGGTCGCCGACATCGTCACGGACGTCGTAGCACGCTCCGCCGGGCGTCTTCCGGGTCGAGTGCAGCGCCCAGTACCAGGCGTAGCTCTTGACCGCCATGGCTCCCGACTCCAGCGAGGCGCGCGGCCAGCTCGAAATCCACTCGTTCGGAAGGACGTTTTTGACGTACGTCTTGAAGTCCACCCGGTCCACGCGACCGAGATTGACTCGGTAGACCAGAATCGTCGTCGGCAACTTGGTGTTGGTGCCGTCGGTGCTGCAACCCGTCGGCCCGCTCAGCAACTGGTGCGACGCGTTGTTGTTCTTCAGCGTCGCGTTGAGGTTGCCTTTCGCCCCGGCCGCGAAATCCTGGGTCGCACCGGCGTAATTGCTGTTGAAGTAGACCCGCACCGTCTTGCTCGTGCGGTTCCACACCGACGCGGCGTTGTTCTTCACGCACAGGCCCTGGCCGGCGCCCGATCCCTTGAACTCGTAACAGGTCGGCTGGGTCGCACCGTAATCGTCCTGGGAGTCCGTGAAATCCGAGATCGATCCGGCGTTGTTGCTGTTGTAGTAGTAGCAGAACTCGCCGCTGTCACAGACTCCGTCGCGGCTGGCGGCGGATGCCGCGGTCGGCGCGACGAAGATTCCCAGGAGGGCCGCTGCGAGCGCGGCCAGCAGGACCCTTCTCATGCGGTTCACCAGCTGCCCGGGACGTACGCCCAGCCCAGGTAGTCGGACCGGTCGCGGAACGTGTTGGTCTGGTAGACGGTCGGGCCGGTGCTGATCGCGCTGTTGCCGCCGATGGACAGCATCACGTGCCCGGCCGAGGTGGTCGACGTGAAGAACACGGCCGTTCCGGCCGGCGGGACCGTGCCGGTGTGAATGCGGCCGTTGTCACGCTGCCAGATGTAGTGGGCGCGAGCGGTGGCGAACCGGCCGCTGGTGCCGAACGCCCGCTCGACGAAGAGCTCGCATTGGTTGTTCCAGTCGGTGTGCCCGAGCCGCGCCTTCGCGAACGCGACAGCCTCGGCGGCGCGCGGGTCGGCCGGGTTGGTGCTGCCGCCGATGGCGTGGGAGGCGTTGTTGTTCTTCAGCGTCGCGTTGAGGTTGGCCTTTGCGCCGGCCGCGATCGTCTGGGTCGCGCCGGCGTAGTCGCTGTTGAAGTAGACGACCACGCTCTTGCTGGTGCGGTTCCACACCGACGCGGCGTTGTTCTTGATGCACAGGCCCTGGCCGGCGCCGGATCCCTTGAACTCGTAGCAGGACGGCTGGGTCGTGCCGTAGTCGCCGACCGACGTGGTGAAGTCGGAGATCGAGCCGGCGTAGTTGCTGTTGTAGTAGTAGCAGAACTCGCCGCTGTCACAGACCCCGTCGCGGGACGCCGCGGAGGCGGGCGAGGCGGCGGCCAGGATCGAGGTGGCGATGGCGAGCGCCGTACCGACGACGGCGAGGCTCTTGCGGATGTTCATGATGTCCTTCCCAGGGGTGGTTGGGCTTACTGCTGGCGCTGGTACTGCTCCCAGGTCTTGATCGGGATCCGGGGGCCGTCGTCCGGGCCGTGGTTGGCCAGGCCGTTCATGCCGAGGTAGTAGTCGCCGACCTGGTTCTGCGCCTGGGTGGACAGGTCGGTGTCGCTGATCGCCACGGCGTGGATGTGCCAGGGCCAGTCGCCCTGGCTCGGGTCGCGGACCCAGGCGGCGAAACCGACCTGGCGCAGCGCCCTGGCCGCGGCGGTGCGTCTTGCGGCGGTCATGCCGGTGACACTGATGTCGACCACGCCGCCGCCGTCGTGCGTACCGGCTGAGGTCGGGTCTCCTCCGGGGTTGTAGGAGCCTTGCTCGAGCACCAGGGTTTGACCGAGCAGGCGTTGGGTTTCGAGCAACATCGCCTGTGTACGGGCATTCACGACGAACCCGTCGCGCTGGACCTTCGCGCCCGGGCCGATCGTGTTGGTGACCGTGTAGCGGTTCAGGCCGAGCTTCGTCAGCGATGTCGTGCCGGGCAGCCCGTTGGCGGCCAGGCCGGTGTAGCCGAGCTCGCGCTGATAGGCCGCGTAGGCCGAGACGGTCAGGGTTCCGAAGTAGCCGTCGACCCATTTGGCGTCGAGCAGGCCCTTGGCTTGGAGTGCTTGTTCGACGGCGAGCACGGAGCTCTTCGCGCCCGGCGTCAGGGTGTTGTCGGCGCGGCGCGGGTCGATCTGGGCGGCCAGAACGGTGGCCTCCATGTTGACCTGCGCTGTGGTCGTCGTCGCTCGGGCGTTAGCCGGGGCGACGACGGCCACACAGAGCGCCGCGAGCCCGACGGCGTACCAGGGACGGCGCATCGATCCTCCTCGTGGTGAGTCGTGGACATCACCTTGCGAGGAGGCTTGAGGTGTTCGGTAGACCGCAACCGTTGTCAGATTCGCCAGGCCGGCACTGACCTGGACCGTTGCGGTGTTGTCAGCTTTGTCAGGCGGTGACGTTGACCATGAAGTAGACGGGCCGGCGGGTGGGGAAGTACTCCTGCCCGTTGGAGTCGACCATCTTCCAGCTGACCCAGCACTTGCCGGGGTGGCTCGGTGCGGTGACCTTGACGCTGATCATCACCTGGTCGCCAGGCGGCGTATCGCCGATCTCCACCCGATCTGGAGTCTGACAACCGTCGGCGTCCGCGGTGGGGTTGATGCGCGCGAGGTAGCGGTTGTGCCAGTCGACCTTTCCGACGTTGGCGAGGGCCCACACCTTGGTGAACTCGGTGTTGACCTTCACCTTCGTACCGTCGGGGATGGTGACGTCGCCGACGAACTTGCTCGAGTCGCCAGGGATCAACGAGTCGGAGAAAGGTGTTGAGGACGGCGTCGGTGCCGTCGCAGCGCTGGAGCCGGCCGGGCGCGACCACGGGTGGAAGGTGACGGTCAGGACGGCGGCCGCTGCGACGACGACTGCGGCGACCGCGGGCCACCATCGGTGTCGACGCGTTTCCTCCGCCTGCGGATGCTGGTCTTCTTCTGATTCGAGTTTGTCCACGGTGGCCGGTGTCACCGCCGGCTCGCGACGTTGGGCGTCTTCCCAACGTGTCCGCCACTGGGCTTCATCGGCTGCACAGGCGCGAACGAACTCGCGGGTGGTCTCCCATGAGGGAAATCTGGTGCCGGCAGCGGCCTCGTGCAACGTGGTGTGGGAGATCCGCCCCGACAGCCCAGCCATCTTCCGAAACGACGGCCCGCCAGCGGTTTCCCGCAATGCCCGCAACTGCTCAGCGAACGCTTCGGCGGCGATCCGGTCCTGAGTCGACTCCGCGGCAACACGCTCGTCCCTCATCGGTCCCCCATGTCAGACATCGTCGTCAGGCGTCGTCAGGGCGTGTAAGAGGGTACCGAACGCGCGTCGGCAGACATCAATGTGGTGGCCACCGCCCATTGAAGGAGAACATCGATGAAGAGCCTCAACCGAAGAGGTGTACGCGTCCTCGCGGCCGCCGCGCTGGCTGTGCCAGCGGCGCTGGCGTTCGCGGGCCCAGCGCAAGCGGAGGTCAACCCTCGCTGCGCAGGCTCGGTCCAGATCGGAGCGACGGCGTACGTGACGGCCGACGGCATGACCGCGGCATCGGTCAAGCAGTACAAGGGCTGCGGCAAGAACTACGCGTACACGTACGTGTGGCAGCAGTACCGGGCGTCCCATGGTGCGTACCAGGTCTGCACGTCGATCGTCACGGGAACAACACTGCGCGACCTGCAGTGCTCGAGCGGGCCGGACGTCTGGTCACTCGACGCGAACACGCTGTCGGTGTGCACACGAGCTCTGGGCGGCATCTCGGACGTCGCATCAAAGGAAACCGAAGTGCGCTGCTGACCGGGCAAGGACGGGCCCCGCACCGCCGTCCGGCGCGGGCCCGTCCACTACGTCATCCTGAACTGCGTAGCAGCGTCGAAGACGGCAGCGGCCTCATCGAGATATGCCTGCCATTCATTGTTGGATCGAGCCTGACCCGCCGTAGGAAATGGGATGCGGACAGCAAGCAGTTGGCGTGGGGTATCCCCGGGGTCGCGGCCAAGCCGCCAGGTCCGCGCGGCCCCCTCACCGGGGTAGACAAGTACCGCCCGACGCATGACGCTCTTGGGATCAACTACCAGGTGGCTGTAGGCGAACATCTGGTACTGATCGCTTCGCTCGGGAGACGCCGTAGCTGCCTTGTCCTTGTATTTGGCGTCCACGACCCACATATCTTCGGCTCTCCAGGCAACGTTGTCGGGCCGCGTCTTTGCCCGCTTGGGCGGGGGATCCGAGAGCCAGGGATCGACGACGAGGTCAGTCGGTTGATTGCCAGGGCTGAGGACGGGGTCAAACCCCGAGCGTAGTAGCACCTGGTGAACCACCCGCTCCCATAGCTCGTTGGTCTGGATGGATAGTTCGATGGGGTCTATCAATTGCGGGCCGGCGTTCTGCGCGGCATGTTCGGTCTCGGCCAAGATCGCCAAACTCAGCTGAAGGGCGTTGCTCCACTGCTGATCGAGCCGGCCAAGCCGTAGCCGAGATCCCACCACCAGCGCAACCCTTGGCGGCAACGTGGTTACGCCTCCCAGCGCACGGCGCAAGGCCACCGCGTCGTGGCGGAGCTGCGGCTCCGCGAACCGTCCGGGGAACGGAGATTTGACGCCACGGCCGTCGGCGATCCACTCCAAAGCGGCGCTAACGATGCCGAGCAAGATCGTCGACTCCGATAGCTCCTCGTAGCGACACGTCAGTCTCGGGTCGGAGGTCACCGAGTAGCGCATGGCGCTGCTTGGCTCAATCCTCCCGCGGACCGAAGAGCGTACGGTCTCGACTGCGCGATAACCGCGGCGAGTGGAGTTGATCCGTGCCAGCACCTCGTCGAGGAGGCGCCTGTAAAGCAGCGGCCGGTGGAGCGGCGACCTCCGAGGAAGCCCGGCGAGGTCTTGCGCGTTGAGGTTCAGGAGCTTCAGACGTTCGAAGAGTTCCAGAAGGCCCGTCACCGTGGCCTGGTCTTGTTCAGCGGGCGTGCGCACATCGCTCAGATATTTAGGCGCCGGATCGACATCGGGCGCGATCAAGCTTCGATCCCACAATGCCCCGTCAGCGTCGGCGCGTCGGGCCACGCCCAAACAGCGCCTCAAGATCTGTAGGGGTTCGGGGTCAGCTGCGGTGACATGTAGTCGGTTCGTCTCGTACAGGAGCAGATCATGGTGACGACGCCGGGACCAGTTAGTAACAGCCAGCACACGGCGGCTATCTGGCCGCCACATCTTCGGAGCCACTGTGATCACGATTTGATGGGCGCTGCCTCCTGCGGCAACAAAGCCAACTCGTGTGCCTTGACGAGCGGCTGCGATCGTCAAGCTCATTCGGTGTCCGCGTGCAGGCCGTTGGCTGGCTCCCGGGCATCCCCCGGCGACTCGGCTTCAGCCTCTGGATTGCGTTGGGCTGCGATTCGCGCTCCGCGCGCGAGCCCCGTGCCTTCGACCACGACCTGGAGCTCCAACGACTTGTGCACGAAGTCGTCGAGTTGAGCCAAGGCAGTCTGCGCGGTCTTGCTGAGGTGATCCAGGTCGGCGTGTTCGGTGAACCAGTCGCCCCGCGTGTGTGGGTCGAGCAGGCTTTCCGCGCCGAGCGCACGGACGGAGTCGATCAGCTGCGGGAGAATCGTGTACTGCCAATGCAGTTTGAGGCGGGATACCGCCAACTCGACTCCGGCCGCGTCTTGCAGCATGGCCGCCGCCGCGTAGAGGTATGAGTGCCCGAGTACCGCATCTGGCCCCAAACACGGCCGCAATGCGTGATCATTTAAATCCCGAAGCACACCAACAGACGTGGTGAACAGTTCGCGCGCCGGGTCCGACACAGTGCTGTTCAGCACGTCTGCCGTAGGCATCTGTGGTTCGAGGCGGTGGAAGGCGAACCGGCGCCGAAGTGCGGCATCGAGTGGGGCGACTGAGCGATCCGTCGTATTCGTCGTGGCGATCACGTAAACGTTGTCCGGAACGAAAAAGGAGCGCTTAGAGTACGGAAGTTGCGCCGGTGTAGGCGTCTCCCAGTCCTGTGCCTTAGCTGATGCCGTCGGCCGCCGGTGCCTGTAGCGGGCGCGGCGCGAAACCTCTAAAGTCAACAACAGGTCGCCGAATACACTTGGCACGTTGCAGCGGTTGAGTTCATCGAGCAAGACGAGCACATCTTTGTCAGGCGCCGCCACAGCCGCAGCACAGATCGATACAAAGAATCCGTCTTGAAGACCGAACTTTCCTGTCGATTCGACAGGTTGGTCAAACATCGTTGCGCCGGTGTCTTTAGCTTCTGGCCGAAGGCCCTCGATAAAGTCCTCATAGGAGCTACTCGGATGAAGAACAATGGCCCCGTACTTCCGCCCGTTGAACTCAAGCAAATCCCGCCCCGTCCGCTCGCGCCAACTCGCAGCAAGACGTTCGATCGCGTAGGACTTTCCTGTGCCGGGGACCCCTTCGAGCACGACGTTCTTGAACGTCATCAGGGCCTCAAAAACGGGGTCTTCGGTCATCGACGGCTCCGGCAGGGGCTCGGTGAGGTGGGGATGGGTGGTCGCGTCACCAAAAAAATCAGGGATCCGCTCGTTGAGAAAGCTCAGCAAGCCAAAAAGGTTGGCGTCGCCTATTTTGAACAGGTACCCCTGCTTGACGTTGCCCTGAACGTCAAATGGTCCGACGTCTGCGCTCCTATTGGGAATCTCGGCTCGAGGAATTGGGATATCTAGCTCGTGATAGTCAACCGGGCAAAGATTCCCGAGTTCACCCCAAGCCTCGCCACTGAAGCCCGCCGGACGCCGGGCCTCATACGGCGCTTCTGCCACTGTCCCAACGGCGCGAATCGCCCCGTTGGCGTAATGGACGATCCGCTGCCCCACCCGGAGCCGAGCCACATCGGTGTGATGCGCGACCCGATATCCAGCCTTCGTCTGTTGCGGCGCCCATACGAACCCACCGTCACGCTCAAGGTCGTAGGTAGCGCCCTGATTGACCCACCACAGGCCCGGAAGCGGAAGCACCTCAAGTCCCAGCGCCGTCAACCGAGCGATAGCTTGCGTGGCGTCGAAAGCACCAGCGGCTAGCGGTTCGCCGGCGGGCGTATAGCGGTGCGCCACACCGGCGACGGCTTTGGGATCGTAAAAGCGGCCTTTGTGGCGTAACACATATGTAGTCGCCGTACCAAACCCATACTTCGCGAGGAACGCCTCCCGACCGAGCTCATCGAACTCAGCGAGAGTCACTTCTACTGCGGATAGGTCGATCTCCGATAGGGACATGGCTGGGAGCCTAGATCCGGCCAACCACAGCGTCCACGCCCTCTTTCGCCCGGACCGAACGTGACCGCTCCTAAAAGGTCAAACCTCGCGTTTACGGCTTATCTCTTTAGTCTTCCCTGAATCTGTTCGAAGGCTCTGAAGCTGTTTGCACCTTCGGCGTCCAGCTCGGCATGACCGCGGCTGCACCGACATCAGCTCGGCCGGTGCTGCCAGTCCAGCAGCGTCAGCCGAACAGGCCGTGGACAACGGACCATCCGTCAAGCCGGATGAGGACCGGCCAAGCTCGGAGGTTCTACGGTGGACACAGCGAAGGCGTCCGACCGCTTTCGCTGGTCGGACGCCCTGCTTGACCTCGCGCGCCCGAAGGGACTCGAAAGCTGACCGACCTTCCGCCACTACTGCCCTTGGTGGGGACAACATCCGCACAGAGGCTGACGTCACGCGCACGCACGAGCGGCCGATGAAGCACTTCCCGCGATGGAGTTCAGACTGACTGCGGACGACCTCGCCGAGATCGAGACAGCGGTGACAGGGCGCCGTGCGCGACGACCGATGCCCATCCGCGTGGATGTCCACCCGTGGCGTAGGAACCGAGTCAGCCCCTCGGCGGAACCCTGCACCGTCGCGGTCCGTCAAGGAGTCGGCATTCTGGGCCGCACTCACCGCCGAGATGGAGTGCCGCTGCGGCAAACGTCCTCGGCTGCGGCGTCGCGTCGCCTACGCGAATGACCGCGGAGAGTTATCGCCATCTGACATAGTGTATTGGACGATCTTCCTCATCGATTAGCGTCTCAACATGTCTATGCGGGCGTTGGGGAGAGTGGCGCGCGCTCGCCTGGTAGAGCCAGAACAAATGAGCACAGTCGGAAGCGGTGCAGCGCGCCTACGTTCCGCGTTGCAGCCTGGACTGCCCGAGCGGCGGTACGGCCGGACCTGGCACCTCAGCCAGATGCGCGACGAGGCGGGCTTTCTTTATGGGCGTCTGGGGTTTGGACAGCAGGTCGGCGTGGATCTGTGGCAAGACGAAGTTCAGGACTTTGAGAAAGCGCGTGTTGACAGCGGAATCGCCGCACCGTTCGTTATTCGTATGTCTGATCTTGTCCTGGTGTACCAGCCACGTAGACAAGGGATCCGTCCGGAGTCGTTCGCCGGTGCTTTTCGAGCGATACTGAAACAGAGCGGTAGGCGTGAAGAATGGCGGATCGAAACTCTCGCTGGCGAAGGCGTCTCTTTCAAGGATTGGCGCACCACGGTCGACATTGTCACGCGGCTGAGGTTCCGGATGGAGCCACCAGATCTGCCGAAGCGGTACTCGTCGACGGTAGCCAGCCAGGTCGCTGCGGTGCACCCCGACCTCGCTGCAATCGAGTGGCGGGCGTCCGCCGGTCTCGACACGGACGCCAGTCTCGTTCGAGAACTGCTCGAGCAAGTTGCGAACGGCGTCGGCGAGATGGTGGCATACGGGCGCTGTGGGGCGACGGCCAATACTGAGCGGCGGTGGAACAGCGTACTCGGAGATGAAAACGTAATAATCGATGTTGAAGTGCCTGAGGATGGCGGAGAGGTCGGCCGCGAAATGCTCCTCGAGCAGTTCAAGGCGATCGAGGTTATTCAGTAACTAAGAATAAACGGGTCGGCAGGTCGCTACCGTTGGCCAGGTGTCGAAGGTGACGCCTCTCCGAAACCGATGTCGCCGCGGGAGTTTCTGCCAGGCGGCGGCCCAACATGGCCATCGCAAGTCGGTGAGAGAGTTGTACTCAACTTAAGACCAGCTCAAGCATCTCGAAGAGCTCGGCCACGTCGACCGTCGCTGCGCAGGCCTTGATGTGGGGCGCCAAGCCTGGAAACGTGCATCGATGAGGCCCGATACAACTCGGCACCGGCGGCGGGCCGTGGCGGTGGCCGGCGCCTTGCTTCGGTGCCATACGACCCGGCCAACTACAGGCTTCGACCGCCGCGTCTCCGCCAACGCGCTGGCTCTGCCCAAGCCGTCGAGCCCGATGACTTCGCGAGTCCCCGCTGGGACTGCGCGACCGCTTCGCCACGTGGCGTGAACGGCCCCTGAAGGCCGGACGCAGCGCGGATGTTTAGCAGCACAGAACAGCAGCGGACACCGAGGCGCCCCGCCGGACGAGCAACAGCCGAGCACCGACGTTCCACAGTAGATGCAAAAAGCGAAGGCGCCCGACCGCGTTTCCGCAGGTCAGGCGCCTTTCCGATCTTGCGCGCCCGAAGGGACTCGAACCCCTAACCTTCTGATCCGTAGTCAGATGCTCTATCCGTTGAGCTACGGGCGCAGGTGCCACGCCAGCATACACGCTGGGTTTGGCGCGGAGACTCCGGGATTCGAACCCGGGAGGGGCGGTTAACCCCAACCGCATTAGCAGTGCGGCGCCATAGACCAGACTAGGCGAAGTCTCCAACGGTGGCTGTAGACCACCGCCGGTCGAGGATACAGGTCCGGCTGGGGACCGGGCAAAGCGACCTCCGGTGGTCGATCCCAGCAGACTTGCGGCTCTTGCAACCTGTGAACCGCTGGTTCCGGGACTACGCTGCCAAACCATGGGAACCGGTGCCAAAGAGCCGGAGCAGCCGGCTGGTCCGCGGCGTCCTCGGCCTGCCAAGGCCGCGTTTGCCGCTCCGCCTGAGCAGACCGATCAGCGCGCTCCGCAGCCTCGGGCTGGTGATCGGCCCAAGCAGCCGCCGGCTCTGCTCTTCCAGCCGCCTGCCGAGTCCGCCGAGCCTGCCACCGCCGCAGCGCCGCAGCCGCGCAAGAATGCGCCGACCGGGCCCGCCGATTCGGCCGAACCTGCATCCGCCACAGCCCCACAGTCCCGCAAGAACGCGCCGACCAGGTCCGCGGAGCCGGCCGAGACTGCCGAGACCGCAGCTCCGCAGCCACGCAAGATCGGCCCGACCAGCTCCGCCGACCAGGCCGAGATCGGCAAGCCCGCTAGCGCTGTGACTCCTCCGCCTCGCAAGAACGCGCCGCCCAGGCCGGCGGAGCCCGCCGAGACCGCCGAGACCGCTGAGCCCGCTGCCTCCGCGGCTCCGCAGCCACGCAAGGACGCCCCGGCCAACTCCGTCGAGCCTGCCGCCGCCACACCCGTGCGGCCGCGCGAAAGTGCGCCGGACAAGTCCGCCAAGCCGGAAGAAACCCCCACCGTGCGACCCCGGAAGAAGGCGTCAGCTACGTCCGCCGACACCACTAACCCGCGATCGCGGGACAGCGCGGCAGATGAGAACCCGGCGCCGACGGATGCCCGGGCGGCAGGCCCGGACGTGACGGACGCCACGCCGGCGCCTGCGCCGCGCCCGCGTAAGAAGGCCGCGGCGAAGAAGGCCGCTCCGGCTAAACGGACCACACCGGCGAGCGGCGCCGAGGGCCAGGCCGACGCGGTCAAGGACCCTGTGCCCGCCCCGACCGCCAAGGCCTCGGCCAAGATCCCCGCGCGCCGGAAGGCGATCGCCGCCGACGAGAACCCCGCCTCCGCGCCGGTGAAGGCGACAAAGAAAGCCCCCGCCAAGAAAGCCGCACCAGTAGCCACGACGACCGCCGACGATCCCGCGCCCACGCCTCCGGTCGTCCAGGAGACACCAGCGGCGCCAGTCAAGACGGAGCCGGCGAACCCGGACCGTTCGCTGCGGCGCCTTCCGGAGCTCGCCGCCGTAGCCGCCGTCGAGCGCCTCACGCCGAAGGCCGCCGAATGGGCTCGGGAGGTCCGCACCACGTACCCGACCGCTACCCCGGACGGCCTCGCCCGCCTCGCTCAGCGCCGCTTCACCAGAAAGGCCACCGCCACCGGAGCCGCGGTCAGCTTCGCCAACGGCTGGTCTGCCGCCGCTGATCTTGCCGGCACGAGCTGGGTCAACGCCGAGCTCATCACCCACATCGCGGCCGCCTATGGCAAGCAGGCCACCGCCGCCGACATTTTGGTTCTGACCGGCGTACATCAGGATCATGTCTCTGCTCAGGCCGCCATCGACGGCGAGGAGGGCCACAGCGTCAGCCGAGCCCCGATCACGGCGGCGGGCAAGACCGCGACCTGGGCCGCCCTCAAGATCCTCACCCGCTGGTGGCCAGGTCTGGCGGCGGCCGGCGGTGCCGCCACCGCCAGCCTCAACTCAGAGCGTGTCGCCGCGAGGGCGATCCAGCGCTTCAGAGCCAGCTGAACCAGTCGCGAGGCAACAGCGAATAACCCACGAACGCGACCACATCCAGCAGCGTGTGCGCCACCACCAGCGGCAGCACACGCTTGGTCCGGATGAAGAACAGCGCGAACACCACGCCCATCACCGCGTTGCCAAGAAAAGCGCCGAAGCCCTGATACAGGTGGTACGAGCCCCGCAGCACCGCTGACGCCAGGACCACATAACCAAGGCGCCAGCCAAGCTGACGGAGCCGGGTGACCAGGTAGCCGACCACCACGATCTCTTCCAGCACCGCGTTCTGCGCCGCCGACAAGATCAGGACCGGCACCGCCCACCACACCGACGGCAGCGCGGCCGGCACCAGGTTGGCGTTGATTCCCAGTTGGGCCGCGATCCAGACCAGCCCGAGCCCCGGCAGCCCGATAGCAGCGGCCAGCGCGAAGCCCCACCCAAGATCAAACCAAGGTCGCCGCGCGTCCAGGCCCAGCAAGGAACGCGGCGAGGAGTCGCGCGAGAGCAGATACAGCGCCAGAAGAACCGGGACCAGGGCGAAGAAGATCCCCAGCAGCTGGTACGTCAGATCCAGGTAAGGCCGCACCGACTGCGACGGGTTCAGCGTGGCGGTCTGCTGCGACAACGGCCGGTCAGCCGTGAGCCGGGCAACGATCGTGACCAGCGAGTACACCGCCGACTGACCGAGCGACAGACCCAGCACGATCAAGATCTCAGGACGCAGCCCGTTGCGCGTGGCCACCGCAGGCCGCTCGAGATCGACTGTCACGCGCCTAACTGTGCCGGATAAACCTGACCGCGCGCATCAGGGGCGCGCGACAGGCCCTTGATCCGCGAACCAGGCCTCGTCGACCCGCACCTGCACCCAGGACTCCGGCTGCGGACCAGCATCAGGCAACGGACCCGCACCGCACACCTGCAACGGCCGATAAGGCCCAGCCGACGCCCGGCCCTTCACGTGCAACCCGGTCCGCTCGGCGAGCAGATCGAGCAGCAGCAGCCGCACCGGCCCGGAGACCACCGGATGGCTGCCCGACTCCGGCCACGCGATGAGCCCCCGCGACGGCACGCGCAGGAACCCGACCGGGCCGATACGCGAGGTCCGTTCACCCCACATCGGCGTGATGAAGACCATCTCCTGCGCCCGGACGAACTCGACCATGCGGTCGTCCAGGCGAAAGGCACGCGGCGGGTCCACCGATCCGGGACGCCCGACCGGCGCGCGTGATCGCCGACCGGGGGACCGCACGCGGCGAGCGGACGAACCCGATTGGGCAAAGCTGATGGTGCGCTCCATGCGGACTCCAGAACCGATTTTGACCAGCCGGAACACGCAGCGCCTTACCACACGCAGTTCAGGGTTCCACAACGGTAGATCCATAGACAGGCCCGGATCGCGTTCGTCGCACATTCTGTGCGATGGACCTCCACGGTGAGTCATCAGGCTGGTCAGACGTGCACAGCGCGACCACACACACCCTGATCAACCAGAAGTGCGGCGGGCCGGGTGGAGGCCAAGGCACGTCAGACAAGCGAAAAGGGCGTCAATGGGGAACCTTTCACGGCTGCTGAAAGAAAGCTGGACCCTCGTCGAGGAACAGCAGGACAAGGTCGCCGGATACTTCTACGCACGCATTTTCCTGTCCAACCCACACCTGCGGAACCTCTTCCCGGTGACCATGGACGTCCAGCGGGCCCGGCTGCTCGGCGCCATCGTCACCGCGGTCCAGAGCCTGGACGACCCGGACCGCTTCGAGGAATATCTGCGCCAGCTCGGCCGCGACCACCGCAAGTTCCACGTGGAACCAGAGCACTACGACGTGGTCGGCGGCGCGCTGCTCGAGGCGCTGCGCACCTTCGCGGGCGAGTCGTGGAGCATCGAGTACGACCAGGCCTGGGGCGACGCGTACAACGTGATCGCGAAGAAAATGATCGCGGGCGCGGAGGCCGACACGAACCCGGCGTTCTGGCATGCCGAGGTGCTCACACACGAGCGCCGCAGCCGCGACATCGCGGTGATGACCTGCCGACCGCTGCAATATCCGCTGGAGTACCGCGCCGGCCAGTACGTCAGCGTCGAGGCCCCGCGCTACCAACCGCGGCTCTGGCGCACGTACTCGATGGCCAACGCCCCCAACAAAGAAGGCACGGTCGAGTTCCACGTGCGCGCGCTGGGTGCCGGCTGGGTGTCGAGCGCTCTGGTCCGCCGCGTGCAGGTCGGCGACCTGCTCCGGATCGCCGCACCGATGGGCACGATGACCCTCGACCGCAAGTCGACCCGCGACGTCGTCTGCGTCGCCGGCGGCACCGGCCTCGCACCGATCAAGGCGCTGATCGAGGAGCTGACCCGCTACAACCGAACCCGCTGGGTGCACGTCTTCTTCGGGGCCAAGGACCGGGACGACCTCTACGACCTGCCGGAGCTCAACAAGCTGGCGGCGCGCTACCCATGGCTGTCGGTCGTGCCGGCGTGCAGCGACGACCGCAACTTCGTCGGCGAACAGGGCAACATCGGCGAGGTCCTGGCGCGGTATGGGCCGTGGGGCGATCATGATTTCTTCGTGTCGGGGTCGTCCGCGATGGTCAAGAGCACTCTGCGGACGTTGGCCGAGCTGAAGGTGCCGGCCGTAAGGATCAAGTACGACACCTTCGGAGACATTTAGAGATCGGCTCGGGTCCGCCTGGGGCGCGACCGTCGCTCCCGCCAGAGACCGCTGCGCTTCGCTCCGCTGCCAGGCCCGCGCCCGGTCACCCTCAAAGCCAGAACCACTCAGGCTGCGGTTCTTGACTGACGGGCGGCCGACCGAAGTCGCCAATGTGCCGAGCAAAGGCTCGCGAGCGCCCTATGGGCACGGACGGTGCACCGATAGCGTGGCCGGATGAGTGTTGATCCAGTGGCGCACAACCGCGTCGCCTGGGACCGGCAGGTTGACCAGGGCAACGAGTGGTCGCGGCCGATCTCCGCGGAGACGGTCGCCCGGGCGCGGGCCGGTGACTGGTCGGTCGTGCTCATCGGCTACCAACCCGTGGACCGCTCCTGGTTCCCCGCCGACCTCACCAACGCGGACGTGTTGTGCCTGGCCTCCGGCGGCGGCCAGCAGGGGCCGACACTCGCCGCGGCCGGCGCCCGGGTCACCGTGCTGGACAACTCGCCGCGCCAGCTCGAGCAGGACGAGCTGGTCGCCCGACGGGACAACGTGCCGCTGCGGACGGTCCTCGGCGACATGCGCGACCTGTCCGCGTTCGCCGACTCCTCGTTCGACCTGGTCTTCAACCCGGTCTCGAACCTGTTCATCCCCGACCTCGCCCCGGTGTGGCGGGAGTGCTTCCGGGTGCTGCGCCCGGGCGGTGTGCTGCTGTGCGGCTTCCTCAACCCGGACGTCTACCTGTTCGACCACGAGGCGCTGGACCAGCGCGGCGAGCTGGTGGTCCGGCACAAGCTGCCGTACAGCGACCTCACGCACGTGCCGGCCGAGGAACGCGAGCGGCTCTTCGGCGCGGACGCGCCGCTGGAATACAGCCACAGCATGGCCGCACAGCTCGGCGGCCAGCTCGCCGCGGGCTTCGTCATCACCGGGTTCGAGGAGGCACCGCACCACTCGGACGCCACCGCGGGCTGGCTGCCCGGCTACTTCGCGACTCGCGCCGTCAAACCATGACGGATCCGGGCGGCAAGAGTGCGTGACGGCGGGAAAGCTGGCCTACGACTTGTAGCGCCAACCAGCCCGGCTCGGCCTTCCCTGGCCCGGCCGGCGGCAGCTTCCCGGGCTTCGGCGCTCCGCAAGACCAGCATGCCTAACGCGAACTCGCTTCCATCGCGCCGGGCGTAGACAGCCTGGCGGTCTTCGCGCAGGCACGTCAGTAGCTCCAGGGCACCCCGGTTTCGCGGTATTCGGTGATCGGCACCAGCCCGGCACCAGGCGGCATCCGCTCGTCATAGAGCCGCCCCTCCAGGTGGTCGACCTCGTGCGCCACCAACCGCGCCAACCCGTGCTCGAACGTCGTCAGCCGCCGTGTCCCGCTCCAGTCCGCGTGCTCCACCTCGATCCGCAGCGAGCGCGGCACCAACCCCCGCACGTCGAAGAACGACAGGCAACCCTCGTAGCGCTCGTCGGTGCGCGGTGACGCCTCGACGATGCGCGGATTGACCAGCACCAGCGGCTCAGCGGCGGGATCCTGCGGACGTACCACAGCGATCGCCACCGACAACCCGATCTGCGGCGCCGCCAGCCCGACCCCCTTGCTGAAGATGTGCATCTCCTCGATGCGCTCCAGAGCGGCGAACAGCCTGTCGACGACATCGCGACCCGCGGCGGCGTCGGCCGGCAGCCGCAGCGGCACCGCCCGGTGCGCGAGCAGCGCACTGCCGCGCTGCACCACTCCGACCGACCGCATGCGCTCGGAAGGCGTCCGCGGCGCGTGCCGCTGCGCCGGCACGGTCACCGCCGGCGCCAGCGTCAGCCCGTTGGACTCCAACACGGCAGCGCGGAACCGCCACTCCAGCCGATAGCGGGCGTTGAGCGTCGGCGAGTCGGTCGTCCACTCGAAGAAGCTGCGCTCGCCCTCGGTGCGGCGGGTCACCGGCGTACGCAGCGGGACCTCCTCCGACGACAGCGACGTCTCGACACCCCAGACCTGGGCATCGAGCTCGGCAGGAAAATCGAGCCGCACGGTGAGCCGGCGGGTGGGCAGGCGCACGGCCCGCTGGAACCAGCGACCCCACTTCTCCTGACCGACCGTGTACGCGTACTCGATGGTGACCCGCTCCCCGGGGTAGAGGGGGAACCGGCCGTTGGCGTTCTCGAAGAGCAGCCACACCTCCTTGAACGCGTCCCGGTCGTGCTTCTTGCGCCAGTCCATCGCCTCGCGGGTCGGCGGGTCGTCGCAGAACGCCTGCAGGTCGAGCTCTTCGAACGTCAACGGGTGGTCGCGGTGGTGCTTGTTGGACAGCGCCGGGTCCTCCGGATAGCGGTCGACCGCGACCCGCACGAGATAGCGGGTGACCGGCTCAGTCCCGGCGTTGTAGAGCGACCGGCGGATGACGCACCGGTACTCGTTGCCCACGAACGCGAGCGTCGCGACCTCCTGCTCGACGATCAAGCCGGTCCCGGGTGGCATCCACTGCTCCGGCACCGGCGGGTCGCGTTGCGGCATCGACATCCCGCGGGCGTGCCGCAGGTCGTCGTACTCCTGGAAGCGCAGCCAGACCGCGCCCCCAGCGCCGAGGACCGCTTCGGCGCGGCGGGCGAAGTCCTCGGTCGGGCGATGGCGGCGGCCTTCGACGTGGCTGACGTACGACGGGTCGAAGCCCATCTGGGTGGCGAGTTGCTTCTTCGTCAGGCCGCGCTCCACCCGCCAGCGCGACAGTTCCGCGGCGAACGACTCGGCGGCGCGTTCTATCGGCGAGATTGGTGAAGTCGGCGGCGGTGAGCTCGGCATCACGCATCCCTTGAGGGGCCGGGGCTCCCCTAGAGGCCCGGAAATCCAGTCTGCTGCGCAAGAACCCGACCCGGCCATAAGTGCCGCGTTACCGACAAATGCCTTGACAACCGTCGCTCAGCGCGACCCAGTCGACACGGCGCGAAGTACTCAGAAGAGTAGTAGCCCACTCCGGCCCGCGAATCTCTGGTTAGGCTAGCCTTAGCACGCTATGTTGTTTCGGCTGGCGGCCCTGCGGTACTAGGCCAGCCAAAGGGACGTCAAGCGATGGGTGGGAACTCGATGGCACGGATGCGGGTGGCGGTGGGGTGCCAGTGACGGCGACCATCGACTTCCGCGCGATGGCCGGAGCCCCGTTCGACCCCATCAGCGCGACATTGCGATCCATGTTCGGCACCGACGACCTGCCCGGCCTCACCCAGGGCCTGCTGGTCCACGACGCCGCCGGCTGGATCCCCGCCGCGTCGCTCGCCGACGGCACCCACCTGCCCCAACTGCTGGACGCGGCCGCCCACCGCTGGCGCGGCTCACCCCACGCCGCGGCCGCGCTGGCCTGGAAGTCCTACAGCTACTGGCTGACCCTGCCGGCCGTACTGGGCTGGGCCTCCGCCCGCCGGGTCCCCCTGCTGCGCGCCGACGACGTACTCGTGCACTTCGAGGACCACCGCCCACTGCTGACCCTGGGCTACCGCCGCACGATCGACGTCGCGGTGCTCCCCTCGGACCCGCTGGCCATCTCGGGCCTGCCGGAGGTCGTGGTCGTCCCTGACGAGGCCGCGCTGCTGTCGACGTTCCGCACGACACTGCTCGACGAGCACGTCAACCCGATGCTCGACGCGATCCACACCGAGGTCCGGGTCGGCGCCCGCACGCTGATGGGCTCGGTCGCGTCGGGCATCGCGTACGGCCTGCTCCGCGCGGCCGACTATCTGCCGGGCTCGACCGTCGACAACATCACGTCGCTGTTGACGGCGCTCGAGCTGGACGACCTGGTCGACCTGGAGACAGGCCCGAACGGCCAGATCACCGTGCAGCGCAAGACGTGCTGTCTGGCCTTCACCCTCCCGAAGCCGAAACTCTGCTCGGGCTGCGTCATCAAACCCTCCTGAACGGGACGCGGAACAGCGTGGATGGCCACCGCGCCGGATTCGTCGAAGCGACCGAGCCGTTCCGGCGCGAGCTGTTCGCGCACTGCTACCGCATGCTCGGCTCGATCCAGGACGCGGAGGATCTGGTCCAGGAGACCTACCTGAGAGCCTGGCGGTCCTACGACGGCTTCGAGGGGCGATCGTCGGTCCGCACCTGGCTCTACCAGATCTCCACCAACAGGTGCCTCACGGAGCTGGCCAAGCGGGGCCGGCGAGTGCTGCCCTCTGGCGCTTCCGATCCGGAGCAGGATCCTGACGCGCACCTGGAAGAGGCCGGCAGCGACGTGCACTGGCTGGAGCCCACGCCGGATTCGCTGGTGCTCCCGGACACGGCTGATCCGGCGGCTGTCGTCGCGGCACGCGAGGGCGTCCGGTTGGCGCTTGTCGCCAGCTTGCAATACCTCCCGCCGAGGCAACGGGCCGTTTTGATCCTGCGGGACGTGTTGGCGTTTCACGCCGCTGAGGTCGCGGTCATGCTCGACACCACGACGGCGTCGGTCAAAAGCGCGCTGCAGCGCGCCCGCGGCCGGCTGGAGCAGTTGGCCCTGAGCGACTCGCAGATCACCGAGCCGACCGCGCCACAGGCTCGCGCGCTTCTCGACCAGTACATCGCCGCGTTCGAGAATGCCGACGCCGCCGCGCTGGAGCGGATCCTGCTGGAGGACGCCACGCTGGAGGCCACGCCGCTGCGCACCTGGTTCGCCGGCCGCACCGTCTGCGTACCGTTCCTGCGCGATCACCTGCTCGGTGCGCCTGGTGACTGGCGCATGCTGGCCACCAGCGCCAACGGGCAGCCCGCCGCCGCGGCCTACCTCCGCGACCGACACGGGAACTATCAGCCCTACGGGATCTGCGTGCTCACCGTCACGGAGGCAGGCATCCGCCGGATCTCCTCGTTCGGGGACCCGAGCTTGCTCGCCGTGTTCGGGTTCGGAGCGATTCCTTTCCCTGTCTCGCCGGGTCGTCCTGGGTGAAGGTATACAGCCCTCGATCACCCTAAGGAAACCGACAACCATGCGCGCACTCCAGCAGACGTCCCTGAACGGCCCACGAGACCTGCGATTGATCACCGACGCCCCACTCCCGAGCCCGGGTCCAGGTGAGGTGCTGATCCGAGTCACCGCCGCCGGGGTCAACTTTGTCGACATCTCGCAGGCCCGCGGCATGTTCGCGGGCGGCCCTAAGCCGCCGTACCTGGCAGGCATCGAGGCCGCCGGTGAGATCACCGCAGTCGGTGCCGGTGTGACCGACCTGGAGCCCGGCGCCCACGTCGTCGGCGTCGGTATCGCCGGCGGCGCCTTCGCCGAGCACATGGCGCTGCCCGCCGCGGCGGCGGTGCGCGTGCCGGCGGGCTGGTCCGACGACGAGGTCCTAGGCCTGGTCGTCAGCTGGCCGACCGCGCTGGCCGCGCTCAAGCCCCTCGGCCGCATCACCGCCGGGGAGACCGTGCTGATCCATGCCGCCGCCGGCGGGACCGGCCAGGCCGCGGTCACGATGGCCAAGCACTACGGCGCGACGGTGATCGCCGCCGCCTCACCCGGCAAGCACGACCTTGTGCGCGCGCTGGGCGCCGACCACGTCATCGACTCCCGCGGCGCCGACATCGCCGGCGAGGTCCTGCGGCTGACCGGCGGCGCGGGCGCCGACCTGGTCCTGGAGTCGGCGGGCGGCACCACGCTGGACGACAGCATGGCCGCGGCCAAGCGCGTCACCGGTCGGGTCGTCGTCTACGGTCTGGCCGGCGGGGAGGCGACGGTCACCAACTGGGACCTGGTCTACAAACACCAGGTCCAGGTCGTCGGCCTGAACATCGGCGCCCTGATCCAGTCCGCGCCACAGATCTTCGGTGCGGTCATGGGTGAACTTTTCGGCCTCCTCGCGGACGGGGTGCTCCGTCCCCGCCAGCCCACCACCTACCCGCTGGAAGACGGCCCGCAAGCACTCGCCGACCTGGAAGCGCGAGCCACCGTCGGCAAGTTGGCCCTGCGACCCTGAAGACAGGGCCGCCCCGAGCGGCGGGCCTTGTGGGCTCGCCGGTCGGGGCGGCGGACGGTCGTCCGGGCCTCAGCCAGGGTCGCTTACGAGGTCAGGACGCCGCCTTCTACATAGAGCTCTTGCCCGTTGATGCCGCTGTTGCGGAGCAGGAACTCCGTCGCGTCGACGATCTCCGCGACCGTGACCAGGCGGCCGATCGGGCTGCGGGCCACGTGCGGGTGGTTCGGGACCTCGCGCCACCTCGGGCTGTCGCCGACCACGCCCGGGTGGATGACGTTGATCCGGTGCGGGGCGATCTGGCCGGCCAGCGTCCGGACCAGGCCGCCGAGGCCCGCGTTGTGGGTGGTGACGACCGTGGAGCCCGGGTACGGAAGGTCCTTGGCCACGCCGCCGAACAGCACCACCGAAGCGTTCGGGCGGAAGCGGTCGCGCAGCACCCGCACCACCTCGACGTAGCCGACCAGCTTGACCGTGTGCGCCGTCACAGCCGCGGTCACGTCGAACTCCGCCAGCGTGCTCGTCGTCGGGTGCATCGCGGTGAGGACCAGGTGGTCCACCTCGGTGATCGGCGCCAGGGCGGCCTCGATGGTCTCCGGGTGGGCCAGGTCGAGCGCCAGACCCTGGACGCCGGCGCCGATCTCGGCGGCCGCGGTCTCCGCGCCGTCCTTGGTGCGGCTCGTCACCACGACCGTGTCACCCCGGGCGGCCAGATGCGCCGCGATGGGCAGGCCCAGGCCGCCTGTGCCACCCACAACGATTGCCGTGCCCATGTCCGATTCCCTCCGTCGATAAGCCCCGTCGACTGTGCCATGCCGCGAGCCCGACGGCCCTTGATCGTGAGGATGGTCATTGACTAAGCAACTAAATCCGGCGGCCCAGCGATAGGCTGCCGACGTGAGCACACGGCTCCGCGCGGACGCCGAGCGCAACCGGCAACGAATCATCGACGCCGCCCGGCGGGTCTTCGCGGCCCAAGGGGTGCACGCACCCGTCGAGGAGATCGCCAAGGAGGCCGGCGTCGGGATCGGCACGCTCTACCGCCGGTTCCCCGACCGCACGGAGATCGTCGAGGCAGTCTTCCTGGAGCGCGCCGGCCGCTACCTGGCCGCCGCCGAGGAGGCCCGGCTGATCGACGACCCGTGGGACGCCTTCCGCAGCTATCTCGAACAGCTCTGTGCCATCCAGGCCGAGGACGCGACCGTCACCGACGTGCTCACCTTGACGCTGCCGGCCTCCGAAGCCCTCGAAAAGCTACGAAACAGGTTGTACGCCACCCAGAACCGGCTGATCCGCGCCGCCATGCGTCAGGGCACGCTGCGCGCGGACTTCGTGCCCGAAGACGTGCCCGTCCTGCTCGTCGCCAACGCCGCGATCATCCGGACCGTCGGCGAAGAGGTGGCGCCCCGGTTTCTCGCGATCGCGCTCGACGGGCTGCGCACCGACAACCCGAGCCCGCTGCCGAACCCACCGAGCGCCGCGACACTGGTCGCAGCCATGCAACGGCCCCCCGTCAACCGGCGCGGCCCCTCAACCCCGTAGCGCCGCCGCGTCCCACAGCCACACATCGTCAACCTGCCGTGGCGGTACGCCGTACAACTCGGTCAAGGTCCTGATCCACAGTGTGGAGTCGCGGCGTTTCGGCACCACCACCGCGCCGGCGTTCCAGTAGGTCAGGTCGGCGCGGGCGTTCGCCCGGGTGGCGGCCGAGGCGGACGGGACCTTGCCGGTCCGACTCACGTACCGCAGGAAGTAGTTGGTGGGCCGGAACTCCGACGTGAAGTTGGCGATCCGCTCGGGGCCGACCGGTGCCAGGAAATAGCCACCGGCCAGCGGCATCCGGGTCATGGTCATGGCCGACCAACGGATCGGGTCGTTGACCGCCGAGGTCGGCATCGGCACGAACACGATGCTTTTTCCCCCGGCGGTGTAGCGCGCCCACGTCCCGGACGAGACGAACGCAGGGGTGTTCGACAACTTGGTCGCCGGCAGCGCGGTGGGGGCGATCGGCACCAACGCCACGAGCAGCACCACGGTCCCGACAGCCCGGAACGCGATCAGCGCCGAACCACGCAGCGACGAGGCCCGTTGTTGCGCCGCCGCCACACCGAGCGCCAGCAGGAGCCCGACGATCGGGGTGACGGCCAGCGCCCAGCGGGTCGGCACGGCCGAGCTCAGCACCGGCACGTCGTGCAGCGACTGCCACAGCGACGGGAACCCGGTCGGCGAGCCGTGCAGCCGGACCACGGGGCCGAGTGAGAGATAGGCGAAGACCAGGCCGACCACGAACAGCCCGATGGCCGCCGCGCTGCGCCGCAGTGCGACCACCACGACGACCGTCAGGGCCACCAGGGGCCAGCCGAAGAAGGAGTTCTCCTCGGCCGCGTTCTGGGCCAGCCCGCGCGCGCTCTCCATGCTGCCGAGCAGCGACTCGCGGGACAGCCCGACGTACGCGGCGAGATCGGCGCCGTAGCCCCGGACCTCGTACGGCAGGCCGCTGTAGGACTGGGGTCCGCCCAGCAGCATGGCGATCGGATACCAGAGGGCCGCCAGGGCGACGCCGACCGCGACCAGTGCCCCGAACAGGAACGGCCGCCAACACGCCCGGGCCTCCCGCCACCGGATCGCCGCGGCCACGGCCAGGAAGATCACCAGGCCGACGGCGGTCATGAACAGGATCTCCAGGTTGATGAACGCCTGCCAGATCACCACCAGCCCGAGCAGCACGCCGTTGCGGAGCCAGCGCGGGTTCCGCAGCTCCAGCGTGCGCCAGATCAGCACCGGCACGAGGAACTGGGCGACCAGGTTGGGATGACCGTTGGCCTGGGAGATCATCCCGGGCGCGAACGCGCAGAACCCGGCGCCGACCCAGGCCGCGAACCGGCGCTTGAGCAGGTGGCGGGAGAGCACGAAGTACCAGCTCACCGCCGTCAGGATCAGCGCGCCGGTGAGGAAGACGTTGAACGCCGCGTGTGGGCCGAACAGCAGGGTCACCGGGGTCAGCGGGATCGAGATGCCGAGCACCGAGGTGTTGGCCATCAGGTTGATGCCGTCCGGCGCGTTCATCTGGTCCGAGAAGAACGGTGACGCCTGGCCGGTGGCGACCAGCGCGCCGTGCCCGAGCATCCACTCGAAGAACGCCTGGTCGGCGCGGTTGGCGGCGAGGCCCCAGGTGGGGTGCAGCCAGATCCGCCAGGTGACCCAGAAGGCCAGCACGACATAGCTGGCCATGGCAGCCAGATCCAGCGTCCGGCCAGAGAGCAGCGCCCGGCGGTCGGTCGCAGGGGCCTCAGCGGCCACCCGAGGCAGATCCGACGTGTCGGTCTCCCCTATCCCACCCACCGCCATCGGCTCCTCCAGGGCCTTCAGGGGTTCCGCGACAAGACCGGCAAATCACCGATCTCTGACACATCCGACCTAGGTTTTCATACCGTAACCAATAGGGAAGGGCTCTCACGTTCCATCGAGGTAACTGTCCCTACCGGGGGGAGGCGGCAGATGGCCGAGATCACCGGGGATCAACAGGTCCAGTCCGAGGTACTCGAAGGCTTGGCCACAGCGGTCAACCACCGGCGCTGGTTCGCCGAACTGGCAGAGCCCTACCTGGGCAGCAACCCCATCGAGATCGGCAGTGGACTCGGCGACTACGCGCTCGAGTGGGCGCCACACACCGCCCGGTTCACCGCGACCGAGGCCGACCCTGACCGGCTGGTCGCGCTCAAGGACCGGCTGGCCGGCCACGCCGACATCGAAGTACGCCAGCTGCTGCTGCCCAGCGACGTGGACGGCGCGTACACGGCGGCGGTCTCGTACAACGTGCTCGAGCACATCGAGGACGACCGCCGCGCGCTGCAGAGCATGGGCCGCCTGGTCCGCCCGGGCGGCGCCGTGATCATCATCGTGCCGGCGTTCCCGTTCGCGATGAGCCCGGTCGACATCGCCACCGGCCACGTGCGGCGCTACACGATCAGGTCGCTGGCCCGGGTCATGCAGCGCGCCGACCTGCGGGTCGAACGGATCAACTACACCAACGCGCTGGGCCTGATCGGCTACTACATGGCCACGAGCGTCTTCCGGCTCACGCCGAAGGAAGGCGCGATGGTCAAGTTCTACGACAAGCTGGTGCTGCCCGCGACGAAGGCGGTCGAGACCCGGGTCCGGCCACCGTTCGGCCAGTCGGTCTTCGCGGTGGCCCGCCGGCCGCGCTGACAGGCAGAGAGCGGAGGGTGTGGGATTCGAACCCACGAAGACATCGCTGCCTTACCGGTTTTCAAGACCAGCGCCATCGGCCACTAGGCGAACCCTCCTGGACGCGGGGTCAAGTCTGCCATGCGCCAGGGCACAGGGTAAGAAAGGGCATGCGCGCGATCACTATCTCCGAGCCGGGCGGACCCGAGGTGCTCACCTGGGCGGAGGTGCCGGATCCGACGGTCCAGCCCGGAGAGGTCCTGGTCAACGTCGTCGCCTCCGCGGTCAACCGGGCTGACCTGCTGCAACGCCAGGGGCACTACAACCCGCCGCCCGGCTCGTCGCCCTACCCGGGGCTGGAGTGCGCCGGGCTGGTCGACGGCGAGCCCGTGTGCGCGCTGCTGTCCGGCGGCGGCTACGCCGAGAAGGTCGCCGTGCCCGCCGAGCACCTGCTGCCGGTGCCCGCCGGTGTCGCCCTCGACGAGGCCGCCGGGTTGCCCGAGGTGGCCTGCACCGTCTGGTCCAATGTGGTGCGTGGTGCGCGGCTGGCCGAGGGCGAGACGTTCCTTGTCCATGGTGGATCCAGCGGAATCGGCACGTTCGCCATCCAGCTCGGCAAGGCGCTCGGTGCAAGGGTTGTCACGACCGCGCGCGCGGTGAAGCACGAGGCGTTGCTGGCGCTCGGCGCCGACCACGTCATCGACTACTCCACCGAGGACTTCGTCGCGGTCACCCAGAGCCTCGGCGGCGCCGACGTCATCCTCGACATCGTCGGCGCGTCCTATCTGGACCGCAACATCGCCGCACTGGCCCACAACGGGCGCATCGCGACCATCGGCACCCAGGGCGGTCGGCGCGCCGAGCTCGACTTCGGCAAGCTGATGGCCAAGCGCGGCTCGATCACCGCGACCACGCTGCGGGCGCGTCCGGCAGAGGAAAAGACCGCGATCATCGCCGGCGTACGCGAAACGGTGTGGCCGTTGATCGAAGCCGGCCGGATCCGTCCGGTGATCGACCGGCGGATGCCGATGGACCGTGCCGCCGACGCCCACCGGGTGGTCGAGGAGAACGCGCACATCGGCAAGGTGCTGCTGGTCAATCCTTCGTGACCCGGCGGGCGGCCTTGCGCAGCAACAGTTGCGGACCACTTCCGTCGGCGGACAGCCGATCGCCGGCGTTGTAGAGCTGGCAACGCCGCATCGACAGGCAACCGCAGCCGATGCACTCGGAGAGGTCGTCGCGCAACTCCTCGAGCAGCGCGATGCGCTCCTCTAGGCGGGTGCGCCAGAGCGCGGAGAGGCGACTCCAGTCGGCCCGGGTCGGCGTGCGGTTGTCGGGCAGCTCGGCCAGCGCGGCGGCGATCTCGTCGAGCGCGACGCCGACCTGCTGGGCGATCCGGATGAAGGCCACCCGGCGCAGCTCGGCCCGGTCGTAGCGGCGCTGGTTGCCGCTCGTGCGGCCGGCGCGGATCAGCCCCAGCCGCTCGTAGTAGCGCAACGCGGACGGCGCGACGCCGGATCGCGCGGAGAGCTCACCGATGGTGAGCGTGTCGGTGGTCAGCGCTTGCGGGCGCGCTCGCGACCGAGGATCCACAGTGCTTCGACGCCGTCTTTCCAGGTGATCTTCTTGCCCTCTTCACGGCCGCGGGCGCGGTAGCTGATCGGCACCTCGTAGGGGCGGATCTTGCGCCGCAGCAGCTTGCCGGTCACCTCGGCCTCCATGCCGAAGCCGCGGGACTTGATGTCCAGCGACCGGTACAACGGGACCGGGAGGAGCTTGAAGCAGGTCTCCAGGTCGCCGATGTAGGAGTTGAACAGCACGTTGGCGGCCGTGGTGACGGCCTTGTTGCCCATCACGTACCAGAAGCTGTAGGCGCTGTGGCTGCCGAACGTGCGGTTGCCGTAGACGACCTTCGCCCGACCGTCCAACACCGGGTCGAGGAGCTTCGGAATGTCCAACGGGTCGTATTCGAGGTCGGCGTCGAGGATGACCATGTAGTCGCCCTCGGCGCTGTCGACCGCCGTCTTGATCGCAGCGCCCTTGCCGGCATTGCGCGGATGGGTGATGACCCGCAGCCGGGTGTCATCGGCGGCGTCGAGAATCGCGCCGGTGCCGTCACGGCTGCCGTCGTTGACCACGACGAGCTCGATCTCGCACGGGTACTCGACCGCGAGCGCCTGCTTGAGTGCCTCCGCAACGCGTTCTTCCTCGTTGTAGACCGGCATGAGGATCGAGAGCTTCACGGGAATCTCCAGGGCGGACGACAAATCCGCACCAGCCTACCGGCTGCGTTTGAAGATCGTCCGTCGACCATCCGGGCGTTCCCCCGATAGGGCTCGGTCGATCATCTGAGGACTATTCACATATGCGGGTTCATCAGGCTACTCTCCGGTAACTCGATCGATACCTTCCGATCGAGCCGAAAGGAGTGCGTCGATGCTCGACTCCCGCAAAGGGAAGCCTGGCAACGCGCTCCGGGTGCCACTGCGGCGTACCCTCGCCGCCGCGGCGCTCGTCGCGGGCCTCGTCCTCCCGTCCCTCGTCGCGACCGGAACCACCGCCGGCGCGGCCGACCGTCCCCCCGTCCAGCCGCTGCCGGCCAACCTCGAAGCGATCCGCGCGGCCGAAGCGACCTCGCTCTACGGCAGCCCCGCCGTCCGCCCCCTCGAAGACCGCAAGACCGCGCTGGTCACCATGGGTGACAGCGAGATCTCGGGCGAAGGCGTCGGCAACTACGTCCCCGGCACGCACCAGGACGGCAACTGGTGCGACCGGTCGTACGACCAGGCCGTGTTCCGCACCGGCATCGCGTCCGACACCCAGTTCAACATCGCCTGCTCGGGAGCCACACCGTGGAACCTGATCGCCGGCGGACCGACCCAGTGGAACGAGCTCAACCAAGGCGACAACCTGGCGATCAAGGCGCGCAACACCCGCGTGAAGCTCATCTGGGTGGTGGCCGGCGCCAACGGTGACGGGACGATCCAGTTCGGCCCCGTGGCCACCGACTGCGCCATCAGCCGGGTGTTCTTCCAGGGTGCCTGCTACCCGACGTACACGGATGTCTGGACGACCCGGGTCGACGGCTCGCGCGCCGCGGTCGAGGACGCCCTGCGCAGCATCCGCGCCACGATGACCGCGGCCGGTTACCTGGCCTCCGACTACGAGCTCGTGCTCCAGTCCTACCCGAGCCCCGGCAGCCCCGACGTCGAGGACAACCCCGACTTCCCCGGCTGGTACGCGGGCGGCTGCCTGCTCTACCTCGCCGACGCGGCGTTCGCCCGCAACAAGGCCGTTCCGCTGTTCGAACGCGGCCTGCGCCAGGCGGCGGTCAACACCGGCACCCGCTACCTCGACGCCAGCCGGCTCTTCCACGGCCACGAGGTGTGCACCGACAACACCAGCGTGCGCGGCCTCTACATCGAGGTCGGGATCTGGAACGAGAACGCCGCACGCCAGTCGTTCCACCCCAATGCGCGTGGCCACGGCATGTTCGCCGAGTGCATGACCGCGTTCGTGGCGTCGGGCCTGCCGCAGGCGACCTGTGTCGACCAGGCCAGCACCGGCCACGGCACGCTGGTCGGCGGGCTGCTGGAGTTCAAGCAGCTGCGCAACGCGGGCACCGGGAAGTGCGTCGACGGCAAGGGCTACGACTCCAGAAACAGCACGGCGCAGCAGTCGTACGCGTGCCACGGCGGCCGAAACCAGGGCTTCTGGTACGACCCGGCGCGGCAGTCGCTGCACAGCGAGCTCTCGCACGACCGCTGCCTGGACGTCTCGGGCGGCTCGCTGACCGCGAACACGGCGGTCAACATCTACAACTGCACGGGCGGCGTCAACCAGAAGTGGCTCTTCGCCGGCAACCAGATCAAGGCGGCCGGCAACACCGCCCTGTGCCTGGCGTTCGACAGCCCGCTGCTGGGCACGCCGCGCCTGCGGCTGGCCAACTGCGGCTCCAGCACGCGGCAGCAGTGGTCCTTCGAGTCCCGCAACTTCGCGAACCCGGTCGGCTACGGCCACGACGACTTCATCGGCGACCGGGTGTACTGAGCGTCGGGGCCCCGCTTCGTGCGGGGCCCCGCCCGTTCTCACTTCTCGCGGGGGATGACGACCAGCCGCGCCTCGCCACCGTCGCCGTCCTTGGTGCCGGCGACCCCGACCTGGTCCCCGGCGGCGAGCTCATCGGGCTTGATCGAGTTGCGGCGCTCGACGACCCGCAGATCATCGGCGAACGACCAGGTGATGGTGAACCCGTCGCTGCTCTTCACCGTGATCGAGTCCGCGTCGACGGCGGTGACCTCACCACGCTGGACGAGCACGGTCTGCGTACCGCCGTCCTTGGTCTTGACCACCGCCTCGCCGTGCAGGGTGTTCTTCCGCAGCAGCACCCGCGCCTTGAACCGCTTGCCACGCTCCCGGTCCTTCTCCTTGGGCGCGGCCGACGGCGACGCACTGGGCGCCACGAGCTTCAAATCCGCCAGCTCAGCCGGCGTGATCTCGTCGGGGTCGAACCCCATGGCGGCCAACGCCTGCCCCTCGACCCCCATGCCGGCCGACACCTCGATGCCGGTGTCATCGCCGCCTCCTGCGCCGCTGCCGATGCCACACCCGGTCATGCCCAAGCCGACCAACACCGCGATGCCGGCCGCGACTGCCCAACGCTTCATCGGTTCTCCCTCGTCTCGTCTGTGCGCCAGGCCAGACTGAGCCCGCCATGGCAGAGGCCGATCAGGCGAATGTTCGAGCCGCGTAAGAGTCTTCGGGCTCTGGACTCGACCGCCCGCACGCGAGACGATGGCCGTTTGCTCGACCACCAATCCCTTCTCCGACAGACGTTCCAACTCGCAGCGCAATGCCGAGACGCACATTCGTCTATTGGTCCCGGAAAGCGCGCCAACGGGCCCTAATTCGCGTCATTCGCTAGTGGCACGAACCCGACAGGTACGCTGCCACCCCTCTTTCGGCAGTTACTGTCGCAAGGTCCTGCCGCCGTCTCGTCAGGAGGGCTAAATATGCGTGTCGTCGCGGTCATGAACTACAAGGGCGGCGTCGGAAAGACCACGCTCACCGCCAACCTCGGCGCCGAGATCGCCAGCCGAGGGCACAAGGTGCTTCTGCTCGACCTCGACCCGCAGACCAACCTGACATTCTGCTTCTACACCGTGGAGGAATGGCGGGAGACCCTGCGCAAGGACTCCACCATCATGCGGTGGTACGAGGGAGACATGCCGGGCCGAGACGTCTCCCTGGAGAGCTTGGTCGTCTCTCCCCCGCAGGTGAACCAGTCGATCGAAGGCTCTGGTGGCCGACTGGACCTCATCTCCTCGCACCTCAAGCTGATCGACATCGACCTGCGACTCGCCGCCCGGTTGGGTGGCGGCACCACGTTGGCCGAGTCGAAGCGTCGCTTCCTCGACCTGCACGGCTCTCTTGCCAAGGCATTGCGCTCCGATGCGTTCAACGAGTACGACCTCGTGCTCATCGACTGCGCGCCCAACTTCGGACTGGTGACCAAGACGGCGATCGTCGCGAGCGACCATGTCCTCATTCCTGCGAAAGCCGACTATCTGTCCACGCTTGGTATCGACTACCTCGCGGGGAACTGCGACACGCTCATCGCGGAGTACAACGACTACGTAAGCCACGGCGCGGGGATGCGTAGCACCGATCGAACAATTAATCCACGGTTCCTTGGGGTCGTTTTCACCATGGTGAAGATCTACGCTAACAAGCCGATCTCCACGCAACAGAACTACATCGAGGAAATCCGACTCAACTCCCAGGTGCCGGTGTTGAACGGCATGGTGCGCGACAGTCCGCGACACTTCGGGGACGCCGGATCCAGCGGCATCCCCGCCGTGCTCCGCGCGCCTATCGACGACGAGGTCGCCATGGAGTTCCGAGCGCTCGCCAAAGAGGTCGTCGACGGCGTCGGTGGAGGCCTGGGCCGATGACAGACCTGACGCTTTTCCTCCAGCTGCAGGCTCGGATCGCGACGTTCCTAGCGGAGCAACCGGCGGAACGGCTTCTCGCTCTGGCGGAAGGGCGCGCGATGCTGAGCCTGGTCGACGGCCATCCACGCGCGGTTCCGGACACCATGTCCCAGCCGCCGCCCGCCAACGTGGTCGCTGCGCCCGGGGCCCGACGGGCACCAGCTGTCAGACGCTCCACAGCTCCAGCGGACCTGGACGCGGACGCGATCGCGAAGAGCCTGCGGGCCAAGGAAACGTTGGACGAGGCCACCGAGGAGCTCGCAGGGCACAAGCTCACGGTTGGTGGCCTCAAGCTCGTCGTGCGGGCGCTCGGTCTGATTCCAAAGGGCACGAAGGCCGACATCACGCGGCAGATCATCAACCAGGCGGTCGGCGCAAGGCGCAAGTACGACGGTCTTCGACAGGGATAGGCGATGATCGACAGCGCTACGACGCGTTCGATGCACCTCATCGGCGGCCGTCGTGTCCAGGTGCGGGACCTCATGGACGCCGGCCTGCTGCGCCCAAAGAGCGCACTGCAGTTCGTGCGCAAACGAGTGGGCGAGACTCACCACGCAGAGGTGACCGACGCCGGGTGGATCCGGCTCCAGCCGGACGGCCCGGAGTTCCCGACGCCGTCACGGGCCGCGATGGTGGCGTCCGGCATGCGCGCCGTCGACGGCTGGCTCGCCTGGACGGTGGTGGAGACCGGGCGTTCCTTGGACACCTTGCGCCAGGACCTGCTGGATCGTGCCGTCAGCGTTGCCGCGACCGTGGAAGACGGCGCGGAAGAGGCGCTCACCCAACGCGTCCACGAGCGCCTGCGAGAAGCTCGCAAACGGGCGGACGCCGACCAGCCGGAGGAGTTCTCCGTCCGGGAACTGATCTCGTTGTGGGGAGCGAAGGGCCGCGGCGACCAGATCATCCGCATCGAGGCCGACCTCGCCAACCACGGTCTGGTCACCCACCCCAGCTTCCGCAAGGTGACGCTCGACGCGATCGTGCGGTTGATCGCGGTGCCGGCCGATGCCGAGGAGGAGGTCGAGGCTCCCACCAGCACGACCGTCATCAGCCCTCCCGAAGAAGCTGAGATCGCCGATGACGCCATCGGGCTGACCGTTGGCAACCTTCCGTCGGCGCTCGGCGGCATCAATTCCGTCGAGCCAGGTGCGACCTTCGACGAAGCGATCACCAAGATGCTGCTGAACGACCATTCGCAGCTCGCGGTGCTCAATGGCAAGCGCAACCTGCGCGGGGCGGTCACGTGGCAGTCGATCGCCCACGCTCGGCACCTGAAGACCGACGCGAAGCTGTCCGAGGCGATCGAGCAGGATGTCTCGGACGTGCGCTACGACAAGGAGCTGATCGACGCTCTGCCCGAGCTGCAACGGTCGGGCTTCGTATTCGTACGCAACGAGAACAACGAGGTCGCCGGGATCGTGACGACCGCCGACGTCGTCCACGCGTACGGCGAGATGGCGATGCCGTTCTTCCAGATCGGCGAGGTCGATCGCAACCTGCGCCGAATCATCGCGCGCAACTTCGACCTCGACGAGGTGCAGAGCTTCTGCAACCGAAAGGTGAGTTCCTTCGACGAGCTCACGATGGGCGAGTACCGACGCGTCCTGGAGAACCCGGGCAACTGGACCAAGCTGGGGTGGCCGCTCGACCGCTCTGTGCTCATCGAACGTCTCGACGAGATTCGAAAGATCCGCAACGACGTCATGCACTTCAACCCGGATCCGCCGCCCGAAGGCACGGTGGAGATGTTGCGCAAGCTCAACAGCCTGCTCCGGCGTTACGGCGACCAGGCCTGACCGCTCGGCAACGTGATCGTGAAGCGGGCGCCGCCCTCCGGGGCGTGGCCCGCTTCGATCTGGCCGCCCAGGCGCCGGACCAGGCCCTGCACCAGGGCCAGACCCAGGCCGCTGCCGCCTTTGCGTACACCGTCGTAGCGCTGGCGTAGGGCTCCGCGCTCGAAGACCACCGGCAGGTCGTCGTCGGTGAAGCCTGGGCCGCCGTCGCGGACCTCCAGGAACCCGCCTGGGCGGGTGGCCAGCACGATCGGGGAGCCGGCGGGGACCACCCGCAGGGCGTTCTCCAGCAGGCCGTCGAGGATCTGGCGGGTTCGGCCCGGGTCGGTGACGGCCGGCACCGGAAACGGCGGCGCCTCCACGACCAGGGTGACGCCGGCCGCCGCGCAGCGGGGGCGCCAGGTGTTCGCTGTCTCGGCGACGATCTCGGTCAGGTCGACCGGGAGCGGGGTCAGCGGGAAGTCGACGGCGTCCAGGCGGGCCAGGGCCAGCAGGTCCGTGACCAGGCGGTCCAGGCGTTCCGCTTCGGCCAGCACCGTGCGGCCCGCGCGGGCTGCGCCGTCGCCCTCGATCACGCCGTCCGACAGGGCCTCGGCGTAGCCGCGGATCGTGGTCAGCGGCGTGCGCAGCTCGTGCGAGACCGACAGCAGGAAGTCGCGCTGGCGTCCCTCGCTTGTGGACAAGGCCTCCGCGAGCCCGTTCAGCGCGTGCGCCAGCGACTCCACCTCCTGCGGCGGCTCGACCGGCACCCGCACGCCGCGTTCGCCGCCGCCCAGGCGGCGGGCGGCCTGCGCCGCTGTCCGGATCGGGCGGGCCAGCCGGCTGCCCAGCAGCACGCCGGCCAGCACGCCGGCGGCCAGGCCGGCGAGCAGCGCCAGCCACAGGTTCTGGCCGATCGCGCGCCAGATGCCGGTGGCCCGCGGGTGGGTCAGCACCACCACCGCGTTGGCGTTGTTGTTGTTGATCGGGCGGGCCTCCACAAGGGACGGGACACCACCGACGATGGCCGTTCCGGAGAACGTGCCGTCGGCCACCAGCGACAGCACCGCCGGCGGCAGCCCCGGTTGGTCCGGAACGCCCTTGCGCAGCACGAACAGCGAGATGTCCCGGTCCCGCAACGCGTCGAGCAGCTTCTTGTCGCCCGCCGGGCGCGGTGTGGCCCGCAGCGCGGCCGCCACCACGGTGGCCTCGGCGGCCAGCGACTCCCGGGTGCGCGCCTCGACCGTGCGGGCGGCCAACGGGATCGCGACCAGCGCGGTCACGAGCACGGACACCACGGCGACGGCGCAGCCGACCAGGGCCGCGCGGGCGGTCAGGGTGCTAGGCATCGATCGCGTACCCGACGCCGCGGTGGGTGCGGATCAGCGCGCCGGCGTCGCCCAGCTTGCCGCGCACCTGGGCGATGTGCACGTCGACCGTACGCGTGCCCGAATGTGCGGCGTAGCCCCAGACCGCGGCCAGCAGCTCCTCGCGGGTGAACACCCGCCCGGGTCGGCCGGCCAGGTGCGCCAGCAGGTCGAACTCGGTGGAGGTCAGCTGCACCGGCACGTCGCCGACCGTGACGCTGCGGCGGCCCGGGTCCAGGGTCAGCGGGCCGACCGTGCGCGGACGCTCGGCCGCCGCGGCCACCCCGCCCGCGGCCCGCCGGAGCACCGCGCGCAGGCGGGCGACCAGCTCACGGGGTGAGAACGGCTTGGTGATGTAGTCGTCGGCGCCGAGCTCCAGGCCGACGATCCGGTCGACCTCGTCATCGCGGGCCGTGAGGAAGATGACCGGGGTCCAGTCGCCGCCCTCGCGCAGACGCCGGCAGATCTCGGTGCCCGACAGGCCGGGGAGGGCGATGTCGAGCACGCAGGCCACCGGTCGCACCCGACGGGCCGCGGCCAGACCGGCCTCGCCGTCGTGCTCGACGTGCACGCCGAACCCGTCCCGGCTCAGATAGAGCCGGACCAGGTCCGCGATCGCCCGTTCGTCCTCGACGACGAGCACCAGGCCGTCTGCCACCGGCCCATCATGGCCGACCGACGTACGCCCCTATGTAAGAGGCTTGTCAGAAAGCCACCGCGACGGTGTGGCGGGAACGCCCCAGTGACTCCCAGGCGCCCGTGTCGCGGCGCAGGGCATCCCGGGTGGCGGCCGGGACACCAGCCCCGGCCGCCGTCCCGGCTCCCGCGCGGGCAGTGCGCGGGCGGAAGACGTGGCTCAGCAGCGCGTCCAGGTGCCACACCTGCTTCGGGTGGGCTACCCGGATCCAGAATCGCTCCCGAACCCCGTCGACGGCCGTGGCCGCCAGCTCAACCGCGGACAGCCGCGGATCGGGGTTCCACGTCACGTTGCCCAGGTGGCCCAGTTCCGTGTTCAGATGCAGCCGGAGGCGGTGCAGCATCCGCGACTCGTGGGTCACGACCAGGCGGCGGTAAGTCAAGAGCATCAGGTACTCGCCCTGTGCGGGGCGGTCGGCGCGGGTGCACCGGGCCACCAGAGCGGCGGCATCGTCGGCGGCTACACAACGCCGGAAGACGGGCATGTGGCGGCTGACTGTCGGGATCGCCACACCGGCTTCGGCGGCGGCTGGCAGGAACGTACGGGAGAAGACGTCCATGCCGTTCACAACGACGCGCCTCGCTGGAGGGTCGCGGGTTGCCCCACGCCGACTTCCTTAAACCTCCATTAGGATCATTAGCTCAAAAGTGGACAGGAGCCCTTATAGCGCCTCGACAATCGTCGCGTTCGCCATGCCGCCGCCCTCGCACATCGTCTGCAGGCCATAGCGGATTCCGTTGTCCCGCATGTGATGCAGCATCGTCGTCATGATCCGCGCACCGGAGCCGCCGAGCGGGTGACCGAGGGCGATCGCGCCACCGCGCGGGTTGAGCCGCGCCGGGTCGGCCTCGGTCTCCGCCAGCCACGCCAGCGGGACCGGGGCGAACGCCTCGTTGACCTCGTACACGCCGATCTCTTCGATGCCCAACCCCGCGCGGCGCAGCGCCTTGGCGGTCGCCGGGATCGGCGCCGTCAACATCACCACCGGGTCGTCGGCGGCGACCACCGCGGTGTGGATCCGAGCCAAGGGCCGCAGCCCGTGCCGGGCCGCCCGCTCGCTCGTGGTCACCGCCAGTGCCGCAGCGCCGTCGGAGATCTGCGACGCGGAACCCGCTGTCACCACCCCGTCGGCCTTGAACGGGGTCTTGAGCTCGCCCAGCTTGGCCAGCGAGGTGTCGCGCCGGACGCCCTCGTCGGCCGCGACCTTGCCACCGTCGGCGGTGGCCACCGGGGCGATCTCGGCATCGAACAGCCCGGCATCCTGGGCGGCGGCCGCCTTCTCGTGGCTGGCCAGCGCGTAGCCGTCGAGCCGCGCACGGTCGAAGCCCCACCGGTCGGCGATCATCTCCGCACCGACGCCCTGGCTGAACGGCACCGGGTCGTCGGCGGCGAAGCCCTCGTGGTCGCGGTAGCGCGCCCGCACCTGGTCACCGAACGCGTTCCCTGCGCCGATGCTGGAGCCCATCGGCACGCGACTCATCGACTCGACGCCGCCGGCGACCACCAGGTCGCTCTGGCCGGCGATGACGGCCGCGGCCGCGAAGTGGATCGCCTGCTGGCTGGAGCCGCACTGCCGGTCGAGCGTCGTGCCGGGCACCGACTCGGGCCAGCCGGCGGCGAGCACCGCGCCCCGGGCCACGTTCCACGACTGGTCGCCGACCTGCGACACGCAACCCCAGACCACGTCGTCGACCTCCGCCGGGTCGAGCGCCAGCCGCTCGGCCAGCGCACGGAGGGCATGGGCAGAAAGATCCACCGGGTGTACGCCCGACAAACCGCCGTTTCGGCGTCCGACCGGCGTTCTGACCGCACCGACGATGACCGCGTCCCGCATGATTACTCCCCGGTAACGTGAGCCTTGCCCGGATCCTACGTCGTGCCGCGGCCCCGCTCGGCTGGGATGCTTGTGCGGTGACGACCCGCTGGCGCGTTCGGCCCGCCGTGCCGACCCTCAAGCTCACCGCCGCCGTGCTGCTCGTGGTCCTGGCGGCGTTGTTCGCCACGGACGCGGTAGCGGTGGCCGTGGCCAGCGTGGCCGGGGCCGGGCTGGCGGTGTGGGGTTTCCGGGACCTGCTGGCGCCGGAGCGACTGGCCGCCGACGAGGCCGGGCTCACGGTGCTCACTGGGTTCGCCCGGCGGCGGCACATCCCCTGGTCCGCGGTGGAGAAGATCACCGTGGACCGGCGCGGGCACGCCGGCATCCGCAGCGAGACCCTGGAGATCGACGCGGGCGACTCGCTGCACCTCTTCACGAAGAACGACCTCGGCGCCCCCGTGGAGGAGGTCGCCGAGGCCTTGGCAGCGGTGACAGCTAAGCGGTGACGCTGGCGACCTTGGCGACGGTGAGCCCGATCAACGCGACGAGCACCACCGCGAGCCCGACGTACTGCACCACGGTGCGCCGGTCGCGCGGGGCGTAGGCGAGGATCGCTCCGACCAACGCACCGGTGACCAGGCCGCCCACGTGCCCGGCCCAGGAGACGCCCGGCACGGTGAACGTGATGACCAGGTTGATGACGAGCACCACGAGGATCTGCCGGGTGTCGCCGCCCAGCTTGCGGGCGATGACGAAGTAGGCGCCGAACAACCCGAAGACCGCCGTCGACGCGCCCGCGGTCAGGCTGTTCGGCTCGATGATGAACGCCGCCACGTTGCCGCCCACGCCGGCGAGCAGGTAGAGCGCCGCGAAGCGGAACCGACCGAGCATGGCCTCGAGCGCGCGGCCGACGGCCCATAGGGCCCACATGTTGAACGCCAGGTGGATGATCCCGTAGTGGATGAACATCGCCGTGAAGAGGCGGTAGTAGCCACCGTTGTAGATGCCCTCGTACACCACCTGGTTGGTGTTGGGGTCGACCAGTGACGGGCCGAGCACGCCACCGGACAGCTGCCATTGCGTCTGGCCCGTGAACAGGCCGCCGCTCGGGATCAGGGTGTCGACGCCGTAGAGGGCGAGGCCGATCACGGCCGCGATCACGTTGAGGGCGATGAGCGTCTTGGTGACAGTGCCGGCACGGCCGGCGGCACTGCCACCGAAGGCGGTGCGCGCCGACCGCTGAGTCCGGCGTCCTTCCGCGACGCACTCGGGGCATTGGTGCCCGACCGAGGCTTCGCGCATGCAATCTGGGCATATCGGGCGCTCGCAGCGCGTGCAACGCACCCACGTCTCCCGCGACGGGTGGCGGTAGCAGACCGGCGCCGCCGTCGGGGGCGATTCACTCATGCCAAGAAAGGTACCTGGCTTCGTCTATCAGCTGTTGACGCGCTGGATCTCGACGCGCTCGATCACCACGTCCTCCAGCGGCCGGTCGCCGTGGCTGGTCGGGGTGTTGGCGATCGCGTCGACGACCTTGGCCGAGTCCTGGTCGGCAACCTGGCCGAAGATCGTGTGACGGTTGTTGAGGTGCGGGGTCGGGCCAACGGTGATGAAGAACTGCGAGCCGTTGGTGCCCGGGCCGGCGTTGGCCATGGCCAGCAGGTACGGGCGGTCGAAGCGCAGCTCCGGGTGGAACTCGTCACCGAACTCGTAGCCCGGGCCGCCGCGGCCGGTGCCGGTCGGGTCGCCCATCTGGATCATGAAGCCGGAAATCACGCGGTGCGAGATGGTGCCGTCGTAGTAGGGACCGTTGCCCTTCTGCCCGGTACGCGGGTCCACGTAGTCGCGGGTGCCCTCGGAGAGCTCCACGAAGTTGCGCACGGTCTTCGGCGCGTGGTTCGGGAACAGTTCCAGGCGGATCGGGCCGCGGTTCGTATGCAGGGTGGCGTAAAGGGTCTCAGCCACGGGTACTCCTCCATCGTCGGTGAGTTTCAGTTCGATCCTCCCATGTGCCCGTTCCGGCAATGCGGACACGTCCAAAGGTGGAGGATGCAGGAGGAACTACGCCCAGGAAGGTGGGGGTCTGGTGTTTGGTATCCGGCGGAGAACTCACGCGGAGTTGGTCCGTACCGAGCTCGGCGACAGCTTCGAGCATCTCAAGGCGGCCGCGGGTCACGCTGCCGGCGGGGTGACCACGGCCGTCCGGCCGCGCGTCGACGCCGCCCGTGACTTCGTCGTTCCGTCGGCGGCACGGGCTCGCGACATGGCCGGCAGCGGCTGGGAGACGACGCGCGGCACCTGGGAGACGACCCGGTCGTCGCTGCGGCCGCTGGCGTCGAGCGCGGGTCACAGCGCGCGGGACGCCGCGAAGGCCGTCCGTCGACCGAAGCGCAACGGCAACGGCAAGAGCAAGCGTGCCGAGAAGATGATCGAGGCGTCGTCCAGCCGGCGCTGGCCGATCGTCGCGGCCATCGTGGTCGCCGGCGCCGCGTTCGGCGCCGCGGCGATCATGCGCAAGCGTCGGCAACAGCAGTGGGACGAGTACGACCCGAGCCGCTCGCTGGACGCGGCCCGGTCCAGCGGTGCTGGTGGCGGCGGTCGTGGACACAGCCACGGCCGGCTCGGCGACGCGGCCGACGCGGCCCGCTCGTCGGTGCGCAGCGCGGCGGCGACCGCCAAGGGTGCCGCGGAGACCGCCCGGTCCAAGGCCGGTCAGCGGCTCTCGTCGTCGAGCTCGAGCCCGCAGACGACCGACCCGACGGCCAGCAGCGACCACCTGAACTCGCCCAACGGCCGCAACTGAGTGATCTCGAAGGAAGGGCCTCCCGCGCGCGGGGGGCCCTTCCTCACATTGGTCAGAGCCAGCCCGACCGGCGGAACCACCGGTACAGCACGATCGCCGCGACGAGCATCAAGGTCAGTGCGCCGGGATAGCCGTACTGCCAGCGGAGCTCGGGCATGTTGTGGAAGTTCATGCCGTAGATGCCCGCGATGAACGTCTCGACGGCGAAGATGGCGGCCCAGGACGCGATCTTGCGCATGTCGTTGTTCTGCTCGACCGACACCTGCGCCAGGCGCGCCTGCAGGATCGAGTTGAGCAGGTCGTCGTAGCCGTTGACCTGCTCGGCGACCCGGATCAGGTGGTCCTGGACGTCCCGGAAGAAGCGCCGGATCTCCTTGGGTACGTGCCGGTTGGTCGACTCGGTGAGCTGCATGATCGGCCGCAGCAGCGGGACCACCGCCCGCTTGAACTCGACCAGCTCGCGCTTCATCTGGTAGATCCGCTGGATCCGCCCGTGCACCTGGCGGGCGAAGACCTGTGTCTCCAGGTCGTCGAGGTCGGTCTCCACCTGGTCGCTGACGTCGATGTAGAGGTCGACCACATGGTCGGCGATCGCGTACGCGACCGACCACGGACCCTGCGCCAGCAGCTCTTTGCGCTTCTCCAGCCCGGCGCGCACGGGCGCGAGCTTGCAGGCGTCGCCGTGCCGCACGGTGATCACGAACTCCGGACCGATGAACAGCATCACCTGGCCGGTCTCGACGACCTCGGTGTTCTCGGTCAGCTCGGCGTGCCGCATATAACGCGCGGTCCGCAGCACAAGGGAGTTGATCTCGCCGAACTGCTCCAGCTTGGGCCGCTGCTCCGCCGCCACGGCGTCTTCGACGGCGAGCTCGTGCAGCTCGAAGGTCTCCGCGATGCCGGCCATCGTGGTCAGGCTCGGCTCGTGCAGCCCGACCCAGACGAAGGCGTTGCCCACCTCTTCGCGGGCGGCGTGCAGCGCGTCCTCCGGCGTCCACTCACCGGGCTGGCGCACGCCGTCCACGTACAGCGCGCAATCCACGATCTTGTCGCGACCCGTGAATCCGGGGGGCGGCACCGGCTTGGGCTCGGCGGGACCGAGGATGCGGGTCATCGCCCGGACGGGATCGCTCCACGACCTGGTCCGAGGTCGAACCTGACCTGCCTTGTCGGCGTCACTCGCCATCGACACGACTCCCTCCGAACCCGGCAACCCGGATGGGCCGAAGAGGAGGTTACGCCTGGAAGGTGGCCAGGGGCCGTCAGGATCTCGTCATGATCGCCGCCAGCGGCGATGATGCGGGACCGCGCGGCCACGCGCGGACGCCGACCGCGCGAATCCGCACTCGCGCGGGTGCGGAAGAAGGCCGAGGAGGGCGCCGGGTGGACCGGCCGCGTCGGGGGGTGGGTGCGAGCGGCCCACCCGGCGCCATCGGGGGCGGGGTAGTGCGCAGGGGGTCGGCTCGCCAGCACCGGGCCGACCGGTGGCTCGCATTGTTCACCGCGGACCGCTCCTGGGCTGCCCCTGGTCACCCGAACGGGGCACTCTGTCGGGAACCCGACAGAGTGCCCTTGGCAGTGCCTTCTTACGCGCGGATATCCTCGATGGCCGCCGCCAGCCGGCGCACGCCTTCGTCGATCTCGTCGACGGTCACGGCCGAGTACGCCAGCCGCAGCGCGTGCTTGCCGCCCTCAAGCAGGAAGTCGCTGCCCTTGACGACGGCCACGCCGCGTGCGGTCGCCGCCGGCAGGAGCTTGTCGACGTCGACGTCCTCGGGCAGTTCGACCCAGAGGAAGTAGCCGCCCTCCGGCTCGGTGAACGAGACGCCGGGGATGTGCTCGCGCAGCGACGCGGCCAGCACCCGGACCCGCTCGGCGAGCGCGGTGCAGACGGTCTCGATGGACCGCTCGATGTCGCCGGAGACGCAGAACTGGTAGACGATCCCCTGCGCCACCATGTTGGGCGAGATGTAGAGGTTCGTGGCCTTCTTGGCGATGTCCGCGATCAGCGGCGCCGGCCCGACCAGGTAGCCGACCCGCACACCCGGGCAGACCGTCTTGGTGAAGCTGGAGGCGTGCACGACCACACCGGCGTCGTCCAGCGACAGCATCGAAGGCAGCGCGTCGCCACGGAACCGGATGTCCGCGTACGGGTCGTCCTCGAAGATCGTGAAGCCGTACTCGACCGCGAGCCCGATCAGCGCCCGCCGCTTCTCCAGGGAGAGCGTGACGCCGGCCGGGTTCTGATAGTTCGGGATGATGTGGGCGAGCTTCGGCCGCACACCCGACTCCAGCAGCTTGCGCAGCTCGTCCACGTCGATGCCGTCCGCGCCCGTGGTCACGGCGTGCACGTCACCGCCCTGGTTGCGCAGGTTGAGCAGGGTGCGGTCGTACGTCGGCCGCTCCACGACGACCGCGTCGCCCGCGCCGACCAGGTGGTCGAAGAGGAACGCGTCGGCCTGCAGCGAGCCGTTGGTCACGAGCACCTGCTCCGGCGCCACGCCGTGCTTCTCGGCGATCCACTTGCGCAGCGGCAGGTAGCCGACGGACGTGCCGTAGGCGGTGACACCCCCCGGGTCGGCATCGAAGGCCCGGACGGCGGCGGCCTTGAGGCCCTCGACGTCGACGATGTCCAGCGAAGGAGCCCCACGGGCGAAGGAGATGAGCTGCGCAGCGGTCATGGCTACCTAGCGTAGGTGCGACCACTATGTGGGCAAGGTGTGGGCGGTCGGCATCACACGCTCGATCCACCAGGCCAGCTCCGTCTGGTCAGTCGTCTTCGACCAGCCCAGTTGCACGAAGGCGCCGAGCAGCGCGAGCTCGAGCTGGCGGTCCCACCAGTCGGCAGTATCGATCTTGTGGCGGTGCAGCGCCGCACGGAATGCCTCGATCGTGGCGTTCTTGGACTCCGGCAGCCGGCCCGCGTTGAGCGCCAGGTAGCCGGCGAGGTCGACGCAGCTGCCGGCGATGCCTGCCCAGCCCCAGCCGAGCAGGACGGTGTGCCCGGCGTCGACCGGGCGCGCGTTGCCGAGCCGCCAGTCGCCGTTGACCAGGGTGGTCGGCAGCCCGTCGAAGGCCGCCAGCAGCGGGGCCGGCTCGACGGCGAGGGACAGGGCGACCTCGTGGGCCTCCGGTTGGTCGGCGGCGAGCGCGGCCCAACCCACCACGAGCGCGTCCGCGCCGTCGCCCGCCTCGCGGATGCCGGTGGCCGGGGCGAGGGCGGTGTAGCGGGCACCTGGCGGTGCCAGCCCGACCGGGTCGGTGAAGTGCCAGAACCGCTTGTGCAGGGCGGCCATGTGATCAAGCACGGCCCGATGGGCGTCCAGATCGAGATCATGGGGCACGGGTGCCTGCTCGTCGCGTACCAGCAGATCGGCGATCTGGGTCGTCGGGTCCCAGGCCACACCCATGATCGTGTGGTCGACGCTGCGGGGCAGGCGGTCGAGCAACCCGCCCTGCCACATCCGCACCGTCCAGGGCAGGCTCCCGTCGGCGCCGTCGCCGAGCGCGCGCATCACCCAGTCGAGGGGCCGCCCGATCCGCTCGATCCGGAAGCGCTCGCCGTCGATCCAGAGGGGGTCGCCCGAGGGGTCGTCGGGGGCATCCTGGCGCACAGGCCGGCCAGCCGCGACCGCCTTGATCATCTCGGTCGTCGAGCCGTGGACCGTGCGCCCCGTCATGCCCCCAGTCTGCCCCCGAACAGGCTAGACGCGCTCGCGGTCGGCCGCCCAGACCCGCATGATGTCGCGGACCGAGACCACCCCGACCACCTCGGTGCCATCGAGCACCACGAGATGCCGAAAGCCGCCGCGGGACATCGCCATCGCCGCGTCCTCGAGCGTCCAATCAGGACCGGCGTAGACCACGTCCCAGGTGATGTGGTCACCGACCGTTTCCGTGTCGGGGTCGAGGTTGCCACCAATGGCGTAGAGGACATCGCGTTCGGTCATGATGCCGATGCCCTGGGCGTCGGGATCGATGACGACGGCGGACCCCACGCGGCGGGTGGCCATCATGCTGGCGGCCTGCCGGAGCGTGTGTTCGGGACCCACCAACAGAACCTGTTTGGACATGGCATCACGAACCTGCATGACACATCCCCCTTGAAGGCCACCGTACGGACATAGTGGTCCTGCTGGGACAGAACTACAAGACTTGCGCCGTCAACCAGCCTGTCGTACGGCAGGAAGGACCTCCGCACCGAGCCAGGAGACCCGCTGGTCCCGGTCGGCACCGGCGACGCGGAAGTTGAATGCCGTGAAACCCAGCCGCAGGTAACCCAGCAGTGTCTCCACCACCTCGTCGGCACCACCGGGTGGCACGTCCAGGTGATAGGCGCAGGTGATCTCCTCGATGGAGCGTCCGGCGCGGTCGGCGGCCCGGGCGATCCGGTCGCGCAACGCCGGGATGGTCTCCGGCGGCGCGTGGCCGAGCGACGGGATCCACCCGTCGGCGAGCCGGCCGGTGACCGCGAGCGCGCGCGGCCCGAAAGTGCCGACCCAGATCGGGATCGGGCGCTGCGGCCGGGGAGCGATGGTCGCCGCGTCCGTCCGATGTATTCGCCCGGCGAACGTGAACGACGGTTCCGTCCAGAGCCCGCGGATCACCTGGATCGCCTCGTCGAGCCCGTCGACCTTGTCGCGCGGCGACGGCACGCCGATGCCGAACGCGCGGAACTCGTCGTCGGAGTAGCCGCCACCGAGGCCGAGCAGCAGCCGCCCGCCGGAGAGGCGGTCCGCCGTCTCGGCCATCTTGGCCACCATCGCCGGGTTGCGGTAGGGCACGCCGAGCACGCGCGGCAGCACCCGTAGCCGGGAGGTGCTGGCCAGCATCCAGGTCAGCATCGTCCAGGTCTCGTAGCTGGGGTCGGTGCCGCACGGGTGGTCGGACGCCGAGACGAAGTCGAACCCGGCGGCCTCGGCGGCGCGCGCTGCGGCCACCGGGTCGACCGCCGGCTCGCCGGGAACAGTGGTGGCCGGGACGTCCAGCCCAAAGTGGATCATGCCGGTTCTCCTTCCGCCGCGGTGCGCGGCGCGATGGTCAGCCGGGGCAGGAAGACCCCGACGAGCGGACCGATGGCCAGGGCGTATGCGATGGTGCCGAAACCGACCGAGCCACCCAGCAGGAAGCCGATCGCCAGCACGGTGAGCTCGATGCCGGTGCGGACCAGCCGGATCGAGTGGCCGCGGGCGGCCAGGCCGGTCATCAGCCCGTCGCGCGGGCCAGGACCGAGACCTGCGCCGACGTAGAGGCCGGTCGCGACCGCGTTGGCGAGGATGCCGGCGACCAGCAGCGCGATCCGGGGCGCGAGGGCGTCGAGGTCGGGCAGCAGCCACAGCGTGCCGTCCGTGACCAGCCCGACCACGACGACATTGGCGACCGTGCCGATGCCGGGCCGCTGCCGCAGTGGGATCCAGAGCAGCAGCACGACGACGGCCGTGAGGTTGACGACCAGGCCGATGGACAGCCCGATCCGCTCGGCGACGCCCTGGTGGAAGACGTCCCACGGACCGAGGCCGAGGTCGGCACGAACCATCAGGCCGAGGCTGACCCCGAACAGCACCAGGCCGCCGAAGAGCCGGAGCAGTCTGCTTGACATGTCAAACAGCGTAGGCGCGTCGTGTTTGACATGTCAAGCAGACTGTCTACGCTGGTGGCATGACCCGCTGGCTGACCGACGACGAGATGCGGGCGTGGCTCGGCTACCGGCGGCTGCGCACGCTGCTCGACCTGCAGATCACCCGCGACCTGGCCGCCGACTCGGGGCTCTCGGACGCCGACTACGACGTGCTCTCGACCGTCTCGGACGCACCCGGTCACCGGATGCGGCTCGGTGAGTTGGCCGCCGAGATCAAGTGGTCGGTCAGCCGGCTCTCCCACCACGTCAGCCGGATGGGACAGCGCGGCCTGGTCACCCGCGACGACTGCGCGAGCGACGGCCGCAGCGCGACCGTGGTGCTCACCGACGAGGGCTGGGCCGCGATCCAGGCGGCGGCCAAGCTGCACGTGGCGTCCGTCCGGCGGCATTTCATCGACCTGCTCGACCCGGCCGACCTGGCCGCGCTGACCACCATCTCCGGCAAGGTGCTCGCCCATCTGGAACAGGTGACGCCGCCGGACCCGGCCCGCCGGGGCACCCGCCGCCACGACTAGCTTCGGTGATCGACGCTGGCTAGATTCGATGCGTGTCCGTCGAACCCATGCGCTGCGCGGCAGGTGTGATCGTCGACGACGACGGGCGGGTGTTCATCCAGCGCCGATCGGCGACCCGCAAGCTCTTCCCGGACACCTGGGACATCGTCGGCGGCCACCTCGAACCGGATGAGAGCCCCGAGGAGGCGCTCTACCGCGAGGTCACCGAGGAGACCGGCTGGCGGGTCTCGATCGTCCTCGGCACGATCGGTGAGCTGCGCTACCGGGGCAACGACGGGTTCGAGCGGCTGGAGACCGACTTCCTGATCCGGGTCGACGGCGATCTCTCCCGACCGCGGCTCGAAGCCGGCAAGCACACCGGCTTCCGGTGGATCACCCGCGACGAGCTCGACGTGTTCGACGAGCAGCGGGACATGGACGGTGGTCTACTCCGGCAGGTCGTCGAGGGCGGTTTCGCCCTTTTGCGCCAGATCGGCTTGTAGAAGACAACACCGCTATCCTCCACGTCGGGAAGAGTTTTCTTCCCGTACATCTGCTGCATGTGTGGAGGAAGCTCCAGGATGATCGGTCTCGTGCTCGCTGCCGGCGCTGGCCGGCGTCTGCGTCCCTATACCGACACGCTGCCCAAGGCCCTCGTGCCGGTCGACGGCGAGACCACGATCCTCGACATCGCGCTGCGCAACCTCGCGGCCGTGGGGCTGACCGACATCGCGGTCGTCGTGGGCTACGCGGCCGAGACGGTCGAGAAGCGCCGGCCGGACCTGGAGTCACGCTACGGCGTCACGCTCAACCTGGTGCACAACGACAAGGCCGAGGAGTGGAACAACGCCTACTCCCTGTGGTTGGCCCGTGACCAGTTCGCCGGTGGGGCGCTGTTGGTCAACGGCGACACCGTGCACCCGGTCTCGGTCGAGCAGACGCTGCTCGACAACCGTGGCCCCGGGGTCCTGCTCGCCGTCGACAACGTGAAGTCTCTCGCCGACGAGGAGATGAAGACCACCTTCGACGCGAACGGCCAGCTCACCCGGATCACCAAGCTGATGGACCCGGCCGAGGCGTTCGGCGAGTACATCGGCGCGACGTTGATCGAGTCCTCGGCCGCGGCGGGTCTCGCGGACGCGCTGGAGGCGACCTGGCGCCGCGACCCGAACCTCTACTACGAGGACGGCTACCAGGAGTACGCGCAGCGCGGCGGCGAGGTCCGGGCGGCGACCATCGGCGACATCCCCTGGGTCGAGGTCGACAACCACGCCGACCTGGCCCGCGCGCGGGAGATCGCATGCCACTACTAGCCCGCACCGTCACCACTCCGCTGGCCATCGAGGTGCGCCGCGGCGCCGTCGCCGAGCTCGGCACCCTCCTGCACGACCGACGGATCTCCGGCGGCGGCGACGTCGCGGTGGTGGTCGGTCCCGGCCAGGGCGACCGGATCGCCGAGATGGTGCGTCCGGGCCTGGGCAACGCCGACGTCTTCCACATCGCCGGGGGCACCCTCGACGCGGCGGCCGAGCTCGGTGAGCGGCTGGGCGCGCGGTCCTACGACGCGGTGGTCGGCATCGGCGGCGGCAAGACCATCGACACCACCAAGTACGCGGCTACCCGGTTCGGCATCCCGATGGTGACCGTGGCGACCAGCCTGGCCAACGACGGCATCGCGTCGCCGACGGCATCGCTGTCGCACGGCGGGCGCCGCAACTCGTACGGCGTGCAGATCCCGATCGCGGTGATCGTCGACCTCGATTTCGTCGAGAACGGTCCGGACCGGCAGACCCAGGCCGGCATCGGCGACGCGCTCTCGGACCTCAACGCGGTGGCCGACTGGGAGCTGGCCCACCGCGAGCGCGGTGAGCCGATCGACGGCCTCGCGGTCACGCTGTCGCGGGCCAGCGCCGAGGCGTTGGTCAACCATCCGGGCAAGATCACGGACGACGCGTTCCTCACGACGCTCGCCGAGGCGTTGATCATGGGTGGCCTGGCTAGCGCGGTGCACGGCACCACCCGACCGGTCAGCGGCGGCTGCCACGAGATCTCCCACGCCATCGACGCGCTCTTCGGCGAGGTGGCCTCGCACGGCGAGCAGGTCGGGGTGGGTGCGCTGTTCTGCACGTACCTGCGCGGCGAGCAGGAGCGGCTGGCCCAGCTGGTGAGCTGCATGCGCCGGCACGGGCTGTCCCTCACGCCGGCCGACCTCGGGCTCACCGAAGCGCAGTTCGCGCAGGCGGTCGCGCACGCGCCGTCGACGCGGCCAGACCGCTACACGATCCTCGAACACCTCGCCATGTCGCCCGCCGAGATCGACGCCCGACTGGAGGGATACGCCGATGCGCTCCGCGACCTTGCCGGCTGAGACCGCGGCGCCGGGCGCCGCCGAGTTCTACCGCGTCAACCGGGGCGGCGGGCTGTTCAGCGAGGCGCTGAGCCAGCGCGCCGGAGCGGTGTTCGCCGCGGCCGCGTACCGGCTGCGTGTCCCGCCGACGATCCTGACCGCCGGCAACCTGGTGGTCGGCCTGGCCACCTCGGCCGCGGTGGTCGCGCTGGCGTCGACCGACGTGCCGACCTGGGTAGCCGGGTTGGTCGCGCTGATGGGTTGGCAGCTCGCCTACGCCCTCGACTGCGCCGACGGCCAGCTCGCCCGGGTGGCCGGGCAGACCAGCCCGGCCGGCGCCCGGGTCGACGTGCTGTGCGACATCGCGGTGCAGATCTCGCTCGTCACGGCCCTGTCCGCGGTGGCCGTCGACCAGCGCCCGTCGACCGCCTCATGGGTGGTCGCACTGTTCGCCGGCACGTGGATGGTCAACCTCGTGACGTCGGTGATGCAGGCCGGCCCGAACAGCGGCAGCATGGTCACCTCGACCTCGCTGCCGGTGCGAGTGGTGAAGCTGGTCCGCGACTACGGCGCGGTCATCTTCGTGGCCGCGCTGGTGCTGCTGCTAGTTCCACAGTGGACCATCTGGTTGATGACGGCGTTCATCGTCGTCAACGGAGGCTTCCTGCTTGCCAGCATCGCCTTCACGGGCCGCACCGCCCTACGTTCCTGACACCACAACGCTCTGACGGCCGGCCGCCGCCGGTCAGTGACCGGCGGCGCGGACCAGGCCCGAGTAGGTGTCCAGCAGGCGCTTGGTGACCACGTCGGGGTGGAACGTGCGCTCGTAGCGCAGTCGGGCCAGCGGCGCCTTGGCCGCCGCTTCGGCCGCCGCGCGCGGGAAGGCGGCAGCCAGCGCGTCGACCTCGGCGGGCACGATCCAGCCCGCGTCGCCCACCTCGTAGGGCACCCCGCCCAGCGCCGTCCCCAGCACCGGCCGCCCGGCGGCCAGCGACTCCAGCACCACGGTCGGCAGCACGTCGTGCCACGTCGGGGTGGCCAGCACCACCGCGGTGGCGGCCAGCGCCGCGTCGATCGCCGGTCGGTCGAGCCGACCCAGGAACTCGACGTCGCCCCGCGCCGCCGCCACCGACTCGACCAACGGGCGCAGGTCGCCGTCGCCGGCCACCCGCAGCGTCCCGTTGGCGCCGTCCGGGTGCCGCTGCCAGGCGTCGAGCAGCAGCCGCACGCCCTTCTCCTCGGAGAGCCGGCCCGAGAAGAACAGGAAGCCCCTGCCGAGCGGCGCCGGCGGGCCGGGGTCAGGGATCGCGTTCGGCTTGACCGTGATGCGGTCCGCCGGGATCCCGTACCCGATCAAATGATCTTTGATGGCGTCGGTCAGCGCGAGGTAACCGTCGACGGAGCGCCACGTCGGCCGGTGCACGGTCAGCGCCGTCGCCATCAGCGCGCTCTGGGCGGTCGAACCCCGATAGCACTTGTGCTTCACCGCCGGCAGCGGCAGCGCGCGTCCCCGGCAGTCGTGGCAGATGCCGCCGTCGCGGAAGTAGAGCCCGGACGCGCAGACCTGCCGGTAGTTGTGCACGGTCTGGACCACCGGCAGGCCGAACCGGTGGGCGGTCCGCACGATCCAGGGCGAGATCAGCGGGTACGGATTGTGCAGGTGCAGCACGTCCGGCCGATGCGCCTGGATCAGCTCCGCGAGGTCCCGTTGCGCCTTTGGCGCATAGATCGGCGAGATCGGCAGCAGCGCCTTGGCGCCGGGAGACATGGTCGCGATCTCGTCCGAGCTGCGCAGGAACGGCAGCACCTCGACACCCGCCGCGGCGAGCTGGTCGATCTCCAGATCGACGATCACGTTCTCGCCCGAGGGCTGGGCCTCGCGATATCTGTTGTGCGCGACGACGACCTTCATGGTGGCGTCAGGCTACCGTTGTCGACGTGCCCGAACTGCCCGAGGTGGAAGCACTCGCCGCATACCTGCGTGACCGTGCCGTCGGCCACCGGGTCCAGCGGCTCGAGGTGGCTTCCTTCAGCGCGCTGAAGACCTACGACCCGGCTCCGTCCGCGGTCGCCGGCAAGGAGATCGTGGACGCCGGCCGGCACGGCAAGTTCCTGGACGTGCTCTTCGAAGGCGGCGTCCACCTGGTCGTGCACCTGTCGCGTGCCGGCTGGCTGCACTACCGCGACGCGTTCCCGAGCGCCGCACCCCTCAAGCCCGGCAAGGGCCCGATCGCCGTACGCGTGCGGCTCGACGACGGGTCCGGTTTCGACCTCACCGAGGCGGGCACGCAGAAACGCCTCGCCGCGTACCTGGTGACCGATCCGGCCGAGGTTCCCGGGATCGCCAAGCTCGGCCCCGACGCGCTCGCGGCCGACGAGGCCACCTTCGCGGCCGCGGTGCGCAGCCGGCGCGGCCAGATCAAGGGTGTGCTCAAGGACCAGGCGGTGCTGGCCGGCATCGGCAACGCGTACTCGGACGAGATCCTGCACGCCGCCAAGCTTTCACCGTTCGCGATGAGCGACCGCCTGACCGACGAACAAATGGCCACGCTGTACGAAGCCACCCAGACGGCCCTCAACGACGCGGTAGGGCGTTCGGTGGGGCAGAAGGCCGCGGAGCTCAAGGGCGAGAAGCGATCCGGCATGAAGGTGCACGCCCGCACCGGCCTGCCCTGCCCGGTCTGCGGCGACACGGTGCGTGAGGTGTCGTTCGCCGACTCGAGCCTGCAGTACTGCCCGACCTGCCAGACCGGCGGCAAGCCCCTGGCGGATCGACGGCTGTCCAAGCTGGTGCGCTGAGTGAGCGGCCGGAAGCCCTGCGTACGAACCTTTTTCGACGCACAACTGTCTTCTTCCGTAGCGCTCGTCTATCGGTATAGTGACCCGGTCCCGCACCGACGGCGCGGGGACGACCCCTCCGGCGGGTGCGGGCGTAATGTCTGCCTTCTGTCCACGGTTCACAACCGTTGACATGGGAGACTGATGCGGTGGGCGACCCGAGCCCGTACGGCGAGTGGGCGGCACGCGTTACCCGGGAGGACGTGCGTGAGGTGACGACCAGCCTCGAGCGCCCGGTAACCAGCAACGGCCGCGGTGGCGTCGTGCGCCACGTCGACAGCTTCGAGATCCAGGTGCCCTCGCCGCCGCCACCAAACGGCGTGCCGCGTTCCGCCTGGGCCCGAGCCCGGCGCCGCGTGTCGCGCTGGCACCGCCCCTTCATCCTGGTGCTCCTCCTGCTCGACTTCGGCGCCGCCGTGCTCGCGAGCTACTTCGCGGTCACCGAGTTCGAGACGGCCCGGGCCGGCTTCCAGGACCGCCCGACGCTGTTCAACCTGATCGCCTACGTCTTCCTGCCGTTCGGCTGGCTGTTCACGCTCTGGGCCAACGGCGCCTACGACCGCCGCTACCTCGGGCTGGGCACCGACGAGTTCAAGCGCGTGACCCGCGCATCGCTCGTGGTAGCGGCCAGCGTGTCGTTCCTGGTCTTCGCCACGAAGATCGATCTGTCACGTATGACGGTCGGTGGCGTCCTGGTGGGCGCATTGCTGCTGATCTGGTTCGCCCGCTACGTCGCCCGCCAGGTCCTGCACCTGGTCCGCCGCCGCGCCGGCGTCGCCGGCCACCGGATGATCCTGATCGGCACGCTGCCCGAGGCGCTCGAGGTCTACACGGCGGTCACCCGGAACCCGTCCGCCGGCCTGGTGCCGGTCGGCATCCACATCACCGACGGCTACGCCGCCGCCCGCGGCATGGAGACGCCGGTCCCGGTCTACGCCGGCCGCGACGTGCTCGGCCTGGTCCGCGAGCTCGGCGCCGACACCATCGCGGTCTGCGGCTCGGCCAGCGCGGAGCCCGGCGAGCTGCGCCGGCTGGCCTGGCAGCTCGAAGGCAGCGGCGTCGACCTGGTCGTGGCACCGCAGCTCACCGACATCGCCGGCCCCCGGGTGCACATCCGCCCCATCGAGGGCCTGCCGCTGCTGCACGTCGAAGAGCCGACCCTGTCCGGCCCGGCGCTGCTGGCCAAGAACATCCTCGACCGGGTGGCCGCCGCGGTGGGGCTGATCGTGCTGCTGCCGCTGCTCGCCGGCATCGCGATCGGCATCAAGATCTCCGACAAGGGCCCGGTCTTCTTCCGCCAGCCGCGCGTCGGCCACGAGGGCCGCACGTTCCGCGTGTGGAAGTTCCGCACCATGTACGTGGACGCCGAAGACCGCCTGGCCGCCCTGGTCGACCAGAACGAGACCGACGGCATGCTCTTCAAGATCCGCCAGGACCCGCGCGTCTTCCCGTTCGGCCGCTTCCTGCGGGCGAGCTCGGTCGACGAGCTGCCCCAGCTGATCAACGTGCTCAAGGGCGAGATGTCACTGGTCGGCCCCCGCCCGCTACCGGCGGACGACGGCGACTTCCTCGGCGACGTCCGCCGCCGCCTACTGGTCCGCCCGGGCATCACGGGCCTGTGGCAGGTCTCGGGCCGCTCGGACCTGTCGTGGGACGAGGCGGTCCGCCTGGACCTCTACTACGTGGACAACTGGTCGCTGGCCTACGACCTCAGCATCCTCTGGCGCACCATCGGCGTCGTCCTAGCCCGCAAGGGCGCCTACTAAACCAAGATCGCCCTCTCGACCAAGAACGCCCTCCAGACCACAGACAAGATCAAGGTCTAGATCACGAGCGCGGTCCAGATCAAGGGCAAGATCAAGGTCTAAAGCAAGGGCGAGATCTGGGCCCGGGTTCGTCGGGGGCGCGACCGTTGCTCCCGCCGGGGACCGCTCCGCTGCGCTGCGCTGCCAGGTCCGCGCAGGGCGAGCAGAGATCTAGGTAAATCGTTGCTGCTCCAGCAGCATTCGATTTCCTAGATCTGCCAGCCGCCGCCCGAGCGGCGGCGTGTCCCGAGCCCGACACGCGGGCGGGGAGACCTCACGCGAGGACGGCCTACGCACGAGCAGAAGCCCGTCGGTCCGGCGCCACGCCCTCACCGCCGCAGCCTCCCCGCGTGTCGGCCGGGAGATTGGTTCGGTGGGTGCCGCCCTTTGAAGGGGTTCCGTAATCGGGGGCGGCGGGTGAAGATTCCGCGCATGGGTGCGGACCTGTCTACGGCGTTGGCGGTGCTGGCTCTTGTCAGCGCGCTCGCCGGGGCGGTCTATGCCGTCGTGCGGTTGCGGGCTCGCAGGGGGATCGCCACCGCGACCCAGCGGGCGACCTACGAGGTGCTGCACACCGCCGGCCTGGCCGCCGAGCCGCTCCGTGGTGGGCTGACCGCCGCCAGCGCGGCCAAGGCCGCCCGGCATCTGCGGATGTTGGTCGGGGCGCCGGGGCTCGCGTTGGCTGACGACAGCGGAGTGCTCGCCCTCGACGGGCGCGGTGGGCATCACTCTCATCAGCTCGAGGCCGCCGCCAAGAAGGCGCTCGCGGTCGGGCGGTCGACCGTGTTGCGGCAGGGCGAGCTGCCCTGCGACCGGGTCGACTGTGAGATCCGCGGTGCCGTCGTCGCGCCCATCCGTGGTGCGACGACGGTCGCGCTGGTCGCCGTCGCGGACGACGAGCCGGCACCCGGGCTCGTGCAGGCCACCCTGGAGACCGCCCGCTGGGCCGCCGCGCAGCTCGCGCTGGCCGAGCTCGACTCCTCCCGCGAGCGGCTCGCCCGCGCCGAGGTGCGTGCCCTTCGCGCACAGATCAGTCCGCACTTCATCTACAACGCGCTCACGGCGATCGCGTCGTTCGTCCGCACCGACCCCGAGCGCGCCCGGGAGCTGATCCTCGAGTTCGCCGAGTTCACCCGCTACTCGTTCCGGGCGCACGGCGAGTTCACCACGCTCGCCGAAGAACTGCGCTCGATCGACCGCTACCTGACCATCGAGCGCGCCAGGTTCGGTGAGCGGCTTCAGGTGCGCCTTCAGATCGCGCCCGAGGTGCTGCCCGTCAGCCTTCCTTTCCTGTGCCTGCAGCCGTTGGTGGAGAACGCCGTGCGGCACGGACTGTCGCGCAAGCCGGGCCTGGGTATGGTGAGCATCGAGGCTCGTGACGCCGGCGCCGAGTGCCACATCACCGTCGAAGACGACGGCGTCGGCATGGATCCGGCGGCGCTCGTCGCAGGAGTGGCCGAGGCGGGCGTGGCTGGTGTCGACGACGCCGGCGCCCACGTCGGCTTGTCCAATGTGGATGAGCGACTGCGGTCGGTGTTCGGCGACAAGTTCGGTCTGGTCGTCGAGACGGGAATCGGGGCGGGAACCAGGGTGAGCATTCGGGTGCCGAAGTTCCACCCCGGCGTGCACGCGGGCGGTGCGGCATGACCGATCGCGGATTCCTGCGCGTGCTCGCCGTCGACGACGAGCCGCCGGCGCTCGACGAGCTCGCCTATCTCCTGCGAGCCGACCCCCGGGTGGCCAGGCTGCACACCGCGGCCGACGCGACCGAGGCGCTGCGGGTGCTCCGTGACACCGACGTCGACGTCGTCTTCCTCGACATCCGGATGCCCGGCCTCGACGGCATGGAGCTGGCCCGGGTGCTGCGCCGGTTCGCCCGACCGCCGGCGATCGTCTTCGTCACCGCGTACGACGACGGCGCCGTCGACGCCTTCGACCTCGGCGTGGCCGACTACGTCCGCAAACCCGTGCAGGTCGAGCGGTTGAGCGAATCGATCCGCCGCGTCGTCAGCGCGCGCGTCGTGGCCAGCCACCCGGCCGCGCTGGCCCGCGCCGAGGAGGACCCGACGATCCCGGTCGAGCTCGCCGGGACGACCCGGATGCTGCCGCGCTCGGCGGTGCGGTGGGTGGAGGCGCAGGGCGACTACGCCCGGCTGCACACCTCCGACGGCTCGCACCTGGTGCGGGTTCCGTTGGCCACGCTCGCCGATCGCTGGGCCGACGCGGGTTTCGTCCGCATCCACCGGTCGTATCTGGTGCAGCTGCGCCTGATCGCCGAGCTCCGGCTGGCCAACTCCGGCTACGTGGTCGTCGTCGACGACGCCGAGCTGCCGGTCTCCCGGCGCCACACCCGCGAGCTGAAGGACAAGCTCGTCCGCGCGGCCAAGCAGGACTGGAACCGCTAGATCATCTCATTCGAACGGCCGAAGACACGAAAGCGAAGTACCTCTATCCTTCGTACGCCTGGCCGAGTCCGGGCGACACGGGGGAACGGAAGTGCCTATCAAAGGCTGCCTCTCCGTGTCCGATGTGGACCGATCAACGGGGAGGAACGAAATGAGACCCAGCGGCAGACGCCGCGCGACGGCCGCATTGGTGGCGGCCGTCCTGCTCGGTGGAATGGCGGCAGGGGCAACACCCGCTCAGGCCGCCGCCAACGGCTCCATCGGCGGGCACCTGAGCCTGTCCAGCGGCGCGCCGGCCGGCGACATCTTGGTCCAGGCATACGACCCGGAGACCTACGAGGGTCGCGGGTTCACCACCAGCGCGGCCGACGGCTCCTACCAGCTCGACGGCCTGGCCGCCGGCAACTACATCGTGGGCTTCTTCGGCTCCGACATCGCCGAGCAGTACTTCGACCGCAAAGACGAGATCTTCGACGCCGACCCGATCGCCGTGACGGATGGCCGCAGCACGCTCGTCAACCAGGATCTGTTCGGCGCCGGCTTCCTCACGGGCCGGTTCACCGACCCGACCGGCGCGCCGCTCGACAACAGCCTCGTGCGGGTCTACCGGGCCGACGACGAGTCCTACGCCGGCGCGGCCGGCACCGACAGCGACGGCACCTTCCGCATCGCCGTGCGGACGGGCACCTATCTCGTGAGCTTCGAGCCGGACGCGGACCTCTACCAGGAGCAGTACGTGCCGGGGAAGCTCGCCCCCGCGGCCGCGCAGCGCTTCGTCGTCACCGAGGGCCAGGAGACCAGCGTCAACGACACCGCGCTGGCTGCCGGCCGCCTGAGCGGACGCGTCACCCAGTCCGACGGCACGCCGGCCCGCGACGTCCAGCTCTACGCGTCGCCGTTCGGTGGAAGCGGTGGCGGCGAGTCAGCGACGACCAACGACAACGGTGATTTCTCGATCCCGAAGCTGCTCGCCGGTCAATACATGGTCGAGTTCTGGGTCGGCTACCGCACCGAGTACTTCGACCGCACGGCCGACCCCGAAGAGGCGGACCCGGTCACCGTCGTCGGGGGCCAGGACAACCGGTTCACGCCGAGCCTGCTGCCGACCGGGAGCGTCCGGGTCCGCGCGGTCGACGCCATCTCCGGCATCACGATCCGGGACTTCTGCGCCAGCGGGGAGTGCAGCGACAGCACCGGTCAGCTCCTGTTGACCGGCCTGACCGAGGGCCGTCAGTCGATCAGCGTCCGGACCGAGAGCAACTACATCAGCCGCGACGTCGACGTCACTGTGCGCACCGGCCAGACCACTGACCTCGTCGTCCGGCTCCTGCCGGGCGCCAAGATCACCACGACGGTCGTCGACAAGGCCACCGGCCAGCCGCTGTCCAATGTCTGCCTGACCGCCTACCGACCCCGCGACGTTTCCATCCAAGAAGGCATGACAGACGACCAGTGCAGCGACGCTGCCGGCAAGGTCACGCTCTCCAGGCTCGAGGCTGGCGACTATCGGCTCTTCGCCGAGCCACGGAACAAGGCCTACGGCCGGCAGTGGGTGACCGCCAACGGCGGCAGCGGCGACGAGCGTCAGGCCGTGACCGTCAAGGCCACGACCGGCAAGACCGCAACCGCTCCGCAGGTGAAGATCGACCGCGCCGGCACCATCCGCGGCCGGGTGACCGACGCCGCGACTGGCGCTCCGATCTACGCCGGCGTGGGCGTGTTCACCCAGAGCCCCGGCACCGGTGGCGGCGAGACGACCACCGACGAGGACGGCCGTTTCGAGATCGACGGCCTCGGCCCGTACCGCTGGCCCCTGCACTACAACGGCTACGAGAACTACGCCTCCTCCTGGACCGGCGGCGCCGTCACCCGCTACGCCACGACCGGCACCCAGGTCACCGCGGGCACCGTGGCGACCGCCGACCTGGCGCTCACCAAGGGCGTCACGGTCCGCGGCAACGTGCTGCCCAGCCGGGGCACCGCGCAGGGCGGGCGCATCAGCGTGCTCAACACGACGACCGGCGACTACGTGGGCACCGTCGACTTCGAGGGCGCGGCCTACCAGCTTCTCGTGCAGCCCGAGCAGGAGATCCGCTTCATCTACAGCATCCGGGTGGACGGCACCACCTACCGGTCCGAGGCCGCCAAGCTGGCACCCGCGGCCCCGGGCGGCCCACTCCGTCCCGCCATCACCGTGCCCGCCGGCGGCGTGACCGCAGACCTGATCGTCCCCATCCCATGAGCAGGAGAAGCATGAGACGAGTACGCGCGACGGCCGCGATCGCGGCCGCCGCCCTGGCCGGAACGATGGCTGTGTGGGCGACCCCCGCACAGGCGGCCGGAACCGGCGTCATCACCGGCAAAATCACGACCGCCAACGGTGCACCGGCCGCCGACATCTGGGTGGCCGCAATGGACTTCGAGGAGTGGGGCGAGCCGGTCGGCTACGCCACGACCGCTGCCGACGGCACCTACCGCATCCAGGGCCTCGCCACCGACAGCTACGTCGTGTCGATGTCCGGCACCGACCACCCGCAGCAGTACTTCGACAGCAAGACCGACATCTGGGAGGCCGACGAGGTCCGCGTCACCAACGGCCAGACCACCACGATCAACCAGCAGCTGATCGCCACCGGCTTCTTGACCGGCCGGATCCTCCAGGCCAACGGCGAGCCGCTCGCGTGGACCTGGATCAACGCCGTCAACGAGTACGGCAGTTCGGTCGGCGGCCAGCCCACCGACGACAACGGCGACTACCGGATCCCGGTGCCGCCGGGCCGCTACCAGGTCTCGTTCTCGCCGATCGAAGACAGCTACCAGGAGCAGTTCATCCCTGGGAAGATCAGCCAGGACGACGCCACCACGTTCACGGTGACCGTCGACCAGGAGACCCGGGCCGACGACACCGTCCTGGCCATCGGCAGCCTGAGCGGCCGGCTGACGAACGACAACGGCACCCCGGTGGCGGACGCCTCCGTCTACGCGAATCCGTTCCAGGCCAACGGCTACCTCGGCGACACCCCCACCAACGCCAACGGCGAGTTCTCGATCCCGCAGGTGCTGGTCGGCACGTACTCGGTCGAGTTCTACGCCGGCAACCGCCACCAGTACTTCGACGGCGCGATCGAGGCGGAAGACGCCGACCCGGTCGTCGTCACCGCGGGCAACAACACCCGCATCACCGACAGCCTGCTGCCGACGGGGACCATCCGCGTGCGGGCCGTCGACGCCATCACCGGCATCACGATCCGGGACTTCTGCGCGTACGACGTCTGCGACGACGGCACCGGCGTGGCGCTGATGACCGACCAGACCGTCGGCACACACGTGATCGACGTCAACGCGTACAGCGGCAACTACCTCAGCCGCTCGGTCACCGCGACCGTGAAGGCGAACCAGACGACCGACGTCGTCGTACGGCTGCTGCCCGGTGCCAAGATCACCACGACGGTCGTCGACAAGGCCACCGGAAGCCCGCTGGCCGATGTCTGCGTCCTCGCCTACCAGCCGGGACGTGCCCGCATTCCGGACAACTACGGTGGCGACCAGTGCAGTGACGCGGCGGGCAAGGTGACGATCGACCGGCTCGCAGCCGGCGACTACCGGCTCTTCGCGGTACCGCGCAACCAGACCTACGGGCAGCAGTGGGTGACCACCAACGGCGGCGCCGGTGACGAGCGACAGGCCACCACGATCACGGTCGCGACGGGCAAGAGCGCGGCCGGCCCCCAGGTGAAGGTCGACCGCGCCGGATCGATCCGCGGGCGGGTGACCGACGCCGCGACCGGCGAGCCGCTGCAGGCCCGCATCGCCCTGTTCACCGCCAACCCCGGGCTGGGCTCGTCCGAGGAGGAGACCGACGAGGACGGCAACTTCCAGGTCGACGGCCTCGGCCCGTACCGCTGGCCGCTCAAGTACAGCTCCTTCGGCTACGCGACCACGTGGACCGGCGGTGCGGTCACCCGCTACAGCGCCACGGGCACCCAGGTGACCGCCGGCGCGGTGGCCACCGCCAATCTCGGGCTGACGCGCGGGGTGACGGTGACGGGCGACCTGGTGATCAGCAAAGGCACGCCGACCGGCTGGGGTCGAGTGAGCGTCCTCAACACGACGACGGGTGACTACGTCGACACCAGCGACTTCGTGGACACCACCGTGTACGAGCTGCACGTGCTGCCCGGTCAGGAGATCCGCTACGTGTACGACGTGGAGATCGACGGCGACTACGTCAGCTCGGACAAGGCCAAGCTGGCTCCGGCCACCCCGGGCGGTCCGGTCCGCTACGCGGTGACCGTGCCTGCCGGCGGCCTGGACGTCGACATCCTCGTCAACTGACCCATCCGCGAAACCGAAAGGCCCGCACCGGCGACGGTGCGGGCCTTCTCGCATCTCCACAGCTTGTTCACATCGCCGGACCGGGATCCCCACGGGCGCTTACTACAGTCGCCGGCATGAGAGAGCGCCGGATCCTGGTGGTGGAGGACGAGCGGACGATCGCCGACTCGATCGCCGTGCGGCTGCGGGCGGAGGGTTTCGCGGTGAGTTTGGCCGGCGACGGCCCGGCCGCGGTCGAGACCGCCCGACGGGAACCACCCGACCTGGTGGTCCTCGACATCATGCTGCCGGGCTTCGACGGCCTCGAGGTGTGCCGGCGGATCCAGGCCGACCGCCCGGTGCCGGTGCTCATGCTCACCGCCCGCGACGACGAGAACGACATGCTCGTCGGCCTCGCGGTCGGCGCCGACGACTACCTCACCAAGCCGTTCTCGATGCGCGAGCTCGCCGCCCGCGTGCACGCGCTGCTGCGCCGGGTGCAGCGGTCCCACTCCGCCGGGCCGGCCCCGATCCGCCTCGGCGACCTGGAGATCAACCAGGCGGAACGGCGGGTCAGCCGGGCCGGCGTCGAGGCGCACCTGACGCCGACCGAGTTCGACCTGCTTGTGCACCTCGCCGGCCGGCCGCGCACGGTGCTGCCCCGCGAACGGCTCCTGGCGGAGGTCTGGGGCTGGGGCGACGGCGCCGGCACCCGCACCGTCGACAGCCACATCAAGGCGCTGCGCCGCAAGCTCGGCGCCGACCTGATCCGCACCGTGCACGGCGTCGGCTACGCGCTGGAGGTACAGCCGTGAAAGACCTGCTCACCCGCGGCCTGGACCTGTTGCCTCGCCCGCTCGACCCGCTCCGGTCGATCAAGCTCAAGCTCGCCGTCCTGCTGTTCGCCTCGGCCCTCGCCGGGCTCGCCTACTTCTGGTACGCGACCCAGTGGATCCCCTACGTCACCTCGGCCACCGCCCTGCTCGTCGGCCTGCTCACCTCGCAGGTGCTCGCGCACGGCATGACCTCGCCGCTGCGGGAGATGACCGCAGCCGTCCGGGCGATGCGTCGCGGCGACTACACCCAGCGGGTCCGGGCCACCTCGCGCGACGAGGTCGGCGAGCTCGCGGAGGCGTTCAACCAGATGGCCGCCGACCTGGCCGCCGCCGACCAGCAGCGCCGCGAGCTGATCGCCAACGTCTCGCACGAGCTGCGTACGCCGATCACCGCCCTGCAAGGTGTCCTGGAGAACATCGTCGACGGCGTCGCCGACCCGCAGCCCGCCACCATGCGCACCGCCCTGCACCAGACCGAGCGGCTCGGCCGACTGGTCGCCGAACTGCTCGACCTGTCCCGCCTCGACGCCGGCGTGCAGCCGATGCACCCGGTCCGGTTCGACGTCGCCGAGTTCCTCGACGAGGTGGCCGACGAGGCGGCGGTCACCGCGAGCGGCGCGGGCCACGACATCAAGCTGGCCGCACACCCGCCGGAGGTACCCGTGACCGTGCACGCCGACCCCGCCCGCCTGCACCAGGTGCTGGCCAACCTGCTCGACAACGCGGCCCGGCACAGCCCACCGGGCGGCACGGTCTCGATCGCCGGCCGGCTCGACGGCGACCACGTGGTGTTCGAGGTGGGCGACGAGGGCGCCGGGATTCCGCCGGCACAGCGGGAAGCGGTCTTCGATCGGTTCACCCGCGGCGACCGCGCGGCCGGCGGCGGCACCGGGCTCGGCCTGGCGATCGCGCAGTGGGTGGTCCAACTGCACGGCGGGACCATCCGGGTGGTCGACCCACCGTCCGGGGTGGGCTGCCTGGTCCGGGTGTCGCTGCCTCGCGTGATCGCACCCGCGGCGGTGGCGGCATGACGGCCCCCTCCAAGGACCTGGTCCTGCGCACGCCGCCCGCGGCGACCCCGAACCCGCCCAAGCCGCCGAGCGGCTGGTCGTGGCCCGGCCCGACCCGTCGACCGACCGTGCCGGCGCTAGTGGCGCTGGTGCTGGCCGCCGCCGTCACGGCCGCGGCCCTGCCGCTCGACCGCACCGGCATCGGTTGGCTGGTCGGGGGCACCGCAAGCATTGTTGCCCTGGCAGTCACGCGAAGAAGGGCTTCCTGGCGCCAGGTCGCCTGGGCGGTCGCCACGCTCGCCCTGCTCGGGGTCGGGACCGTCCGCGCCGCCGGCTGGCTGTTCGTCCTGTGCGTGCTCACCGCGACGGTGACCGGGACGCTCGCCCTGGTCGACGCGCGCACGGTGCGGGCCATGGTCGCGGCCCTCGTCGTGCCGGTCGCCGGTGCGCTGCGCGCGCTGCCCTGGGTGGGTGACGGCGTGCGAGCCCGGTTCACCGGCCGCCCCGGCGCGCCCGCCCGGGTCGCCGTGGTCAGCGCCGTCTCGCTGGTCCTGCTGGTCGTGTTCGGTGCGCTGTTCGCGTCCGCCGACCAGGCGTTCGCCGAGGTCCTCGATCGGGCGACCCCGGCGGTCAGCGACGGCACGCTCGGCCGCGCGATGGTCCTTTTTCCGCTGCTCTTCGCGATGCTGGCCGGCGGCGCCTTCATCCTGGCCGGCCCACCCACGCTGGGCCGGGCCGACCGACCGGCCCGCTACACCTTCCGGCGGACCGACTGGGCCATCCCGGTCGCGCTGCTCGACCTGCTGTTCCTCGCGTTCGTCGCGGTGCAGGCCACGGTGCTGTTCGGCGGCAGCCGACACGTGCTCGGCCCCGGCGGACCGACGTTCGCCGACTACGCCCGCGGTGGTTTCGGGCAACTGCTCGCGATCACCGGCCTGACGCTGGTGGTGGTCGCGGTCGCCGGCCGTTGGGCGCCCCGCGCCGACCGCGCCGACCGGATCGCCGTCCGGGTGCTGCTCGGCGCGCTCGCCCTGCTGACCCTCGTGGTGGTGGCCAGCGCGACGTACCGGATGAACGTCTACGAGCAGGCCTACGGCTTCACCCGGCTGCGGGTCTTCGTGACCGCCGTGGAGCTCGGCCTCGGCGCGGTCTTCGTCGCGATCCTGGTCGCCGGGGTCAGGCTGCGCGGTGGCTGGCTGCCCGGCGCGGTCGTGGCCATCGCCACCGTCGGGCTGCTCGCCCTCGCCGTGGTCAACCCGGACCGGTTCATCGCCGACCGCAACGTCGACAGGTTCCTCACCACCGGCCGGATCGACCTGGTCTACCTCAGCTCGCTGTCCGCGGACGCGGTGCCGGCGCTGGACCGGCTCGACGACCACGAACGCGCGTGCGTGCTGTGGCGCATCGCGAACGCGCTCGACGAGGCACCGGACGACTGGCGATCGGCCAACGTCGCCCGGCACCAGGCCCGGCAGTCGCTCGCCGAGCGGCCGGCAGACCTCTGCGGGGTCTACCGCCGATAGCGGGTGATCGGGGACACTGCCGGCATGACGGAAGGGCGGCGTACCCGAGTGGTGCTCGCCGACGTGCACCACCGCACGCACGACCACGACCGCACCCGCACGGAGCTCGCGGAGCAGACCCAGGTCGGCGAGGCGCTGGTGCGCGGCCTGGTGCGAGCCCAGCTCGCGCTCGCGCTGCGGCTGGCCCTCGTCGTCGGGATCGGCCTCGGTGGGCTGCCCCTGCTGTTCGCCGTGGCACCCGAGGTCAGCAGCGCGCACCTGGCCGGCGTCGACCTGCCGTGGTTGCTGCTAGGCGTGATCGCGTACCCGTTCCTGGTCGTCGTCGGTTGGGCCTACGTGCGCCTCGCCGAGCGCAACGAGCAGGACTTCGTCGCCGTGGTCCGGCGGCCGGAGCGCTGAGTGGACAACCCGTACACCGTCCCGGCGATCCTGCTGGTCACCCTGGTGACCGTCGCGATCGGCTTCTACGGTCTCAAGCTGGCCCGCACCACCTCGGACTTCCTCGTCGCGTCCCGCAGCGTCAGCCCGACCTGGAACGCGGCCGCGATCGGCGGCGAGTACCTCTCGGCCGCGTCCTTCCTCGGCGTCGCCGGCCTGATCCTCAAGTACGGCATCGACGTGCTCTGGTACCCGGTCGGGTTCGCCGCCGGCTATCTCGCCCTACTGCTGTTCGTGGCCGCGCCGTTGCGCCGCTCGGGTGCGTTCACGCTGCCCGACTTCTGCCAGCTCCGGCTCGGCTCGCGCCGGCTGCGCAAGCTGGCCACGGCGTTCGTGGTGTTCATCGGCTGGCTCTACCTGGTGCCTCAGCTCCAGGGCGCCGGACTGACGCTGACCACCGTCACCGGGCAGCCGTACGCCCTCGGCGCCCTGCTGGTCGGCGCGGTGGTCACCTGCAACGTCGCACTCGGCGGAATGCGGGCGATCACCTTCGTGCAGGCCTTCCAATATTGGCTCAAGCTGACCGCGCTGCTCGTGCCCGCCGTGTTCCTGCTGTTGCAGTGGCAGGCCGACGGCCGGCCGGCGGTCGCCGCTCCTGACGGGCCGGTGTTCCACACCTCCACGACGGTCGTGATCGAGGACCACGCGACACTGACCATGGCCGACGGCTCGACCATGACGGTGCGGGCCGGCGAGAAGCTCGACTTCGCCGCGGGTGCACCCGTGCCGCAGGTGTCCACCGTCGACGACACGCGTGGCCCCGACTGGCTGTTGCCCGGTGACAACGACCAGGGGCTGTTCGCCACCTACTCGCTGATCCTGGCCACGTTCCTCGGCACGATGGGCCTGCCGCACGTGTTGGTGCGCTTCTACACCAACCCCGACGGCAACGCCGCCCGGCGTACGACCTGGGTGGTGCTGGGTCTGGTCGGGCTCTTCTACCTGTTGCCGACGCTGTACGGCGTGCTCGGCCGCGTCTACACCCCGCAGCTGCTGATGACCGGCCGCACCGACGCGGTCGTGGTGCTGCTGCCCGGCGCGGCGCTGGGCGGCGGCCTGACCGGCCAACTGCTCGCCGCCCTCGTCGCGGCCGGCGCGTTCGCGGCGTTCCTGTCGAGCTCGTCGGGCCTGCTGACGAGCGTCGCCGGCGTCATCTCCACCGACGTGACCGGGCGCGGCTCGGTGCGTGACTTCCGGCTGGCCACGGTCATCGCCGGAGTGGTGCCGCTCGTGCTGTCGCTGACCATCGCGAGCCTGGACGTGTCGCAGGTGGTCGGTCTCGCGTTCGCCGTCGCCGCGTCGAGCTTCTGCCCACTGCTGGTGCTGGGCATCTGGTGGCGCGGGCTGACCGCGCGGGGCGCCGCGGCCGGCGTGCTCGCCGGCGGCGGCGCGGCCGGTGGCGCGGTGCTGCTCACCGTGCTCGGACCGCCGCTGTCGGGTTGGCCGGCCGCGCTCGTCGGTCAGCCGGCCGCGTGGACGGTTCCGCTGGCCTTCGCGGTGATGGTGATCGTGTCGCTGGCCACCCGCAGCCGCGTACCCACGGATGTCAGTGACGTCATGCTCCGCCTGCACGCTCCCGAAAGCGTGCTCGCCGGTTCACCACGAAGGTGATTGCGACCGATACCGTCAAGGGGTGACGACGGTGAAGGACGATCGGTTCGCCCTGGTGCTACGGGGACTCGCGAAGAGCTTCGACGGCAAGGTCGCGGTCGGTGGTGTCGACCTCGACGTGCCGGCCGGCTCGTTCTACGGCCTGCTCGGCCCCAACGGGGCGGGCAAGACGACCACGTTGTCCATGGCGGTCGGCCTGTTGCGGCCCGACCACGGCCAGGCGTGGGTGCTCGGCCACGACATCTGGGCCGACCCGATCCAGGCGAAGCGCCTCTTCGGGGTGCTGCCCGACGGCGTGCGGCTCTTCGACCGACTCAGCGGCGCCGAGCTGCTGGCGTACAACGGCCTGTTGCGCGGCATGGACCCGGCGGTGGTCGACCAGCGCGCCCAGGAGCTGCTCGACGTGCTGGCTCTCGCCGACGCGGGCCAGACCCTGGTCGTCGACTACTCGGCCGGCATGAAGAAGAAGATCGGGCTGGCCTGCGCGCTGCTGCACGCGCCGCGGCTGCTCGTGCTCGACGAGCCGTTCGAGGCCGTCGACCCGGTGGCGGCCGCGCTGATCCGCGACATCCTCCAGCGGTACGTGGCCGGGGGCGGCACGGTGATCTTCTCCAGCCACGTGATGGAGGTCGTCGAGCGGCTCTGCAGCCACGTCGCGATCCTCGCCGGCGGCGTCATCAAGCGCGTCGGCAGCATCGACGAGGTGCGCGGCGGGCGCTCGCTCGAAGACGTGTTCGTCGAGGTCGTCGGCGGGCGCACGGCGACCGGTGAGGAGCTGGCGTGGTTGTGACAGCCGCCGGCGTGGCCGCGCCGCGTGCGGTGTCGCCGCGCCATTTCGTGCGCCTCAAGCTGCGCATCCTCGGCAACGGCTTTCGCGGCCAGACCCGCAAGGTGCTGCTGTTCTCGCTCGGCATCCTGGTCGGCCTGTTCTACTCGGTCGCGGGGTTCCTCGGCACTGCCCTGCCGGGCCTTGCCGGCAACGCCGACGCCGCGCTGCTCGTGTCGGCTCTCGGTGGCGGCGTGCTGGCGCTGGCCTGGACGCTGCTGCCGCTCGTGTTCTTCGGTGTCGACGAGACGGTCGACCCGACCCGCTTCGCCCTGCTCCCGCTGGGCCGCCGCACGCTGGTCACCGGGCTGCTGACCGCCGCGTTGATCGGTGTGCCGGCGGCCGCGACGCTGATCGCGACCGCCGGGCTGGTGGTTACCGCGGGCAGCCTGGGCGGCGTCGGCGCCGCACTCGTCGCGGTCGTCGGCGTGCTGCTCGGCCTGGTCTTCTGCGTCGCGGTCAGCCGGGCCGTGACCAGCGCCTTCGCCACCTTGCTGCGCTCGCGGCGCACCCGTGACCTGGCGGCCGTGCTGCTCGCGGTGGCGGCGGCGCTGATCGGCCCGCTGCAGATCGCGCTCAACCGGGCGAGCGCCGACACCGACTGGCGGCGCTTCCTGCCGTTGGCCGAGATCGTCGGTTGGACGCCGTTCGGTGCGCCGTACACGGCGGGGCTCGAAATCGCCGACGGCCGTTACTGGGCGGCGCCGCTCAAGCTGCTTATCGCCGGAGCCTCGATCGTCGCCCTGCTGTGGTGGTGGTCGCGCACGCTGGAGTCGGCGATGGTCGGCACGGCCAGCAACGGTCGGGCCGCGCCCCGGACGACCGTCGGTGCGCCGGTCGCCCGGCTCTTCCCGCGGGTGCTGAGCTGGGCCCGGCGGGACCAGTTCGGCGCGGTCCTGGCCCGCGAGGTGCGCTACTGGTGGCGGGACGCCCGGCGCCGCGCCAACCTGATCACGTTCGCGGTCGCCGCGCTGTTCGTCTCGGCGATGGTCAACTTCAGCAACGCCATCTGGGGCACGGAGCCGACCAGCGACCCGGCCGCGTCGCCGACGACCTTCGCCCTGTCGATGATCTTCGTCGGCACGCTCGGCGCGGTGACGCTGGCCAACCAGTTCGGCTTCGACGGCACCGCGTACGCCGCCGACGTGGTGGCCGGGGTGCCCGGCCGCGTCGAGATCGGCGCCCGGGCGGCCGCGTTCGCCGTCTACGTGCTCCCCCTCGTGGTTGTCATCGGTGTGGTCGTCGGCTTCCTCATCGGCGAGCCGGGTTGGATCCCGATGGCCCTCGGCACGCTGGTCGCCACCTTCGGCTGCGGGCTGGCGGCCAACTCGATGCTCTCGGTGATCGGCGCCTACGCGTTGCCCGAGACCGCCAACCCGTTCGCGCTGAACACCGGCGCGGGCATGGCGCGTGGCCTGCTCAGCGTCGTCGCGATGCTGGTCAGCGTGGTGCTGGCAATCCCGATGTTGCTCGCCACGCTGTTCGCCGGCGACGTCTGGCTCTGGCTCGCCCTACCGGTCGGCCTGGTCTACGGCGTCGGTGCGGCCTGGCTGGGCAGCGTGATCGTCGGTGACGTGCTCGACCGGCGCATGCCCGAGCTGCTGCTGACCATCACCCCGCGGCGGTAGGGCCGTGGAACCGCTCGAGCCCGGCGCTCAGATCCACGGCACCGACCCGTTCGCGACGCCCGAGGAGGCCCGCTCGCCGATCCGGCGGTTCCGGGGCCGGCTCGCGTCGCCGGTGACACTGTGGACCGCGCCCGGGCCGGCCGGCTTCACGGTCTCGTCGACCCTCGTCGTCGACGGCGACCCGGGCCGGCTGGTCGGGCACCTCGACGACGAGTCGGATCTGTGGGAGGCCGTGTCCGAGGAGGGGCGGTTCGCGGTGACCCCGCTCGGCGCCGGGCAGGGCCAGCTCGCCGACCAGTTCGCAGGGCTGATGCCCGCGCCCGGCGGACTGTTCCGGAGCGGCCAGTGGACGCAGACGCCGTTCGGCCCGGTGCCCGCCGACGCGGGCGCGTGGGTCGGCTGCCGCCTCGACGGAGCCCGCGAGTTCGGCTGGGGCCTGCTGGTCGAGGCCACCATCGAGCACGTGGAGATCCGCGGTGACGGCCCGCCGCTGATCCACTACCGCGGTCGTTATCTGGGCGCCTGACGGCGCTGACCCATCGGCGCCGTTCAACGACGTGACCGGGGTCACTCGGCGCAGCCACCTGTCCGTTCGGCGCAGGTGGCTGCGCCCGTCGCGCAGAGCCTTCCGGGGTTCGTCGGGCCGTACCTACGGTGCGCCTGTTCAGCCCTGTCCCGACGCCCCCGCGAAGGTGGTGACCACATGAGTACGGAGGCGAGAGACACCGCTCCCACGGAGACACCCGAGGATCGGTATCTGGCCATGCAGCGTTCCCCGGAATTCGCCCAGCTACGTAAGGCGCTCCGCGGCTTCGTGTTCCCGATGACCGTGGCGTTCTTCGTCTGGTACGCGCTCTACGTGATTCTGTCCGCGTACGCCCGCGACTTCATGAGCATCCGGATCGGCGACAGCCACATCAACGTGGCCCTGATCTTCGGACTGCTCCAGTTCGTCACGACCTTCCTGATCGCGTGGCTCTACTCGCGGTACGCCAACCGCAAGGTCGACCCGCTGGCCGACAAGATCCATGAAGAGCTGGGGGAGGTGCCGAGTGCCGAACACGGTCCTCGCGGCTGAGGCGACGAGCAGCACCGCTCGTACGCTGACGATCATCCTGTTCCTGGTCTTCGTGGCCATCACGCTGGCGATCACGGTCTGGGCCAGCCGGCAGACCAAGACGGCGACCGACTTCTACGCCGGCGGCCGGTCGTTCTCGGGTTTCCAGAACGGCATGGCGATCGGCGGCGACTACATGTCGGCGGCGTCGTTCCTCGGCATCGCCGGCATCATCGCGCTCAACGGCTACGACGGCTTCCTCTACTCGATCGGCTTCCTCGTGGCCTGGCTGGTCGCGCTGCTGCTGGTCGCGGAGCTCCTGCGCAACTCCGGCCGCTACACGATGGCCGACGTGCTGGCGTTCCGGATGCGGCAGAAACCGGTCCGCACGGCGGCGGCGGTCTCCACGATCACCGTCTCGATCTTCTACCTGCTGGCCCAGATGGTGGGCGCCGGCGCGCTGGTCGCGCTGCTGCTCGGCATCAAGCCCGGCACCACGTTCATGGGCATGGACGCCAACGCGGCCAAGATCGCGACTATCGTGCTGGTCGGCGCGCTGATGATCATCTACGTGACCATCGGCGGTATGAAGGGCACGACGTACGTCCAGATCGTCAAGGCGTTCCTGCTGATGACCGGCGCGCTGGTCATGACGATCCTGGTGCTGTCGGTCTTCAAGTTCAACCTCTCGTCGCTGCTCGGTGACGCGGCGCAGTCGTCCGGCAAGGGCGAGGCGTTCCTCGAACCCGGGCTCAGATACGGCGTCGAGGTGGCCAATGACGCGACACAGACCTTCTACAACAAGATGGATCTGCTGTCGCTCGGCATCGCGCTCGTGCTCGGCACGGCCGGCCTGCCGCACATCCTGATCCGCTTCTACACCGTGCCGACGGCACGGGCCGCCCGCAAGAGCGTGCTCTGGGCGATCGGCATCATCGGCACGTTCTACCTGTTCACGCTGGCCCTGGGCTTCGGTGCCGCGGCGCTGGTCGGCAGCCAGGCGATCACCGCACAGGACAAGGCCGGCAACACGGCCGCACCACAGCTCGCCCAGGAGCTCGGCCGCCGGTTCCTCGGCGGCGAGACGGGCGGGGCGACCCTGTTGGCGATCATCGCGGCGGTGGCGTTCGCGACCATCCTCGCCGTGGTCGCCGGCCTGACACTGGCGTCGTCGTCGAGCCTCGCGCACGACTTCTACGCCAATGTGGTCAAGGACGGCCAGGCCTCGGAGCGGCAGGAGGTCAACGTCGCCCGGATCTCCGCACTGGTGATCGGCGCGATCTCGATCCTGCTGTCGATCTTCGCCCAGAACCTCAACGTGGCCTTCCTGGTCGCGCTGGCGTTCGCCGTGGCCGCGTCCGGCAACCTGCCGGCGATCCTGTACAGCCTGTTCTGGAAGCGGTTCAACACGTCCGGTGCGACCTGGGCGATCTACGGTGGGTTGATCTCAGCAGTGGTGCTGGTGTTCTTCTCGCCGGTCGTGTCCGGCACCGCGACCTCGATGTTCGCGAAGTCGGACTGGCAGTGGTTCCCGCTGTCCAACCCGGGTCTGATCTCGATCCCGTTCGGCTTCTTCTGCGGCTGGCTCGGCACGATCATCTCCAAGGAGCGTGACGACGCGAAGTACGCGGAGCTGGAAGTTCGTTCTCTGACCGGCTCGGGCGCCCACTAGCTGGTCGGCGGGCCCCGGCGGCGGCACACCGCCGGGGCCCGCACCGCACCCGGGCCCAGCCGGTGATCGGCAGGCTCGGTAGGCTGGGCATATGGTGGTTGCCCAACGTTTCGGAGCCGGTCATCGCGTCCTCGTCACAGGAGGCGCCGGTTTCGTCCCGTCCCACCTGATCGATGCCCTGATCGCCCGGGGTTGCGCGGTGGTCGCGGTGGACAACTTCGTCACCGGGTCCAAGGAGAACGTCACCCACCTGATCGACAACCCGCTGTTCACGCTGGTCGAGGGCGACGTCGCCGACGGCCTGCCGACGCACCACCCCGCGGTCGCGGGCCGCTTCGACGCGATCCTGCACATGGCGTCCCCGGCGAGCCCCAAGGACTTCACCACGCTGCCGATCGAGATCCTCCGGGTCGGCTCGATCGCGACGCTGCACCTGCTCGAACGCGCGGTCGCCGACGGTGCCCGATTCCTGATGGCCTCCACGTCCGAGGCATACGGTGACCCGTTGGTGCACCCGCAGGTCGAGACCTACTGGGGCAACGTCAACCCGGTCGGCATCCGCAGCGTCTACGACGAGGCCAAGCGCTTCTCCGAGGCGTCCACCATGGCCTATCACCGCTACCGCGGCCTCGACACCGCGATCGTGCGGATCTTCAACACGTACGGCCCGCGGATGCGACCCGACGACGGCCGGGCGATCCCGACGTTCATCGCGCAGGCGCTGCGCGGCGAGCCGATCACCGTGCACGGCAACGGGGAGCAGACCCGGTCGATCTGCTACGTCGACGACCTCGTGCGTGGCATCCTGCTGCTGCTCGACTCGACCGAGGCCGGCCCGGTCAACTGCGGCGACGAGCACGAGATGTCCATGCGCGACCTCGCCGAGACGATCGTGCGGCTGACCGGCAGCTCATCCACAGTGACCTTCACGTCACGCACCGCCGACGACCCTGAGATGCGCCGGCCGGATCTGACGCTCGCCCGCACCAAGCTCGGGTTCGAGCCGTTGACCCCTCCCGAGGAAGGCCTCCGGCGTACCATCGAGGACTTCCGCCGCCGCGCCATCTGACCAAACCCGCAGGTCAGACCCGAAATTTTTGCTACCAAGTTCGTGCCGTGCCGGCGTTGGTTGTGAGCCAGACCCAGGTTTGCTTCGTACCCTGAGTGACATGTCTGCGACCACGTCATCCTCCGGTGGCACCTACGGCCGCGCCTCCGTGCCCCGCCGTTCGCCCAGTGCGCCGGTGTCCGGCGCCCCGGTCTCGGGCGCGCCGTCGGGCACCCGGATCAGTGGCCGGGCACACGTGCCCGGAGCCCGCGGCGAGTCCGGCCCGTCCCGTGGAGTCGGTCGCGTGGGTGGTGGCCCTGGCGGCCCGCGCGGTCCGCGTCGCCCCGGCGCCCCTTATCGCAAAGGCCCCCAGCCCAAGTGGGGCCGGATCGCCCTGGTCGCGGTCGCCGCGCTCGCCCTGCTCGGCCTGCTCGGCGCGGGTGGCACCTGGGTCTACGTGCGCGCGCTCAACGGCAACATCGGACGGACCGACCCGTTCTCCGAGATCACCAACGGCCGCCCGGCCAAGACGGCCAGCGGCGCGCTCAACATCCTGATGGTCGGCACCGACTCCCGCGACCCCGACGCCGCGCTCGACAAGGCCGGCAAGTGGCGGGCCGACACGATCATCGTGATGCACATCCCCGCCTCGCAGGACAAGGCCTATCTGGTCTCCATCCCGCGTGACCTCTACGTGCCGGTGCCCAAGTCGGCCAAGTCCGAGTGCTCGGACTCCGAGCGGCACAAGGTCAACTCCGCCTTCGCGTTCGGTGGACTGCCGTTGGCCGTGCGTACCGTCGAGTGCTTCACCGACGTCCGGATGGACCACGTGATGGCGATCGACTTCGCCGGCTTCAAGGAGGTCACCGACGCCCTCGGCGGCGTCGACCTCAACGTCGAGCGCACCATCAAGTCGATCCACAAGCCCTTCCGTACCTTCCAGAAGGGCGTCAACCACATGAACGGCGAAGAGGCGCTCGACTGGGTCCGTCAGCGCAAGCAGTTCCCGGAGGGCGACTTCGCCCGGATGCGCCACCAGCAGGACTTCCTCCGCGCGCTGATGGACAAGGCGGCCAGCACCGGCACGCTGACCAACCCTGGCAAGCTCAACAGCTTCCTCAAGGCGGTCACCAACGCGGTCACGGTCGACGAGAGCTTCTCGCTCGTCGACATGGCGCTCCAGTTCCGCAACCTGCGCGGCGACAACCTGAAGTTCCTGACGAGCCCCTACAGCGGCAGCCAGACCATCGGGGGCGAGTCGGTGGTGGTCTCGGACAAGAATAAGGCGCTGGCGATGTACAAGGCGATGTCGGACGACAAGATGGCAGAGTGGGCCACGGCCAACAAGAAGTGACAAATACCCCGTTCCGGACGAATGACTGGGGTGGCCCTGGCCCGACATATCCGACTTAAGCTGACGCTAGATCGAGGCTTCGGCGGGGTCGGGAGGGGTCATTCCCAGCGCGAAACGCAAAGGCGACGAGCGGCCCCCTGCGCGGGCCGCCCGCCCACGCTGGGCCAAGATCTTCATCGTGGTCGGTGTGGCGCTGGCCGTGCTGGCCGGCCTCAGCCTCGGCGGGCTCAAGTTCCTCTCCGAGCGTCTCGACGACGCGCTGCACAAGGCCGACCTGCTCGACTCGGGTGCGCGGACCGGCACCGGCGAGCTCCGCGGGCCGCTCAACTACCTGTTGATCGGCTCGGACCAGCGCCCGACGAGCCCCAACAGCCACCGCGCCGACTCGATCGTGATCGTGCACATACCGGCCGGCCTCGACCGCGCCTACCTGATCTCCATACCCCGCGACCTGCGGGTGACCATCCCGCCGTACCCCCAAAGCCAGTACAAGGGCGGCCAGGACAAGATCAATGCGGCGTTCCAGTACGGCCAGGCCGACGGCGCCAAGCTACTCTCCGCCACCGTCACGAACCTCACCGGCGTACGGTTCGACGGCGCCGCGATCGTCGACTTCACCGGCTTCCAGCGCGTGGTCGACCTGCTCGGCGGCGTCGACGTCTGCGTGGACCGGCAGGTCACGTCGATTCACACCGGCCACGTCTTCCCCATAGGGTGCTATCGCATGGACGGGGCGCAGTCCCTCGACTACGCGCGGCAGCGCTACGGTCTCCCCCGCGGCGACTACGACCGCCAGCGACACCAACAGCAGATCCTCAAGGCGATCGCCCAGAAGCTCACCGACCCCACCGTGCTGGCCAACCCGCTCAAGCTGGACCAGACGATCCGGGCCATCGGCGGCACGATGACCGTCGACACCAACGGCGTGCCCCTCAACGACCTGGTGCTGGCCCTACGCCACATCCGCGCCGACAACGTCTACGGCATCCGCATGCCCTCCACCGGCGCCCGCATCGACGGCACCTCCTACAACGTCCTCACCCCGGACGCCGACGGCCTGTTCAAGGCCATCCGCGAGGGTGACGTGGCGGGCTGGGCCGCGGCCAACCCGAAGTGGGTGAACCAGATCTAGGGACACGGACCGGCCCAGCGCAGGCCCAAAAACCAGGGCCTACTCTGGGTGTCGTGTGGAGACCGCAACCGGTTCCGTGGGTCAGCGCGGAAGATGTGCCCGAGGACGCCTACCTGCTCGACGTCCGCGAAGACGACGAGTGGGCCGCCGGGCATGCCCCTGACGCGCACCACGTGCCGATGATGGAGGTGCCCGCCCGGCTGGCCGACGTGCCGACCGACGCCGACGTGGTGGTCGTGTGCCGGATGGGTGGCCGCTCGGCCCAGGTCGTGACCTACCTGTCCAAGCAGGGCTGGGACAACGTGCGCAACCTCGACGGCGGCATGGAGGCCTGGCAGTCGGCCGGCCGCCCGATGGTCAGCGAAAACGGCCAGCCGGCCCGCGTCGTCTGAGCCACCTGTGGGCGAGTCGCCGTTGATCTTCGCGCACCGCGGTTCGTCCGCGGTGCTCCCGGAGCACACGCTGCCGGCCTACCTCAAAGCGCTCGACGAGGGCGCCGACGGGGTCGAGTGCGACGTCCGCCTCACCAAGGACGGCCACCTGGTCTGCGTACACGATCGGCGGTTGGACCGCACCAGCAACGGCAAGGGCCGGGTCAGCCGGCACACGCTGGCCGAGCTCGACGCGCTCGAGTTCGGCAACTGGGGTGACCGGTCCGGCACCGACGACCCGCCCGACCCCGACCGGGCCAGGCTGCTCACGCTCGACCGGCTCCTCGCCGCCGTCCGCGACGCCGGGCGCGAGGTCCAGGTGCTGATCGAGACCAAGCACCCGACCCACCACGGCGGCGACGTCGAGCGCGCGCTGGCCGCGGCCCTGCGCCGCTACGGCCTCGACCAGCCCCGCGACAGCGAGCGGGTCGCGGTGACGGTGATGTCGTTCTCGGCCCTTGCCGTGCGCCGGATGCGCGAGCTGGCACCCGGCCTGCCCACCGCCCTGCTGATGGAGCTGCTCCCCTCGGCCCTGCGCGGCACCCTGCCATTCGGCGCCCGGATCGCCGGCCCCGGCATCCACCTGGTGAAAGCCCGGCCACGGCTCGTCCGTACCCTCCAGGCCGCCGGCAACCGCGTCTTCGTCTGGACCGTCAACGACCCCGACGAGATCGACCTGCTGATCGATCTGGGCGTGGACGGCATCATCACCGACCGCCCGGCGTTCGTGCTCAAGCACATCGGTCGTTAACCGCCCCTTTTCCCTGACGCTCGGGTTGTGCACACTCGGGACGTGCCCGCGCGCCCCGACTATGCGACCTTCATCGCCCGCCACGCCGAGGTGGTCGAACGGATCAACTCGGGCGAGGCCGGTCTGCCGATCCTGGGCGTCCTGCTGCGGCTCGCGCAGGAAGCACTCGGCTCCGCCGGCATGACCTTCGCGGAATACGGCCCGTCCGGTGGCCGGATCGTGGCGGCGACGGGCGAGGCCGAGTGGGCGCTTGGCCGCCCGGTCGACAAGGAGTCACCGGTGAGCAAGCGGCTGCTGACCGGCCTGCGCACCCAGGTGATCTCGCTCGACCGGATCGAGGGGAAGTTCCCGGACCAGGCGACCGGCCACGGCCTGCACACCATGCTGGTCACCCGGGTGATCCTGGGCGGGCTGGTGGTCGGCAGCCTCCAGGCGTTCTACCGCGAGGTCGAGGACCTGCCGACCATCGAGCACCACACGGTGATCGAGTTCGTGGCCGTCAACCTGGCACACATGTACGGGCATCAGGCCGGCCTGCCCGTGCACGGCGACGGACCCGTCGTCGCCGCCCTCGCCGACGGCCTGGCGATCATCGACTACGACCGCAAGGTGCGGCTGTGGAACCCGGCCGCCGAGGCGGTCACCGGGCTCAGCACCGCCGACGTGCTCAACGCGACGCTGCCGTTCCCGATCCCGGTGCTCGGCCAGACGCTCGACCACCGTCTCGCCGACGGCCGCTGGCTCAAGATCACCGCAAGCGAGCTGACCGGCACGGTCGACTCGGTCGTCGTCACCTTCCGCGACATCAGCGACCAGCACCGCCGCGAGGGCGACCGCGACCTGTTCGTCGCCCTGACCAGCCACGAGCTGCGTACCCCGGTCACAGTGATCAAGGGGTACGCGGACACGCTGAACAGCCACTGGGACGAGCTTCCCGAGTACGAGCGCCGGCACGCCACCGACGTGATCGGCCAGCGCGCCGGCGAGCTGGCCAAGCTGGTCGACCGGCTCCTCTCCGCGGCCGACCAGAGCGGCCCGACCAGCGGCTCGCCGCCGACGCCCTTCGACCTCGTCGAGGCGTTGCGGGTCGCCGAGCGGGACCTGCCCACCGCACTGCGCCGGCGGTTGCTGGTCCGGCTGCCGGTCGATCTCCCCAAGGCGGTCGGCGACCGGAGCACGATCACCACGATCCTGACGGAGCTCGTGACCAACGCCGACAAGTACAGCAACGACGGCACCGCGATCGAGCTGACCGCGCAGAGTGACGAGCGGACCGTCGTCTTCCGCGTTTCCGATCGGGGCATCGGGGTACGACCCGAACATGTGGAGCGCGCGTTCGACCGTTTCTGGCAAGCCGAATCGGGTGACCGGCGCCGGTATCCGGGGGCCGGATTAGGGCTTTACCTGGTACGAAGGGTGATAGAGCGACAGAACGGATGGGTGTCGCTCCGCCCGAGGGACGGCGGCGGCACGGTCGCGGAGGTTCGACTCCCCCGTGGCTGACGCGACGGTCGCCGTGCGTGACGGTGATTGGGGAGGCGGGGAGTGACGACGGCGGTGGCCGAGCGGTCCTGGCACGTGGTCGTGCCACACCACGCCCGTGGCGCGCGCGCCGCGCGCCACCAGCTGACCACCGAGCTGGCCGGCACGGTGCCGGCGGACCTGCTCGACGACGTGGTCGCCGTGGTCGGCGAGCTGGTCGTCAACGCGGTGCGGCACGCCCGCCCGCTGCCCGGTGGGGTGATCCGGGTCGACTGGAGCGTCACCGCCGACGGGGTCGTCGAGGTGCGGGTCACCGACGGCGGTGGCCAGGTGCGCCCGAGCCCCCGGCCCGCCGGCCCGCAGGCGCTCGACGGCCGGGGCCTCCAGATCGTCTCGGCGCTGTCCGACCGGTGGGGCGTCGAGCAGGGCGGCCAAGGTCAGAGCGTCTGGGCCGAGCTGGGGGAACGCGCACACTCGCTGGCGTGAAACGCCACCCGCGACCGGGTGCCACGCCCGCGATGGCAATAGGCTGTCTCCCCATGAGTAAGAAGCGCCGGATCAGGAACGACGGCACCCCGAAGCGGGAGAAGCTCCCCGACATGTTCTCGGCGCGCCCGTTCGAGGGTTTCGCCGACGAGGTCGAGTGGATCGCGCTGCGTGAGCTGGTCCCCGCGGCCTCGGCGCCGCTGACCCTCACGCCGAAGCTGATCGAGGAGTTCGGCAACCGACCGGTCACCCTCGCCACGGTGCTGCCGATGGCCTGGCCGGCGATGACCAAGCCGGACGGCCGGATCTTCCTGGGTCTCCAGCGGCACGTGCAGTCCGGCCACGCCTCGCGTGACCTCGCGGTGGCGCTGATCCGGGCCCTGCAGACCTCGCCGGGCAGCCCGGTCTCCGTGCCGGCGCACGCCGGTGTCGGCCCGGTGCTCCAGGACCTCGTCGTCGACGGGCCGCTCGAGATCACCCTCCACGACGGCTTCGATTTCTGGCTCGACGACGACGCGGGCGACGACGCCAACGTCAAGGCGTCACTCGAACGGGCGAACGCCTCGATCTACCCCACCGTGCGGCTGGCCGCGGCCAAAGCCGCGTACTGGTGCCGGGTCCCGGACCGCGGCCACGTGCGCTGGGTGCTGCCCGACGACGAGGACGCCGCGCTGGGCGCGCTGGCCCGGCTCGCGGCCAGCGGCGACCTGCTGCTCGGCGAAGGCACCAAGTTCGCCGGCATGTTCCGGGCGCACGGTCGGCTGGTCCCGGTCTGGGACATCCCCCGCGACCCGGACGCGGCCGACTGGGAGGCACCGCTGGAGTCGTTCGCCAAGCGCTACGCGGACGCCCTCGCCGACTCGTCGCCGCTCGACGCCGCCGCCCGCCGCTCCCGCCAGGGCCTGGTCGGCCGCCAGCTCACCCTGCGCTGACTGCCGGTCTCCCGGACCAGGATGGCGGGCCGGCCAGGTCCGCGACGCGAGTCCCGGTCAGACCCCGTTTCGCAGCATCGGGCACGACATACAGCGTGGTCCGCCCCGGCCCGAGCCGAGCTCGGAGCCGGGGATCCGGATCACCTCGATGCCGGCCCGTTCGAGCTGCGCGTTGGTCTCGACGTTGCGCTCGTAGGCGACACAGAGCCGCGGGGCGATGGCCAGCGTGTTGTTGCCGTCGTCCCATTGCTCGCGCTCGGCGGTGACCGGGTCGAGGCCGGTGTCGATGACCCGCAGCGTGCCGATGTCCATGGCGTCGGCCGCCGCGCGCAGGAACGGCGCCGGACCGTCGACCTGCGGCTCACCGTCCGGGCCGGCGATCACGGTGTACGCCTGGAGCGTGTCCGCATATTTCGGATACATGATGACGGCGTCGGCGTCGACCATCGTCACGATGGTGTCCAGGTGCATGGTCGCCCGCTCCTGCGTGATGGGCACAACCAGGATCGTGTGGGCCAACCCGGCCTCGAAGATCCGGCGGGACAGCCGCTCCGCGCCCGCCGGCGTGGTCCGCTCGCCCACTCCGATCGCGATCACGCCCTCGGCCAGCAGCAGCACGTCGCCGCCCTCGACCGGCTCGAGGCTCGCGTCGTAGACGAATTGGGTGCCGACGAACCGCGGGTGGTACCGGTAGATCGCGTCCGTCAGCGTCGTCTCCCGGCGCCGGGCCGGCATGGCCAGGCTGGTCACCGCGGCCCGGTCGCGTACCCAGACCGAGGAGTCCCTGGTGAACAGCAGGTTGGGCAGCGGATCGATGACGAAGTCGTTGCTCGCCATCAGCGAGTAGACCAGGCCGCCCGGCCGGTCCACGCTGGTGCGCAACTCGTCGTGGGCCAACCCGCCGATGAGGACACCGGCGAGGCCCGACGGGTCCAGGTAGGTCAGATGGTCGGCGACCCTGCGCCGCAGGGTGTCACCGAGCCGGGGATCGTCGACGACGCTCGCGGTGATCTCCGCCCGCGCCTCCGGCACCGACAGCGTCTCGGCGAGCAACTGGGACACGTAGAGGACTTCGACGCCACGTGCGCGGAGGGCCGCGGCGAAGGTATCGTGTTCCTCTTGGGCCCGGCCCACCCAGGGAATGCCGTCGAAGAGCAGCGAATCGTTGTTTCGCGGGGTCAGACGGGCCAACTCCCGCCCGGGCCGATGCAAGAGCACAGTCGCCAACCGGCCAACTTCGCTTCCGACGTAGTTCGTCACAAGGCCCGAGCCTAGGCCGTGGTTGTCACCATCCGGGAAAAGAGCCGTACCGTGAATGCGGCATTCATCCGCACTCACTCCACCGGTACGTCTTGCAAGAGTACTGGTGTCACCACGTACGGTAGTTAGACAGCCAAAGCTCGCCCTTGCCGGAGGCAGCGATGACCGTATTTCCTGCGCGTCGAGCCGTCCCCCTCACCCCCCGACGAGCTCTGCCGAGCGCAGAATCCGCCCAGCAAGACCTACTCGAAGCAGCACGTCCGCGCCCGATGGACTGGGCCCGCCGCCGGCGGGCCGAACGAGACGCCCGCCGCATCGAAGCGGCCGGCGCACGCGCCCTCAACCGCATCGAGCACCTCGGCCCCTCGTGGCACGTGGTGGAGTGGCCCCGCACCGACTCGTTCGACGCGCTGTTCACCGGCGCCGACGACCAGGCCGGTTTCTTGGTGATCGGGCCCAGCGGCCTGTTCGCCGTGACGATCGCCGACCACGGCCGCGCCCGCGTGATGGTGGCCGGTGACGTGGTCCAGATCAGCGGCAAGCGTCCGCCCTACGTCTCGGAGGCCATCCGTGACGCCAGGCGCGCCTCCAAGGCGCTCAGCGGCGCCACGGGCCACAGCATTCCGGTGACGCCGGTGTTGACGTTCGTCGGTTCTGGCGTCATCAGCGTCTACGGGCTACCCAAGGACTGCCTGGTCGCGACCCACCGCGAGCTCGACCGCCTGCTCGTGGCCGGAGGCGACCGGATCAGTGCGGCCACCGCCGAAAAGTTGTCCCATGTCGCCAGCCAGCCGACGACGTGGCTCAACATGGCAAACAGCGGCGGAGGCTACCGGTGGTACGAAGACGGACGAACCGCTTCGACCAAACTGGCCACCCGCCGTTGACCGCTGCGGCGCTACCATCCGCAGCACTGGCCGACTGGAGGGTCGTCGGCACGCGAATCACCGGTTAGCGTGACGGTGGGGCAACTGCCGGCGATGCACAGGAGGCGCGGTGGCGCACGTCGAACTCGAGCTCGAGGCACTGACACCTCGCGAATCCGAGGGTGTCGAGCCGACCACTGGCCCGCCCGCGGGTGCCGCGTGGAGCGCAGCACCCTGGTCGACCAGCTTCGACCGCTGGGCCGAGACGGTGTTCGCGGCAGACGAGCCCTGCCTGGTCATCGACAGCTCGATGACCATCGTCGCCGCGTCCGCCGCGTGTTGCGCCCTGCTGGGCCTCGCCGACCCGCGCACCGCGGTCGGTCAACCGCTGCTCGACGCCGGCCTCCGCCTGGTCGACTTCACGGCCGCGCGCAGCGAGCTCACCGAGACCGAGATCGAGAAGATCCCGCCACTGCTCGCGGTCACCTCCGGCCGCCAGGCGAGAGGTCTGCTCCGCGTCCACCACGACGACATCGACGCCACGGTCGACGCGATCGCCACTCCACTTCAGCGCGAAGGCGAGACCGTGGGATCGCTGACCTTCTTCGCCACGGTCTGAGGCCGAAAACCAAGATTAAGTTCGGCGAGATCAAGTTCTTCAAGATCAAGGCGGGGTCCCGGGGCCGTGGTGGTCCGGACCGTTGCTCCCGCCGGGGACCGCTCCGCTGCGCTGCGCTGCCACCTTCGCGGTTGGCGCAGCTTCGAACACTTACCAACCGTCGCGCGTTCGCCGCTTGGGCGCATCGCGCACAGCCAGCGATCAGCGACCTCCGCGCGGGTCATCGCCGCAAGGCGCATCGCGCCGGCAACAGATCATGACCACCCACCGGCCCACCGCCACACGAACGACCTCCGCGCAGGCCACCCCGCGATCGGCGCGTCGCGCCGATAACAGGTCGCGACCTTCCCACCAGCCGCCACGGCGCGGCCGCATGGGTCGTGCCTAGTGGTCAGCGACTTCCGTGCGGCGGCGTAGGAGGTAGGTTCGCTCCGGGTCTGATGTGGTCAGGGTCAGGGCCTCGTCGTAGGCCTTGACCGCTTCCGCTCGGCGGTTCAGCCGGCGCAAGAGGTCCGCGCGGGTGGCCGGCAGCAGGTGGTAGCCGCGCAGGGCGCCTGTTGCGGCAAGGCGGTCGACCAGGGCCAGGCCGGCCTGTGGGCCGTCGGCCATCGCTACCGCTACCGCTCTGTTGAGTTCGACCACCGGTGACGGCGTCAGTTTGGCCAGTTCGGTGTAGAGGCCCGCGATCTCCGTCCAGTCCGTGTCCGCCGCTGTCGGTGCCGTCGCGTGGACGGCGGCGATGGCGGCCTGGACCTGGTACGGGCCGGGGCGCCCGCGCCGCAACGCACGGCGGAGCAGCGCGTCGGCCTCCGCGATCCTGGTGGTGTCCCAGCGCGAGCGGTCCTGGTCCTCCAGCGGCACGAGCTCGCCGGAGGAGTCCAACCGGGCCGCCCGGCGGGCGTCGTGCAGCGTCATGAGGGCCAGCAGGCCGGCGGCCTCGGGCTCGTCGGGCATCAGCGCGACCAGCACCTCGGCCAGCCGGATCGCCTCGCCGGTCAGGTCGACCCGGACGAGGTCGGTGCCGGCCGTGGCCGCGTACCCCTCGTTGAAAAGGAGATAGACCACCGCGAGCACGGCCGCCAGGCGGTCCGGCAGCAGGTGGTCCGGTGGCACCCGGAACGGGATCGCCGCATTGCGGATCTTGCCCTTTGCCCGGAACAGCCGCTGGGCCATGGTCTTCTCCGGCAGCAGGAACGCGCGGGCGATCTCCGCCGTCGAGAGCCCCGCCAGCGTGCGCAGGGTCAACGCCACCTGCGCCTCCTGGTCCAGGGCCGGGTGGCAGCACGTGAAGATCAGCTCGAGCCGGTCGTCAGGGATGCTGTGGGGCACGATCTCCGGCTGGGGCATCGCGACCACCTCCCGCAGCTTCTCGGCCTCGACGGCGGCCCGGCGCACCCGGTCGAGCGCCCTGTTGCGCGCCGTCACCACCAGCCAGCCGCCGGGGCGCGACGGCACACCCTCGTGCCGCCAACGCTCCAGCGCCTTCGCGAACGCGTCCTGGGCGCACTCCTCCGCGAGGTCCCAGTCACCGGTCAGCCGGATCACCGCCGCCACCACGCGACCCCATTCCGCGCGGTAGACGGCGGCGACCTCGGCGTCGACGTCCGCCATCAGTCCCAGAACGGCCGGACGTCGACCATGCCGGCCCAGGCCATCGGGTGCTTCGCCGCGATCTCGATGGCCTCGTCGAGGTTCGCCGCCTCGATGATGTCGAAGCCGGCGATCTGCTCCTTGGTCTCCGCGTACGGCCCGTCGAGCACCACCACCTCCCCGTTGCGCACCCGCACCGTGGTGGCGTCCGAACCCGGCCGGACCCGGTTGCCGTCCAGCCGCGCGCCGCGCGTGTCCATCTCCGTGACCCAGTCCTCGACGGGCATCGGCCCACCGGCCGCATCGATGGACTCCGCTCCCGGTTCGTTGCCGGGTGCCTCGACGCAGATCAGAAACAAGTACTTCATCTCCGGTTCCTTTCCATTTCGCGTCAGCTTCCACCTCTACGACGAACGAGTTGGCCCGCCCACTACCGACCGGGAAAAAGTTCTTCCGAGCGGCAGTCTGGTCGTACGCTTCCTGTCATGCCTGCTCTTGATCTTTTGCCGGAGGATTACGCGGTTTGCCGGCTTCCGCCCGGCTCGGCGCTCCCACCGGACCTGGTCGACGGCAGCGCTGGCAAGAACTCCGTGGTCTCGGTGACCTGGACGGCCGACGAGGTCTCCGTGATCTGCCGGGCCGACCTCGTGCCGGACGGCGCCACCGCCGAGGCACCCTGGCGTTGCCTGCGGGTCGCCGGCCCGCTCGACTTCGCGCTCACCGGCATCCTGGCCTCGATGGTCGCCCCGCTGGCCGCGGCCCGCGTCAACATCATGGCGTTCTCCACCTACGACACCGACTACATCCTCGTGCCGAGCGTCCGCCTCGCGGAAGCGGTCGCGACGCTCGACCAGGCCGGGCATCCGGTGACCGTCTGAGCGGGCATACGATGGCCTGGCCCTCACCCCAGTCGATGCCCCACCCCGAGGTACCGTGCGCCGCCCCATCCCCCTTGGCATGCTTGCCGCGTCCGCGACGGTCGCCCTGCTCGCGGCCGGTTGCGGCACCCCGCCGGAGCTGAACCCGCCCGGCACGACGGTCCCCCGCCCATCGGCGACCGCGAGCCCGAGCCCCAGCACGCTGGCGCCACAGCCGCCCCCACCGCCGCCGCCGAGCCCGACCGCGACGACCGGCTTTCCGGAGAGTCCCGCCGTCGCGTGCGGCGGTCGGCCGTCCGCCGCCCAGGTGATCACGCTGCTGAAGCGGCGCGGAATGCTCGGTTCGTCGTACAACGGGCGGGTGACGGTCGGCCCGATGTGCGCCGGCACCTGGCAGTGGAGCGTGCTCGACACCAGCAACGGCCCGCTCCAGGCGGTCAGCGAGATCAAGGGCAACACGCTGCGGCTGATCACCGCCGGCACCGACGTGTGCAGCATCGAGGTGCGCGCGGGCGCACCGGCGGGGATCCGCGCGGCCGCCTGCGACGCGCTCCCGCCGTCGTTGTAGGGCCCAGGGCCCGTCCTAGCCCTGGCGGATGCGGGCCAGCCAGGCCGCGGCGTCCGCGTAGTCCACATCAGACTGACCGGGCGGCGCCGGCACCGGGCCGTCGCCCTCCGAGCCGGTCCAGCGGTGCCGCGGGTACGAACCCAGGAAGCGCACCTCCGCGCTCACCCGGCGCAGACCGCGCAGCGCTTCGCCCATCCGGTCGTCGGCCACGTGCCCGGTGCAGTCGAGGAAGAACGCGTAGCGGCCGAGTGCCTCGCCGGTCGGGCGCGACTCGATGCGGGTCAGGTTGACCCCGCGCACCGCCAGCTCCATCAGCACCGCGAGCAACGCGCCGACCCGGTCGTGCGCGATGTAGACGGCCAGCGAGGTGCGGTCGTCGCCGGTCGGCGGTGGCGGCGTGCCCGGGCGGGAGACCAGCACGAACCGGGTCACCGCGTCGCCGTGGTCGGCGATTTTCTCGGCCAGCACGGTGAGCCGCTGCTGCGCGGCGCCGATCGCCGCGCAGATCGCCGCGTCGTGCTCGCCGGCAGCGGCACTGCGCGCGGCGGCGCCGTTGGACAGCACGTCGACGACGACGGCGTCCGGCAGGTTGTCGCGCAACCAGCCCCGGCACTGCGTGGACGCCTGCGGGTGGGCGGCGACCGAGCGGATGTCGGCGAGGCCGACACCGGCGCGGGCGGCCAGCACGAACTCGACGGGAAGCACCACCTCGCGCGTGATCACCAACGGCGAGCCGGCGACCATCTCGTCGAGGGTGACGCCAACGCCCCCACCGATCGAGTTCTCCAGCGGCACCAGCGCGGCGTCGGCGTCGCCCGAGCGCACCGCGTCGAGCGCCTCACCGACGCTCCGGGCGGGCGTGCGCTGACCGCGCTCGGCGGCCGGAATGGTCCGCAACGCCTGCTCGGCGAAGGTCCCCTCGGGCCCGAGGAAGACATACCTGGTAGGAGGCGTTCCCGGCATAAGGTTCAGAGTAGGCGGCGGGCGAACAGCAACCCCCGAAGGGGTTGGCGCCGAGCGGGACTCGGCGCCCCGCGAACCGCACCCACAGTCCGCGAAGCGCCGCTGGTGCGGTGTGGTGAGGACGCTGCGACGAAGTCGTCAGCGCCCGGAGCCACACCGCACCAGCTAAGAGGCGCGAAGCCGCCGTGCCGGAGGCGCGGCCAGCAACTCAGTTCCCGAGGAGGCCGCCCAGCACGCCGCCGCTCTGCTGCTGGCCGCCGGCCGCGCCCGCGATGCCGCCCGGGGGCTCCTCGGAGGGCTGCACGACGACGAAGCCCTGGCCGGCGAAGCTCATCGTGAAGGCCTCACCGGTGCTGCGGCCGAGCAGCGTGCCGAGGCCGAGCTGGTCGGCGCGGTGGTAGCCGGTCTGGAGGTTGTGCGACCAGCAGATCGCGGCCTGCGGGTCGACGTAGGTCGGCTGGTCGACGTTGAGCACGACCGGCGTGCCCTTGGTGGTGATGGCGATCCGGCCCTGGCCGCTGAACACGCAGTTGAACAGGCCGGCGGAGGACATCATGCCCATGCCCTGGACCATCTTGATGTCGTATTGAAGCGACGAGTCGAAGGCCAGCACGTTGGCACCGTTGATCGACAGGGCGTCGCCGTGCTCGAGGTCGACCAGGTGGATGTCGGCGGCCCGGTCGCCCAGGAAGACGTCGCCGCGGCCGCTGACCTTCATCAGCGGCACACCCTCGCCGGTCAGCTTCTGCTTGAGGAACTTGCCGATGCCGCCCGAGCCGAGGGCCTGGAACTGCACCTGACCCTGGTAGGCGACCATCGAACCGGTGCGCGCCATGCACTCACCGTTAAGCTCGATCTTGAGCATCTTGGAGTTCTGCAGCCGCATGCCCGGCTGATCCGACTCCTTCTCCAGGTTCTCCGCGGAAAACAGCGCGCTACGCATCTGTGCGTTCCTCCATCGACTGGTGAGTGCTGCACAAGAGCGTAGGTAACCTGCGCAAACGCCAAGCGCCGACTGTCGCCAAACCGACCTTGACCTTCGCGGCATCAGCCCCAGCCGAGCTCGTGGAGGCGCTCGTCGTCGATCCCGAAATGGTGGGCGATCTCGTGGACGACCGTGACCGCGACCTCGTCGACCACGTCCTCGTCGGTGTCACAGATAGACAGGATCGGCAGCCGGTAGATGGTGATCCGGTCGGGCAGCACCCCGGCGTAGTTCCAGCCGCGGTCGGTGAGCGCGTGGCCCTCGTAGAGGCCCAACAGCCGGGTGCCCGGTGGCGACCGGTCCTCGACCAGGATCACCACGTTGTTCATCAGGTCGAGCAGTTCCTGGGGGACCTCGTCAAGCGCGTCGCCGACGAGTTCCTCGAAGCGCTCGCGACTCATCTCGACCGGCACGGCTCCCATTGTGCCGTGCCGGTCGCGACGGAAGACCGACTCAGGCGAGCCGGGCGGTCATGGTGATCTCGGCGCCAGGGGAAAGCAGGCGCGAGATCGGGCAGTTCTCCTTGGCACCCTGGGCGATCTTCTGGAGCTCGCCGTCCTCGATGCCCGGGGCGTCGACGACGCTGTCCAGGTCGATCCGGGTGACCGTCATGCCGGCGTCGGTCTTGTCGAGGTGCACCTTCGCGGTGGTCTCGACCGAGGTCGGGGTGTGGCCGGCGTCGGCGAGGCCCTTCGAGAAGGCCATCGAGAAGCAACCGGCGTGTGCGGCGCCGATGAGCTCTTCGGGGTTGGTGCCCTCACCCTCCTCGAAGCGCGACTTGAAGCTGTAGTTCCCCTCGAAACCGCCCTTGCCGGTGCGGATCGTCCCGGAACCTTCGGTCAGGTTGCCCGACCAGCGGGCGGAAGAAGTGCGGATTGGCATGCCTCGACGCTAGTCCACGGTCCGGCATGATTGCTGGATGCGGATCGGCATCCTCGGCACCGGCGCGGTTGGTCAGACCTTCGGTACCCGGCTGCGCAATCTTGACCATGACGTCACGATGGGTGCGCGCGAATCGGACAATCCGCGCGCACTGGAGTGGGCCGAGGCACACGCGGCCCGGAGCGGCACGTTCGCCGAGGCGGTCACCGGCGCCGAGCTCGTGATCAACGCCACCGCCGGCCAGTACGCGGTCGACGCGCTGCGGATGGCCGGCGGCAACGAAGCCCTGGCCGGCAAGGTGGTGCTCGACGTCAGCAACCCGCTCGACTTCTCCACCGGCGAGATGCGGCTGAGCGTCTGCAACACCGACAGCGTCGGAGAGCAGCTCCAGCGCGCCTTCCCGGACGCCCGAGTCGTCAAGAGCCTCAACACCGTCAACGGCAGCGTGATGGTCGAGCCGACCCTGGTCCCCGGTCAGCACACGATGTTCGTCGCCGGCAACGACCCCGACGCCAAGCGCGTCGTGACGGCGCTCCTCGGCGAGTTCGGCTGGGCCGCCACCAACGTCCTCGACCTCGGCGGCATCGAGGCGTCCCGCGGCATGGAGATGTACCTGCCGCTCTGGGTGTCGATCCTGCGCGCCCTCGACGGCAACCTCGCCTTCAACATCAACGTGATCCAGGGCTGATGGCGGCGTACGACGTCATCGTCATCGGCGGTGGCCACAACGGACTGGTGGCGGCGGCCTATCTGGCCCGGGCCGGTCGCCGCGTGCTGGTGCTCGAACGGCGCGACACGGTCGGCGGCGCGGCGGTCTCCGAGCAGCCGTTCGGCCCCGACTTCACCGTCACCAGCCTGTCCTATGTGGTTAGCCTCCTGCCCGCCGACATGGTGCGGGACCTGCGACTGGTCGAGCACGGCTACCACGTCTACCCGCAGGGGCCGTACTTCGCGCCGCGCGCCGACGGCCGCTACCTGCGGCTCCCCGACGACCCCGCGGAGCGGCACCGGGAGATCAGCCGGTTCTCCGCCCGGGACGCCGACGCGTACGAACGCTGGGACGCCTGGCTCTCCCACCTCGGCCGGCTGGTCGGCCCGCTGCTGCACGAGATTCCGCCGAAGCTGGGCTCGAAGCGACCGCTGGACCTGGCCGCGCAGGCGGGGCTGGCCGGCCGGCTGCGCCGCGTCGACGTGCGCGCCGCCGTCGACCTGACCCGGCTGTTCACCGCGAGCATCGCCGACCTGGTCGAGGACCGCTTCGAGTCCGACGCGATGCGCGGCCTGCTCAGCGTCTCCGGGGTGATCGGCACCTGGGCCGGCCCACGCAGCCCCGGCACCGGCTTCGTGACCCTGCACCACCACCTCGACCAGACCGGCGGCCAGCAGGCCGGCTGGGGCTTCCCGCGCGGCGGCATGGGCGGCGTCACCCAGGCGATGGCGGCGGCCGCCCGCGCCTTCGGCACGGAGATCCGGACCGGGTCGCCGGTCGCCCGGATCGACACGCGCGGCGGCGCGGTCCACGGCGTCACCCTGGCCGACGGTACGGAGCTGCGCGCGCCGACCGTGATCACCACGGCCCACCCACGGATCTCGTTCCTGGAGCTGCTGGACCGGGCCGAGCTGCCGGACGACTTCGTGGCCGACATCGAGGCGTGGCGCAGCCGGTCCGGCACCGTGAAGGTGAACTTCGCGATCGACCGGCTGCCCACGTTCACGAGCCATCCGGCGTACGACCCGCAGGTGCACGGCGGCACGATCGTGCTTGCCGACTCGCTGGAAGAAATCGAACGTTCGTTCACTGAAGCGTCCGCCGGCAGCCCGGCCACCCTGCCGTTCGCCGACATCTGCATCCCGTCGGTCCTCGACCCGACGCTCGCCCCGGAGGGCAAGCACGTGGTCAGCGCGTTCACCCAATGGGTGCCGCACACCTACGCGGCCGCTCCGCACACCGCCGAGCTCGACGCGTACGCCGACCGGTTGGTGGAGCGTCTGGAGACGGTCGCTCCCGGGTTCGCCGGCTCGGTCATCGGCCGCCAGGTCATCGGTCCACACACGATGGAGCAGGAGTACGGCCTGGTCGGCGGCAACATCTTCCACGGCGAGCTGACACCGGGCCAGATGTTCCACGGCCGACCGGCGGCGGGCTATGCCGACCTGCGTACGCCGATCAGGGGTCTTTACCAAGCAGGCAGCGCGACCCACGGCGGTGGCGGGGTGACCGGCATCCCGGGCCGCAACGTGGTCAAGCAGATCCTGCGCGACCGCCGGCGCCGGCCCTGATCAACTGAGCACCCCAGCGGTCGGCGGGCCGTGGCATGCTGATGGGCATGTCCGCAGAGCCCTCCGGCCCGGCCGTCGTCGCGTTCGGTGCCGACGAACCCAGAGCCGACGGCTCGTGGCCGTTCGGCGCACGGCTGCACCGGGTCTTCGGCGACCGGCGGATGCTGACCACGGTCGCCGCCGCGCTGGCCGGCGCAGCCGCCTGTGCCGCCCTGATCGCGCCGTGGTTCTCGGTCATGCTGCCGTTGGGCGAGTCCGACCCGAACAGCGGGCAACAGGCCGAACGGCTCACCGAGTTCCACGTGGGCGACCTCGGCACGTTGGCCGTGGGCTTCCTGCTGTGCCTGCTGATCCTCACGGTCGCGACCGTGCTCGCGGTCGCCGGCCCACCGGCATCCCGCGCGGTCGCGCGGCTGACCGGGCTGACCGTCGCCGGCGCGTCCCTCGCGGTGCTGGTCGCGACCACCGCCAACATCGACAACTACATCCTGCGCAGCTTCTTCTTCCTCTTCCAGGAAGAGATCGACGTCGACTACCGCGGCGGCCTCACCTTCGCCTTCGTGGCCGTGCTCCTGGCCGGCCTGGCCCTCTTGCTGAGCGGCCGTCCGCGCGAGGTCGGTCCCGAGTCCGAAGCCACGACCGGCGCGGCGTGGGGCTGGCCACCGCAGCGCACGACGCGCGACAAGACCGCCGCCGAGATCGCGGCGGCGGCACCACTCGACCTCACCGTGCAGCCGGCACGCCCGTTCACCCATCCGGACGGCGGCGACGACCGCGGCCGCTGATATCCGCGCGACCGCGTTCCAGGGGTCCCGGTAGGCTGATTTACCGTGATTGACCTTCGACTGCTTCGTGACGATCCCGATCTTCTGCGCGCCAGCCAGCGAGCCCGGGGTGAGTCCGAGTCCGTCGTCGACGACCTCCTCGCGGCCGACGAGGCCCGGCGGTCCACCGTCCAGCGCTTCGAGGCGCTGCGGGCCGAGCAGAAGCAGCTCGGCAAGCTCATGCCCAAGGCGACCGGCGCCGAGCGCGACGAGCTGCTGGGCCGCACCAAGGAGCTCTCGGGCGAGGTCAAGGCGGCCGAGACGGCGGTCACCGAGGCCGACGCGGCCCTGCGCCAGGCGCAGCTACGGGTCTCCAACGTGGTCGAGGCGGGCGCACCGGCCGGCGGCGAAGACGACTACGTCGTGCTGCGCGAGGTCGGCACCAAACCCGAGCTGGACAGCCCCCGCGACCACCTGGAGCTCGGCGAGCTGCTGGGCGCGATCGACGTCGAGCGCGGCGCCAAGGTATCGGGCAGCCGGTTCTACTACCTGACCGGTGTCGGCGCCCTGCTCCAGCTCGGCATGCTGCAGATGGCGATCGCGCAGGCGGTCGAATACGGCCTGACCCCGTCGATCGTGCCGGCGCTGGTCAAGCCGGAGGCCATGGAGGGCACCGGTTTCCTCGGTGCGCATGCCAGCGAGGTCTACCGGCTCGAGGCCGACGACCTCTACCTGGTCGGCACCAGCGAGGTGCCACTGGCCGCCTACCACAGCAACGAGATCCTCGATCTCGGCGAGCCGGTCCGCTACGCGGGCTGGTCGAGCTGCTTCCGCCGGGAGGCCGGCTCATACGGGCGCGACGTGCGGGGCATCGTCCGGGTGCACCAGTTCGACAAGGTCGAGATGTTCTCGTACTGCCGGCCCGAGCAGGCACAAGAGGAGCACCTGCGGCTGCTCGCGTGGGAAGAGGAGATGCTGGCCAAGGTCGAGGTCCCCTACCGGGTGATCGACACGGCCGCCGGCGACCTCGGCAGCAGCGCGGCCCGCAAGTACGACTGCGAGGCCTGGGTGCCGTCGCAGGGTCGCTACCGCGAGGTGACCTCGACGTCCAACTGCACGACGTTCCAGGCTCGTCGGCTCAACATCCGCTACCGCGACGAGGCCGGGAAGCCCCAGATCGCCGCGACGCTCAACGGCACGCTGGCCACCACGCGCTGGATCGTGCCGATCCTGGAGAACCACCAGCAACCCGACGGCTCGGTGGTCGTGCCCAAGGCGCTCCGGCCGTACCTGGGCGGTCGCGAGGTCCTGGAGCCGGTCAAGCGCTCCTGACCTGGGGATTTCAGCCGGCGCGGCCACACCTGCGTGGCCGCTGCCCGGCTGCGACGATTTCTCCCAAACGTCATGGCTGGGCTACCGAGTGCGAGGTACGGTTGCTGCCCGGCCGCTCGCGGCTTCCTCCCGGCGGTCCGTCACCGGTCGGGGCGAGGAGGAGCCATGCCCCGACCGGGCCTGCCAAAACTGGTCGCGACCGACCTCGACGGCACGATCGTGCGGAACGACGACACCGTGTCCGCTTACACCCATGAGGTGCTCGACCGGGTACGCGCGGCCGGCATCCCGATCGTCGGCGCCACCGGGCGTGGCCCCCGCCTGACCGAGCTCACCCGCAACGACATCCGCGACGCCGACTTCCTGGTGATGGCCAACGGCGGCCGGGTCGTCGACCAGACCGACCCGGCTGATCCGATCGTGCTGCGCGACGCCCGCCTGTCCGGCCGCGTGCTCGCCCCGGTGATCGCCGAGCTCGAGGCCGCGGTCGGCCCGCTGACCGTGATGGTCGAGGCGCTCGACGGGCACGACGACCCGCTCTGGGGCGATCCCGACCCGGCCTGGCGCTACCCCGACCGGTTCGAGCAGCGCGCCCGGGCCGACTGCTTCTCCGGCGACGTGATCAAGGCGTTCGCCCGCGCACCCGGCCACGACGTCGACGAGCTGCTCACCGCCGCCGTCCGCATCGTCTCCCCTTCGACGGCCAACGTCACCCAGGCCGGGCTCGGCTTCATCGAGATCCTGCCGCCGGGCGTCGACAAGGCCACGGGCCTCGCGGTGGTCGCCGAGGCCATCGGCGTCGACCCCGCCGACGTGCTGGTCTTCGGCGATATGCCCAACGACCTGCCGATGTTCGGGTGGGCCGGCTGGGGCCGGGTGGCCGTGGCCAACGCGCACCCGCTGGTCCGGGCCGCCGCCGACGAGGTCACGGCGAGCAATGAGGACGACGGGGTGGCCGTATACCTCGACCGGCTACTGTCTAGATGATGTTGATCGCCACCGACCTCGACGGAACCCTGCTGCGCGCCGACAAGACGATCAGCCCCCGCACGACAGAGGCCCTCGAGCGGGCCGCCGCCGCGGACGTGCCGGTGGTGCTCGTGACCGGGCGCCCGATCCGCTGGCTCCGGACGGTCTACGCGCAGTTGGCCATCCCGCTGCCGGCCGTCTGTGCCAACGGCGCCGTCGTCTACGACCCGATGCGCGACCAGGTGCTGCGGGCCGACCCCCTGGCGCCCGACGCGCTCGAGGAGATCGCCCGCCGGCTGGCCGAGGAGGTGCCCGAGGCGGTGCTCGCGGTCGAGATCGTCGACGGCCGGCAGATGCGGCACCACGTCGACTATCCGATGCGGTGGGACAGCGAGCACGGCGGTGTCGAGGCCGTGCACGCGGTCAAGGAGCTGCTCACCGAGCCCGCGGTCAAGCTGCTGGTGCGGGCCGGCGACCGCGACCCGGACGAGTTCGCCGACCAGATCTCCAAGGCCTTGGCCGGGGTGGGCGAGGCCACCCACTCGTCGACGTCCGGCCTGGTCGAGGTGTCCGCGTCCGGCGTCACCAAGGCGGCCGGACTGGCCTGGTACTGCGACCGGCTCGGCGTGCCGGCAGCCCAGGTGACGGCGTTCGGCGACATGCCCAACGACGTGCCGATGCTGGCCTGGGCCGGGCGCGCGGTCGCGGTGGGCAACGCGCACCCGGCGGTGAAGGAGATCGCCGACGAGGTGGTCGCCAGCAACGAGGACGACGGCGTCGCCAGCTTTCTGGAAAAGCTGCTCCCGAGCTAGAGGTACTGGCCGGTGCCCCGCCCGCCCTCCTGCGGCGGGTTGGTGCCGGGCATGCCTGGGATCACGCCGGGCACGGCGCCGGGCGGCAGCGCGGGGCGGCCGCCACGCATCTGCTCCAGTTGCATGCGGGCGGCCATCTGCTGGGCCACCAGGGCGGCCTGGATGCCGTGGAAGAGCCCTTCCAGCCAGCCGACCAGCTGGGCCTGCGCGACCCGCAGCTCGCCCTCGCTCGGCGTCGACGTCTCACTGAACGGCAGCGACAGCCGCTCGAGCTCGTCGCGCAGCTCCGGCGACAGGCCGTCTTCGAGCTCGATGATCGAACGCTGGTGTATGTCGCGCAGGCGGACCCGGCTGGCCTCGTCGAGCGGCGCCGCGCGTACCTCTTCCAGCAGTTGCTTGATCATGCTGCCGATCCGCATGACCTTCGCCGGCTGCTCGATCTGACGGCCGGGGTCTTCCTCGCCGCCGTTGTCGGTGTCGACCGTGCCGACCGGTCGGCCGTCCGGCCCGACCACCACCACGGTGCCCGACCGCCGGTTGGGCTCGGCCTGCTCGTCCGGCGCTCCTGGGGTATCGGTCATGGGTCCCATCTTTCCCCAACCCCGCCGGCCGATGCTTCCCGGACCCGGCAAGCTAGCGTTCCGCGCATGGCCGCACGCGAACCGGACCCACGCGACGTGCTCATACTGCCGCCACCGCCCCCCGACGCAGTCGTGCGCTACGGGCCGCACGCCGACCACGTCGCCGACGTCCGGCTGCCGCTCACCGGCGCCGGGCCGCTGGTGGTGGTCGTCCACGGCGGGTTCTGGCGCGCTGAGTACGACCGCGCGCATACCGGACATCTGGCCGCCGACCTGGCCGCGCTTGGCTACGCGGTCGCCCAGCTCGAGTACCGGCGGACCGGGCCGGATGCCGAGGGCGGGTGGCCGACCACCTTCGAGGACGTGCTGGCCGGCGTGGCGGCGTTGCCGGCGCTGGTCGCCGAGGTCGCGGCGGAGCTGGGTCGGCCGGCGCCGATCGAGGGTCCACCGATCCTGGTCGGTCACTCCGCCGGTGGCCACCTCGCGCTCTGGTACGCCGCGCACGCCCCGGCGGATGCCATGCCCGCCGGGGTGCTGGCGCTGGCGCCGGTCGCGGACCTACCCGAGGCGCACCGGCTGGACCTCGACGGCGGCGCCGTGGAAGCGCTGCTCGGCGGCGGACCCTCGGCGCGGGCCGAGGCGTACGCCGCAGCGGACCCACTCCCGTCGATACCGTTACGGTTACCGATAGTGATCCTGCACGGAACGACGGATGTGCAGGTTCCGATCGACCTGAGTCGCCGGTTCGTCGCCGCAGCAGGCACGGTTGATAACGAAATCACGCTCTTGGAACTGCCTGAAACAGGGCATTTCGAGCTGATTGATCCGCGGTCCGCAGCCTGGCGAAAGGTGACGGAGGCGTTGCGGTCCTTGCGGCGGTGATCATATTCATTGACGCAGCGTCGTCCAGACGGTAGGAACCCCGGGGGAGTGTGGCAATCAGCCCACTCGGTCGGGGAGGGTCGTTTCCGTGTCGCAGATTGATCGTCGGCAGGCGTTGCGATTGTTCGCGGGGTTGGGCGCCGCGGGCTTCCTGGCCGCGTGCGGCAATGACGACTCCGCGGACGCGGCCGACGGCAACCGGCTGGTCAGTGACGAGCCGATCAAAATCGGCCTGATCGTGCCGCAGAGCGCCGGCTACAAGACCGTCGGCGACGAGCTGACCCGGGGCTTCAACCTCTATCTAGAGATGAACGACCAGCGGCTGGGCGGGCACCATGTGCAACTGGCCGTGGCCGACGAGGGCGAGACCGTCGAGTCCGGCAAGGCCGCCCTCGACGGGTTGCTGAAGCAGGGCGTGCTGGCGCTGACCGGCGTCGTGAGCTCGACCGTGATGCTCGGCATCCGGGACACCGTCGAGCAGGCCCGGATCCCGCTGATCGGCTCCGCCGCCTCGCCGTCCGCGCTCCAGAGCGTGGTCTACATCTGGCGCACGTCCTATGTGAACAACGAGGCCGGCGAGGCGCTCGCCGGGTACGTCGCCGAGAACGTCAAGGGCAAGATCGGCATCATCGCACCGAACTACGAGGCGGGCCGCGACGCGGTCGAGGGCTTCCGCAACAAGTTCGGCGTCAACGACCCCCGGCTGTCTGCAGGTCCGGTGTGGACGGAATACGTCGCCGAGCCCACCAAGACGTTCTTCAAGAGCGAGATCGACAAGGTACGTCAGGGCAACCCGGAGGCCATCTACTGCTTCTACAGTGGACAGGCCGCCGTCGAGTTCCTGCGCCAGCTGCACAACGACGGCTACCGCGGCCAGATCTACGCGCCGGGCTTCCTCACCGAGGGCGAGGTGCTGGGCGAGCTGAAGAGCAACGAGGCCAACGACGTCTTCACCGCGCTCAACTACTCGCCGGACCTCAACAACGCCGCCAACCGGGAGTTCGCGACCCTCTTCCGCAACAAGTACGGCGCGACGCCGACCACCTACGCGGTCGCCTCCTACGACGCCGCGCAGGTGATCGACAAGGCCGTGCGCCTGGCCGGCCCGAACCCGACCCCGCAAGCGGTCAACCTCGCCATGGGGAAGATTGGCCTGGTCGACAGCCCGCGCGGCGAGTGGCAGTTCAACCAGACCCGCACCCCGCAGCAGAAGTGGTACCTGCGTCAGGTGCGCCGGGACGGGCCGGTGCTGGCCAACGTGGTGATCAACGAGCTGGCGACGCTCGGCTGAGTCAGCCGCGTAGCTCCGCCACGCAGCACTTGACGCTGCCGCCGCCCTTCTTCAGCTCGCTCAGCTCGACCGGGACGGGCGTGTAGCCGGCCTGCGCGATCTTCGTCGCCAGGCCGGTGGCTTCGCTGTTGAGCACGACGTTGCGGCCGTCGCTGACCAGGTTGAGACCGAAGGCCAGGGCGTCGGTCTCGTCGGCGATCAGGGCGTCGGGGAAGAGCTGGGCCAGCACGCGCCGCGATCCGGCGGAGAACGCACCCGGGTAGTACGTGATCCGCTTGTCGTCGAGCGCGGCCAGGGCTACGTCGAGGTGGTAGAAGCGCGGGTCCACGAGCTGCAGTGAGATCACCGGTCGGCCGAGGGCCTCCTGTGCGTGGCTGTGCGCCACGGCCTCGGTGCGGAAGCCGTACCCGGCGAGGATCATGCCGCCGTACGCCTCGGGCAGGTAGGCGAAATCACCCTCGCCCTCGTTGATCTCGGTCGGCTCGACGTACGCCCAGCCCTGCTCGTCGTAGAACGCGCGGTGGGCCTCGGCCTCCCGGGCGCGCTGCGGGTACCGGAAGCGGGCGCCGAACGCCGTACCGTCGACGGTGAAGGCGCCGTTCGCGGCGTAGACCATGTCCGGGAGGCCGTCTTCGGCCGGGAGCACGTGCACGGTGTGGCCGAGCCCGGCGAGCGTCTCGCGGAGCAGCTGCCACTGTTTGAGGGCGAGCTCGGCGTCGACCGGCGCGCTGGTGTCCATCCAGGGGTTGATGGCGTACGACACCGTGAACCGCTCTGGCGGGCACATGAGATATGTCCGCTTACGCGACATCCGCTCGTCCTTCACGATCACCATGATCAGGTACTCTTCGTGGTCAAGACAGCCGAATCTCTTGCTTGCGAGAGGCGAAACGTTGCAGATCGACGACGTAGACCAGCGAATCATTGCGTCGCTCGTCGCTGACGCACGGGCCTCGTACTCGGAGATAGGCGAACGGGTCTCGCTTTCCGCCCCTGCCGTGAAGAGACGCGTCGATCGACTGCGCGCCGCCGGGGTGATCAGGGGCTTCACCGCGGTGGTCGATCCGGCCGCGGTCGGCTGGACGACCGAGGCGTTCGTGGAGCTCTACTGCACCGGACGGACCACCCCGGCCCAGCTCACCGTGGCGACCCGCCGGCACCCGGAGGTGGTCGGCGCGTACACGGTGTCGGGCGAGGCGGATGCCCTGGTGCACCTGCGGGCCGCCGACATCGCCCACCTGGAGCAGGCGCTGGAGCGGCTGCGGGCCGAACCCTTCGTCACCTCGACCCGCAGCATGATCGTCCTGAGCCGGTTGGTCGACGCGCCCAACATCGTGCCGGCACCGAACTGAACTCTTGGGGAACGATGCCGCCCGGGGCGGCGTCCAACCCGGCATGACCCTCGCCCGCCGCGGCGCGTACGCCGTCGTCGCTGTGTTGCTCGTGTCCGGGTGCACGTCGTCGCCGTCCGACCCGGTCGCCGCGCCGCCGTCACCTGCCGTGGCCCTGCCCGCGCCGGCGTTCCGGCTGGTCGCGTTCTCCTCGTGTGCGGACGTGCTGGCCGGGTTGAAGAAGGCCGCGAAGGAGGTCGTGACACCGTGGGGGTTCGACGACTTCTTCCGAGCCCGCGGCGGCGTGGCCGCCCGCACCGGTGTCGTCGAGGATGCCGCGGGCGTTGCCGCCCTCGACAAGCAGGCGCCCGGCGGGTCCGACCAGTCGGGCTATTCCGGCACCAACACCCACGAGGCCGGCGTCGACGAGCCTGACCTGGTCAAGACCGACGGCCGGCGGATCGTGACGGTCTCGGGCGGCACGCTGCGGGTGATCGACCCGGTCACCCGCCGTCTCACGGGCTCGGTCGCGGTGGCCGACGACCTGGGCCATTTCGGCGAGGCCAACCTGCTGCTGTCGGGTGACCGCGCGATGGTGCTCATGCCGGCCGTCGTGCCCGTGTCACCCAGCGCGCGCAAGCCCATGATGCCGTGGGGCGACACGATGGTCCGGCTGGTCACCGTCGACCTCGCCGGCGCGCGGCCCGTGGTGGTCGGCTCGTACACGATCGACGGCAGCCTGGTCGACGCGCGCCAGGTGGGCACGACGGCGCGCATCGTGGTGCGGAGCCGGCCGCGGCTCGACTTCCCCTACCGCGAGAGCGCGACCGACGCCCAGCGGCTGCGGGCCAACCGGGCCGTGATCGATCGGTCCAAGGTCTCTGACTGGCTCCCGCGCTGGTCCGCGTCGAACGGCAGCGAGAAACGCGAGGGCCAGGTCGACTGCGGTGCGCTGCGCAAGCCGGACTCGTTCTCCGGCACGTCACTGATGACGGTGCTGAGCTTCGACATCGGCGGCCGCTACGGGACCGGCGACCCGACGACGATCGTGGCTGACGGCGACTTCGTCTACAGCAACGGCAGCAGTCTCTACGTGGCCAACGACCAACGGTGGCGCTTCATGCGCACGGACATCGCCCGACCGGCGGCGACCGGCCTGGAAACGATCATCTACCGCTTCGACATCACGGGCGCTGGATCGCCTCGTTACGTGGCCTCGGGCTCGGTGCCGGGCGGCTTGATCAACCAATACGCGATGTCGGAGTACGAGGGTCACCTGCGCGTGGCAGCGACGCTGTCGGAGAACTCGTCGTCTGTATATGTGCTGCGTGCGACCGACATGGCGCGCACCGGGGTGGTCTCGGGCCTGGGCAAGGGCGAACGCATCTACGCGGTGCGGTTCGTCGGTCCTGTCGGGTACGTGGTGACCTTCCGGCAGACGGATCCGCTCTACACGCTGGATCTCGGCGATCCGTCGTCGCCGGTGGTGCGTGGGGAACTGAAGATCAATGGGTACTCGTCGTACCTGCATCCCCTCGACGCCGGCCGGCTGGTCGGTGTGGGTCAGGACGCGGATTCGCGCGGCCGGGTGCTCGGGGCGCAGATCTCCGTGTTCGACGTGAGCTCTCTGGCTGATCCGCGCCGGGTCGCCCAGCATCGGGTGAAGGATGGTTGGTCGGAGGCGGAGGGGGATCCGCACGCCTTCCTCTACTGGCCGGCGTCGAAGCTCCTCGTGGTGCCGATGAGCGCGTCGTCGCAGTACGGGATGCTGGCGCTGCGGGTCACCGAGTCAGGGCTGGAGGAGGTCGGCACGGTCCGCCACCCGTCCACCCCGAGCCTGGGCTACGAACCGATGATCCGACGGTCGCTGATCGTCGATGGGACACTGTGGACGGTGTCGGACGCCGGCGTGCGCGCGACCGATTCGACCTCGCTGCGCGACCAAGCCTGGCTCCCGTACGCGTAGCGGCTCCTACCTGCCCGTGCGATCGCGAAGGCCGCACAGGTGCGACAGGGGCGCGTAGAGCGCCCGCGGCAGGTGCCCGGGCATTCGGCTGGAACGCAGTGACAGCGCGGGACGACGCGATGTGCGGCGCAGGCGCACTCAGCCCGCGCCCGTGCGGGGCGGCGCCGGATGGGTCTGTTGGATTGCGGCGCCGCCGTATGGCGGCCCCGGCGTGAGCGGGACTCAGGCCGCGCGCGTGTGCGGCGGCCTGGGTGGGCCTGTTGGATTGCGGCGCCGCCGTATGGCGGCCCCGGCGTGAGCGGGACTCAGGCCACGCGCGTGTGCGGCGGCGCTGGGTGGGTCTGTTGGATTGGGGCCGCGCGGTATGGCGGCCCCGGCGTTGCGGGCTAGAGGTACATGCCCGTCTTGGGCTCCTGGGAGCCGCGGTGGGGTGGCTTGTCTCCTTCGCCGAAGAAGCGCTTGCCGCCGAACTCGCCGTGCAGGCGGTCGTCGAGTTCGTCGGCCAGGCCCGTCATCACCTGGACGGCGAGCATCAGGTGCGTCGCCTGGAAATTGCGGCCGAAGACGGGGATCGACGCCCAGACGGTGTCGTTGGTGCAGTAGAGGCGGCCGATCGGCATGCGGTTTGTCAGCTCGGAGAGCTTCACGTAGAGCTGCTCGGTCGGCTCGACGTCGGTCAGCACCGGCGAGAAGACGTCGACGAGCGGCGGGTTGTCGCGGACGCGTACGAACACCATCGCGGAACCGGCCCGGATGCCGATGTCGCCGTCCGAGTCGACCTTGAGTGCTTCCGCGTCGGACTTCATGAGCGCGGCCACCACGGTGCGGACCCGCTCCTCCAAGGCGATCGTGTCGTCCTCGCCGGCGTCGTCGCCGCGGCTGGCCACCTCCTGGCCGGCCTTTATCGCGCTGTCGAGGTCGAGGCTGCCGGCAAGCTCGGGCCGCGCTGTTGCCAGCGGCTCGACCGGGAGCGGCTCGTCCTCGGAGTCGTGCACGAGGTAGACGAGGAAAGCGGGGTGGGGCGCCCCGTAGACATCACGCAACGTACGCGAAACGGTCGTAGCGATCCTGGACGCGTCCTTGGTCGGCGCGTGCAGCCCGAACTGCTCGCCGGAGTCCGGCAGCACCCCCGGCGGCGACCACCCGAGCGCGACCAGGTCGGCGACGGCGCCGCGGTCGAGCCGGTAGCCCTGGGGCAACCCCGCGTTGCCCACCGCGAGCGCTCGGATCATCCCGTCGCCGATGACCTGCATCTCGACGGAGTAGACCGCGGCCCCCGTGCCAGAGGCGGTCGGATCGAGGGTCAGCTCGACCCGCGCGCCGACCGGCAGCTCCGGGAGCACCTTCGACAACGCACGCGCGAAGTCACGCCAGGCCTCGATGACCTTGCCCCGCAAGTCGGCGGTACTCGCCTCGTCCAGCAGGATGGCATCGGTAAAGCCATCGTCCCCCGTGCTCGCTAGCTGCGCTGACGTCATGATCGCCTCCGTCCGTCAGGCACACCCTACCCAGGGCACCGGCCCCCACGGATAGGCCGGTGTGAGTCGGATAACCGCATTAGATCGCGCTTACACCCGGTCTGCTGACCGAGACCCCGCGCACCCTGTTCGAGCTTCCAACCTGTGCGGCGAATCGACCAGCGATGTTTCAGCATCCGAACCAACGCGAGGATTGCGGCGGTTCCCTCCAACCCCACGCCGGATGACCGGCTGACCCGTCGCGCTGCCCGCTATGTCTCGGTGGCGGACGCGCCCGCGAGAGCCGTCAACCTCGCCGCGGCCTCTTTCGGATCGGCGCCCCGCCCGACCGCCAGCCCCAACAGGTAGGCGGTAACCGGCGCCGCCGGCCGCACCGTGTTGTGCGCGACGTCCCGGGCGAGATCAAGCACCAACGAAACCGAAGCCTCGGACGGGGCGATGCCCAACTCCGCACACGCGGCCCGTACCCACTCGTCGAGCGTCATCCCGCGGTTCTCGCTGTCAGCCATTCCCGCACCTTACGGAGGTCGTCTTCGGTGTCGCAGTCGAACCACGGCGGCGGACCGTCACCGGCCCAGGTCACCTCGACCACGTTGAGCGGTGCGATCAACGCACGCATCGAGGCGCCACGCGTGCCGGAGCCGAGTCCCTGGCCCGCGCCAGCGCCCGAGCCGGCGCGAGGATCGGGTCCGGAGCCGGACCGCATCTCCGTGAGCCGACTTCGCAGGGCATCGGCTCGCCAGACTCCGCACAGCAACTGTCGACGACCGTCCCGATCGACGAACAGTGCACCGTCGGCTGTGGACAGACTCGCTCGGAGGACCTGTACCGCGTCCGCGGTCAAGAGCGGCAGGTCACCGGCGACGACCGCGACCTCCGCCGTCGCCGTCGCCGTCGGTGTCGCCGTCGCCGTCGGTGTCGCCGTCGGTGTCGGTGTCGCTGTCGCCGAGCCCAGCGCCGCCAGCCCAGCCGCCACGGCGGCAACCGGGCCGCCACCTGGCGGTTCTTCCCGCGTGTAGCCCACTCCGGCCGGCACATCGGCGCTCCCACCGACGACGACCCTCGGGTCCGCCGCTCGCAACGCGTCCAGGACGCGATCACGCATAGAGCGCCCCGACACGACCATCGACGGCTTGTCGTCGCCACCCATCCGCCGAGCCGAGCCGCCGGCCAACACGACGGCCGCAAACCCCGCCACAGCGCTCCTCCCAGCCAAGAACCTCCCTACGACCCTACGGCGACGACCGCCGGTTCCGCGTACGCGTGGGCCACGCATTGCCCCGCTGAGACCCCTCCGGAGGTCGCGACAGGCACTGCCGGGTCCCCTTCCGGCCAGCTTGCCCGATCGGCTGAAAGACGGCGGCGAAGTCGCGCGTCGGCCAGCGGCGTCGTCACCAGCGGATCGATTCCGCCTTGGGTTCCTCGGCGATGGTCACTGGCACGTCGACCAGGGCGTTGTCGGCCTCGCCGGCGAACGGGTGGGGCCACTAGCGCCAGTGACAGCGCCCCTATCGAACTGCCTTTTGTCCGCACCGTCCTGCCTCGCTCACCCACCTCCCCGAGCAGCTCGTAACCCGGGCCGGATCCGCCGACGCCAAGCCCAACGGGATGGCGGACCGCAAGCCAGTAATGCCCGCCGCGCGGCGTTTGCCGGGCATCCCTCGGCGGCGAGGGGACCGCGGGGGCAGGATGGGGGCGTGGGACGTGTTACCGACCGGCGCGAGATCGTTCGCATCGACCTCTCCGCCGGGACAACGGTGCGCCGGATGGACTCGATCTCCGGTGAGGAGCCGCTGGAGATCCGGGTGGGTCGCCGCGCCGACGGGTCTGGGCCTCGACGGCCGCTCGCTGTCACCATGCGTACGCCTGGGGACGACATCGACCTCGCGATCGGCTTTCTGCTGACCGAGGGTGTCATCCGCGACGCCGGCGACATCGTCACCGCTCAGCTGTGCGCCGGCACGGATACCCCGAACACGTACAACGTGGTCGACATCGTGCTCGCCGACGGTGTGCCCGCGCCCGACACGGACCCGGCCCGCGCCTTCTACACAACCAGTTCGTGTGGCGTCTGCGGTAAGGCGAGCATCGACGCGATCCGCACCAGGTCGCCGTGGCGCCTCGCCGACCACCCGATGAGCGTCAGCCCGCGGGTGTTGGCCGACCTGCCCGACCGGCTGCGGGCCGCCCAGCAGGCCTTCGACCGCACCGGCGGGCTCCACGCCGCCGGGCTGTTCACCGCGGACGGCGAGCCGGTGCTGGTGCGTGAGGACGTCGGCCGGCACAACGCCGTCGACAAGGTCATCGGGCGGGCGACCGCCGAGCATCGTTTGCCGCTGCGTGAGCACGTGCTGCTGGTTTCCGGGCGGGCGAGCTTCGAGCTCACCCAGAAGGCCTGGATGGCCGGGATCCCGGTGCTCGCCGCGGTGTCGGCTCCAAGCTCGCTGGCCGTCGACCTGGCGCACGAGGCCGGCATGACGTTGGTCGGCTTCCTGCGCGGCTCGACGATGAACGTGTACGCGGGCGCCCACCGAATCACCGAACCCGACCCGGACCGCACAGCGTCGCAGGGTGCGCGCTGACGCCCGTCGGATCACCTGGATCGCCGCCAGGGCCGTGGCAGTCAGGAACACCCACGCGCGGCCGACCGGGCCGGCATCAGCCGCCGGGACCGCCCTGGCTGCCGGCAGTGCCGGAGCCGGCCAGGACGGGTCCGCGATTCCCTGCGATGGCGTCACCACGTCTAACTCGCCTGCTCGAGCCCGATGTGCGGGCTGATCCAGCGACGCCGCGAGCGTCGCGTGGGCGCTCGATGCGGTTGGTCTGCCGCGTCCACCATGATCGACGGCGGCAGGCACTGGTCGAGTACTTCGCCGACCATCCGCGCCAGCGCGTAGTCGGGGTCGATCGCCAACGCCCGCTCGACGGCGATCGACGCCAACGCACCGTGCCCCACGCGCCAAGCGGCGAAGGCCAGGAGGCTCGCCGGCGCGGCGGCCAGGGGTGGGTCGACCCGCCGTACGACGTCGCTCCAGAGGTCGATCTGCCAGTCGTCGTCTGTGGTGTGCTCCCACGCGTGGTCGCGCACCGGGAGATGCACGAGCAGGACGCTGAGCCACGCCACCTCGTCGTCGCCGAGCCGCCGGCCGGCGCGATAGCGGTCGACGGCGTCTTCCACCGCCTCGTTGCCCGCGGCGCGCAACGCCTTGGCCACGCGGGCGTTGGCGCGGACGGCAGCGCCGGCCGCGTGCGCCGACATCGTCCGGAGCCGTGGTGGAGCACTGTCGTCGGCCGCGCGGGCGGTCTCCACGAGCCTGGTCAGGCGCGCGTCGGCGCGTGCGGTGGCCTCCGTCATCGCCGCGCGGGCCGCTCCGTCGACAGGGGCGAGCGACGCCGCCACCGCTTCGCGGTCGGGCAGTGCGACCTGCCCCGCGTACACGGCTGAAGCACCGACGCTGCTCGTCGTCGGGTCGAAGGGTTTGCCCTCCGGTGGGCAGCAGGCCGGGTTCGCGCAGACATATGACCAATAGCGGCCTCCGTCGACGCGTAGGACGTCGAGGGTGGCGATGTCGGTTGACCGCAATGCCGCGCAGACCGCCTCGGCAACCGGGGTCACCGAGGTCGAGGGCCCGTAACCGACGATCGCGATCGCGTCGACGGGGTCCCGGAGCAGCAGCGCGACCAGGCGCCGGGCGACGCGGTCAGTCGAGCTCGCATCGGGTAGGTCGCCTCGCGCCACGAAGCGCACCCGGTCGTCGACGATCGCGATGACCACGATGCTCTCGGCCGGATGGAAGCCGAGCAGGTAAGGCACCGACGCGATGAGGTCGGCGCAAGAACGCAAGGTGATGGTTGGCGCCTCGGTAGCGGTCATGGCGCGGAAGCGTGGTCGATGCCGGTGTGTGATCGCCACCCCACGAAGCGCGACTGTGGATAACTTCGTGCGGTCCAACTCGTGGCACGAAGTTATCCACAGGCAGCCGCGAAGATCCCCGCCGCCGCCCTGCCGCCCGGCACACTCAGCCCCGGAAGCGCAGCCCGTGCAGCTCGATCTCGACGTCGTCCACGGTGGACGGCGAAGGGCGCAGGTCAAGGCTGAGCTCGACAGCGGAGAGGAGGTCGAACCCAGCAGCATGAAGCGACTTCAGAGCATCGACGTTGCGCGACTCCGGTCGGATGGTGAGGCGCGCCAGCGACCGCTTCTTCGCCTCGCCGGTGACATGTTTCAGCAGGGCGGCACCCACGCCCGATCCTCGGCGGCTGGCAGCGACGACGATCGGCTCCACCTCGCCGGTCGTGCCCAGCATCAGCAGACCGACCAGCCCGATGATGCCCTCTTCCGAATCCTCGGCGACCCAGATTCCCGACAGGTCCAGCCGGGTCAGATAGTCCTCGAAGCCGGCGCCCGGGTCAGCGCCGGCCGACTTGCCATAGAGACCGCTACGCCGCTCCGCGAGTTCGACCCACAGTGCCCGACCCGCGGAGTGGTCCTGGGGACGATAGGGGCGGACCACCACATCCGTCATGTCTTCATGCTTACTCTCCGAAGCGACCCGGCGGAACCCAACGCACGACCGGGGTCCAGACTTGGACCCCATGGACCTGGCCTATCTCCGGTCACATCCGCAACATCTGCCGACGTTTCTCAAGCATCAGCGGATCCGCGAGACCCCCGTAGCCGGCGGCAGCATCTCCGCCGCCTCCCGCCTGACGCTCGACGACGGTGCCTCGCTGTTCGTCAAGACCTGGCCAGAGCAGTCGCCGGACCCTGCGCCCGAAGGCTTCTTCATGTCGGAGGCGTCCGGCATCGAGTGGCTGCGGACGCCCGATGGCCCGCCGCTGCCCGAGGTCCTGGTCGCCTTGCCCGACTTGTTGGCACTCGATTGGGTCGAGCCCGGGGCACCGACCAGGGCGGGAGCGGAGGTCTTCGGCCGGCAACTGGCCGCCATGCACCGCACTGGTGCGCCGTCCTTCGGCGCGGAATGGGCTGGATTCATCGGCGCATTGCCTCAGGACAACACCGTCTCGGCTCAACCCTGGCCGCAGTGGTTCGCCGAGCGGCGGCTGCAGCCCTACCTACGACTGTCAGTGGATGGTGGGGCGCTCTCCGCGGCCGACGCCACGGCGACGGAGCAGGTGATCAACCAGATCGAGGTGTACGGGGGTGCCGAGCCGCCGTCCCGCATCCACGGCGACCTGTGGCCGGGCAACCTGCACTGGGCGGCCGACGGCCGAGCCTGGCTGATCGACCCGGCCGCCCACGGCGGTCACCGCGAGACCGACCTGGCGCAGCTCGGGCTCTTCGGTGGGGCACCGGAGCTGGCGACGATCGTCGACGCTTACCGGGAGGAGTGGCCGCTCGCGGACGGCTGGCAGCGACGGGTGCCGTTGCATCAACTCCATCTCCTGCTGGTGCACACGGCGCTGTTCGGGTTGGCCTACCGGACGGCGGTCCGGCAGGCGGTCGACGCGCTGTTGCGCACCTAGACGAGTAAGTCCTAACGGCCCCGCGTCGCAGGCCCGCCGTGGCCCGTGGGCCGTGGCCCGTGGCCCGTGGGCCGTGGCCCGTGGGCCGTGGCCCGTGGGCCGTGGCCCGTGGCCCGTGGCCCGTGGGCCGTGGCCCGTGGCCCGTCAGCCGTGGCCCGTCAGTCGTGGCCTTGGCCCGTGGCCCTTAAGCGCTGTGCCGTGATCGGGTGTGAGCTATCTGGTAGATCCAGGGCCGAAACGTTGATCGTGTGCGCCAGATCTGGTCGACACGCCGTCCCAGGACCAGACCAGCCACACCCGATCAAAGCCCACACCCGTCCGAGACCAGACCAGCCGCACCCGATCAAGGCCTGCGCCGCCAACAACCACCCGGGTCACGACACACCCCCGGCCATAGAGCGACGGGACCAACCCGCCACGGCGCTCCGAGCCAGTCACCGACCTTCACGCACAACCAGGCCTGATCTCTGCCGTCACAAACCGGACCACCCACTCCCCTGGCCACACCAATTAGCGGTAGTTAGGACTTACTCGCTAGGTCGCAGCCGACTACGCGGGCGTTCCGCGGCGAAGGACCACTTCATCGGGGTCGGGGGTAGCGCGCCAGGTCTGCGGCAGGGCGCCAAGTCGTGGCCGCACGGCCGCGCCGGGGTAGCGCGCCAGGTCTGCCGCAGGACGCCAAGTCGTGGCCGCACGGCCGCGCCGGCGGCAGGGCGCCAGGTCGGCGGCCGCATGTCCGCGTCGCCGGCGCCGGCGCGGAGTCCGGACCTGGCGGGCGGTGGAGAGATCCGGTTGGAGTTTTGTCCGGAGCGGATGGCCTATGAGCGGCATCGATTGCAAGCGGACGGTAGGGCACGTTGGGGTCGGCCTTTGCGGGCATCCACGCGATGGGGCATCACGCGATACGGTCGAACGGTGACGATATCCGAGGTCCGCGCCACGAATGGGGTGCTGGGCGACCGCTTCGGGCGGGTAGCTACCGATCTGCGGGTGTCGCTAACAGATCGGTGCAACCTCCGCTGCACGTACTGCATGCCCGCTGAGGGGCTCGCGTGGCTGCCGCGTGAAGAGTTGTTGAGCGACGGCGAGATCGTGCGGTTGGTGCGGGTCGCGGTCGAGTTGTTGGGTGTCACGAATGTCCGGTTCACCGGCGGCGAGCCCCTGATCCGGCCTGGGCTGGTGGAGATCGTCCAGGCATGTGCCGATCTTCGACCGCGGCCGAAGATGTCGGTCACCACCAACGGGATCGGGCTCGAGCGGCTCGCTCCCGCGTTGAAGAGTGCTGGGCTCGATCGGGTCAACGTCTCGCTCGACACGTTGGATCCGGCGCGGTTCAAGACGCTGACCCGTCGCGATCGGCATGCCGCCGTGATCGCGGGGCTCAGAGCGGCTGCCGACGCCGGGCTACTCCCCGTGAAAATCAACTCGGTGTTGATGCGCGGCGTCAACGACGACGAAGCGCCGGAGTTGGTGCGGTTCGCGCTGGAGCACGGCTACGAGTTGCGGTTCATCGAGCAGATGCCGCTCGACGCGCAACACAGTTGGGATCGCGCGACGATGGTCACGGCCGACGAGATTCTGGCGGCGTTGCGGGCGAGCTACACGCTGCTGCCGGATCCGGTCGAGCGCGGCGGGGCGCCGGCCGAGACGTGGCTGGTGGATGGCTACCGGGCGAGTGACGGCGGGCCTGCGCGGGTCGGCGTGATCGGCAGCGTGACGCGCCCGTTCTGCGGCGATTGCGACCGCACCCGGCTCACCGCGGACGGACAGGTGCGCAACTGTCTGTTCGCGACGGACGAGTCCGACCTGCGCGGTGCGCTACGCGGCGGCGCTACCGACGAGGAGCTAGCGAGCCGCTGGCAGGCCGCCATGTGGGGCAAGCGCGCCGGCCACGGCATCGACGACCCGTCGTTCCTCCAGCCAGCACGGCCGATGTCCGCGATCGGCGGCTGACAACAACGCGAGTCTGGGCGGTCAAGCCCGGCGCCACGCCGCCTCGGCAAGGTTCGCTGCGCCCAAGGGAGGCCACGGCGCCGCGGCGCTGAGGCGCTGCGGCCAACCCTCCGCTCGGTCAGCTCCGGTAATTCGACCCCGCTTTCTGCTGCTGTGCTCTCCCCGCCAGGTTGGGTTGGGTGGGAGATAGGCTGATCGTCATGGGTAATCCCGTCGACGGGGCGGCGTCCGGGGTCGTGACCGTTCGGTTTTTCGCCGGTGCGCGGGCGGCTGCCGGGGTCGCGGAAACCAGCGTGGCCGCCGGGTTGACGCATGACGGCTTCGTGGCCGCGCTCGCCGAGCGGCATGGTGATCGGTTGGCTACAGTGCTCAAGGTTGCCAGTTTCCTCGTCGACGGGGTCGCTTGGCGGGACGGTCAGCGGCCGCTTCCCGCCGGGGCCGAAGTCGATGTCCTTCCGCCGTTCGCGGGTGGGTAAGTGGGCATCGTTCTGCTGGTCGTCGTGGCTTTTGCCGTCATCGGTCTGATCCACTTCTACATCTGGAAACGGCTTGTGCGGGACACGACTCGTCCCGGGCGGGTCCGGCGCGTCGGCGCGATCGTGGCCGTCGTGCTCGGTTTGCTGGTGCCTGCCACGTTGATCGGCACGCGTACCGGTGTCACGGCGCTCGCCTGGCCCGGCTACCTGTGGATCGCGCTGATGTTCTACCTGCTGGTCGTGCTGCTCGTGCTGGAGATCCCGATGCTGCTCGTCCGCATCGCGCTCCGCCGCCGCCCCACAGAGAAAGCCGTCGCCGAGGTCCCGGCCGCCGCCGCATCGGCGGCTACCGACCAGCGCGAACAGCCGGCCGGCACCACCGTCGCGACAGAACCGCAGCCGAAGGACGACGACCCCACGCCGCCCGGCATCGAGCGTCGGCTCCTGCTCGCCCGCGGCGCGGCCATCTTCGCCGGCCTCACCGCCACCGGGATCACCGCCTACGGCACCCGGACCGCGCTCAGCGCCCCGCGACTCGACCGCGTCCAGATCACTCTCGCCAAGCTTCCCCGCAGCATGGACGGCTTCCGGATCGCGACCGTCTCCGACATCCACCTCGGACCGCTCGCCGGCCGGGCGCACACCGAACGGGTCGTCGCCGCCATCAACCGGACCCAGGCCGACCTCGTAGCCGTCGTCGGCGACCTGGTCGACGGCAGTGTCGCCGAGCTCGGTGCCGCCGCCGCACCGCTGCGTGACATCCAGTCCAAGCACGGCGCGTTCTTCGTGACCGGCAACCACGAGTACTACTCCGGCGCCGAAGAATGGCTGGCCGAAGTCGAACGGCTCGGCATCCGCACGTTGCGCAACCAGCGCCAGCTGATCACCGCGCCCGGTGGGGCGATCGACCTTGCCGGGGTCAACGACATCGCCGGCGAGGGCACGAGCACCGGCGGGCCGGACATCGCGGGCACCCTCAAAGGCCGCGACCCGGGCATACCCGTCGTCCTGCTCGCACATCAGCCCATCCAGGTCCACGACGCGAAAGACAACAACGTCGACCTGCAGCTGTCCGGGCACACCCACGGCGGGCAGATGGTTCCGTTCAACTTCCTGGTCCGCCTCGAGCAGCCCGTCGTCAACGGCTACGCGCGGTTCGGTGACACCCAGCTCTACGTCACCAACGGCGCCGGGTTCTGGGGGCCGCCCGTTCGCGTCGGCGCACCACCACAAGTCACCCTTGTGGAACTTCGTAGCCCATAAGGACGTGCGACACGCCGCACCACGGTGGACGGTCACCGCATTCGTCGGCGTGGCATGGCACTATGCGGCGTGCTCCCGTACAGCGCCGCACCCTTCGTGGCGGACCTGCACATCCACTCCAAGTACTCCCGCGCCTGCAGTCGCGACCTGACCCTGCCCAACCTCGCGCTGTGGGCTCGCCGCAAAGGCGTCACACTTCTCGGCACCGGCGATTTCACCCACCCGGCCTGGTACGACCACCTGAAGGAAAACCTTCAACCGGCCGAACCCGGACTCTTCCGGCTGAGCCGGGACGCCGAACGGGCCGCGACGCAGCAGCTTCCGCCGCGGCTGGCGAGCTCCGAGGAGCAGGTCCGCTTCACGTTGTCGGTCGAGATCTCCACGATCTACAAGCGGGACGACCGCACCCGCAAGGTGCACCACCTGATCTACCTGCCCGACCTCGACGCCGCGGCCCGGTTCAACACCGCGCTCGGGCGCATCGGCAACCTCGCCTCCGACGGCCGCCCGATCCTCGGCCTCGACTCGCGCGACCTCCTCGAGATCACGCTGGAGGCGAGCCCCGACGGCTACCTGGTCCCGGCACACATCTGGACGCCCTGGTTCTCGGCGCTCGGCAGCAAGTCCGGTTTCGACGCGATCGCCGACTGCTACGCCGACCTGGCCGACCACATCTTCGCCGTCGAGACCGGCCTGAGCTCCGATCCGGCGATGAACTGGCGGGTCTCGAGCCTCGACCGCTACCAACTGGTGTCCAACTCGGACGCCCACTCTCCGCCGGCCCTGGCCCGCGAGGCCACCGTGCTGGCCACCGAGCTCGACTACTTCGCCGTCCGCGAAGCCCTCCGCACCGGCAACGGCCTGGCCGGCACGCTGGAGTTCTTCCCCGAAGAGGGCAAGTACCACGCCGACGGCCACCGCCTCTGCGGCGTCAACTGGCAACCCGCGCAGACCCAGGCGGCGGGCGGCCTCTGCCCCGAATGCCACAAACCACTGACCGTGGGCGTCCTCAGCCGCGTCGAAGAGCTGGCCGACCGACAAGACGGACAAATCCGAAAAGACCCCAAGCCCGTCCAACACCTACTAGCCCTCGCCGAGATCCTCGGCGAGATCGCCGGCGTCGGACCGCGATCAAAAACCGTCGAAGGCAAGCTCAACACCCTCGTAGCCGCGCTGGGTCCAGAGCTGACCATCCTCCGCGACGCCCCGCTCGACGACATCAAGAAGGTCGGCGGCGACCACCTGGAAGAGGCCATCCGCCGCCTACGCCGCGGCGAAGTGCACCGCATCCCCGGCTACGACGGCGCCTACGGCATCATCCGCGTCTTCGACCAGCACGAGCTGCCGAGCAAGGAACCACAGGCCGACACGCTTTTCGACGTACCGCCGCAGGTCAAACGCAAAGCAACGAAAACACCGCCGGACCGCCCGTCAGAGGGATCGGCCCGCCGCGGCCCGGTCAAGCGCGTCGAACCGGCGATCCCGCCACCGCCGCCGCAGCAGGTCTCCCCGCACGAGCCCTTCGAGCCGATGCTCGCCGGCATGGAAGAGGTCGGCACCGGCCTGCTCGACCGCCTGGACGCGATGCAGCGAGTCGCCGCGTCGGCACCCGGCGGCCCGATGCTGATCGTCGCCGGCCCGGGCACCGGCAAGACCCGGACGCTCACCCACCGGATCGCCTACCTCTGCGCCGAGCTGGGCGTCTTCGCCGAGCACTGCCTGGCGATCACGTTCACCAGGCGCGCCGCCGAGGAGCTCAGGACCAGGCTCGACGGCCTGATGGGACCGGTCGCCGCCGACGTCACGGTCGCCACCTTCCACTCGCTAGGCCTGGCCATCCTCCGCGAGAACGCCGCCGCGGCCGGCCTGCCGAAGGACTTCCGCATCGCCGACGACGCCGAGCGGGAGGCGGCCCGCAAGGAGGCCGGCGACGACGACGCCACGTACCAGAAACTGCTCCGCGGCCAGGACCTGGTCGACCTGGACGAGCTCGTCACGCTGCCCCTCAAGCTGCTGTCCGAGGACGCCGACCTGGTCGACCGCTACCAGGGGCGCTGGCGGTGGCTCTTCGTCGACGAGTACCAGGACGTCGACGAGACCCAGTACGAGCTGCTCCGCCTGCTCTGCCCGCCCGACGGCAACCTGTGTGCGATCGGCGACCCGGACCAGGCGATCTACTCGTTCCGCGGCGCCGACGTCGGCTACTTCCTGCGCTTCGCCGAGGACTTCATCGACGCCCGATTGGTCCGGCTGACCCGAAACTACCGGTCCTCCGCGCCCATCCTGGCCGCCGCCGTGCAAGCGATCGCGCCCTCGTCACTGGTGCGCGGACGGCGGCTGGACCCCGCCCGGCTCGATCCCGAGGCACCGTTGGTCGGCCGTTACCCGGCGAGCTCCGCCACCGACGAGGCGGACTTCGTCGCCCGTACCGTCGACGACCTGGTCGGTGGCCTTTCCCACCGCTCGCTCGACTCGGGCCGGATCAGCGGCAACGCCGCCGGCATCTCGTTCTCCGACATCGCCGTCCTCTACCGCACCGACCAGCAGGCCGCGCCGATCGTCGAGGCACTTGCCCGGGCCGGCATCCCGGTCCAGAAGCGCTCGCACAACAGGCTCCGTGACCGGGCGGGCGTCGCGGCGATCGCGCGCGAGATGAGACTCGCTGGGAGCGAGGGTCAACTGCCCGCCCGCGTACGCCGTGCCGGTCAACTCCTCGCCGAACGGTTCGCGACGCCCACCCTGGACAGCACCGGCCACAGCCCGAGCCCGGCCGACGTGTGGTCCGCCGTCGAGGTGCTCACCCCACTGGCCCAGCGCTGCGGCGACGACGTGGAGCAGTTCCTCGCGCAGCTCGCCACCGGCGCCGAGGTCGACGCCCTGGACCCGCGCGCCGAAGCCGTCACGCTGTTGACCCTGCACGCCGCCAAGGGGCTCGAGTTCCCGGTCGTGTTCCTGGTCGGCTGCGAGGACGGCCTGCTCCCGCTGCGCTTCTTCGACGGCCGCACCAGCGACGACGACCTGGCCGAGGAGCGCCGGCTGTTCTTCGTCGGGCTGACCAGGGCGCAGGACCGGCTGTACGTGTCGCACGCGCAGCGCCGTTTCCGGCTCGGCACGGAGCGTGACACCGGACCGTCGCCGTTCCTCGACGCCATCGACGCCGGCCTGTTCGAGCGGCTCGGTGCGACCGAGGAACGCCGGCCCAAGGACCGTCAACTGCGCCTGATCTGACCCGTACGCTGGGCCGGCGGTAGGTTTGGCGCGGTTCCGGGAGGTGAGCACCGCCCGGTAAGCCGCTACGGTGGCCAGAGCACCGCGCCGCAACCGATGAGAACTCCCCTCGGCCAGGAGGAACGTCCATGTCGAACTACGGACCGCCCAACGGTGGACCGTACCCCGGCCAGCCACAGGAGCCTTGGCAAGGTCGTTCGTCGAACGACCCCTATGGCCAGCCATCGGACCCCTGGGGCGGACAGGACCCATGGGGCGGTCAGCCGCAGTCGAGCCCACCCGGCGGGCCGGGCTCACCAAGCTACGGGGGAGGCGGCGACTACGGCAATCCCGGCTACGGCGACCAGATCCCGGGCGGCGGCTACCCGGGGCAGGGCCAGCCCGGCTACGGCCAGGGGCAGGGCCAGCCGACGTACGGCGGCCAGCCCGGGTACGGCCAAGGTCAAGGGCAGCCGACGTACGGCGGCCAACCCGGCTACGGCCAACCGGGCGGCTACGGCCAGCCCGGCTACGGCGCCCAGCCGACCCAGTACGACCAGAACTTCCCGCAGTACGGCACCGAGCCGGCCTGGACGACCCCCGAGGAACCGCCGCGCAAGAAGCGGTTCAGCCCGATCCTCGCGCTCGTCATCACGCTGACGGTGCTGGTGTGCGGTGGTGGCGCGGCGGCGGTCTACTTCGTCGGCCGTCCGGATCCGAACGACAAGCAGAACGTCGCCGCCGAGTCGACGGGCAGCCCGTCGGCGGCTCCGAGCGAGACCGGCAAGCCGTCCGAGCAGCCCAACACCGAGTCGTCGGCCGATGCCCGCTTCGTCAAGAAGGGCCAGTGCGTCAAGAACGTCGGGTCGGCCGATGACCCGAAGCTCGAGATCGCCAAGTGCGCGTCGAAGACGTACCAGGTGCTGGCCCGTTTCGACGCCGCCACCACCGGCCAGGACGATGCCGAGAAGAAGTGCAAGGACGTCGAGGGCTACACCGACTGGTACTTCTTCGACAGCCCGCTGGACCTCAACGACTACGTCCTCTGCCTCAAGCTCCGCGGCGCCTAGCCCGATCTAGGGCCGTCTACGCTGACAGCTAGACGGCCCTAGATCACGACAGAGGACGACACGCCGTACCCGCATCTACGCATTTCTAGGGTCTTTCCTAGATCGACCGATACGGTCATCGACATGGATCCGGTGCGCAACCCCTACGCACCCGGTGCGGGCCAACGGCCCCCGGAGCTGGCCGGGCGCGACCGTGAGCTCGACGTCTTCGACGTGGTGCTCGAGCGGGTCGCCCGTGGCCGCCCCGAACGCAGCCTCGTGCTGACCGGCCTGCGTGGCGTCGGCAAGACCGTCCTCCTCAACTCGCTCCGTTCGCAGGCGATCGGCCGGCTCTGGGGCACGGGCAAGATCGAGGCCCGCCCCGACCAGTCACTTCGTCGTCCGGTCGCCGCGGCGCTGCACATGGCCGTCCGCGAGCTCGCGCCCCGCCACCGCGCGCCCGACCGGATCGACGACTTCCTCGGCGTGCTCAAGGCGTTCGCGCTGCGGTCAAACCAGGCCAACGCCAAGCTGCGCGACCGGTGGCAACCCGGCATCGACGTGCCGGTCAAGGCCGGGCGGGCCGACTCCGGCGACATCGAGATCGACCTGGTCGAGCTGTTCACGGACGCCGCCGCGGTGGCCACCGACGTGGGCACCGGCGTCGCGCTGTTCATCGACGAGATGCAGGACGTCCCGCCTGACGACATCTCGGCCCTGTGCGCCGCCTGCCACGAGCTGTCGCAGCTCGGCGCGCCGCTGATCGTCGTCGGCGCCGGCCTCCCCCATCTGCCCGCGGTGCTGTCCGCGGCCAAGTCCTACTCGGAGCGGCTGTTCCGCTACCAGCGGATCGACCGGCTCGACCGGATCGCGGCCGACCAGGCTCTCGCGGCGCCGGCCGAACGCGAAGAGGTCGAGTACGAGGCGAAGGCGCTCGACCTGCTCTACGAGAAGTCCGGCGGATACCCCTATTTCGTCCAGGCGTACGGGAAGGCGACCTGGGACCACGCCCCGCGTACGCCGATCACCCCCGACGACGTCCGGGTGGCCGCGCCGGAGGCCGAGGCCGAGCTCGCGGTGGGCTTCTTCGGCTCCCGCTTCGAGCGCGCGACGCCGGCGGAGCGCGAGTACATGCGGGCGATGGCGACCCTGTCGGCGGCCAGTCGCGGTGACGACATGGACATCGCGGTGGCGACGTCCGAGGTGGCCCAGGCGCTGGGCCGCAAGCCGGCCAGCCTGTCGCCCGCCCGGGACGCGCTCATCAAGAAAGGCCTGATCTATTCCGGCGAGCGTGGGACGGTCGCCTTCACGGTCCCCCACTTCGGACGGTATCTGCGCACGCAACCCTGAGTCGCACCGTTTGGGGGATACGGCCGGCTCCAACGGGGTAAGAACTAAGCCATGAGTCCCGTACGCACGGTCGCGCGTCTGTTCCTCAGCACGATCTTCGTGGTCAGCGGCGCACGCTCGGTCACTCGGCCGACCCCTTGGGTGCCCCAGGCGGAGAAGGTCGCCGAGAAGGTCGGGCCGCTCTTCGAGAAGACCAGTCCCAAGCTGCCGAGCGACGCCGAGTCGCTGGTCCGGCTCAACGGGGCGGCACAGGTGGCGGCCGGGCTCATGCTGGCGACGGGCCGGTTCACCCGACCTGCCGCGCTCGTGCTCGCCGGCACGCTCGTGCCGACGACGTTGACCGCCCATCCCTTCTGGACGATCAAGGATCCACAGGAGCGGATGCACCAGCAGTCGCACTTCATGAAGAACCTGGGCCTGCTCGGCGGGCTGCTGCTCGCGGCGGCCGACACGCAGGGCAAACCGGGTCTGGCCTGGCGGGCGAGCCACTATGCGGGACACAGCCGACACGCCCTCGAGCACGGCAAGCACAACGTGGAGCATGGTCTGCACACGATCGGGCACAGCGGACAGTCGCTGCGCCGGGCGGCGAAGACCGCCAAGCGTGAAGCGCGAATCGCGTACCGCGCGGCGGCCGCAGGCCGTAAGCTACCGAGCTGAATCAGACAGTAACTACCCGAAGCACATGAACCAGTCGCCCCTAGTTAACGCGGACGAAATGTCGCGAACTAGTGTGGGATCGGACACGGTCAGATAACGCGACGGGTGACGAATGACGGGCCCCTCTAGGCTCGACGACGGACCTGGACGACACGTTACAAAGGGTACGGGGGTGGCCACGCCATGCCGGCGACCGTCGGAAGACGGATGGACCGCCTCGTCCCGACCAACAGCCCTGTCCGTGGGATCTATCGTCGGAACATCGTGCGCCTCGGCATCCTCGCCGGAGCGTTCGTTACGGCCTGGTACGCCATTGGTGCGTTCGGTCGGCCGTACAACTTCTTCGACATGAAGATCTACCACGGTGCGGCTGTCTGGTGGGCGAGCGGGCACGATCTCTACGCATTCGCGGCGCCGGACACGGGGCTGGGTTTCACGTACCCACCCTTCGCCGGTCTGCTCATGTCACCGATGGCGCATGTGCCGTTCGCGGCCGCCGCCTGGATCAACGTGATCGCCAGCCTGCTGGCGCTCGCGGTGGTGATGTGGGCGCTGCTAGGCCCGATCTCCCGGCGTTATGGCTGGTCACGGTGGTTCGCCACCGGTCTGACGGTGGCCGCGGCCGCGGCGATCGAACCGGTCCGCGAGACGCTCGGCTACGGCCAGATCAACCTCCTGCTCTTCCTGCTGATCATGGCTGACATGGTCGCGCTCCGCTGGCGTGCCCGCGCCAGCGCCGGCTTCCTCCCGACCGGCGGTGCCTTGGTCCGCTTCGTCCGCGGGGGTGCGTGGGCCGGCGTCGGCATCGGCCTGGCCGCCTCGATCAAGCTGACGCCCGCGCTGTTCGTCGTGTACTTCCTGGTCACCCGCCAGTGGCGGGCCGCGACCACGGCGGTCTTCACGGCCATCGGCGTCACGGCGGGCACGTTCATGGTCGCCGGCAAGGACTCGGCCGCGTACTGGCTGCGCGTGGTCTTCGAGACCGAGCGTGTCGGCGCCGCCGACATGACGCCGAACCAGTCGCTGGCGGGCGTGCTGGCGCGCCTCTACGACACGGTCGAGGCACCCACGCTGCTGTGGCTCTCGTTCGCGGTGCTGATGCTGGCGCTCGGCCTGTCCCGCGCCTCCCGTGCCCACGCCGACGGCGACGAGCTCACCGCGTTCGTCCTGGTCGGACTGACCGCCAACGTGATCAGCCCGATCTCGTGGACCCACCACCTGGTCTTCGTCATCCCGGCGATCGTGGTCCTGGCGGACGCGGCGATGCGCCGGCGCGACGCGAGCCGAGGCCTGGAAAGCGGCCGCCGCCTGACTCGTCGCGGCCTGACACCGAGCGCCAACATGGGCGGCCTGGCACCGCTGCGCACGCCGATCTGGTTCCCGGCGTTGACGGGCCTCCGCCACGCGAGCGCCGCCGTCGGGGTCTACCTGCTCTTCCTGTACTCACCGATCTGGCCCTACGAGCACCAGCTTCCTGAGTTCTCGCACTACGAGGACGGCCTCTGGGGCGCCCTCATGGAGAACTCACTGGCGCTCGCCCTGATCATCCTGGTCGCCACGCTGCCGTGGCGCCCGGGCGCGGAACCGGCCTTCTACCCGGAAACCATCCGCATCGACCGGCGCGCGATCCACCAGCGCTGAACGACCGGCTGTCCGGGTCCGTCGGGGGCGCGATCGTCGCTCCCGCCGGACCCGCCGGTCGAAAGCACGACGAAGCAGCTGTCCCGGGTCCGTCGCGGGCACGACCGTTGCTCCCGCCGGGGATCGCTTCGCTTGCCAGGTCCGTCGCCGGTCGCTCTCAGATCCAAACCAGCTCGCGAGCCGTAGGCTCCGCGACCTCTGTTCCACGTGGAACGAACCGACCATGGTGCACCGGCTCGGCGCTGCCTGATCCGCTTGCCGTCAGTCGAGCGTTCAGGGGCAGTTGACCCACTCTTCCGTGCCGTCCGCGAAGACCTGGCGCTTCCAGATCGGCAGTCGGGCCTTGGCCTCGTCGACCAGGCGGCCGCAGGCCGCGAAGGCGGCTCCCCGGTGCGCCGTGCTGACCGCTGCGACGATGGCCACGTCGCCGATCTTCAGGGGACCGACCCGGTGGGACACCGCCACCGCGTAGACCTCGGGTTCCTTGGCGATCTCGGCCGCGACCTCACGAAGCACCTCGAGGGCCGACGGGTGGCCCTCGTAGTCCAGGGACACCACCGACCGACCGCCGTCGTGGTCGCGGACCACGCCCTGGAAGGACACGACCGCGCCGGCTCGTGGGTCGGCTACCGCTGCCTCGTGTGCGGCGAGGTCGAGCGGGTCCGGTGTCACGCTGACGATCACGGTCGTTCTCCCGGGAGTAGCGGCAACGGTACGAACGGTACCCGTGCACCCGCCTCGCCGGACGTGCCCGGTGCGATCGCCGCGAAGCCGTGTGCCGAGGCCAGACCGCGCAGCATGGCCGAGCCGACGTGGCGCAGCGGCTTGGCCGTGCGCGTCGCCGCGTCGAGGTGCACGAGCGCGAGGTGCGTGTAGTCGCCCCGGCCCGGCACGGGTTCGGCCAGCTCGACCGAGCCGAGCGTCGGCAGGGCGCGCCCGCGCAGGCCGGCCAGCAGCGGCTCGACCAGCGACGCGAGCGCGACCAGCGCCGACTGGGGGTTGCCGGGCAGGCCGGCGATGAACCTGACTCGGCCGTCGTCGCCGGTCACCCGGGCGACCAGCATCGGGAAGCCGGGCCGGACGGCGACGGTGTTGACGAGGTAGTCAGCGCCCAGCGCCGCCAGCGCCGGGTGCAGGTGGTCGACCGGGCCGTGCATCGTGCCGCCGGTGGTGCAGACCAGGTCGGCGTCGCCGAGCGCGGAGCGGATGGCGGCGACGTGCGCGTCGAGAGTGTCCTCGACGGGGCCGACGACCGCGCCCGGCGCGACCTGGCAGCCGTAGCGCCGGAGCAGGGCGGGGACGTTCGGACCGAGCGCGTCGCGGACCCGGCCGTCGCCGGGTGGTCCTGCGGTGAGGAGCTCGTCGCCGAAGATCCGGACAGCAGCACGCGGCCGTGGGCGCACCGCCAGAGTGTCGTAGCCGCACGACGCCGCGAGCCCGAGCACGCCGGGGTCGACCGGGGTGCCGGCGGGAATCAACAGCTCACCGAGCTCGGCCTCTTCGCCGGGCCGTCGCCATTCGACGGTCTCGCGCAGGCGGCCGGTGATGCGACCGTCGTCGGTGCGGGTGGACTCCTCGACCCTGAGCACCGCGTCGGCCCCCGGCGGCAGCATCCCGCCGGTGGCGATCTCGACGGCGGTGCCGTCGTCGGCGAGCGGGGCGGGGGAGTTGCCGGCCAGCACCTTGCCGACCACCCGCCACGGCGCCGGCCCGCGCACCGCGAAGCCGTCCACACTCGACGTCGGGAACGCCGGCAGGCTGGTCAGAGTGACCAGGTCTTGCGCCAAGGTCAGCCCGTCGGCATCGTCGACCGGCACCTCGACGGGAGCGAGCGCGGCGGCACGACCGGCCTCGTGCATCAGGATGCGGGCCTCGCCCCACGCGGTCGGCGCGGAGGTCGCGACAGTTTCGGCGGTCACCTTGCGAGCCTATCGCCGGTGGGTCGGTCAGGGCCTGTCCTGTCGATCAACGTGAGCCGAGACGGAGTCCAGGTGTCGTCTGGTGGTGGCCGGGGATTGCCGGATACCGATGTTGCGACGCCGCCAGGCGGCGGCTAGGCCCGTCGCAGGCCGCGTTGATCGGCAGGAAAGGCCCTAGATGTTGGGCGCGGGATGATCTCCGCCGCGGAGTTGGTCGACCGCGTGCACCAGGATCGGGCCGAGCACGGCCAGGCCGTCGCGGGCGCCACCCTTGGACCCAGGCAGATTGATCACCAGCGTACGACCGGCCACGCCGGCCACCCCTCGGGACAACGCGGCGGACGGTATCTGCTCCCGGCTGTGCGCCCGGATCGCCTCGGCGATGCCCGGCACCTCGTAGTCGAGCAGCAGCTTGGTCATCTCGGGTGTCTGGTCCGTCGGGGTGATGCCCGTGCCGCCGCTGGTGACCACGACCTCGATGCCCTCGGCGATGGACATCCGCAGCGCCTGCGCCACCGGTTCACCGTCGGGCACCACGATCGGGTCGCCGACCTCGCAGCCGATCTGCCGGAGGCCCTCGACCAGGATCGGACCGCTGGTGTCGGCGTAGACGCCGGCGGCCGCCCGGTTGGAGGCCACGATGACGCGGGCACGGATCACTGCTCGTCCTCCCTGGTCCAGAGACCGGTCTTGCCGCCTTCTTTGCGCAACACCCGGATGCCGTTGATGGACGCGGCCGGGTCGACCGCCTTGACCATGTCGACCAGGGCGAGGCCGGCGGTCGCGACGGCGGTGAGTGCCTCCATCTCCACCCCGGTGCGATCGGCGGTACGGGTCACCGCGGTGATCTCGACCGTGGTCTCGCCGAGCGTGAAGTCGACGGTCACGCCGGTCAGCGCGATGGGGTGGCACAGCGGCACCAGGTCGGGGGTCTTCTTCGCGCCCATGATGCCCGCGATCCGCGCCACCGCCAGCGCGTCGCCCTTCGGCAGACCGTCGCGGCGCAGCAGGTCGATCACCTCCGCGGTGGTCCGGAGCTCGCCGGCGGCGGTGGCTCGCCGGGCGGAGACGTCCTTCGCGGAGACGTCGACCATGCGGGCCGCTCCGCTCTCGTCCACATGCGTCAGGTTGCTCTCACCCACGCCATGAGCCTATCGGTGCACGGTCGGACACCGTGTGCGGCGGACGCTTCCCACCGCAGTTATATCGTTCTCGTACTATCGCACAAATTTTGTCCGCTTCCCGAGCCTTTGTTAATGGCCCGCCTGGAATGGCGTAGGCGGTTATTCATGACCACCACCTGGTGCATGTCGGGTCGACTGATCGGCTACGCAGCGTGGCACTTCGATGGATGAGCCCGGAAATTCATCCACCCTGATCCTGGTTTGTCGAAGTATGCAGATGCGGAGCGTTGACATAAGTCACGCGAGTGGGGGTGGTCCCTTACCGCTTACAGGCCGACAATATCTGCGGAGCCACCATTGCCCACGCACCGCACACAATCGCTGACCGCCCGCGCAAGTTCGATTCCGCCAAGGCTTCGGCCGAATAGTACAAACCGCACCGCGGTGAATGCGCTACGCATTCGCACGAGGACGGATCGTGACAAAACGGTCTAGTGTTAGCGAATCCTGCTCATATTGACATATCCCGGTTCAAATCTCGCGGCCCACAACCTACGCTTGCCCCATCGCCGGAACAAGCCGGCTGGAGCATTGCGGGAGCGGGATATGCGCAGCAGCGACTGGCACTGAATTCGTTGACCAGCACCCGGTCACCGTCCGGTACCCTGGCGTCACTCGCAGACGACCACACCGATGGGGATCGATTGACCAAGGCACACCACAACGCGACCGATCGGCAGCTACGGCTGCTCGTCGGTCTCGTGGTGTTTGTGGCCTCAGTCGCGGTCGTCGGATCGATTTACCTGGTCACGACGGACCACTCGCAAACCGCGCCACTGTGGATGATCCTGGCGTTGACACTGGCGGCGATGGTCTCCCACCGCACCAACATCATCATTCGGCTGGGCGCCAACAAATACGGCCAGGGCTGGAAGGACATCGTCTTTCTCGTCGGTCTGACGCTCCTGCCGCCGCCGTGGATGGTGTTGTGCACCGCCGTCGGCGTCGTCATCGGCTGGCTGGGTGGTCGGGTCGGCCCGATGAAGACGGCATTCGGCGCCGGCAAGGACACGATCGCCGTCGCGGTCGGCGGAGCCGTGGCCTACGCGACCGGTGCCGCGTACGCAGGCGATGATCCGCAGTTCCATCCCGTCGGGCAGTTGCTGATCCTCGTGGCCATAACGGTGGTCGACGAGCTTCTCGTCAATCCCGTCGTCGCGCTGGCCACGCACACGCCATTGGCCAAGCAGATTCGCCGGAACCTCGATATCCGACTCGGATTCATGGCCGCGCGCATACTCGTCGCGCTGCTGCTCGTCTGGTTGTTGTCCATCGACCGCGGCGCACAGATGCTGCTCGTCGCGCCACTGCTGATCTTCACCGCGCATCTGTGGTACCTGTGGCGCGTCCGCAAGCGGGACGAACGCCTTTCGTGGCAGGGTCTGGCCACCTCGGCCGAGGCTCTCAACGACGTCGACCTGCGCCGGGTCATGGAAGTGGCGGTCGAGTGGGCGCCGAAGCTCTTTTCCGCCGACGGCGCCGAAGTAGAGGTATTCCACACCGATCCGCCCCGACTTGTCCGGGGCGCCGGGGGCAGCGTGGACCCGGACGGTGAAGGCGAGTGGCCTGATGACGCTTTCGTTATCACCACTGTTCTCGAGGGCCGCACCGACAAGCGTTCGATCGGCGAGTTCCGGCTTCGTTTCCGCGGACCGGTGACGCTCAACGAAATGGAGAACTACAAGCTCCGCACGTTCGCCTCGGCACTGAACACAGCCATTCGAAATGCTTCGGCGTACGCCGAGCTGCAACGGGTCGCGATCGTGCACGCACACGAGGCCGCACACGACGCGCTGACCGGGCTGGCCAACCGCCGGCAACTGCTGGACCAGGGCCAGAAAGTGATCACCGAAGCCCACGCGGACGGCGTGATCGCGCTGTTGCTGCTCGACCTCAACCACTTCAAAGAGGTCAACGACACCCTTGGGCATGCCGCCGGCGACGAGGTGCTCAAGCAGGTGGCCGACCGGCTCAAGGCGGCCGCCCGCGAAGGTGACCTGGTCTCCCGGCTCGGCGGCGACGAGTTCGCCGTGCTGCTGACCGGCCTGCCGGCGCCGGCCGTCGCCACGCATCGGGCCGAGCGACTGATCAGCGCGTTGCAGGAGCCGATCGAGGTCGAGGGCATGCGGATCACCGTCGAGGCCAGCGGCGGCATCGCCACCCCGCCCGGCACCGGCGGTGTTGCCGAGCTTCTGCGGCGGGCCGACGTCGCGATGTACCAAGCCAAACGGTCCGGCCAGCGGATCGCCACCTACTCGCACGCCCGCGACACCGCCGACATCGGTCGGTTCGCGATCACCGGGGGCCTGAGCAGTGCGGTCGCCGACGGCACGCTCACCGTCGACTTCCAGCCCATCGTCGATCTGGCCAGTGGCGAGGTGCTCGCGGCCGAGACGCTCGCCCGCTGGCACCACCCAGACCACGGCACCGTCGACCCGTTGCGGTTCCTGGAGACGGTCGAGCGCAGCGGTCTGCTGCCGGCGTTCGCCGAAGCCGTGCTCGACCAGGCGCTGCTGGCCTGCGTCTCCTGGCGCGAGGCCGGCTTCGACCTGCCGGTCGCGGTCAACGTCGCGCCGCGCAGCCTGCTCGACCCGCGCTTCCCGGGCTCCGTCATGACCCGGCTGCGCACCCACGACCTGCCGCCCGACCGGCTCATCCTGGAACTGACCGAGACGCTGACCATCAGTCAGCTCGAGGTCGTCGACCGGGTCCTGGGTCGGCTGCGCGACGAGGGCGTGCGGCTGGCGCTCGACGACTTCGGCACCGGCTACTCGTCGCTGTCGGTGCTGTCCCGGATCCCCGTACACGAGCTGAAGATCGACAGTGAGTTCGTCAGCGCGATGGAGACCTCGCCGGAGGCGGGCGCGGTCATCCGGTCCACGGTCGACCTCGGTCGCAGCCTCAACCTCGCGGTCGTGGCCGAGGGTGTCGACAGCGAGCCGCAGCGCCGCGCGCTCTGGGAGCTGGGCTGCACCGCTGGTCAGGGCCACCTGTTCGCCCGCCCGATGACCGCCGCGCGGCTGCTGGCGTCGCTGCACCGCGGTTCCGGCGGGCGACCGGGCACCCTCGCGCCCGCGCTGCACGACGAAGGCGCCGTCATCCGCCTCAGCCCCCACCGGCGAGCGGTGCCGCGACAGCGCAGCGAGCGTTTGCCACACTTGGGCGGGTGATCATCTGGTCCCGGCTCGACCGGGCGGCCGGCGGCCTGGCCTTCGACCTCGGCCTCTACGCCCTGTCCGCCGGCTTCGCCGTGGTCACCGCCGCCACCTCGACGCTGCTCCCGCACCGGGCGTGGGGCTCGGTCGCGGCCTACGGGTACGCCGCGGCGGCGGTCGCGGTCCTGGTGCAATGGCTCGCCGGCAACCGTGATCCACGGCTGCGCGCGACGATCACCGCTTTGGCCTGGCTCGCCACCGCCTGGTTGCCGACGCTGATCCAGAGCGTCGAGCGGGCCGGTGGACGGACCGACCGCGCACAGGAAGAGGTGCTCGTCGTCGAAGACGGTGGCAGCCGGCTCCTGCACCACGCGACGCCGTACCTCTCCGACGACACCATCGCCCGCCTGCCCGCCGACGAGCGGCTGCTGGGCTACCTCCCGTACCAACCGGGAATGTCGTTGTTCGGTCTGCCCCGCGCGGTGGCCGGTGACGCGTGGTGGACGGACGCGCGGATCTGGTTCCTGCTCGCCACCACCGCCGCTCTCGCCGTCGCGATCTCGTTGACCCGGGGGCCGCACGTGCTGCGCGCGGTGCAGTTGACCACGGTGCTCCCGGTCTGCGCGCTGACCACCGCGACCGGCGGCGACGACCTGCCGGTGCTCGCGCTGTGCCTGCTCGCGCTCGCGCTGTGCGCCCGGGAGCGGTGGGCCTGGGCCGGCGTCGCGGCCGGGCTGGCCGGCGCGCTCAAGCTGTTCGCCCTACCGATCGTCGTGGTCCTGTTGATCCACGCGCTGACCCGGCGACGGCTCGGTCCGTTCGCGATCGGCGCGCTCGGGCTGCCCGTGCTCGCGGTCGTGCCACCGCTGCTGCGCGATCCCGGCGCCCTGTTCGACAACGTGATCGGCTTCCCGCTCGGGCACGGGGTGGTCAGCAGCCCGGCCGCATCGCCGTTTCCCGGTCATCTGATCGCCTCCGGCCTGCCCGGCGGACGGTTGATCGCCGCCGCCCTGCTCGGGCTCGCCGGGCTGGCCATCGCGGTCTGGATCATCCGGCGCCCGCCGCGCACCGCGTCCGCCGCGGCCTTGATCAGCGGGTACGGCCTGCTGGCGGCGATCCTGCTGATGCCCGCGACGCGGTTCGGCTATCTGCTGTACCCGGTCGCGCTGCTGGCCTGGGCGCCGGCGCTGGCATGGATCGCCTCGGCCGATGCGGACGAGCCGCGCGATCGGGTGGAAGAGACGGCGGACGGGCGCGCGACGGCGTACACCTGAATGGGTGGAGGGCTCTTTTTCGAACCGGGCGGCGGCCGGCGCGGCGCTCGCTGAGGCGCTGGCCTTGGCCGGCTATGCCCGGCGGCCCGACGCGGTCGTGCTGGGCCTGGTGCGCGGGGGCATCCCGGTCGCCGTCGAAGTGGCCAACCGGCTCGGCCTCACCCTCGACGCGCTGGTCATCCGCAAGCTCGGCGTGCCGCGTGCGCCCGAGGTCGCGTTCGGCGCGCTCGGGCCGGGCGGGGTCGTGGTGCACAACGAAGACGTCGTTGCGGGGGTGGAGCAGCGCGACGCCGAGGCGGTGTTGGATCGCGAGGCCGCGGAGCTCACCCGACGCGAGGCTCTCTACCGGGGCGGCCGTCCGCCGCTGGCGCTGCGCGGCAAGGTCGCGGTGCTGGTCGACGACGGCCTGGCGACCGGCGCGTCGGCACGTGCGGCGGTCGGAGTGGCTCGCGCGCTCGATGCCGAACAGGTGGTGCTGGCTGTTCCGGTCGGCTCGACGCGGGCGCTGAACACGTTGCTGCCACTGGTCGACGAGCTGGTCTGTCCGTTGCGACCGGCGGCGTTCGGCGCGGTCAGCGAGTTCTACGACGACTTCCACCAGGTGACCGACGCGGAGGTGGCCGCAGCGCTCGACTCGGCTGACGTGCGTCCACCCGGTACCGTCTAGTGATGCAGATGACCTGTCCGAAGTGTCGCGGCGAGATGCGTACCTACGAGCGCAGTGGCGTAACCATCGACCAGTGCGGCGAGTGCCGTGGGATCTTCCTCGACCGTGGCGAGCTCGAGAAGCTCTTCGAGGCCGAGGCCAACTGGAACCGTCAGCAGGGCGCACCGGTCGCTCCGGGCCAGCCGGCACCGGGTGGTTACGCGCCGCCGCCCCCGCCGCCGCCGGGCGGTCACGGGCAGCCTTACGCACAGCCGGGCCACGTGCCGCCGCCCCCGCCGCCGGCGCACTACCCGCCGCAGCCGGCCTACGGTCAGCATGGTGGGCATTACGGCTACCACGGCCACTACCGCAACAAGCGCCACAAGGGCTTCCTGGGCGAACTGTTCGACTGAGCCGCGCACGCGCACGGGGGTTGGTGGCCGTTTGGGGGCTGCCGGCCCCCGTTTCGCGTGAGATCGTCTAGAAATGACGGCCCACGCCGGCGCTGCCGCCCTCGCCGCCGCCTATGAGGCGGTCACCGCGACGGTGCTGCCGCTGACTGACGACGACCTGCTGCGCGGCACGCGATGCCGGGGCTGGGTGGTCGCCGACGTGCTGCACCACCTGCTCGAAGACGCGCGGCGGGCGCTGGTGACGCTGGCCAGCACCGTTCCTGGTCCCTCCGATGTGGACTACGTGAGCTACTGGTCGGCGTACCCGGGCAGCGGCGATCCGGCCGTGAGTCGCCATCAGGCCTGGGTAACCCGGCGGGCGGCGAGCGCGTACGACCGGCCGTCGGCGATCGTGGCGGTCTGGGCGGAGACGGCACCGGCCGCCGTGCGGGCCGCGGCCGCGGCGGATCCGGCGCTTTTCGTGGCGACGCAGGGACACGTGCTGGCAGTCGCCGATTTCGTGGCGACGCTGGTGACCGAGACGGTCGTCCACCATCTCGACCTGTCCGTCGAGCTTCCGTCGCCGGTCGCACCGCCGGAGGTGGCGCTGGCCGTTGCCGTGTCCACGATGGACGGCCTGCTGAGCGACGAGGTCGTCAGGCCGGCGAGCTGGTCGCCGACCGACTATCTGCTCAAGGCCAGTGGGCGCAAGCCGCTGACGCAACGCGACCGGGTCGCGCTCGGCGAGGCGGCGGGGTGGTTTCCGTTGCTGTCGTGAGCTGTTAGATCGCCATGTCGACGAACCGCGACAGGTGCAGTTGAGCGGCCACGGTCACCGTGTCGGTCGGGCCGTTTCGGTGCTTGGCCACGATGAAGTCGGCCTCACCCGCCCGCGGCGACTCCTTGTCGTAGTAGTCGTCGCGGTGCAGCAGGATCACGACGTCGGCGTCCTGCTCGATCGAACCCGACTCACGCAGGTCGGACAGCTGCGGACGCTTGTCGGTGCGCTGCTCGGGACCACGGTTGAGCTGCGACACCGCGATCACCGGGCACTCGACCTCTTTGGCCAGCAGCTTGAGGCCACGAGACAGCTCGGCGACCTCCTGCTGGCGGCTTTCGGTGCGCTTGGGCGAGCTCATCAGCTGGAGATAGTCGACCACGATCATCTTGAGGTCGTGACGCTGCTTGAGCCGGCGGGCCTTGGCCCGGATCTCCATGAGGTTCATGTTGGGCGTGTCGTCGACGAACAGCGGAGCTTCGCTGATCTCGCCCATGCGGCGGGCCAGCTTGGTCCAGTCGTCGTCGGAGAGCTGGCCTGAGCGGAGCACGTGCAGCGGCACCCGCGCCTCGGCCGAGAGCAGTCGCATGACGATCTCGACCTTGCTCATTTCGAGTGAGAAGATTGCGCTGGCGCAGTTGTGCCTGATTGCCGCATTGCGGGCAAAGTCCATTGAGGCCGTGCTCTTCCCGAGGCCGGGTCGGCCGGCGACGATCACGAGCTGGCCGGCGTGCAGGCCGTTGAGCAGGCGGTCGAGGTCGGTGAAGCCGGTCGGGACGCCGGTCATCACTCCGCCCTGCGCTCCGACGGCCTCGATCTCGTCGAGGGTCGGCTGCAGCATGTCGGCGAGGATCGCGAAGTCTTCGCTGACCCGCTTCTCGGTGACGTCGTAGATCGCCTGCTGGGCCAGGTCGACCACGTCGTCGACGTCGCGACCGGCGCCCGAGGCGGAGCCGTAGCCGAGCTGGACGATGCGGGTGCCGGCCTCGACCAGCCGGCGCAGCACCGCGCGCTCGGCGACGATGCGTGCGTAGTAGCCGGCGTTGGCGGCCGTCGGCACGCTGGCCATCAGCGTCTGGAGGTAGGGCGCGCCACCGATGCGCATCAGGTCGCCCGAGTCGGCCAGCGCGGCAGCCACGGTCACCGCGTCGGCGGGTTCGCCGCGGCCGTAGAGGTCGAGGATCGCGTCGAAGACGGTCGCATGGATCGGTCGGTAGAAGTCGCCGGTCTTGAGGATCTCGATGACGTCGGCGATCGCGTCCTTGGAGAGCAGCATGCCGCCGAGCACGCTCTGCTCGGCCGCGACGTCCTGCGGTGGCGTCTTGTCGAAGCCGCCACCTTCGCGCTGCGGCGGAGGGGAGTCCTGCTGCGGTGGGCCCGCCGGGCGGCCACCGCGCACGTCGTCGCTGATCGACACGGGAGCCCCCTCTCGTACGGATGTACTATAACCGAAACATGATCGGTGTGCCCCTGACACGACCGGGGGATGCCGCGCCGATTATTCGCTGGCCGAACGGCCACCATATGAGCCCACACGACGACAGGGCAAAAACGCTCGTGGACGAACCTTTGGACAACCTGTGGACAGCAGGCCAGAGGGTGTGCAAAGAGCTGTGCACAGCCTGTGTACGACCACTGTGAACCGCTCGACAGCACGCGTCTGACGTGCGGATCCTTGGTCCCCAACGTGTGGAGGAAAGAAATCCGATGCAACCAGGATCGGCAACCACTCTCTCGGTCGACTACCATCTCTACGCGTCCGTTGCTCGAGATCTGCGCGTGTTGCCGTGACGGACGGATTGCGATCCGATACAGGAAGGTCACGCTCCGGCCGTGGACTATCGGGATTGGGCGCGCGGTGACGAACCCTCGGCGACGTCGCCGAGGTCCCGCTCGTCCCGGTCCGATGACCGGCCGCGCCGCACCGGCGGCCGACGGGGCAACCGGCCTACGGCCGCCGAGCCCAACCCGGACGCTGTCTCCCAGTGGGATCCGCTGGGCGCTTCCGGCGGCGAGCTTGCCGCCATCACGCAGCTCGAGGACACCGCGTCGCTGAAGCTGCCCAAGGAGTTCTGGAAAGACGAGCCCGGGTCCGATGACGACGACATGGTCGTCGTCTCGACGAGCGGCGGCCGCGCTTCCCGGCGCGATGACGACGAGCCCGTCTCACGTCGCCGGCGCCGTGATGACGACGACTGGGACGACGAGATCGAGCTGTCCAGCGGCGGGCGGCGGCGGCTCGACGCCAGTGACTCCCGCACCGGCCGCCGGCGTGACGACGAGATCGAGTTGTCCAGCGGTGGGCGGCGGCGTCGCGACGTCGGCGACTCGCGGGCCGGGCGCTTCCGCGATGACGAGATCGAACTGTCCAGCGGCGGGCGGCGTTCGCGGGATATCTCGGATTCGCGTGCGGGGCGCGACTTCGACGACGACATCGAGCTGTCCAGCGGTGGCCGCCGTCGCAGCGACATCAGCGACTCGCGCGCCGGGCGCCGGCGGGACGACGAGATCGAGTTGTCCAGCGGCGGACGCCGACGCCTCGACGCGAGCGACTCCCGCACCGGGCGCGAGATCGAACTGTCGAGCGGCGGACGCCGTTCCCGGGACATCTCGGACTCACGCACCGGGCGCGACTTCGACGACGACGTCGAGCTCTCCAGCGGCGGACGCCGACGCCTCGACGCCAGTGACTCCCGCACCGGGCGCGAGATCGAACTTTCGAGCGGCGGACGCCGCTCGCGGGACATCTCGGACTCACGCACCGGGCAAGACATTGAGCTGACCAGCGGTGGACGCCGCCTGCGGGACGACATCACCGACTCGCACACGAGGCTCGAGCTGCCCAGCGGCGGACGCCGGCGGGCCGACGACGGCGTCTCCGAGCCGGTCAGCCGTGGCCGGCGCCGCCGCGACGAGGCTGGCGTCGACCCGGGTGTCGGCCGGCGGAGCTGGCAGGACGAGGTCACCGATACCGCGCTGCCCAGCGTCGGCTACTCGACGGGCTCGATCGACACCGGAGGCCGGCGCGCGCGGCGCGACGATGCCGCCGCCGACGGCGAGCCGGTCAGCCGCGCCAGGCGCCGGCGCGACGCGGCCGCCGCGCCGAGCTGGCAGACCGAGCAGACCGACACCGGGCTGCCCGGCATCGCCCGGCACGTCGACACCGGCTCGATCCAGGTGCCGCTCCGGGGACGCCGCAACCGGCACGCCGACGACGCCGATCCGGCTGACCAGCCGATTCAGTCCTGGCACAGTGAGCCGACCGGCCGCGGACGGCGGTCCCGCGACGACAGCGACGCGACCGGCACCAACGGCTGGTCGGCCGGCACCAGCTACCTGGACGCGACCGACACCTCGCGCGGAGGCCGACGCGGCCGGATCGACGACGAGCCGCCCGCCCGCGGCCGCCGCTCCCGCCGTGACGACCCCGACGCACTCGAGTCCTCGACCCGGCGTGGTCGCCACGGCGACGCCGACCCGATCTCGCAGACCGGGCACGGCAGCTGGAGCGAAGGGCTCGACGACACCGCGACCCGGCGCAGCCGGCACGCCGAGACTGACCCGGTCGACCCGCCAAGCCGGGGTCGCCGCGCGCGCACCGACGAGGCCGACCCGATCGAACCGGTCAGTCGCGGTCGACGCGCCAGGGCCACCGAACCCGACCCGGCCGAGCCGGTCGGCCGCGCGCGCCGCAGCAGGACCGACGACGCCGACCCGATCGAGCCCGTCACCCGCGCGCGCCGCAGCAGGACCGACGACGCCGACCCGATCGAGCCCGTCACCCGCGCGCGCCGCAACAGGACCGACGACCCCGACCCGATCGAGCCCGTCACCCGCGCGCGCCGCAACAGGACCGACGACCCCGACCCCGTCGAGCCCGTCTCCCGAAGCCGCCGCAGCAGGACCGACGAGACCGGTTCGATCGAGCCCGTCGGCCGCGCCCGCCGGGGCGACACCGACGTCCCGGCCCGGGACTGGCGTGACGACACCGCCGCGAGCAGGCGCGGCCGGCGCGGCGACGACAGTGACGTGTCGGGTCCGGGCCGTGGCGGCCAGGTCGACCCGGCCGCCCGAGGCTGGCGGGACGAAGCGGCCGCCGCCGACGTGCCGACCCAGCGTCGCCGCGCCCGCGACGACGACCCGGGCGATCAGTCCGGTCGCGGTGGTCGCCGCTCGGCGCCCGACGCGCCCGGCCGGGGCTCCTGGGCCGGCGAGCCCGACTCGGACCGGTGGCGGCACCCGGACATGACCGGGGAGTGGTCGCGCCGAGCCATGGCACCGATCGAGCCCGGGCCTGACCGCGGCGACGACCGGCGCGGCCCCGCATCGGACGACCGTCCGGACCGCGACGGCGGGCGGCGCGGCCGGCGGGAAGCGGGCGACGGAAGCGACACCGGCAGCTGGCGCACCGACGAGCGCGGCCGGCGCGGCGACTCCCACGACACCGGGTCGTGGGAGCGGATGACGGACACGGGCCAGTACGACAGCACCACCTCGACGGGTGAGTGGGATCGACTGGTCGGCAGCATCGAAGACGAAGAGGCCGAGGAGAAGTTCGAGGCGTTCTGGTCCGGGCACCGGCTCGCCGGCGACGACCCGCGCTGGGTCGAGACGCCCGCGACGGCGCCGCGCTCGCCCGCGGTCGGGTTGCCGGAGCCCCGGCGGCCTGAGCCGGACGACTACGACGATGCCCCGCGTCGCGGACGGGCCTCCGACGGTGCACGCGCGGACGCGCTGGCCCGCGCCGCCATGCCGCCCGTCGACGCCACCGACCCCGGCTGGGGTGCGCCGGCCGCCCGCCGTGAGTCGGCCGCGCGGTCCGCTCCAGCACCGCAGAGGCAGCAATATCCTCCGCCGCGCCGCACGATGGGCTGGCAGCAGGAGGAGTTCGAGCAGCTCGACCCCGACAACGGCGGGTTCATGGCCGCGGTGCTCTATGCCGCTGCCTGGTACGCCGTACCCGTGCTGGCCTTCGGCATCTGGTTGATGACCCTGCCGGCCGTCGCGGTCGACGACTGCGTCAGCGACATCACCGGCGGCGGTTGTGAGTCGCCGCGCGCGCAGGCGCTGGAAGGGCTGCTGTCCGGGGTGCCGCAGTTCGGCATCGCGCTCGGGATCAGCCTGATCGCCGCCATCCTGCTGCGCTGGCTCGGCCATAGTTGGCGGGCCGGCAGTGTCGGCCTGGCCGCCGCGGTCGTCGGTGGCGGGCTGGCGACGGTGTTCAACAGCGTGTTCACCGGCCAACCGCTGGGCTGACGGGATACACGAAGGGCGCCGCACCGTGACCGGTGCGACGCCCTTGCGCGGTGTCGCCTACTTGCTGCGGTTGACGTTCACGTCGAAGTTGGCCGTCACCTCGGGGTGCAGCTTGACCTTGACGGGGTAGCTGCCGATCGACTTGATCGCGCCAGGCAGCTCCAGCCGGCGCCGGTCGAGCGACGGGCCACCCGCCGCCTTGACCGCGTCGACGATCTCAACCGGGGTGACCGAGCCGAACAGGCGGCCGCCGTCGCCGGCGCGCACCTGCAGGCTCACCTTGAGGCCCTCGAGCTGGGCCTTCACCTCATTGGCGTGGCCGAGGTCGCGGATCTCACGAGCCCCACGGGCCCGCTTGATGTTGGTGACCTCTTTCTCCGCACCCTTGCTCCAGCGGATGCCGAAGCCCTGCGGCAGGAGGTAGTTGCGGCCGTAGCCGTCCTTCACCTCCACCACGTCGCCCGGCGTGCCGAGGCCGGACACCTCCTGAGTCAGGATGACCTTCATGTCGGTGCCTCCTCTCAGCGAGCCGTAGCGGTGTACGGAAGGAGCGCCATCTCGCGCGCGTTCTTCACGGCACGCGCGATCTGACGCTGCTGCTGGGACGTCACACCGGTGACCCGACGGGCACGGATCTTGCCCCGGTCAGAGATGAACTTGCGCAGCAGCGCGGTGTCTTTGTAGTCGATGTAGGTGATCCCCTCCTTGTCGAGCGGGTTCACCTTCTTCTTCGGCTTGCGTAGCGCGGCAGCCTTAGCCATTGCTCGTGCTCCTGGTGATTTCTTAGAACGGGGGCTCGTCGTCGGAGTAGCTGTTCGACCTGCCCGAACCGCTGGAGGCGCCCGCCGGCGCGGCCGTCGCCCAGGGGTCGTCGAAGTTGCCTCCGCCGCCACCCTGGCCGCCGCCACCGCCGGAGCCGAAGCCGCCACCACCACCGCTGGAGCGGTTCATCTTCTGCACCTTTGCCGTGGCGTAGCGCAGAGACGGGCCGATCTCGTCGACCTCGAGCTCGATGACGGTGCGCTTCTCACCCTCGCGGGTCTCGTAGGACCGCTGCTTGAGCCGGCCCGAAACGATGACCCGAGCACCGCGCTGTAGCGACTCGGCGACGTTTTCGGCCGCCTGCCGCCACACGGTGCAAGAGAGGAAGAGTGGCTCGCCGTCCTTCCACTCGTTGGTCGAGCGGTCCATGATCCGCGGGGTCGAAGCCACGCGGAACTTGGCAACCGCCGCGCCAGACGGAGTGAAGCGCAACTCGGGGTCGTCGGTCAGATTGCCGATGACCGTGATGGTGGTGTCTCCTGCCATGACCGTCTCCTCGTGCACTCATCGAGTCTCTGCCGTAAGGCTGCCAGAGCCGTACGACAGAGTTAGTGAGGCTTGGTTCGGGGGGCCTGCGAGAACGCGCTCAGCGCGTCTCGGGCCGGATGACCTTGGTGCGCAGCACCGACTCGTTGAGTCGCAGCTGACGGTCCAGCTCAGCCACCGCCGCGGGCTCCGCCTGCAGATCGATGACGGCGTAGATGCCCTCGGCCTTCTTGTTGATCTCGAACGAGAGGCGCCGGCGGCCCCACACGTCGAGCTTCTCCACCGAGCCGCCCGCGGTCCGAATCACGTTGAGATACGTGTCGAGCGACGGGGCGACGGTGCGCTCCTCGAGACTGGGATCGAGGATCACCATGACTTCGTAATGACGCAAGACGTGCTCACCTCCTATGGGCTTGGCGGCCGCGGTCCTTCCGCGGCAGGAGGTCGTGCGTCGTTGCCCGAGCACCCTGCTGGTGCGGACAACCCCACCACAATACCGGAACCCCTGGGTACGGGTCCTTCCGGGCGTGCTAAGGGCCCCTTCGCAGTGAAGGGGCCCTTGGTGCAGAGCCGCGGAGCGCCTTTGATCCTCATTCTTTGGGTGGGACCTGGGGAGGAACGACCACACCGACGAGGTTGGACGCGGGCGCCCCGCGGAGCCTTGTAGTGATATTTAGTTTACGCGGCGCGAGTCCGGCTTGCACGTTGAGCGACAATAGCCCGAATTGCCCCAGCAGACACACCGACCAGGCAGACCGTCGCGATCAGCGCGAGCAGGCCCGTCGGACCGCTGTCGCTGACCGGGTCGACCGAGGCCAGCGGCTCAGCCGCCGCGCCGGCGACGGTGGTCGCGCCGTCGAGGCCCGTACCCCCGTTGGGGTTGGCGAAGCTGTCCACCGCGAGCGCCGCGGCGTCGGGGTTGGCCGGGTCGTCGGGGTTGGCGGGATCCGCCGGGTCGGCGTCGGGGTTGTTCGGGTCGACCGCGCCGGGGGAGGCGGCTGCCGCCGGGTCGGCGTTGCCACCGTTCGCGTTCGGGCGCTGGTTCTGGTCGCCCTGGCCGTCGCCGCCCGCGTTCTGGTCGTCGCCGCCGGACGTGTTGCCGTTGCCGTTGCCACCGCCGAACGGGAGCGTCGGCGGGTTCGCCGGGGTGTCGTTGCCGGTCGCCGCGGGCGGCGGAGGCGCCATCACCTCGACGCGCACCGACTTCTCGTCGGCGAGCATGCAGTCGGGCTTGAGGGCGAGCTCGACCGGACCACGGTGGAACAGCACGTCAGCCGTGGCGCCCGACGCCACCTCACCGCGGGTCGCGCCGTCGAGCATCAGCTTGGCCTTGCGACCGGTGTTGTTGACGACCCGCAGCGTGCTCTCGGCCGGCACGGTCACCGACGCGGCGCTCGGCTTGGCGCCGCAGGCCACCCCGAGCAGCCCGTCGCCGCTGAAGGTGACCTGGCTGTTGGTCTCCTGCGCCGGATCCGCGAAGGCGGCGCCGCCGACGGCCAGCGGTGCCGCGACGAAAAAGGCCGCGACAACGGACGCGACGGTACGGCGTCGGATGGCGTGCAACGTTCACAACTCCCGTGGTCGGCCTGTGCCGCGGGACGCTTGGCCCCTGGGCTGGTCTATCGGGGTAACGAAGCGGCACGGGCGCCGGTGACGCAGGCCACTGGGCGATTTGCGAGGAATTCCGGAAGCAGGCACCGTTGCGCGGTTGTCGTACCCGCGACGTAGGCTCGCCTCCATGCGCATCGGAGCCCACGTCGATCCGACCGACCCGTTGGCAGCAGCGGCAGCCCGCGATGCCGACGCGGTGCAGTTCTTCCTGACCGACCCGCAGGGTTACAAGTCGCCGAAACCGCGGGCCGACGCCGAGGCGCTCAAGGCGTCCGAGGTCGACGTCTACATTCACGCGCCCTACCTGATCAACGTCGCGACGCTCAACAACAAGATTCGGATTCCGAGCCGCAAGCTGCTGCTCGCGCACGCTGCCGGCGCCGCCGACGTCGGTGCCAAGGCGCTGATCGTCCACGGCGGACACGTGGGCGCGGTCGACGAGTTGGCGACGGGTTTCGACAACTGGCGCAAGACGTTCGCGTACGCGCAGGAACAAGGTGGTTTCCTCACCCCCGTGCTGATCGAGAACACCGCGGGCGGTGACCACGCGTGCGCCCGCAAGCTCGACATGCTGGCCCGGCTCTGGGACGCGGTCGGCGACTACGAGGTCGGCTTCTGCCTGGACACCTGCCACGCCCACGCGGGCGGCGAAGACCTGCTCGGCCTGGTCGACCGGGTCAAGGCGATCACCGGCCGCATCGACCTGATCCACTGCAACGACTCCAAGGACCCGTTCGACTCGGGCCGGGATCGACACGACAACCTAGGTTCCGGAATGATCGACCCGGAGCTGCTCGTCGCCGTTGTCCGCGCGTCCGGTGCACCGGTCATCGTGGAAACTCCGGGCGACGCCGAAGGCCAAGCGGCCGACATCGCGTTTCTACGCGGCAAGGTGTGACGTTAGGCGCCACTAGGGGGTGCTTCGTGGGTCAGGGCGCGACCGCTGCGTGGTGGTGCGGTGATCGGCGAAGCCCGACCTCCGGTCGGTCGAGAGAAAGAGCGGCATGAACTCGGAACAACCGCCGATGACCGCGCGACACGCGGCACCCGGACCCGAGCCCACCCGCAGGCCCTCCATCGCCAGTGAGGAGGAGCCCGACGAGCCTTACGTGGCCGAGACCGCGCCGCCGCACGACGGCGCGAGCAACGGCCACGACCCACGTGGCGGCGCGACGGCGCCCGACGCGGACCCGCCCGCCGGCGAGCCGGGCGCCGCGACGGATGTCGCTGCCGACCTGGCCGGTGACGACGCGCAGCTGTCCGGCACGAGCGCAGCCGACGGCGGTGGCGATCCGGCCGGCCCCGTCGCGCCTGCGGACCGGACCGGTGCGTCAGCCGCCGGCGGTGGCGACGACGTGGGTGGCGCGGGTGAGACGCTGCCCGGCGAAGCCGTCTCGAAGGGCCGGCGACCACGCAAGCGCGGTGTCGCGGCTTCTGGTGCGCCGGCCGCCGTTGCGATGGGTGCGGCCGTCAGCGAATCGGCGTCAGCCGGAGATGCCAGCAGGACCGACGGTGCCGACGCGGCCCCGAAGCCGAGGAAGCGCGGAGGCGCTGCTGCTGTCGACACGGTGAGCGAATCGGCATCGACCGAAGAAGTGAACACGACCTCTGGCGTCGGCACGGCCCCGAAGCCGGCGAGGAAGCGCGGTGCTGCTGCGGCTGTCGACGCCGACGGGGCCGTCGATGGTCAGCCTGCGGACGGGACCACGGCTGCCGCGCCGAAGGCCAGGAGTCGTGCTCGTCGTGGCGGTTCCGCGTCCGAGGTCAACGCGGAGAGCGCGGCGGGTTCGATAGCCGACGCGGCCGACGACCGCGCCGTGACGACCCCAGATGCGACTCCTCCGAAGGGCAGGGGTCCTGCGGCTGAGCCGGGTGTGGCCCCACAGCAGCGGGTCGGTGCGAAGCCGCAGGTCCAGGAGGAAGCCACGGACGCCGAGGCGTCGGCTACCGCGCAGGCCGCTCCGACCGCGACAGGCGGCGCGACCTCGGCTGAGGTGGTCTCGGAGCGGAGCGACGCGGCCGCCGCGGACGAGACCGCACCTGAGGCGCCGAAGGCGAAGTCCCGGCGCTGGTGGCAGTTCCGGCGGTCGGCGCGCGACATCCCGGCCACGACCGGCGACGCACCTACCACAAAGGACTCGGGCGCTACCGACGCGAAGTCCGAGACCCCGGCGGACAGCGACGCCAGCAGCCGAGACCTGGATACTGGCGCATCCGGCCGGCACGCTGCGGCGTCCGACGGTGGCACGGAGAAGGCCGACGGTGAACGCACCGGCCGGCACTCTGCCGACGACGACAGCGAGGATGCCACCGCGAAGAGCACGGCGGTCGCGGAGAAAAGCGCGGGCAAGACCGACGCGGACACCGCCTCCGACGGCAAGTCGGCTGGTGGTGGCACGGCCACCGCGGTCGCGGAGAAAGACGCGGACAAGGAGCCCGATCGGTGGGCCGAGTTCGCCGGGCGGACTGAGCCGCCGCCGGGTGTCGCTCTCCGCGTCGCGCGGCGGGTCGGGCGGTTCCTGCGCCACGAGTTCACCCTGGCCGCGCTGATCTCCATGGCGGCCGCGGTGGTGATGACGTGGCCGACGCTGCGGTACCCGCGACACACGATCCCCCAGGACATCTGGGACCCGACCCTTCAGGCCTGGCAGATGTCCTGGTCCGGGCACAGTCTCCTGACCGACCCGGGCCGGATCTGGCACTCGAACGCCTTCTATCCGGAGCTCTGGACGTTCGCGTTCTCCGACTCGCTGCTCGGCTACGCGCCGCTCGGCATGATCGGTGAGGGTCCGGTCGCGGCGATCGTCCGCTACAACATCGTCTTCGTGTTGGCACACGCGCTCGCCGCGTTCGGTGCCTACGTGCTGGTGCGCCAGCTCGGCGCCGGACGCACCGGCAGCGCGGTCGCGGCGGCCGGCTACACCTACGCGCCGTGGCTGCTGGCCCAGGCCGGCCACCTGCACATCATCTCCAACGGCGGCATCCCGCTGGCTCTGGCGATGCTCGCTCGCGGGCACGGGTTCTCGTTCCGCCACGGCTACCGGCCCGAGCGCCGGCACGCCGGGTGGGCGCTGGCCGGGTGGTTGGTCGCCGCGTGGCAGCTGAGTCTGGGCTTCGGGATCGGGCTGGTCTTCGCGTACGTGCTGGCCCTGCTCGCGCTCGGCGCACTGCTCACCTGGCTCTTCAAGCGCTTCCGGGTGTGGAGGGAACGCCGTCCGTTCGGGCGCAAGCTGTTCTTCGCCGACCTCGGTGGCGGCGCGATCTTCGTGGCCGTCGGTGGGCTCCTGGCGATTCCGTACTTCGAGGTGGCCGACGACCACCCGTACGCGCGGCGTGGTGTCGAGGAGATCCAGCTCTACTCGCCGCCGTTGCGGGGCTTCTTCACCGCGCCACCCGAGTCGTGGCTCTGGGGTGGTCTGCACGAGCCGCTGCGTGACTCGCTCGGCTGGCCGCCGGAGATGACGCTGCTGCCCGGCTTCGCGCTGATCGGTCTGGCCCTGGCCGGCCTGTTCTTCACCATCTGGACGGTCCGGCAGCGCCTGCTGCTCGCGCTCGGTGTCGTGGTTGCCGCCGTCCTCGCGATGGGCAGCGAGTTCCAGGACGGCCGTTTCACCTACCTGCCGCTGCTCGAACACGTGCCAGGCTGGGACGGCATCCGGACCCCGGGCCGGCTGATGCTGTGGGTGACGTTGCTGCTCGGCATCCTGGCCGCCGGCACCGTGTGCGCGTTGGCCGACCGAGTCAAGGAGATCTCGGCCAACCGGATCCCGCCGTGGCCGAGCCCGTGGCTGCGCCTGGTCACGCTGATCCCGCTGGCACTCGTGCTGGTCGAGGGCATCAACACCACGCCGCACCCGATCGTCCCGGCCCAGCCGGCCGCGATGCGTACCGTAGAGGGTCCGCTTCTGGTCCTGCCCAGCGACCAGCTCCACGACGAGAACTTCATGCTCTGGTCGACGACGAGGTTCCAGGACATCGTCAACGGCGGCAGCGGTTTCGTGCCCAAGAAGCTCGAAGAGGTACGTCAGGTCACCGCGACCTTCCCCGACCAGAACAGCATCAACTACCTGCGCCAGATGGGTGTACGCAACGTCGTCGTGGCGCGCGACATGATCCAGTCGGGTTCACCGCTGCAGACGGCGATCGAGCTGCCGGTCGACTCGCTCGGCATCACCCGCGAGGACATCGGCTCCGTGGTGGTCTACCACCTCTAGCGGCAAGCCGCGGGCCGGGCGTGATGAGCACCTCGGCCCGCGGATCAGGCTCGCGCCGGCACCGGCTCCGCGGCGGGTTCCGGCAAGCGGTCACCGGGGTCCGGTGCGCCGTCGAAGTCGCCGCCGTCCGGGTCGTCCGCGTAGGTCGCCCGGACCGGGTCGAGCTCCGGACGCAGGATGTCGCGGACCACGAAGTAGCAGAGCACGATCACGGTGGCCAGGCGCAGCGTCGCGGCCAGCACGAACACGCCCTCCGGGAAGACCTGCTTGCCGGAGGCACCGAGCAGCTCGCCGTAGAACGCCACGAAGTAGAGGACCTCCGCCACCTGCCAGGCCAGGAACGCGCCCCAGCGGGGACGGGCCAGGATCGCCAGCGGCAGCAGCCACAGGACGTACTGCTGCGACCAGACCTTGCTGAAGATCAGGAACGCGGCCACGACCAGGAAGGCCAGGGCGGCCAGGCGGGGGCGGCGGGGTGCGTACACGGCCAGAGCGGCGATGCCCAGGCAGGCGATGCCGAAGAGGGCGTACGACAGGAAGTTCAGGGTCGGGATGTTGTCGCTCAGCCACTGGAACGGGCCGGCGGAGTTCGGGGACCACTTCGTGTCCAGGTAGCGCCCGATGTACCAGAAGGTGCCCCAGTCGATCGGCCGGGTGCTGTTGAGCTCGAAGAAGCGCTTCCATCCGTCGGGGAACGCGAGCGCGATCGGGATGTTGACCGCCAGCACGGTGGCGGCGCCGACCCAGACCGTGGTCATCGCCGCCCGCCAGCGCTTGGTGCGGAACGCCAGGACCAGGATCGGGCCGAGGACGAACAGTGGCCAGAGCTTCGCAGCGCAGCCGAGACCCAGCAGGACACCGGCCGCGACCGGTCTGTGCCTGGCCCAGGCGAGCATTCCGAAGACCGCCAGCCCGATCGCCAGCAGGTCCCAGTTGACGGTCGCGGTGACCAGCAGCGCTGGAGACAGGGCGAACATCGCCGCGTCCCAGGGTCGTCTCTTGCGCAGGGCGAGCAGGGCGCCGACCGCGCCGACGCCGATCGCGCCGAGGACCAGGGCGTTGAGGTTGTAGAACCACTGGCCCTGGTTGATCTCCGGGCGGTCCTTGCCGAGCTCGTGGACCGGCAGCCCGAGCGCGCCCATGAACGCTCCGGTCAGCACCGGGTATTCGACCGGGTGGTCGGCGTAGGGGACCTTGCCCTCGTTGAGCCCTTCGGCGTAGTAGAGGGCCAGCACGTCGGTGTAGCAGAACCGGGTGTACTGCTGGTGGTTCTGCCAGGCACCGTCCTGGCACGGTGACTTCTGCACCCAGTGCAGCGCCAACGTCAGGCACATCAACGCCAGCACGATGCGGGAGACGGTCCAGAAACCGCCGCCCGAGCGTGCCCCGCCGGCACGCTCGACCGCGTGCTCGCCCATCGGCCCGCCGATCGACTCGGAGAGCCCGCGGACGAAGCCGTCGGAGCGCGACGGCAGGTCGACCGGCCCGGCGTCGTCATGCATCAGGTTTGCACCCACGAAGACGCATCTTTCCGCATCCCACCCGGTGTGCCCCATCCGGAGCGCCGATTTTGTCGGATCGGGTGCCGGTCGGCACGCCGAGCGGCCCAGCCGTGAGGCCGGGCCGCTCGACGGAGAGATCCATCAGCCGCCCGGCGGCGGGACCACCGTGAACGGGTTCTCGTCAGCCGGCTGGTCGTTGTTGCGACCCGGACCACCGTTGCCGGGACCACCGTTGCCGCCGTTGCCGTCGCCGCCCGCGTTGCCGCCGGGGAACTCGTTGCAGCCGGGCTGCCCCGGGAAGCAGACGGGCTGCTCCTGTTGCTTCTGGCCGTTGCCGGCGTCCGGGTCACCGATGTGGGTGCCCGGCTTGAAGCGTTCGATGTCCATGCCCTTGGAGGCGTCGTTCATGAACCGCTTCCAGATGTCCTTCGGCAGGCTCGCACCCTGGATCTTGTTGCCGTACTTGTCCTTGATCGCCTTCTCGCCACCGACGTTGCCGACCCAGACCGCAGTCGCGATCTGCGGCGTCGCGCCGAGCATCCAGGCGTGCGCGTTGTCGGAGCTCTTCTCGTTGAGCTCCCAGGTGCCGGTCTTGCCGGTCGCCGGTCGACCACCGTTGAGCCCGCCGGAGATCTCCTGCAGCACGTCGTTGACGTCGTCGGCGACCTCGGTCCGGATCAGCTGCTTGGGCTTGCGCTGCTCACCGCCGACGGTCTCCCACGCACCGACCTCGTTCTTCTTCTGGACCGAGATGACGAAGTGCGCCTTGTTGTAAACGCCGCGGTTCGTCAGCGTCGCCAGCCCGTTGGCGTGGTCGAGCACGGTGATGGGGTACGCGCCGTAGCCGACCACGTAGTAGAAGGGCGAGCTCTTGCCGATCTTCGTCTTCTTGCTGTTGAGGTCGTAGGGCTTGACCGGGTCGTTGGTCCACATCGTGGTCACGCCGGCGCGGCGGGCCATGTCGATGACCTTGTCAGCGCCGACCTTCTCCGCGATGTGGTAGAAGGGCACGTTGTACGACTGGATGGTCGACTCCCGCAGCGTGCAGCTCTTCGCGCAGCTGGGCTTCCGGCCCGCGTTGATGACCTTGATCTCGGTGCCGGGCACCTCGTAGTCGGTCGCGTCCCAGCGGGAATCGAGCGAGATGCCCTCGTCGAGCGCCGCCGCCAAGGTATAGATCTTGAAGGACGAGCCTGGTGCGTGGCCGCCGGTCAGCTGGCCGTTCTCGATGTTCTTGCCGGCGTAGTCGTGGCCCGTGCCGTTGTCACCGCCGTAGTAGGCGAGCACCCGACCCGACCCCGGGTCGACCGCGACACCGGCCGCCATCAGGTTCTTCGGCTGCCCGGCGAGCTCCGAGCCCTTCTTGCTGCGCTGGATCGCCGCTTCCATCTCGCGCTGCATGCCGATGTTGATGGTCGTCTGGACCTTGAAGCCGCCATCCTTGATCAGCCGCGCGCAGTTCTCCAGGTCGCAGCCGGGGATGTCCATCCCGATCATCTCGTCGCGGACGTAGTTGATGACGTTGCCCAGCGGAGTGTTCACGCCACAGTCCGTGAAACAGGCCTTGTCCGAGGGGAGCGGCTTGACCTTCGGGTATTCGGTCGGCTTCTCGGCGGCGTTGAGCCAGCCCTTCTCGACCATGCCCCCGAGCACGTAGCCCCAACGCGTCTTCGCCTCGTCGGCGTTGTAGCCCGGGTCGAAGCCCTTGTGGGTCGCCGACGGCACCGGCTGCTTGATCACGCCGGCGAGCACCGCGCCCTCGGCGACGCTGAGCTTGCTGACCGACTTGCCGAAGTAGGTCTGCGCGGCCGCCTCGATGCCGTACGCACCTCGACCGAAGTAGATCGTGTTGAGGTACATCTCCATGATCTGGTTCTTGTCGTACTCGTCGTTGAGCTTCGACGCCATGACCGCCTCGCGCACCTTGCGGCCGTAGGTCGCGTCGTCGAGGCCCTTGATCGCGTTCCGTGCGTACTGCTGCGTGATCGTCGAGGCGCCCTGCCGCTCACCGCCGGTGAAGTTGTTCCACGCGGCGCGGGCGATGCCGACGTAGTCGACACCGTCGTGCTCGTAGAACTTGCGGTCCTCGGCGGCGGCAACGGCGTGCTGCACGTACTCCGGGATCTGCTTGATCGAGACGAAGGTGCGGTTGTATTCGCCGAGCTTCGCGATCTGGGTCTTGCCGTCGGAGGCGTAGATCGTGCTCGCCAGCGGCAGGTCGATCTTGTCGGGCACCACGACGTTGGTGGTGTAGTAGGTGCCACCCACCAGACCGGCACCGGCCAGGATGACCAGCACGGCGAACCCGGCGATGCCCCAGTTGATCATTTTCTTGCGGCGGGAGCGCTTCGGCTTGGCGCCGCCGGAGCGGCTGCGGCTGCCCGGCCCGCCTGGGCCGCCCGGCCCGGTCGGCCCACCTGGGCCGCTCTCGCCGGGACCGCCGACCACCGCGCGGCCGACCCGTGCCCGGCCGGCGGTGCCGACGGAGGCGCTGCCCACCGACGCGCTCCCGACCGACGCACTGCCGACGGACGCACTGCCGACCGAGGCGCGACCGGAAGTACCGGAAGCGGGGCTCGAGGGTACGGAGGCGGAGGCGCGACCGACGGTCGCGCGACCGGCCGACGACGGCACGGAGGCCGACCCGCCGGCAGGGGAGGACGGCACTGACGCCGAGGCCCGGGGCACCGACGCCCGACCGCCCGAGGCGGAGCCGCGCGCGGCGGACGGCTGGTCGCCGTATCCGCCGTTGGCGGGCCACCCGCCCAGACCGTCGCCACTCTGCCAGTGGCGATCGTCGCCGGACCCTGGTCCGCTGTTACCACTGGGGCCCGTGGGGCGGGCGTGGCCGCGCGCGGAACTGGATTCGTCGTACGAGTTCATTCGTCACACCCTGCCGGTCGCGGTGACGCGCGTCTGCGCTGCCACCGGGTTGCCGTGAGTTGGACCACGTCGTGCGGTCGTCCGGTTGAGTCGGCCCGCCACAGACATATCTGAAAAAACCGGACTTATCCGGTTAACGATTCGCCCATCAGCCGAAGACGGCGCATGCGATGGGCGAATCGTGATCACCGTTGAGCCTCTCTCCTTCGCCCGGTTGCCTCAGGATCAGCCACGACCAGTCCGTCGCGACCGAGAAGGAACTGCTCGACCAGGTGGTTCCAGGAGCAGCCCTGGCAGACCTCCACCACGTAGACCTGGAACTCACGGAGAGTCATCGCGAGCACCGGCAACTCGGCCAGGGTGCGCGCTTGTCCCGCGGACTGCTTGAGTTCATCGCCGTAAATGTAGTGGACGTGCGTCAGGTTTTCCCGCCGGCAAATGGGACAGCGCTGCTCGGTGGGCTCGCCGTGGAAGCGAGCGGCGCTTTTCAGGTAAGGCGAGGCGTCGCAGACCTCGTAGGTCCCGACACGGCCCGAATAGACGTCACGCAGGACCGCTCGCTTCTGGAGCGAGTAGTCGACGACCTGGCGCTGCGTGCGCATGCGGAAGAGGGTACGCGGTCGAGGCCAGGAGAGCGACAACGCTTACGGAGCGTGATTCCCCGGGTGCGATCAGAGGTTTGCGGAAGGCCTCGGTGTGTCTTACCGTGGGCCGTAGCGATGTATCGGCGCGATACATCGAGAGGCACGAGGGAGGTGGGTGTTGCTCGAGTTCGCGATTCTCGGCCTCCTCCACGAGTCGCAGATGCACGGGTACGAGCTCCGCAAGGAGCTCGCCGCCAAGCTCGGATCGATCCGCGCCGCGATCAGCTACGGCTCGCTCTACCCGACGCTGCGCCGGCTCCAGTCGGCCGGCTACATCACCGAGGCCGGCGAGACACCGCCGACCACCCCCGAGGTCCCGGCCCTCACCAGCAAGCGCGGCCGGGTGGTCTACAAGATCACCGCAGAGGGCAAGGAGCGGTTCGCCGACCTCATCGCCCAGGCCGGGCCGGAGACCTACGACGATGCCGGGTTCGGCATCCACTTCGCCTTCTTCGCGCGCACCGACCAGGCGACCCGCCTTCGCATTCTCGAAGGTCGCCGCCGCAAGGTCGAAGAGCGCCGCGAGAGCATGCGCGACGTGCTCGCCCGCGCGGGCGAGCGCCTCGACGCGTACACCCTCGAGCTGCAGCGTCATGGTTTGGACGCCTGCGAGCGCGAGGTGCGCTGGCTGGAGGAGCTCATCGTCAACGAGCGCTCCGGCCGCGCTCCCGAGGCCCGCTCCGCGGGCTCCGGGACAGCAGAAACCAGCCCGCACGTCCAGGACGAGCGGCCGTAATAAGAAGGAGGCAAACGCGATGGGCTCCGTCCGCGTCGCCATCGTCGGTGTGGGTAACTGCGCCTCGTCCCTGGTCCAGGGTGTGGAGTACTACCGCAACGCCGACCCGAACGACCGCGTCCCGGGTCTCATGCACGTCACCTTCGGCGACTACCACGTATCCGACGTGGAGTTCGTCGCGGCGTTCGACGTGGACGCCAAGAAGGTCGGCATGGACCTCGCGGAGGCGATCGTCGCCAGCGAGAACAACACGATCAAGCTCTGTGACGTGCCGCCGACCGGCGTTCTCGTCCAGCGTGGCCCGACGTTCGACGGTCTCGGGCAGTACTACCGCGAGATCATCGAAGAGTCGGATCAGGCGCCGGTCGACGTGGCCCAGGCGCTGCGCGACGCCCGCGTCGACGTGGTGATCGCATACCTGCCGGTCGGCTCCGAGCAGGCCGACAAGTACTACGCGCAGGCCGCGATCGACGCCGGTTGCGCGTTCGTCAACGCCCTGCCGGTGTTCATCGCGTCCGACCCGGTGTGGGCGCAGAAGTTCACCGACGCCGGCCTGCCGATCGTCGGCGACGACATCAAGAGCCAGGTCGGTGCGACCATCGTCCACCGCGCGCTGGCCAAGCTGTTCGAGGACCGCGGTGTCGAGCTGCTGCGCACGTACCAGCTCAACTTCGGCGGCAACATGGACTTCATGAACATGCTGGAGCGCACCCGCCTGGTCTCGAAGAAGATCTCGAAGACCCAGTCGGTCACGTCCCAGGTGCCGCACGAGATGTCCAAGAGCGACGTGCACATCGGCCCGTCCGACCACGTGCCGTGGCTCGACGACCGCAAGTGGGCCTACATCCGGCTCGAGGGCCGCTCGTTCGGCGACACTCCGCTGAACGCCGAGCTCAAGCTCGAGGTCTGGGACTCGCCGAACTCGGCCGGCGTCATCATCGACGCGCTCCGCGCGGCGAAGATCGCCCTCGACCGGGGCATCGGTGGTCCGATCCTGTCGGCGTCGAGCTACTTCATGAAGTCGCCGCCGGTGCAGTACGCCGACCACGACGCGCACAACGCCGTCGAGTCGTTCATCCGCGGCGACGTCGAGCGCTGACCCGCAACACGCGAAAGGGCGGGAACCCCCGAGGGTTCCCGCCCTTTTTCTCGCGTCTTACTTGGCCCAGTTGGGCTTGCCCGAACGCTTGGCCAGGCCCGACAGCGGCTTGGCCGCCGCGGCCTTGCTGGCGCGCGCGGCCGACGGTGCGGCGCTCAGGGCCATCGCGTCGGGGTTGACCCCGCCGAAGCCCCAGATGATCGTGAACGCGCTGATGTCGAGCAGCACGTGCGCGGCGTTGCCGCTGTTGAAGATGGAGACCACGTCGGGGGTGTCGCCGTTGGAGCCGATGCCCGACACCACGTGGTTGGCGAGCGCGGTCAGCTTGGTGCTGGCCGCGTAGTTGATGACCGAGGTCGCCGGGCGAGCGGCGCCGCCGGGCCACATGGTCAGGTAGCCGTCGCTGAGGGCGCCGGTCACCGTCAGGTTGCCGTGCAGGGCGACCGCGTTGAACGCCAGGTCGCCGATGTAGAGGTGGATCGTTTTGCCAGCGAGCAGGCGGCCCGCCGAGTCGAAGTTGCCCGCCTGGTTGATCACGTAGGCGCGACCCGCGGCGCTGCGGGTGTCGAGCACCCGCTGCGGGATGATCGGCACGAGCTGGGTCGCGGTGAACGAGGTGTGCACCATCTCCGGCAGGCCAGGCACGGCCAGCGTCCAGATGTTGCCGGCGCCGTCGACGCGAAGTGAGCCGACCGGAGCGTCGGGAGCGATCTCGCCCGACGGCGCGAGGTTCAGCGCCGGACCCTCGAGGTTCTCGAGCGTGACCATCGGGTCGGTGCCCTCGCCGGTGTTGATGCCCTGCACGACCGGGTCGCCGGGCGAGGCCTGGGCCGGGGCGGCGACGGCGGCGCTCACGGCGCCCGCACCGACGACACCGGCGGCCACGGTGCCGGCGCGACGCAGCAGGCGGCGGCGGCCCAGGGAGGAGTCAGGTGTCTCTGTGGACATGGGTGGTTCCCCCGTCTATCAGCTGTAGGAGGGTGGAAAGACTGATGGATCATCCAAGGGCGACCCGAGTATCGCCATTGACCGATCGGTTCGTCCTTCGACCGCGAGCTGGTTGATCTTGTGCTAAGCCCAGGCTTGACGCAAGGCGACGCCGGCTTCGAGCTCCAGGAGGAAGCGTTTGGCCGGTAGCCCGCCACCGAAGCCGACCAGCTTGCCGCCGGCGCCGACGATGCGGTGGCACGGCACCACGATGGCGATCGGGTTGCGGTTGCAGGCGACGCCGACGGCGCGGGCCGCGCCCGGATCGCCGACCACCGCCGCCACCTCGCCGTAGGTCTCGGTCGCGCCATAGGGGATGGTGGTCATCCGCCGCCACACCGCCCGCTCGAACTCGGAGCCGCGCTGGACGGAGAGCGGTAGGTCGAAGTCGGTGAGCTCGCCGGTGAAGTAGCCCGCCAGCTGCTCGCTCGCGGCCGCCAGCACACCGGCCGGCGGCGTGAGCTCGACACCGTCGATCGCACCGAAGTTGAGCCGGCACAGCCCGGCGTCGTCAGCCGCCAACGACAGCGGGCCGACCGGCGAGTCGACGACACTCCACCTCATGACACCCATTCAACCTCGGGGGTACGACATTCAGCGCCGGCGGTAGCTGACGACCAGCACACCGTCGTCCTGGCTGAGCGAGTCGCCGGCGCACGCGAGCCGGTAGGACCGACCCTCCGCCGGGTCGTCGCGGAACTTCGTCGGCGACCCGTAGGGCGTGTCGTTCAAGAACAACTGGCTGGTCGCGTCGTTGCCAGCGGGCGTGACCAGGATCGAACCGGGCCGCAGCTCGTAGCGGAAGCGCACCGGCCCGGTGGCCTCCAGCCGGATCGGCCGACCGTCGGGCGCCTGGGCGGTGAACCTGACCCCGTTGCCGTAGTCGGTCTCACCCGTGCCGTCGTCGCGCAACCGCAGGATCGTGCCCGCACCGCCGGTGAAGACCACCGGGCCGGACAACGACGGGACCGGAACCTCCTCGCGGTAGCTGGTCACGTCCCACTCACCGACCGCGCAGCGCAGCGCCGCCCGTTCGCCGGCCCGCGAGGCCTGCACGACGACGATCGCGCCGACCAGCAGAAACAGCAGCACCGAGAGCACCACGATCGGCACCCGGTACGAACGCGGCGCGACGCTCTGCATGCCCGAGACCGTAGCGACCGCGGCCGGCCGCTGTCATTCAGGAGCGATGATGCCTTCGGCCCGCGCCCAGCGCAGCAGTTCGGCCTCGGCCTCGTCGCGGTCGAGCGGACCCTGGTCCAGCCGCAGCTCTTTGAGGTGCCGCCAGGCGCGGCCGACGACCGGCCCGGGTGGCACCCCGAGCAGCTCCATGATCGCGTTGCCGTCCAGGTCGGGGCGGACCCGAGCCAGGTCCTCCTCGGCCGCGATCCGGGCGATCCGCTCCTCGAGCGCGTCGTAGTCGGCGGCCAGCTGCGCCGCCTTGCGCCGGTTGCGGGTGGTCACGTCGGAGCGGGTCAGCTTGTGCAGGCGGGAGAGCAGCGGCCCGGCGTCGGTGACGTAGCGACGCACCGCGGAGTCGGTCCACTCGCCCCGACCGTAGCCGTAGAAGCGCAGGTGCAGCGCCACGAGCTCGACCACCTCGGCGGTGACGTCCTTCGGGAAGCGCATCGCCTTCATGCGCTGCTTGGTCATCCGCGCGCCGACCACCTCGTGGTGGTGGAAGCTGACCCGGCCGTCGGAGGAGACCGCCTTGGTGGCCGGCTTGCCTACGTCGTGCATCAGGGCGGCGAACCGCAGCACGAAGTCGGGACCCTCGCGACCCTCCAGGCGCACGGCGTTGGCGACCACGATCAGCGTGTGCTCGTACACGTCCTTGTGTTGGGCATGCTCGTCGATCTCCAGCTTGAGACCGGAGATCTCGGGGATGAACCGGTCGGCGAGCCCGGTGTCGACCAGCACGCGCAGGCCGTAGACCGGGTCGACGCCGCACATCAGCTTGGTGAACTCGTCGCGGATCCGCTCCGCGGTGATCCGGTCGAGGTCGGCGGCCATCGCGACCATCGCCGCGCGCACCCCGGGGTCGATCGAGAAGCGGAGTTGCGCGGCGAACCGGGCGGCCCGGAGCATCCGCAGCGGGTCGTCGCCGAACGACTGCTCCGGCGTACCCGGCGTCCGCAGCACCTCTTCGGCCAGGTCGTCGAGGCCGCCGTACGCGTCGGTGAAGACGTGGTCGGGGAGGCTGACGGCCATCGCGTTGACGGTGAAGTCCCGCCGGCGGAGGTCCTCGGCCAGGCTGGACCCGTACTGGACGACCGGGTTGCGGCTGACTCCGTCGTACACGTCGGCCCGGAACGTGGTGATCTCCAGGCGGAGCCCGTCGCGCTGGGCGCCGATCGTGCCGAACTCGCGGCCCGTCTCCCAGGTCGCCTCCGCCCAGCCCTTGAGCACCGCCAGGGTCTGGTCGGGGTGGGCGTCGGTCGCGAAGTCGAGGTCGTTGCCGAGCCGGCCCAGCAGTGCGTCACGCACCGAACCGCCGACCAGGTGGAGCTCGTGGCCGGCTTTGGCGAACCGGCGGCCCAGCTCGTCAGCGACCGGCGAGACGCGGATGAGCTCCGCCACGGCGGTCTCCTGAGCCTGGCTGAGGCGGCGGGAGGAGGATGTTCCGGACATGGGACCGCCAGCCTATCTGTCTGTCCGGGGTCGCCGACGCCGTGGGGCAGGGTTGTCCAGGTTAGGGTCGGGCGTACGTCGTCATCCTCGACTGGAGGTCCCGTGAGCAGCGGCCTTTACCGCAGCGCGCACGCCGCGCACGGTGGCGACGGCATTGTCCGAGCCGATCCGGTCGACATACCGCCCCCGGCGGGGCCACCCGCTATCGAAGAGCCGTCCTCCGAGGGTGGCAGCGCCGCCGGCAACAGCGCGGTCATGGCGGTCGGCAGCCTCGTCAGCCGGGGTACGGGCTTCCTGCGCACGCTCGTGATCTCGGCCGCGCTCGGTGTCGCGGTGGGCGACGCGTACACGACGGCCCAGATCCTGCCCGGCATGGTGTTCGAGTTCCTCCTGGGTGGCGTGCTGACCAGCGTGCTGATCCCGGTGCTGGTCCGCCGGCGGGACACCGACCACGACCGCGGTGAGCTCTACACACAGCGGTTGCTGAGCCTCGCGGTGGTCGCTCTGTTCGTGGCGACCGTGCTGGCGGTGCTCGCCGCGCCGCTGCTCACGCTGCTTTACATCAGCGGAGACACACCCGACCAGACGCGCGATCTGATCAACATCCTGGCCCTGCTGATGCTCCCGATGATCTTCTTCAGCGGGTTGTCGGCACTGATGAGCGCGATCCTCAACGTCCGGGGGCACTTCGCCGCCCCGATGTTCACGCCGATCCTCAACAACATCATCGTCATCGCGTCGTTCGGTCTGTTCATCGCGGTGTACGGAGCCCGCGAGGGTCTCAAGACCGGCGACATGAGCGCCACGATGATCCTGCTGGTCGGCGGCGGCACCCTGCTCGGGATCATCGTCCAGGTCGCCGGGCTGGTCCCGGCGCTGCGCAAGGTGGGCTTCCACTACCGCTGGCGTGGCCAGTGGCGCGAGCTCGGCCTGCGCGAGCTGGCCCGGCTCGGTGGCTGGATGTTCTGCTACGTCGCGGTCAGCCAGCTCGGCCTGATCGTCGTCTTCAAGTTGGCCAACGCGGCCAGCGACAAGGGCGACCCCGGCCCACTGATCTACAACAACGTCTTCCTGCTGGTGATGACCGCGCACGGGATCATCGCCGTCTCGATCATCACCGCGCTGCTGCCCCGGATGAGCGCTGCGGCGGCCGAGGGGCGGTTCGGGGACTTCGCCGACGATGTTTCACGTGGAACACGCACCGTGACGGCGGTGCTGGCGCCGATCGCGGTCTGCTACGCCGTGCTCTCGTACCCGATCTCCGTGGTGCTGTTCCACTACGGCGCGTTCACCGGGAAGAACGCCACGGACACGGGGGTCGTGCTGACCACCGGTGCCCTGGCGCTGGTGCCGTTCGCGATCAGCCAGCTCTTCACCTTCGCCTTCTACGCCCTGCCCGACACCCGCACGCCGGCTTTGGTCAACATCCCGGTCGTCGGACTGCGGGTGATCGTGCAGGTGGGCCTGTTCCTGGTGCTGTCCACCTCGACCGTCGCGGCCGGCCTGATGTTCGGCAACGCGGTGTCGTACGTGGCCGCCGCGGTGGTGTTCGCGATACTGCTGCGCCGCCGGATCGGACCGATCGGGGCCGGGCGGATCATGAAGACCTTCGGCAAGGTGTTCGTCGCGGCGGTCGGCGCGGCGCTCGTGGGCTACCTCGTGCTGCTGCTCCTGCCGGACAGCGACTCGGCGGACCGGATGATCGCGATCGCCCGGCTGGCGGTCGGCGGCGCGGCGATCTGCCTGAGCTACCTCGGGCTCGCGATGGCGCTGCGGATCACCGAGGTGACCAGCGTGGTTGGCATGATCCAGCGGCGGCTCGGCCTCGCGCGTTGAACCCGGTCGCGGCCTTGGGTCCGCGACGCGCCGAACGAGAAATCGTACGTTTTTCGGGTTCTCACTATGTCGCCGCAAAGGCTGATTTGCGGGCGTTTGCAGTGCTCAACGGGCCGGATCCGGCGCTGCCAACGGGGGAGCAGGGCCTGTGGAGGTGTGGCCGGTCCCAGGTAAGGTCGCTCCCGACAGATGCGCCGAGCCCCTACGCTATTGAGGTGGCACCGCCCTTCGGTTCTTCACACGGGGCGCAGCGCGCTGCCCCGGGTGACTGCGAGACGGCGAGCGAGTCAGCATGACGAGCGAGAACAGCACCGAAGGAGGACCGGTGACCCAGGTCGGCGAGGGCCAGGAGGCCGAAGAGGCCACACCTCCCGTGCTGACCGTCGGTGCACCGAGGGTCGGCGAGGTCCTCGCGGACCGCTACGAGCTGGCCGAGCACATCAACGACGACGCCGCGGGCCGCCAGGTCTGGCAAGGCGTCGACGTGGTGCTCCGCCGCCCCGTCGCCGTCGTGCTGCGCTATCCCGGCGGCGACTCCGCACAGGAGATGCTCCAGGCCGCGGTCACCGCCAGCCGGGTCATCCACCCGAACCTCGCCGGCGTCTACGACGCGATCGACGAAGACACCCGGGCGTACGTGGTGCGCGAGTGGATCGACGGCGAAGCGCTCCGGGAGCTCGTGGTCGACGGGCCGCTCGACGCCGAGCGCGCGACCTCCATCGCCCACTCGGTGGCCAGCGCGGTCGCCGCGGTGCACGCCACCGGCATGGTCCACGGCAACGTCCACCCCGGCACGGTCATGGTCGGCGACGACTCCCGGGTCGTGCTCGCCGACGCCCGGGCGACCGAGGGCGACACCCCTGACACCGACGTCCGCGCGATCGGCGGCATCCTCTACTTCGCGCTGACCGGCCACTGGCCGCACGCCGAGGTCGGCCCCTCCTCGCTGCCCGACGCGGTGCGCGACGGGTCCGGGGCGATCGCCGCGCCGCGCATGGTGCGCGCCGGCGTGCCCGCCTACCTAGACGACCTGACCATGGACCTGCTCGACGACCGGCTGGCGCTGCCGTCGGCCGACGTGCTGGCCGCCGAGCTCGACCGGCTCGACGTGGCCGCCGACGAGCCGTTCATCGTCGACGCCGGTCCGCTGCGCTTCTCCGCCGTCGAGGATGGCCTGCCCGACCAGCCGCCGGCCACCCGGCGCAAGCTGGTGCTGGGTGTGGCCAGCCTGCTGGTCGTCGCCACCGTGGGCCTGCTCATCGGCATCAGCGTGCTGGCCGACCGAGGCGGCCCCGACGACGGTGCCGCACCCGGGCCGGGTGTCGCCGCGACCGCCACCACCGATCCCGCGGGCGAGAGCACCGCTCCGCCCGCGCCGAAGACCGTCGCGCTCACCCGCGACCAGGTCCGCATCGTCGACCCCGACGGCGACCGCACCGAGCTCGGCGACGCCGCCCTGATGGTCGACGGCAAGCGCGACACGGCTTGGGAGAGCGACACCTATAGGAACCTGCCGTTCGGCGACAAGTCCGGCATGGGCGTCCTGATCAAGTTCGCCGAGCCGACCGACGTCAGCTCGGTGCAGGTCAACCTGTCGGCGACCGGCGCGTCGGCCGAGCTGTTCAGCGGCCAGGGCGACTCCGGCAGCACCCGCACGGGTGACCGGAAGATCATTGCCGACTACAAGACCCGCATCGGCGAGCCGATCGAGAACCACGAGGCGACCACGCTGACCTTCGGTGGGTTCCCGCCGGACGTGAAGCACCAGTACCTGCTGATCTGGTTCACGAAGCTGCCGACCACGCCGGACGGTCGCATGCGGCTCGAGATCCAGGAGATCACGGTCCAAGCACGGGGCTGAGCAGGGCCACGCGGGGATAGCGCCGCGACGATAAGGTGCAGCCGTGACAGCCGGCCGGCGCGACCCCGCCGACCTCGAACCCCTCGACGCACGCGACGACGAGGCGCTCCTGCGCGCCCACGTCGCGGGCGACCCGCAAGCGTTCGGGGAGCTGTTCCGCCGGCATCGCGACCGACTCTGGGCCGTCGCCCTGCGCACGCTGGGCGAACGGGAGGACGCGGCCGACGCCCTTCAGGACGCGCTGCTCTCCGCGCACCGGGCGGCACCGCGGTTCCGCGGCGACGCGGCGGTCACCACGTGGCTGCACCGGATCGTGGTCAACTCCTGTCTGGACCGAATCCGCCGGCGCCAGGCGCACCCGACCGTCCCGCTGCCGGACGGCCACGGCGACCCCGACCGGCCCGGCGGCGTCGAACCGGCGGCGCCGGTGACCGACCACGACACCGCGCTGGTCGTGCGGCAGGCGCTGGCTCGGCTGCCCGAGGAGCAGCGGGCGGCGTTGCTGCTCGTCGACGTGCAGGGCTATCCGGTGGCCGAGGCGGCCGTGTTGCTCGGGGTCGCCGAGGGCACGGTGAAGAGTCGGTGTTCGCGGGGCCGGGCGCGGTTGGCGATGCTGTTGGGGCACCTGCGGTCCGGTGGCGGCGGCGTTGGCGGTGGCGTGGCGTCGGCCACCGCACGGAACCGGTCGAGCGGCGGTGACGTCCGATCAGTGTCGGGCGGCCCGGTGCCTGACAACAGCGGGGAGGGGGTGTCATGAGCGAGCCTGTCGAGGTCGACTTCGACCTGCTGGCCGACTACGTCGGCGGCGCGCTCGACGGCACTCCCGAGCACGACCGGGTGGCGTCCCTGGTGGCCACCGATGTGGCGTGGTCGCAGGAGCACGATCTGCTTCTGGCGGCGCTCGAAGCGACGGCCGACGACCTGGCCACGTTCGCGGAGCAGACCGCCGAGCCCATGCCCGACGCGGTGCTGACCCGACTGCTGGCCGCACTGCCGACGGCCGACGCGACGCCCGTGACCCAGCAGGTCGTCGACACAGCACTGCCCCCTACGGAGAAGGCCGCAGGCGCGCAACCAGCGACCGCTCTGCCGCCGACCGACCAGATCGAGAACGCCGCGCGGGCCGCGCTGCCCCCGGCCGAAATGACGGTGGCTCGCGCTGAAGGCCCCGCCCTGCCCTCGGCCGAGCAGGCGGTCACTCGCACCGAGCGCGCCGCACTGCCGCCGACCGAGCAGGTTGCGGGTGGAGAGCGGGCCGCTCTGCCGCCGACGGAGACGGTCCTGGGCGGGGAGCCGACCGAGCAGGTTGCCGGCGCGGAGACTGCTGGCCCGGGAAGTCGGAGTCGGGCCGTGCGAGATGGTGTCCGGGCTCCCCGCGGGCGGCGGGCGGCGGCCGGTCCTGCGGGTCGGCCCGCCGGGGCTAGGCGCCGGCCGCGGTGGTTGTCGTGGGCCGCGCCGGCCCTCGTCGCGGTGGCCGTGGCGGCGTTCGCCGGGGTGTGGATCAACCAGTCCGTCGGCACCGGCACGAGCGGGGAGACGGCTGCTGGGGCCGCCGACTCGGCGGCGCAGGCGCCGAACTCCGCCGCCGGCGCTGCGCTGGCCGTACCGCGGTTCGCCACCGGCAGGGACTACAACGGTGCTGCCGTCGCGGGTGGGTTCGGCGGCACCTCGGCGCGCGCCTCGGTGAAGGCACAGAGCCCCGGGGTGATGTCGGCCGAGGAGGATCAGCCGGAAGGCGCAGTCGCCAAGTCGGTCGAGCCCGAGTTGCTTCGGCTCAATGCCGAGGCCGCGCTGGCCGTGTGTGTCGACGCGATCGCTCAGGCGCATGGGCAAGGGCCGATCACGGTGTCGGCCGCCGACTTCTCCTCGTACCAGGGACGCCCTGCTGTGATCGTGTTCTTCACCGACTCCGCCGGGCTGCGTTGGGGCTGGGCCGTCGGCCCTGATTGCGGACCGGGCGGCACAGACGAGCTGTTCCGCAGCCGAGTAGGGTGACCGGTAACAGCCCCGGACAGACCGGACGCGCGGCGTGAGGTTGTCCACCCACGGGAATCCTTGGCTCGTACCATGACGTTCTTCCTGGTGCGAGCAACGCCATAACTTCGGGAGACGGCAGTGGACGACGTCCGCAACTTGATCATCATCGGCTCTGGTCCGGCCGGTTACACGGCTGCGGTCTACGCCGCCCGCGCCAACCTGAACCCCCTGGTCATCGAGGGTGTGCAATCGGGTGGCGCGCTGATGACCACCACCGAGGTGGAGAACTTCCCCGGCTTCCCGGACGGCATCCTCGGCCCCGAGCTTATGGACGCCATGCGAAAGCAGGCCGAGCGGTTCGGCGCCGAGTTCCTGACCGACGACGTGACCCGGGTCGAGCTGGTCGACAGCGGGCAGCTCGGGTCGGGCGTGACCCAGGCGGTCTACGTGGGCGAGACGGTCTACCGGGCCAAGGCGGTCATCCTGGCCACCGGTTCGGCGTGGCGGCCGCTCAACGTGCCGGGCGAGCAGGAATACCTCGGGCACGGCGTCTCGTCGTGTGCCACCTGTGACGGCTTCTTCTTCCGCGGCCAGGACATCGTGGTCGTCGGCGGCGGCGACTCCGCGATGGAGGAGGCGAGCTTCCTCACCCGCTTCGCCGCCAGCGTGACGATCGTCCACCGCCGCGACTCGTTCCGGGCGAGCAAGATCATGGCCAAGCGGGCGCTGGACAACCCGAAGATCAAGGTCGAGTGGAACTCCATCGTCACCGAGGTGCTCGGTGAGGACGGCAAGGTCACCGGCGTGAAGCTGCACAACGTCCACAACGGCGAGGCCAAGGAGCTCGCGGTGGCCGGCGTGTTCGTGGCGATCGGCCACGACCCGCGCAGCGAGCTCTTCCGGGGGCAGGTCGACATGGACGAGAACGGGTACGTCAAGGTGTCCGCACCGACCACCCACACCAGCCTTCCGGGCGTGTTCGCGGCCGGCGACCTGGTCGACCACACGTACCGGCAGGCGATCACCGCCGCCGGCACCGGCACCTCGGCAGCCCTCGACGCCGAGCGCTTCATCGCCGCGATCGAGGTCTGATCTTCGGCCGGGCGTGAGTCCGGACACGACATGCCGCCGGGCGTTCCCGGAAACTACATACTCGATTCAGCATTCGTTGGCCCGGAGGAGGGTTTTCAAGTGGGAGCGACCAAATCGGTGACGGACGCCAACTTCGTCAACGATGTCCTGCAGGCGGAAACGCCCGTGCTCGTCGACTTCTGGGCCGAGTGGTGCGCTCCGTGCCGCAAGGTGGAGCCGCTGCTCGAAGAGATCGCCGCTGAGATGGGCGACAAGGTGCGGATCGTCAAGCTCAACATCGACGAGAACCCGGAGACGGCCCGCGCGTACCGCGTGATGTCCGTGCCGACACTCACCGTGTTCAAGGGTGGCGAGCCCGTGCAGTCGGTAGCCGGCGCCCGACCCAAGGGTGACCTGGTCAAGCTCATCGAGGCCGCGTTCTGACCCACGCGTCACACGCCCCCGCATCCACCAGGGTGCGGGGGCGTTCTTCGTCTCACGATCCTTCCGGCCCTGGCCAGGCGGCCACGATAGGCTCCGGAAGCGCGGCTTGTGTCACCCGGAGGAGGTAGTCCGTGCGTGTTGTCCGACGTGGAGACCGTGGTCCCGCGGTTACCGAGATCCGTGGCATCCTCGTCGGCCTCGGGCTGATCCCGGGCGCACACGCCGCCTCGTCGGGCTCGGAGTTCGAGTCGAGCGACTTCGACGAAGCCACCGAGCAGGCGGTGCGGGCCTTCCAGCAGAGCCGCGGCCTCAGCGTCGACGGCGCGGTGGGCGCGGAGACCTGGCGGGCGCTGGTCGCGGCCCGCTGGCGGCTCGGCTCGCGCACCCTCTACCAGGCCATCCCGGAGCCGCTGACCGGCGAAGACGTGCGAACCCTGCAAGAACGACTTCTCGAGATGGGGTACGACGTCGGCCGCGCCGACTCCGTCTACGGCGCCCGGACGGCCCGCGCGGTGGCCCAGTTCCAGCGTGAGGTCGGGCTGGCCCCTGACGGCGCCTGCGGACCACAGACCATGCACGCGCTGCGCCGGCTCGGCCGCAAGGTCACGGGCGGCCGCCCGCAATGGCTACGCGAGTCGGACGCGTTCCGGCACTCCGGCCCCAACCTGGTCGGCAAGACGGTGATCGTCGACCCGGGCCACGGTGGTCCGGACACGGGCTTCGTGGTGCCCGAGGGTGAGCTGCGATGGACCGAGGCGGAGCTGGCGTACGACATGGCGGCGCGCCTGGAAGGTCGCCTCGCGGCGGCCGGCATGCGGGTCCACCTGACCCGAGGGCCGGCGCCGGCGGGTGAGCTGACGGACCTGGAGCGGGCGCAGCTGGCCAACGAGCTCGGTGGTGACCTGTTCATCTCGCTGCACATCGACGGCCACGCGAACCCGGAGGCCGACGGGGTGGCGACCTACCACTACGGCACCGACCACGGCGCCGCGTCGACCGTGGGGGAGCGGCTGGCGGGCCTGGTGCAGCGCGAGATCGTCGTGCGGACCGGGTTGCGCAACTGCCAGACACACGCGAAGACGTGGGAGCTGCTGCGGTTGACGAAGATGCCGGCCGTGCGGGTGGAGGTCGGCTACCTGACGTCGCCTCTCGACCGGGCGAAGCTGGTCGACCCGCGGTTCCGGGATCATGTCGTCGAGGCGGTCGTGGCCGCGGTGCAGCGGATGTACTACCCGATCGACCAGGACGTTCCTACGGGCTCGATCGACGTGCGGGAGCTACGGGCTGCGCTGGCGGCTGGTGCGCTTTAGCTGACGGCCGTCGTCGGGTTTTCTGGGGACGGGGCGATCAGCGCGGTCGATCTTTACGCGACGCCCTCAACGTCTTGGGGTTCGGTTTGGTCCTTTAAGGGTGTGTGCCGCGGACTTGGCAAGCGAAGCGATCCCCGGCGGGAGCAACGGTCGCGCCCCCGGCGGACCCGGGACCATCTCTTGCCTTTGGCTCCTCGCTTGGATCTAACTTTGACTTGCCCTGGTTGCCGGGCGAACTGGGCGGAGGATGTTTTCTGGGCTCATCGAGCCGAGGAGCTTCTCCAGCGCATATTCGACGTCGGACTTCCACGAGAGCGCTGTGCGTAGCTCCAGGCGCAGGCGGGGGTAGCGCGGATGCGGACGAACGGTCTTGAAGCCGACGGACAGGAAGAAATCCACTGGAGCCAGGCAGCCCGGCTCCTCGGGGGCGTCGCCGAACTTCGCGTCTCCGAACGCCTCTATCGCCTTCACGCCGCGTTTCACGAGGTCGCGGGCAACACCCTGGACGAGCATGCGGCCCAGGCCGCCGCCGGCGAAGGCGGTTACCACGTGGGCGTTCATCAGGAGGGCGGCGTCGGCCGAGACCGGTGAGGTCGGGAAGGCCATCGAGCGAGGGACGTAGGCCGGCGGGGCGAACATGACGAAGCCGGCCGGCATGCCGTCTACGTAGATCAGCTTGCCGCAGGAGCCCCATTCGAGGAGGGTCTGCGAGACCCACGCCTCCTTCTCCAGGCCGGGGTCGCCGGCGGCGCAGGCGCGCTCGGCGGAGACGGGGTCGAGCTCCCAGTAGACGCATTGCCGGCACGGGCGCGGCAGGTCTTCCAGGGTGTCCAGAGTCAGGCTGACCAGACGACGTGACATTGCGGAACCTCGAACCGCTCGTTTGCCAGATCACGGCTTTCGGAGCACGGTGGATGTCGCGTGCGGCCCGCCTTGCCCCCAACCAGCGATCGTACGCCGGAACCGCGCAGGAGGGGAGAGGTCGGACATCGCGCGTCCGAGGGGTCTGACCTGCTGGAGGGGGCTCGGGTTCCGCGATATGGACTGCCCTGCGGTAACCCGAAGGTGGCTCGCCGGTGCGCGGTCTACCATCAACCAACCAGCGCAGCGCCCGAAAGTGAGGTAGGGCATGACCGGGACGACGCTCGACGACTATACCGACCGCTATGCGCGGCGGGTTCGCGGCATGACGGCATCGGAGATCCGAGCTCTGTTCGCCGTCGCCAGCCGTCCCGAGGTCGTCTCGCTCGCTGGTGGCGCTCCCTACATCGCCGCACTGCCGCTCGACGCCGTCGGCGAGATGCTCGGCAGCCTGGCCGCCGATCATGGCACGAGCACCCTGCAGTACGGGATCGGGCAGGGGACCCTCGAGCTGCGCGAGCGGATCTGCGAGGTGATGGCCCTCTCCGGCATCGACGCGAGCTCCGGCGCTTCGCCGGACGACGTCGTTGTCACCGTCGGGGGCCAGCAGGCCCTCGATCTCGTGTCACGGCTCTTCCTCGACCCCGGCGACGTGGTGCTCGCCGAAGGGCCGACCTATGTCGGGGCGCTTGGGGCCTTTCAGTCGGCGCAGGCCCAGGTCGTGCACGTGGCGATGGACGACGAGGGCCTGATTCCGTCCGCGCTTGAGGCCGCGATCGCCGAGGTCGCGCGGTCCGGGCGGCGGGCGAAGTTCCTCTACACGATCCCGACCTATCAGAACCCGGCCGGGGTGACGCTGACGGATGCCCGGCGTGACCAGGTGCTCGACATCTGCGAGCGGGCCGGGCTGCTGGTGGTCGAGGACGACCCCTACGGCCAGCTTTCGTTCGACGGCGAGGCTCCGCTGCCGCTGCGGGCGCGTCGGCGCGAGGGGGTTTTCTACCTTTCGACGTTCTCGAAGACGTTCGCGCCCGGGCTGCGGGTCGGCTGGATCCTGGCTCCGCACGCGGTGCGCGAGAAGCTGGTGATCGCGTCCGAGTCGCAGATCCTCTGCCCCAGCGCGTACGCGCAGGCGGCGGTGACAACCTATCTGTCGACGATGCCGTGGCGCGAGCAGATCAAGACGTACCGCGAGGTCTACCGGGAGCGGCGCGACGCGTTGCTGGAGGCGCTGACCGACCTCATGCCCGAGGGCACGACCTGGACGAAGCCGAGTGGTGGCCTGTTCGTCTGGGCGACCCTGCCGCCCGGGCTCGACTCGAAGGCGATGATGCCGCGGGCCATAGCGGCGCGGGTGGCCTATGTGCCTGGCACGGGCTTCTACGCTGACGGCACCGGGGGCGGCAACATGCGGCTCAACTTCTCGTTCCCGTCGCCGGAGCGGATCCGTGAGGGCGTACGCCGGTTGGCGGGCGTGATGGAGCAGGACCTGGCCATGCGGCAGGTGTTCGGCGCGATCAGCGCGGTCGCCAATCGCCGCCGTGGGCAGGCCGGATCCGACGTTCCCGGCCCAGACTTGGCATGATCTGACCCATGGGTACCACCGATCTGCGCGTCCTCGTCCTGGCCGGCGGGCTGTCATACGAGCGGGACGTCTCGCTCAAGTCCGGCCGCAGGGTGATCGACGCCCTCCGCGCGGCTGGGATCGACGCGCAACAGCGCGACGCCGACGTGGCGCTGCTGCCGGCGCTGCGGTCTGATCCGCCGGACGCCGTCGTGATCGCACTGCACGGCGCGACCGGCGAGGACGGGTCGCTGCGCGGGGTGCTCGATCTGTGCGACGTGCCTTATGTGGGCTGTGACGCGCTGGCGTCGCGGCTGGCGTGGGACAAGCCGTCAGCGAAGGCGGTGCTGCGGGAGGCTGGGATCCCCACCCCGGACTGGGTGGCGCTGCCGCACGACCGGTTCTCGGAGCTCGGTGCGGTCGCAGTGCTGGAGCGGATCGCGTCGCGGTTGCAGCTGCCGTTGATGGTCAAGCCGGCCCAGGGCGGCTCCGGCCTCGGAGCGGCGGTGGTCCGTGACGAGAGCGCGTTGCCGGCGGCGATGGTCGGGTGTTTCGCCTATGACTCGACTGCGCTGGTGGAGCGCTATGTGACCGGGATGGACGTCGCGGTCACCGTGATCGACCTGGGGGATGGGCCGCAGGCTCTGCCCGCGGTGGAGATCGTGCCGCGCAACGGGGTGTACGACTATGCGGCGCGCTATACGGCTGGGCTGACTACGTGGCACACGCCGGCGCGGCTGGATCCGGCTGTCGCTGCGACGGTCGCTCAGGCCGCGGTGGCTGCGCACAACGCGTTGGGGCTGCGCGACCTGTCGCGGGTCGATCTGATCGTCGACGAGTCCGGGGCGCCGCAGGTGCTCGAGGTCAACGTGGCGCCGGGGATGACGGAGACGTCGCTGTTGCCGATGGCGATCCAGGCTGCCGGGCTGGACTTCGGGAAGGTCCTCGCGACGATGGTCTCTCGGGCGGCTGGACGCGCGGCGCTCAGGTGATCGTCGGTCGCCGCATACAGACGCGGGGCCAGCGGTCGAGGCCGTGGTCGGCTTCTTGCTGTCGTTTGGCTCTTAGGCCTGGGGTGAGTTCGTCTTCCGGGATGGGTTGGAAGCCGCACCGCTCGTAGTACGGGGCGTTCCAGGGGACGTCCCGGAACGTGGTAAGGGTGAGGGCTGGCATGTCGTTGGCCGCGGCTTCGGCGGCTGCGTGGTCGATGAGGTGGCGCCCCAGGGCCTTGTGAGCGTGCCTTGGGTGTACTGAAACCTGCTCGATGTGCAGGTTGCCGTCGATCGGTTCGGCGATGAGGTAGGCGATCGGGTGGTCGTCGATGGTCGTCACCCAGGCTGTGCCGGCTTGTAGGTAGGCGTCTAGGTCTTCCTCGGTTGGGGGTTCGTCGTCGGCGATCTCTGGCATGCCGATGTCGCGGAACGCTTCTCCGGCTGCTCGCTCTATGGCCTGCAGCGTCGGCACGTCGGCGCGTTGCGCTCTTCGGATCCCCACCTAGCCATTGTGTTGGTGGTTGGTTTCACGTGAAACATCTTTCTGGCTTGGGGTTGGGAGAGGTGGCCTCGGGTCGGGGACGGCGGGTTCGGGTCGTCGCTGGCTCGCCTCTTCGCCGCTGCGGGTTTGGCTTGCGACGCTCGTGTGGACGCGAGCGCTTTGGGTCTTGGGGTGTCGGTCCGTTACCGCGACAGCGGGGCTGCTGTATGCGTGGGGTGCGTCAGTGGCAATGCCGCGGCTTCGGGAGCTGAGCGGCTCTGCGGAGGAAACGCGTGCAGCCGCGGGATCTCGGCGTGGGTCGCGGCCAGCTGCGCCTCGACCCCGGCCCCGCGGGCGACGTCGACCCGCTCCTCCTCGCCGCGACGGCCCGGGCGAGCTCGAAGTCGCGGATCGCTGATGAGTCTGGCTCTGGGCCACGCGGGCGGGCTCGCACGAGCAGAGGAAGGTCCGGCCTGAGGCACTCGCTGACCATCCGCTCGACTTCGGGCCTCAGTGGGGCTGGGCGACGTAGCTAGCCTGAAGGCTGGCATCCGTGGACGGCGCTGGCTTCGCGATGCTTGCCGCACCGCGTGCCCGCGCCTTGTATGGGTCAGGGGTCCTTGGCACCGCCCGCTCGGCACGCGCTTGCTTGTCGTTACGGAGGTTGTTTGTCACGAGCGCTCTGCCGGCAGCTAGCACGCGGCGGTCGTAGGGCACCGCCGTGCCGTCAGCGCCACCCAGCGCCGCGTGGTCACGGCCCGACCGTTCCCATGCCGCTCGGCCGTCACCGCAGAACGGTGGACGCCGGTGCCTTTGATGATTGAACGTCCGCTGTTCCGAGCAAGCTGTCCCCGGGCCATACCAAAAGGCTTTGGTTCCGCCGGCCTAGCGTATGTTCACCGGTCGGGTTCCTCGTCGGTGGCGCACCGCGCTTCCTGGCGACCGGCTTCAGCGCAGCCAGTCGCACATTCCGCAGCGCGTCAGAAGCGCCGTCGCCCCCAGCACGTCCGTCGACTTCGGCGCTACCAAGCGCTACCCGGCGCCTTGGCGCTTGAACGTCCGCTGTTCAAGCGCACGGTTCCGCCACCACGCACTAACAAGGCATAATTCCGCTCGGCCCAGCGCTGTGATGCCATGCATCGCCGTGCCTTAAGGGCCACAACGCTGCGGGGGGGAGTCCGGCGGTGCCGAGTAAGCCCCCGGGCCTTGATGCCGTTGCTCAATCTGTTCCGGAGTCGTCCCGGCCCCGCGACCAAGTGCCTCGAGGCATAGCCCGCTCCGCGCATGCCGATCCAGCGACGGCTGATTGCTCACGAGCTCAGTTCTGTCCGCAGCGCGGCCGGGCTGCACGAGACCGGCCCGGAGCGCGCAGTCGCCGCGTTCGAGGACGCAGTCGGCCGGTCAAGGCAGGCGCCGGTTTCACGGGAAACCGCAAGACGCGATACCGAGCTTCCGCCCGTATCCGGAGTGGCTCGCGCGCGACTCCGTCGGCCGAGAGGAGGGCAGTCGGCGGAGAAGAGGGCTCTGCGTTCTGGTTTCCCATGGGAAATGGGGGCTCTCCTGACTCGTGCCGGCGGACCCGTGAACCACGGCGCGACTGCGGACAAAGCGGTGGAGTGCTCGGCCTCTGCATCAGCCGTGGTGGTCGCTGGACAGGGATCAGCGAGTCGGCGGTGACGCCGGGCCGCCGCACACGTGCATCGCCCGCCGACCGTATAGCCGCCGTCCGTCGTGCCCTGGGCGCCTCCGTGGTACCGCGGTCGCCGACGCGCAGCGGCACTGCTGTTGCGTCTCTTGCCCGGCGGCTCGAAACCATGGTCCGACGTCGTGGTGGTTCGGCTGCGGCGAGCCGGGCGTCGGAAGGCGAGCGACCCCGGTGCCCTGACCTGTCAGGAGTGTGCTGACTAGCCCACGAACCGGGCAAGCGCGAGCCGTGGCGCGCCAGCTTCGACGACCCAGCCCGATGTGGTCCCGGCGTTGTGCGGGTCGCTGAGGACTGGCGACGGCACATCGGTGGGCGCTGGCGCGAGACGTTTGACTCGCCCGAAATCAGGTTCGAGTCCGAAGACGCCGAGGACTTCGGCTCCTAATTTGCGATGGACCGGCGCTGCGACAGCGGCAATCGAGTCACCCGGAATGCCCGACCGCAGTCAAGTAGGGAGCGGCTCGCGCGGCGCGTGGGAAGCAGGGCCAACTGTGCATGCGTCGCGGGTCGTTACGCCTCGGCGGGGAGGCGCACCTGACAAAACACGGCGCAGCCGACGGCCGGGCTCTTGATCGCGCTTGGCCGCAGGCCAGCCTGGACGCGGCACCGCCGGCCACAGGTCGCGAACCGACACCCAGAAGCGGGCGTCAGCGCGTCGTGGGTTGTGTAGGCCTCCGACGAACGCTGCAGAGCAGCTAAGGAACGAGGGATCGCTAGTGCGGGTTCGGTGCTCCCGGCCCAGCAATGTTTCACGGGAAACCTGAAGATCGAGTAGCGCAACGCGGTGCGAGAGCAATGGCGGCTCAGCGGTGCGGCGGCGAGCCGCCTGTGCATCGAGCTAGGCGGAAACCGGCGTGACGG